>LMJI01000001.1:2638718-3466239 GCA_001429255.1 Cellulomonas sp. Root930
ACGGCTTGGCGGGCCTGGGCGGACACGCCGTGCTTGCCGTTCAGGACCCGGGACACCGTGGCCGTGCTGACGCCGGCCTGCTCGGCCAGATCCGTCAGACGGGTACGCACGATGGGCACTTCGGGGGCCACGTCACTCCTTTGTCCGGGTCGCAACCGACGCGAGAAGCCGGAGGGATCGCCCTTAATCACGCTTCTGCAACAGTTCGCTGCAACTTACCGTAACGACTTGCAGCCGATGAGACAACGAGGTTACCGTCACGACATCACGCCAGCGCCGGTCGATCGTCGGGATCTGCCGAGCGGCATTCTCACGATCTAGGAGACTCACGATGCGACGGAGCATCCCCCTCACCGCTGCGGCCCTGGGCATCACGCTCGCCCTCGCCGCCTGCTCCGGGTCTGCCGACCCGGCTGACACGGAGACCAGCGCCGGCACCGACGCGACGGCCAGCGGCACGCTGACGATGTGGGTCGACGACACCCGCATCAACGAGATGGAGCCGGTCGTCGCCGCCTTCACCGAGGAGACCGGCGTCGAGGTCGAGCTCGTCCAGAAGGCCTCGGGCGACATCGGCAAGGACTTCGTCGCGCAGGTCCCGACGGGCGAGGGCCCGGACATCATCGTCTCGGCGCACGACGGCCTCGGCGAGTGGGTCAACAACGGCGTCGTGGCCCCCATCGAGCTGGGCGACAAGGCGGCGGACTTCTCCGACTCGGCGATCGCCGGCGTCACCTACGACGGCAAGATCTACGGCACGCCGATCTCCATCGAGAACATCGCGCTGGTCCGCAACAACGCGCTCCTCACGGAGACCACCGCGACGACGTTCGACGAGCTGGTCGCCCAGGCCAAGGGCACGGGCACCCCGTTCTCCGTGCTGATCCAGCAGGGCGAGGCGTCCGACCCGTACCACCTGTACCCGCTGCAGACCTCGTTCGGCGCCCCGGTGTTCGAGCAGTCCGCGGACGGCTCCTACACCGACACGCTCGCCCTCGGCGGCCCCGCCGGTGAGGCGTTCGCCGCGTACCTGGCCAAGCTGGGCACCGACAAGGTCCTCGACCTCGCGATCGACGGCGACAAGGCCAAGCAGGCGTTCCTCGACGGCCAGGCGCCGTACATGATCACCGGCCCGTGGAACACCTCGGCGTTCGCCGAGGCGGGCATGGACATCTCCGTGCTCCCCGTCCCGAGCGCCGGCGGCCAGCCCGCCCAGCCGTTCGTCGGGGTCCAGGGCGTCTTCATCTCGGCCAAGTCGGAGAACCCGGTCCTCGCCAACGAGCTCGTCGTGAACTACCTCTCCACCGAGGCCGCTCAGGACATGCTGTTCGAGGAGGGTGGCCGCATGCCGGCCAACGCCGCCTCCGCCGCCAAGGTCGAGGACCCGATCCTCAAGGGCTTCAACGACGCCGGCTCGACCGGTGCCCCCATGCCGGCGATCCCGGCCATGAGCACCGTGTGGGCCTTCTGGGGCGCCACCGAGGCGCAGATCATCAGCGGCCAGGCCGAGCCGGCCGGTGCCTGGAACACGATGGTGACCAACATCCAGGACGCCGTCGACAAGGTCTGACGGTCCAGGACGTCCCGTCGGGTGGCGCGCAGCCGCCCGGCGGGATGTCCTTGCCCTCGCCGCACCGTCGCGGCGATCCCTGCAGCAGTGACCCGCGTCCCGGAGGACCCGCATGACCGACCAGCAGACCGTGGCGCCCCCCGCCCCTCCGGAGGAGCCCGGCACCAGGTCGCCGCGCCGCTCGCGCGGTGACGGCTCGCATGCCCGGAACTTCTCGGCGGGCTTCCTCGCCAAGCTCGTGCTCGTCGCCCTCGTCGACGCGCTGGGCGTCTACGGCATCCTGACCGCGCTGGCCGTGGAGTCCTGGGGCATCGTCGCGTTCCTCGCCCTGGCGCTCGTGGTCGTGAACTGGGTCTACTTCTCCCGCCGCGCGGTCCCCGGGAAGTATCTGGTCCCCGGACTGCTCTTCCTGCTGGTCTACCAGCTGTTCGTCATGGCCTACACCGGCTACGTGGCGTTCACGAACTACGGCGACGGCCACAACTCGACCAAGTCCGACGCGATCGAGTCCATCGCGATCCAGACCGAGACCCGCGTCGAGGGCTCCCCGACGCTGCCGGTGACCGTGGTGCGCAGCGGCGACGAGCTCGGCTTCGCCATCGTGCAGGACGGCGAGGTGGAGGTCGGTACGGCCGACGAGCCGTTCGCGCCTGTCGACGGCGCCTCGGTCGACGGTGACCGGGCCACCGCTGTCCCCGGCTGGGAGGTCCTCGGGTTCGCCGGGATCGCCGAGGACCAGGAGGCGATCACCGCCCTGCGCGTCCCGCTCTCCGACGACTCCGCCGACGGGTCGGTGCGCACCCAGGACGGCTCGACCGGATACGTCTACCAGCCGACGCTGGTGTACGACCCCGAGACCGACACGTTCACCGACACGGCGACGGGCGAGACGTACACCCCGTCGGACTCCGGCAACTTCGTCTCGGAGGACGGCGACCGGCTCACCCCGGGCTGGCGGGTCGGTGTCGGCTTCGACAACTTCACGCGCGTCTTCAACGACCCCCGGCTGACGGGGCCGTTCCTGCAGATCACCGCCTGGACGTTCGTGTTCGCCGCGCTGTCGGTGGCCACCACGTTCGCCCTCGGGCTGTTCCTCGCGATCGTGTTCAACGACCCGCGCGTCCGCGGCCGGAAGGTCTACCGGTCGCTGCTGATCCTCCCGTACGCCTTCCCGGGGTTCCTCTCCGCGCTGGTTTGGAAGGGCATGCTCAACCCGAAGTTCGGCTACATCAACGAGGTCCTGCTGGGTGGTGCGGACATCCCGTGGCTGACGGATCCGTGGCTGGCCAAGGTGTCGATCCTCATGGTCAACCTCTGGCTGGGCTTCCCGTACATGTTCCTGGTCTGCACCGGCGCGCTGCAGTCGATCCCGGAGGACACCATCGAGGCCGCGCGCATCGACGGTGCGGGCAGGATGCGCATCCTCCGCTCCATGACGCTGCCGCTGCTCATGATCTCGGTGGCGCCGCTGTTGATCTCCTCGTTCGCGTTCAACTTCAACAACTTCACGCTGATCTACATGCTGACCGGCGGCGGCCCCAACTTCGTCGGGACACCGGTCGTGGTGGGCCACACCGACATCCTCATCACGATGGTCTACTCCGTGGCCTTCGAGAGCGGGACCAAGCAGTACGGCCTGGCGAGCGCGCTGTCGATCCTGATCTTCGTGGTCGTCGGCCTCATCGCCTGGCTCGGCTTCCGCCGCACCCGCACCCTCGAGGAGATCTGAGATGGCCGACACCGCCGTGAAGCGGGACCTGCAGCTGCGTGGGCGGCGCTGGTGGCTCGAGGTCGGCTGGCGGCACGTCGTCGCCATCGTGACGATCGCGGCCTGCATCCTGCCGCTCCTCTATGTGCTGTCGGCGTCCCTGAACCCGGGCGGCACGCTGACCGGGTCGAACCAGCTGTTCCGCACGATCGACCTGGAGAACTACCGCGACCTGTGGGGCCGGGGCTACGGGAGCTGGTTCGTCAACTCCCTCGTGGTCTCCACGGTGACCGCCGTGGGCACGGTCCTCATGGGCGGAGCAGCGGCGTACGCGTTCTCGCGGTTCCGGTTCCAGGGCCGGCGGTCCAGCCTGACCGGCCTGCTGATCGTGCAGATCTTCCCGCAGATGCTGGCCTTCGTCGCGATCTTCCTGCTGCTGCTGTCGATCGGCGACGTGTTTCCGGTGCTCGGCCTCAACAGCCGGTTCGGGCTGATCGCGGTGTACCTGGGCGGCGCGCTCGGGGTGAACACGTTCCTCATGTACGGGTTCTTCAACACCGTGCCGCGGGAGCTGGACGAGGCGGCGAAGATCGACGGCGCCACCCACGCGCAGATCTTCTGGACGATCATCCTGCGGCTGGTCGCGCCCATCCTCGCCGTCGTCGGGCTCCTGTCGTTCATCGGGACGTTCGGGGAGTTCATCGTCGCGAAGGTCGTCCTGCAGCGGCCCGAGGAGTTCACGCTCGCCGTGGGGCTCTACTTCTGGGCTGCCGACGAGCGGACGGCGAGGTGGGGCCTGTTCGCGGCGGGTGCCGTGCTCGCGGCCATCCCCGTGATCCTCCTGTTCCTCTTCCTGCAGAAGTACATCGTCGCCGGCCTGACGGCAGGCTCGGTCAAGGGGTGACGTCAGTGCACCTGCTCGGCGATCCCCATCACGACGGCTCGCCTCTGTACGCGCCGCCCGGTGCCGCCCTCGGTGAGCGGGTGCCCGTCCGTGTGCGCGTCCCTGCCGAGAACGCCGAGCGCGCAGTCTGGCTGCGCACGGTCCGGGACGGGGAGCCCCGGCTCGAGCAGGCGCGGCTGGACCGGGTCACGGAGCACGAGCGCTGGTACGTCGCCGACGTCCTGGTGCACAACCCGCTCACCAGCTACCGGTTCCTGCTCGACGAGGCCGGTGGGTACCGGTGGCTCAACGGCCGCGGGACACACCGCCGTGACATCCCGGACGCCGCGGACTTCCGCCTCACGGCGCACGACCCGGCACCCGCGTGGCTCGACTCCGCGATGGTCTACCAGGTGTTCCCGGACCGGTTCGCCCGCTCCACCGGGCACCATGGCGAGCCCGTCGGCCCGGCGCCGGACTGGGCCCGTCCCGTGCCGTGGGGGACGGAGCCGGCCGCGCTCGGACGGGACACGTCCGCGCAGTGGTTCGGTGGCGACCTGCCGGGGATCGAGTCGCGGCTGGACCACCTGCAGCGCCTCGGCGTCGACACCCTGTACCTCACGCCCGTCTTCCCGGCGCGGTCCAACCACCGCTACGACGCGAGCACGTTCGACCACGTCGACCCGCTCCTCGGCGGCGACGCCGCGCTCGCGTCGCTGTCCGCCGCCCTGCACGCGCGGCGGATGCGCCTGGTCGGTGACCTCACCACCAACCACACCGGCGCGGGCCACGAGTGGTTCGTCCGCGCGCAGGTGGACCCGTCGAGCGAGGAGGCCCGGTTCTACTACCGGACCGACGAGGAGCCCGGGTACGTCGGCTGGCTGGAGCACGCGTCCCTCCCGAAGCTCGACTGGTCCGCTCCCGGACTGGCGGCGCGCATGGTCGACGGTCCCGACTCGGTCATCGCCCGGTGGATGCGCGAGCCGTTCGACCTCGACGGCTGGCGGATCGACGTCGCCAACATGACCGGCCGCTATGGCAGCCAGGACCAGACCCACGAGGTCGCCCGGATGATCCGCGCCACGATGCGCGCGCACAACCCCGAGGCCGTCCTCGTCTCGGAGCACTTCCACGACGCCAGCTCGGACATGGGCGTCGGCGGCTGGCACGTGAATATGAACTACTCGGCGTTCACGCGCCCGGTGTGGTCGTGGCTCGTGGAGCCGGACAGCAGCCTGCCGTTCATCGGGATGCCGGTCCCCGTGCCCCGCCGGGGCGGGCGCACCATGGTCGACTCGATGCGGGACTTCGACGCGGTCGTGCCGTGGTCGGTGACGCGGCACCAGTGGAACATGCTGGCGTCGCACGACACGGCGCGACTGCGCACGGTCGTCGGTACCCGGGAGCGCGTCGAGGTGGCCGCGGCCATGCTCTTCACGTACCCGGGCACGCCCGTGGTGTTCGCGGGCGACGAGGGTGGCCTGACCGGGTCCAACGGGGAGCAGGCCCGCGCCAGCATGCCGTGGGACGACATCGACGCCGGCGGTGGCTCGCACTGGGACGGCAGCACGTTCGAGACGTACCGGCGCCTCGCCGCGCTGCGCCGGTCCTCGGGCGCCCTGCGCACCGGCGGGCTGCGCTGGGCCGTGGTCACCGACGACGCGGTGGCGTTCCTGCGCGAGACCGCCGAAGAACGCGTCCTGGTGCTCCTCGCGCGGGCGCCCTGGGCGGGCGCCGCGCTGCCGGGTCACCTGCTCGAGGCGGCGTCGGCGCAGAACCTCTACGGCGGCGCCGACCTGCCCCTCGTGGACGGGGCGCTCGCCCTGCCTGCGGACGGACCGGGCGTCCAGGTCTGGCGGCTCGCGTAGCCCCTCAGCCCGTGGGTGCGGCTCCGGTGGAGCTGCGGACGATGAGCTCGGGGTGGAACTTGAGCTCGGTGCGCGAGGCGGGGGTGCCGGTGATCTCGGCGACCAGGGGTCAGGGGCGGGTCGGTGAACGCGATCAGCGGGGAGTCGTCGAAGCCGACCACGGACAGGTCGCCCGGCACGGTCAGCCCGCGGGACCGCGCGGCGCGGATGGCACCGAGGGCCATGAGGTCGGAGCCGCAGATGATCGCGGTGTGGCCGGAGTCGATGAGCTCCAGGGCGGCGGCTTGACCGCCTTCGACCGTGAACAGCGTCGTGACCACGTGCCCGGCGGGGTCGGAGATGCCCAGGTGGCGCTCGAGGTTGGCAGCGAACTCGTGGCGCTTGCGGGCGGCCGGCACGAAGCGCTCGGGGCCGATGGCCAGCCCGATGCTGCGGTGGCCGAGGGAGATCAGGTGGCGGAAGGCGATGTCCAGGGCGGCGGAGTCGTCGGTGGAGACCGAGGGGGCGTCGACGCCGTCAGCGTGACCGTTGATCAGGACGATGGGCATCCCGCGGCTGCGTAGCCGGTGGTAGCGGTCCTTGGACGCGGTGGTGTCGGCGTGCAGCCCGGAGACGAACACGATGCCGTCGACGTTGTGCTCGAGGAGCATCTCGACGTACTGGTCCTCGGTGGTGCCGCCGGGGGACTGGGTGCACAGCAGGGGGGTNCGTCCCCGAGGAACCATGCTGCGCAGCCGGTGGTAGCGGTCCTTGCTGGTGGTGGTGTCGGCGTGCAGGCCCGAGACGAACACGATGCCGTCGACGTTGTGCTCGAGGAGCATCTCGACGTACTGGTCCTCGGTGGTGCCGCCGGGGGACTGGGTGCACAGCAGGGGGGTGTAGCCGCGTTCGGTGAGCATGGTCTCGATGACCTGGGCGAAGGCGGGGAACACGGGGTTGGACAGCTCGGGGACGACGAGGCCGACCAGGCCGGCGGAGCGGGTGCGCAGCTTCTCGGGTCGTTCGTAGCCGAGCACGTCGAGGGCGGCGAGGACGGCTTGGCGGGCCTGGGCGGACACGCCGTGCTTGCCGTTCAGGACCCGGGACACCGTGGCCGTGCTGACGCCGGCCTGCTCGGCCAGATCCGTCAGNACGGCTTGGCGGGCCTGGGCGGACACGCCGTGCTTGCCGTTCAGGACCCGGGACACCGTGGCCGTGCTGACGCCGGCCTGCTCGGCCAGATCCGTCAGGCGGGTACGCACAGGCGGCAGCGTAGGGGACACCTGACCTCCTCGTCCGTCGCCGTTCATGATGTCGCTGCGAGAGCGTTGCACACTCGCGCGCGCCGGTGGGGGACGGTCCGCCGGGCATCGGCTGAGACCACCCCGTCGGCCCCGCTCGTTACGCTGGCCCCGTGACCGCACTGGACCAGTCCCTCGACGTCGACGGCTACGTCGACGCCGACCGGGAGCGCTGGGTGCAGGAGCCGGTCAAGTCCCGTGAGCGTACGGCGTTCGAGCGCGACCGCGCACGTCTGGTGCACTCCTCGGCGCTGCGGCGGCTGGGGGCCAAGACGCAGGTGCTCGGGCCGTCGTCCGACGACTTCGTGCGCACGCGGCTCACGCACACGCTCGAGGTCGCGCAGGTGGGCCGGGAGATCGGCAAGGCGCTGGGGTGCGACCCCGACATCGTCGACACCGCCTGCCTCGCCCACGATCTCGGGCACCCCCCGTTCGGGCACAACGGGGAACGGGCGCTCGCGCACCTGGCCAAGGACATCGGCGGGTTCGAGGGCAACGCGCAGACTCTGCGCCTGCTCACCCGGCTGGAGCCCAAGGTCGTGGCCCCCGACGGGCGTGCGGTCGGGCTCAACCTCACCCGCGCCAGCCTTGACGCCTCGGTGAAGTACCCGTGGCGGCACCTGCAGGGTCCCGTCAGCGCGGCCAGCGGGAGACCGACGCACAAGTTCGGCGTCTACGAGGACGACCTGCCGGTGTTCGAGTGGCTGCGCGAGCATGCTCCGGACGGCCGCAAGTGCCTCGAGGCGCAGGTCATGGACCTGGCGGACGACATCTCCTACTCCGTGCACGACGTCGAGGACGCCGTCGTCGGCGGGCGCCTGGACCTCGAGGTGCTGGCCGTCCCGGACGAGCGCGACCGGGTAGTCGAGGCCGTGCAGACCTGGTACGGCGACGGGGTGAGCGCCGACGGCCTGCAGGACGCGATGGACCGGCTCCTGGCGGCGCAGCTGTGGCGCCCGGGTTTCGACGGCTCCCGCGCCGCGCTGGCCTCGCTCAAGGACTCCACCAGCCAGCTCATCGGCCGGTTCGCCAAGGCCTCCCAGCTGGCCACCCGGCAGGAGTACGGGCCGGGGCCGCTCACCCGGTACGCGGCGGACCTGATCGTGCCGCACGAGACCCTCGCGGAGATCCTGGTGCTCAAGGGCCTCGCGGTCGCCTACGTGATGGCCCCGCGTGAGCTCGAACCCCTCTACCACCGCCAGCGCGAGGTGCTGGTGGACCTGGTGCACGTGCTGTCCGACCGGGCGCCGATCGCCCTCGAGCCCCCGTTCGCCGCGGACTGGGCGGAGGCGGCCGACGACGGCGCCCGCCTGCGCGTGGTGATCGACCAGGTGGCCTCGCTCACCGACGTCTCGGCGGCCGAGCTGCACGCGCGGCTGGTCCACCCGCCCCGGCACGGCGGCCCTGCGGCGCTCGTGTGAACCCGGTCTTCCGGGTGGGCGCCGACGCCTAGACTCCTCGCGTGGCAGGACGCATCCGGCGGGAGGACGTGGAAGCGGTCCGCGAGCGTGCCCACATCGAGGAGATCGTCGGGCAGCACGTCACGCTGAGGTCCGCGGGCGTGGGCTCGATGAAGGGCCTGTGCCCGTTCCACGACGAGCGCTCACCCTCCTTCCACGTGCGCCCCCAGGTCGGCCGCTACCACTGCTTCGGCTGCGGCGAGGGCGGCGACGTCATCGACTTCGTGCAGAAGGTCGACGGCCTGGGCTTCTCCGAGGCGGTCGAGTACCTGGCCGGCAAGGTCGGGCTGCAGCTCCGGTACGAGGAGGGCGGTGCGCCGCGTCCCGGTGAGGAGCCCGGCAAGCGTCGTCGGCTCATCGAGGCGCACAAGGTCGCCGAGGAGTTCTACCGCGAGCAGCTGAGCACCCCGGCGGCCGCAGCGGGCCGTCAGTTCCTCGCCGAGCGGGGGTTCGACCGCACGGCAGCGGCCGACTTCGGCGTCGGGTTCGCGCCCCAGGGCTGGGACTCGCTCATGCGCCACCTGCGCGGTCGCGGGTTCACCGAGGCCGAGCTCACGCTCTCCGGGCTGGTCAGCCAGGGGCAGCGCGGCGTGTACGACCGGTTCCGCGGCAGGCTGGTCTGGCCCATCCGTGAGGTGACGGGGGAGACCGTCGGCTTCGGGGCGCGCCACCTGTTCGCCGAGGACCAGGGACCCAAGTACCTGAACACCCCGGAGACCCCGCTCTACAAGAAGTCGCACGTGCTCTACGGGATCGACCTGGCCAAGCGGGACCTGCAGCGCGACAAGCGCGTCGTCGTCGTCGAGGGGTACACCGACGTCATGGCCATGCACCTGTCGGGCGTCGGCACCGCCGTCGCCACGTGCGGGACCGCGTTCGGCTCGGACCACGCCCGGATCGTGCGCCGGCTGATCGGCGACTCGGGGTCCAGCGGGGGAGTGCAGCTGGCGTCGGGGGCCTCCGTCGGCGGGGAGATCATCTTCACGTTCGACGGTGACGCGGCCGGCCAGAAGGCGGCGCTGCGGGCGTTCGGCGAGGACCAGTCGTTCTCCGCGCAGACGTTCGTCGCCGTCGAGAAGTCGGGCATGGACCCGTGCGAGCTCCGCCAGGCGAAGGGACCGGACGCCGTCCGCGCCCTGGTGGCCGGCCGGACCCCGCTCTACGAGTTCGTCATCCGTTCCACCCTCGCGTCGTACGACCTGCGCACCGCCGAGGGCCGGATCGGCGCGCTGCGGGCGGCGGCTCCGATCGTCGCGGGGATCCGCGACGCCGGGCTGCGCCCCGAGTACACGAGGCTGCTGTCGGGCTGGCTGGGGATCGACGACCAGGACTCCGTGCGCCGAGCGGTGCAGGGCGCGTCCCCGTCGACCCGACCTGCCGCCCCCCGCACCGAGCGCCCGTCGTCCGAGCCGGTGCAGGTGCCGGTCGCCCGCATGCCCGTCCCCGACCGCCGGGACCCGGTCGCGCAGATCGAGCGGACCGCCCTGGAGGTCGTGCTGCAGCGCCCGGACCTCGTGGCCCCCGACTTCGACGAGCTGCCGTCCGACGCCTTCGGCGCCCCCGCGTACCGCGCCGTGCACGAGGCGATCCGCGCGGCCGGCGGACTGACCGTCGCGCGCCCGCTGCTGCAGAGCTCGGGCGGATCGACCGGCTGGGTGGGGGCCGTGATCGAGCAGGCCGCCGAGCCGGTCCGCGCTCTGGTCACCGAGCTCGCCGTCGCACCGCTGCCCGAGGACCGGCCGGAGTCGCTCGAGGGGTACGTGAAGGGCGTCGTGCTCCGCCTGGTGGAGATCGGGTTCACGCGGCACATCGCCGATCTCCGCGGACGCCTGCAGCGGATGGACGCCGAGGCCGACCCGGCCGCCTACCAGGCCGCGTTCGCGGAGCTCGTCGAGGTCGAGGGCCGCCGCCGGAACCTGCGGGAGAGCGCCTGACATAGGTGAGGCAATCCTGCGTTACCGCAGGTCAGGGCAGGCTTTGCTTCGATGACAAGCCGCCCCGGGGTGCCTACCGTGGAGGTATGACCGTCCTCCAGACGCACCGACCGGCCCCCACGCTGAGGAGCCTGAACTGGCTGCGCGCCGGTGTCCTCGGCGCCAACGACGGGATCGTCTCGGTCGCCGCGACCGTGCTCGGCGTCGCCGGCGCAGCCACGCCGGTGGGCACGATCGCACTCGCGGGCATCGCGGCGCTCGTCGCCGGAGCGTTGTCCATGGCGGCGGGGGAGTACGTGTCGGTGAGCAGCCAGCGCGACGCGGAGCGGTCCGCCGTGCGGCGCGGGCGGGTGCTGCCGACGCTGGTGGTGACGGGTCCCGAGGAGTACACGAACCCGTGGCACGCAGCCGTGGCGTCGCTCGGCGCGTTCCTGGTCGGCGGGCTCGTCCCGTTGCTCGTCGTGCTGGCCCCCTGGGGTGCCGTGCGGGCGCCGGCCACGTTCGCCGCGGTCGTCGTCGCGCTGGTCCTCACGGGACTGGTCGCGGCGCGGTTCAGCGACGCAGAGCCGCGGCGGGCCGTGGTCCGCAACGTGCTCGGGGGCTCGATCGCGATGGCCGTGACCTACGCGGTGGGCTCGCTGGTCGGGCTGTCGATCTAGCCGCTCACCGCAGCGGGACGAGCCCCGTGGCGCCGGTCGTCGGCAGGAGTGCGTGCACCGCCGCGGTGACGGTCATGGCCCGGATGGAGAGCTGGCCGCCGTAGTAGGACAGGAACGCGGTGTCGGTGGCGTCCCGGCCCGTGGCGATCCGGACCAGCGACTCGCGCGGGGCCAGCCTCGTGGCGTCGACCACGTGCCACGCACCGTCCACGTAGGCCTCCGCGACCGCGTGGAAGTCCATGGGCTTGAGCCCGGGCGCGTAGACGGAGGCGAGGCGGGCGGGCACGTCCTTGGCCCGCAGCAGCGCGACGACGAGGTGTGCGAAGTCGCGGCACACGCCCCGGCGCTTGAGCAGGGTGTCCGTGGCGCCGTCGGTCGGCAGGCTCGAGCCCGACAGGTACGTGACGTGCCCGGTGACCCAGGCGACGACCGCGTCGAGCAGCTCGGGGCCCTCGAGGCCCTTGAACTGGTCCCGGGCGAAGGCCAGGAGCCGGTCGGAGTCCGCGTAGCGGCTGGGCCGCCGGTACTCGACCAGGTCGACGTCCTCGATGGCGGGCAGGTCGGCCTGGCCGGTGATCGTGGCCTGGTAGTCGACCACCAGACGGCCCGCCGGAGCGAGCACGCGGTGCGTGCGACCGCCGTGGGCCATCTTGATCTCGGAGACGTCCATCGGGCCGTCCTCGTGCCGCACCGAGAGGATCTCGGAGCGGTCGTAGGCACCGTCCGCGACGGCGACGGAGAGCAGGATCTCGAGCGGGGTGCGCACGTCCAAGGACAGGTGCGAGGTGACGGTGCGCAGCACGGCCGGGGGTCCTTTCCCGGCCATCGGCGGCCGGACCATCCAAGGGGGCAGGCGCAAGTGTGAGGCTCGCGGGGCCATCCGTCCAGCCCGCGGACACACCCCCGTGAAGGTGCAGGTCAGGGCGTTCTGTGACGGCGGCCGGGGGGCCGGGACGACGGCTCCGGAAGGCGGTCCCGGACCCCCTGGAATCCTTCGGCATCCTCGCTCGTTATGTCACACGAGAATGATGACGACTAGTGGTGAGGAGCACCATGACGCGACGGACAGCAGGCCGTGTGGAGTTCGAGGACGAGCAGGGCCAGATGGTCCGGTACGTGCGCCACGAGAACGGCAGGGGCCCTGTCGCCCCGACGGCGCGGGTCCACGACGGGGCCTGGCTGGCGGAGACCGCGTACGTCGAGGCCGGCGCGATCATCGGCGACGGGTCGCGCGTGGGAGCGGGGAGCTGGATCGACGCGGGCGCCGTGATCGGCACCGACGTGCTGGTGGACCGGAACGTGCACGTGGGACCCGGCACGCACGTCGGGGACGGCGCACGGATCGGCGCGGGCGCACGCCTCGGACGGGACGTCCTGGTGGAGCCGCGCGCACGCGTCGAGGCCGACCAGGTGGTCGACGACGGCGGTCGGGTGCGACGTCGCAGCTCCGGGTACGGGATGGCGGCCTAGCGCGGCTGGTCTAGCCTGGCGCGTGGCCGACCGGAAGGAGATCGACGTGGTGCTCATCGGCGCTCACGTGCGCGGCGACGACCCGGTGGCGGCGGCCGCCGAGACGGGTGCGGACAGCGTGCAGCTGTTCCTGGCGGACCCCCAGGGCTGGAAGAAGCCGGTGCCGCGCGACGACGCCGACGCGCTGGTCGCCTCCGGCCTCGGGGTGTACGCGCACGCGCCCTACCTGGTCAACGTCGCGTCCACGAACAACCGGATCCGCATCCCGAGCCGCAACATGATCGCCCAGCACGCGGCCGCGGCGGCGAGCCTGGGCGCACGCGGGCTCGTGGTGCACGGCGGTCACGTGGGCGACGGCGACGACATCGCGGTCGGCATCGACAACTGGCGCAAGACGTTCGAGCGCGCCACGTTCCCCGTCCGCGTGCTCGTCGAGAACACGGCCGGCGGGGAGAACGCGTGCGCGCGCACCCTCGACCGGATCGCGATGCTCTGGGACGCGATCGGTCAGTACGACGTCGGCCTCTGCCTGGACACCTGCCACGCCTGGGCCGCGGGCGAGGACCTCGAGACCGTCGTGGAGCGCGTGCGCGCCATCACCGGCCGGGTCGACCTCGTGCACGCGAACAGCTCACGGGACCCGGCGGCGTCCGCGCGGGACCGGCACGCGGGCTTCGCCTCGGGCACGATCCCGCCCGAGCTCATCGCCCACGTGGTGCGTGAGGCCGCGTGCGACGCCCTCGTGGAGACCCCGGCCGAGACCCAGGCCGAGGACATCGCGTTCCTGCGGGCGGCGCTCGCCAGCTGAGCGTCCGTCTCAGGCTCTCGTCCGCACCACCGTCAGGTCCGGCCCGGGGAACACGAGCGTCTCGTGCCCGTCGTCGAACCGCACGACGTACGGGCCGTCCGCGCCACGCGCCTCGATCACCGTCCCGCCGCGGTCCGCCGTCCCCACGGTCCGGCCATGGATGACGACCTTGTCACCGACCTCTGCGTGCATCGTCCTCACCTCACTGCCCAGGCTAGGACGACTGGCACGGACACGTCGCGTCCCGTGGCAAAGTTCGTCCAGCAAGGACGATCTACGAGACCTCGTGCAGCGGAGCGACGGGCACCCGGGCGCGCGCGGCCGCGGGGCTGCGCAGATCGCTCAGGGACACGCCGATGCCGTAGGTGAGGAACTGCCCCACCGGCTGGATCTCGATGATCCGGCACTCGGCGCGGCGCTCGGGCGGGACCAGGGACGCCAGCCGCTCCGGTGCCTCCGGCATCGCTCCGGCCGGGTGCACGACCGCCGTCGCGTGGAAGCTCACCGTCGCGGGCGGGATCGGGAGGACGAGGGACAGCAGCCCTCCGCGCCGCACCGGCACGGTCACGGCGAGCCGACCGTCGTCCGCGAGGTGTCGCGCCTTCCAGCTGTCGGGCGCCACCGCGACGTACATCCGGCCCCCTGTCGCGACGTAGACGACGCCGCTGGACCGCGGCTCGCCCGTCGGCGTCAGATGGCTGAGCACCGCGAACGACGCCCTCTCGATCGCGCGCCACACGTCCTCGCTCGTCGGCCGGTGCGCCGGCCCGTCCTCGCGCTCCACGGTCCTCATCCCTTCGTCCTGGCGTCGTCACCTGTGCCGTCCGACCAGCGTGTCGCCGGACTGCCGCGCACGGCAGGGCCCAAGGTCCCTCGCGCGCGACGGCGGAGGCGTCGACCGAGTCGCAGGAGGCGGCGACTCGGGTCACGACACGCCGCAGACACGGTGGGTGGCGTCCCTCGGGGGTGTGAATGGAGGGGTGAAGGCGTGGGACGTTCGTCCCATGACTGCCAGTCAGAGGCGATGCTGGGGCCATGGGAAACGACGAGGCGACCTGGCGCATCGACGTCACCGACGGCGACATCCGCGCGGCGAAGCGGGCCTGGCAGGACGCCAGCGAGCGCGGCACCGACAACGACGAGATCGCCAGCCGGTATGCGACCTACCGGCAGCTCGTGGTCGGTCAGGCTCAGCAGATCGCCGACGACTTCCGCGCGCGCCGGGTGGGCTGACGGCAGGCGAGAGTCAGCCGGCTGCGGTGGTGCGCAGGTAGGCCTCCAGGCTGAGGGGCGCGGAGCCGGTGAGGTCCTGCACCGCGCTGGACACGTGCGCCATGGCGTTGCCGGCGATCGCGGTGTACGTGCTGACCCAGGCGTCGACCTGCCAGTGCGGGGCCCCGAAACCGGCACGGGACGCGTACGCCTCGTCGAGCGTCTCGTCGTGGAAGCGCACGTCCGTGTCGCGGACCGCCGAGATCGTGGCCGCGACGTCGCGCAGGGTCAGCGCCTCCGGGCCGGTCAGGTCGTAGGACCGGTGCGCGTGCGCCGCCGGCTCGCCGAGGACGGAGGCGGCGACGCGCGCCACGTCGGCGCGCGCGACGAACGCGCAGGCGCCGTCACCGGCGGGGCCGCGGATGACGCCGTCGGCACCGACGAGGGCCTCGGTGAAGTCGAGGTAGAAGCTGTCGCGCAGGAACGTCCAGGCCATCCCGGAGGCCGTGATGTGCTCCTCGGTGGCGAAGTGGTCGCGGGCGAGGGTGAAGGTCGCGTCGGGGGCCGCCCCGAGGAACGAGGTGTAGACGACGTGCCCGACGCCGGCCGCGGCGGCCGCGTCCACGAACGTGCGGTGCTGGGTGAGCCGGTCGGCGCTCTCCGAGGCGGAGACCATGAACAGCACCTCGACGTCGTCCAGCGCCCGTGTGGCGGCGTCCAGGTCGCCGTACTCCGCGGTCGCGACGTCGGTGACCATGGCGTGACTCGGAACCCGCGGGCTGGTCGGGTCGCGCACGACGAGCCGGTGCGGTGTGCCAGCGGCGTCGAGCAGGCGCGCGACGAGACCGCCGAGCTGGCCCGTGGCTCCGGTGACGGCGAGGGACCGGGCGGTCATCGGGCGAGCCCGACGATGGCGGCCGCGGTCATCTCCGCCGCGGTGTGCTGCACGAGGTGCCGGTGACGGGGGATCTCGAGGAGCGTGCCCGCGGTCGCTGCCGATGCCAGCTGCGCACACCACGCACGGCGGGCGACGGGGTCGTCTCCGCCGCGGATCACCAGGGTGGGGGCGATGACCCTGCGCAGCGTCTGGTCCGTCCGGTACGCCAGCATCGGGGCCAGCTCGGTCAGGTACCAGCGGGGGCCGCACCGCAGGTAGTCCAGGAACGCCAGGGCATTGCCCGAGGGGGGTTCCTTGACCGCGTCGCGCACGAGGTCGCGGGCCTGGGAGAGCGGGCGAGCACGCGCCGGATCGGTGACGGGTCCGATGAGGACGAGGTGCGTGACGAGATCGGGGCGCTGCGCCGCGAGCTCCGTGGCGAACTGGGCGCCCATGGAGTGACCGACGAGGACCACGCGGTCGAGTCCCATCATGTCCAGCGCTCCGCCGATCAGCGCGGCACCCGCATCGATCGTCAGCGGGCCGCCCGGCTTCGGCCTGCCGCCGAAGCCGGGCAGGTCGACGCAGTGGGTCGTCCCCGTGCGCTGCAGCTCGCGTCCGAGGCGCTCGAGGTAGCGGTGGGACATGCCCAGGCCGTGCACCAGGACGAAGACGGGTGCGTCGGTGTCGCCGTCCGAGGACAGCACCGCCAGCTCGTGCTCCCCGACCCGCACGACGTGCCGGCGAGGTCCTGAGGCCGACGCGGTGTCACGGACCGCGGCGCCGGGAACGACCGAACGTCGAGTCATGCAGGGCTCCGACCGGGAGTCTGGGAGGCAGCCGGCGAGCGCGGCGGCGGAGGGCACGGCCGCGAGCGCGGCCCGCGTCAGTATGCGGCCCCGCCGTGCACCCCGCCCGTCCCGGGTGCCACAGCACGAAGGCCCCCTCGAGAGGGGGCCTCACCTGCGGACCTGCTGGCTCCCTCGACTGGACTCGAACCAGTAACCGTCCGATTAACAGTCGGATGCTCTGCCAATTGAGCTACGAGGGATCGTGCGGGAAGAAACTCTAGCAGCCGCTGCGGGGTGCCCCGGACGCGTCAGCGGGGCAGCCCGACGGCGTCGCGGACCTCGTTCTCCGCCGCGTCCAGGATCGCCGCCACGGCGGGATCGGACACGTCGACGGCTGCATCGCCGAGGACCTGCGTGAACAGTCCGCCGTCCTCGTCGCGGCGCAGGACGACACGGACGCGGTGGTCGCCGGGCAGTGTGACGGACGTCGCGTGCACGACGGACTGCTGCACCCTCTCGCGGAACGTCTGGGAGAACGCGTACGAGCCCGGCACCTCGGCGAAGGTCAGCTGCTCGGACTCGCCCGTCACCCAGCGCAGGGTCATGGTGCGGGTCGCGGCGTCCAGGGAGCCGTGGTCGACGTCCGACCAGGGGCGCCGGGCGACCGGGCCGTCCGGTCCTAGGAGGTGCAGCGCGCGGCGGGTGGCGACGGCCCACCGGCCGTCGGCCAGCTCGGTGCTCACCAGGACGGTGTCACCCGGGTGCAGGTCGAGGCGACTGCGGTCGGCAGCGGGGATCCGGCGTCGGGAGAACAGGGCCACGACCTCACGGTACCCGCGTGCTTACCTCTGACCGTGCCCCCGAGAGCGAGCAGAAATCAGGACGAAGTATCTGATTGCGCCCACGAGGATCTTGGAAGGTGGCGCGGCCGTTCCCGACCGCGTCCTGGGAGCGCGACGGGATCGAGGGATGACATGAAGACTGCGTATCGGGTGCTCGCCTACCTGGTGGCCACCGGGGTGTTCGTGCAGGCGGGCGCGATCGCCTACGCCTGGTTCAGCACGCTCAACGAGCTCGACGGCGGAGCCGTCATCGACTCGGAGTGGGAGGGCAACCTCGGGCACGCGATGCACGGGATCGTGGGGACGATGGTGATCCCGCTGCTGGTGATCGCCCTGCTCATCGTGTCGTTCTTCGCCAAGTTCCCCGGCGCGGTGCGCTACGCCCTGATCATCCTGGGCCTGCTCCTGCTGCAGATCGTGCTCGCGTTCGTGGCCTTCGGTGCGCCCCTCGTCGGTGCCCTGCACGGGGCGAACGCGCTCGCGCTGCTCGGTGTGAGCATCACGGCCGCCCAGCGAGTGCCGCGGGCGACGACGACGACGGGCTCGTCGGCGCCGGCCACCGCCGTCGCCTGACCCGGTGACCGAGCGCGAGGCACTGGGCCGACGGCGGCGAGTCGTCGCCGCCGTCGTCGCCTCGCTGCTCGTCCTCGGGCCGCTCGCGTGGTTCTGGTGGACCAGCCTGGTACCGGCGAACGCGTCGGTGATGGACATGGGCTACCCGGACACGGGCGGTGCTCCTGGGGCCACCCCTGGGCACGGCCACACGCCGACGGACGGCCCCGGCGTCAGCCTCGCGACGCTCGCCGGTCCGTCCGGCGGCGACCCCGACGTCGCGCTCACCCTCACCGCCGACACGGGCCCGATCGAGGTCGGCGGCCGCACGCTGGACGGCTACACGCTCAACGGGACGTCCCCCGGGCCCACCATCGAGGCCGAGGTGGGCGACCTCGTCGAGGTGACCCTCGTCAACCGCTCGGTGCCCGACGGCACCACGCTGCACTGGCACGGGGTGGACGTGCCCAATGCCGAGGACGGCGTCGCGGGGGTCACGCAGGACGCCGTGCCCCCGGGCGGCTCGCACGTCTACCGGTTCGTCGTCGAGGACGCCGGCACGTACTGGTACCACTCCCACCAGGTCTCCCACGCGCAGGTGCGCGGCGGTCTGTTCGGCGCGCTCGTCGTCCACCCGCCGGGCTCGGACGAGGGTGCTCAGGCCGTCGCGGCCGTCCACACCTATGGTGCGGTGCCGACGATCAACGGCTCGGCGGAGTCCTTGCGCGTTCCCGCGAACCCGGCGACCAGGTGCGGGTCCGCGTCGTGAACACCGGGTCGGGGGTGCTGCGCGCCTGGGTGCCGGGGGCGCAGTACCGGCTGCTCGCGCTCGACGGGCGCGACCTGCACGGCCCTGGGACGGTCACCGACGAGGCCGTGGCGATCGGCGGAGGAGGGCGCGCCGACCTCGAGGTGACCGTCCCGGACGACGGCGGCTCCGTCCGGGTCCGGCTGGGCTCGCAGTCGGTGCTCGTCGGACCCGGCGACGACGCGCCCGACGGCGACGACCCGCGCACCACGCTCGACCTGCTGACCTACGGCACGCCCACCGACGTCGGCTTCGACCCGCGCGCCGCCGACCGCCGGTTCGACTACGCGATCGGTCGCCGGCCCGGGTTCGTCGCCGGTCGGCCGGGGCTGCAGTGGACGATCAACGGGCACACCTACCCGGATGTGCCGATGTACGTCGTCAGCGAGGGCGACGTGGTGCAGATGACGCTGCGCAACTCCAGCGGTCAGGGGCACCCGATGCACCTGCACGGCCACCATCTCCTCGTCCTGTCACGCGACGGAGAACCCTCGACGGGCAGCCCGTGGTGGACGGACTCGCTCGAGCTGGCCGCGGGGGAGTCCTACGAGGTGGCGTTCGTCGCCGACAACCCCGGCATCTGGATGGACCACTGCCACAACCTGCCGCACGCCCAGCAGGGCCTCGTCGCGCACCTGGCCTACGAGGGCGTCGACACGCCGTACCTGCTGGGCGGGGACGCGGACAACGCCCCGGAGTGAAGCCTCGATAGGGTGTGCGGTGCCTCGGGGCAGTAGCTCAGCCGGTCAGAGCAGCGGACTCATAATCCGTGGGTCGTGGGTTCAAGCCCCACCTGCCCCACCCTTTCGCCCGAGCTCTCCGGTCGCCGGACGGCCCCCCTCCTGCCACGATCGGCCCGACGGGGGCCCGGCCGAAGGAGATGCAGTGGTGGCGACGAGCAGCACGGCGAACGCGCAGCGAGGATGGGAGCTCGCGGCGCGAGCGGGCTACGCGGTCAGCGGGGTCCTGCACATCCTGATCGGGGTGCTGGCGTTGCGGGTCGCGTTCGGCAGCCCCGCCCAGCAGGCGGACCAGTCCGGGGCGCTCGGCACGATCGCCGCCACCCCGTTCGGTGCCACGGTCCTGTGGTTCTCGGTGCTCGCCTTCGTCGCACTCGGCACGTGGCAGGCGGCCAAGGCGATCGCCGGCGTCTCACCGAGCGGTGCCGGTTCCGGTGGCGGTGCGGGGGAGCGCGCCAAGGCAGCCGGTCGCGCGATCGTGTACGCGGGACTCGCGCTCACCGCGCTGAGCTTCGCCCGCGGTGGCGGATCCTCGAGCTCCGCGCAGACGGCGGACATGACCGCGAAGCTCATGGGGGCGCCCGGGGGTCGACTGCTGGTGGCTGCGCTCGGGATCGCGATCCTCGCCGTGGGCGTCTACCACGTCTACAAGGGGTGGAAGAAGAAGTTCCTCGAGGACCTGCACCGACTGCCCTCCGGGTCCGCCGGCCCGGTCGTCCGTCGCCTCGGCGTGATCGGCTACGTGGCGAAGGGTGTCGCGCTGGCGATCGTCGGTGTGCTGTTCATCACGGCGGCTGCCCAGGCCGACCCGTCCAAGGCCACGGGGCTCGACGGGGCGCTCCACACCCTGCGTGACCAGCCCGCGGGCGTGGTCATGCTGGTCATCGTCGCGCTCGGGTTCATCGCGTTCGGCGCGTACTCGTTCGTGCGCGCCCGGTATGGCCGCATATAAATCACCCGTTTGCGCGCGAAACGTGCGGTCGAGGTTGTTGCACAAGCGTCCAGTTTCGGGCATAGTTCCCTTTGTCAGCGACAACGGCAAACCCGCTGCAAGGCGGGGACGCAAAGCCACGGGGCCCACTGGGCCAGCCGAGCTACCGAACGACAGGAGAACCATCATGGCTGTCACCACCGACGCCCCCCTCTCGCAGGGCGCTCTGCTCACGCCGGGCGAGGTCGCCGTGCTCTTCCGCGTCGACCCGAAGACGGTCACGCGCTGGGCCCAGGCCGGCAAGCTCTCGGCCGTCCGTACCCTCGGCGGACACCGCCGCTTCCACGAGTCCGAGGTGCGTTCGCTCCTCACGGGCGTCCCCACGCAGCGCGCGGCGGAGTGATCCCGACCTTCAGCTAGAACAGAAGAGCCCCTCCCGACGTCGGGAGGGGCTCTTCTCATGTCTCGGGGAGCGGGTCCCGGACGATCGGGCAGGTCATGCAGTGCCCGCCGCCGCGTCCGCGACCGAGCTCGGCGCCGCGGATCTCGATCACCTCGACGCCCGCAGCCCGCAGCAGGGCGTTGGTCGTCGTGTTGCGGTCGTAGGTGAACACGACTCCTGGCTCCACGGCGACCGCGTTGTTGCCGCTGTCCCACTGCTGGCGCTCGGACGCGTAGGCGTCGCCGCCGGTCTCGATCACGCGCAGGCCGGGCAGGTCCAGCGCACCGGCGACGACGTCGACGAACCGCGCACTGCCCTCGTCGGTGATGTGCACGCCACCGCCGTCGCCCGGACGCAGCGTGAAGGGGTGGATCGCGTCGACGATCCTCGGGTAGAGCGTCACGACGTCCCGGTCGGCGAACGTGAAGACCGTGTCCAGGTGCATCGCCGAGCGCAGCTTGGGCATCCCGGCGACGACGACGCGCTCGGCCGCACCCTGGGCGAACAGCGCGGCGGCCAGCTGCGTGATGCCCTGGCGCGACGTCCGCTCGCTCATGCCGACCAGCACGGTCCCGTTTCCGACCGGCATGACGTCGCCGCCCTCGATCGTGGAGCGTCCCCAGTGGCGCTCGGGGTCGCCCCACCACACGGTCGACCCCGCGAAGTCCGGGTGGAACTGGTAGACCGCCTTCATCAGCAGCGTCTCGTCGTGCCGCGCCGGGAAGTAGAGCGGGTTGAGCGTGACGCCCCCGTACAGCCAGCACGTGGTGTCGCGGGTGTAGAGCGTGTTGGGGAGCGGCGGCATGACGTACTCCCGCGCGTCCGGGGAGGACTCGGCGAGC
Source organism: Cellulomonas sp. Root930 (assembly GCA_001429255.1). GTDB lineage: Bacteria > Actinomycetota > Actinomycetes > Actinomycetales > Cellulomonadaceae > Cellulomonas. The sequence goes on from LMJI01000001.1 coordinate 2,660,396, forward strand.
GCGAAGTGGTCGTCGTCGAACCCGCCGGTGATGTCGACGGTGGCGAGCCCGCCGATGAGGAACTCGGCGAGTCGCGCGGGCTCGAGGCGCTCCAGGAACTCGCGGGCGTCGTCCACGAGCTCCAGCCCGACGTCGTCCGGCACGATCTTGCGGTCGAGCAGCCAGTCCCGGGCGCCGGGGACGGCCATCGTCTCGGCGAGGACCCGGTGGAGCTCCAGCACCTCGACGTCCCGCGCCCGCAGCTGCGCGACGAACGCGCGGTGGTCGGCGATCGCGTTCTCCACCCAGAGCACGTCGTCGAAGAGCAGGTCGGCCGCGTTGGTGGGAGTCAGGCGCCGGTGGGCGAGGCCCGGTTCGCAGACCAGGACCTTGCGGAGGCGCCCGACCTCGGAGTGGACGCCGTTCGGTGCTGCCTCGGTCGGCATCGCAGGGCCTCCACGTCGTGTGTCGGGCGGGGAATGCTCAGTGCACCGTAGCGAGGACCGCCGCCCGGACGTGCTCCAGGGTGCGCTCCGGCTGGAAGACGAGCCACTCGAGCCCCGCGAGCAGCGTCGCGCCGAACAGGGCTGCCGCGGTCAAGGAGGCGTCCCGGGAGGGCCAGGTCTCGGCGACGACGGCGGCGAACGCTCCCATCGCCTCCTCGCGGACCAGCCGGATCGAGTCCTGCCAGCTGCGTCCGGTGCGGAACGTCTCCGCGACCATGAGCTTGGCGAAGTCCGGGTGGCTGCGGACCTGGTCGAGCAGCTCGGTGACCAGGGCGTCGAGCGCGTCCCGTCCGTGCAGGCCGACGGTCGCGCCGCGCAGGGCGACGGTCAGCCGGCCCACGCCCTCCGTGATGATCGCCTCGAACAGCGCCGACTTGGAGCCGAAGTTGTAGAACACGCTGCCCTTGGCGACGCCGGCAGCTGACGCGATGTCCTCGACCGAGGTGGCGGTGAACCCGCGGTCGGCGACGAGAGCAAGAGCGGCCTCGACGATGTGCTCGCGGGTGGTCGTCGTGCGCATGGGCGTCAGCCTCTCAGATGCTCAGGACGGGGTGGAGGCGCGCGACGGTCCAGGTGCGTAGGCGCCCGGCCTTCCACGCCGTCACCGCCAGGGACGCGACCGCCAGGCCCACCAGGTAGGCCACGGCTTGCCACAGACGCGCGTCGGGCGTGCCGGTGATCAGGTCCCGGAGGCCCTCGACCGCGTACGTCATGGGCAGGATCGGGTGGATCGCCTGGAAGAACGCGGGGGTGGTCTCCACGGGATAGGTGCCGCTCGCCGACGTGATCTGCAGCATGAGCAGCGCGATCGTCGCCACCTTGCCGGCGGCCGAGCCGAGCACGGCCAGCAGCATCTGCTGGACGGCCAGGAACGTCGCGGCGACCAGCAGGAGGAACGCGATGGTGCCCACGGGGTGCCCGACGCTGAGCCCGAGCCCGAACCCGACGACGCCCAGCAGCAGGAGCACCTGGCCGGCGCCGATGACGAGCGAGGGCAGGTAGCCGGCGAGCGCGACGCGCCACCCGGACGCCGGCGTCGCGAGCGCACGCGTGGGCAGCGGCCGCAGGAGCAGCCAGGTGATCAGGCCCCCGACGAAGAGGGCAAGCGGGATGAACAGGGGAGCGAAGCCCTCACCGAGGCTGGCGGCGGGCGCGACGTCCTCGTCCTCGATCGCGACCGGGGTGGCCAGAGCGTCCGCGCGGGCGGTGCGCTGCGCGTCGCTGTCGTCGGGGATCTGCGTCGCGCCGTCGGTCAGGCCGTCCGCCAGCTGCTGGGCGCCCCCGCCCAGCTGCCCGGTGCCGTCGGCCACCCGGGCGGCTCCGTCGGCGAGCGTGCCGGTCCCGGTGGCGAGGCTGTCGGTGCCCGCGACGAGGGAGTCCGCTCCGTCGGCCGCCTGCTGTGCGCCGGTCGCGAGCGTGGAGGCGCCCCCGGCCAGATCGCTGGAGGAGTCCGCGAGCGTGCCCAGACCGGTGCTGAGCGACTGCGCTCCGCCGGCAGCGCGCTCAGCTCCGTCGTCGAGCGCGTCGAGCTGGTCCGTCATCGTCGCGACGGCGCCCGCGGAGGGGAGGTCGGTCCCGGCCAGCCCGGCCAGCAGGGCGGCCGCGTCGGCGTCCCCGGCGGACGCCCGGGCCGAGAGGTAGGCGGTGACCTGCGTGAGGCCGCCGGTCAGGGCGGGCAGCTGCCCGGCGAGGGCGTCCACCTGCTGCACGGCGGCGTGGACGCCGTCGGCGACCTGCCGCGTGCCCGCCGCGAGCGACGTGCTCGAGGCGGCGGCCGAGCCGGCGCCGTCGGCGAGCCGCGAGGTGCCCGAGGCGAGCTGCGAGGCCCCGACGGACACCTGCGTCACGCCGGCGTCGAGCGCGGCTGCACCGGACGCGAGCTGCACCGCGCCGTCGTGGGCGTCGGTCGCCCCGTCGGCCACCTGCTGGGCGCCGGCACCGAGCTGTTCCGACGCGTCGCGCAGCGAGACCGCGCCGTCCGCCGCCCGCAGCATCCCGTCGCGCGCGGAGCCGAGGCCGACCAGCACTTGGTCCGCCGCCTCCTCGCCCGCGGTGGCGGCGACCGCGTCGCGGACGTGGTCCATCGCGGTGCGCCCGAGGGTCGTCCCGATGAACGAGTTGGCGTCGTTGTAGGTGACGTCGATCTGCGCCGCCGTCGGGTCGTCCCCGCCGGCGGAGGCCAGGTCAGCCGAGAAGTCGGTGGGGATGGTGACCGCGAAGTAGAAGTCGCCGTCGCGCACGCCGGCGGCGGCAGATGCGGCGTCCGTGACCACCCAGTCGAGGGCGGCGCCGTCGGTCAGGGTGTCGGTCAGGTCCTCGCCGGCGGTGAGGCGGGTGCCGTCCCGGTCGGCGCCCGCGTCGGCGTTCACCAGGGCGACCGGCATCGCGTCGAGGTGCGCGGTCGGGTTCCAGAACGCCCAGAGGTACAGCGCGCCGTAGAGCAGCGGGACCAGCAGCATGGCCGCGACGGCGAGCCGGGGGAGGCGTCCGCGGCGGAAGCGCTGCAGCTCGGTGCCGGAGGTGAGGGAGAGCATGGCGAACCTTCAGTCGGTGGGGGCGTGGACGGGCAGGACGGTCCAGGCGGTGCCGGTGGCCTCGTCGGGGTCGGCGCAGGAAGCGATCACCGTGGTCCCGGACGCGGCCAGGGCCTCGAGACGCGACCAGACGAGGCGCCGTCGCGCCGGGTCGTGCACCTGGTCCACGTCGTCGACGACGAGCATCCCGGGGCGCTGCGCCATCGCCAGCGCGATGCGCAGCAGCAGCGACTCGACCTCGTCGAGGTGCCAGACGACGGTCTGCGCGTCCGGGACGGGCAGGTCACCGAAGACCGGGGCGAGCGCACGGTCGACCGCGGGCTGGTCGGCGCGGCGCGAGCGGCGGTACCAGGGCGCCAGCCACGCCAGCCGCTCCCGCACGTGCGAGCCGACGGTCACGGAGTCGTCGAGCTCGTCGATGCCGGCGAACCCGGCCAGCGCGACCTCCCGCTGCACGAGCGACCGCTGCGCGGGGAGGCGACGGCCCAGCACGACGAGCTCGGACGACCTGTCTGGCACCATGCGGCCGGCGAGCGTGAGGAGAAGGCTCGTGCGGCCGGCGCCCTGGGGCCCTTGGACGAGCGTGAGCGCGCCGGGAGCGACGTCGAGGTCGACCGGTCCGTAGACCGTGCCGCGGTCGCCTCGGAGCTGCAGCGAGCGCGCGGTCACCGCTGGGGGCTGGGCGGGGGCTGCGATCGGGGGCACGGGGCGACTCCTTCTTGACTGACCGGTCAGTACAAAAGGATAGGTCGGGTTTCTGCGGCGGGCGAGACCGGCGGATGTCGTTCTGCTCACACGGCGCCGATCAGGAGGGTCACCAGGGCGTTGGTCCGCCTCGTGGTCGGGCTGGTCGTGCGAGGATCGGCCCATGGCGATGCGAGAGATCCGGACTGTCGGAGACCCCGTCCTGCGCACCCCCTGCGACCCGATCACGACGATCGACGACCGCGTGCGCGGACTCGTCGAGGACCTGCTCGAGACCGTGGACACCGAGGGGCGCGCCGGGCTGGCCGCGAACCAGATCGGCGTCAGCCTCCGGGCGTTCTCCTGGAACATCGACGACGAGGTGGGCTACGTGCTCAACCCGGTCATCGTCGAGCTGTCCGAGGACGAGTACCAGGACGGCGACGAGGGCTGCCTGTCGGTCCCCGGCCTCTGGTACCCCACGCACCGGTCCTGGTACGCGCGGGTGGTGGGCACGGACCTGGACGGCAAGGAGGTCGTCGTCGAGGGCGTCGAGCTCATGGCCCGCTGCCTGCAGCACGAGGTCGACCACCTCGACGGGATGCTCTACCTGGACCGCCTCGAGCGTTCCGTCCGCAAGAAGGCCATGCGGGCCATCCGCGACACGCTCTAGTCGCTGGCGCTCGTCCCGTTCCTCCGGCATGCTGTCCCCAGCACGCCGCGAGACCGTGTGAACTCCTGAGTGGTGACTGAGGTCGTTGGGGAAGGCGAACCTCGAGCCCGTTCAGGAGGACGACATGGCAGGTGCGATCACCCGCGGTGTACTTTTCGTGCACTCTGCGCCGCGTGCGCTGTGCCCCCACGTGGAGTGGGCCGCAGGCAACCTGCTGGGCTCCCGCACCACGTTCGACTGGACCGCGCAGCCGGCCGGCCCGGGCTTCTACCGCGCCGAGCACTCCTGGCAGGGGCCGCAGGGCACCGGCGCGCGTCTGGCGTCCGCCCTGCGCGGCTGGGCGCACCTGCGCTACGAGATCACCGAGGAGGCCAGTCACGGCGTCGACGGCTCCCGGTGGAGCCACACGCCCGAGCTCGGCATCTTCCACGCCGCGACCGACGTGCACGGCAACATCGTCGTGCCCGAGGACCGCATCCGCGCCGCCCTGGAGCACGGCGCCGACCTCGTGCGGCTGCGCACGGAGCTGGATCTCGCCCTCGGGCAGGCCTGGGACGACGAGCTCGAGCCGTTCCGCTACGCGGGCGCCGGTGCCCCGGTCCGCTGGCTGCACCGCGTCGGCTGAGGGCTCACCCGAATCGCTTCGCCCGCCCACCGGACGTTCACAGCGTGCGTCCAGCCGGGGACCCTAGCGTCCTGACCTGTTGCGGTACGACCGCGCAGGTCGGCCCAGGGGGACTCGACGAAGGGATCGCACGCATGAGGACGCCTCGCAGGACCACGATCGCGCTCGTCTCGGGGGTGTCGGCCGTCGCTGCGCTGGCCTCGTGCAGCAGCAGCGGCGCCGCGACCGCCGACACCGCGGACGAGACGGTGAGCCAGCCGTCCGACGAGGCGACGGCCTCGGAGGACACCCCGGTGCAGTCCGGGCTCACGGACGGCACCTACTCCGCGACGGGCAGCTACGAGTCGCCCGCAGGGCAGGAGACCGTGGCGGTCTCGCTCACGCTGGCGGACGGTGTGGTGACGGCGGTCGAGGTCACCCCGGAGGCCACCAACCCGACGTCGAAGCAGTTCCAGACCAAGTTCGCGTCGGGCGTCGCGGACGTGGTGGTCGGGCAGCCGGTCGACGGCCTCTCGGTGGACGCGGTCTCGGGATCGTCGCTCACCCCGGAGGGCTTCAACGACGCGCTGGCCCAGATCGTCGCCGATGCGCAGGCCTGAGGCCTCGTTCGACGCGATCGGCACCCGCTGGTCCATCCACGTGGACGGGCCGCTCGACGTGGTGACCCTGGCACGCGTGCGGTCGCGGATCGCGGCCTACGACGCCGTCTGGTCCCGGTTCCGCGAGGACTCGCTGGTCGCGCAGATCTCGCGCGAGCCGGGCACCTACCGGTTGCCCGCCGAGGCCGGACCCCTGCTGGACCTCTACGCCACGCTCGCGCGGTGCACCGACGGCGCCGTGTCGCCCCTCGTCGGCCGCAGCCTCGTCCGGCTCGGGTACGGCGCCGACTACGCGCTGCGGGCGGCGGGGGACGCGCAGGCCGCCCCGGTCTGGGACGACGTGCTCGAGCGGGACGGCGACACGCTCGTCGTCCGTGAGCCCGTCCTGCTCGACGTGGGGGCCGCCGGCAAGGGGCAGCTGGTGGACCTCGTCGCGGCGGAGCTGCGGGACTGCGGGATCGAGCAGTTCGTGGTCGACGCGGGCGGAGACCTGGTGCATCGCGGCGAGGAGCCGTTCCGGGTCGCACTGCAGGAGCCCGGGGACCCGACGCGGGCCATCGGGGTGGTCGAGCTCGAGGCCGCGGCACTGTGCGGCTCCGCGGTGGACCGCCGGGCGTGGGGCGACGGGCTGCACCACGTGGTCGACGCCCGCACCGGGCTGCCCACGCGCGACGTGACCGCCACGTGGGTGGTGGCCGAGAGCGCGATGCTCGCCGACGGGCTCGCCACCGCGCACTTCTTCGCTGACCCGGACCGGCTCGAGGCCGCGTTCGACCACACCTACGTGCGGATCGCGGCGGACGGGGGCGTCCGCTACTCGCTGGGCCTGCCCGGGGAGCTGTTCTCGTGAGCGCCGTCGACCGCCTGCTGGGCCGCGTCACGATGTACCGGCTGGTCACGCTCACGCTCTCCGCGGTGCTGCTGGCGGCGGTGGCCCTGGCGGTGCTCGGTCCGGTGCAGCAGGACCCCCTGGCGATCGTCGTGACCGCTGCGGTGGCCGTCGGGACCAGCGTGCTCGCCGGGCGGGGGTGCGGCGCCCTGTGGCGGACCCGCGTGCACACCGAGTCGGCCGTGATCACCGGGCTGATCCTCGCGCTGCTGTTCTGGCCCCAGCTGACGGTCGGGAGCCTCGCGGTGGTCGCCGTGGCCGCGCTGCTGGGCGCCCTGTCGAAGTTCGTCGTCGCGGTGCGGTCCCGGCACGTGCTCAACCCGGCCGCCGCCGGCGCGCTCGTCGCGGGGCTGGTCGCCGCCCCGTTCGGGGGCTTCCCTGCGGCGTGGTGGGTCGCGACGCCGGCGCTGCTGCCCGTCGTCGCGATCGCGGCGCTGGCGGTCGTGCTCCGGACGCGCCGAGGCGCTCTCGTCCTGACCTACCTGGCGATCGCGCTCGCCCTGCTCCTGCCTCGGCTGGTGGCAGGTGGAGCCGCTCCGCTGGACGCCCTGGTCACCGCGCTGCAGTCCTACCCGCTCGTCTTCGCGGCGGGCTTCATGCTCACCGAGCCCCTCACCCTGCCGCCGCGCCGGTGGCAGCAGCTCACGGTGGCGGCCCTCGTCGGTGCGCTGACGGTCCTGCCGTTCAGCCTGGGCACAGTGCTCTACGCGTCGCCGGAGCTCGCGCTCGTCGTCGGCAACGTCCTGGCGTTCACCGTGGGCCAGCGGCGGGCGGTGCACCTGCGGGTGCGCGCGCACCGGATGGTGACGCCGGGGATCCGCGAGGTCGCGTTCGCCTCCGACGCCGCCGTCCGGTTCCGGCCCGGGCAGTGGATCGAGCTGCACGTGCCGCACACCGCCACCGACGCCCGCGGCTCGCGGCGCGTCTTCTCGCTGGCCACACCGCCCGACCACGCGGACGGCGTCGCGGTCGCGTTCCGGCTCACCGACGCGCCCAGCTCGTTCAAGCAGGCGCTGAGCGCGCTCCCCGAGGGAGGTCTGGTGCGTGCGACCGGCGTCGGCGGCGACTTCCTGCTCCCGAAGGACGCGACCGTCCCGCTGCTGCTCGTCGCGGGGGGCATCGGGATCACGCCGTTCGTGAGCCAGCTGGCGGACCTCGCGAGGTCGGGGCAGACCCGGGACGTCGTGGTGGTCCTGCTGGTCGCACCCGGCGACGAGCCGGCGTACACCGACGTCCTCGAGGAGTCGGGCGCGCGGGTCGTCGTCGTGAGCCCGCAGCGGCCGGCGACCCTGCCGGAGGCGTGGGCGTTCGCCGAGGCCCCCACCCTCGGCGCCGCAGCGCTGCACGCGTCCGTCCCGGACGCCGCACGACGGACCGCCTACGTGTCAGGGTCGCCGGGCATGGTCGACCACACGCGCCGGGTGCTGCGCCGAGCGGGTGTCCGCCGCGTGCGGACGGACGCGTTCAGCGGCTACTGACGGTCAGGCGAGGTTCGAGCACGCCCTGAGCGACGCGTCACTCAGGGCGTGCTCACCGCCGTCAGACCGACGCCACCACCAGGGCGACGTTGTGGCCGCCGAAGCCGAACGAGTTGTTCACCGCCGCGATGTCGCCGTCGCGCAGGGGACGCGGCTTGTCGCGGACCAGGTCGAGGACCAGCTCGGGGTCGGGGTTCTCCACGTTGATCGTCGGCGGAGCCTGCCGGTCGTGCAGCGCGAGGACGGTGAAGATCGTCTCCAGGGCGCCGGCGCCACCGAGCAGGTGCCCGGTCATCGACTTGGTGGCCGAGAGCGCGACGTGGTCGGCCTCGTCGCCCAGCAGGCCACGGATGGACCGCGCCTCGATGAGGTCGCCGACGACGGTCGACGTGGCGTGCGCGTTGACGTGCACGACGTCGATCCGTGCGATCTCCGACTCGTCGAGGGCGGCGCGCATGGCGCGGATCTGGCCGTCGCCCGACGGCTCGGGGGAGGTGATGTGGTAGCCGTCGGCGGACAGCCCGACGCCGGCGATCCGGGCATAGACCCGCGCGCCGCGGGCGGCAGCGTGCGCCGCGCTCTCCAGGACGACGACACCGGCGCCCTCGCCGATGACGAAGCCGTCCCGGTCGACGTCGTAGGGACGCGACGCGCCCTCGGGGTCGTCGTTGCGCAGCGAGAGGGTGCGGGACGCGGCGAACGCGGCGATGGGCATCGGGTGGATGGTGGCCTCGGTGCCACCGGCCACGACGATGTCGGCGCGACCCGTACGGATCATCTCCACGCCGTAGCCGATGGCCTCGGCGCCCGACGCGCAGGCGGACACCAGGGCGTGCGCGCCGGCGCGGGCACCGAGCTCGAGCGAGACGTACGCGGTCGGGGAGTTGGGCATGAGCATGGGGACGGTCATGGGCAGGATGCGGCGGGCACCCTTCTCCTTGAGCGTGTCCCAGGCGTCCAGGGTGGTCCAGATGCCACCGATGCCCGACGAGACGACGGCGCCGAGCCGGTCGCCGTCGACCTCGGGGGAGCCGGCGTCGGCCCAGGCCTCGCGCGCCGCGATGATCGCGTACTGCGCGGACGGGTCCATCTTCTTGAGCTCCGGCCGGGGGAGCACGTCCTCGGGCTTGACCTTGATGGTCGCCGCGAAGGTGACGGGGAGGCCGTAGGTCTCCACCCAGTCGTTGTCGAAGGGCCGAGCCCCGGACTCACCGGCGAGGGCGGCGGCCCAGGTGCTGGGGATGTCCCCGCCGAGAGGCGTGGTGGCTCCCAGTCCGGTGACGACGACGTCGGGTACGTGGCTCATCGGTGCTCCAGGTCGGCGGTCGTGAGGGTGGTCGGTCCCGGGTGGTGCACCCGGGACCGACCCCGGCGGCGCAGGCTCAGGCCTGCGCGCCCGTGATGAAGGAGACGGCGTCGCCCACGGTCGCGAGGTTCTTGACCTCGTCGTCGGGGATGCGCACGTCGAACTTCTCCTCGGCGAGCGTGACGATCGTCATCATCGACAGGGAGTCGATGTCGAGGTCGTCGGTGAAGGACTTCTCGGGCAGGACGGAGTCCGTGGGCAGACCGGTCTCCTCGCTGACGATCTCGGCCAGGCCGGCCAGGATCTCCTGCTCGCTGTACGCCATCGGTGTCTCCTCTGTCGGGTGCTGCTGCTTCGTGGTCGAAGCACTGGGGTCGGACGAACGGTACAACCGGGGTCGTACCGAGGATCTCTGCTACGGCAGGACGACGACCTGCGCCGCGTAGACCAGGCCGGCGCCGAAGCCGATCTGCAGGGCCAGCGCACCGCTCGACACCTGACCCTCGCGCAGCAGCCGCTCGGTCGCGAGCGGGATCGACGCGGCGGAGGTGTTGCCGGTGTCCGCGATGTCGCGGCCGACGACGACCGTGTCCGGGAGCTTCAGCGTCTTGATCATCTGGTCGATGATCCGCATGTTCGCCTGGTGCGGGATGAAGGCGTCGATCTCGTCGGCCGTGACTCCGGCCGCGTCCATGGCCTTCTGCGCGACGGGAGCCATCTGCCAGACCGCCCACTTGTAGACGCTGGGGCCCTCCTGACGGAGCGTCGGCCAGCCGGCGCCCTCGTCGCGGGTGGCCAGCCACGAGTGCGTCTGGCGGATCGCCTGCGCCTGGCTGCCGTCGGAGCCCCAGATGGTCGGGCCGATCCCCGGCGTGTCCGAGGGGCCGATGACGACCGCGCCGGCACCGTCGCCGAGCAGGAACGAGATGGAGCGGTCGGTCGGGTCGACGAACTCGCTCATCTTCTCGGCGCCGATCACCAGCACGTGCCGGGCGCTCCCGGCGCGGACGAGGGCGTCGGCCTGGCCGATCCCGTAGCAGTAGCCGGCGCAGGCGGCCGAGATGTCGAACGCCGCCGCCGGGGTGGCGCCGATGCGGTCCGCGATGATCGCGGCGCCCGCCGGGGTCTGGTGGAAGTAGGTGACCGTCGAGAGGATCACCACGTCGATGTCCGCGCCGGTCAGGCCCGCGTTGGCGATGGCCTGGAGCGCCGCGGCCTCGGCGAGGTCGAGCACGTCGGTGCCCGGCTCGGCGCGGCGGCGCGTGATGATGCCGGTGCGCTGGCGGATCCACTCGTCCGAGGAGTCGATGGGACCGACCAGCTCGTCGTTGGGGACCGTGCGCTCTCCGCGGACGCCGCCGAGGCCCAGGATGCGCGAGTGTGCCGGTCCGGTGGCCTGCGTGAGAGTGGGACGGGTCACGACGACTCCTGGGTGCTCTGGGGGGTTCCGGCGTGCCGACGGACCAGGTCGCGCGCGGCATCGAGGTCGGCAGGGGTCTTGACGGCGACCGTCTCGACCCCGGGCAGCGTACGCCGGGCCAGCCCGGTGAGCACGCCTCCCGGTGCCACCTCGAGCAGCCCGGTCACGCCGAGCCCGAGGAGCGTGGCCTGGCACAGGTCCCACCGGACGGGGTTGGCCACCTGCGCGACGATCAGCTCGAGCGCCCGCGCGCCGGAGGCTGCGAGGGTGCCGTCGGAGTTGGTCAGCAGCGAGATCATCGGCTCGCCGGGCGTGACGTCGTCGGCCGCGACGCGCAGCTCGGCGACCGCGGGCGCCATGTGCTCCGTGTGGAACGCGCCGGCCACCTGCAGGGCGATCACGCGTGCCTTGGCCGGGGGAGCGGCCGCGAACGCCGCGAGGGCCTCGAGCGTGCCGGCGGCGACGACCTGGCCGCCGCCGTTGACGTTCGCGGGGACCAGACCGTGCTCGGCGAGCGCGGCGAGCACCTCGTCCGGGTCGCCGCCCAGCACCGCGCTCATGCCGGTGGGGGTAGCCGCCGCGGCCCGGGCCATGGCGGAGCCGCGCACGGTCACCAGGCGCAGCGCCTCGTCGTCGGTCAGCACGCCGGCGATCGCGGCGGCCGCCAGCTCGCCGACCGAGTGGCCCGCGGTCACGCCGGCGACGCGGTGGGCGGCGATGTCGAGGGCGTCGTCGGCACCGAGCTCGAGCACCGCGCGCAGGCTCGCCAGGGCGGAGGCCACGAGGAGCGGCTGCGCCACAGCGGTGTCCCGGATGGTGTCGGCGTCCGACGTGGTGCCGTGGGCGACGAGGTCCAGCCCGGTCGTGCGGGAGGCCCGCGCGATCGAGTCGGCGACGGACGGCAGCTCGAGCCACGGGGCGAGCATGCCGGGGGACTGGGCGCCCTGACCGGGGCAGACGACAGCGAGCACGCGACCACTCTGCCTTCCCGAGGGTGCCCGTCCGGCTCACGGCGTGCACCAACCTTGTCGGACGCCCTTGTGCGACTCCTACAACGACGTCAGCGGGCGGTGCCGGCCGGTGCGCTGTCGGCGGCGTCCAGACGACCGAGCGCGAGCGCGGTCTGCAGGACGTAGGACTCGCGGGCGTCCAGCGGGTCCCACCCGGTGACGTCGGAGACCCGGCGCAGGCGGTACCGGACGGTGTTGGGGTGCACGAACAGGGTCCGCGCGGCCGCCTCGAGCGAGCGGCCCGTGCCCAGGTAGGCGGACAGGGTCTCGAGCAGAGAGCCCGGGCTGGCCGCGAGCGGTGCGTACGCCTGCGCGACGAGCGTGCGGCGAGCGGTGACGTCGCCGATCAGCACGCGCTCGGGCAGGAGCTCGTCGGCCAGCACGGGTCGGGGCGCCTGCTCCCACGCCGGGGCGGCGAGAAGACCGGAGAGCGCGGCCCGGGCGGAGCGTGCGGAGTCCGTGAGCTCGCCGACCACCGGGCCGATCACCACCGGCCCCGGTCCGAACCGCGGCAGGAGCGTGCTCGCCGCGGCGCGCAGGTCGCCCTCGCCGCCGAGGAAGACGACGAGGCGGTCGCCCTGGATGCCCACGAGGGCGTCGTCGGCGGCGCGTCGGGTGGCCCGCCGCAGCTCGGCGGCGCGCACGTCGTCCAGCGCGGACGTCGTCGTGCCCACCATGACCAGCGTCGATCCCCGCCCGCTCCAGCCGAGCGCGGCGATCCGTGACCGCAGCGCGTCGTCCACGTCCCCGCGCACGAGGGCGTCGACCACGAGGGCCTCGAGACGGGCGTCCCAGGCGCCGCGGACCTCGGCGGCGCGCGCGTAGACCTCGGCCGCGGAGAACGCGACCTCCCGGGAGTACCGGAGCACGGCCTCGCGCACCTCGCGCTCGTCGCCCGGGGCGGCCAGGCGGTCGCTGTGGGTCTCGACCACGTCGACCACGACCCGCACGAGCTGGAGGGTGTGCTGCAGCGAGATGGACCGGGTGAGCTCGGGCGGGGCCGCGGCGAAGATGTCACCCACACCGTGCGGGGGTCGGGTGGGCTCGGCGAACCAGGTGACGAACGCGGTGATTCCCGCCTGGGCGACCAGCCCCACCCACGACCGGTCCTCCGCGGGCAGCGCGCGGTACCACTCGAGGTCCTCGTCGAGCCGTCGCATGGCGGCGCCCGCCAGCAGCCCTGCGCTGTCGCGCACCCGGCGCTGCGTCTCGGGGCCGCCGCGGGCCTCGAGCACGGGCGTCCGCGCGCGACCCGTCACCGGGCGGCGGGCACGGGCGCCGGCCGTGGGTGCGTCCGGCGGCGTGTCGGGTGGGGCGACGGGGGTGGAGCCCGTCCCGCGCAGAGGGCTGGACATGGGGCGAGCATAGGGTCCGCCCTTGTGGGAAGTCGACAAAGGGCGTAGGCCTGGGGCGGTCGCCCGAGTGTGAGGTACGTCGTCGACCGGGTGTGGCTCGCCCCCAGCCGATAAGGTCGCGTCATGGCTCTTCTGCCCCGTTTGCGACAGCTCATGCGACGGCCGACCTCGGCCTCGCGGGTCGGCGCGCGCCGACCGACCAAGGCGTCACGACGCGGCGACACGCTCCACGAGGACGCGCTGCGCTCCATGCTCAGCGACGACCCCAACAACGAGCGGGCGTTCGTCGCCCTCGCGGAGATCGTCCGTCGCCGGGCCGCCGAGGCGAGCACGGACCCCGATCCGCTCGCCGCCCCGGCCGACGAGACGGAGCTCCAGCGCGCCGCCGACCTGGCGGTCTGGGCGCTCGGTGAGGAGCTCGCCGGCAACCCTCGCGCGTGGTACCCGCTGATCGAGGTCGCCCGCCTGTCGGTGCACGACGACCACGAGGGCACGGTCCGTCGCCTGACCACCGCGGTGGAGCGGGACCCGTCCGGCCGGGCGCTGGTCGAGGCGCTCGGCCTGCTGCGTGAAGCCGGTCTGCCCGTGGACGCGCTCGGGCTGGGCGTCGGCCACTGGCGGCCGCGGGAGCACGACCCGGAGGCTGCCCGCCAGCTGGTGCTCGCCTCCATCGAGGCCGGCCGGCCCCTCGAGGCCAAGCAGCACATCGCGGCGCTCGACCTCTACCCCGACCAGAACGCGGTCGCCGACCTCAAGCGCGAGCTCGCCCGCGACGTCGCGCACGCGCAGCAGACCATCCCCGGCACCTAGCCGAGCACGACGAAGGCCCGGGCTCCTCGGAGCCCGGGCCTTCGTCGTGCGTGCTCAGCTCAGCTGTCGCCGCCCGTGTTGCCGGAGGTGCCGGCGGTCACGTCGTACAGGCGGTAGCGCTCGATCGCCTGCGCCGGCGCCTCGTGGCTCACCGCGCCCGTGCGGGCGAGCTGCTGCAGCACCCGCACGACCGTCGACGGACCGTCGATCTTGAAGTGCCGACGAGCCGCCGCCCGCGTGTCCGAGAAGCCGAAGCCGTCGGCGCCCAGCGTGGCGTAGGTGCCGGGGATCCACGCGCGCACCTGGTCGGCGACGAGGTGGTCGAAGTCCGTCGTCGCGACGAACGGCCCCTCGGCACCCTGCAGCTTCTGCGTGAGGTACGGGACCCGCTCCTCCTCGCCGGGGTGGAGGTAGGCCTGCTGGTCCGCGGCGAGACCGTCGCGGCGCAGCTCGTTCCAGCTGGTCACCGACCACACCGCAGCCTGGACGCCCCAGTCCTCGGCGAGCAGCTTCTTGGCCTCGAGCGCCCACGGCACCGCCACGCCCGACGCCAGGATCTGGGCGCGCGGCCCGTCACCCTCGGCCGGTGCGATCAGGTGGATGCCGCGCAGGATGCCCTCGACGTCGACGCCCTCGGGCTCCGCCGGCTGCTGCATGGGCTCGTTGTAGACGGTGAGGTAGTAGATGACGTCGCGGTCACGGTCGTGGCCCTCGCCGTACATCCGCTCGATGCCGTCCCGGACGATGTGCCGGATCTCGTACCCGTACGCCGGGTCGTAGTGCACGACGTGCGACATGGTGCCGGCCAGCAGCGGCGAGTGACCGTCCGCGTGCTGGAGGCCCTCGCCGGTCAGCGTGGTGCGGCCGGCCGTGGCGCCGATGAGGAACCCGCGCGTCATCTGGTCGCCGGCGGCCCAGAACTGGTCGCCGGTGCGCTGGAACCCGAACATCGAGTAGTAGAAGTAGAACGGGATCAGCGGCTCACCGTGCGTCGCGTACGACGTGCCGACGGCCTGGAACGCCGACGCCGAACCGGCCTCGTTGATCCCCGTGTGCATGATCTGGCCGGACTCGGACTCCTTGTAGGAGAGCATGAGCTCGCGGTCCACGGCCATGTAGTTCTGGCCGTTCGTGTTGAAGATCTTGGCGCTCGGGAAGATCGAGTCGAGACCGAACGTGCGCGCCTCGTCGGGGATGATCGGCACCAGACGGTGGCCGAACTCCTTGTCCCGCACGAGGTCCTTGAACAGGCGCACGAGCGCCATCGTCGTGGCGACCTCCTGCGCCCCCGAACCCTTCGCCAGGCCGTCGTACACCTTCGGGTCCGGCAGGGTCAGCGGCTTGTGCGTGGTGCGGCGCTCGGGCACGAACCCGCCCAGCTGGCGGCGGCGCTCCAGCATGTACTGGATGCCCTCGTCCTCGGCGCCGGGGTGGAAGTACGGCGGGACGTACGGGTTCTCGTCGATCTGCTCGTCCGTGATCGGGATGTGCAGCGAGTCGCGCAGCGTCTTGAGGTCGTCCGACTTGAGCTTCTTCATCTGGTGCGTGGCGTTGCGGCCCGCGAAGCCGGAGCCCAGGCCGTAGCCCTTGATGGTGTGCGCCAGGATGACCGTCGGCGTGCCGGTGTGCTCGCGCGCGGCCTTGTAGGCGGCGTAGATCTTGCGGTAGTCGTGCCCGCCGCGCTTGAGCGCCCAGATCTCGTCGTCGGTCATCTTCTCGACCAGCTGCTTGGTGCGCGGGTCGCGCCCGAAGAAGTTCTCCCGGATGAACGCGCCGTTCTCCGCGCGGTACGTCTGGAAGTCACCGTCGGGCGTCGTGTTCATCAGGTTGACCAGCGCGCGGTCCTTGTCGGCGTTGAGCAGCGTGTCCCACTCGCGGCCCCAGATCACCTTGATGACGTTCCAGCCGGCGCCACGGAACTGCGCCTCGAGCTCCTGGATGATCTTGCCGTTGCCACGGACGGGGCCGTCGAGCCGCTGCAGGTTGCAGTTGACGACGAACGTGAGGTTGTCCAGGCCCTGCTGTCCGGCCAGCTGGAGCATGCCGCGGGACTCGGGCTCGTCCATCTCGCCGTCGCCCAGGAACGCCCAGACGTCCTGCTGGCTGGTGTCCTTGATGCCCCGCAGGTGCAGGTAGCGGTTGGTCCAGGCCTGGTAGATGGCCGACGCCGGGCCGAGGCCCATCGAGACGGTCGGGAACTCCCACAGGTCGGGCGCCAGGCGGGGGTGCGGGTACGACGGCAGGCCGCCGCCGGGGTGCGACAGCTCCTGGCGGAACCCGTCCAGCTGATGGGCGGACAGGCGGCCCTCGAGGTAGGCGCGGGCGTAGACGCCGGGAGAGGCGTGACCCTGGAAGTAGACCTGGTCACCGCCGCCCGGGTGGTCCTTGCCGCGGAAGAAGTGGTTGAGGCCCACCTCGGTCAGCGTCGCGACCGACGCGTACGAGGAGATGTGCCCGCCGACTCCGATCCCGGGGCGCTGGGCGCGCGTCACCATGACGGCGGCGTTCCAGCGGATCCACGAGCGGTAGCGGCGCTCCAGCACCTCGTCGCCGGGGAAGTACGGCTCGTCGTGCACCGCGATGGTGTTCACGTAGGGCGTGTTGAGCGAGGCCGGGATGGCCACGTTCCGCTGGCGCGCGTGCCGCAGCATGCTCAGCAGCACATAGCGCGCGCGAGGGCCGCCCTTCTCGTCGATGAGTCCGTCGAGGGACTCCACCCACTCGCCGGTCTCGTCCGGGTCGATGTCCGGCACCTGGCTGAGCAGGCCGCCGATGAGCGGTCCCGTCTCGTCGATCGAAGCCACCAGCGCTCCTTGCGTCTCGTCCGCGCGCACGAGCCCGGTCGGCATCGGCGGCGCATCTGGCCCGGCCCGTGCTGGGCACGCCCTGGTAGGCGGCTCGACGGGTGCGGGTGTTCGCCCCATTCTCGGACCCCGGAGGCCCGAAAGTCACACCGAGTACCAAGAACCCCGACGTGACGTCCGTGACAGTGCGCCGCGACGTGCCCGTCGGGTCTGTCCCGCGGTGATCGACACGTGCGTCTGCGCAGGTCTTGCGTGCGCCCGTCCGGGTGCGGTGGGCTAGCGTGTGCGGCAATGAGAAGGCGGCCCCCGACGGGACCGCCGAGACGGAAGGGAGCGGTCCGGACGTGTCATCCACCGCGGACGAAGGCGCGTCGCAGGCGGCCGCCCGCTTGGGCTTGAGCTCGGGACAGGTGATCCAGGAGTTCGGCTACGACGACGACGTCGACGCCGACCTGCGCGCCGGGATCGAAGCTGTGACGACGACGGAGCTGGTCGACGAGGAGTACGACGACGTCACCGACGGCGCCGTCATCTGGTTCCGCGACGGCGACGGTGACCTCACGGACCTGCTCGTGGACGCCATGACCGTGCTGGACGACGGGGGACCGATCTGGCTCCTGACGCCCAAGGCGGGTCGCGCCGGGCACGTCTCGCACAGCGACATCGAGGAGGCCGCGACGACGTCCGGCCTGCACGCGATGAGCACGTTCCCGATCGCCGCGGACTGGTCCGCCACCCGCCTCGGGACGCGCGGCCGCGGCCGCTGAGCACCTGCCGCTGTCGGCTCCGACGGCGGGACCCGGCGCTCGTTGTTACAGTCCGCGCCATGGAAGACATCGCCCGGTCCACGCCCGCGCTCGGCGCCCCGGCTCCCGACTTCTCGCTCCCGGACACGCACGGCACGCCCGTGACCCTGAGCGGTCTGGGCGGCGGTCCGGTGGTCATCGTGTTCGTCCCCTTCGCCTTCTCCGGCACGTGCACCGGTGAGCTGTGCCAGCTGCGGGACAACATCGCGGAGTTCGAGGAGGCCGGCGTCCACGTCCTCGTCGTCTCCTGCGACCCCGGTCACTCGCTGCGTGCGTGGGCGGCCAGCGAGGGCTTCGGGTTCGACCTGCTCTCCGACTTCTGG
Source organism: Cellulomonas sp. Root930 (assembly GCA_001429255.1). Lineage (GTDB taxonomy): Bacteria > Actinomycetota > Actinomycetes > Actinomycetales > Cellulomonadaceae > Cellulomonas. Next base: position 2,678,197 of record LMJI01000001.1, read on the forward strand.
CCGCACGGCGAGGTGGCGAAGGCGTACGGGGTGTTCGACGAGTCCCGGGGCTTCGCCGTCCGCGGCAGCTTCCTGGTCGACGCCGAGGGGGTGCTGCGGTGGAGCGTCGTCAACCCGCCCGGACGGGCCCGTGACTTCTCGTCCTACCGGCAGGCGCTGGCGGCCCTCGCCGCTTGACCGCCGGTAGGCTGTGCGCCCGACGAGCCGCCCGCAGGTCGGGGGCTCTCGGGGCCTGTAGCTCAGCTGGTCAGAGCGCCGCGCTTACACCGCGGAGGTCGCCGGTTCGAAACCGGCCGGGCCCACCCCCTCTTCGCGGTGCACGGTTGTTAGGGTCCAGCCATGCTCGCGACCACGCCGTTCGTCTCCGGGCTCACCGTGTACCCGGTGAAGTCGTTCGCGGGGACCCCCGTGGACACGATGACGCTCGACGTGGCCGGTCCGCTGGGCGACCGCCGGTGGATGGTGGTGGACCAGGACGGCGTCACGATCACCGCGCGCAAGCACCCCCGGATGCTCGCGGCCCTCGCCACGCCCGACCTCGGTGGAGTCCGGCTGTCGGCCGACGGGCTGCCGAGCCTTCGTGTCGAGCCTCCTGCGGGACCGCCCGACCTCGCCGTGCGCCTCAGCCGCCTCGACACCGCCACGCGGGCGGGCGACGCGGCGGACGCGTGGTGCTCCGAGCTCATCGGTCGTCCGGTCCGGCTCGTGTGGCTCGACGACCCCGCCCGCCGGGGCATGTCGGAGGACCACGGAGGAACGCTCGACGACCCTCTCGCCCTGACGGACACCGGTCCGGTGCACGTCACGACGACCGCGTCCCTGCGCCGGCTCGACGCGTGGGCCGCCGAGATCCACGACGAGCGCGTGCAGCGCGCACTCGACGCGGGGGAGCCGGCTCCGGAGCCCCGGCACCCGCTCGACATGCGCCGGTTCCGGCCGAACCTCGTGGTCGACGGCGACCTCGAGCCCTTCGCGGAGGACGGCTGGGGTCGTCTGGTCGTCGGCGACGTCGAGCTCCGGTTCGCCGACTGGTGCGGACGGTGCGTGCTCACGACGATCGACCCGGACACGCAGGTCAAGGGCAAGGAGCCGCTGCGGGCGCTCGCCCGGCACCGCCGCCGGGACGGCGAGGTGTGGTTCGGGATCCAGATGGTGCCGGTGCGCGGCGGGACCGTCCGCGTCGGCGACCGGGTCGAGACGACGGGCCGGTAGCGTGCGGGACGTGACAGCCCCCTCCCTGGCCGACGTCGTGCGGCTGCTCGAGCGCCGGTATCCACCGGGCACCGCCGAGTCGTGGGACGCGGTCGGACTGGTCACCGGTGACCCGGAGCAGCCGGTGCGTCGGGTGCTCTTCGCGGTCGACCCCGTCGCGGTGGTCGTCGACGAGGCCGTGGGGTGGGATGCCGACCTCGTCGTGACGCACCACCCGCTGCTGCTGCGTCCGGTGCACTCGATCGCCGCGACGACCTTCAAGGGGGCTCTGCTGCACCGGCTGGTGCGGTCCGGGACCGCGCTCTACACCGCGCACACGAACGCCGACGCTGCGGCCGGTGGAGTCAACGACGCGCTGGCGGAGGCGCTGGGTCTCGTCGGCACCGTCCCCCTGGACCCGGCACCCGCCGAGCCGCTCGACAAGCACGTGGTGTTCGTCCCGGTCGCGGAGGCGGAGCGCCTCGTCGATGCGCTCGCCGCCGCGGGCGCGGGCGCGATCGGGGAGTACACGCGCTGCGCCTGGACATCCACTGGGGAGGGGACCTTCACGCCCTCGGACGCGGCGTCGCCGGCCATCGGGTCCGCCGGGCAGGCATCGCGGGTGGTCGAGGCCCGCGTCGAGATGGTGGCTCCCCGGCGGCTGCGCGCGGCGGTCGTCGCCGCGATGCGGGGCGCGCACCCCTACGAGGAGCCCGCGTTCGACGTGCTCGAGCTGGCCTCGTGGCCGGGCGCCACCGGCACAGGCCGCGTCGGGACCCTGCGTGCACCCACCACGCTGCGGGAGTTCGCGGCCGCGGTCGCCGCCGCGCTGCCCGCGACCGCCCAGGGGGTGCGGTTCGCCGGCGACCCCGACGGACGGGTCGAGCGCGTCGCCGTGGTCGGCGGGTCGGGCGACTCGTTCTTCGACGCCGTCCGCGCCGCGGGTGTCGATGCCTACGTGACCGCGGACCTGCGGCACCATCCGACGTCCGAGCTGCGCGAGCGGGCGGAGCACGAGGGCTCGAGCGCCCCCTACCTCGTCGACGTCGCCCACTTCGCCTCCGAGTGGCCGTGGCTCGCGCTCGCGGCGCGCACCCTCGCGCAGGATGCCGCCGCCGCGGGGACTACGGTGGAGACCCGCGTCAGCACGGTGAGCACCGACCCGTGGACGGGTCGCGTCGCGAGCCCGGAAGCGCCTGAAGCCCCAGCATTTTGTGAACCGCCGGAAGGACACCCGTGACGACTGCCCCCGCAGCGGACCAGCGCCGACTGCTCGACGTCCAGGCTCTCGACACCCGCCTGGACCAGATCGCCCACAAGAAGCGCACGCTGCCGGAGCTGGCGCGGCTGGTCGAGCTCGACTCGCAGGTCACGGACCTGCACACCGCGTTGGTCACGTCCCAGACCGCGGTGAGCGACCTGCGGCGCGAGCTGCGCAAGGCCGAGGCCGACGTCGAGCAGGTGCGCGTGCGCGCGGCGCGGGACCAGTCGCGGCTGGACTCCGGGCAGGGCAGCCCGAAGGACCTGCAGGCGCTGCAGAGCGAGCTGGGCACGCTGGGGCGTCGGCAGGCCGAGCTCGAGGAGGTCGAGCTCGACGTGATGGAGCGTCTCGAGGCGCACGAGACTGCGCTCGCCGAGGTCACCACCGCCCACGAGTCGCTCGCGGAGAAGCGCGCGGCGGTCGAGGCCGAGCGCGACGCCGCGTTCGCTGCGCTGGACGTGGACGCCGAGTCGGTGCGCGCCGAGCGCGCCAAGGCGGTCGAGGGGCTCGACGCCGGGCTCGTGACGCTCTACGAGCGCCTGCGCGGCCAGCTGGGCGGCAAGGGCGCCGGGGCGCTGCGCGGCCGACGCTGCGAGAGCTGCCGGCTCGAGCTCAACCCGCTCGACGTCGAGGCGATCGTCAAGGCTCCCGAGGACCAGGTGACACGCTGCGAGGAGTGCGGACGCATCCTCGTCCGGCTGCCGGAGCCCGCCAAGGGCTGAGCCGCGGGTCGCGCGTCCGGCGCGGGAGCACCAGACTGCGAGCGTGAGCGACGTAGCGCAGCCGTTGGAGTCATCGACCGCTCGGGCGCCCCGGCCGTCGGGTGCCGGAGTCCGGTTCGACCAGGAGCAGCCCGTCACGGTGGTCCTCGTCCGGCACGGCCAGACGACGATGACCGTCTCGCGCGGCTACTCGGGGTCGGGCGAGCCTGGCCCACCGCTCGACGAGACGGGTCTGCGGCAGGCCCGCGACGCGGCCGACCTGGTGGACCGCGTCGGGCGGGACCTGTGGGGTGACATCCCGTACCCGAGCCAGGTCGTCGCGTCCCCGATGGTCCGGACGCAGCAGACCAGCGCGATCATCGCCGAGAGGCTGGGGCTGCCGGTCCGCACGGACGCGACGTTCCAGGAGGCGAACTTCGGCGAGTGGCAGGGGCTGACCGCCGAGGAGATCGAGGAGCGGTGGCCTGGCCAGCTGGAGCCGTGGCACACGAAGGCCGACCTGCGGCCGCCCGGCGGGGAGTCCATCGAGGACGTCGGTCGGCGGCTGCAGCGCGGGCTGGACGGGCTGCTCGCCGAGGGGGTCGACCGCACGGTCGTCGTCGTGAGCCACGCCGTGTCGATCCGCGCGGCCCTGGGCGTCACCATGGGCGCGCAGCCGTCGTCGTGGAGCCAGCTGCGTGTGGCGCCCGCGTCGGTGAGCATCGTGCGGCTCTTCGCGGACAAGCGCGACGAGATCGCCGTGGTCGGGGTGCCGAGCGAGGGCTGGTCGGCCTGACCGGTCAGCTCGTCGCCACGAGCGCCAGGGTGGCCGCCACGACGGCGAGCGGGGCGAGCAGCAGGCCCTGACGCACGATCGTGGCGGCGGGGACCGCGAGCATCACCGTGCGGCACCGCTGCCACCACAGCACGGTCGCCAGCGACCCCCAGGGCGTGATCAGCGGACCGACGCCCGTGCCGATGAGCAGCGCGGCCACCCGCAGCGGGTCGGGGCCGGCGGCCGGCTCGAGCGCCAGGTACGCGGGCAGGTTGTTCAGCCCGTTCGACGCGAGCGCCCCCACCGCCGCCACGCGCACCAGCTCGCCGGCGCCGTTCCCGGTGCCCGCGGCCCGTGCGAGCGCCTCTCCGAGCCCGTGTGCGTGCGCCGTGGCGACGACGACGAACAGGCCCAGCACGACCAGGAGCGTCCGCCACGGGACGAGGTCGCCCACCGGCACCGGGAGCTTCTGGTGCCGGAGCAGCGTGACGGCGAGGAGCACCACTGCCGCCACGACCGCCGTCGGCGCCGTCGGTGCTCCGACGACGAACGCGACGGCGAGCGCGCCGACGGTGGCTGCGCACCACGCGAGCAACCCCCGGTCACGCACCGGGTGCGGCACCGGTGGCACGTAGCGGCCGAGCAGGGCCCGCCTGTCGCGGACCGCGAGCACGACGACGGTGACCAGGATCGCTGCGAGCGCGGGCGCCCACATCAGGCCGAGGTAGCCGACGCCCGCCGCGCGCAACGTGTGGTCCGCCAGCAGGTTGGTGAGGTTGGAGACCGGCAGGACGAGGGACGCGGTGTTGGCGAGGGCGAGCACGGCCAGGGCGAACGGCAGCGGTGGCGTGCGCGTGCGGCGGGCGAGGGCGATGACCACCGGCGTGAGCAGCACCGCGGTGGTGTCCAGCGACAGGACCGCCGTGCTCACGGTCGCCAGCACGACCACGAGCGCCCACAGGGCCCAGCGTCGGCCGCCGGCCACGCGCGACGCCAGTCCGGCCGCGGTGTCGAACAGGCCCGCCCCGGCGCACATCTCGGCGACGACCGTCAGGGCGGCGACGAAGACCAGGATCGGGAGGGTCCGCTCGGCCAGGTCACGGGCGTCCTGTGCGGGAAGCAGTCCCGTCAGCACCACGACCGCGGTCACCACGACCGCGAGGAGCCACCACGGCACGTGCCGTCCGCGTGCCACTCAGGCGACGACCAGCTCGAGCGTGCGGGCGGCCCGGGTCGGAGGACCGAGCTCGACCGCGAGCAGCGCGGACCCGACGAGCTCGCCGGCCACCCGGGCCAACGACACGGCGTCGTGCGGGGTACGTCCGCGACGGGTGAGCAGGTGCCGGGTGAGCACCCCGCGGGTGTGCTTGGCGTTGTGCGACACCACGGACCGCCTCCCGTCCAGCTCGCGCAGGACCCGCACCGACACCCAGTCGGCCGACCGTGGCGGGTGCCAGGCGGCGAGGTACGTCGCGGACCGGCAGTCCACCACCAGCTCGCCTTCGGCACGCGCCTGGAGCTCGACCCCGATCGCCTCGCGCCATGCACCGGGCAGGTGCCCGATGCCCGGCAGGTGCGTGGCCATGGAGAGGCGGTACGCGGGGATGGGGTCGTCGGGCGCGACCAGCCCCCACAGGCCGGACACGATCCGCACGCTCTGCGCTGCTCGTGCCCGGCCGGTCGGCGTGAGCCGATCCAGTCCTGCCGCGGCGTACAGGACGCCGGAGTAGACGTTCTTGGCCGGTGCCGTCGCCGCCGTGCGCAGCCGCACGTTGCGCGCCACCTCGTCGGCCAGGCTGGCGCCGACACCGAGCACCCGCATCCCGTCAGCCGACGCGCTGACCTCGATCAGCGCGTCCAGCACCTTCTCGCGCACGGGGGTGAGCCCGGGCGCGCCGAGGGCGTCGAGGTCGAACAGGGGGCCGCGGGCGCGCGGCGGCGTCTTGCCCTCGGAGGGCGGCAGGAGCACGAGCACCCGTGAACTGTAGGCTCCCGCGCTACGGACGACCTGCGGAGGAGGACCGATGGCGCACGTCAAGATCTACGGTCGACGCGACGTGTGGCAGGACCGCCGCGGCTCGGTGTCCGACGCGGTGCACCGCGCCGTCGTCGGGACCTGGGGGCTGCCCGAGGACAAGAGGTTCCACCGCTTCCTCCTGCTGGACGCCGACGACCTGGTGGCCCCTCGCAGCAAGGAGTACCTGGTCGTCGAGATCCTCTGCTTCACGGGCCGTTCCCGTGCGGCACGACGCGCCCTGATCGCGGCGTTCTACGACGACGTCGCCCCCACGCTCGGGATCGCCGCCGACGACCTCGAGGTGATCATCATCGAGAGCCCGCCGGAGAACTGGGGGATCCGAGGCGCCTCAGGCGACGAGCTGTCGCTGACCTACCGCGTCGACGTCTGAGCCGGGACTCCGAACAGCTGGCGGCGCTGCTCGAGACCGCCCATGTCCTCCGGGACGAGGCCGCGTGCCCGACCGGCCGACAAGGCCGACTCGCGGTCGGCGACGCCGAGCTTCAGGTAGATCGAGCGCACCTGCGACTTCACCGTGTTGCGGGTGACGAAGAGTGCGGCCGCGATCTCGCTGAGCGTCAGCGGCAGGGCCAGGTGGGCGAGGACCACGCGCTCGCGGCGGGTCAGTCCGGTGATGGTCTCCATGCTCCGTGTTCGGTGCCGCACGCCCGGCGGATGGGTGGGGAGCTGAGACGGCTAGGCTGTGGGCGCGGATGAGTCAGTCAGGCGGCCGCGTCGAGCCCTCGGGCTCGCCGAGGAACGTCCGGGCTCCGCAGAGCAGGGTGGTGGGTAACACCCACCCGGGGTGACCCGCGGGACAGTGCCACAGAGAACAGACCGCCCGACCGGTCCGCTGGTCGGGTAAGGGTGAAACGGTGGTGTAAGAGACCACCAGCGTGCCGGGCGACCGGTGCGGCTAGGTAAACCCCACCCGGAGCAAGGTCAGACAGGGAGCGTTCGAGGGCTGCTCGCCCGAGCTCCCGGGTAGGCCGCTGGAGGCGTGCGGCAACGTACGTCGTAGAGGGATGGCCGCCACTCGCGCAGTGCGGGCAACCGCGCGTGAGCACAGAACCCGGCGTATCGACTGACTCATCCGTACTTCGGCCGCTGATCAGCGGCGGATCAGCGCACGTCTCGGCGTCGGACCACGATGCCAGCCGCGGCGAGGTGCCCGCTCGGCGACCACTCGGCCGGCTGTTCGGACGGCACTCCCCACGCCGCGCCCTCACTGATCCATCGGGCGAGATAGCGGCCGGCGCGCCTCTCGTCGAGATCGTCCACACCCGCCTCGGCAGAACACGCAGAGCAGATGATGTAGGTCGGCGAGGGGTCCCACCCGGGCTCGCCGAGATCCCAGCCGCACACCCGGCACCGGCAGGGGTCCGGGTCGGCAGTCCATCCGTACGCGAGTGCCACGGTCCGGAGAGTACCCGCCCAGGAGGCGGCACCTCGGAGCCGTGCAACGTCCCTCGGCAGGGACATGCGAGGCGTCGACCTGGCGGGCCGCGCGGGGATTCCCGCTGCGCGCCTCCGGACAGGCAGGGCACGATGGCTCCCATGAGCACCCTCGACCAGCTGACGTCCGACCTGACCACCGCTATGAAGGCCCGCGACACGGAGCGCACCGGCATCCTGCGCCAGATCATCGGTGCCGTGCGGTTCGAGGCCAAGGCGGGCAGCGTCGAGAAGGAGCTGTCGGACGACGAGGTGCTCAAGATCCTCGCCCGCGAGGTGAAGAAGCGCCGCGACTCCGCGCAGATCTACGCCGACGCCAACGCCCCCGAGCGGGCCGCCACGGAGACTGCCGAGGCGGACCTCATCGAGACGTACCTGCCCGCGCAGCTGTCCGACGACGAGCTCCAGGCGCTGGTCACCGCCGTGGTCGCGGACGTCGGCGCGACGTCGGTCCGCGACATGGGTGCGGTCATGAAGGAGGCGTCCGCGCGCGCCGGTGCGTCGGCGGACGGCAAGAAGCTGTCGACGCTGGTGCGCGCCGCGCTCAGCTGACCGACGCGGGCAGGGACTCGTACGCGCGGCCCGACAGCATCGACGCCACGTCGGAGGTCCACGGCAGGGGCGGCTCGGGCATGACGACGAGCCACGAGCCGTCCCGGTCGAAGAACCGCAGGTCGCCGTCGAACGCGTAGGTGTCACGCACGTGCACGCCGAGGTCGGTGACGGTGAACGTCAGGTTGAACAGCCACGCGGCGGGGTCCTGGATCCGCGCGTCGCTGTCGAGGTCGCGCGACGTCCACAGCCGCATCCAGGTGACGCTTCGCGACTCCCGCGCGGGGACCACCAGGGGGTGCCCGGGCAGCAGGTCCAGCTCGCCGCCCGCGGGTTCGACGATGTTGACCTGGGCGACGCCGTCGGACACGTTCTCGAACCAGATGGTCAGGGCCGTGCGGAAGGCGTAGGTCTCGTCGCGCCCCACCTGGAGCTGTTCGGTGAGCAGGCGCCACCGGTCCTGACCGCCCGCGGTGAGCTGGCAGAACTCGAGGGCGGGCCGGCCGGGGGTGCCGGGACCCTCGGGGAAGGCCCGCGCCACGATCGTCGGGGCGAGCTCGTCGAGCCGCGCCTCCTCGAGCATCCGGCGCATGCGGTCGGCGTCCAGGCGCTGCCGATCGGCGTCCGCACGCGCGTTCTGCGCCTCCTGCCGGGCGAGCTCGAGCGCCTCCCGCGCGATCGAGACCTGCTCGTCGAACACCTTCGTCTGCTTGTGCGTCGCCTCAGTCAGCCGCTTGGACCTGCGGGCGGCTCGGCCCGCCACGATCCAGGCGCCGAGAGCGGCGACGAGCGTCAGGGCGGAGAGAGCGAGGGGGGCCCACTGCTCCCAGTCCTCCCATGCGACGTCGCCCAGGACCGGAAGTACGGCACTGATCATCCCCGGAAGGTACCGACCGATTCGTCCGATTTCGACCCTGACACGCAACTGTCACCCGTGCGGGGGAGCGATCAGGTGCCGGACGCCTCCGCAGCGAGCGCGGCGGCCGCCTGGTCCGGGGTACCGCGCAGGAGGCAGAACTCGTTGCCCTCCGGGTCGGCGAGCACGTGCCACGGCACGTCACCCTGGCCGATGTCGACGCGGGTGGCGCCCAGACCGAGCAGCCGGTCGAGCTCGGTGGACTGGTCCGACCCGTTCGGCGGCCGCAGGTCCACGTGCAGACGGTTCTTGCCCGTCTTCACCTCGGAGACCTTGAGGAACAGCCAGTTGGTCGCGCCGCCGTCGGGCGGGGCGATCTCGATCTCGTCGTCGTCGTCCGCCGGCTGCCAGGCGTACGACCAGTCGAGCACCTCGAGCCACCAGCGGGCCAGGGCGTGCGGGTCGGCGGAGTCGATCGTGAGCTGGGAGACCACAGGTGCCATGCCCGGGAGAGTAGAGGGCGTCACCGACATCCCGCGAGACCTAGTCGCGCCGCGGATCCGGGTCGAGGCGCACGACGCCGGAGTCGAGGTCGAGCCGTCCGGCGGCGTCACCGGTCTGCTTGATGTCGAGCTGCTGACGGTCCTGCTCGGCCGTGAGGTACTCGCGGTTCGGCTGGAACACGTCGACCAGCGCCCCGAAGGCGCCGCTGCCCGCGACCCCGCCCGTGGTCCGGCGCTCTCGAGGTCGGCGCCGGTCGAACCAGCCGCGGGCCACCATCCGGTCGACCGCCACGAGCACGAGGGCGAGGGCGATGACGCCCCCGGCGATCAGCCACTCCATGGTGCTCATCGTCCCACCGCCGACCGCTGTGCGGCGTGGGCGGCGGCCGCCCAGGGGAGCGCGCGCCGGTCGTCGTCGGTCTCGTTGCCGTCCACCAGGGCCGACAGGTAGGCACGATCGGCCGTGAGTCGTCGTCGGAGCTCGTCGGCACCTCCGACCCTGCCGTGCCCCGGGACGACGACCTGCGCACCGAGAGACCCCAGCAGGTCGAGGGCGGCGAGGTAGTCGCCGACCGGATCGTCCGCGGACAGGTCCAGGAGCGGGATCTCGACGTCCGAGAGCAGGTCACCGGCCATCAGCACGCCGACGTCGGGGACGAACAGGGCGGTGTGCCCGCGGGCGTGCGCACAGTGAGTGAGGACGTGGACCGTCCGGCCCGACCAGTCGAGCACTCCCGGTGACCGACGGGGGTAGGCGGTGGCCGGCGCGGCGATCGGTGCCGGCGCCTCGCCGACGCGCGCCAGCTCGTCGTCGGCGTCGCGCTCCGCGGCGAGCGTCTCGCGGTCCGTGGCTCCCGCCCCGTCCGCCCAGCGGGGCAGGTGCGCGAGGCCCTGACCGTCCAGGACGTGGTCCCAGTGCGGGTGCGTCGACCACACGGCGACCGGTGTCCAGCCGCGGGCGTGGATCGCGGCCGCGAGCCCGTCGACCTCGGGCGCGGTGACCGCGGGATCGACCACGAGGCACGTGCCGTCGTCACCGACGACGAGCGTCGAGGTCGTCGTGTAGACGGCGCTCGTCGCCACGTGGACGCCCGGTGCGACCTCGACGAGGTCGCGCACGGTCAGCCGCGCGACTCGGCCGCGAGCGCCGCCGCGCCGACGATCCCGGCCGCGTTGCGCAGCTGGGCGGGCACGATCTTGGTGCGCAGGTCGAGCAGCGGCAGGAAGTCGGAGTGGTGCTTGCTCACGCCGCCGCCGACCACGATGAGGTCGGGCCAGAACAGGTTCTCCACCACGGTGAAGTACCGCTGCAGGCGCTCCGCCCACTGCTCCCAGTCGAGGTCCTCGCGGTCGCGCACGCTCTCGGCCGCGCGGGACTCGGCGTCGAACCCGTCGATCTCCAGGTGCCCGAGCTCGGTGTTCGGCACGAGGTGGCCGTCGACGATCAGCGCGGACCCGATGCCGGTGCCGAGGGTGACGACGAGGACGACCCCGTCGACGTTCTTCGCGGCGCCGTAGAGGACCTCCGCGTAGCCGGCGGCGTCCGCGTCGTTGACCGCCAGCACCTTGCGCCCGGTGGCGTGCTGCACCGCCTTCTCGACGTTGGTGCCGATCCACGACTTGTCGACGTTCGCCGCTGACTGCGCGACGCCGTGCAGGATCACGGCCGGGAACGTCACGCCGATCGGCACGTCCTTGGCCAGGTCGAAGGAGTCGACGACCTTGGCCACCGTCGCGGCGACCGCGTCGGGGGTCGAGGGCTGCGGCGTCGGGATGCGCTTGCGGTCGGCGGCGAACTCGCCGTCCGACAGCGAGACGGGGGCGCCCTTGATCCCGCTCCCGCCGATGTCGACGCCGAACGCGGTCTCGGGGGACTTCTTGTGCTTGTGGTCGCTCATGGCAGGGTCAGGATCTCCGCTCCGGTGTCGGTGACCAGCAGGGTGTGCTCGAACTGCGCGCTGCGCCGTCCGTCGGCCGTGAGGACGGTCCAGTCGTCGTCCCACATGACCCAGTCGGGAGTGCCGAGGTTGAGCATCGGCTCGATGGTGAACACCATGCCCGGCTCGATGAGCGTGTCGTAGGCCGGTGCGGCGTCGTAGTGCGGGACCACCAGACCGGTGTGGAACGCGGGACCGACGCCGTGGCCCGTGTAGTCACGGACCACCCCGTACCCGAAGCGTGCCGCGTACTTCTCGATCACCCGGCCGACGACGTTGATCTCCCGGCCCGGCACCACGGCCTTGATCGCCCGCGCCAGCGCCTCCTGGGTGCGCTCGACGAGGAGCCGCGACTCCTCGTCGACGCCGCCCGCGAGGAACGTCGCGTTGTTGTCGCCGTGGACTCCGCCGATGAACGCCGTGACGTCGATGTTCACGATGTCGCCGTCCTCGACGACCGTCGAGTCGGGGATGCCGTGGCAGATGACCTCGTTGACCGAGGTGCACAGCGACTTGGGAAAGCCGCGGTAGCCCAGCGTCGACGGGTAGGCGCCGTGGTCGACGAGGAACTCGTGCCCGATCGCGTCCAGCTCGTCGGTGGTGACTCCCGGTGCCACGTGGCGGCCGACGAGCTCCAGAGCCTGCGCCGCGAGGCGTGCGGCCACCCGGACGCGCTCGATCATCTCCGGCTCCAGGACGTTGCTGCCGGTCCAGTGCGCAGGTCCGGGCCTGCCGACGTACTCGGGCCGCGCGATGGACGACGGGACGGCTCGACGTGGGCTCACCGTGCCCGGGACCAGGGCGGATCTTGGCGCGTGCACGGGCGACATACCTGGCAGTCTACGGACAGGAGGGCATCGGGGCCGGTCAGCGGCCGGTCCCGCCCCCGGGCGAAGGGAGAACGGCATGGCGGGCAACTTCTGGTTCAACATCGACACCCACGAGGTCGAGGAGGGCCGGCAGAGCGACTGGACCAAGCTGATGGGTCCGTACGCCACGCGGGACGAAGCCACTCATGCGCTGGAGAAGGCGCGGACGCGCACCGAGGACTGGGACCACGAGGACGAGGAGCAGCAGTCCTGAGCGGTCAGCGCGGCTCGAGGGTGGCCAGGACCGGTCGGTGATCACTGCCGCCGGTCCGCGGGAGGACGTCGAAGCCGACCACCCGCCAGGCGCGGCCGTCGACGAGCACGTGGTCGATCGGGGCGGCCAGCAGTGCCGGGACCGACGCGGGCCAGGTGCCGAGCGCCGCGGCGCCGGACGCTCGCGCGGCGTCGACGCACGGACCGAGGTCCCGCAGCCCCGGATGGTCGAGCGTCGAGTTGAGGTCACCCGCGACGATCGCGCCCGGTGTGCCGGCGCAGGTGCCCGCGATCAGGCGCGTCTCCGTGCGCCACGTCGCCATCGAGCCCCGGCTGATCGGCGCGAGCGGGTGAGCCGCGACGATCACCGGTGACCCGGCGGGCTCCCGTGGGTCGGCGCGCAGGGAGCCGAGCTGCGTCGCGAGCGGCTCGGAGGTCGGGTAGGTGCCGACGCGGTCCGAGACCAGCAGGGCGGTGCCGGCGATCGCCGGGTGGTGCCCCTCGGCGGTCAGCACCTGCATCGGTCGGCCGGCGGCGGCCAGCTGCGTGGCGGTCGCCCGGGCGGTGTCGAGGGAGGTCTCGGGCAGCACGAGCACGTCCGCACCGTGCGCGAGCGCGAGGTCGGCGAGCAGGGTCGGCCCCACCGTGTCCAGGGTGTTGAACGCGAGCACGACCACCTGCTCGGCCGAGCCCGTCGCGGTGGCCGGGGGCGGGACCGATCGCGCGAGGAGCACGGCCCCCTGCGCGGCCGCACCGACCAGGAACGCGAGCGCCACGGGGAGGAGCCGTCGCCGGGTCCACGGCACGGCGAGCAGGACGACGGCGACCACGACGGCCCCGAGGCAGAGCAGTGCCCGGAACGAGACCAGCTGTGCGACGACGTACGCGCCGGACGCCACGGGCACCGCGAGCGCCACGAGCACGCCGAGCACCGCGGCTGCGAAGGCCCAGACGACGGCCCGGGCCGCCGTCGTCACGCGTCGAACTGGTGGTCCGCGTCCGGGAAGGTTCCGCCGCGCACCTCGTCGGCGTACGCGACCGCCGCGGCCTTGAGGGCCGCCCCGACCTCACCGAACCGCTTGGCGAAGCGCGGGGACCAGTCCGTCATGCCGGCCATGTCGACCCACACGAGCACCTGCCCGTCGCACTCCGTGCCGGCGCCGATGCCGATGGTCGGGATCTGCAGGATCTCGGTGACCCGCGCGGCCACCGGTGCCGGCACCATCTCCAGGACCACCGCGACGGCGCCGGCCTCGGCGATCGCCACCGCGTCCTCGCACAGCAGCTCGGCGGCGAGGTCGCCCCGGCCCTGCACGCGCGGTCCGCCCAGCAGGTTCTCCGACTGCGGCGTGTAGCCGAGGTGCGCGACCACCGGGATGCCGGCGTCCGTGAGGGCCTTGACCTGCGGGACGACCCGCTTGCCACCCTCGAACTTCACGGCGGCGACGCCCGTCTCCTTCATCATCCGCACGGCGGTCTCCAGCGCCTGTGCGGGTCCGGCCTCGTACGAGCCGAAGGGCAGGTCGGCGACGACGAACGCGCGCTTGGCTGCCCGCGCGACGGCGCGCGCCGGGGGGATCAGGTCGTCGACGGTCACCGGCAGGGTCGTCGTGTGGCCGTGCATGGTGTTTCCGATCGAGTCGCCGACCAGCAGCATGTCGATGCCGGCCTCGTCGAAGATGTGCGCGGTCACGGCGTCGTACGCCGTGAGCATCGTCAGCCGCTCGCCGCGCTCCTTGGCCTCGCGCAGGTGGTGCACGCGGACGCGCTTCGGGGTCTGAGTCATTCGTGGTGCTCCTGTCGGGGTGGTCACGGCTCGCGCCAGCGGGTGGTGATCGGGAGGCGACGGTCGCGGCCGAACGCCAGCGCGGTCACCTTGGTGCCCGGCGGGTACTGCCGACGCTTCCACTCCGCGCGGTCCACCAGGGCGAGGACCTTGTCGACGACGGCGGGGTCGAACCCGCGGGCGAGGAGCTCCGCACGGCCCTCGGCGTTCTCCACGTACGCGTCGAGGACCTCGTCGAGGATCTCGTAGGGCGGGAGCGAGTCCTGGTCCACCTGGCCCGGACGCAGCTCGGCCGACGGCGGCTTGGTGATCGACGACTCGGGGATCGGCGGCAGCTCGTCGGGGCCGAAGACGCCGTCGCGGGCGGCGTTGTTGCGCCAGCGCGCGAGTGCCCAGACGCGCGACTTGTCGATGTCCTTGATGGGGGCGAAGCCGCCGACGGCGTCGCCGTAGATCGTCGAGTACCCGACCGCGAGCTCCGTCTTGTTGCCGGGCGCGAGCACCAGGTGGCCCTCGGAGTTCGAGAGCGCCATGAGGATCACGCCCCGGACGCGGGCCTGCAGGTTCTCGGCGGCGAGGCCGTCCAGGGACAGCTCGTTCTCGAAGGCGTCGACCATCGGGGCGATCGGCTGCACGCGGTAGTCGGCGCCGATCCGCTTGGCCAGGTCCGCCGCGTCGTCCTTGCTGTGCTCGGAGGAGTACACCGACGGCATGGAGACGCCGACCACGTTCTCGCCGCCGATCGCGTCGGCGGAGATCGCCGCGACCAGCGCGGAGTCGATGCCGCCGGACATCCCGAAGACGACCGAGCGGAACCCGTTCTTGGTGACGTAGCCGCGCAGACCGGTGACCAGCGCGCGGTAGACCTCCTCGTCGGGCGACAGCGGCGGTGCGACCGTGCCTCGCGACGGCGCGTCGTCGTCCCCGAGCAGGTCCCACACCAGCAGGTTCTCCACGAACTGCGGGGCGCGGGCCAGCACGGTGCCGTCGGTCGCGATGACGAACGAGCCGCCGTCGAACACGAGGTCGTCCTGCGCGCCGACGAGGTTCACGTACGCGACCGGCGCCTCGACCTCGTGGGCCCGTCGCGCGGCCAGCTCGACGCGCTGGTACCCCTTGCCCTCCTCGTACGGGGAGGCGTTGAGCACGACCAGGAGGGAGACCTCGTTCTCGTCCATCTGCGAGACGGGTCCGCCGTCCTGCCAGATGTCCTCGCAGATGACGACCCCGACCCGGCGGCCCAGCACGTCGATGACGCACACGTCGTCGCCGGACGCGAAGATCCGGTACTCGTCGAACACGCCGTAGTTGGGCAGGTGGTGCTTGTCGTAGCGGACCTGGACCTTGCCGTGCTGCAGCAGGACGGCCTGGTTGGTGGGGCGCCGGGGCCCCTCGGGCGCACCGGGCTCGTGCACCGGCGTCACCAGCTTCTCCCCGACGGTGCCGACGAGGACCGCCAGGTCACCGAGTCCCTCGTCCGCCAGCGCGGTCGCCGTGCGCTGCAGCGCCGCCTCTGCCCCGCGGCGGAACGAGGCGCGCAGCGCCAGGTCCTCGATGGGGTACCCGGTGAGCGTCATCTCGGGGAAGACGACCAGGTGGGCGCCGGCCTGCGCGGCCGTCCGGGACCAGTCGAGGACGGTCCGGGCGTTGGCGTCGACGTCCCCCACGCGCGTGTCGATCTGCGCGAGGGCGATGCGGGGATGAGGCATGGGCCGAGCCTAACCACGTGTTCCGGCACGCGGGCGCCGACCCACCCCGGACACTGACGCTGCGCAGGGCCGTTCATCAGGCAGGATGTACCGCATGGACAGGCAGCAGGAGTTCGTGCTCCGCACGGTCGAGGAGCGGGACATCCGCTTCATCCGTCTCTGGTTCACCGACGTGCTCGGGATCCTGAAGTCGGTGGCGGTAGCCCCCGCCGAGCTCGAGGCCGCCTTCTCGGAGGGGATCGGCTTCGACGGCAGCGCCATCGAGGGCCTGACCCGGGTCTACGAGGCGGACATGATCGCCAAGCCGGACCCGTCCACGTTCCAGATCCTGCCCTGGCGGGGCGAGCGGCACGGCACCGCCCGGATGTTCTGCGACCTGCTGACGCCCGACGGCGAGCCGTCGCTGGCGGACTCCCGCACGGTGCTCAAGCGCGCGCTGTCCAAGGCGGCCGACCAGGGGTTCACCTTCTACACGCACCCCGAGGTTGAGTTCTACCTGTTCGACGCCCCCGCGGACCCGGCCCTGCCGCTGGTCCCGGTGGACCAGGGCGGCTACTTCGACCACGTGCCGCGCGGCACCGCCCACGACTTCCGGCGCGCCGCGATCACGATGCTCGAGTCGATGGGCATCTCGGTGGAGTTCTCCCACCACGAGGCCGGGCCGGGTCAGAACGAGATCGACCTGCGCTACGCCGACGCCCTGACCACCGCGGACAACATCATGACGTTCCGCACCGTGGTCAAGGAGGTGGCGCTCGAGCAGGGCGTCTTCGCCAGCTTCATGCCCAAGCCGCTGGCCGACCAGCCCGGCTCCGGCATGCACACCCACCTCTCCCTGTTCCAGGGCGACCGCAACGCGTTCCACGAGGCCGGCGGCCACCTGGAGCTGTCAAAGACGGCGCGCTCGTTCATCGCCGGCCTGCTCAAGCACGCCGCCGAGATCACCGCGGTGACCAACCAGTTCGTGAACTCCTACAAGCGGCTCTGGGGCGGCGCCGAGGCGCCGAGCTACATCTGCTGGGGCCACAACAACCGGTCCGCGCTGGTGCGGGTGCCCATGTACAAGCCCGGCAAGGGCAACTCGAGCCGCATCGAGTACCGCGCGGTCGACTCCGCCACCAACCCGTACCTCGCGTACGCGCTGCTCCTCACCGCCGGCCTCAAGGGTGTCGAGGAGGGCTACGAGCTTCCCGAGGGTGCCGAGGACGACGTCTGGGAGCTCACCGACGCCGAGCGTCGTGCGCTGGGCATCGAGCCGTTGCCGACCTCGCTCGACGCGGCGATCTCGATCATGGAGAAGTCCGAGCTCGTCGCGGAGACGCTGGGCGAGCACGTCTTCGACTACTTCCTGCGCAACAAGCGCCAGGAGTGGGAGGAGTACCGCTCCCAGGTGACGCCGTACGAGCTGCGGCGGTTCCTGCCGGTCCTGTGAGCTCGCCGGACGGACGCGGGTCGACCCTCGCCGGCCGCCTCACGCGGGCGGGGGTGTCCGATGCCGCACGGGCGGAGCGGCTCCTGGGTGACGCGGCACTGCTGCGCGTCCTCGACGTCCCCGCGGACGTGCTCATCGCTCCGCTGGCGGACGTGGCCGACCCCGACCAGGCGCTGCTGACGCTCGCCAAGCTCGCCGGCGCGGTCGTGGGCGACCCGGACCTCCTGGGGGTGCTGCGCGCTGTCCTCGAGGGCGACGGACCGGCCCGCGCGCGGCTGCTCGCGGTCGCGGGCGCGTCGGTCGCGCTCGGGGACTCGCTGGTGGCGCACCCGGAGAACCTGCGCGTGCTCGTCGACGAGTCGCCGGGCACGGGGGTGCCCGTCGCGGAGGTGCGTGCCGAGCTGCTCGAGGCAGTGGGCGCCGATGCCGACGCGGACGTCCCCGTGGCCACCGTGGCGGGTGCGGCGGGGACGGACGCGATGCGGCTCGCCTACCGGACGCGGCTGCTGCGGATCGCGGCGACCGACCTCACCAGCCCGGACCCCCTGAGCCGGCTGCCCGGGGTGGCCGCCGCGCTGGCCGACCTGGCCGGAGCCGCTCTGGAGGCGGCGCTCGCGCTGGCCCGGGCCGACCTGGACGACCAGGGTCGCGGCGTCCGCCTCGCGGTCATCGGCATGGGCAAGGGCGGCGGGCGCGAGCTCAACTACGTGAGCGACGTCGACGTCATCTACGTGGCGGAGCCCGTCGACGGGGTCGACGAGGCCGAAGCGCTGGCCGCGGGCTCCCGGCTGGCCGCCGGGCTCGCTCGCGCGTGCTCGACGCCGTCCGCCGAGCCCGCGCTCTGGCCCGTCGACGCCGCCCTGCGCCCGGAGGGCAAGGACGGGCCGCTGGTCCGCACGATCGCCAGCCACAAGGCGTACTACGAGCGCTGGGCCAAGACGTGGGAGTTCCAGGCGCTGCTCAAGGCGCGGCCGCTGGCCGGCGACGAGGCGCTCGGGCGCGAGTACGTGGAGATGACGCAGCCGTTCGTCTGGGGTGCGGTCACGCGCGAGCACTTCGTCGAGGACTCGCAGGCGATGCGGCGACGGGTGGAGAGCCACGTGCCGGCCGCGGAGGCCGACCGCCAGCTCAAGCTCGGGGTCGGCGGACTGCGTGACGTCGAGTTCACGGTCCAGCTCCTGCAGCTCGTCCACGGCCGCGCGGACGACTCGATCCGCAGCCCCAGCACCCTGACCGCGCTCGCCGCGCTGGCCGCGGGCGGGTACGTCGGCCGGTCGCACGCCGCGCAGCTGGCCGTCTGCTACCGACTGCTGCGCGTCCTGGAGCACCGGATCCAGCTCTACCGGCTGCGCCGCACGCACCTCATGCCGACCTCGGAGCC
This sequence comes from Cellulomonas sp. Root930, assembly GCA_001429255.1. Classification (GTDB taxonomy): domain Bacteria; phylum Actinomycetota; class Actinomycetes; order Actinomycetales; family Cellulomonadaceae; genus Cellulomonas. The sequence continues at coordinate 2,696,835 of LMJI01000001.1, forward strand.
AGACCTGCGCAGGCTGGCGCGCTCGGTCGGCATGCGCGCGGAGGGCGCCGACGGCCTGCTCGAGCGGTGGCGCTCGACGCGCCGCGAGGTCCGCGGGCTGCACGAGGAGCTGTTCTACCGGCCGCTCCTGCCTGCCACCGCGCAGCTGTCGACCGCGGAGGCCAGCCTGGCCCCGGAGGCGGCCAAGGCCCGGTTGGCCGCCATCGGCTACACCGACCCGGCGGGCGCCATGCGGCACATCGCCGCGCTCACCGAGGGCGTCTCCCGGCGCGCGTCGATCCAGCGGCAGCTGCTCCCGGTCATGCTCGGCTGGTTCGCGGACGGCGCCGACCCCGACGGCGGCCTGCTGGCGTTCCGCCGCCTCTCGGACGAGCTGGGCGCCACCCACTGGTACCTCAAGCTGCTGCGGGACTCGGGCACGGCGGCCCGCCGGCTCGCGACGGTGCTGTCCACGTCCCGGTACGTCGCCGACGCCCTGACCAAGAGCCCCGAGTCGGTCACCTGGCTCGCCGACGACGCCGACCTGGTGCCGCGGACGCACACGCGGCTGACCGCCGAGGCCGACGCGATCCTCACGCGCTCCGACGAGGCGGTGCCCGCGGTGACCGCCCTGCGCGGGCTGCGTCGGCGCGAGCTGGCCCGCACCGCCGCCGCCGACGTGCTGGGCGTGGTCACCGGGCAGCGCGCGTCGCAGAGCCTGAGCGTCGCGGCCGACGTCGTGCTGGTCGGGGCGTTGCGGGTGGCCGAGTCCGTGGTGCGCGCCGAGCGCGGCCTCGACGCGAGCCCGACCCGGCTGCTGGTGGTCGCCATGGGTCGCTGGGGTGGCGGGGAGATGGGGTACTCGTCGGATGCCGACGTCCTCTTCGTGCACGACCCGCTCGCGGGTGCTGACCCGGTCCGGGCGCAGGAGTTCGCGCTCCAGGTGGCGACGCGGCTGCGCACCCTGCTCGGCACGGTCGGGCCGGAGCCGACCCTCGAGGTCGACGCCGACCTGCGGCCGGAGGGCCGCAACGGGCCCCTGGTCCGGTCGTTCGACGCGTACGCCGAGTACTACGGCCGCTGGTCCGCCACCTGGGAGAGCCAGGCGCTGCTGCGGGCACGCCCGGTGGCCGGCGACCCCGAGCTGGGTGACCGCTTCGTGCAGCTGATCGACCCGATGCGCTACCCGGCGGGCGGGATCGATCCCGCGGCCGAGCGCGAGGTGCGCCGCATCAAGGCGCGCGTCGAGGCCGAACGGCTCCCGCGCGGGATGGAGCCTGCACGGCACCTGAAGCTGGGGCGCGGGGGCATCTCGGACGTCGAGTGGACCGCCCAGCTGCTCCAGCTCCAGCACGCGCACGAGGTGCCGACCCTGCGCACCACGGCCACCCTCGAGGCGCTCGACGCCGCGACCGCCGCAGGCCTGCTCGACGCCGAGGACGGGCGCGTGCTCGCCGAGGCGTGGCTGCTGGCCTCCCGTCTCCGGGACGCCAACGTGCTCTGGAGCGGCCGCGGGGGAGCGCACGCCGACGTGCTGCCGCACGACCGGCAGGCGCTCGCGGGGCTGGCGCGGGTCGTCGGCTACCCGGCAGGCTCCGGCGGCGAGCTGGAGCAGGACTACCTGCGCACCGCCCGGCGGGCGCGAGCGGTCGTGGAGCGCGTCTTCTACGGCTGATCGGCCGGCCGGTCCGCCGGCTCGTCGTTCTCGGTGTCGGGCACGTCGACCCAGCCGCGCTGCCGCCGGAGCGCCCGCTCGTCCTCCTTGAGCAGCTCGTCGTCCACCAGCTCGTGGCGCCGCAGGTAGGTGAAGGAGACGGCCTGGATCGTCGCGACGACCGGCAGGGCCAGGAACGCTCCGATCGGCCCGAACACCGCGCCGAAGCCGATGACCCCGAGGAACGACACGGCGGGGTTGATCTCGAGCGAGTGGGCCGAGACCTTGGGGGAGAAGAGCAGGTTCTCGACCTGCTGGTACCCGACGATGAACGCCAGCGTGAGCAGACCCTTGACGGGGTCGACGGCGAGCGCGACCGCGATCGGGAGCGCGCCACCGATGTAGGTGCCGATCGTGGGCACGAACTGCGAGACGATCCCGGTGAAGGCGGCGAGGGGCAGCGCGTACGGGATGTCGAGGATGCTCAGGAAGATGAAGGTGAACGCCGTCGAGAGCGCCGCCAGCACGATGCGCGAGTTGATGAAGTCGGCGACCTTCTCCTGCGAGACCTCCCAGATGCGCAGGATCTCGCGCTGCCTGGCGGGGGCCAGCAGCTGGCAGATGGCGGCGCGGAACCGCGGTCCTGCGCTGGCCATGTAGTACACGACCAGGAGGACGGACGTGAACGTGAACAGGCCGCCGATGATGGAGGAGCCGATGCCGAGCAGCCCGGGTGCGAGCTCCTGCCAGTGGCTCCCGAGGTTGATGAGGAGCTCGTCCACCTCCGGGAGGTCGAAGCCGAACGACTCGTCCACCCAGATGGCCAGCCGGGCGTAGTACTCGGGCAGCGACTGGACGAGCTCGACGACCTGGGTGATGAACAGGCCGCCGAACAGGGCGATCACCACGCCGGTCGCGACGAGTGCCCCGACCATGACCAGGCCGGTGGCGCGCGTGCGCCTGACGCCGTGCGCGACGAGCCAGCGGATCAGGGGCTCCATCGCCAGCGACAGGAACCACGAGATGACGACGATGAAGATCACGTTGCCGAGCAGGCCGAGCGCCTTCCAGACCGCCACGGCGATGAACACCGCCACGGCAGTCATGACGAGTGCGCGGGGCAACCAGAGTGGCGGCTTGCGCGGGTCCGAGGGGGCCAGGACCACGGGTCCGCTGGCGGGTCGGTTCGGCATCGGGCATCCCGGAGGGCAGGCGAGCGGGCTCGCGGGCGGCGTTGCTCTCGCGTCGCACCGTACCGGTTCCGCGGCGTGACGCTGCGCTCCCGCGCCCGCTCCCACTGTTCCCGTCGTCCGTGGCTCTCGCGCGCTGACCAGCGCACCTGCCATGCTCGACACGTCGTCGCATGTCGGATATGTCGGGGAGGGCACCGTGGCCGAGGACAAGTCGTCACGCCGGACGCCGCGAGCACGAAGCGCCGGGACGTCACCGGGCACGCCGCCCGCCGACGACACACCCGACACGTCCGACGGCGAGTCGCCGGTGGGTGACACGGCTCCGGTCGACACCGGCCCCGCCGACGCCGTGGTCGAGCCGAACGAGCCCGCCGGCTCGCAGCAGGACACCGTCGAGATCCCGGCCGGCATCGAGGTGGTCGTGCCGGCGTCGTCGCCGACGGAGGACCGGGCGGTCCTGCTCGCGCGGCTGCAGCTGCTGGAGACCGAGAACGCGCGCTTGCGTGCCGGTACGCCCAGCGAGGCGGTGCCACGCCGGCGGCGCAAGGTCGGTCGCTCGACGGCAGCCGTGATCCTCATCCTCATCGGTGCCCTGCTGGCACCCGTGGCGGTCGTCGGCAGCTGGGCACGCGGGCTGATGGTGGACACGGAGCGCTACGTCGACACGGTCGCACCCATCGCGCAGGACCCCCTGGTCCAGTCGGCCGTGTCGAACCGGATCACCGTGGCCGTCGTCGACGCGCTGAACGTGGAAGAGCTGACCACGCAGGCCACGGACGCGGTGGCCAACCTGGACCTCCCGCCGGTCGTGTCCGGTGCGGTGCAGTCGCTCCAGGCCCCGCTGCAGGAGGCGATCACCGGGTTCATCCGCAAGAACGTCACCAAGATCGTCAGCTCCGACGCGTTCGAGAACATCTGGGCGGAGGCGAACCGGGCCGCGCACGAGCAGATCGTCGCCACCCTGCGCGGTGATCCGGACGCCCTCGCACAGATCAGTGAGAGCGGCGCCCTGACGCTGGACATCACGCCGATCATCGAGCAGGTCAAGACGTCGCTCGAGCAGGCCGGATTCACGATCGTGAGCCGTATCCCGACGATCAACGTCAGCTTCCCGATCGCCTCCAGCGCCGACCTGGTGCGGCTGCAGAGCGCGTACCGGCTGATCGACATCGTCGGCGGTCTGCTGCCCTACCTGTCGCTGGGCCTGCTCGCGGCCGGGGTGCTCGCCGCACAGCACCGGTCGCGCGCCCTCGTCGTCGCCGGTCTCTCGCTCGCCGGCGCGATGCTGCTGCTGGGGTTCGCGCTCCTGATCGGCAGGTCGCTCTATGCGAGCTCGCTCCCACCCACGGTGCAACGGGTCGACACCGCAGTCTCGATCTACGACCAGTTCGTCTCGCTGCTGCGCGTCGGGCTGCGCGTCGGCCTCGTGCTCGGGCTGCTGCTGGCGATCATCGCGTTCGTCGCGGGCGGGACGACGGCCGCTCGCCAGCTGCGCGCCTCCTCGTCGCAGGCTGCCGCGTGGCTGCGGGACGCCGGCGACCGCCGAGGCGTCAGCACCGGACCGGTCGGCGTCTGGCTGGACCAGCAGCGCACCCTCGTGCGGGTCGTGGTCGTCGCGCTCGCCGCTCTTGCGCTCGTCCTGGCCGACCGGCTCACGCCCGCCTACGTGGTCACGGTGTTCGTGGTCGCGCTCGTGGTGCTCGGTCTCGCGACCCTGGCAGCACGGCCCCGGCGTGAGGACGCCGAGCCGGACGCGCTCCTGGTCTAGGGGTCAGCGGTCGCAGCTCTCGTCGGCGGACGCGCTCGCGAGGACCCGTGTGGCGCGCTCGCGGCCGAGGTTCCAGTCCGCGACACCGACCGTCGGTGGCACGGCTGCCGAGGCGAGCAGGCACGCGCGCAGGTCCGGGTCGTCGACCTCGGCGTACGCGGGGACCGCGTCGGCGGACAGCCCCGCGAGGTAGTCGGCGTCGAGCGTGCCCGTGAGGTCCGCCGTCGTGTTGTGGCGGACGATCTGCGCGTCGGGGTTCACCAGGGCGAGCCCGAGCATCGCGACCGCGACCACCTGGACGACAGCCCGGGGCAGCCACCGGCCGCGCCACCGGACCCCCGCGACCAGGACGAGCACGAAGACGGCGGCGAGGGCGATCTCGACCACGGTGACGAACACCCGCAGCCGCGTGAGCCCGAACGCCTCGACGTACAGGTCCATGCGGCGCAGCGCGGACGCGACGACCCCGAGCGTGCCGAGGCACAGGACCCCGAGCGCGATCCGGGACAGCAGCCGGTCGCGCGGGGTCGCCCGCGGTGCCCGGCGCGCAGCGACGGCCACGACGACGAGCGTGAGGGCGGTGACGACCACCAGCTGCGCGAACCCCTCCCGGGCGTACTGCGCGTAGGACAGGCCGGCGGTCTCCAGCACGTGCCTGTGCCCCCCGAGCAGTGCGCCGACCTGCACCATCACGAACAGCAGCACCATCGCGTCCAGCGCGAGCACCGGCACGAGCCACTCACCGCGCTTCGCCGACGCACGGGGCGCAAGGCGGGCGTCGGACCAGCTGGGCGGTGCCAGGGCGAGATGCGCCAGCGCGGCCGCGACGAGGGCCACGAGGGTGCCGACGACGACCTGACCCGGCAGCAGGTCCGCCTCGACGCGGGGCATCAGGCTGGCGAAGACGCGGTCGGCGCTCGCGAACAGCAGACCGAACACGAGCAGCAGCCCGACGGTGATCGCCCCGCTGCGCAGTGCGACCGTCAGCTGACCTCGGCGGGCACCCGCCAGGGTCTCGAGGCCCTTGGCCACCCACGGCAGCGCCCGCACGGAGCCCGCCGCCCACGTCAGCGGGGCGAGCACCGCGGCCGGCGCCGACCCGGACGACGTCACCGCGACGACGCCGGCCCAGGCCGCCACGAGCCCGCAGAGCACGACCACCCAGCCCGCGTCGCGCACCGCCACGACCGCGACCAGCGCGACGGACAGCACCGCGGTGATGATGTCGTTCCCGTTGCGGCGCCGGACCATGGCCGGCACGGCCGCCGCCCAGACGAGCAGCCCGACCAGCGCGGCGCCGAGGCCGGGCCGGTGGCCCACCAGCAGCACGGCGCCGACGACGCCGACCACGCCGCACAGGACCAGGGTGCGCGTCTCGATCGGTCGTCGTCGCTCCGCCCAGAACGGCACCAGCACCTGCGCCACCCGTCCGGGCACGCGCGGGACGGGAACAGCACGGCCCGCCACCCAGGAGGGCGGCGGGCCGGGCAGTGCGGGCGGGGTCGGGGCTCCGGAGTCGGTCATGAGCGACACGCTAGACACCGGCGTCTGCGCACGTCACAGACTTGCGCGGGGGTCCCGTGCACGTTGTGTGCAGTGGATCGGCGTGCCTGCACAACTGACGCACAGGTGGGGCTCAGCGGCGCACGGTGACCACCCGCTCGGCCGTCGACGTGCTGCCTGCCGCGTTGCTGAGCACGGCGACGAACGCGTAGGAGCCGGGGGCGAGCCCGGTCACGGCGGTGCGGGCGGTCTGTCGCTGCGGCGAGGCTGCCGTGAGCGACTGCTCGTCGACGAGGACCCCGTCGCGGTAGAGCGCGTAGTGCGTCGCGTTGGTGCCCCACCACAGGGTGCTGGTGACGGCGAACGACCCGTCGCCGTCGCGGTTGTCGTCGCTCAGGACCGCGCGACCCGGGGCCGCGTCGGTGACGACGACCGTGCGCGGGCGCGACGTGCTCGTCCCGTACGGGTTGAGCAGCTCGACCACGTAGGTGTAGCTCCCGTCGACCTTGCCGGTGACCGGGAAGGCGACGGTCTGCCGGTGCGGGGTCGTCCCGGTGAGCCACTGGGCGCCCACGAGCACCCCGTTCTCGTAGAGCCGGGCGACGGTGGCGTTCTGGCCCCACCACAGGGTGGCCGTCACGGTGTAGGAGCCGTCGTGCAGGCCGGTGTCCCAGCCGTTGTCGTCGGAGAGCACGGCGACGCCCGGCGTCGCGGTGGCCACGGGTGTGCCGGAGGCGAGCACCCCGGCGCCGGCCCCGGCGCGCACGATCCCGGGCACGTCCTGCACCGGGTCGAGCGCGTAGTCGTACACGTCGGCCGGGCTCCACCGGGCCGTCGGGGCGAGCGGCACGGGTGCCGTGGCGTTGAACGCCGCGACGAGGTCGGTCACCTGCCCGTTCACGGTGGAGCCGGTCTCGAGCAGCTGCGTCCCGCCCCACCGGGTGATGATCCGTGCGGGGTCCACGCCGGGCGCCAGCTCGAACGCGTTGTTCTCCGCGACGATGCTCGACTCGATGCCGGCGCCCCAGTAGTACTGGAACAGCCCCTCGGTCGTCTGCGTGTAGAGGTTGTCGTAGAGGTGCACGTCGCCGAATCGCACGCGCGGTGCGCGCTGGCCGATGTCGATCCAGTGGTTGTGGTGGAGCGTGACCCGGTGCTGGCCACGGTCCTGGAGCCGGGAGTCCGACGACCCGATGAGCTCGGTCTTGTCGTGGTCGTCGAGCCGGTTCCAGGAGACCGTCACCAGGTCGGACCCGTGCGTGATGTCGAGCAGCCCGTCGTGCACCTCGAACGGCCGGCCGTAGACGGTCGGCAGCGCGCTGTGCGGGTGGTCGCCGTCGTCGAACGTGTTGTGGTCCACCCAGACGCTCGTCGAGGTCCACACCGACACGTTGTCGTAGGCGGAGTTCCAGTTGCCGACAGCCGTGTCCGTGGGGTCCCAGACCGGGAAGCAGTCGTAGGCGTCGGCGAGGGTGAGGTTCCGCACGATGACGTTGTGCGCGTCGCGGATCCGCATGCTCGCGCCCACGATCTTCGCGTCCGTGCCGACGCCGACCAGGGTGACGTTCGACCCGACGTGCTGGAGCGTCGCTGCGGCCTGGACGGCGGCTGCGGCGATGCGCGCGTCCTCGAGCGGCCCGCTGGGCTTCGCGCGTCCCCACGGGCCGGTGGGGTCGAAGTGGGCGACGTAGTCGGCCATCCGGAACGGCCGGCCGGTGTCCGACACGGTCACCTGCGCGGCGAAGCCGTCGCACGTGGCGGGGTCGAAGGCGGTGATCGTCCCGGTGACGTAGACGATGCGCGGGACGACGTTGCGGCGGGCGTCGGTCTGGCTGCCGCCGGGCTTGCCGGCGAGGGCGTCGCGCAGCTCCTGCCAGGTGTCGACGACGTAGACCTCCGACGGGGAGGCGTCGGCCCCGCCCGTGGTCCCGGTGGCCACGGCCGGCTTGCCGTCGGGCACAGTCGGTCCCTCGTAGGAGGCCCAGCCGTCCCCGGGCGGGAGGACGTCGCGGCCGAGGTCGACGGCGGGTGGCGGGGGAGCGGCGTGAGCGGTCGTCGGCGGGAGGAGGAGCGCTCCTGCGGCGAGGGTGACGACGAGGGTACGACGAGCTCTCATGAGACGTCCTTGTCTCCGACAGGTGGGTGAGAAACCGGTTTCCGTACCGTGTCACAGAATGTCCGGTAAGCGCAATCCCTGTCGGCCGTCTGAGAGGCTGCGGCCATGAGCCCCTGGCACACCCGCGACTCGACGACCGTCTACGAGAACCCCTGGATCCGCGTCCGGGAGGACGCCGTCGACCGCCCCGACGGCACGCCCGGCATCTACGGCGTGGTCGAGGTGCGCCAGCCCGCGGTGTTCGTCGTCCCCCTCACCGCCGACGACGAGGTGGTGCTCGTGGAGGTCGACCGGCATACGACCGGCATCTCGCTCGAGGTTCCCGCCGGCGGCTCCGACGGTGAGGACCTGGTGCTGGCCGCCCGCAGGGAGCTGCGTGAGGAGACCGGTCTCGAGGCGGACACGTGGGAGCTCGTCGGCTCGATGTTCGCGCTCAACGGGATCTGCCACGCGCCGGAGCACGTGTTCCTCGCTCGCGGCCTGCGCCCGTCGGACGAGCCGACCGAGCAGGCGGTCGAGGGGATCTCGGCCGTGCGCACCGTGGCGTGGACCCGCGTGCTGGAGCTGGTCGGCGACGGGACGATCTCGGACGGCGAGACCGTCGCGGCGCTGATGTACGCCGCGATCGCCCTGGGCCGGGTCCGCTGAGGGACCTGCTGTCAGCCGAGGAGGCCGAGCGCGCGCCCGACGATCGCGGCCATCGCCAGACCCGCGAGGGTCCAGCCGATGATGCTGCCCGCGAGGTAGGCCGCGTACCGCGCGTGCTCGCGCGTCGAGCTGCCCCACAGGGGCGCGGGCGCCCACCGGATCGTGGTGCCCAGCTGCCGCAGACGCTGGTCGATCGTGGCGGCGGGGTGGACTGCGGGACGGATGGCGGACATGAGGCGCTCCTTGTGGGTGCACGCGGACGAGGACCGGGGTGACCGGCACGACCATCGTCCCTCGCGTGGGCTCTCTGCGGAGGGGTCCTTGGTCCCCTCCGCACCCCGGAGGGGAGCCTGCCCAGGGGTCACGCAGGTCCGGTCCCGCCGCCCCCGGGGATCGTCGCCAGGTAGGACCGGATGCGTCCGGGATCCCAGCCGTGGCCCTGCCGGAGCCCGGCGGCCATGGTGGACAGGTACGCCGCGCTCGGGCGGTTCAGGGGCGCCTCGTCGCACCGCTGGGTCGTGAGCGTCAGGAGCGGGATCCCGGCGAGGCTCCCGAGACGGACGACCGTCTCGTAGCGACCAGGTCCCAGCCGCAGGTGTCCGGCACGGGCCAGCTCAGGAAGGTCGAGATCGGTGCCCGGTTCCCGCCTCATCTCCTGGGCGAGCACGTCGGCCAGCTGCCCCGGTCGGATCAGGTAGGCCATCGCGGGGACCCGTCCCGGCCCCGACGGATCGAGGACCGCGGTGCCGCCGCCCCAGGTCGACGAGGAGCCGGTGAAGTACAGGCGCCCGGGGATCACGAGAGCCGCGATGCGTTCAGGGTCCCGACGGTCCCGGCACCCGGGGTAGGTGCGACGGCTGCCCGGCGGGCGACCACCCCGCAGGTAGTGACGGAATCGGCTGGCGCTCAGGTTCGAGCCGTACGCGACGTACCAGAGCCGTTCGACGGGTACCGACGTCATCCCGGGAGCTCCGGTGCGCGAGCGGCGGCCGCCGCCTCGTCCATCAGGACGTCCTCGGCGCGCCGGTAGAGGTCCATCGCCTCGTCCGCCGTGTTCCCGACCGCGGTCAGGCCGACGCGGCCCAGCTCGGTCAAGCAGCTGATCATGTGGAACACCACGCCCGACTCGCGCGACTGGTCGAAGTGCAACCCGTGCCGGGCGACGATGTCGAAGAGGTCGCCGACCCGCAAGCCGCGCAGTGCCGGGCTCTCGAGGTGGTCCGTGGCGACGAGGTGCTTCTCGACGCCGTCCGACGTGAGGAAGCGCCCCGACGGTCCGTCGTAGCGACCGTCGGTGAGGAACTGCAGGGTCAGGAAGGGATGCGTCGTCCCGCCCTTGCGCAGGTTCAACTCGATCGCGTGCGCCTCCCACGATCCGGCGTCGTCCCGCACGACGACGAAGTCGACGGCGAAACGGCCGAGGACCCCCTCGGCGGCCAGCCGCCGGCCGATGACCTCGGCCGGCTCACTGATCAGTCGCGAGTAGGCGGGGTCCGCCGGGAACGTGCAGCCGATGTAGCGCTGGCCACTGGGACCGCCGAGCAGCTGGTCGTGGGTGGACAGGAGCTCGACGCGCCCGTCGGGCAGGACCCGGAGCTGCACGCTCGGGCTGCGCAGCGCGGTTCCCGTGACGCGTTCCTCGACGATGCCGCCGTCGCGGGCGAAGCGGTCCCAGTACTCGTCCCTCGTGAGGGTCGGCGACTCGAGCTCGAGCTCGGACACACGCGCGGTGACGAGCTCTCGACGTCCCACGCCGACACCACGCAGGTCGACCGTGGCATTGCCGTTGCCGGCCACCCCGTCGTTCAGCTTGACGATCATCGACTCCGTGCCCGGGCGCCGGGCCAGCACCGACGTGATGGCGTCGACGACCGCCTCCTGGTCGCGGAGCCCCTCGGCGCCGAGCGGGTGCCGGACGCCCTCCTCGGCGAAGAGCCGACGGCATCCGGACTTGGTGCCGAGATCGGACAACCGGGGGTCCGAGCCGTACATCGGGATGCCGAGGGTCAGGGCGAGGTCCCGCTCGCGGTCCGTCGTGCTGTAGGCGATCAGGTGGCAGCGGTCGCGGTTGGGGATGCCCGCGCCGATCGTCGAGATCAGCCTCGGCCGGTCGAGGAGCTTCTCGCTGAGCGGCCGCAGCGTCGAGTCGTCGACCGACACGAGCGTGAGGCGGGCGCGCGCGTGACTCGGGATCACCCCCGGCAGGAGCGCGAGGTAGTACTCGATGATGCCGTCCTTGATCGGCGTCGACGTCACGTAGGTCATCCGCAGCGCGGGCTGGCGCAGGAGGAGCAGGAGGAAGAGGAACCGTTCCTCGAAGGCCTGGACGAGTCCCGCGCTGGCCACCAGGGGGTCCACCGCCACCGAGGGGACGATCACGACCGACTCGTCGTCGTGGTCGTGGCGCATCACGTCCCAGACCGCCCTCATCCGCTGCTGGAGCGCCGCGAACCGCTCCCAGCGGGCCGCCGAGTCGAGCTCGTCCAGCGTGGTCACGACTGACTCACCCCGGCACTCTCGATGACGTAGGTGCTCACCGGTCGGCTGAAACCGCGCAGCTCGAGGGCGCCGACCGGCTGCCCCGCGGCGCGCTCCTCGACGGCTGCGAACACGCGTTCGCTCACCAGGACCTGCCCAGCGCCCGCTGCGGCGCAGAGCCGCGCGGCGAGGTTGGTCACGCTGCCGATCGCGGCGTAGTCGGAGCGACCCTCGAAGCCGATCCGCCCCAGCGTGGCGAATCCCTGCGCGACGCCGACGCCGAAGCCGAGCTCGTGCCCGCGGCGCGCCCAGCCCTGCGCGAGCCGGGCCACCCGGTCACGCATCGCCATCGCCATCGCGACAGCGCGCCATGCCGGGTCGTCGCACGGGATCGGGTCGTTGAAGAAGACCATGAGTCCGTCCCCGGTGAAGCGCTCGAGCGTCCCCTCGAACTCGACGATCAGCTCTCCGAGCTCCCGGTGGTACTCGTTCAGGACCCACATCACCTCCTCCGGCTCGGACCGCTCGGCGAACGGCGTGAACCCGCGCAGGTCGCAGAACACGACGACGATCTCGCGGCGGTGGCTGTCGAGGAGGGACTCGTCCCCGGAGTCGAGCACGAGGTCCGCGAGCTGAGGCGGCAGGAACCGTCTGAGCCTCTGGAGGCGCTGCAGCTCGTCCACCTGCGTGCGGACGCGCGACTCGAGCTCCCGGTTCCACTCCGCGAGCTCCGCGGCCTGCCGGGCGATGGTGTCCTGGTAGCGCTTCACCCGCGCCAGCGACGCCACCCGCGCGACGAGCTCGCCGTGGTGGAAGGGCTTCGCGACGAAGTCGTCCGCCCCGGCCTCGATGGCGTGGAGCTTCTCCTGATCGCCGCTCGCGGTGATCATCACCACGGGAAGGTACGCGGTGCGCGGGTCGGCCCTGAGCCGGCGGCAGACCTCGTACCCGTCGATCCCGGCCATCACGATGTCGAGGAGCACGAGGTCGACCGTCTGGTCGGGTCGGGCCAGGAAGGCCAGCGCCTCCTCACCGGACGTCGCGAGCTCGAGCCGGTAGCCGCGCGGCTCGAGGACGGCCTGGAGCAGCCGCAGGTTCTGCGGCAGGTCGTCGACGGCGAGGATCGTCACCTGGTCAGGCATGGGGGTGACCGCGGACCAGGAACGCGTCGACCTGGAACGGGAGCGCCCGCACGCTGATCGGCTTGGACAGGTAGCCGTCGAAGCCGTCCGCGTACGCGCGCTCGCGGTCCTCCTCCATGGCGAAGGCGGTGACGGCGACCACCGGCACGTCGCCGACGGCAGGGTCCTGGCGGATCCGGTGCAGCGCCTCGACCCCGTCGATGCCGGGGAGCTGGAGGTCCATCAGGACGAGGTCGGGGGAGCAGTCGTGCGCGAGGTCCACCCCTTCCTCGCCCGACCGTGCCTCGACGACGTCGTAGCCGCCCACCTGGAGCACGTCACGGATCAGCTTGAGGTTGAGCGCGTTGTCCTCGACCACGAGGATCCGGCCACCGGTCATCGTCTCGCTCCGTCCCTCGGCGCGGCCTCGGCGTCGGCCGGCAGAGCGTCGGCGCGTCGCAGCGCGTTCACCAGCTCGTCGCGGCCGACCGGCTTGACCAGGTACTCCGAGGCGCCCAGCGCGAGGCCGCGCGGGCGTTCGTCGAAGATCGAGGCGACGACGACGGGGATGTCCCGCGTCGTGGCGTCGCTCTTCAGGCTCTCGAGCACCTCCCAGCCGTCCATGCCGGGCAGGCGGATGTCGAGCACCACCGCGACGGGGCTCGTCGCTCGGACGGCGTCGAGCCCCGCCCGGCCGTCACGTGCCCGCACCACGCGCACGCCCAGACCGTCCAGGTACGCGGAGAGCAGGTCGAGGGAGGCGCGGTCGTCGTCGACGACGACGACGACCGGTGCCCCGACGCGCGGAACGGCGCCGTCCTTGTCGACCGCCGCCCGACCGGCGGGGACGGCGAAGCCGAACGTGCTCCCGGCACCGACCTGGGTCTCCAGCCACATCCGACCCCCCAGCAGTGCGACGAGGCGGCGGCACAGGGTCAGGCCGAGGCCCGTCCCCTCCTCCTTCGGTGCTCCGCGTCGACCTTGCTGGAACGCCTCGAAGATGCGTTCCCGGTCCTCGGGCGCGATGCCCGGGCCGTCGTCGCGCACGGTGACCTCCACGTCCCGGCCCACCAGCTGTGCGCCGACGGAGACGTTCCCGCCGTCCGGCGTGAACTTCACGGCGTTGCTGAGCAGGTTCACCAGCACCTGCTTGAACTTCAGCTCGTCGGACTCGACCAGATCGAGCGCGGGATCGACCTCGAGCCTGATCGTGATGGCATGGACGGTCGCGCGTCCTCGGACCATCGCGATCCCGTAGTCCAGCGCGGCCGGCACGGAGAACGTGGACGGCTCGAGCTCCATGCGACCGGCTTCGACCTTCGAGAGGTCGAGGATCTCGTTGAGCAGCTCGAGGAGGTGCTGACCCGAGCTGAGGATGTCTCGCAGGTATTCCTCCTGTCGCTCGTTCAGGTCGCCGAAGAGTCTTTCGAGCAGGACCTCGGAGAAGCCGATCACGGCGTTGAGCGGGGTCCGCAGCTCGTGCGACATGCTCGCCAGGAAGTCGGACTTGTGCTGGCTCGCCACCTCCAGCTCGGCGGTCTTGATCTCGAGCTCGCGGAACAGCCGGGCGTTCGTCACCGCCAGTGCGGACTGGCTCGCGAAGGTCTCCAGGAAGTCGACGGTCTCGGGTGCGAACGGCCCGGGTGTCCGCCGTCGCACGACGAGGGCGCCGATGATCCGCGCACCCCGCAGGACCGGGACGGCGAGCACGGAGCGCCAGCCGTCGTCGTGCAGCACCTGGAGGTGGGGGTCCAGGTCGACCTCGTCGAGGTCCGGGACCGCGAGCGGGTGCCGCTCGAGCGCCGCGCGGCCCACGAGGGTGTGCTCCAGCTCGATCCGGACGTCACGGAGCCGGGTGAGAAGGTCCGGGCTGCTGGCATAGGCGCTGCGGACCGAGAACGCGTGCTCGTCCTCGACGTACTCCATCACCGAGCCGCCGTCGCACCCCGAGAACCGGACGGCGTTCTTGATGATCGTCGCGAGCACCTCGTCCAGCACCAGGCTCGAGCTCACCAGCCCGCCGACCTGGCTGAGCGCCTCGAGCTGGTCGACCCGGCGCCCGAGCTCGGCTCCCCGCGCGTCGAGGGCCCTGAGCAGGTGGACGTGACGCACGACGACCGCGGCCTGCGCGGCGAACGTCTCCAGGAGGGCAGATCCGCTCGCGTCGAACGGCTCGACGTCGCTGCGGAGCAAGGACAGCGCGCCGACCACCTCGTCATCGAGGAGCATCGGCGCCGCAATCACGGTGCGGAACCCGGCGATCTCCTGGATGTCTCGTCGGCGGTAGGTGGGGTCCTCCTGGGCGTCGGCGATCTGCTGGACGCTGTGGTCGGTCGCCGCTCGTCCGACCATCGTGTCCCGGTCCACCCGGATCGGGTGCGTCGCGAGGTAGCGCCGGAGCTCGTCGGTCACCCCCACCGACGACGCGAGCGTGAAGCTGTCACCATCGATGAGGTACACCTGCGCCGCGTCCGCACGGCAGAGGCGCCGGGCTGAGTCGACGATCGTGTTGAGGACGGCGTCGGGGTCGACGGCCGACCGGCCGAGGGCTGTGAGGACGGCGTTCGCTGCGGTGAACTGGTCCGAGGCGTCGTCGCGCGCGCGTCGCAGGCGTTCGAGTTCTGCCTCGTGGATCGCCGCGCTGCGCTCGGCCATCGCCGGCCGCCCTTCCCCAGGTGGTGTCGAGAGTCCCGGGCTCTCCTCGAGTCTCCTCGCGCGGCGGTGCGACGTCCAACGTCGACGGCTGGCCGATCGTCAGCCGGTCGCCCTCTCCCGTCATCCGCGTGGTCGCTCGACGGCACGCGCCCCCACGGTGCCGACACCGTCCTCAGCCTGCTGGCCGCCATGACCATCGCCGCAGGGCTCACCGCCGGCGGTGCGGCCGCGAGTCAGGCGTCGCGCGCCGACATGACACAGACGCCTTCGGCCGCGCAGGCGCCGTGGTGCTGGGGCCCGAGCTGGTGCTGGTACTGAGCCGCCGCGGCAGCAGGACAACCCGGTCGCGACAGGGGGCGACCGGGTTGTTCCTCGTGCTGTGTCAGCGCGCGGTCTTCGCGGCTGCCTCGAGGATGAGGTCGGCGACGACACCGGGCTGCGAGACGGTGACGGCGTGCGACGCGTCGACCTCGACGAGGTGGGCGTCCGCCCGCTCCGACATGAACCGCACCAGCTCGGCAGGCACGGCGAGGTCCTGCGCCGCGAGCAGCACCCACGACTCGATCGTCTTCCACGCCGCACGCGTCGCCGGTGCCTCGAACGCCGCGAGGGCGAGCGGGCGCTGGGTCACCGCCATCTGCTGCGCGACGGCCCGGTCGACGTCGCCGGCGAACAGCGCCGGGAACTGCTCCTGGTCGATGTAGAGCTCGGTGGCGGTCCCTCCGTCGGGGGTGGAGTACGGGACCGGCTGGGCCGCGCCGCCCAGCTGCGCGCCCGGGAACTTCTCGACGAGGTCGACCAGGCTCTCGCCCGGCTCGGCGAGGAAGCTCGCGACGTAGACCAGCGCGGTGACGTTCGGGTTGCTGTCGGCCGCGTGGCTCATCACGGCGCCGCCGTAGGAGTGGCCCGCGATGACGATCGGGCCGTCGATGCTGTCGAGGACGCTCCGGAGGTACTCGCCGTCGCTCCCGAGCCCGCGCAGCGGGTTCGCGGCCGCGATGACGCGGTGTCCGGCTTCCCTCAGGGCAGGGATCGAGCCGTTCCAGCTCGAGGAGTCGGCGTACGCGCCGTGGACGAGCACGATCGTCTGCTTCACGGGGAGGGTGGTCATGGGTCTGTCCCTTTCGTGTCTGCTTGTGGTGCTGCGATCGCTTCGTGCAACATCGGTGGTATGCAATATATTGCGTGCAGTCCAGCAGTCAAGACCTCTGCATGAGATCACCGGCAAGCGTTCCGGGTCCGGACGTGCGGCACCCCCGCCGCCACGAGGGCGACGGGGGTGCCGTCACTGCAGGTCACCGCCTCACGGGAGCAGCCGCGAGGCGGGACGATCACACGTCGTAGTAGAGCTCGAACTCGTGCGGGTGCGGGCGCAGACGGATCGGGTCCACCTCGGCGTTGCGCTTGTAGTCGATCCACGTCGAGATCAGGTCAGGCGTGAAGACGTTGCCCGCCGTGAGGAAGTCGTGGTCGGCCTCGAGGTGGTCGAGGACCTCGCCGAGCGAGCCCGGGACCTGCTGGATCTGCGCGTGCTCCTCGGGGGGCAGCTCGTACAGGTCCTTGTCGATCGGGTCCGGCGGCTCGATCCGGTTCTGGATGCCGTCGATGCCGGCCATGAGCATGGCCGCGAACGCCAGGTACGGGTTGGACGACGGGTCCGGCACGCGGAACTCGATGCGCTTGGCCTTCGGGTTCGAACCGGTGACCGGGATGCGGATGCACGCGGAGCGGTTGCGGGCCGAGTAGACCAGGTTCACCGGGGCCTCGAAGCCGGGGACCAGGCGGTGGTAGGAGTTCACCGTCGGGTTGGTGAACGCCAGCAGCGAGGGCGCGTGCTTGAGCAGGCCGCCGATGTACCAGCGCGCCATGTCGGACAGGCCGCCGTAGCCCTTCTCGTCGAAGAACAGCGGCTCGCCGTCCTTCCAGAGGGACTGGTGGACGTGCATGCCCGAGCCGTTGTCGCCGAAGAGCGGCTTCGGCATGAAGGTCGCCGTCTTGCCGTTCTCGTGGGCCACGTTCTTCACGACGTACTTGAAGAGCATGACCTTGTCGCCGGAGAT
Source organism: Cellulomonas sp. Root930 (assembly GCA_001429255.1). GTDB lineage: Bacteria > Actinomycetota > Actinomycetes > Actinomycetales > Cellulomonadaceae > Cellulomonas. The sequence goes on from LMJI01000001.1 coordinate 2,714,010, forward strand.
GGCGAGCTTGTCGAAGCGGTAGTTGATCTCCTGCTGGCCGGCGGTGCCGACCTCGTGGTGGGCGCGCTCGACACCGAGGCCGAGGGCGTCCAGCTGCAGGCTGATCTGGTCGCGGATGTCCGAGAAGCCGTCGACCGGCGGGACGGGGAAGTAGCCGCCCTTGTAGGGGATCTTGTGGCCGAGGTTGCCCCCGGCCTCCTCGCGGCCGGTGTTCCACGCGGCCTCGAAGGAGTCGATCGAGTAGAACGACTCGTTCTGCTTCGTGTGGAAGCGGACGTCGTCGAAGATGTAGAACTCGGCCTCGGGGGCGAAGAACGCCGTGTCCGCGATGCCGGTCGACTTCAGGTACGCCTCGGCCTTCGCGGCGACCTGACGCGGGTCGCGGCTGTAGGGCTCGTCGGTGTACGGGTCCACGATGTGGAAGTTGATGTTCAGCGTCTTCTCGACCCGGAACGGGTCGATGTACGCCGTGCTGATGTCCGGGATCAGCTTCATGTCCGACTCGTGGATGGCCTGGAAGCCGCGGATCGAGGACCCGTCGAACATCTGGCCGTCCGTGAAGAAGTCCAGCTCCAGGGAGTAGGCGGGGACGTTGAAGTGCTGCATCGTGCCGGGCAGGTCACAGAACCGGACGTCGACGAACTTCACGTCCTCGCTCTTGATGAACGCCAGGACTTCCTCTGGCTTGCTGAACATCCGCTGCTCCTCGGTCGGTGGTACCCGTGGGGTCGGGCAAGGCGAGGCTACGAGCGCGTGATTTCTCCGTCGTGTACCAAGTGTTTCGACGGCGTTACGGGCCCGCCCCTCGTGTAACGAATGTTGACCATAGTCCTCTGGGGGAGGGGACGGGTCGCGGTGTCTCACCACATCTGCCGCCACGGTACGAGGGCGTCGTGCCGAGGGTGTTTCCGCCGCGTTGCCGTCTCGCTCCGTCGGTCGCCTACCCTGCTCGGGTGGCGAATCGTCGGGACATCAGCTCGTGGCTCGGTGGCGGGTTCGACGAGTCCGACCCGGCCGGCGCCGGCGCGACGACCGACCGCGGTCGGAGGCTCGGGCTGCCGGCATCGGGCTCCGGCTCGCTCGCACCGCTCGGGCGGCGGGTTGGTGCGCTGGTCATCGACTGGACGGCCTGCCTGCTGATCTCCGGCGCGTTCTTCGCCGGCGACCCTGACGCGTTCCTGCTGAGCCGGGGCAACCCGATGGCGACCCTGGGCATCTTCGCCCTGGAGAACGTGCTGCTGGTGGGCTCGATCGGGCACACCCTCGGGCACCGGCTGCTCGGGCTGCGGGTCCGTCGGGTGTTCCCCGGCCAGACGCGGGACGACGCGGCATGGGCGACGATGGCCCCGGGCTTCCTCAGCGCCCTCGTGCGCACCGCGCTCCTGTGCCTGGTCGTCCCCGCCGTGGTGTGGGACTCCGACGGTCGCGGCCTGCACGACCGCGTGGCCGGCACGGCCATCGTCCGCCGCTGACGGACGAGCCGGTCAGCGGCCGCGCATGCCCTTGCGGTCGGGGCGCGCGCGCATCGGGTCGACACCCTTGGGCACGGGGAGCCGGACGCCGCCGAGCGCGGTGAGGCGCTTGTTCACCTCGGCGACCTCCTGCTTGCTCAGCTTCGGGCGGAGCCTCTGGACCGCGCGCGGGAGCTTGCGCAGCGCCACCTGGCCGTCGCCGTCGCCCACCTGGATGAGCGTGATCGGTGCGCCCGAGATGACGCGGGCGGTGCGCTTGCGCTCCGACTCCAGCAGCTTGCCGATCCGCGGGGCAGGGCCCTCGCCGACGAGCACGACGCCCGGCCGGCCGACACCGCGGAACACCAGGTCCTGGGTGCGGGGATCGACCGCGACGGGCTCCTGCGTGAAGGTCCAGCCACGGCGGATGGTCCCCAGGGCGGCGTAGGCGGCGCCCGGCTGGCCCTCGATCTGCGTGTACGCGGCCGTCTCCGCGCGGCGGGCGAGGATGAACATCGCACCGAGCAGGGCGAACGGGATGCTCAGCAGCAGGACGTACAGCCACGCGTTGACCAGGAGCCCGATCACGAGCCCGAGCGCGATGATCCCGACGAAGACCGCCAGGAGGATCCACGTGATCGCGGGGTCGTTCTTCCGCGTCATCTGGTACGCCTGCCACACCTGGTGGTACCAGCGGGTCTTCTTCACCTTGGGCGTCGTTGCGTCGGGAGTGTTGTCGCGGGCCATGGGCCCGAAGTCTACCGACCGATCGACGCCCTTCTGACGGGTGTCAGCGAGCGAGCAGGCTGGCCGCCTCCTGGCGGGACGTCGTCGGCTCCGACAGGTGAGCGAGAGCCTCCGGGATCGGCCGGCCGTAGCGACGCATGGCCTGGCCCCAGAGGCGGCCGGCACGGTACGACGAGCGCACCAGCGGGCCGGACATCACGCCGAGGAACCCGAGGCGCTCGGCCTCGGCCGACAGCTCGACGAACTCCTCCGGGCGCACCCACCGGGAGACCGGGTGGTGCCGCACCGACGGACGCAGGTACTGCGTGATCGTGATGAGGTCGCAGCCGGCCTCGTGCAGCTCGGCGAGCGCCTCGACGACCTCCTCGATCGTCTCGCCCATGCCGAGGATGAGGTTCGACTTGGTGACGAGCCCCTGCTCGTGCGCGCGGGTGATCACCGAGAGCGACCGGTCGTACCGGAAGCCGGGACGGATCGTCTTGAAGATGCGGGGGACCGTCTCCAGGTTGTGCGCGAGCACCTCGGGCTGCGAGGAGAAGACCTCGTCGAGCAGCTCCGGGGTCGCGTTGAAGTCGGGGATCAGCAGCTCGACGCCGGTGCCGGGGTTGACTGCGTGGATCTGGCGGACGGTCTCCGCGTAGAGCCACGCGCCGCCGTCCGGCAGGTCGTCGCGGGCCACGCCGGTGACGGTGGAGTACTTCAGGCCCATGGCCTGCACGGACGCGGCCACGCGGCGGGGCTCGTCGGCGTCGAACGCGGCGGGCTTGCCGGTGTCGATCTGGCAGAAGTCGCAGCGGCGCGTGCACTGGTCGCCGCCGATGAGGAACGTGGCCTCGCGGTCTTCCCAGCACTCGAAGATGTTGGGGCAGCCGGCCTCCTCGCACACCGTGTTGAGGCCCTCGCGCTTCACCAGGCCCTTGAGCTCGGTGTACTCGGGGCCCATCGTCGCGCGCGTGCGGATCCACTCCGGCTTGCGCTCGATGGGGGTCTCGGCGTTGCGCGCCTCGATACGGAGCATGCGTCGGCCATCGGCTGCGATCGTCACGCCGGTCAGACTAACCCGCGGTGCGGGCGTCGGCTGCGGGGGAGGCGCGCGTCACACCGCGGCGGCGGCCGGGCTCGCCGCGAGGATCGGGGTCAGCACGTCGACCAGGTGGCCGCGGACCACGGGGACGACCTCGGCGATGGTCACCCGCCGACCCGTCTCGAGGGACAGGGAGGTGACGTCGGCGTCGTCGATCCCGCACGGCACGATGCGGTCGAACGCCGCCAGGTCGGGCTCGCAGTTGAGGGCGAAGCCGTGCATCGTCACGCCGCGGGACACCCGGACGCCGATCGCGGCGACCTTGCGCTCCCGGCGGGTCTCGTCGGCGGCGAACCAGACGCCGCTGCGTCCCTCGACGCGGATCGCGTCGAGGCCCAGGTCTGCGCACGTGCGGATGAGCGCCTCCTCGAGCGCCCGCACGTAGCGGACCACGTCGATGGGGGTCGCGAGCTTCACGATGGGGTAGCCGACCAGCTGCCCGGGGCCGTGCCAGGTGATCCGTCCGCCGCGGTCGACGTCGACCACGGGCGTGCCGTCGACCGGCCGGTCCCACGTCGCCGTGCGACGGCCGGCCGTGTAGACGTCCTCGTGCTCGCACAGGAGCACGGTGTCCTCGCGCGTCCCGTCGGCCACCCCGGCCAGCACCTCCCGCTGCAGCTGCCACGTCGGCTCGTAGGGGAGCAGGCGTGTGCCGAGGTCGAGCTCGTCGAACCGCATGCCGACAGGCTAACCCGACGGCTCGTCCGACCCCGGGCTCGCGACGACGACAAGCAGCCGGCGCAGCTGCTCGGCCTGCGCCGCGGTGAGCCCGCGGGTGACCAGCGCCTCGGCGAGCTCCCGGTCCGACGCCACCATGAACGTGGACCGGCCGGCGTCCGTGATGGTGATGACGTGCCGGCGACGGTCGTCGTCGTGCGGGCTGCGCGTGACGTAGCCCGTGCGTTCCATCCGGGCCAGGACGCGGCTCATCGTCTGCTCGGTGACCCCGCTGGCGGTGGCCAGCTCGCGCTGCGACATCGGCGAGCGCAGGAGGTGGGCCAGGACCGCCAGGCTCGCGTGGTTGAGGTCCCACGTGGACAGGTGGGCGTTCCAGTCGCGCTCGACGCGCCGGGCAGCCGCCGACAGGAGGCGTCCGACAGGCCAGTGCGCGGGGTCGGGCGAGGCCGGGTCGATGATGTCCGCCGACCTGCGCTCCTGGTCCACCGTGCGGCCTCCGTTTGCTCATCCGGACAACACCACCGATGATACTCAGCATGCTGAGTAATCGCCGGTCCACCCTCGTCCGCGCCGTTCTCGTCGGCGTCGCCCTCGTGGTCTGGCTCGGTATCGGGTCGGTCGGCGGGATGGCGCAGGGCAAGCTGTCGCAGGTCCAGACGAACGACGCCTCCGCGTTCCTGCCGTCGTCGGCCGAGTCCACCAGGGCCGCCGAGGAGAGCAAGGGCTTCGTCGACACGGAGACACTACCTGCGCTGGTCGTGCTCCGGCCGGAGGACGGGAGCGAGGTCACCCCCGACCAGCTCACCGCCGTGCAGGAGTGGGCACAGGGGATCCCCGACCTGCCCCTGCCCGAGGGCAACGACGGCACGTGGTCGGAGTACCTGGTGGGCGAGCCGGTGGTCGTGCCCGCCGAGGACGGCGAGGCGCTGCTGGTCGCGATCTCGCTGGACGGCGCGAAGGCCGAGCAGCTGCTGGCCGACGAGGAACGGGTCGCCGGCTCGTTCGTCGTGGCGCTGCGCGAGTCCCTCGACGAGGAGCTCGCCGCGACCGCCACCACCGCGGGCGAGCCCGGCCTCCAGGCGTGGGTCACGGGTCCGGCCGGGTTCGTCGCCGACCTCGTCACCGCGTTCGGTGGCATCGACGGTGTCCTGCTGCTCGTCGCTCTCGGTGCGGTGCTGCTGATCCTCGCAATCGTCTACCGCTCGCCGTTCCTCCCGTTCGTCGTGATCGTCACCGCCGTGTTCGCGCTCTGCCTCGCCGGGCTGGTGGTCTACACCCTCGCCAAGAACGGCACGCTGGTCCTCAACGGCCAGTCCCAGGGCATCCTGTCGATCCTCGTGGTCGGCGCCTCCGTGGACTACGCGTTGCTGCTGGTCGCGCGCTACCGGGAGGAGCTCCACCACGTCGAGCACCCGGCCGCGGCCATGCGGCGCGCCCTGCGTGCCTGCGTCGAGCCGATCGCGGCGAGTGCCGGCACGGTCATCGCCGGCGTGCTGTGCCTTCTGCTGTCGGACCTGGGCTCCAACCGGAGCCTCGGACCGGTCGCAGCGATCGGCATCGCGTCCGCCCTGCTCGGCGCGCTGACCCTCCTGCCCGCGCTGCTGCTCGTGTTCGGCAAGCGCTCGCGCGTCCTGTTCTGGCCGCGCGCGCCCCGCGCGGACGCGCTCGTCGCCGACGGGGACACCGCAGCGGCGACCGCCGTGGACCCGTCCGCCGGCCCCGGCCTCTGGGCCCGCCTCGCGCGCTTCGTCGGACGGCACGCCCGCCCGGTCTGGATCCTCACGGCGCTCGCCCTGTGCGTCGGCGCCGCGTTCCTGCCCACCCTCAAGGCGTCCGGGACCAGCCAGGTCGACATCTTCCTCACCGACGTCGACGCAGTCTCCGGGGAGGCCGTGCTCGGTGAGCACTTCCCGGCCGGCGCGGTCCAGCCGGCGATCGTCCTGGTCGACGAAGGCGACGTCGCGGTCGTCACCACCGCGGCGGAGGGCGTCGACGGCGTCGAGTCCGTGGTGCCCTACACGGGAGCGCCGGCCGGTGCGGGTGCACCGAGCACGGATGCGCCGCCGATCGTCATCGACGGGCGTACCCGCCTGGACGTCACCACGACGGCGTCCGCCGACACGCAGGCGGCGGTGGCGACGGTCGAGGACCTGCGGACCGCCGTGCACGAGGCCAGCCCCAGCGTCCTGGTCGGTGGCGCCGCCGCCGAGACGCTCGACACCCAGCTGGCCAGCGAGCGCGACCTGCGGGTGATCGTGCCGGTTGTCCTGGTCGTGATCGGGCTGATCCTCATGTTCCTGCTGCGGTCGGTGGTCGCGGCCGCGCTGCTCCTGGTGGCCAACGTGCTCTCGTTCGCCGCGGCGCTCGGGGTGTCGGCGATCGTCTTCAACCACGTGTTCGGCTTCGCCGGCGCCGACCCCGTGGTCCCGCTGTTCGCGTTCGTGTTCCTGGTGGCGCTCGGGGTCGACTACTCGATCTTCCTCATGACCCGGGTGCGCGAGGAGTCGGTGAAGGTGGGGACCCGTGCGGGCGTGGTCCGCGGCCTGGCCGTGACCGGTGGCGTGATCACGTCGGCCGGTGTGGTGCTGGCCACCACGTTCGCCGCGCTCGGCGTCATCCCACTGCTGTTCCTGGCGCAGATCGCGTTCATCGTCGCGTTCGGCGTCCTGCTGGACACGCTCGTGGTCCGCAGCCTCCTGGTGCCTGCGCTGGTGCACGACCTCGACCACCGGACGTGGTGGCCCAGTGCGCTGTCGCGGCGGCCGGCGCAGGGCGGCACCGACCTAGAGTGAGTCGCATGCAGGCGCTACGGGTCGGGCTGGTCGGGTACGGGGGAGCAGGCCGGGGGATCCACGCCCGGCTGCTGCGAGAGGCGGGTCAGCGCGTGACGGTCGTCGTCACGCGCAGCCGCGCGGAGCAGGTGGCGCAGGACTGGCCCGGTGCGACCGTGGTCCCCGACATCGACGCCCTGCTGGCGCACGCCGACGAGCTCGATCTCGTGGTGATCGCGAGCCCCACGGGCGAGCACGTCGCGCACGTGCGGGCTGCGATCGACGCGGGTCTGCACGTGCTCGTCGACAAGCCGCTGGCGACGTCCGCGGCCGACGCGGAGCTGCTGGCCGGGCTCGCCGACGGGCGCCTCACCGTCTTCCAGAACCGCCGGTGGGACCCCGAGCAGCTCACCCTGCTCGGCCTGCTCGATCGCGGAGAGCTGGGGACGGTGCACCGGTTCGAGCGGCGCTGGGAGCGGTTCCGGCCCGTGCCGCAGGACCGCTGGAAGGAGAACGACCCCGAGTCCGGCGGTCTGCTGCTCGACCTCGGCGCGCACCTGGTCGACTCCGCGATCCAGCTGTTCGGGCCGGTCGAGCAGGTCTACGCCGAGCTGCACGCTCGCACGACCCCGGCGGTGGACGACGTGTTCCTCGCCCTCGTGCACGCGCAGAACGGGGTCGTGAGCCACCTGCAGGCCGGCGCCGTGGTTGGGGCACCCGGTCCCCGGACGCGGGTGCTGGGCGACGCCGGGGCGTACCTGGTGACCAGCTTCGAGGGCGAGCCGACGCCGTTCGGGGCGCTCGACGACGCCTACGAGGAGACGCGCCGGCCCGGCGAGCCGGTGCACGAGGGCTGGCTGGTGCGCGGCGCGGACCGGCAGCCTGTGCCCCGCGCAGCCGGTGGGCACGTCGACCTCTACCGCGCCGTCGTGCGGTGGGTGGTCGACGGGGGGCCGCCTCCCGTCGATCCGGCCGACGCGGCACGGACGGCGCGGGTGCTGGACGCCGCGATGGTCTCGGCCGCCGAGCACAGGGTCGTCCGACTGCCCTGAGCTGTGGATGACGGACGACGCGCCGGCGCCGACCGGTCTTGGATGGCACGCATGGACAGCCTGCTCGTGCCGAGCGACGTGGAGAGCGCCCTCGCTCACGCCGGCTTCCGGGCCGTCGAGGTCACCGCAGCGGGGTGCGTGGCCGCGGCGCTGGACGACGCGGACCGACTGATCGAGCTCCACGTCGTCCCCGGGATCGTGGACGCCCGGCTCTCCGAGCGCGCGGCACGCCTCCGCGAGGTGCGGCACGAGCACCTCCCGCAGGTGCTGGAGGTGCTCGATCTGTCCCCTGGCCGGGTGGGGCTGGTCGTCGAGCACGTCCCCGGGCTCTCGCTCGCGCAGATCCGCGCGGCACGGGCACCGCTGACCGACGGCGAGGCCGCGACGGTCACGATCCCGCTGGCCGGCGCCATCGAGGTATTGCGGGCCGTCGGGCTGGCGCACGGCTCGGTGAGCGAGTCGACGGTGGTGGTGCGACCCGACGGGCGACCGGTGCTCACGGACCTCCGCGGTGCTCTCGCCGGAGCCGACGACACCGAGGCGGACCTGCGCCGACTGGTGACCGCGGTCCTCGCCCAGATGCCCGGGGCGGACGTGGACCTGGTCACCGGCGTCGCGGGCGAGCTCACGGTGCGGGAGGTGCTCACGGACCTGCTGACCGTCCCAGGGCTCTCCGCCGAGCAGGTGGTGGACGGGTGCTACCGCGCCACCGAGCCGACGCCGGTCCGGCTCCCCGACGCCGGTCAGCTCGCGTCGTCGGCCCTGTCGACCGGCGCGCGCGAGGGAGACCAGGTCCGACGCCAGACCGGCACACGTCGCGACGAGCGGGCGCGACGCCGGCGGCGGTCGGTGCGCCTTGCCGCGTCGGTCGTGGCCGCAGCCCTCGTCCTGGGCGGTGGCGTCGTGGGCTGGCGGGTGCTCGGGGCCGAGGCCCCTGCAGCGACCGCCGCGCCCCGGGAGACGGACGATCCGGTGGTGGCCGCCATCGCGCTCAGCCGGCTGCGGGCGGAGGTCCTCGGGGCGGGGGACCCGGCGGCCCTGGGCGCCGTCGAGGTGGTGGACGGTCCGGCGTACCGAGCCGACTCGCTGCTGCTGCCGGACCTCGACGGCGTGCGGCTGGACGGGTTCGCCGTCGACGTGCAGGACGCGTGGCTGGTCGCGGACGACAGCCGTCGTGGGACGACGGACGTCGCCGTCACGACCGCAACGTCCGCGTACGACCGGGTGCCTGCCGACGGCGGGGCCGCCACGCAGGTGGCCGCGTCGGCGGTCCGGACGGTCGTCCTGGGGCTGCGGTGGACCCCGCACGGATGGCGGGTCTGGGACGTCCGGCGCCCGTGAGCGGTGTTCACTGGGACCACGACGAGGGGGCCACATGGAAGACGAGCAGACGCCGCAGGTCCAGGACGACGGGCCGTTCTACCACGGGACGAAGGCGGACCTGCAGGTGGGGGACCTGCTCCAACCCGGGCGCGGCTCGAACTACGGCGCGCGGGCGACCGCGAACTTCGTCTACCTGACCGCCACCCTCGACGCCGCGACCTGGGGCGCGGAGCTGGCCGTGGGCGAGGGCCGGGGCCGGATCTACCTGGTCGAGCCGACCGGGGCCCTGGAGAACGACCCGAACCTGACGGACAAGCGGTTCCCGGGCAACCCGACGAGGTCGTACCGGACGCGGCACCCGCTGCGGGTGGTCGGGGAGGTCACCGACTGGGACGGCCATCGCCCCGAGGTCCTCCAGGAGATGCGGGACCACCTCGCCCGGCTCGAGCAGCAGGGCGTCGAGGCGATCAACGACTGACGCCGGGGCGTCGTCAGTCGCGCTGCGCGACCCAGTCGGCGGCGGTGCGCAGGTCCGCGTGCGTCGGCTGGAAGCCGCTGGCATCGAGGACCGCCGGGACCGCGCGGATGGACCCGAGGACCTCCGACGAGAAGTCGCCGAGCACCAGGCGCAACGCGAACGCCGGCACGGGGATGAGGGCCGGCCGGTGCATCGCCGAGGCCAGCGCGGAGACCACGTCGGCGTTGCGCGCCGGCCTGGTCACCAGGTTGACCGGGCCGTGCACCGGCGCGGTCAGCAGGTGCTCGATGGCGCGGACCTGGTCGAGCAGCGTGATCCAGGGCCAGAACTGCTTCCCGGAGCCGAGCCGCCCTCCGAGCCCCGCCTTGATCAGCGGCAGCAGCGGTCCGAGGGCGCCACCGCCCTTTCCGAGCACGATGCCGGTGCGCAGGTGGGCCACCCGGACGTCGGCGTCCTGGGCCGGTGCGGTCGCGGACTCCCACTGCCGTACGACGTTCGCGAAGAACGTGGTGCCGAGCGGTTCGTCCTCGGCGAGCAGGTCCTCGCCCCGCGAGCCGTACGCGCCGATCCCCGACGCCTGGAGCATGACCCGCGGGCCGCCGCCGTCGAGCTCGGCGAGCGTCCGGGCGAGGAGGCCCGTGGTGCGCAGCCGTGAGGACAGGACGGCCCGCTTGCGCGAGGTGGTCAGCGGCCACCTGCCCGGGTTGACCCCGGCCAGGTTGATGACCGCGTCCGCGTCCGCGAGCGACGCGGAGTCCAGGCGTCCGGTGTCGGGGTCCCACGCGATCTCGGACGGGCGGGCTGCGTTGCCACGCACGAGCGTGCGGACGGTGTGGCCGGTGCGGCGGAGGTGGGGGACGAGTGCGCTCCCGATGAAGCCGTGCGACCCGGCGATGACGACCTGCATGGCGCTCACCCTACGGTCGCCCGGTCGTCCCGGCCCGGTGGGAGCGGACGCACGGCGGCCCGGTCCCCTGCGCGGGTCCCGGGCCGTCGTGGTGCGTCAGGTGCTAGCGCGTCAGAGTCCGACCTCGGACTCGAATGCGCCCTCCTCGATGCGGTTCTTCACCGCGGTGAGGTAGCGCGACGCGTCGGCGCCGTCGACCAGGCGGTGGTCGTACGACAGCGACAGGTAGCACATCGACCGGATCGCGATGACCTCGGCGCCGTCCGCGTCCTGGATGACCACGGGGCGCTTGACGATCGCACCCGTGCCGAGGATCGCCGACGTGCCACCGGGGACGATCGGCGTGTCGATGATCGCGCCGCCCGAGCCCGTGTTGGTCACGGTGAACGTGGCGCCGCTGAGCTCGTCGGGCGTGACCTTGTTCTGGCGGGTGCGGCCGGCCAGGTCCACGATCTTGCGCGAGATCCCGGCGAGGTTGAGGTCGCCCGCGTCGCGGATCACCGGGACGAGCAGCCCCTTCTCGGTGTCGACCGCGATGCCGACGTTCTCCTGGGCGTGGTACGTGATCTGGTTGCCCTCGAGCACGCCGTTGATCTTCGGGAACGCCTTGAGACCCTCGATCGCGGCCAGGACGAAGAACGGCAGGAACGTGAGGTTGACGCCCTCGCGTGCCTTGAAGTCCTCCTTCGCCTTGGCGCGCAGCCGGGCGACCCGGGTGACGTCCACCTCGACCACGGTGGTCAGCTGCGCCTGCGAGTGCAGGGCGTCGACCATGCGCTCGGCGATGATCTGGCGCAGCCTGCTGGCCTTCTCGGTGGTGCCCCGCAGGGGGGACACGGCCGGGACGGGGGCCGCCTTCGGGGCCGGGGCAGCCGGTGCGGCCGCGGCGGGCTGAGCCTTGGCGGCCTCGGCGGCGGCCTTCTCGGCCTCGGCCTTGGCGGCAGCGTCGAGGACGTCCTCCTTGCGGATGCGACCGCCGACGCCGGTGCCGACGAGCGACGCGACGTCCACGCCCTTGTCGGCCGCGAGCTTGCGGACGAGCGGCGTGAGGTAGGTGCCGGACACCGCAGCGGCTGCGGGCGCCGCGGCAGGGGTGGCGGGGACCGGGGCCGGGGTGGGCGTCGCCGGGACCGGAGCGGGTGCCGCCGCGGGGGCAGACTCCTGCTCGGCTGCCGGCTCGGGAGCAGACTGCGGCTCGGGCGCCTTCTCGGGCTCCGGGGCCTTCTCCGGCACCTTCTCGGCGGGCGCGGGTGCGGAGGCGGCGGCGCCGGAGCCGATGACGGCGAGCACCGCACCGACCTCGACGGTCTCGTCCTCCTGGACCAGGATCTGCTGGAGCGTGCCCGCGAACGGCGACGGGATCTCGGTGTCGACCTTGTCGGTGGAGATCTCGAGCAGCGGCTCGTCGACGGCGACGTCGTCGCCGACGGCCTTGAGCCAGCGGGTGACGGTGCCCTCGGTCACGGACTCGCCCAGTGCGGGCAGCGTGACGTTCTCGCCGACGGCGCCCTCGGAGGCGGCGGCGGCGGCCGGCTCCTCGTGCTCCTCCACCGGCTGCTCCGCGGGAGCGGCCTCGGCGGCGGGCTCCTCCGCCGGTGCCTGCTCGGCGGCCGGCTCCTCGGCGGCGGGCTGCTCCGCGGCGGGCTCCTCCGCGGGAGCGGACTCCTGCGTCGAGGCACCCTCGCCGGAGCCGATGACGGCCAGCGTGGCGCCGACCTCGACGGTCTCGTCCTCCTGGACCAGGATCTGCTCCAGCACGCCGGCGAACGGCGACGGGATCTCGGTGTCGACCTTGTCGGTGGAGATCTCGAGCAGCGGCTCGTCGACCTCCACCGTGTCGCCCACGTTCTTCAGCCAGCGGGTGACGGTCCCCTCGGTGACGGACTCACCGAGGGCGGGCAGCTGCACGTTGTCGGACATGACCGCTCGTGTCTCCTTCGAATCGTGTGGTCAGTTGTGGGCGTGCAGCGGCTTGCCGGCGAGCGCGAGGTGCGCCTCCCCGAGGGCCTCGTTCTGCGTGGGGTGTGCGTGCACGAGGGAGGCGACGTCCTCGGGGTAGGCCTCCCAGTTCACGATGAGCTGGCCCTCGCCGATGAGCTCGCCGACGCGCGCGCCGATCATGTGCACGCCGACCACGGGACCGTCCTTCTGGCGGACGAGCTTGATGAAGCCCTGCGTGCCGAGGATCTGGCTCTTGCCGTTGCCGCCCAGGTTGTACTCGAGCGTCTCGACCGCGTCCGCGCCGTGGACCTCCTTGGCGCGCGCCTCCGTGAGACCCACCGAGGCGACCTCGGGGTCGGAGTACGTCACGCGCGGGATGCCCGACTCGACGATGGCCGCGGGCTTGAGGCCCGCGATCTCCTCGGCGACGAAGATGCCCTGCGCGAACCCGCGGTGCGCGAGCTGCAGGCCGGGGACGATGTCGCCGACCGCGTAGATGTTGCCGACGCCGGTGTGCAGGCGCTCGTCGGTGATGACGAAGCCGCGGTCGAGGGTGAGGCCCTGCTCCTCGAAGCCGACCCCGGAGGTGCGCGGTCCGCGGCCGACGGCGACCAGCAGGAGATCGGCGTCGAACGTCTTGCCGTCCTCGAGCGAGACGTGCACGCCGTTGTCGTCCTGCGTCACGCCGGAGAACCGGACGCCCACGTTGAAGTTGATGCCGCGCTTGCGGAACGCGCGCTCGAACGCCTTGGACAGCGCCTCGTCCTCGTTGGGGACCAGGTGGGGGAGCGCCTCGATGATCGTGACGTCCGCGCCGAAGGACTTCCAGACGCTGGCGAACTCCGAGCCGATGACGCCGCCGCCGAGGATGATCGCCGACTTGGGCACCCAGTCGAGCTGCAGGGCCTGATCGGAGGTGATGACGCGGCCGCCGATCTCCAGACCGGGCAGCGAGCGGGCGTAGGAGCCGGTGGCGACGATGACGTGCCCGCCGGTGATGCGCTCGCCGTTGACCTCGACGGTGTCGGGGCCGACCAGCTTGCCGAAGCCCTCGAAGACGGTGATCTTGCGGGACTTGATGAGTCCCTGCAGGCCCTTGTAGAGCCGGCCGATCACGGTGGACTTGTACTCGTTCACCCCGGCCATGTCGATCCGGTCGAGCGTGGAGTGCACCCCGAAATGCGCACCGTCGCGGGCGTTGTCCGCCAGCTCGGCCGCGTGCAGCAGCGCCTTGGTCGGGATGCAGCCGTAGTGGAGGCAGGTGCCACCCACCTTGTCGGCCTCGACCAGGGCGACGGACTTCCCCAGCTGTGCGGCGCGCAGAGCAGCGGCGTAGCCGCCACTGCCTCCGCCCAGGACGACGATGTCGAAAGCGGTGCCGTTCGTGTCGGCCACGTGCAGACTCCTCATACGCAGACTTGGTGGTCTCGAGCTTGCCGACCATCCTGTCATCCCTGCAGGCAGCGAACGACCTGGACGGCACGCACGACCATGTGACACTCCGAACAGTCGTCCCATGACTGATGTTCCGTCCGGCGCGAACACCCCGCGGATCGACAGGCTCGCAGGTTACCCTCGTGCGCCATGGGCCTGTTCTCGCGCCGCAAGCCGGCCGCCACCGACGCGCCGACGGATCGGGACGCGCGTGCCGCGACCGTGGCACACCTGCGCGACTTCGTCGCGACCCGGGTCGGCGTCGAGGCCTACGTGGAGCCGCAGACCCACGACACCCCGACGACGATGATGCTCGTCGCGACCGACGGTGAGTGGACGCGGCGCCGGGTGCCGGACCCGAAGACGGCGTGGGACCTGGCGCGCGACCTGGGCATCCCGGTCTACGACGTGCAGCGGACCGGCTACCCGCAGCGGTTCCGGGACTGGAACTCGCGGCAGCGGCTCGCGCACAAGCGCAAGCACGCCTAGGCCGACGGAGCGCGACCCTCCAGCAGGGCGAGCAGCGTCCGGACGCCGACGCCGGTACCGCCCACGGGCGTGTAGCCGTGCGCCGACCGCTCGTTGTACGCGGGCCCCGCGATGTCGAGGTGCGCCCACGGCGTCGTCCCGACGAACTCCTGCAGGAAGATCCCGGCGGTGAGCATGCCGCCGAAGCGGTCGCTGATGTTCGCGATGTCCGCGACCTTCGACTTCAGGCCCGCGCGCAGGTCCGCGGGCAGCGGCATCGGCCAGAACTGCTCGCCGCTGGCCTGCGCCGCCGCGACGACCTCGCCGCGCACGTCGTCGGTGCCCATCACGGCGGACACGCGGTGGCCGAGGGCGATCAGCTGCGCACCGGTCAGGGTGGCGATGTCGATGACGACGTCGGGCTTCTCCTCGACGGCGGCCACGAGGCCGTCGGCCATCACGAGGCGTCCCTCGGCGTCGGTGTTGAGCACCTCGACGGTCTTGCCGCCGCGGATGGTCAGCACGTCGGACGGGCGCTGGGCGGTGCCGGACGGCATGTTCTCCGCGAGGCACAGCCAGCCGGTGACCGCGACGGGCAGCTCGAGGCGTGCGGCGGCGATGACCGTGTGCAGCACCGCGGCGGCGCCGGCCATGTCGGACTTCATGGCCTCCATGCCGGCGGCGGGCTTGATCGAGATGCCGCCGGAGTCGAACGTGATGCCCTTGCCGACGAGCGCGACCTTCACCTTCGGGCGCGACGGCGAGTAGGCCACCTTGACCAGGCGGGGGCCGCGGACCGACCCCTGACCGACCCCGACGAGACCGCCGTACCCACCGGCGGCGAGCGCCTTGTCGTCGAGCACGGTGATCTTCAGGCCCTTGGCGCCCGAGTCCTTGGCGGCCGTCTTCGCCGCCTCGGCGAACGCGGCCGGGTACAGGTCGTTCGGTGCGGCGTTCACCAGGTCGCGGGTGCCGTGCACCGCGGCTGCGATCACCTCGGCACGGGCGACGGCGCCGATCGCCGCGTGGTCGCGGGGGTGGGCGGTGACGATCTGGATCGCGGCGACGGGAGCCTGCTTGGCCGCCTCGGACGCGCGGTAGCGGGTGTAGGAGTAGGCGCCGAGCAGGGCGCCCTCGGCGACGGCCGCGACCGACGCCACGTCGTCGGCGGGGAGGGCGACCGCCACGCGGGCGGTGCCGGCGAGCTCGCGCGTCGCCGCGCCGGCCGCGCGGCGGAGCACCTCGGGGGTGACCTTGTCCGCGGGGCCGACACCGGTCAGGACGAGGACCGTGGCGGCCAGGCCGGTGCCGGGCAGGCGGCGGACCTCGTCGGCCGCACCGGTGATGCCCAGGGCGGCCGCGTCGGCCAGCTGGGCGCGCAGCTCCTTGGGAAGGCGCTCGGCGCCCAGGACGACGGCGGCGCCGTCCTGCTGGGCGACCGCGACGACCAGGGCGTCGACGGCGAGGCGGGCAAGGTCCTGGGAGGTCAGCGAGACGGTCACGGCTCGATGATAGGTCGGTGCACGGACCCCTCGTGCGTCGCCGGTACGGTGGGGCATCGTGATCGCCCCCCTCGCGCTGCTCGTCGTCGCCCTGTGCCTGGCGCTCGGCGGCTGGGCCCTCTGGTTCGTCGTCCGGGACCGGGCGGTCGTCCTGCGCCAGCTGTGGGGCGCGGCCGTGGTCGAGGGCGTTCTCGTCGTCCAGGCCGCCGTCGCGGGCGTTCTCGCGGCCACCGGGTCGCCGGACGTGGACGGGGTCCTGCTGTGGGGCTACGTGCTCACGCAGCTGCTCGTCCTGCCGATCGCGGCCGCCTGGGCGTTCGCCGAGCGCACGCGGTGGAGCTCGGTCGTCCTTCTCGTCGCGGCGCTGACCGTGGCCTTCCTCGAGTACCGACTGCTCCAGATCTGGGGGACCGTGTGACCGACCGAACGGCTCGCTCGCGCCGGACGGGCAGCGGCCCCGGCCGGCTGCTCGTGGCGGTGTACGGGATCCTCGCGCTCGCCGCGACGGCCCGCGGCATCTACCAGGTGGCCACCAAGCTCGACGAGGCACCGGTCGCGTACCTCCTGTCGCTCGGCGCGGGGCTCGTGTACGTCGTCGCGACGATCGCGCTGGCCACCGACCGGCGCACGCTCGCGTGGTGGGCGGTCTCGATCGAGATGGTCGGCGTCCTGACCGTCGGCGTCCTGTCGCTCGTGGACGTGGGCGACTTCCCCGACGAGACGGTCTGGTCGGCGTTCGGGCAGGGTTACGGCTACGTCCCGCTGCTCCTGCCGTTCCTCGGTCTGCTCTGGCTGTGGCGCACCGGGCGGACGGCCGACGTGCCGGCTGCGTCCGACGACCTAGGGTGAGAAACGTGTACCGCCTGCTGTTCGACCTCGTCTTCAAGCGCATGGACCCCGAGCGCGCGCACGAGGTCGCGTTCCGGTTGATCCGCGTGGTGGCGCAGGTCCCGCTGCTGCGTGACGTCGTGCATCGCGTCTTCCGGGCCTCCGACCGCGGATCCGTCGAGGTGTGGGGCCGCCGGTTCCCCTCCCGGTTCGGGCTGGCCGCCGGCTTCGACAAGAACGCGGTCGGCGTGGCCGGGCTGGTCATGCTCGGCTTCGGGTTCGTGGAGGTGGGGACCGTCACCGCGCAGTCGCAGCCCGGCAACGAGCCGCCGCGGCTCTGGCGTGTGCTCGACCAGCGCGCCCTGCGCAACCGGATGGGCTTCAACAACGAGGGGTCCGCCGCGGTGGCGGCCCGGCTCCGTCGCCTGCGCGCCACCCCGGCGGGCCGGCGGCTCGTGGTCGGCGTGAACATCGGGAAGACCAAGACGACCCACGCCGAGCACGCCGCCGCCGACTACGCGACCAGCGCGGGACGGCTCGCCCCGTACGCCGACTACCTGGTGGTCAACGTGTCCTCGCCCAACACCCCCGGACTGCGGGACCTGCAGTCGGTGGAGGCGCTGCGCCCCATCCTCGAGGCCACCCGCGTGGCGGCCGACGAGGCGACGGCCGCCGGGGGGCTCGCTCCCGTGCCGCTGCTGGTGAAAATCGCCCCCGACCTGTCCGACGACGACGTCGACGCGGTGGCCGAGCTCGCCGCCGAGCTGGGCCTGGACGGGATCGTCGCGGTCAACACGACCATCGGCCACGACCTCGGACCCGGTGGCCTGTCCGGTCCGCCGGTGCTGGCCCGCGGGCTCGACGTGGTGGCACGCCTGCGCAGCCGCCTCGGCCCCGACGCGGTGATCATCGGCGTCGGTGGCATCACGACCCCCGCCGACGCGCGCGAGTACCTGGCGGTCGGCGCGACCCTCGTGCAGGGCTACACGGGCCTCATCTACGAGGGGCCCGCGTACGCCACGCGGATCGCGAGGGCGCTCGCGGCGGACGAGGCGCTCCGCGTCCCCGCTCGTCGGAAGGCGGTCGCCTGATGGTCCTGCGGCCGCAGTGGGAGTGGCGCTTCGACGGCGCGGGCGGCGCTGTGCTCGACCGGCCCGTCAGCCCGGTCTTCACCACCCAGTACGACGCCGAGCAGTGGCTGGGTGAGCACTGGCGCACGCTGGCCGCCCAGGGCGTCCAGGCGGTGCACCTGCTGCACGAGGGCAGCCAGGCGACCCCGACGATCACGCTCCCGCTGATCTGACCGCGCTCACACCATCGCGTGGACCCGAGCGGGTCCCGCGACAGGCTCGGTCACGCCCAGCCCCGCCCACGCGTCGGCGAGCCCGGCCACCGCGCGCCGCAGGTCGTCGGCCGACGCGCTGAACGGCAGCCGCAGGTTCCTCTCGAAGCTGCCGTCCACCCCGAACGCGGTCCCGGGCACCACTCGCACGCCGTGCCGGGTGGAGATCGCGGCGAGCGCGCTCGACACGGGTGCACCGAGGTCGGCCCAGAGCGACAGCCCACCCGCGGGGACCTCGAACTGCCACGACGGCAGCTGGTCCAGCAGCAGGCCGACGAGCAGGTCGCGGCGCTCCCGCAGCGCGTCGCGTCGGCGGGCCAGCAGGTCGTCGGAGTGCGCCATGAGCTCGGCGACCACCAGCTGCTCGAGCGCGGGAGTCCCGATGTCGACGTGCGCCCGGGACGCGGCCAGGCGGGCGACCAGGTCGGGGTGCGCGCGGACCCAGCCCACGCGGAGGCCGCCCCAGAAGCTCTTCGACGCCGAGCCGATCGAGACCACGTAGGCGGCGGCCGTCCCGTCGCCCGCGAACGACCCGGGCGTCGGGCCGTCCATGGTCAGCTCCGCGAGCACCTCGTCGCCGACGATCGCCGTGCGGTACCGGCGGGCGAGCGCGCGCACGCGGGCGCGGTCCTCGTCGCTCAGGCTCGTGCCCGTGGGGTTGCGGTGCGCGGGGATCAGGTAGACCAGCCGCGGCGCCACCTGGCGGAGCGTCGACTCGAGGAGGTCGATGTCGAGGCCGGTCCCGCCGGAGGGCACCGGCACCGGTCGGGCGCCCGCGGCCCGCACCACGTCGATCGCGTGCGGGTAGGTGGGGTGCTCGACGACCACGCGGTCCCCGGGACCCGCGTGGGCGTTGACCAGCAGGTGGATGGCCTGCTGGGCGCCGGTGGTCACCAGCAGCTGGTCGGGCGTCGTCGGCGTGCCGCGCTGCGTGTACCAGTGCGCGATCGCCTCCCGCAGGACCAGTAGCCCCTGGGGTGAGTAGCCGGTGCCGGCCAGGTGGCGGGGGAGCGCGTCGAGCGCGGCGAGGTACGCGCCGTGCAGCGAGGACGGGGCCGACGGCGCCGCCATCGCGAGGTCGACGATGCCGGGCTCGTCGCTCACCGACTCCGCCATCGACACCCGTGCTCCCGGGCCGGACGGCAGGGTGGTCACCGTGCCCGAGCCGCGGCGGCTCACCAGGTACCCCTCGTCGCGGAGCAGGCCGTAGGTGGCGGTGGTGGTCGTGCGGGACACACCAGCGGCGTCGGCGAGCTCCCGTTCGCTGGGCAGCCGGGTGCTGAGCGGCACCGTGCCGGACAGGATCGCGGCGCGCACGGCATCCGCCAGGGCCAGGTAGGCCGGACCTGGCCGCTGCCACGCGCCGAGCACGGCGCCGAGGCGGTGGCCACTGATTCGGCGGTCAGCAGGCAGCTCGAGGGAGGACATGAGGCCACTATGCCTCAAGTGGCTATGGGAAGAACAGCCACTTGTGCCCATTCTTGATGACTATGAGCATGTGGATACCCGCGCTGATCGTCCTTGCCGGTCTCGTCGTCAGCCTCGCCGTCGTCGTCCGCCGCGACGGGCTGGGCCACCGGCCCCCGCCCGCGTCGCACGCCGACTGGTTCGAGGGACGCCCGTGAGCCTCCGCGACGGGCGCACGTATGCTCGCGCGGTGCCGACCTGGATCGCTCCTGACGCGCGTCCCGTGCGTCGAGGCGTGCAGCTGCTGACCGGGCTCGTCCTCTACGCCCTGTCGATCGCCATGCTCGTCGACGCCGGCCTGGGCAGCATGCCGTGGGACGTCCTCACCCAGGGGATCGTCCGGCACACCGACCTGTCGTTCGGCACGGTCACGCTGCTCGTCGGCCTGGTGGTCCTGGCGTGCTGGATCCCGCTGCGCCAGCGCCCGGGTGTCGGCACCGTCGCGAACGTGATCGTCATCAGCGTGCTCGTGGACCCGTTCCTGGCTCTGCTCGGGGTGCTGCCCGACGCGACGGGGGTCCGCATCGCGCTCGCGGCCGGCGGGATCCTCCTGAACGGGGTGGCCACCGGCCTCTACGTCGGCGCCCGCCTCGGCCCGGGCCCGCGCGACGGCCTCATGACCGGGCTCGTGCGCCGGACCGGGCGCTCCGTCCGGCTGGTCCGGACGACCATCGAGGTCGCCGTCGTGGCGGTCGGCTGGCTGCTCGGCGGGACGGTCGGGTTCGCCACGCTCGCGTACGCGCTGGCGATCGGCCCGCTCGTGCACGTGTTCCTGGCGTGGCTGACGGTGGCCGAGGTCCCCGTCGAGGAGCCCGTCGCCGTCTGAGCCGGCCCCGGAAGGGCTCCAGGGCCGGCTCGTCGGTCAGCGGGCGGGCGGTGCGTTCTTCGCGGTCTCGGCGGGGTCGGAGACCACCGAGTCGCCCAGGATCGTGTCGATCCGCGCCAGCAGCTCCGCCGGGATGGTCACGCCGGACGCCTTGACGTTCTCGGTGACCTGCTCCGGACGCGACGCGCCGATGATCGCGGCGGCGACGTTCGCGTTCTGCAGCACCCACGCCACGGCCAGCTGCGCCAGCGACAGGCCGAGCTCGTCGGCCACGGGCGTGAGGTCCTGCACGCGCTGCAGCACGTCCGGCTTCTCGAGGAAGCGCCCGATCATCCGCGCCCCGCCCTTGTCGTCGGTCGCGCGCGACCCGGCGGGCGGCGCCTGACCCGGCTTGTACTTGCCGGTGAGGACGCCCTGCGCGACCGGGGACCAGACGATCTGCGAGACGCCGAGCTCGGCCGACGTGGGGACGACCTCGCCCTCGATGACCCGCCACAGCGCGGAGTACTGCGGCTGGTTCGAGATGAGCTGGACGCCGAGGTCCTGGGCCAGCGCGTGCCCGGCCCGGATCTGGTCGGCGGTCCACTCGGAGACTCCGATGTAGAGCGCCTTGCCCGCACGGACGACGTCGGCGAACGCCTGCATCGTCTCCTCGAGCGGCGTCGACTCGTCGTACCGGTGCGCCTGGTACAGGTCCACGTAGTCGGTCTGCAGGCGCTGCAGCGAGCCGTCGATCGACTCGAGGATGTGTTTGCGCGACAGCCCGCTGTCGTTGGCACCGCCGGGGCCGGTGGGCCAGTACACCTTGGTGAAGATCTCGAGCGACTGGCGCCGCTCGCCCTTCAGGGCCTCGCCCAGCACGGTCTCGGCCTTGGTGTTGGCGTAGACGTCGGCGGTGTCGAAGCTGGTGATGCCCGCGTCGAGCGCGGCGCGCACGCAGGCCTTCGCGGTGTCGTTCTCCACCTGCGAGCCGTGCGTGAGCCAGTTGCCGTAGGTGATCTCGGTGATCTTCAGGCCGGAACGGCCCAGGTAGCGGTAGGAAACCATGGCCGCCACCCTACGGCGGCGTCAGACGGGTCGCTGGCCGTGCTTGACCTGCGGCTTGGGCATGCGCGACGGCCGGATCTGGAACGCGCGCAGGACGGCGTACATGGCGGCGCCCCGGGGCAGCTGCTCGATCCCGAACTTGGCCACGAGCCGCTTCTTCAGGCCGCGCCACATCAGCCAGCCGTCGATCACGGCAGCGATGATGTAGACGTACAGGGCCAGGATGGCGAACACCGCGAACCCGGTCTTGGCGAGCGCGAACTGGATGACCAGGAAGACCGCCGCCACCGGCAGGAAGAACTCGCCGA
The DNA here is from genome assembly GCA_001429255.1 of Cellulomonas sp. Root930. Lineage (GTDB taxonomy): Bacteria > Actinomycetota > Actinomycetes > Actinomycetales > Cellulomonadaceae > Cellulomonas. The sequence continues at coordinate 2,735,664 of LMJI01000001.1, forward strand.
GGTTCCAGCGGGCGTCCACGGAGTCGCGGATGTACCGCCGCACGGGCCCGCGGTCCTTGAGCGGCATGTTGCGCTCGTCGCCGGTCTGCATCGCGCGGTACTCGATGTCGCGCTGCGCCTTGGCCTGCTCGCGGCTGGCCTTCTTGGTGGTCGGAGCCACCAGCGGGCGCTTGTTCGCGGCCTCGGAGACCTTGCGCTTCGGCGTCGGACGGCCCTTGCCCGCGTCCGAGGGCGGGGTGCTCTCCGTCAGGGCGGGAGTCACGGGCTGGGGGTCGTTGCTGCGTCCGAACACCCCGCCAGGGTAGTCGAGTAGCGTGCCTGTCCGTGACCGACGCTGCCCCCCTGTCCTCCGTCCTGCCCGGCGACCGCACGGACGCCCTGCGGTCCAGGACCGCGTCCGCGTTCGGCGCACTGCGCGCCGATCTCGAGGACCTCGTCCGGATCCCGAGCGTGTCCAACGCCGAGTTCGACCAGGCGCACGTCGCCGCGAGCGCCGACGCCGTCGTGGCGCTCCTGCGCGGGGCGGGCATCGACGACGTCCAGGTGCTCACCGTCCCCCGAGGCGCGCCCGCGGTCGTCGGCCGCCGACCCGCCCCCGACGGTGCGCCGACCGTCCTGCTGTACGCCCACCACGACGTGCAGCCGCCCGGCGACGACGCCGACTGGGACAGCCCGCCGTTCGAGCCGACCGAGCGCGGCGGACGCCTGTTCGGGCGGGGCGCTGCCGACGACAAGGCCGGTGTCATCGCGCACGTCGGCGCGCTGCGCGTGCTCGGCGACGAGCTGGGCGTGGGCGTGACCGTCTTCATCGAGGGCGAGGAGGAGATCGGCTCGCCGACGTTCGCGAGCTTCCTGCACACCCACCGCGACCTGCTCGAGGCGGACGTCATCGTCGTCGCCGACTCCTCCAACTGGGCCGTCGGGGTGCCGGGCCTGACCACGTCGCTGCGCGGCCTGGTCGACTGCGTGGTCGAGGTCGCCGTGCTCGAGCACGCCATCCACTCCGGCATGTTCGGCGGCCCGGTCCTCGACGCGCCGACGCTGCTCGCCCGCCTGATCGCGACGCTGCACGACGATGACGGCAACGTCGCGGTCGAGGGTCTCGTGCACGCGCCGGACCCGACGGTGGACTACGACGAGGCGGCGTTCCGCGCCGACACCAGCGTGCTCGACGGGGTGCGGCTGGCCGGCACGGGACCGATCACCGCCCGGCTGTGGACGCGGCCGGCGATCGGCGTCATCGGCTTCGACGCCCCCCGCGTCGCCAGCGCCTCGAACACGATCACGCCGCGGGCCTCGGCCAAGCTCTCGGTCCGCATCGCGCCCGGGCAGGACCCCGCTGAGGCGATGGCTGCCCTGCGCGCCCACCTGGAGGGTCACGCCCCCTTCGGCGCACGGGTCACCGTGACCGACGGCGAGAAGGGCAAGCCCTTCCAGGCGCCCGCCGACTCCACCGCGATGCAGGCCGCACGCTGGGCGTTCGCGCAGTCGTGGGGGACCGAGCCGGTGGACATCGGCGTGGGCGGGTCCATCCCGTTCATCGCGGACCTGCTGGAGGTCTACCCCGACGCGGCGATCCTGGTCACCGGCGTCGAGGACCCCGACTCCCGGGCCCACGGCGCCAACGAGTCGGTGCACCTGGGGGAGCTGGAGAAGGTCGTGCTGGCCGAGGCGCTGCTGCTGGAGCGGCTCGCCACCCGCTGAGGGTCAGGCGGGCTCGCGGTGGGCCACGCCGACGGCCTCGGCCCACGCCTGCACCTCCGGGGGCAGCTCGGGCGACGGACCGTCGTGCGTGCCCAGCAGGTCGATCACGTCCGGGGCCGGCACGCGGGACCCGTCCCGGGCGAGGAACCGTCCGGCGATCACGCCGCGGGCCACGTGCTCGCCGCGGCGCGTGAACGTCTGCTCGAGGTACGCGCACCGGGGGTCCCAGCCGAGCAGCCGGGTGCTGATCTCGAACCGCTGGCCGAGGGTCAGCGAGCGACGGTAGGACACGGTCGACGAGGCGACGACGGGGTACCAGCCGCGCCCGTTGAGCAGCGGGAACGCGCCGAGGTCGGCGAGGAAGTTGCTGCGCGCCACGTCCATCATCTGCAGGTACACGCCGTTGTTGACGTGCCGGTAGAAGTCGAGGTCGCCGAGGCGCACCCGCAGGCGCGTGATCGACGGGTCGAACAGACCCTGCCCCGGGACGGCACGACGGGGGCGGGTGGTGGCCAGGGCGAGCTGGATCATCCGGGTCATCCGGGGGATGTTACCCGCGAGTAGGTACGACGGGAACGGGGGATCCCGGTCAGACCGGCGGCTCGGGGTCGTACTGGATCTCGCGGCGCACGGCACGCGCGACGTCCACCGACTCCAGCCGGGCGACCAGGTGCAGCGCCATGTCGATCCCCGCGGACACGCCGGCCGAGGTGACCACGTCACCGTCGTCGACGAACCGGGCCTCGGTGTCCAGCAGCACGCTGGGGTCGATCACGGCGAGCTCGTCGAACGCGCTCCAGTGCGTGGTCGCCGGGCGGCCCGAGAGCAGTCCCGCGGCCGCGTAGACGAGCGCTCCGGTGCAGACGCTGGTCATGAGTGCGGTGCTGGTGCGCATCGAGCGCACCCACTCGAGATGAGCGGCCTCACGCAGGAGCGCCCGGGTGCCGAAGCCCCCCGGGTACACCAGGACGTGCAGCGGGCCGACGTCGTCCGCGCCGGTGTCCGGGACGAGCCTGAGCCCCTTGGCGCAGCGGATCCCGCTGCCGTCCAGCGAGAACGTCACCACCTCCGGCCGCAGCTCGGAGACGTTCGCCCAGGCGGACAGGACCTCGTACGGGCCGACGACGTCCAGCTCCTCGGCGTCGTCGAACACGAAGATGCCCACCCGCAGGTGGTGCCCGGTCGGCATGCTCAGTAGCCCGGCAGCGCGAGCATCTGGTCGAGCGCCACGCGTGCCCAGTGGGCGTCGTCGGCGTCCACGACGATCCGGTTGACCGCGCGACCGGCCACGAGCGACTCCATCGCCCACACCAGGTGCGGCAGGTCGATCCGGTTCATGGTCGAGCAGAAGCACACCGTGGAGTCGAGGTAGTGGATGTTCTTGTCCGGGTGGGCGGCCGCGAGGCGACGCACCAGGTTGAGCTCGGTACCGACCGCCCAGGAGCTCCCCGGAGCGGCGGCATCGAGCGCCTTGACGATGTACTCGGTCGAGCCGACCAGGTCCGCCGCGAGGACCACCTCGTGCTGGCACTCCGGGTGCACGATCACCGTCACGTCGGGGACCGCCGCCCGCATGTCCGTGACGTTCCGGACCGAGAACCGGCCGTGCACCGAGCAGTGGCCGCGCCACAGGATCATGCGCGCGTCGCGCAGCTGCTGCGTGGTCAGACCGCCCCCGGGCTTCCGCGGGTCGAACACCACGCAGTCGTCCAGCGAGAGACCCAGCTGCTGCACCGCGGTGTTGCGGCCGAGGTGCTGGTCCGGCATGAACAGCACCTTGCCGGTGCCGGCCACGCCACCGACCTTGTCGAACGCCCACCGCAGCGCGACGTGCGCGTTGGACGACGTGCAGATGGTCCCGCCGTGCCGACCGGTGAACGCCTTGATCGACGCCGCGGAGTTCATGTAGGTCACGGGCACGGTCGACTCGGCGACGCCGGCGTCGATCAGCACGTCCCACGCGTCCTCGACCTGGTCGATGGCCGCCATGTCCGCCATCGAGCAGCCCGCCGCGAGGTCCGGGAGGATCACCTGCTGCTGGTCGGACGTGAGGATGTCCGCGGACTCGGCCATGAAGTGCACGCCGCAGAAGATGATGAACTCGGCCTCGGGCCGGGCGGCCGCCTCGCGCGCGAGCTTGAACGAGTCGCCCGTGACGTCGGCGAACTCGATGACCTCGTCGCGCTGGTAGTGGTGCCCGAGGACGAAGGCGCGGCTCCCGAGGGCGGCGCGGGCCGCGCGGGCGCGCTCGACGAGGTCGGGGTCGCTCGGCGCGGGCAGGCCGCCGACGCACTCGACGCCACGCTCGGAGTCGAGATCGACGCCGCGTCCCAGCAGCAGGAGGGCCGACGGAGCCGGCTCGGAGAAGGTGCTCACGCTCACGCCGCGATCTTCCCACACGGGGCCTGTGCATTCGCGCTCGGTCGCCGTGCCACGATGCACGGCGTGCGCGTCCTCATCGCCCCCGACAGCTTCGGCTCGAGCCTCACGGCCGACGAGGCCGCCCGGGCCATCGCCGGGGCCTGGCGATCCACGGCGCCGCAGGACGAGGTCACCGAGTGCCCGCTGTCGGACGGCGGCCCGGGGTTCGTCGCGGTCCTGCACGCCTCCCTCGGCGGTGAGCTCGTCGCGGTGACCGTGACGTCGCCCGTCGGAGTGCCCGTGCCGGCGGTGGTCCTGCGGGTGGGGACGACGGCCTACGTCGAGTCGGCGCAGGCGATCGGTCTGCCGCTGGTGCCGGCCGAGCTGCGTGACCCGACGCGCACGTCGAGCCGCGGCGCCGGTGAGCTGGTGGCGGCCGCGCTGGACTCAGGGGCTCGCCGCATCGTCGTCGGGCTCGGCGGCTCCGCGACGAACGACGGGGGAGCGGGCGCCCTGGTCGGGCTCGCCCGGGCGCTCGGCCTCGACGGGCCCGGCGACCTGCTGGACTCCGGCGGCGGGTCGCTCGGGTCGGTCACGCCGCACGACCTGGCCGGGCTGCGCGACCTGCGGGACCGGCTGCGGGAGGTCGAGCTCGTGGTCGCGACGGACGTGGACGTCCCGCTGCTGGGCCTGCACGGCGCGAGCGCCGGCTTCGCGCCGCAGAAGGGTGCGACGCCGGAGCAGGCGCAGGACCTGGAGCGTGCGCTCGGGCACTTCGCCCATGCCGCGACGGCGGCCCTGGGGGACGCGGTCCGCCCCGACCTGCTCGCCGGCGCGCGCACCACGTCGGCCACCTCGCGACTGACCGCGGGGCCGGGCGCCGGGGCCGCGGGCGGGCTCGGGTTCGGGCTGGCGCTGCTCGGCGCGCGGCTGGTGCCCGGATCGGTCTTCGTGGCCGACGCCGTGGGGCTCGACGCACTCATCGCCGACCACGACGTCGTCGTCACCGGCGAGGGCCGCTTCGACTGGCAGTCCCTGCACGGGAAGGTCGCGTCCGAGGTGGCGTCGCGTGCGCTGGCCCACGCGGTCCCGACCGTCGTCGTCGCCGGGGAGGTGCTGGTCGGCCGCCGCGAGCTGTCGGCCGCGGGGATCACCGCCGCCTACGCGGTCGGTGAGAGCCCCGAGCAGGTCGCCGCCGCGCTGGCCGCGCCCGCGGAGTCCCTCGCGGCCCGCGCCGCCCGCGTGGCGAGAACCTGGTCACGTTGAGCGGGATGTCGTCGTCGGGGTCGTACCCTGGAGGGGAACAACCTCGGGGCCCGCTCTGTTGCCAGAGGTTGACGCAACAGAAGTGCTGTCCAGCGAGCACCCAGGAGAGACCATGAGCGAGACCACCGCGACCGAGACCGCGACCGAGACGCACGGCGTCCTCCTCACCGACTTCGCCGCCTCGAAGGTCCGCAGCCTCCTCGAGCAGGAAGGCCGCGACGACCTCCGTCTCCGTGTCGCCGTCCAGCCCGGTGGCTGCTCCGGCCTGATCTACCAGCTGTACTTCGACGAGCGCGTCCTCGACGGCGACGTCGTCAAGGACTACGACGGTGTCGAGGTCGTCGTCGACCGCATGAGCGTCCCCTACCTCGAGGGCGCGACGATCGACTTCGCCGACTCGATCGAGAAGCAGGGCTTCACGATCGACAACCCGAACGCCGGCAGCGCCTGCGCGTGCGGCGGCTCGTTCAGCTGATCTGAGCGACGAGGAAGGCCCGGCTCCCCCAGGGGGACCGGGCCTTCGTCATGCGTGCGTCCGCACGGTCAGCGCGTGGACGCCGTCCTGCTCGGTCGCGCCGACCATCGCGTGACCGCGCATCCGCGCCCACGCCGGGACGTCGTGCACCGCGGCGGGGTCGGTGGCGAGCACGGTGAGCTCGGTACCCGGTGGGGCGTCGGCCGCCGCACGGGCCAGCCTGATCACGGGCGCCGGGCAGCGCAGCCCGCGGGCGTCCACGGTGATCACAGGCCGCCGACCCCCCAGGCCTCCCGCACGCCGGCGACGATCCCCGGCAGCTCGGCGAGGAAGCGCTCGACGTCCTGCTCCTGCGTGCCACGGGGGAGCGCCAGCCGGATGTTGCCGTGCGTCAGGGCCCCCATCGCCGCGAGCACGTGGCTCGGCTCGAGGGCGCTCGACGTGCAGGCGGACCCGGACCCGACCGCGAACCCCCGGGAGTCGAGCGCGGTCAGCAGCGCCTCGCCCTCGACGTACAGGCACGAGAACGTGACGACGTGGGGGAGTCGCTCCACCGGGTGCCCGACGACCTCGACGTCGGGGACCTCGGCGGCCACGCGCGTCCGGATCGTCTCGACGAGCCGGCGTCGGGAGTCGTCGTCCGTCGACCGCGTCGAGACGGCCACCTGCAGCGCGACCGCGGCCGCGAGGGCTGCGGGCACGCTCACGCCGCCGGGGAACCAGCGGTCCTCGTCCTCGGGCCAGTCGGGGGAGCGCCGGACCCCCGAGCGGGTCACCAGCACGCCGAGCCCTCCCGGACCGCCCCAGTCGCCCGCGTCGGCGGCGAGCAGGTCCCAGGTGGCTCCGACCTCGGCGTGACCGAGGCTCGCGCCCACATCGACGAGGAGGGGCACCCCGGCGGCGCGCGCGGCGGCGTGCACGGCGTCGACGGGCTGGACGGTGCCCACCTCACCGTTCGCGTGCTGCAGCGCGGCGAGCGCGACCCCCGGCTGACCGAGCGCGGCGGTGAACGCGTCGGCGTCGACCCGGCCGTCGCGGTCCACGCCGACCGTCACCCGGTCACCGACGAAGTCCGCCGCGTTCAGCACGGCGGCCCGCTCGACCGCGCCGACGACGACCTGCGTCCCGGTACGGCGCCGACCGCGGGCCACCGCTCGGACGGCTCCGTGCAGCGCGGCCGTGTGCGAGGGAGCGAGGTCGACCTCCTCGGTCCGTGCACCGACCACGGAGGCGATCGCCTCCCGCGCGCCGTCGAGCAGCATCCGTGCGCGTCGGCCCTCGGCGTGCAGCCGTCGCGGGTCGGCCCAGCCCTGGTCCAGGGCCTCGAGGAACGCGGTCCGGGCCTCCGGCAGCAGCGGCGCCCGGCCTCCGGCGTCGAGGACGGCCCGCCGGGCAGTGGCGTGCGTCACAGCGCCCGGTCCCGCGGACGTGTCGGGCTCGAGGTCGCGCCGGCTGCTCACGGGGGCACCGTAACCCCGCAGAGGCGTGACCAGGCGCGCGACGACCGGCTTCCGGGACGCGGGCGACCGTCGGACGCTGTGGAGGTCGAGCGGTGTGATGGTGCTGACACCGTGTCGTCAACGGGTGTCGTCAGCACGAAAGGATGTGGTCGGCGCGCTAGGCTGCACGGGTCGAGGACGAAGGTCCCGGGTGGCGCCCTTCTGCAGTGCACAAGGGTGTCGACGGGACGCGAGTGAGAGGTCCCCCGTTGCACCCGGACACCCCCCGTCGCACGCGGCGACCAGCCCTGTTGCTGGCCGGCCTGCTTGGCGTCGCCGCCGTCGTCCTCAGCGGATGCTCCGCCGAGGTGCAGCGCGGCTGGCTCCCTGGCAGCTCCGACGCCGAGATCACCGACCAGACAGGCCGCATCGCCAACCTGTGGGTCGGGTCGTGGATCGCCGCCCTGATCGTCGGCCTCATCACCTGGGGCCTGATGCTCTGGTGCGTCGCGGTCTACCGGAAGCGCAAGGGTGACGACACCCTCCCCGTGCAGCTGCGGTACCACGTGCCCCTCGAGGTCATGTACGTGATCCTGCCGATCATCATGGTCGGGGTGCTCTTCTACTACACCAACCGCGACACCACCGCGATCGTCGACACCTCCGCCGAGGCGGACGTGCACGTGCAGGTGATCGGCAAGCAGTGGAGCTGGGACCTCAACTACCTCGACGACGACGCGTACGACACCGGTCAGCACGCGCAGGACGTCGGCTCCGCAGGCACCGGCGTGCTCGAGGACCAGGTCACCCTGTACCTCCCGGTCGACGAGCGGGTCGAGTTCACCCTCGACTCCCGCGACGTCATCCACTCGTTCTGGGTCCCCGCGTTCCTGTTCAAGATGGACATGATCCCGGGCAAGACGAACACGTTCCAGGTCACCCCCACCGAGGAGGGCACGTACCTGGGCAAGTGCGCCGAGCTCTGCGGCGAGTACCACTCGTCGATGCTGTTCAACGTGAAGGTCGTGACGCGCGAGGAGTACGACGCGCACATCGAGGAGCTCAAGGACAAGGGTCAGGAAGGCTCGCTCGGTCTCGAGTACAGCCGCCAGCAGGACCTGGACAGCGCTCCGAAGGAAGGCGAGAACTGATGGCCGCCGTCGCGGAGCACATCCCCGGCCTGGCGCCCTCGCGCCAGACTCTCGGACGCACGGTGATCAAGTGGATCACCTCGACCGACCACAAGACCATCGGGTACCTGTACCTGATCACGTCGTTCGTCTGGTTCGCGATCGGCGGCATCCTGGCGCTGCTCATCCGCGCCGAGCTGTTCGCGCCCGGCATGGACATCTTCCAGTCGCGCGAGCAGTACAACCAGGCGTTCACCATGCACGGCACGATCATGCTGCTGCTGTTCGCGACGCCCCTGTTCGCGGGCTTCGCCAACGTGATCATGCCCCTGCAGATCGGTGCGCCCGACGTCGCGTTCCCCCGGCTCAACATGCTCGCGTACTGGATGTTCTTCTTCGGCGGCACGATCGCCGGCGCCGGGTTCTTCACGCCGCAGGGCGCTGCCTCGTTCGGGTGGTTCGCGTACGCACCGCTGTCCAACACCGTGTACTCGCCGGGGCTCGGCGGTGACCTCTGGGTCTTCGGCCTCGCGTTCGCCGGCTTCGGCACCATCCTCGGGGCCGTCAACTTCATCACCACGATCGTCACCATGCGCGCGCCCGGCATGACCATGTTCCGGATGCCGATCTTCACCTGGAACACCCTGGTGACGTCGCTCCTGGTGCTCATGGCGTTCCCGCCGCTCGCCGCCGCACTGTTCGCCCTCGGCGCCGACCGCCGCCTCGGTGCGCAGGTGTTCAACCCCGAGAACGGTGGGGCGATCCTCTGGCAGCACCTGTTCTGGTTCTTCGGGCACCCCGAGGTCTACATCATCGCGCTGCCGTTCTTCGGCATCGTCACCGAGATCCTGCCGGTGTTCAGCCGCAAGCCGATCTTCGGCTACAAGGGTCTGGTCTACGCGACGATCGCGATCGCCGCCCTGTCCGTGACCGTGTGGGCTCACCACATGTACGTCACCGGCTCGGTGCTGCTGCCGTTCTTCGCCTTCATGACGATGCTCATCGCGGTGCCGACCGGTGTGAAGTTCTTCAACTGGATCGGCACGATGTGGCGCGGCAAGCTCACGTTCGAGACGCCGATGCTCTGGACCATCGGCTTCCTCGTCACGTTCCTCTTCGGTGGCCTGACCGGTGTCATCCTGTCCAGCCCGGCACTCGACTTCTCCCTGTCGGACTCCTACTTCGTGGTCGCGCACTTCCACTACGTCGTGTTCGGCACCGTGGTGTTCGCGATGTTCGCGGGCTTCTACTTCTGGTGGCCCAAGATGACGGGCCGGATGCTCGACGAGAAGCTGGGCAAGATCCACTTCTGGATGCTGTTCATCGGCTTCCACACGACGTTCCTCATCCAGCACTGGCTGGGCGTCAAGGGCATGCCGCGCCGGTACGCGGACTACTCGCCCGACGACGGCTTCACGTGGATGAACCAGCTGTCGACGGTCGGCGCGGTCATCCTCGCCGCCTCGACGCTGCCGTTCCTGTGGAACGTGTACACGACGTGGCGCAACGCCCCGCTGGTCACCGTCGACGACCCGTGGGGGTACGGCGCCTCGCTCGAGTGGGCCACCAGCTGCCCGCCGCCCCGGCACAACTTCACGTCGCTGCCGCGCATCCGCTCCGAGCGCCCCGCCTTCGACCTGCACCACCCCGAGGTCGCCGCCATGGACCACGTGGAGCCGAATCCCGGCCCGCTGGACTGGGAGGCCGACCGGCGCGGCGAGAGCGAGGTCGCAACCGACCGCGTGGTGAACGACAAGGGTGAGCAGGAGCAGTCCTCCGCGACCATCGTCGACGACCGGCCGCGCACCGACGAGGAGGGCACCCGATGAAGCTCGAGACCAAGCTCTTCCTCTACGGGGTCCTGTTCTTCGTCCCTGTCGGACTGATCTACGCCGCGTGGAGCAAGGGCGAGCCGGTGGGCACCGTGGGCATCCCGCTGGTCGGCGGCCTCGTGGGCATGATCGGCGCCTACTTCGCGCTCCTGTCCCGCCGGATCGACGACCGCCCTGAGGACGACCCGCTCGGCGAGATCGAGCAGGGTGCCGGCGACCAGGGCGTGTTCAGCCCGTGGAGCTGGTGGCCGTTCGTGCTCGGTGTCTCCGGCGCGATCACCTTCGCCGGTCTCGCCGTGGGCTGGTGGCTCTCGTACATCGGCATCGCGCTCGGCGTCATCGGCCTGGTCGGCTGGGTGTTCGAGTTCTCCCGCGGCCAGCACGCGCACTGACCTGCACGTCCGGACAGGCCCTCGCCGTCGGTGGGGGCCTTTCTGGCGTCTGCTGCGCTAGCGTCGGCGGTATGAGGCATTCGCGAACGTCGGCGGGTATGTCCGTGGTGCTCCTGGCCCTGCTGGCCGGCTGCGCGAGCAGCGCCGGCTCCGGCAGCGAGCTCTCCACCGAGGACGTCACGGGGGAGTGGGTCGAGTCCGGCTCAGAGCCACGCGTCTATCTGGAGCTCGCCGAGGACGGTGCCCTGAGCGGGAGCGACGGCTGCAACCAGCTCACGGGCTCGTGGGAGGTCGACGGGTCCGAGGTGGACTTCGGCGAGCTGGGGGCCACGATGATGGCCTGCGAGGACGTCGACACCTGGCTCTCCGGCGCCGAGTCGGCGACGGTCTCCGGTGACGAGCTGACGGTCCTGGGGGCCGACGACACGGAGATCGGGACGCTGGAGAGATCCACATGATCGGACCTCGGGTCCGGGCGATGCGCTCGCTCGTGCTGGTGACGCTCCTGGGTGCGGCGCTGACGGCGTGCGCGGACACCTCGGGTGCCGGCGCGCCGGTCGAGGACCTCGGCGGGCTGTGGGGCACGCAGGACACCGAGGGGATCGCGTCGCTGGACCTCGCGGCGGACGGCACGGCGACCGGGACCGACGGGTGCAACCGGATGACCGGCGCGTGGGAGCAGAACGGGACCCAGGTGGCGTTCGGCGAGTGGGCGACCACGCGCATGGCGTGCCCGAGCGTCGACACGTGGCTGTCCCTGGCCGTGAAGGCCACCCTCGAGGGGGAGAACCTGGTCTTCTTCGACGAGAACGGCGTCGAGCTGGGGACGCTCCAGCCGAACTCCTGACACGGCTGAGGGCCGCCCCGGGACGGGGCGGCCCTCAGCCGTTGCTGCAGGACGTCAGACGGGAACGATGAGCCCCGCGGTCTGGGTGCGCGCGCGGTCGAAGCGCGCCGCGGCGTCGGCCCAGTTCACGATGTTCCACCACGCCTTGACGTAGTCCGCCTTGACGTTGACGTAGTCGAGGTAGAACGCGTGCTCCCACATGTCGAGGACGACGACGGGGACCAGGCCCAGCGCGATGTTGCTCTGCTGGTCGTACAGCTGCACGATCACGAGCTTCTGGCCGATCGAGTCCCACGCGAGGATCGACCAGCCGGAGCCCTGGATGCCGAGGGCGTTGGCGGCGAAGTGCTTCTGGAACGCCTCGAACGAGCCGAAGAACTCGTCGACCGCGGCGCCCAGCTCGCCGGTGGGCTTGTCGCCGCCGTCCGGGGAGAGGTTCTGCCAGAACACGGAGTGGTTGACGTGCCCGCCGAGGTTGAACGCGAGGTTCTTCTCGTGCAGGTTCACGGCGGCGAAGTCGTCGGCCGCGCGAGCGGCGGCGAGCTTCTCGAGCGCGGTGTTGGCGCCGGTCACGTACGCGGCGTGGTGCTTGTCATGGTGCAGCTCCATGATCCGGCCCGAGATGTGCGGCTCGAGTGCCGCGTAGTCGTAGGGCAGATCCGGAAGCGAGTAGTCAGCCATGCGTGAGTACACCTCTCCTGCGTCGGTCTGGGACCGCGTGCCGCGGTCCGCTCTGTACAGAGGAACGGGCGGCCCGCCGTTACGGCGAGCCGCCCGACTCCACGGTCAACTCTTGCTCAGGATCAGCGATTCCGCCCGTCGGGCGTCGTCTCATCCTGCGGATCCACCAGGTGCTGCCCGCCACCGACTGCGCCGGTCAGGGCTGCCGGTGCATGCTCGTCGGCCGGACCCACGGCGTCGTGCTCGCCGTGCGAGTGCGACGCGGCCAGCTCGGTGGGCGTGACGGGCTCGATGCGGTCCTCGTAGAACGTCTGCGACAGACGCTGACGCATCCGGTCGAGGGCGTAGCCCTTGCGCCGCACGCCGCGGGAGTCCTCCGCCGGCTCGATCTCCAGCGGACGGATGGCGTCGTGCTGCACCCGCAACCAGCGCTCGTGGGCGTCCAGCGGCTTGTGCACCTCGATGTACTCACCGTTGGCGAACCGCACGATCCGGCCGGTCTCGTGACCGTGCAGGACGAGCTCGCGGTCCTTGCGCTGCAGGCCGAGGCAGATCCGCTTGGTCACCCAGAACGCGAACCACGGGCCGACGAAGATCAGCACGCGGAACACCCACGTGATGTCGTTGATCGACAGGTGGAAGTGCGTGGCGATCAGGTCGTTGGACCCGGCCAGCACGAGGATGAAGAACGCGGTCAGCAGCGAGACACCGAACGCGGTCCGGAACGGGCGGTTGCGCGGGCGGTCGAGCACGTGGTGCTCGCGCTTGTCGCCGGTGGCGAACGCCTCGATGAACGGGTACGCCGCCAGCAGCGTGAACAGGATGCCGGGCACGACCATGGCCGGGATCAGCACGTTGAGCGACACCGTGTACCCGAGCACGACGAACTCGGTGAACCCTGGCATCAGGCGCAGCGATCCCTCGAGGAACAGCATGTACCAGTCCGGTTGGGCTCCCGCGGACACCGGTGACGGGTCGTACGGGCCGTAGTTCCAGACGGGGTTGATCGACATCGTCGCCGCCATGAGCGCGATGACGCCGAACACGGTGAAGAAGTAGCCGCCGGCCTTCGCCACGTAGATCGGGAACAGCGGGTAGCCGACGACGTTCTTGTCCGACCGCCCGGAGCCCGGGTACTGCGTGTGCTTGTGCAGCACGACGAAGAACAGGTGCAGCCCGATGAGCGCCAGGATGATGCCGGGCACCAGCAGGATGTGCACCGTGAACAGGCGCGGGATCAGGTCGGTGCCGGGGAACTCGCCGCCGAACAGGAAGTACGACGTGTAGCTGCCGATGATCGGGATGGACCGGACCACGCCGTCGGTGATGCGCAGGCCGTTGCCGGACAGGACGTCGTCCGGGAGCGAGTAGCCCGAGAAGCCGGCGGCCAGGCCGAGGATGAGCAGCAGGAAGCCGACCACCCAGTTGACCTCGCGCGGCTTGCGGAACGCGCCGGTGAAGAACACGCGCATCATGTGCGTGACGATCGCGGCCATGAAGATCAGGGCGGCCCAGTGGTGGATCTGCCGCATGAGCAGGCCACCGCGCACCTCGAACGAGAGCCGGAGCGTCGAGGCGAACGCCTCGGACATCTCGACGCCGTTCATGGCGGCCCACGGACCCTCGTAGTGCACCTCGTTCATGCTGGGCACGAAGAAGAGCGTGAGGAAGACACCGGAGATCAGGATCGTGATGAAGCTGAACAGCGCGATCTCGCCGAGCAGGAACGACCAGTGGTCGGGGAAGACCTTGCGCGCGAACGTCTTGACGAACGTCCCGATGCCGGTGCGCTGGTCCAGGTAGTCGGCAGTGCCCGCGGCGAGCTTCTCGACGGGGGTCGGGGTGGCTGTGGTCGTCACTTGAGACGCTCCCAGTAGCTCGGGCCGACGGGCTCCGTGAAGTCGCTCTGGGCGATCAGGTAGCCCTCGTCATCGACGGTGATCGGCAGCTGCGGCAGGGGCCGCTTCGCCGGTCCGAACACGACCCGGGCGCCGTTGGCCACGTCGAACGTCGACTGGTGGCACGGGCACAGGAGGTGGTGGGTCTGCTGCTCGTAGAGCGCGACCGGACAACCCACGTGGGTGCAGATCTTGGAGTAGGCGACGATCCCGTCGTAGGACCAGCCCTTGCGGTCCTCGGCCTCGTTCAGGTCGGCCGGGTCGAGCCGGACCAGCAGGACGACGGCCTTGGCCTTCTCGTCGAGCGGGTGCTCCGCCTCGTCGAGGTCCTCGGGGATGACGTGGAACACCGAGCCGATGGTCACGTCCGCGGCCTTGATGGGCCGGCCGGTCGGGTCCGTCGCGAGCTTGGTGCCCTTCTTCCACATCGTGTGCCGGAACTTCGAGACGTTCCAGTCACCACCGACGTTGCCGACGATGGGCACGATGATCGCCAGCGGGAACAGTGCGAGGGCCGAGATCATGGCGCCCTGCAGCACGCCGCGCCGACCGATGGCCGAGTCCTCCGCACCGTCCTTGAGGGCGGCGACCGCGCCGGCGCGGTTCTCGTCGGAGCTGCGCTGGACGTGCCGCTCCTCGGACTTCTCGTGGTCGTTCATGAGCGCCTTGGCCCAGTGGACGGCGGCGAGGCCGATGCCCAGCAGCGACAGGGCGAGTCCGAGCCCGAGGGCCAGGTTGGAGCGCAGCATCGACTCCGGCGTCTCGCCCGGAGGGAGCGTGAAGTACGCGACCAGGAAGCCGAGCGTGGCGAGCACGGAGATGGCGAAGAGCACGACGACCTGGCGCTCCGCCTTCTTGTTCGCCTTCGGGTCGTTGTCGCCCAGGCGGTCGTGGTGCTCCGGGTGACCCGGGTTCTCGAACTTGTCGGGCAGCGCACCGGGCGCGTGCGTGACGAGCTCGTTGCCGGCCTCGTGGCCAGTGTCGTGGTTGCTCACGAGGACTTCGCTCCGATCCAGACTGCTGCGCCGATGAGCAGGCCCATGCCGACGACCCAGGCCCAGAGGCCCTCGCTCACCGGCCCGAGGGCGCCGAGGTCGAGCCCGCCGGGGGAGGTGCCGCCCTGCTGGTCGATGAACGCGATGATGTCGCGCTTCTCCTCGGGGGTGATGTTCGCGTCGTTGAACACGGGCATCGACTGCGGGCCGGTCAGCATGGCCTCGTACAGGTGGGTGGGCGTGGTGGCCCAGAGGTTCGGTGCGAACTTGCCCTGAGAGAGCGCGCCGCCCGCACCCACGGCGTTGTGGCACATGGCGCAGTTGGTGCGGAAGATCAGCATGCCGTTGGCGACGTCACCGAGGGCCGGGTCGACCTGCTCCGCGGTGGGGATGGCGGGACCGGCACCCAGCGACGCGACGAACGCGGCGAGCTGGTTGATCTGCTCCTGGTCGAACTGCACGGGCTTGACCTGGGCCTGCGGGCCGTTCATCTGCATGGGCATGCGACCGGTGCCGACCTGGAAGTCGACCGCCGCGGCGCCCACCCCGATGAGGGACGGGCCGCTCGCCGTGCCGGACGCAGCCGGTCCGTGGCAGGTGGCGCAGTTGGCCTGGAACAGCTTCTCGCCGGTGTCGATGTCGTTGGTGCTCGCCTTCACAGGCGTGGCATCGGCCGACGTCGGTGCCAGCACCGCGTACAGGCCACCGGTGAGCAGCAGCGCCAGCAGGAGCAGCACGATCGGCGCACGCCGATCCTGCCTGCGGGCTGCGAGTGCCTTCACGGATCGATCCTCGTCTCGCACATGGGGGATGGGGGTCTGGGGGCGACGGGCCGGTGAGCCCGACGCCGGCTACTTCAGGAGGTAGATCACCGCGAAGAGCGCGATCCACACGACGTCGACGAAGTGCCAGTAGTACGACGTGACGATCGCGGAGGTGGCCTCGTGGTGGCCGAACCGCTTGGCGCTGAACGAGCGACCGAGCAGGAAGAGGAAGGCGAGCAGTCCGCCGACGACGTGCAGACCGTGGAACCCGGTCGTCAGGTAGAAGACAGATCCGTACGGGCTCGACGCGATGGTCAGCCCCTCGTGCACCAGCTCGGCGTACTCGTAGATCTGGCCACCGATGAAGAAGGCACCCATGAGGTAGGTCAGGGCCATCCACTCGTTCATGCCCCAGCGGTTCACCTGGAGCAGGGAGCCGGTGCGCACGGGCTGGAACCGCTCCGCGGCCCACACACCCATCTGGCACGTCACCGAGGACAGGACCAGCACCGTCGTGTTGATCGCGGCGAAGGTGATGTTGAGCTTCGGGGTGTTCTCCGCCCAGGCCTCCGGCGCTGCGCCACGCAGCGTGAAATACATGGCGAAGAGGCCGGCGAAGAACATGAGCTCGCTGGCCAGCCAGACGATCGTCCCTACCGACACGGGGTTCGGTCGGTTGACGCTCACGTGGGGGCTGGTGCGCGGGGCAGCCGTTGCGGTCGACACGATCGCCATTATGGCTGATGACGCCCCCGCATGGGACGTTAGGCCCTCAGCGTGGCCACAGGTAAATGTCACACCGTCAGGATCCGCACGGTCGCGCGCGAGCCCGCGGCCGGAGATCACGCGGATCTGGTAGGCGTCGACGGCCGTGCGCGGCGCCCGCCACCCGTCCGGACGCGCGGCGCGTCGTGGCCCCCGTGCTATGCGTCCGGAGGTGCTGTGGCGGGCCTGACCACCGAGCCGGGACCACCCGTGCCAGAATTCCGGACGGACGCACGTCGACGACGAGTGAGGGACTTCCATGAGCACGGCGCAGCCCGACAACGCAGCCACCACCGGCCCGCGGATCCTCCTGTACAGCGACGACGTCGACGCCCGCGCCCAGGTACGGCTCGCCGTCGGCCGGCGGCTGCGGCGCGGGGCGCCCGACATCGAGTGGGTCGAGGTGGCCACCGCTGCCGCCGTCATCGCGCAGACGGAGTCGGGCGGGCTGGACCTGCTGATCCTGGACGGCGAGGCGGACAAGGTGGGCGGCCTCGGCCTGGCGCGGCAGCTCAAGGACGAGATCTTCCGGTGCCCGCCGACCCTCGTGCTCACCGGTCGCCCGCAGGACGCGTGGCTCGCGTCCTGGTCGAACGCCGACGCGGTCGTCAGCCGGCCGCTCGACCCGGTCGAGCTGCACGGCGCGGTGGCGGCGATCGTCGAGGCGCAGGCCGTCACCCGATGACGGAGACCCCCACCTGGCCGGACCTGTTCGCGACCCTCACGGCCCGGCGGGACCTCACGATCGACCAGACCTCCTGGGCGATGTCCGAGATCATGAGCGGCGCGGCCTCGACCCCCAAGGTCGCCGCGTTCCTCATCGGCCTCAAGACCAAGGGCGAGTCGGTCGACGAGCTCACGGGCCTGGCCGACACGATGCTGGCGCACGCCGTCCGGATCGAGGTCCCCGGGCGCACGCTGGACATCGTCGGCACGGGCGGTGACCGCTCGCACACCGTGAACATCTCGACGATGTCGGCCCTCGTCATCGCGGGCGCCGGCCTCACCGTGGTCAAGCACGGCAACCGGGCCGCGTCGTCGTCGTCCGGGTCGGCCGACGTGCTCGAGGAGCTCGGCATCCGGCTCGACCACCCACCCGCGCGCGTCGCCGAGCTCGCCACCGAGGTGGGGATCACGTTCTGTTTCGCGCAGGTGTTCCATCCGTCGTTCCGGCACACCGCGGCCGCGCGCACCGAGCTCGGGGTCGGCACGGCGTTCAACTTCCTGGGCCCGCTCACCAACCCGGCGCAGCCCGGATCCGCGGCGATCGGCGTGGCGGACGCGCGGATGGCTCCGCTGATGTCCGGAGTGCTCGCCCAGCGCGGGGTCAGCGCGTTGGTGTTCCGCGGGGAGGACGGCCTCGACGAGATCGCCCCGACCGGTCCCACGCGACTGTGGGAGGTCCGCGGCGGCGACGTGACGGAGTCCGTCATCGACTGGGAGGCCGAGCTCGGCGTGCCGCGCATCGCGCTCGACTCGTTGCGCGGAGCGAAGGCCGACTACAACGCCGACGTCGCGCGGAGGCTGCTCGCCGGGGAGACCGGCCCGGTGCGCGAGACCGTCGTGCTGAACACGGCCGCGGCGCTCGTGGCCGACGGCACGCTGCCGGGCACCGCCGGCGGGACGCTCGTGGAGCGGCTGGTCGCGGCGAGCGGGCACGCGCGGGAGTCGCTGGACAGCGGGGCCGCGGCGGACGTCCTGGCGCGCTGGCGGGCGGCCAGCGCCCGCTGAGGTGGTCTCCGAGCTCCGGGTCAGTCCTCGAGCCCGAGGGCGAACGCCTGCTCGAGGTCGTGCTGCGAGTACGTGCGGAACGCGATGTACGTCTGCGTGCGGATGACGCCCTCGATCTTGCTCACCTTGTCCGCGATGACGTCGGCGAGGTCGTCGTGCTCGCGCACACGCACCATGGCGATGAGGTCGACCTCTCCGGTCACGGAGTAGACCTCGCTGACTCCGGGGAGCTCGGCGATCGCGGCGGCGACCTCCGGGATCCTCGCGGCGTCCGAGTCGATGAGCACGATGGCGGTCAGCATGCTCGTCATCATGCCGTGCGGGGCGGGTGGATGCTGAACGGAATGACCCGCGCGTCGTCGAGCTCCAGCGTCACCGGCCGCGCCTCCGCGACGTCGAGCTCGCGCTCCGCGTCCGCCCCCGGCAGGTGGAGCACCCGACCACCCGCCTCGGGGGCGAGTCGGGGCCTGACCAGCGTCGCGACGGCGGTCGCGGGGTCGCCCAGCGCCTCGGCCGACCGCACGGGACAGGCCCACGGCACGTCGACCGCGACGAGGCGGACCCCGGGCTTCTCGAGCCAGGCGAGGATCAGGTCGGTCTCCTCCGGGTGCGCCGCGGTGGCGGGGGCCACGGCCGGCTCGACCTGCTCGCCGGTGGCCTGGAGGGTGGCGATGGCGGGGCGCGGGTCGGTGCGCCGGTCCACCCGCGCGGTCCCCGCGAGACGTCCGAACCGCACGAGCACGAGCTCCCACCCGCCGTCGTCGGCACGCCGGGCGGCCACCAGCTCGGCGCAGGAGGCGAGCGGTGCGAACCGCTGCGCACGCGACGCGCCGCGCAGGAAGCCCCCGAGGCGGTCCCGGACGGTCGCGGCCTCCTCGAACCGCTCCTGCGCCACCAGCCAGGCGATCCGGTCGGCGTGCGCCTCGACCACGGGTGCGGCGTCGGCGACCATCGCGTGCCGGACGCGCTCGACGACCTCCGCATAGCCGGCGGGTCCCTGGTGACCGGTGCACGGGGCTCCGCACTTGCCCATCTCGACGAGCACGCACGCCGAGGAGCCCGGTGGGGCCACCAGGGGGAGCTTGCGGGCGCACTGGCGGATGGGGAACGTCTCGTGGAGGGCCTCGACGGCCAGCTGGGCCGTCGAGGCGGAGGAGAACGGTCCGATGTACGTCGCGCCGTCGCCGTCCTTGACCTCTCGCACCACCGACAGGCGCGGGTAAGGCTCGGAGGTGAGGCGGACCCACGGCATGCGCTCGGGGAACCGGGACCGGCGGTTGTACCGGGGGGAGTGGGCGGCGATGAGGCGGAGCTCGCGGACGCGCGCCTCCAAGGGCGTCGCGCACGGGATCGGGTCGACGCGCTGCGCGACGCGGACCATCTCGATCATGCGGCTGCGCTTCTCCGCCGACGTGAAGTAGGACCGGACGCGCTGGCGGAGCGACGTCGTGGACGTGCCGACGTAGAGGACCTCGTCGCCGGGCCCCCGGAACAGGTAGACCCCCGGCCCGTCCGGCAGCCCGTCCGCCAGGGTGCGCTTGCGTCGCACGTCCTCGGGCACCGGGTCCGTGGCCGTGGCGAGGTCCTCGAGGTGGGTGATGCCCAGGGGGGCCAGGCGCGCCAGCAGCGCGTGCAGCACGTCGACCGTCGCCCGGGCGTCGGAGAGCGCGCGGTGGTTGGGCGTGACCGTGGCGTGGAACAGGTAGGCGAGGGTGGACAGCTTGTGGTTCGGGGCCTCGTCACGCGTGACCACCCGACGCGCGAGCCGGACGGTGTCCACGACCTTGTTGCCCGGCCAGGCGTGGCCGGTCCGGGCGGCGGCGGCCTTGAGGAAGCCGATGTCGAACGGGGCGTTGTGCGCGACCAGCACGGACCCGCGCGAGAACTCGAGGAAGCTGGGCAGCACCTCCTCGATGGGCGGCGCCCCGATGAGCATCGTCGTGGTGATGCCCGTGAGCACCTGGATGAAGGCCGGCACGGGACCGCCGGGGTCCACCAGCGTCTGGAACTCCCCGATCACCTCGCCGCCGCGCACCTTGACCGCGCCGATCTCCGTGATGGCGCAGTCCGCGGGTGTGCCGCCCGTGGTCTCGAGGTCCACGACGACGAACGTGACGTCCGACAGCGGGGTGCCCAGGTCGTCCAGGGTCTGCTGCACCGGACGGGCCGCCGGGTCCGGGGTGGCGTCCGCCCAGACGGGGCGCAGGCGGCGGACGGACGACATGGCTGGGACGCTACCCACGGCCACCGACACGACCCGGCTCCTGCCCCGGTGCGTCGCGACCTGGCCACATGTCTCCCCACGACGGTGGTGGGTCGATAGTTTCGCCGGATGGAGCTCGAGCTGCGCCACCTCCGCCTGATCGTCACCGTCGCCGAACAGGGCTCGGTGACCCGCGCGGCCGCGACCCTCGGACTCACCCAACCCGCCCTCACCGCCCAGCTCAACCGGATCGACAGGACGTTCGGAGCGCCGGTGTTCACGCGTGACCAGCGAGGTGCACGGCCGACCGCGCTCGGAGAGTTCGTGCTCGGCCGCGCCAAGGTGCTCCTCCCCGCGATGTCTGCGCTCGTCGACGACGCGCACCGGATCGTGGCGGGCCGCGACGAGCAGGCGCGGTCCGTGCGGGTGGGCACCGCGGCCACGGCGTTGGGCGGCCTGTTCGTCAACCGCCTGGTGTCCGGCCTGCACGCCGAGGTCACCAGCGTCACGCTGCCGGACGTCGACGGTGTCTCGGCGCAGCTGGCCGCGCGGACGCTCGACATCGCCCTGGTCGGCATGTGCGGGAACGCCTCCCCGCCGACCGCCGGTGGTGTCCGGTGGTGGCGGGTGAGCACCGACCCGGTGTTCGTGCTCGTCCCGGACGACCATCCGCTGGCGACCCGGGCGGTCGTCTCGCTCACCGACCTCGCAGACGCGGACTGGCTGGGGGTCTCCGGCGCCGGGTGCTTCCAGCGCTGCTTCGTCACCGCCTGCGCGCGGGCCGGGTTCACGCCCGGCAAGGTGAGCGAGGCCGACCGGGCGGCGTGCGTCGACCTGGTCCGGGCGGGTCACGGCGTCGCGCTGGTGCAACCGACGTTCCCCGACACCCCCGGTGTCTGCGTGGTCCCGCTGGCGGGCGTGCCACTGCAGTGGGCGCACCACGTGGGGTGGCACGACGAGGCAGCGGCGTTGCCGGTCGACGGCATCGTCGAGGCAGCCGTCCGCGCCCACGCCGAGGCCGTGATCCGCAGCAGCCCGCGATTCCTCGACTGGTTGGCCGCCGGGAGGGCATAACCGCGGTGCTATGCCCACCGAGTGATCTGTTCTTCGACTCGCGTCACGCCTAGTGTGACTGACGGCCTACCGGCCGATGTGACGACGGAGGGACGACGGACATGACGCGACACACCTGGAGGGCAGCGGTGACGGCCTGTGCGGCCGGTGCGCTCCTCGCCGGACCGCTGGCGGTCGGATCGACTGCCGCACCATCCGACCCCGGATCCACGAGCCCGCAGGAGCTCGGCATCCAGCAGAAGGTCGACCCCGCGATCCAGAAGGCGCTCGAGCGCGACCTCGGGCTCAGCCCGTCCGCCGCCGCCAAGCGGCTCACGTTCCAGGCGGACGCCGCCGGGAAGCAGCGCGTCCTCAAGGCGCGACTGGGTGCCACGTTCGCCGGCGCCTGGATCGACCCGACGAAGAACGTCCTGTACGTCGGTGTCGCCGACGGAGGTGCCGCCTCGACCGTGCAGGCGGCCGGCGCGCAGGCCGTCGTCGTCGACCACACGCTCGCCGACCTCGAGCATTGGCAGGCCTCGCTCGACGCGACGACCGCCGAGGCCGCCGCGGCCGTGCCGAGCTGGTACGTCGACGTCACGACCAACTCGGTCGTCGTGTCGGTGCGCGCCGGCGGGGAGACCGCGGCGCGCCAGCTCGTCGAGCGCGCGGGGGTGCCGGCGGACTCGGTGACGTTCCAGCCGACCACCGAGGCACCGAGGACCTTCATCGACATCGTCGGCGGCAACGCCTACACGATCGGTGGGACGAGCCGCTGCTCGGTCGGCTTCTCCGTCACCGGCGGGTTCGTCTCCGCGGGCCACTGCGGTCGGACGGGGGCGACGACGGCGACGCCGACCGGCACGTTCCGGGGCTCCAGCTTCCCGGGCAACGACTACTCGTGGATCGGCGCCGCAGCCGGCAACACACCGATCGGTGCGGTCAACCAGTACAACGGCAGCCGAGTCTCCGTCGCCGGGTCCACCGACGCGGCGGTCGGCGCCTCCGTCTGCCGGTCGGGATCGACCACCGGCTGGCACTGCGGGACGATCCAGTCGCGCGGCGCGAGCGTGACCTACGCCGAGGGCACGGTCAGCGGGCTCATCCGCACCAACGTGTGCGCCGAGCCCGGCGACTCCGGCGGCTCCCTCATCGCCGGCAACCAGGCGCAGGGCGTGACGTCCGGCGGGTCCGGGAACTGCTCGTCCGGCGGCACCACGTACTTCCAGCCGGTGAACGAGATCCTGTCCGCCTACGGGCTCACGCTGACCACCGGGGGAGGCGGCACCACCCCGCCCCCGACGACGTCGTGCTCCGGCTACGCGGCCAGCTACCAGGGCACCCTCTCCTCCGGCTCGGCCGTGGCCCAGCCCTCGGGTGGCTCGGTGAGCGTGACCCGCAGCGGCACCTTCCGGCTGTGCCTCGCCGGTCCGAGCAGCGCGGACTTCGACCTCTACCTGCAGAAGCGGAGCGGGACCGCGTGGTCGACGGTCGCCCGGGGGACGACGTCGTCGCCCAACGAGGCGTTCACCTACTCCGGCACGGCCGGCACCTACCGGTACGTCGTCGACGCGTACTCCGGTTCCGGCGCGTACGTCCTGGGGGTCACGACCCCCTGACGTCGTAGAGCACCGTGCCCGGCGGTCACCCTGACAGGGTGGCCGCCGGGCCGCGTTCCGTCGTCGACAGCCCGGTGCCACCTAAGGTGCTGGTCATGAGCGGCGACGGCGGGACGGGCGACGACGCCACGGAGGTGCCGGCGACGTTGCGCACCGCGCTGGTGCAGGTGGCCGCCGACGTGCTGGGGACGACGGAGCCCGTCGAGGTCCCCCCGTCGCTGCGCGCCGTCCACCGGTTCGCCCCACGCCGGCGAGCGACCGCCGGCGCGGGGCCGCTCTGGAACGCCCTGCAGGACGACGCGTACCGGGCGCGGGTGGCGCGCGTGTGGGCGCAGGCCAACCCCGAGCTGGCCGCCCAGGTGGCCGCGGACGCCCCGGAGCCGCCGACGCCGTCGGTGCAGGCCGCGGTCGGGGCCTGGCTCCTCGGGTCGGGCTGGCGCGAGGTGCTCCCGCCGGAGGAGGCGGAGGTCGGCGCCGTGAGCGCGGAGGCGCAGGCCCGGCTCGCGCGTGCGCAGGCTGAGGTCGAGCGGGTCCGGGCGGACGCCACGGCAGCGCGGGACGAGGCGCGTGCCGCCGAGGAGCAGCTCGGCGCTCTGCAGCGCGAGCTGCGACGGCTGCGGTCGGACGCCGACCGCGCGCGCAGCGAGGGGCGCCGTGCGGCCGAGGAGGCACGCGCGTCGCGCGACGCGGCCGAGCTCGCGCAGGCACGTGCCGCGGACGACCTCCGGCAGGCGGTCGAGGAGCGACGGTCGGCGCAGGCCGAGCGCACGGCCGCGCGTGCGGAGCTGCGGGCGGCCCGCAAGCTCGCCGACGTGCGCGTGCGCCTGCTCCTCGACACGATCGTCGACGCCGCGAGCGGGCTGCGGTCCGAGCTGGCGCTGCCCCCGGTCGCGGACCTGCCGGCCGACCTGGTCAGTCCGCCCACGGAGCGCACCGTGGTGCGGCCGGGCTCGCGCGGGCGGTCGGTGGAGGACCCGG
The DNA here is from genome assembly GCA_001429255.1 of Cellulomonas sp. Root930. GTDB lineage: Bacteria > Actinomycetota > Actinomycetes > Actinomycetales > Cellulomonadaceae > Cellulomonas. The sequence goes on from LMJI01000001.1 coordinate 2,759,797, forward strand.
CGCTGCTGGACGAGCTGCTGCGTCAGCCGTGGGCGCACCTGATGGTGGACGGGTACAACGTGTCAAAGTCGGGGTTCGGGGAGCTGTCGCTGGCGGACCAGAGGCGTCGGCTGGTGGACGGGCTCGCCCAGGTCGCCGCGCGGACCGGCGCCGAGGTCACGTGCTGCTTCGACGGTCAGGAGGGGCAGCAGCACCCGCCGGGGGGCTACGCACGTGGCGTCCGGGTGCTCTTCGCGGTGGGGGAGATCGCCGACGACCTGATCCGACGCCTCGTGCACGCCGAGCCGCCGGGACGGGTGCTCGTCGTCGTGACCAGCGACCAGGAGGTCGTGCGCGACGTCGAGGCCGCCGGAGCGTGGGTGGTGCCGTCCAGCACGCTGGTCGCGCGCCTGCAGCGCCTCTGACGGCTGGTGTCGGTGGTCGTCGCTAGCGTCCCCGGCATGATCATCGACTGCGACACCTGCACCGAGCGCGGGGCCGCGTGCGCGGACTGCGTCGTGACGTTCCTGACCATCCCGGTGCGCACCACGGCGCCCGAGGCGGTGCCCGCCGCGAACGCCGCAGGGGTGGTCGAGCTCGATGCCGCGGAGCAGCACGCCATCGGCGTGCTCGCGGCGTCGGGTCTCGTCCCGCCCCTGCGGCTGGTGCGCGCGGTGTGAGCCGTCAGTCTCCCGCCGGGCCCTCGTAGAGCGCGTCGATCTCGCCTGCGTAGTCCTTGAGCACCTCGTTGCGACGGATGCTCAGCTTCGGCGTCAGGTAGCCGTTGGCGATGGTGAGGTCCGACTCGAGGATCCGGTACTTGCGCACCGACTCCGCCCGGGACACCGCCTTGTTCGCCTTCTCGACCGCCTTGTCCAGCGACGCCAGCACGTCCGCGTCCTTGGCGGCCTCGGCGAGCGTCATGGCCGGCTTGCCGTGCGCGGACAGCCAGCCGGGGACGCCCTCGGGGTCGAGGGTGATGAGCGCACCGATGAAGGGGCGCTGGTCGCCGACCACGACCACCTGGCTGATGAGCGGGTGCGCACGGATGCGGTCCTCGAGCACCGCGGGGGCCACGTTCTTGCCGCCGGCCGTGACGATGATCTCCTTCTTGCGACCGGTGATCCGCAGGTAGCCCTCGTCGTCCAGCGAGCCCAGGTCGCCGGTGCGGAACCAGCCGTCGTGCATGGCCTCCGCGGTCGCGGCCTCGTTGTTGTGGTAGCCCCGGAACACCTGGATGCCCTGGAGCTCGACCTCGCCGTCCGCGGCGATGCGGACGCCGCTGCCCGGCAGGGGGAGGCCGACGGTGCCGATCTTGGTGCCCCGGCCCGGCCGGTTCACCGTCGCGGGGGCGGTGGTCTCGGTCAGCCCGTAGCCCTCGAGCACGTTCAGGCCGAGGCCACGGTAGAAGTGGCCGAGCCGCTCGCCGAGCGGGGCACCGCCCGAGACGGCCCACCGCGCGTTGCCGCCCAGCGCGTTGCGCAGACGGTGCAGGACCAGCACGTCCGCGACCTTGTGCTGGAGGCGCAGCCACAGGCTCGGGCCGCGCGGGTTGTCGAGCGCGCGCGAGTAGACGATCGACGTCTTCGCGGCCCGCTGGAAGATCGATCCCTTGCCGCCCGCGGCGGCCTTCTGCTCGGCCGAGTTGTAGACCTTCTCGAACACCCGGGGGACCGCGAGGATGAAGGTCGGCTTGAACGAGCCGAGGTCGTCGATCAGGGTCACCGTGCTCGGGCTGTGGCCCAGGACGGCGCCGGCGGGGATGCAGAGCACCTCGATGAACCGGGCGAACACGTGCGCGAGCGGCATGAAGAGCAGCGTGCGCGCGCCGGGCTCGGCGAAGACCTCGTTGATGTCCTCGACCGCGTTGACGGTGAGCAGGTAGAAGTTGCCGTGCGTGAGCTCGACGCCCTTCGGCCGGCCCGTCGTGCCCGACGTGTAGATGATGGTGGCGAGGTCGTCGAGGACCGCGAGGCCACGGCGACGGGTGATCTCGTCGTCGGTCGTGCTCGCGCCGCTGGTCACGATGGTGTCGATCGCGCCGTCGTCGAGGATCAGGACCTCGCGCAGGGTGTGCGCCTCGGCGCGGACCTCGTCGACGACCGCGGCGTGCGCGGCGGTCTCGACCACGAGCAGCGAGACGTCGGCGTCGGTGAGGATCCACAGGACCTGCTCGGCCGACGACGTCTCGTACAGGGGGACCGGCACCGCGCCCGCGGCCCAGACGGCCCAGTCGATCAGCGACCACTCGTACCGCGTGCGCGACATGATGCCGACGCGGTCGCCGGGCTGCACGCCACGCGCCACGAGACCCTTCGCCACCGCGACGATCTCCGCGTCGAACTCCCGCGAGGTCAGCGGGATCCACGGCCCGCCCTCGTGCGTCTTGTGCTCGACGAGGACGCCGTCGGGCGTGCTCGCGACGCGCGCGGCGAGCAGGTCGTTGAGGTTCTTCGAGGGATCGACCTCGACGCGCAAAGGGATGTGGAACTCGTCCATGCTGGCTCCAGTGACAGAGGGGCGAAGTGTGGCCCTGAGGATACGGGACTTCGGTCGCCCTGTGGGCAGCAGCCGAATGGGTACGCTCTGCGGCGGGCCTGGTCGCGGGGTCGTCCGGGCACGTGGGCCGGGGGCCGCGCAGGCGGATAGCGTGGAAGCCCGCACCGCACGGTAGCGAGCACGGTACGAGCGCGTAGGAGCACACACGAACATGCACGCCATCGGTGTGGACATCGGCGGGACCAAGATCGCGGCGGGTGTCGTCGACGACGACGGCACGATCCTCGCGCAGACGCGCCGGGAGACGTCGCCCGACGACGTCGCGGGGATCGACAAGGCGATCGCCGAGGTCTACCTCGAGCTGAGCGGCTCCTACGAGGTCAGCGCCATGGGCGTCGCCGCAGCCGGGTTCGTCTCGGCCGACCGGTCGTCCGTCCTGTTCGCCCCGAACATCGCGTGGCGCGACTACCCGCTGCGACAGAAGGTCCAGGCGATCCTGCAGGACGACGACGTGCTGGTCGTCGTGGAGAACGACGCCAACGCGGCCGGCTGGGCCGAGTTCCGGTTCGGTGCGGGCCGCGACGTCGACGACATGCTGATGCTCACCGTCGGCACCGGCCTCGGCGGCGCCATCGTGTCCAACGGCCAGCTCGTGCGCGGGGCGTGGGGTGTCGCCGCGGAGATCGGGCACATGCGTGTGGTGCCCGGTGGCCACTACTGCGGCTGCGGCCACGAGGGCTGCTGGGAGCAGTACGCCTCCGGCAGCGCGCTGGTGCGCGACGCGCAGGCCACCGTGATCATCGAGCCCGACCGTGCGAAGCGGCTCCTGGAGCTGGCCGGCGGCGACGTCGAGAAGCTCAACGGCCCGCAGGTCACGCAGGCCGCGCAGGAGGGCGACCCCCTGGCTGTCGAGCTGCTCGCGGAGCTCGGACGCTGGGTGGGCGAGGGCGCGGCGTCGGCGACGGCGCTGCTCGACCCGGCGCTGATCGTCGTCGGCGGAGGCGTGGCGGACGCGGGAGACCTGCTCCTCGCTCCCGCCCGCAAGGGCTTCGCGGAGCAGCTGTCCGGGCGCGGGCACCGGCCCGAGGCGAAGATCGTCGTCGCGTCGATGGGCAACGACGCGGGGATGGTCGGCGCGGCCGACCTCGCACGCCTCTGAGGACCGGTGCGTCCCGGTCAGACCACCGCACCGGTGTCGTCGTCGCCCGGGTCACGACGGTGCGGCATCCGCCACAGGAGCACGCCGACCCCCACGACGAAGAGGGCGGCCGCCGCCTGCACGAGCGCGGGCGGTGCGTCGCGCCACGCCACCAGGACCACCAGCAGGAAGACCGGCACGCCCGCGGCGGCGAACCAGGCCATCGTGAGCAGCGGGTCACCCCCGAGGACCGGCCCGGGATCGGGCGGCACGAAGTGCTCCTCGGCGTCGACGGCGCTCTCGGCGTCGTCGATCTGCGAGGTCCCGTCCCAGTCGCGCCCGGACAGCTCCGGCTCTCGCGTCGGCTCCTGGGCGGGCCGCACGACGCGTCGGTCGGCTACCCAGGGTGCGACCGGGAACGAGAGGCCCGTGGCGGGCTCGGCGGTCGTCGCACTCGGCGGGGCCGTCGGAGCAGCGGGGGGATCCTGGTCCTCGTCGAACCCGTCGAGCTCACCGAGGTCGGCCACGATCGCGGCCCACACCTCCTCGTCCGACAGCGGCGGCGGTGCGGCATGATCGGGCGGCCCGTCGGGCGGGCCGGCAGGCAGACCGGCGGCCGGCGGTTCGTCGGCGCCCGTCGGCTGGACCCCCTCGTCGGGGTCGTCGGGGCGAGGTGCCATAGGAGCACTCTAGAGTCGGACCGGGCAGTCGGGGTGGCAGGTGCTCGGCACCGGCTTCCGCAGGGAGTCGTCGGGGGCGAGCGCAGGGCTCGGGTGGGCGGTCAGTCCGTGAGTCGGGTCGAGAGGTGAACCGTTGTTCTACTGGTTGATGAAGCGGGTCTTCGTCGGACCGCTGCTGCACCTGGTCTACCGGCCGTGGGTGCGTGGCGCCGAGAACGTCCCCGAGGAGGGTGCCGCGATCCTGGCGAGCAACCACCTCGCGGTGATCGACTCGTTCTTCCTGCCGCTGGTCCTCGACCGTGAGCTCGTGTTCATCGGCAAGCAGGAGTACTTCACCGGCTCGGGGATCAAGGGGCGGCTCACCGCCGGCTTCATGCGCGGCGTCGGCACGATCCCTGTAGACCGCGGGGGCGGCAAGGCGAGCGAGGCGGCCTTGCGCACCGGGCTGCGACGCCTGAACGACGGCGACCTGTTCGGCATCTACCCCGAGGGCACCCGCAGCCCCGACGGCCGGCTGTACCGCGGGAAGACCGGGATCGCGCGCCTCGCGCTGGAGTCCGGCGCGCCCGTGATCCCGGTCGCGATGGTCGGCACCGACGAGGCGCAGCCCGCCGGTCGCCGGATCCCGAAGGTCATGCGCATCGGCACGGTCATCGGCGAGCCCCTCGACTTCAGCCGCTACCAGGGCATGGAGAACGACCGGTTCATCCTGCGCTCGGTGACCGACGAGATCATGTACGCGATCATGAGCCTGTCCGGGCAGGAGTACGTGGACGTCTACGCGGCCACCCAGAAGGCCCGCATCGCCACGGGCCACCCGGCCGTCGCGGGCGACGCCGCCGACCACCTGCCGGCCGCCCCCGGAGGACGTCCCGTACCGGACGTCCAGGTGCCGGTCCCCCCGCAGGACGAGTCCGGGACGTCAGTAGGATGACGCGGTCGGCCTGAGCGCCGGCACCGTGGGCGCCCCCGACAGATCGGGCGCGTCGAAGGCAGTTTCTACGAGAGGTGTGTCTCATGTCGGTTCGTCGCGTCGCCCTCCTGACCGCAGGTGGCTTCGCTCCGTGCCTGTCGTCCGCCGTCGGCGGGCTCATCGAGCGGTACACGGAGATCGCTCCCGACATCGAGATCATCGCGTACCAGCACGGCTACTACGGCCTCCTGCGCGGCGACAAGACCGTCGTCGACGCGGAGACGCGTGCCAAGGCCGGGATCCTGCACAAGTTCGGTGGCTCGCCCATCGGCAACTCGCGCGTCAAGCTCACCAACGCCAAGGACTGCGTCAAGCGCGGACTCGTGCAGGAGGGCCAGGACCCGCTGCAGGTGGCCGCCGAGCAGCTCAAGGCCGACGGTGTCGACGTGCTGCACACCATCGGGGGCGACGACACCAACACGACGGCTGCCGACCTCGCCGCGTACCTGCACGAGAACGGCTACGACCTGACCGTCGTCGGCCTGCCCAAGACGATCGACAACGACGTGGTGCCCATCAAGCAGTCGCTGGGCGCCTGGACCGCCGCCGAGGAGGCCGCCGGGTTCGCCGCGAACATCATCGGCGAGCACCGCTCCGGCCCGCGCATGCTCATCGTCCACGAGGTCATGGGCCGGCACTGCGGGTGGCTCACCGCCGCCGCGGCCGCCGAGTACCGCAAGTGGCTCGACACGCAGGAGTGGGTCCCGGGGATCGGTCTGACGCGCGAGCGCTGGGACATCCACGCCGTCTTCGTGCCGGAGCTCGCGCTCGACATCGACGCCGAGGCCGCGCGCCTCAAGGCGATCATGGACGAGCAGGGGAACGTCAACATCTTCCTGTCCGAGGGCGCCGGCATGCACGAGATCGTCGAGCAGCTCGAGGCCGCCGGCACGCCCGTGGAGCGCGACCCGTTCGGTCACGTCAAGCTCGACACCGTGAACCCGGGCCAGTGGTTCGCCAAGCAGTTCGGCGAGAAGCTGGGCGCCGAGAAGACGATGGTGCAGAAGTCCGGGTACTACTCGCGCGCCGCGGCGGCGAACGCCGAGGACCTGCGCCTCATCAAGTCGATGACCGACCTGGCCGTGGAGTCCGCCCTGCGCGGCGAGTCCGGCGTCATCGGTCACGACGAGGAGCAGGGCGACGTGCTGCGCGCCATCGAGTTCCCGCGCATCGCGGGCGGCAAGGCGTTCGACGTGTCGCAGCCCTGGTTCGGTGCGCTGCTGCAGGACATCGGACAGTCCCTGGTCCCGGCGAGTCACTCATGAGTGTCGAGCCGGACCCGCAGGTCGTCGCGGGGCTCGACGCCTGGCGGTCGATGGGCGCGCTCCAGCAGCCGCAGTGGCCGGACGCGACCGCCCTCGGCGCGGTGACGGCTCGGCTGTCGACGCTCCCGCCGCTCGTGTTCGCGGGCGAGGCCGACCACCTGCGCGCGCAGCTGGCGGCCGCCGGGCGCGGCGAGGCGTTCCTGCTCCAGGGCGGTGACTGCGCGGAGACGTTCAGCACGGCGACGGCGGACAACATCCGCAACAAGATCAAGACGATCCTGCAGATGGCCGTCGTGCTCACGTACGGCGCCAGCCTGCCCGTCATCAAGATGGGCCGGATGGCCGGGCAGTACGCCAAGCCCCGCAGCTCCGACACGGAGACCCGCGACGGCGTGACGCTCCCCGCGTTCCGTGGCGACATCATCAACGACTACGAGTTCACCACCGAGGCCCGCACGCCGGACCCGCAGCGGCTGCTCGAGGCGTACCACACGTCCGCCTCGACGCTGAACCTCATCCGGGCGTTCACCACCGGCGGCTTCGCGTCCCTGCTGCGCGTGCACGAGTGGAACCGCGGCTTCATGGCCAACCCGTCGTACTCGCGCTACGAGGAGATCGCGGCGGAGATCGACCGGGCCATCCGGTTCATGGCGGCCTGCGGTGCCGACTTCGACGCGCTCCGGTCCGTCGACTTCTTCTCCAGCCACGAGGGCCTGCTGCTCGACTACGAGCGCCCCCTGACGCGCATCGACTCGCGGACCGGGCTCCCGTACGACTGCTCGGCGCACTTCGTGTGGATCGGTGAGCGGACCCGCCAGCTCGGCGGCGCCCACGTGGACTACTTCTCGCGCGTGCAGAACCCGCTGGGCATCAAGCTGGGCCCGACGACCACCGGCGACGACGCCCTGGCGCTCATCGACAAGCTGAACCCGCAGGGGGAGGCCGGCCGCATCACGTTCATCACCCGCATGGGCGCCGGCAAGGTCCGTGACCTGCTGCCCGCGCTGGTCGAGAAGGTGACCGCCGACGGTCGCCCCGTGACGTGGGTCTGCGACCCCATGCACGGCAACGGGATCACGTCGGCGTCCGGTTACAAGACGCGCCGGTTCTCCGACGTCATGGACGAGGTCGCCGGCTTCTTCGAGGTGCACCGCGGCCTCGGCACCGTGCCCGGCGGCCTGCACATCGAGCTCACGGGCGACGACGTCACCGAGGTGCTGGGCGGGTCCGAGGAGATCGACGACGAGGGCCTGGCGCGACGGTACGAGACGCTCGTCGACCCGCGCCTGAACCACCAGCAGTCGCTGGAGATGGCGTTCCAGGTCGTGGAGCTGCTCCGCGCGTCCTGAGCTGTTCGCCGAGCAGCCCGGTCCCGCCTCGTGCGGCGCCGGGCTGCGTCGTGTCAGACGACGGTGAGGACGATCTCCGTGCCGACCTTCACGGGCTGACCCGCGGGTGCGCTCTGGTCGCGGACCGTCCCGAAGAAGCCGCCGAGCACGTTCTCGCGCTTCACCGTGAGGCCGAGCTTCTCGAGCTGAGCCTTGGCGGCGTCGAACTGCTTGCTCACGACGTTGGGCATCTCGACGTTCTCCGGGCCCTTGGAGACGTTGACCGCGATGGTGTCGCCCCGGTGGCCCTCGGCGCCTGCGGCGGGGCTCTGGTCGATGATCAGGCCGGCGGCGACCGTGTCGCTGAACGCCTCGGTCGGGGCGAGCAGCAGGTTGTCGGACTGGAGCTCGGCGGTCGCGTCCGCGACGCTCATCCCGACCACGGACGTGATCGTGACCGGCGCGGGGCCGTCGGAGAGCGTGAGCATCACGGTCGTGCCCCGGACCGTCTGGGTGTCGGGCGCGGCCGGCGTGCCGTCGGGCAGGGTCGCACTGATGACCTTGCCGAGTCCCACCGAGTCGCTGAACTCCGGCTCCGCATAGGTGGGCTCGAGGCCGGCGGTCCTGAGGGCGGCCTCGGCGCTCGCCTGCAGCTCGTTGAGGACGCCGGCGGGCACCAGGACGTAGTCGGGGCCCTTGGAGACGGTGAACGCGACCGTGCCGTCCTTGCGGATCCGGTCACCCTGGCCCGGGTCGGTCCGGAAGACCGTGTCGACGGGCGCCTCGGCGTCGAAGGCGGACGTCGGGTCGGCGCCGAGACCGGCTCGCGCCAGGATCGCGGTCGCCTCCTCGGCGTCCTGCCCGATGATCGTCGGGACGGTCGTGTAGGCGCCGGGGCCCTCCTGGAGGTACCACCAGGTGCCGCCGCCGATCAGTGCGGCGAGGACGGTGAGCAGGATGATCCAGCGGACCGGGTGACGCTTCCGGCTCGGCTCGGGCGGGCGGCCGGTGAGCAGCTCGGCAGCGACGCCGAGCCCGATGGGCAGCGCGACCGTGGTCCCGCGTGCGTCGTTCACCTCGATGAGGGTGGTCTCGTCCGAGTCGGAGTCCGACTCGTCGAGGCCCGGTGCGTCGGCGTCTGCGTCGTCGTCCGTCTCGGCATCCAGGTCGGTCTCGGCCGGGTCCGTCGCCGCGGGGAGCACGATCGACGGGCTGACGTCGGCGTGCCGGGCGAGTGTCTCCTCGTCCAGGGCGGCACGCGTGCGGCGCAGGAGGGTGAGGGCGGCGGCGGCGTCGACCGGGCGGTCGTCGGGGTCGCGTGAGGCGAGTGCGCGGACGGCGTCGTCGATCTCGATGGGCAGCCAGTCGACCAGCTCCGACGGCGCAGGGACGTCGTTGTTGACGTGCTGGAACGCCACCTGGATGGGCGTCTCGCCCGTGAAGGGCTGCCGTCCGGTGAGCATCTCGAAGAGCAGGATCCCGATCGCGTACACGTCGGTGCGCGCGTCGCTGACCCCGCGGGTGACCAGCTCCGGGGCGAGGTACGCGACCGTGCCGAGAACCGTCCCGGTGGTGGTCGAGGTGACCTCCGTGACGGCGCGCGCGAGGCCGAAGTCCGCCAGCTTCACGCGTCCGTCGGAGGCGAGCAGCACGTTCTCGGGCTTGATGTCGCGGTGCACCAGGCCGACGCGGTGGGCGGCGGCCAGCGCGTCGAGCACGCTCTCGCCGATCCGCAGCGCGTCGGCGACGGTCAGTGCGCCGCGCTCACCGATGTGCCGACGCAGGTTGCTGCCGTCGATGTACTCCATCGTCAGGTAGCTGGTCTCGCCGTCGACGCCCTGGTCGTAGACACCGACGAGGCCGGGGTGCGTGAGGCGGGCGGCGGTGCGGGCCTCGCGACGGAACCGGGCGACGAAGTCCGACCCCGACGTCCCCTCGGCCAGGTGGGCGTGCATCACCTTGAGCGCGACGTCGCGGTCGAGCCGCCGGTCGACGGCGAGGTAGACGGTCGCCATGCCCCCGCGAGCGATGCGGGACACGACCTCGTACCTGCTGTCGACCAGGCGGCCGACGAACGGATCGGTGATGGTGGCTCCCACGGCAGGGAGTCTACGGTCGCGAGTGCCGCCGGTGCGGCAGGCGCGACCTCAGCGGAAGCGCGTCATGTGCGTCTGGACGTTGGCGACGTAGCGCCGCGTGTCCGCGAACATCCCGTTCTTCTTCACCGACGCCGCACCCTGGTAGTAGCCGGCGATCGCCGTGGGGAGGTCGGGGGCGTTGCTCACGAGCGCGCGCAGGATGGCCACGCCCGCGGTGACGTTGTCGTCCGGGTTCACCAGGTTGAGCTGGCGCCCGACGAGGTCCGACGCCCACTGGCCGGACGTGGGGATCACCTGCATGGTCCCGATGGCGTTGGCGGGGGAGACCACCGCGTGCTTGAACCCGGACTCCTGGAACGCGACGGCCTGGGCGAGTGCCGGGTCGACACCCAGGGCACGGGCCGTCGCGGCGACCTTGGCCTGCATCTCGGCCTTCGAGGGCGTGCCCGAGCTGCGCAGGGTGGTGAGGTTCGCGTTCGCGGCGGCGACGACGGAGTCGGCGTAGGTGCGTCCGGCGAACGTGTTGCCCACCGCCGCGGGCGCAGGTGCGGCGGCCGGGACCGGGACGGTGAGGGTCTGCCCGATGCGGATCAGCGCGCGGGAGTCGAGGCCGTTGGCAGCGACGATCGCGGCGACGGTGGCACCGTGCTTGGCGGCGATGGCGGTGACCGTCTCCCCGGACCGCACGGTGTGCGAGACGGATCCTGCCGCCTGGGCGGCGGCGGCCGGGGCGGGTGCGGCTGCGGCTGCTGCGGTGGACCCCGGGACCGTGAGCGTCTGGCCGACGCGGATGAAGGCGCGTGCGTCGAGCCCGTTCGCCGCCACGATCGCCTGCACGGAGGTCCCGAGCTTCGCGGCGATGTGGCTCACCGTGTCTCCCGACGCGACCGTGTACGACCCTGCGGCCGGGGCTACGGCGGCGGGTGCGGCGGCGGGGGCCGCGGAGGACGACGTCGGGATCGTCAGCACCTGCCCGATGCGGATGCGCGACACGTCTGCGAGGGCGTTGGCGCGGGCGATGGCCGCCACGGTGGTGCCGGTGCGGGTCGCGATGTGGCTGACGGTGTCCCCGGAGCGGACCGTGTAGGCGTCGTCGGCATGTGCGGCGCCCCCGGTCGCGGTCACGCCGACGACAGCGAGCGCGAGGGTCGCGCCGGTCCCGCTGGCGACTCGGCGGGCGGTGGCGTGGTGCGACATGGGGCCTACCTCATGGTGCGAAAGTGAACGGATGGTGCCTGTGTGACTGGAGTGACAGAATGCGAACGTATCCGAATACGGCACGCGGGGAAAGCGCACGGGTGAATTGCGCCGGTGTAATTCATCGATGCGTACTCTTGTCGGGTGAACGATTCTGCAGAGACCCTCGACCGGCTGGTCGACGAGTGGCTCACCGTCCCTGATGTTGCCGACCGGCTCGGCCTCGACGCCTCCAAGGTGCGCCGGATCGTGCAGGAGCGCCGGATCATCGGCGTCCGCCGTGGCGACCCGCGAGTGTTCTCGATCCCGGGCTCGTTCCTCGTGCCGGGACACCTCGCCAACCCGTCGCAGCCGACGAACCGGGACCCGGACCAGCCGTGGGCGGTGCTCGCCTCGCTCCAGGGCACGCTGACGGTCCTGTCGGACGCCGGGTTCACCGACGAGGCAGCCATCGAGTGGCTCTTCACGCCCGACGACTCGCTGCCGGGCACGCCGATCGACGCACTGCGCGCCGGCCGCAAGACCGAGATCCGCCGCCGGGCAGCCGCGGAGCTCTGAGGGCTCAGGCGCGCCGGTCGACCGCCGCGTGCGCCAGCCCGACCAGCTGGGAGCGCGCCGGTTCGGCCCACGGGCGCTGGTCCATGAGGGTGAACGCGCGGCCGGCGAGGTCCTCGATCAGGGTCTCGACGTCGTCGGGCGCCCCGGTGCTCCGGATGGCGTCGGCGAGGACCGTCACGTCGGCCTCGGTGAGTGAGCGGTCGCCGAGCCGCTCGCGCAGCAGCCGCACCGTGGCGTCGTCGGAACCTGCACGCGCGCGGGCGACCGCTCGCGCCGCCAGGACCGTCCGCTTGCCCTCGCGCAGGTCGTCGCCCGCCGGCTTGCCCGTGGTCTGCGGGTCGCCGAAGACGCCGAGCAGGTCGTCGCGCAGCTGGAACGCCTCGCCGAGCGGCAGGCCGAGCGAGCGGCACGCCTCCAGGTCGTCCTCCCCGGCGTCCGCGAGCGCGGCACCGAGCACGATCGGGTGCTCGACGCTGTAGCGCGCGGCCTTCGCCCGGATGACCTCCCGCGCCCGCGCCTCGTCGCCGACGGGGTCGTCGCCCCACGGGATCGCCTGCGCCAGCACGTCGAGGTACTGGCCCACCGTGACCTCGGTGCGCATCAGGTCGAACACGGCCCGCGCACGCTCGGCGCGCGGCCGCGGCTGTAGTGCCAGCGCTCCGGCGAACTCCTGCTCGCTCGCGATGAGCGTGAGGTCGCCCAGCAGGATCGCGGCCGACATGCCGAACCGCTCGGCGTCGCCGGTGAGTCCGTGCCGGCCGTGCAGGAGGGCGAAGGCCCGGTGCGCCGCGGGAAACCCGCGCCGGGTGTCCGAGTCGTCCATCACGTCGTCGTGGAAGAGCGCGGCCGCCTGGAACAGCTCGAGCGCGGCGCCCACGCGGAGCACCGCGTCGGCTTCCGGCGTGCCGGGGACGCCGCCGTGTGCGCGCCAGGACCAGTAGCAGAACGCGGCCCGCAGTCGCTTGCCGCCGGTGAGGATCTGCGCCACCGCGTCGGCGAGCACGTCAGCGTCGCCGCTGGCCGCTGCCAGGACGGTGCGCAGCTGCGCGACGTGGCTGGTCAGCACGGCGTCGATACGCGGTCGGACGTCCTCGACGTCGACGAGGGACGGGGTCACTGTGCTCACGCGGGGCAGCCTACGGCGCGGCCGCGCGGACCCGCCCGCCGAGCGTGAGGGTGCGCTCGTCGTCGCGATCGAGGATGCCGACGACCAGGAGCTCGGAGCCCGCGTTGCGGGCGAAGGTCGACTGGGCCGCCAGCCCCGCCTCGGCGGCGGGTGGTGTGCCTTCCGTGAACCCGGCCGCCACGAGCGGCGCCCGCACCGCAGCGAGCAGCCCCGCGGCGTCCTGGTCAGTGCGCAGGTTGAGGCTGATCTCGGTGAGGTCGGTGCCGTCGACCGGTGCGGCGGACGAGAGCAGCACCTCCGCGCCGTCGGGGACCGGGACGAGGTCCACCGGGAAGCCGTCCACGACCTCACCGACCGCCGAGTGGGAGCCTCCGTCGTCGGGGAGCAACGTCTCGGTGGGGCCGGGAGTGGGTGTGGCCAGGGCGACCGCGCTGCCGGTGGGGGACTCCCGACCGGGTCCGCTGGTCGTGCACGCCACGGTCGAGGCGCCGACCGCGAGCGCGACCGCGACGGCCGCAACGGCGGACCGGGCGCGCGCGGGCAGAGGCGCAGGACGGGGCATCGCGACAGGGTAGCCGCCCCCGTGCCGCATCGAGGCGCCCACATGCCCCGGCAGCAGCGGCCCGGTGCACAGATCCGGTCGGGCGGGCCCGCGCACCCGGCGGGTCCGCTGGGCTGACGGCATGCAGACCACCACGCTCCGGGTGAGCGAACCCCGGGAGATCCTCGCGCTCGTCCCTCATCGGCTCGGCTTCCGCCCCGCGGACAGCGCCGTCGCCGTGAGCCTGCGTCCGCCCCGCGGGGCGGTCGGCCTGGTTGTCCGCGTGGACCTGCCGCACCTCGCCGACGCCTCGGACGGTCCGCTGCTCGCCCGCACGCTCGTCGCCCATCTCGGTCGGGACGGCGCGCGTCGCGGGATCCTCGTGCTCTACAGCGATCGCGACCCCCGCGGTGGGGACGGGCCCGCGCACGCGGCGGCGCGGCACTTCCGGGATGCCGCTGCGGCGGCGCTCGGGGACGTACAGGTGTGGGTGGTCACGCCGACCGGGTACCTGGCGCTCGACTGCGCGCAGGACTGCTGCCCGCCCGGTGGCCGGCCGCTACGGGACCTGGACTCCACCCAGGTGGGCGCCACGCTGGTGCTGGCCGGGTCGGCGGTGGCGGACTCCCGGGACGACATCGCCCGGATCCGCCCGGAGAGCGGCGAGGTCCGCCGCTCGGTCGCCCGCGTCCGGCGTCGGTGGGAGCGCAGGTGGGAGGAGGCCCTCGTCGCCGGCACGGACGCGGTGTCCCGGTGGCGCGAGGAGTCGCTCGTGGCGTGGCGCTGCGCGGTGAGCATGGTCGAGTCGGACGGGCCCGGCACCGGGGGAGCGCCGTGGGGGCGGCTCGAGGCGGGGCTGGCCGACCGACGGGTGCGGGACGGGGTGCTGGTCGCGCTGGTGCCCGGTACGGCGGACCTGGCCGAGCGCTGCGTCCGGGGTGCGGAGTCGACGCCGGAGCTCGATGCCGCGCTCGGCCGTGCGATGGCCATGATCATCGACCCCGTGCGTGGCGTCGTTCCTCCGGCGCGGGCGACGGCGGTGCACGAGACCGTCCTGGAGGCCGTGGTCGCGCGTGGCCGGACCGGCGCGCAGGCACCGGCGCTGACGCTCCTGGCACTGCTGGCGTGGTGGCGTGGGGACGGCGCGCGCTCGCGCGTGCTGCTGGACGGGGCGCTCGATGCCGAGCCGGACTACCGGTTGGCGGAGCTCCTCGACGACGCGCTGGGCGCGGCGGTCCCGCCCGGGTGGGTGCGCCACACCGACTGACCTGCGCCGAGATGCCCGGTGCGCTCGTGGCGGCCCCTCCGCTCCGGTAGCGTCACGCACACGGCGGTGTTGCCGCGGACGAGGGGAGGACCGATGGGCATCGTGGTCGGCTATCTGGCCACTCCGGAAGGTCGGGCGGCCCTCGGGGCGGCGATCGAGGAAGCACGACAGCGCGAGACGCGCGTCGTGGTCGTCGTGAGCGCACGCCCGGACGAACCGGAGGAGCAGCGCGCAGCCGTCGAGGCGGAGCTGGAGAAGGTGCGGGCCGAGCTCGCATCGAGCGACGTCGACCACGAGGTCCGGCTGCTCACGGGCGGCGATGTCGCGGACGACCTCATCGCGACGGCGGAAGAGGTCGGTGCCCAGCTGGTGGTCCTCGGTCTGCGTCGACGGAGCCCGGTGGGCAAGCTGATCCTCGGCGCCAACGCGCAGCGGGTGCTCTTCGACGCGCCGTGCCCCGTTCTCACCGTCAAGCCCGGACCCGCCTGACGTCGGCATCCCCTCGCCACACGCAGGGTGCCCGTCAGCTCGGGAATCTCTTGCCCGTGTCGTTCGTTGAGAACGAGAACCCTCTGACCGCCGTCCTCGACGGCCGTGTCGTCGTGCCCGTGATAGCGCCGACCGGCCCGTGAGGTCGGTACAATATCTATCTACCTCCCGGCCCCGTTCCGGGTGTCGCGCTGCCGAAAGGTCGTTCGTGTCGTCCCAGACCCCGCATCCCGCTCTTCCGCGTGAGTTCGAGCACCCTGCTCTCCAGGACCTTGTCCTGCGTGGGCGCACCCACGGCACCGTGGGCGCCGAGGAGCTGCGCACCGCGTGCGAGCAGGCGGACGTCCAGGACGCCAAGCGTCTTCGCGCCGTCGTCCGTGGGCTCGCCACCGCCGGAATCGGCGTCCGCGAGCCCGCCGCTCCTGCTCGTGCCGTCGCTGCCACCAGCGCCAAGGCGCGCCCGTCCGCCAAGGCGGTGGTGCCGCCCGAGGAGGGCGCCGCCGCACCCGCCAAGACGACCCGCGCCAAGACGACCGCGGCAGCGAAGGCCACGGCCGCCAAGCCCGCGGCCGCGAAGACTGCTGCCGCCAAGAAGGCGGCGACCGAGCCCGCCGACCCCGACGTCGAGGTGGTGGAGGGCGACGAGCCCGACATCGAGTCGATCGAGGAGGTCGTCGTGGAGGCCGTCGAGGTGGTCGAGGTGGTCGAGGACGCCGCCGAGACCGACGACGAGGACGAGGACGGCGAGAAGAAGCCGGCCGCCAAGGAGGAGGAGAGCGAGGACAGCGGCTTCGTCTACTCCGACGCGGACGACGACGACGCCCCCGCTCAGCAGGTCGTCACGGCCGGCGCCACGGCGGACCCGGTCAAGGACTACCTGAAGCAGATCGGCAAGGTCGCTCTGCTGAACGCGGAGCAGGAGGTCGACCTCGCCAAGCGCATCGAGGCGGGCCTGTTCGCCGAGGAGCGTCTCAACGCGGGCATCACGATGGAAGCCAAGATCAAGCGCGAGCTCGAGTGGATCGCCAACGACGGTCGACGCGCCAAGAACCACCTGCTCGAGGCCAACCTGCGCCTCGTCGTCTCCCTGGCCAAGCGCTACACCGGCCGCGGCATGCTGTTCCTGGACCTGATCCAGGAGGGCAACCTCGGTCTGATCCGCGCGGTCGAGAAGTTCGACTACACCAAGGGCTACAAGTTCTCGACGTACGCCACGTGGTGGATCCGCCAGGCGATCACCCGCGCCATGGCCGACCAGGCCCGCACCATCCGCATCCCGGTGCACATGGTCGAGGTCATCAACAAGCTCGCCCGCGTCCAGCGGCAGATGCTCCAGGACCTGGGCCGCGAGCCCACGCCCGAGGAGCTCGCCAAGGAGCTGGACATGACGCCCGAGAAGGTCGTCGAGGTCCAGAAGTACGGCCGAGAGCCCATCTCGCTGCACACGCCGCTCGGTGAGGACGGTGACAGCGAGTTCGGTGACCTCATCGAGGACTCCGAGGCCGTCGTCCCCGCGGACGCCGTGAGCTTCACGCTCCTGCAGGAGCAGCTGCACCAGGTGCTCGACACGCTCTCCGAGCGCGAGGCCGGCGTGGTCTCGATGCGGTTCGGCCTGACCGACGGCCAGCCGAAGACGCTCGACGAGATCGGCAAGGTCTACGGCGTGACGCGTGAGCGGATCCGGCAGATCGAGTCGAAGACCATGTCGAAGCTGCGGCACCCGTCGCGCTCGCAGGTGCTGCGCGACTACCTGGACTGAGAGGTCCGATCGGAACCCCGTCCCACCTCGGTGGGGCGGGGTTCTGTCGTTCCGACAGTCTTGACTAACGGTTAGTGATCGCTGACCATAGACGGGTCGGTCGGTTCAGCCGGAGGTGGGTCATGGGCAGTCCCGTCATGTGGTTCGAGATCACCAGCACGGATCCCGCGCGGGCGCGCGAGTTCTACACCCAGCTGTTCGACTGGTCGGCGGACGCGCCACCCGAGCTGGGCGGCTACACGCTGATCGACACCGGCGCGCCGGCCGAGACGGTCGGGGGCGGGATCGGCGCGGCGGACCCGGACGGTCTGCCGCCGGGGATCCTGCTGTACGTGCGGGTCGACGACCTGGCCGCGACGCTGGCCCGCGCCGAGGAGCTCGGCGGGTCGACCCTGCAGCCGCCCACCGCGCTGCCGGCGGACAGCGGCAGCGTCGCGGTGCTGGCCGACCCGGACGGGCACGCGGTAGGACTGTGGGCGTGAGCGACACCGACGCCGTGCTGCGGGCGCTCGCGGAGCCGCGACGCCGCGAGATCCTCACCCTGCTCGCCCTCGACGAGGTCCCGGTCGGGCGGCTGGCCGAGGAGTTCGACGTGACGCGCAGCGCGGTGAGCCAGCACCTGAGGGTGCTCGAGGACGCGGGGCTGGTGACGCGCCGGACCGAGGGGACCCGCAACTTCTACCGGTCACGGCCGGAGGGGCTCGCCGGGCTGCGCGCGTACCTCGACGAGACCTGGGCGTCGTCGCTCGACACCGCGCGGCGCCTGGTGGAGATCGAGGTCGGCGTGCTCGAGCCTGACGGCAGCGAGAGGGACGACCGTGCCACCGCGTGACGTCACGACGCTGGCCGCACCTCCGGTGCACCAGGCGACGACCGTGCGGGCGGACGTGTCCAGGACGTTCGACGTCTTCGTGCGCGAGATCGGCGTCTGGTGGCCGGTCGAGCCGTTCTCGTCCGGCGGCGACCGGGTGCGGGACGTGACGATGGAGCGCCGGCTCGGCGGGAACGTCGTCGAGACCTGGGACGACGGCACCACCCACGTCTGGGGCGAGCTCGTCGCATGGGACCCGCCGCACGGGTTCACGATGTCGTGGCTCCTGACGCCCGAGCCGACCGAGGTGGAGCTGAGCTTCCGGCCCCTCGGGCCCGCGCTCACGCGGGTCGCGGTCGAGCACCGCGGCTGGGAGCGGATGACGGAGGAGCAGCTGGGCGGTGCGTGCGCGCTGCCGGAGGGCTACCGGGGCGGGTCGTACGTGCGGGGCTGGGGCATGATCCTGGCTCGGCTGGTGGCGCACGCCGAGGGTGGAGCACCGTGAGGGAGGTCCGGTACGTCGTGCTCTACGAGTCCGGGCCGGACGTGCTGGAGCTCGCTCCCGTGCACATGTCCGCGCACACCACCCACTACGAGGACTTCGCCGCGCGTGGCCTGCTGGTGGCGATCGGCACGTTCGAGCAGCCTGAGGTGAACGGGTCGATGTGCGTCCTGACCACGCGCGAGGCCGCGGAGGAGTTCGCCGCGGCGGACCCGTTCGTCGTCCACGGCGTGGTGCGGTCCTACCGGGTGCTGGCCTGGACGAACGTGCTGGCCTGACCTCAGCGGGTGAGGTACCAGAGGATGAGGTCGTGGGCGCGGTGGGCCTTCTCCACGCCGCGGAAGTCGGCCTCGTGGACCGTGCCGCCGACGTCGATCGCGATGCTGCTGTTCGAGGCGAACTTGCCCGCGAAGGACGTGTTGCTGACGATCGAGACCGAGCGCACGTGGCGGTACGGGATCGAGGTGATCGCGACGCGCTTCCCGACGAAGCTCTTGTCCTGGATGACCACACGCAGGGTCGTGATCCCGAGGAAGCCGGTCCCCGTGCCGATGCAGTCGTAGACGGCGAGCACCTCCTCGCCCTCCAGCAAGCCGCGGCGGACGAGCTCGAGCTGCTCGGCCTTGTCGACGTCGGGCTCGCTCATGGTGCGTCTCCTGCTCGCTCGGGACCGGCGTCGGTGCCGGTCGTACCGAGCGTAGGAGAGTGGAGCCCGCCGGGACAGACCACGAGGCCCGGACCAGCAGGTCCGGGCCTCGTGCGGTCGTCGTGGGTGGTGCCGAGACTCAGGTCGCGGCGCCGGCTCCCGCTCCGTGCTCGGCGAGCAGGCGGTCGGTCTCGTCCTGCACGTGGGTGGCCAGCTCGGCGAACTTGGGCGCGTGCTCGCGCGCGTGGTGCGCGCAGAAGAGGAGCTCTCCCACGGGAAGAACAACTCGGACATAGGCCTGTGCGCCGCAGCGGTCGCAGCGGTCGGCCGCGGTCAGTGGATGCGTCATGGTCCCGGTCACGAGTCCATAGAACCATCCCGGCCGTCGATCCCTCGCACCAGGAGCGGGTGGTTCGCTCACCGCGTAGTGGACTGTAACCAGCCTGCAACACAGCCGTGCCCGGCGGCATGGTGCCGCGGTCCTGTCAGGCCCGGCGACTACCATCGCCCCGTGACGACGACCTCCCCGCAGTCCGGCTACACCGCCCGGCACCTGTCCGTGCTGGAGGGCCTGGAGGCGGTCCGCAAGCGCCCGGGCATGTACATCGGGACCACCGACAGCCGCGGTCTCATGCACTGCCTCTGGGAGATCATCGACAACTCGGTCGACGAGGCGCTGGGTGGCCACGGCGACCGCATCGAGATCGTGCTGCACGCGGACTCCTCGGTCGAGGTGCGCGACAACGGGCGCGGAGTCCCCGTGGACATCGAGCCGAAGACCGGGCTGACCGGCGTCGAGGTCGTCTTCACCAAGCTGCACGCCGGTGGCAAGTTCGGCGGCGGCTCCTACGGCGCCTCCGGTGGCCTGCACGGTGTCGGCGCGTCCGTGGTCAACGCCCTGTCGGCGCGCCTGGACGTCGAGGTCGACCGGGGCGGCCGGACCCACCGCATGACGTTCCACCGCGGCGAGCCGGGCACGTTCGACGACCGCGCCGGCATCGGGCCGGACAACCCGTTCGAGCCGTTCGTCTCCGGGTCCGAGCTGGCGGTCGGCGGCAAGGTGGCGCGGGGACGCACGGGCACGCGCGTCCGGTACTGGGCGGACCCGCAGATCTTCCCCAAGACGGCCGTGTTCGCGTACGACGAGCTGGTCACCCGCGCACGGCAGACGAGCTTCCTCGTGCCCGGTCTGACGCTGACCGTGCGCGACGAGCGCGGCATCCCGGGCACGCCCGGCGCCGACGGACCGCACGAGGAGACGTTCCTGCACAGCGGTGGCGTCATCGACTTCGTGGACCACCTGGCGCCGGACACCGCGGTGACGGACACCTGGCACCTCACGGGGTCGGCGGCGTTCACCGAGACGGTCCCCGTGCTGGACGACCGCGGCCACATGACCGCGCAGGAGGTCTCGCGCACCTGCGACGTGGACATCGCGCTGCGGTGGGGTACCGGGTACGAGACCGAGGTCCGCAGCTTCGTCAACATCATCTCGACGCCCAAGGGCGGCACCCACCTGGCCGGGTTCGAGGCCGGGCTGCTGCGCACCATGCGCAAGGCGGTCGACGCCAACGCGCGACGCCTGAAGATCTCGGCCCGGGACACCTCGGAGCGGATCGAGAAGGAGGACGTGCTCGCGGGCATGACCGCCGTGGTCACCGTCCGGCTGGCCGAGCCCCAGTTCGAGGGGCAGACCAAGGAGGTCCTCGGCACCGGGCCCGTCCGCGCCATCGTCGGCAAGGTCATCGACACCGAGCTCGCGGCGATCTTCAGCTCTCCGAAGCGCGACCACAAGGCGCAGTCGTCGCTGCTGCTGGACAAGGTGGTCGGCGAGATGCGCGCCCGGTTGTCCGCGCGCAAGCAGAAGGAGATCTCGCGCCGCAAGAACGCCCTCGAGACGTCCTCGCTGCCCGCCAAGCTGGCCGACTGCCGCAGCGACGACGTCGAGCGCAGCGAGCTGTTCATCGTCGAGGGGGACAGCGCGCTCGGCACCGCCAAGCTGGCGCGCAGCTCCGACTTCCAGGCGCTGCTGCCCATCCGCGGCAAGATCCTCAACGTCCAGAAGGCGTCCATCACGGACATGCTGAAGAACGCCGAGTGCGCCGCGATCATCCAGGTGGTCGGTGCGGGGTCGGGTCGCTCGTTCGACCTGGAAGCGGCGCGCTACGGGAAGATCGTGCTGATGACCGACGCCGACGTCGACGGCGCGCACATCCGGACCCTGCTGCTCACGCTCCTGTTCCGGTACATGCGTCCCCTCGTCGAGGCGGGTCGCGTCTTTGCGGCCGTGCCGCCGCTGCACCGCATCGAGGTCATCGGGGGCGGCGGGCGCAAGAACGAGTACGTCTACACGTACTCGGAAGCCGAGCTGGCGGCGACGCTGAAGAAGCTCGACCGGGCCGGCAAGCGCTACAAGGACGACATCCAGCGCTACAAGGGCCTCGGGGAGATGGACGCGGACCAGCTGGCGGAGACCACCATGGACCCGCGCCACCGCACGCTGCGCCGCGTGACAGTCGAGGGTGCGCAGCGGGCCGAGGAGGTCTTCGAGCTGCTCATGGGCTCGGACGTCGCCCCGCGCAAGGACTTCATCGTCGCGGGCGGGGACGGGCTGGACCGCAGCCGTATCGACGCCTGACGGACATTTGGGTTGCCGTGACGTCGCCGGGCCGGGGATCGTGGTGGTCGTGACCGCCACCGATCTCGCGCCCATCGCCGAGCGCGCCGCCGCTCCCGCCGCCGCCCCGCTGCCCACCGGCACCGACGGCCTCACCTGGCGCCCTCTCACGCGCGACGACGTGCCCGCCCTCGCACGGCTCGTCACGGCGGTCGAGGAGGCCGAGGCAGCGCCGTACCGGACCTCGGCGGAGGAGATCGACGACGAGTTCGACGGCGACTGGAAGGACCACGCGCGCGACACCCTCGCCGGGGTCGACACCGACGGGATGATCCGTGCCTACGCGCGCGTCAACCAGCCCCCCGGCGACGCCCGGGTGGTCCGGGCGTTCCTCGACGGCTGCGTCGACCCGCAGTGGCGCGGCCGGGGGATAGGTCGTCAGGTGCTGGCCTGGGAGACGGCGCGCGGGCGGCAGCGGCTGGCGTCCTCGGGCAAGGACCTGCCGGGCCGGCTCGCGGTGTTCGTGCACGACAACGCCGAGACCACCATCCGCCTGCTGCGCGCGAGCGGCTTCACGCCGGTGCGGTACTACGCGGAGATGCGTCGCCCGCTGGACGCCGAGCTCCCGCCGGTCGACGTGCCCGCGGGGCTGCGGATCGTGCCGTGGACCCCGGAGCTGGACGAGCAGGTGCGGCTCGCGCACAACGAGGCGTTCGCCGACCACTGGGGAAGCGAGCCCCGCACGGCCGACGAGTGGGCGCAGGGTCGGAGCATGTTCGCTCCGACGTGGAGCTTCGTCGCGATCGACGACGCCACCGGTGAGGTGGCCGGGTACCTCCTGTCCAGCAGGTTCGAGCACGACTGGCCCGTGATCGGCTACAAGGCCGGCTACACGGACCTGCTCGGCGTGCGGCGCGCATGGCGTGGCCGTCGGCTCGCGGCGGCGCTCCTCGCCACGGTGATGGTCGCGTACCGGGCGGACGGGATGGACATGGCCGAGCTGGGCGTCGACACCGCGAACCAGTCCGGCGCGCACCGGCTGTACGAGGGTCTCGGGTACGCGGTGTTCCACAGCTCGACGATGTTCTCGATCGAGCTCTGAGCGACGCAGGTCGATCCGTCTCACGAGGTGCTCGCCGCGCGTTAGCATCGGCGCGGCGGGACGACGACGTCCGGCCGTTTCTGTCGCCGGACGAGGGCGTCCGGCTTCGAGGAGGTCGTCGTGGGACGCTCGCTGTCCAGGGCCGCGCGCGCGTGGGTCGCGGTGTTCGTCGTGCTCGTGCTGGTGCACCTGGTCGCCCAGCTGACCGGTCCGGCCGGGCTCGAGCGGGTGAGCCAGTGGCTGCTCATGCCGGCCCTCGCGGCGGTCGTCCTCACCGCGACCCGGTGGCCACGCGGACGCCTGGTCACCTGGGTGCTGGTCGCGCTCGGGTTCTCCTGGCTCGGTGACCTGGTCCCGTCGCTGGTCGGGGAGGACGCCGCGTTCCTCGTGATGGTGGGGTTCTTCCTGCTCGCGCAGACGGCCTACGTCGTGGCGTTCGCCCCGTCGGTCCGCGCGTCGATCGTCTACCGCCGCCCGGTCCTTCTCCTGCCGTACGCCGCGGTGCTCGTCGGGCTCGTCGCCCTGTGCGCTCCGGGTGCGAACAGCCTGCTCGTGCCGGTCGCGGTGTACGGCGGCGTGCTGACCGCGATGGCCGTGCTCTCCACCGGCCTCGGCCGGGTCGCGGGGGTCGGCGGTGCCGTCTTCCTCGTGAGCGACGCCCTGATCGCGCTGGAGGCCTTCGTGCCGTCCTGGGAGCTCGCCGGGCAGGGGTTCTGGGTCATGCTCACCTACACGGTCGGGCAGGGCCTGATCGCCGCCGCGGTCGTGGCGCGCAACGTCGCCGAGCGTCGGGCGCCGGAGGCCACCCCGGCACGTACGTTCGTCCAGCACCCTCCGGTGCGGGACAACGTGGTGGCGTTCGTCTAGCGGCGTCAGCCGATCGCGTGCACCGGTGACGTGAGCGCCGTGCCGGACATGTCCCGGCGCGGGTCGACGGCCGGCAGCTCGATCGGCTGACCGCCCGAGCCCGTCGCCCACGCGGGCGCGGATCCCACCCACGCGAGCAGCAGGGCGTCCTCGTTCCGCAGGAACCGGTGCGCACGGACCCCTCCGGTCGCGCGACCCTTGCCCGGGTAGGCGTCGAACGGCGTGACCTTCGCGGAGCCCGCCTGCGTGCCGGGCAGCGCGCCGGAGGTCCCGGCGATCGTCACGACGACCGCGTTCGGCGCCTCGTCGGCCGCGACCGAGCCGAAGGCGACGACCCGCTGGCCCGCGGCGAGCTTGATGCCGGCCATGCCGCCCGCGGCACGTCCCTGCGGCCGGACCGCCGAGGCCGGGAAGTGCAAGAGGGAGGCGTCGGAGGAGAGCAGGACGAGCTCGTCCGTGTCCGTGACGGCGGTGGCACCGACCACCTCGTCGCCGTCCTTGAGCGAGATCGCCTCCCACGCGTCGCGGTTCCCCGGCACGTCGCCGGCGGACACCCGCTTGATCGTGCCCTGGACGGTGGCCAGGGCGAGCGTCGGGGCGTCGGCGGCGAGCGACGTGAGGCCGACCACGCGCTCGCGCGGCAGGAGGGTCACCACCTCGCCGAGCGGGACGCCGCCGGACAGGGAGGGCGCGCCGTCGGTGGGGGGCAGCCCGGGCAGGTCGAGCACGGAGACCTTGACGATCCGCCCCTGCGACGTCACCACGCCCACCTCGGCGCGCGCGGTCGTCGGCACCGCGGCGGACACGACGTCGTGCTTGGACCGCCGGGCGCCCTCGACGCGCGCCGGCAGGTCCTCCGACGCGGTGCGGGCCAGGAGCCCGGTACCGGACAGGAGCACCCAGCACGGGGTGTCGGCGATCTCCAGCGGCGCGGCGGCGCCACGGGCCGCCGGGGCGCCCGTGATCGAGGTGCCACCGGCCGACTCGAGCAGGATGGTCCGACGCGGGGTGCCGTAGGTGGCGGCGACCTCGGCCATCTCCGCGGAGACGAGGGTCCGGAGGCGTGCCTCGTCGCCGAGGATCTCGCGCAGCTCGGCGATCTCCTGCTCGAGCTGCTGCTGCTCCTTCTCCAGCTCGATCCGCGAGAACTTGGTGAGTCGTCGCAGCCGCAGCTCGAGGATGTACTCCGCCTGCGGCTCGGACAGGTCGAACACGCTGCGCAGCCGGGCGCGGGCGGTGTCGGCGTCGTCGGAGGTGCGGATGACCTGGATGACCTCGTCGATGTCGAGGATCGCGACGAGCAGACCCTCCACCAGGTGCAGCCGCTCGAGGCGCTTGGCCAGCCGGAACTGCGAGCGACGGCGGACGACGACGATCCGGTGCTCCACCCAGACGACGAGCAGCTCGCGCAGGCCGAGCGTGCGCGGCTGGCCGTCGACGAGCGCGACGTTGTTGATCGAGAACGAGTCCTCGAGCGGCGTGTACCGGTAGAGCTGCTCGAGCACCGCCTCGGGGTGGAAGCCCGTCTTGATCTCGATGACCAGGCGCAGGCCGTGCTGGCGGTCGGTGAGGTCGACGGCGTCGGAGATGCCCGAGAGCTTCTTGCTCTGGACGCCCTCCTTGATCTTCTCGATGACCTTCTCCGGGCCCACCGTGTACGGCAGCTCCGTGATGACGATGCCCTTGCGCTTCGCGGTGACGTTCTCGATCCGGGCCGTCGCGCGGGTGCGGAACGCGCCGCGGCCGGTCCGGTAGGCCTCGCGGACGCCCTCCAGGCCCACGATCTTGCCGCCCGAGGGCAGGTCGGGGCCGGGGACGAAGCGCAGCAGGTCCTCGAGCGTGGCGTCGGGGTGCAGAACCAGGTGCCGGGCGGCCGCGACCACCTCGACCAGGTTGTGCGGCGCCATGTTGGTGGCCATGCCGACCGCGATGCCGGCCGCGCCGTTGACCAGCAGGTTCGGGATCGCCGCGGGGAGCACCTCGGGCTGGGTGAGCTTGTTGTCGTAGTTGGGCACGAAGTCGACGAGGTCCTCGTCGAGCCCGGTGGTCATGGCCAGCGCGGATGGCGCCATGCGCGCCTCGGTGTACCGCGGCGCGGCGGGTCCGTCGTCGAGCGAGCCGAAGTTCCCGTGGCCGTCCACCAGGGGCAGGCGCAGCGAGAACGGCTGGGCCAGGCGGACCATGGCGTCGTAGATCGCGGCGTCGCCGTGCGGGTGCAGCTTGCCCATGACCTCGCCGACCACGCGCGCGGACTTCACGTACGGGCGGTCGGGGCGCAGGCCCATGTCGGACATCTGGTAGAGGATCCGGCGCTGCACCGGCTTGAGCCCGTCGCGGGCGTCCGGGAGCGCGCGCGAGTAGATGACCGAGTAGGCGTACTCCAGGAACGAGCCCTCCATCTCGGTCGCGACGTCGATGTCGACGATGCGCTCGACGAGGTCCTCGGGCGGGAGTTCGGGGGTCGCGGGGCGACGCGCCATGGGTGCTGCTCCTCGGTGCCGGTCTGCGGTGCGGCGACCATTGTGGACCGTCGCGGCGCTCCGACGGGCCGCGGCGCGCGGCTGGCAGCACTACCGTGACCGTCATGGCAGACGTCACGGCTGACGACACCTCACGACCGGGTCCCGCCTACCCGGCCACGTGGGAGGCCGACGTCGTCCTGCACGACGGGTCCACCACGCACGTGCGCCCGCTGCGGTCGCAGGACGCCGACGCTCTGCAGGCGTTCCACGTCGGGCAGTCGGAGCGCTCGACGTACATGCGGTTCTTCGCCCCGCTCGAGCGGCTGCCCGAGCGGGACCTGGCGCGGCTCGTGAACGTCGACCACGTCGACCGCGTCGCGCTCGTCGCCGTCTCGAGCGCCACCGAGCCCGAGGACGACGACCAGATCATCGGCGTCGCGCGCTACGACCGGATCGGCACCGACGAGGCCGAGGTGGCGTTCAACATCGCGGACGCCCACCAGGGGCGCGGGCTCGGGTCCGTGCTGCTCGAGCACCTCGCGGCGGCGGCCCGTGAGCGAGGTGTGCGGCGGTTCGTCGCCGAGGTCCTGCCGCAGAACGGCCGGATGATCTCGGTGTTCAAGGACGCCGGCTTCGAGGTGCGGCAGCGCACCGAGGACGGCATCGTCGCGGTCGGGTTCGACATCGACCCCACGGACCGCTCGCTCGCCGTGATGGCCGACCGGGAGCACCGCGCCGAGGCGCGATCGATGCGGGACCTGCTGCACGCGGGGTCGGTCGTGGTGGTGGGCCCCGGGGTGGACGCGGGGGAGACCCTCGCCGGGCGCCTGGCGTCACGCGTGCTGGGGGACCTCCTGCTCGGGGACCCGTCGGTGCTGGTGCACGCCGTCGGCGTCCCCGGCGACCCTGCCCTCCCGTTGCACGCGCAGGTGGCCGACGTGCCCGCGCCGGTGGAGCTCGCGGTCGTCGCGGTGCCCTCGGACGAGGCCGCCGACGTGGTCCGTGCGCTCGCCCGGCTCGGGGTGCACGGCGTGGTGCTCGTCACGGCAGGCTTCGCCGAGGAAGGTCCCGACGGGCTGGACCGGCAGCGCGCGCTGCTGCGCGTCGCGCACGGGGCCGGGATGCGCGTGGTCGGGCCGGGGTCCTACGGGGTGATCTCCACCCGTGCCGGCGGTCTCCAGCTCAACGCGTCGCTGGCCGCCGAACCTCCGCCCACCGGCAGGATCGGGCTCTTCTGCCAGTCCGCGCCGCTGGCGGTCGCGCTGCTCTCGGCGGTCCGCCGCCGGGGGATCGGGGTCTCGCAGTTCGTCTCCGCCGGGCACCGGGCGGACGTGTCCGGCAACGACCTCATGCAGTTCTGGGCGGACGACGTCGACACGGACGTGGTCGGTCTGTACCTGGAGTCCCTGGGGAACCCGCGCAAGTTCTCGCGGGTGGCCCGTCGCCTCTCGCTGCTCAAGCCGGTCATCGTCGTGACGGCCGGGCGGTCCGGGCAGGTGGTCCCGCCGGGCCACGCGGTCCGCCCGACGCACGCCCCGCCGCGCACCCTGGCCGAGATGCTCCGTCAGTCCGGGGTCGTCCGCGTCGAGAACACCCACCAGATGCTCGACGTGGCCCAGGTCCTCGCGCACCAGCCGCTGCCCGCGGGCCGGCGCACCGCGATCCTCGCCAGCTCCGCGTCCGTCGCCGCGCTCGTCGCCGAGGCCGTGGCGGCGGCGGGGCTCGTGGTCAGCGGGCACGTGCAGCTGCTCCCCGAGGACGCCCCGGCGGACCAGGTCGCGGCGGCCGTCGACGAGCTGTACGCGGACCCCGACAGCGACGTCGTGGTGGTCGTGCGCATCCCGACGGTCGGGGGACCGGACACCGTGCTGCAGGACGCCGTCGCGCGCGCCGCCGCCCGATCCGGCCGCACGACGGTGGCCTGCATCTACGACCTGCACGGGCTCACCGCCGAGCTGACCGCGGCGGACGACGACGGCCGGGAGTGGACCGTGCCCGCGTACAGCACGCCGGAGGACGCCGTCCTGGCGCTGGGGCACGCCGCCCGGTACGCGCAGTGGCGGGCCGGGGACCGCGGACGCCCCCTGCATCCCGAGGGTGTCGAGACGCGTGCCGCCCGCCGGCTCGTCGCGGGCTGGCTGGAGGCCGAGGCCTCGGGCGACGCGGTCCTGGCGCTCAGCCCCGACCGGATCTCCGAGCTGCTCGCCACGGTCGGTGTGAGCGTCCTGCCGTCCTTCCGCGTGCACGACGCGGACGAGGCGGTGGCCGCCGCGGAGCGCATCGGGTGGCCCGTGGCGATCAAGACCACGGTCCCCGCCCTTCGGCATCGCGCGGACCTCGGTGGCGTGCGGCTGGACGTCGCCGACGAGGCCGAGCTGCGCGCCGACGTGGAGCAGGTGCTCACCCTCGCCGCGAGCCACGAGCAGGGGGACGTCGACGCTCCGCTCGAGGTCCAGGCCATGGCTCCGCACGGGTCGGCGTGCGTGGTGCGCTCGGTGGAGGACCCCCTGTTCGGCCCGATCATCAGCTTCGGGCTCGCCGGTGACGCGTCGGACCTGCTCGGTGACATCGCCTACGGCGTCCCGCCGCTCACCGACGTCGACGTCGCCGAGCTGGTCCGGACGGCGCGGGCGGCTCCCCGGCTGTTCGGCTACCGCGGCCTGCCCGCACTCGACGTGGCCGCGCTCGAGGACCTCATCGCGCGCGTCGCGGTGCTCGCCGACGACCTGCCCGAGCTGCGCTCGCTCGAGCTGAACCCCGTGGTGGTCTCCGAGCACGGCGCCGTGGTGCTCGGCGCGCGCGTCGCGGTGTCGCGGGCCGACCGTGCGGACGCCACGCGCCGACTGTCGAGGGTGTGAGCATGCCCGGTCGCAGGCCACGGCCGTCGAGGTGGGAGGATGGACGGGTGCCTGCCGCTGCTCCCGCCCTGCACCATGATCTCCACCGTGCCGGCTACTACCCGGAGCTCGTCGTCGACGTGCTCGACGTGGCCCTCGCCGACGAGGAGGTCGTGGCCCACCTGGTCCACCCCGAGACGACGTTCGACGCCGCCGAGGTCCGCCGCCACGTCACCGTGCTGGTGCTGACCCCGACCCGTCTCGTGGTCGCGCACGTCGACGACCACCCGGCCGACTCCGAGCACCCGTCGGCGTCCGCCTCGGCGACCACGGAGGCCGTGCCGCTGGCCGAGCTCACGTCGGTCGCGCTCACCCACGTGGTGCCCCTCCCGGAGAAGCACGAGCGCGGGCAGCTCGCACAGGAGCTGACGCTGGTGATCGGCTGGGGCGCGGTCTCCCGGGTGGACCTCGAGCCGGCGACCTGCGGGGACCCGAGCTGCGACGCCGACCATGGCCTCACCGGCACGCTCGCGCCCGACGACGTCGTGGTCCGTGTGAGCGCCGCGGCGGAGGGGCTCGACTCCGTGCGCGCCGCCACGGCCTTCGCGCGGCAGCTCTCGGCGGCGAGCGCACGCGCCCGATGACCGACCTCGAGGCACCGGCGACGCCGTCACGGCTCCAGGACGCGCTCGACGCGGCGGACCTGGTCGCCCCCGCGTCGCTGTTCCCGTGCCTCGGGCGCGTGCTCCCGGCCGTCGCCGGCGCGATCGGCGTGCTGGACGTGCCGGACGCGGACCTCTCGCAGAAGACTCTCGGGCTGCCTGACGCGTCGCGCGTCTGCGTGGTGCTCGTCGACGGGCTCGGGCACGCCAACCTCGCGGAGCGCGCGGGGCACGCGCCGTTCCTGCGTCGGCGTCTCGCCGACTCCTCGCCCCTGACCAGCACCTTCCCCTCGACGACCGCGACCGCGATGGGCACGTTCGGGGTGGCGCTGCCTCCGGGCCGCACCGGGATGCTCGGGTACACGGTCCGCGACCCCGCCACCGGCGAGCTGGGCAACCTCGTCAGCTGGACCGGTCTGCCGCCCGCCCGCGAGTGGCAGCGCGAGACGACGGTGTTCGAGCGGCTCGTCGCCGCCGGCACCAGCGTGACGAGCATCGGACCGGCGCGGTTCGCAGGCTCCGGGCTCACCGAGGCCGCGCTGCGCGGCCCCGCCTACACGTCGGCCGAGTCGCTCGCTGCGCGGGTCGACGCCACGCTCGACGCGCTCCGCCGGCCGGGCGTCGCCTACCTGTACTGGGGCGACGTCGACAAGGCGGGGCACCGCCACGGCTGGGGGTCCTGGCAGTGGGGCGACGCGCTCGCCGAGCTCGACGCCGAGCTCGGCCGGCTCGCCCGGTCGCTGCCCCGCGACACGGTGCTGGTCATCACGGCCGACCACGGGATGGTCGACGTCGACCGCACGCTCCGCTGGGACGCGGCGACTCACCCCGTGCTGGGCGACGGTGTCGCGCTGGTGGCGGGGGAGCCGCGCGCGCTGCACCTGCACCTCGAGCCCGGCGTCGACGCCTCCACGGTGGCGGACCGGTGGCGCGACGTGCTCGGGGACGCGGCGGTCGTGGCGACGCGCACCGAGGCCGCGGACGACGACTGGTTCGGAGAGATCTCCGCACACGTGCTGCCGGTGATCGGGGACGTGGTGGTGGCCATGACCGGACGCGCCACCGTCGTCGACTCGCGCACCCAGACGCCCGCCTCGCTCGACATCGTCGGGGTGCACGGCTCCCTGACCCGCCTCGAGATGCTCGTCCCGTGCCTGGTGGTCGCCTGATGGCCGAGCTGGTCTTCTTCTCCGGCACGATGGACAGCGGCAAGTCGACGCTCGCGCTCCAGATGCACCACAACCACGCGGCGCGCGGACGTGACGGGGTGCTGTTCACGCGGCAGGACCGTGCGGGCACGGCGACCATCTCCTCGCGGCTCGGCCTGACCCAGCGCGCGCACGAGGTGGACGACTCGACGGACTTCTGGTCGGACGTGATCGCGCGGCGCACGCACGGGCGGCCGGTCGACTACCTGATCGGTGACGAGGCGCAGTTCTACACCGCCGCGCAGGTGGAGCAGCTGGCCCGGGTGGTCGACGAGCTCGGTGTCGACGTCTACGTGTTCGGGATCTCCACCGACTTCCGCGCGCGCCTGTTCCCCGGCGCCGCCCGGCTGGTCGAGTTGGCCGACCGCGTGGAGATCCTCCAGGTCCGCGCGCTGTGCTGGTGCGGCGCGCGCGCCACGCACAACGCCCGCACCATCGGCGGGACCATGGTGGTCGAGGGCGCGCAGGTGGTGGTCGGCGACGTCGAGGCCGGTGCCGACGAGGTCGGCTACGAGGTCCTGTGCCGGCGGCACCACATGCGGCGCATGACTGCTGCGGCCGCCCGGGCCTCCTCGCCCAGCCCGCAGACGCTCACGTCGGTGGACGAGCTCAGCATCTGACGGCTCGGCGCCCGCCGGTCACCGACCGCGGGTCACTCTGGTTTCGCTCCGAAGACGATCTCGTCCCAGCTGGGCACCTTGGCGCGGCCGCGGCGGGACCGCGGGCGCTCACTCTCGTCGTGCTCGGCGGCGGCCGCGGGCGTGGTGACCGGCTCGGGGACCGCGACGGGCGCCGGGTAGACCTGCGCCTCGGCGGCGGCGTCGGCATCGACCGGGTGAGCACCGGGCACGGAGGCGTCCAGCCGGCCGAAGTCGAACGCGTGCTGAGGCCCGAAGCCCTCGAACTCCTCCGGGTCGTCCTCGTCGCCGAGCTCCACCGCCTGGCGCACGCCGCGACGGCTGCGCAGGTCGTCCAGGAGCGAGGCGGTCTGCTCCTGCGGGTCCGGGACGGGTTCGGGCTCGACCGGCTCGGGCGCGTCGTGCGTCCCGCGCAGGGTGGCACCGTCGCCCTGGAAGTCGAACACCACGTCGCGCACGGCCGCGAGGTGGCGCCGTGACACCGGCTCGTCCGGGAGCTCGGTCTCGGACAGCCAGCGTGCCTCGTCCTCGTCGGCGACGACCGTGCGCTTCGCCGGGTCGAAGGTCCAGCGGGCCTCGTGCTCGGTCTCGTCCACGGCGAACCGGGCGAGGACGACCCACGGCCCGGACGACTCACGGGCGGCGTCCCACGCGAGCGAGGCCAGCTCCACACCGCGTGCGGCGAGCCGATCCGTCACCAGGTCGCCGAGGGTCGGCGCGCCGGCCTCCCGGCCCACACGGGTGCCGCGGGCCTGCTCGGCGATGTGCTCCCGCTCGGCGAGCACCGGTCCCTCGTACCGACGGACGCGCTCCACGGGCAGTCCGGCGGAGTCCGCGACCTCCTGCGTCGTCGCACCGGCGCGGATCCGCGCCTGGATCTCCCGCGGGCTCAGTGTCCCGGCGCTCTCCGCGCGCAGCTGCTCGAGCTGCGGTCGGTCGCGTCGCACGGCGGCGCGCAGCGGTTCGTCGATGCGCACGCGGAAGCGTGCGCCGTCCGGGGCCACCAGGACGAGGTGCTCCCCGTCCTCGTGCAGACCCACCAGCTCCAGCTCACCCATGCGACCTCCCGGTACCTCGGGCACGAGCCTGCCACCGATCCGGCCCCACGGCGCGCACCCGGGTCGGTGCGGCGCGGGATCGTGCCGCACGGCGCCGACGCTGCGATGATCTGCCGCGTGGACACGGACATCCCCTTCGAGCCCATCCTCGAGCTGATCGGGGTCTTCGTCGGCGCGATGTCGGGTGCGCTCGCCGCGGTCCGCAAGCAGTTCGACGTGTTCGGCATCATGGTGCTCGCCTGGGCGGCCGGCCTCGGCGGCGGCATCCTGCGCGACGTCCTCATCGGCGCGGTGCCGCCGGTCGGCATCTCCAACTGGCGGTTCATCATGACCGCCGTCGTCGGTGCGACCGTCATCTACTTCTTCCACCCCCGGCTCGAGCGCGCTCGCCGCTTCATCGTGGTGCTCGACGCGGGGGCGCTCGCCCTGTTCAGCGTCGTCGGCACGATCAAGGGGCTCGAGTACGGCACGACGCTCACGGCGGCCGTGGTGGTCGGCGTCATGACCGGCGTCGGCGGCGGGGTGCTGCGCGACCTCCTGTCGGGCGAGGTCCCGGTCGTGCTGCACCACCGCCAGCTCTATGCGATCCCCGCGCTGCTCGGGTCCACCGCGACCGCCGTGCTGTGGTGGCAGGAGGCCGTCACCACCGCGACCAGCGTGACGGTCGTGATCGCGGTGTTCGCGCTGCGGGTGGGTGCACTGCGGTTCCAGCTGAAGGCGCCCGGGCCGTGGCGGGGGACCGTGCGCTGAGAGGATGGCCGGGTGAACCCCGACACCCCTGACCAGGTCCGTGAGCTCGTCGACGTCGCCGAGGTGATCGCCCGGGAGGCCGGTGCCCTGGTCCGGGACGGTCGCCGGGACGTCACCGTGTCCGCCACGAAGTCCAGCGCCCAGGACGTGGTGACGGCGATGGACCTGGCGTCGGAGGCGTTGCTGCGCCGCCGGCTCGCCGAGCTGCGTCCGCACGACGCGGTCCTCGGTGAGGAGGAGGCCTTCCACCCCGGCACGTCAGGCATCACCTGGGTGGTGGACCCGATCGACGGCACCGTCAACTATCTCTACGGGCACTCGCCCTACGCGGTCTCGGTCGCGGCGGTGCGCGGACCGGACCCGACGGTCGCGCCCGAACCCGCCACGTGGACCGCCCTCGCCGGCTGCGTGTTCTCCCCGGAGGACGGACGGTCGTACACGGCCGGCCTGGGCCTCGGAGCGACCCTCGACGGCCACGCGCTGCGGGTGAACCCGCCGCGCCCGTTGATCGACTCGTTGGTGGGCACCGGCTTCGGATACGTCGCCTCGAGGCGACGCTCGCAGGGCCGAATCGTGGCAGAACTGTTGCCGCGGGTACGTGATATTCGTCGCGCGGGTTGTGCATCGTTGGATCTGTGCGCCCTGGCCGCCGGCGGCCTCGACCTGTACTACGAGCGAGGGCTGCAGCCGTGGGATGTCGCCGCGGGCGCCTTGATCGCCCAGGAGGCAGGTGCGCAGGTCACAGGTCTGCGGGGTGGGCAGGCGCAGGAGGCGATGACGGTCGCGGGCGTACCGGGGGCCTTCGAGGAGCTGCGGGCGTTCCTCGAGGAGCTCGGAGCCGACTCGGACATCTGAAAACGCTCCCACGGGGCGCGCCACGAAATCGGTCACGCGTCCGGTTCGCTCATCGCTCGAAAGTGGTGCAGAATCCCACCGCGCGCGGGAACAAAAAGCACGTCGCGTGCATTGATCCCGCGTACGAGATTCCATCCAGACACGGAGTGTGACGCCACACATGGCTACCGACTACGACGCCCCGCGCAAGACCGAGGAGGACCTGAGCGAGGACTCGCTCCAGGAGCTCCAGGCCCGGCGCTCCGACAAGAACTCGGGCGTGGTGGACGAGGACGAGACCGAAGCGGCCGAAGGGTTCGAGCTCCCGGGCGCGGACCTCTCCGGCGAAGAGCTCTCGGTACGCGTGCTGCCCCGGCAGGCGGACGAGTTCACGTGCTCGAGCTGCTTCCTGGTGCACCACCGCAGCCAGCTCGCCTACGAGCGCGACGGACGACCCGTCTGCTCGGAGTGCGCGGCCTGATCGCCTCCGCCCACGTCTTTCGACCGACCTGAGGGCCGGTCGCCCGGAGCTCCGGGCGACCGGCCCTCAGTCGTTCAGCGCGGCGGCCAGCTCCGCCGGACGGCGGGTGGAGACGATCCAGTACGGGGTCGGGTCCTGCGGGTCGCGCACCTCGACCCGCACCGCGGTGTGGATCCACCCGCGCAGGCACAGGTGCGCGCGAGCATCCAGGCGGGGGCCCAGCTCGGACCTCGCCGCGGCGGCGTCCAGCGGGGCAGCCGGACCGAGCACCGCCACCGGGATGTGCGCGCCGCCCGCGCGGAACGTCCCGTCCCGCACCTCGACCCGCGGCGCCGCGCCGGCGAGCACGGCTGCACCGGCCGCCAGGACCGCGACGCCCACGGCTCCGGCGACGCGCAGGTCGACGGGGACGAACGCCACGAACACCATGGCGGCGAACGCCACGAGGAGGACCCACCCGAGCGGACCGAGCCAGAGCCTCTCGACGTACGTGGGCGCAGCCGCCCGGGACGAGGACAGCGGGGTGCCACGGGGCGCGTCGGACATGCACCCAGCATCCCATCCGGCGGGTAGGGTCGGGCCCCGTGACGGCCGACCCCAGCACCGAGGTGCTCCTCCTGCGCCTCGACCCCGACCTCCCCGCACCCGCCTACGCGCACCCCGGCGACGCCGGCGCGGACCTGGTCTCCCGGATCGACGTGGTCATCCCGCCGCAGGGACGCGTGACGGTGCCGACGGGTGTGGCCATCGCGCTGCCGGACGGCTTCGCGGCGTTCGTGCACCCGCGGTCCGGCCTGGCCATGCGCCACGGGCTCACCATCGTCAACGCTCCCGGGACCGTCGACGCGGGCTACCGCGGCGAGATCGCGGTCACCCTGCTGAACACGGACGTCGAGCACCCGCTGGAGCTGCACCGGGGTGACCGGATCGCGCAGCTGGTCGTGCAGCGGGTCGAGCGGGTGCGCTTCGTGGAGGCCGAGCAGCTGCCCGGCTCGCACCGCGGGGACGGCGGCTTCGGGTCCAGCGGCGGCTGGAAGGCTGCGCCGACCGCCTAGGTCGGGACTACTGTCGATCTGTCAGCAACTGATGCGCGCGAGCGCGTCGAAGAGGAGTGAGCACGTGGCGCTGTTCCGGCGTGGTGGCAAGGATTCCGCCCCAGACGACGCGGTCGAGACCGAGGTCGAGGAGTCGCCCGTCGTGGACGACGAGCCCGACGACGACGCCGTCCCGACGGTGTCCGCCCCCGTCCAGCGCACCGGCGGCCCCTGGGACGCCTCGCAGGTGGACGACGACCTCCCGCGCGTCGACCTCGGCGCGATCCTCCTGCCCGGCGTCCAGGGCATGGAGCTGCGCATGGAGATCGACAAGGCGACGGACGTCGTCTCCGCGGCGTCGATCCTCCTCGACGGGTCGTCGCTGCAGGTGCAGGCGTTCGCCGCGCCGCGCACCGAGGGCATCTGGGACGAGATCCGCGCCGAGATCGCCGAGTCCGTGACGCAGCAGGGCGGCTCGGCCGACGACCTGCCGGGTCCGTTCGGCCGCGAGCTGCTGGCCCGGCTGCCCATCCGGACGCCGGAGGGCCGCACGGGGCACCGGCCTGCTCGCTTCGTCGGCGCCGACGGTCCGCGCTGGTTCGTGCGCGGCGTGATCACCGGTCGTGCCGCGGTGGACCCGGCCGCCGCCACCGCCCTGGAGCAGCTCTTCGCCGGGATCGTCGTGGTCCGCGGCCAGGACGCCCGGCCGCCGCGCGACCTGCTGACCCTGCGGCTGCCCGGTCCGGGCACGCCGAACCTGCAGTCCGCCGAGCCGGTCACGGACCAGGACCAGCCGGCGGCGCCCGACTTCGACCCGATGACCCGAGGTCCCGAGATCACGGAGATCCGATGAGCCTCAAGGAGCGCCTGAAGAAGGCGGTCGCGTCCCAGGCCGAGATCGAGGCCGACGAGGAGCGCGCCGACGCCCACCGCTCGGTCGGGTGCACGCCCGTCGAGCAGCTGCGCGACAGGTCGCGCGCGAGCGTCTCGGGCGTCATCCGGTCCGTCACGCTGCGGCCGCGCGAGGGAGTCCCCGCCCTGGAGGCGGAGCTGTACGACGGGAGCGGGTCCCTCGACCTCGTCTGGCTCGGCCGCCGCGAGATCTCGGGTGTCACGCCTGGCAGGCGGCTGAAGATCGAGGGGCTCGTGTGCCTGATCGACGGTCGTCGCACCGTGTTCAACCCGCGCTACGAGCTGCGGCCGCGTCCCGGTGAGTGACCACCAGGCGGCCGATCCCCTGAAGGGGATGGACGCGATCGACGACGTCGTGCCGCCCGAGGAGGGTGGCCTGCGCGGGATGCGCGCGCTCACGGCCGAGCAGTTCTCGGCCGCCGACGCGGTCGGGGGAGTGCGCGGGGTCGTCGAGTCCGTGGCCCCCGGGCTGCTCTTCGTCGTGGTGTACCTCGCGTCGGGCCAGCGGCTCACGCCGGCGCTGATCGCCGCGGCGGGCGCGGCCGTCGTCGCGGTGGTGGTGCGGCTGGTGCAGCGCACGCCCGTCACGCAGGCCTTCTCCGGGCTCGTCGGCGTCGGCATCGGCGTGATCTGGGCGTGGCGCTCCGGCGACGCCTCGGACTACTTCGCCTACGGGCTCTGGGTCAACGTCGCGTACCTCGTCGCGACGCTGGTCTCGATCCTCGCCGGCTGGCCGCTGGTCGGTCTCGTCATGGGTCTGTTCCGGGCCGAGGGGCCGCTGTCGAGCAACGGCTCGTGGGGTGCCGCGGTGGCGTGGCGTGCCGATCCGGTGCTGCGTCGCCGCTACGCGCTCGCCACGTGGCCGTGGGTCGCGATGTTCGCCGTCCGGCTCGCGGTCCAGGTGCCCCTGTACCTGGCGGACCAGGTCGCGTGGCTCGGCACCGCCAAGCTGGCCATGGGGCTGCCCCTGACCGCGCTGACCCTCTGGCTCAGCTGGTCGCTGGTCCGTGGGTCAGCAGCGCTTCCAGCTCAGCCTCGTCCGCTTCCCGAGCGGTGACGAACAGCAGCTCGTCCCGGCCCTCGAGCGTGTCGTCGGGGCTCGGGGCGATCGGTCGCGCGTCCCGCACGATGCACGCGAGCACCGTGTCGGCCGGCCACTGGATCTGACCCACGCGCACGCCGGCCAGCGGGGAGTCGTCCGGGAGCGTGAGCTCGAGGATGTCCGCGCGCGACTGGTGGAACGTGAAGATGCGCACCAGGTCGCCGACCGTGACGGCCTCCTCCACCATCGCGGTCATGATCCGCGGCGTGGACACGGCCACGTCGACGCCCCAGGCCTCGTCGAACATCCACTCGTTCTTGGGGTTGTTCACGCGGGCGACCGTGCGCGGGACCCCGAACTCGGTCTTGGCCAGGAGCGAGATGACGAGGTTCGCCTTGTCGTCGCCGGTCGCGGCCACGACCACGTCGCACTCGTCGGCCTTGACCTGCCGCAGGGTCGGGAGCTCGCACGCGTCGGCGAGCAGCCACTCGGCGTCCGCGACCTGCGAGACGCGCATGGCGGACGGCTGACGGTCGACGAGGGTGACCTCGTGCCCGTGGCCGAGGAGCTCGCGCGCGATGGAGCGGCCGACGGAGCCGGCACCCGCGATGACGACCCTCACGCGGTCACCGCCGGGGCGCTGGTGAGGATGCGTTCGACGAGGGCGGAGGCGTCCGCCCGCATGAGCACGTGCACGGTGTCGTTCTCCTGCAGGACGGTGGTCGGCGTCGGCAGCAGGCCGTCGCCGTAACGCGTGACGTACGCGATCCGGGCCCCGGTGGCCTCCTCCAGCACGCGCAGAGGCTTGCCCACCCAGCCCGCGTGGACGTCCACCTGCGAGAGCTGGATCTGGCCCGAGGAGTCGCGGAACTCGTCCGTGGCGCCCATGGGCAGCAGCCGTCGGAGCACCTGGTGGGCGGTCCAGCGCACGGTCGCGACGGTCGGGATGCCGAGCCGCTGGTAGATCTCGGCGCGGTGCGGGTCGTAGATGCGGGCGACGACGTTCTCGACGCCGAACGTCTCGCGCACCACGCGCGCGGCGAGGATGTTCGAGTTGTCCCCGTCGGACACGGCGGCGAACGCGAAGGCGTCCTCGATCCCCGCCTGCGTCAGCGTGTCCCGGTCGAAACCGAGCCCGGTGACCTTGTTGCCGCCGAACTCCGGGTCGAGGCGCCGGAAGGCCTCGGGGTTCTGGTCGATGACGGACACCGAGTGGCCGTTGTCCTCGAGGCTCTTGGCGAGCGTCGCGCCCACCCGGCCGCATCCCATGATCACGAAGTGCACAGTGGGGCACGCTATACCGTGCGCGGCGTGCGGGTGGTGTGGGTCGGCCCGCGCGGGCCTAGCATTGCGGATCGTGTCGGACCTCTCGGATGCCGCCAAACGCCTGTTGCTCGGACGTCCCGTCCGCAGCGACAGGCTCGGCCACACGCTCCTGCCGAAGCGCATCGCGCTGCCGGTCTTCGCGTCGGACGCGCTCTCGTCGGTGGCCTACGCGCCCGACGAGATCCTTCTGACGCTCTCGCTCGCGGGGATGACCGCGCTCGTGGTCTCGCCATGGGTCGGTCTGGCGGTCGTCGCGGTGATGATCGTCGTCGTCGCCTCCTACCGGCAGAACGTGCACGCCTACCCGTCCGGGGGCGGCGACTACGAGGTCGCGACGACCAACCTGGGCAAGAACGCCGGCGTCACCGTCGCGAGCGCGCTGCTCGTCGACTACGTGCTGACCGTCGCGGTGTCCATCTCGTCGGCCGCGCAGTACGCGGCGACCGCCCTCCCCGCGCTGCGGGGGCACGAGGCGGCGTTCGCGGTCGGGCTCGTCGTGCTGCTGACGGTGGCCAACCTGCGCGGCGTCAAGGAGTCCGGGAGCCTGTTCGCCATCCCGGTCTACATGTTCATGCTCGCGATCGGCGCTCTGGCGGTGGTGGGATCGGTCCAGCTGCTCACCGGCAACCTGGCGATGGCGGAGAGCTCCGGGTTCGAGCTCGCGCCCGACGCGGCGTTCGACCAGGGGCTCACCGGCCTCGCCGGCTTCTTCCTCATCCTGCGCGCCTTCTCCTCCGGCTGCGCCGCCCTCACGGGCGTGGAGGCCATCAGCAACGGCGTCCCCGCGTTCAAGAAGCCGAAGTCCAAGAACGCCGCGACCACCCTGGCGCTGCTGGGCAGCCTCTCGATCGTCATGATCATGTCGATCCTGCTGCTCTCCCGTGCCACCGGCGTGATCTTCGCCGACGACCCCGCGACCCAGCTGCTGCGCGATGGCGTGCCCGTGGGCGAGGGCTACGACCAGCACCCCGTGATCAGCCAGCTGTCGGCCGCGGTGTTCCAGAGCGTGCCGGTCGTGGCGGTCCTCATCGCGGTGGTCACCGGGCTGATCCTGTTCTTCGCGGCGAACACCGCGTTCAACGGGTTCCCGGTGCTGGGCTCGATCCTGGCGCGTGACGGCTACCTGCCCCGCCAGCTGCACACCCGCGGCGACCGGCTGGCGTTCTCCAACGGCATCGTCACCCTGGCGCTGGCGGCGATCGTGCTGATCTGGGCCTTCGACGCGCAGGTCACCCGCCTGATCCAGCTGTACATCGTCGGCGTCTTCGTGTCGTTCACGGTGAGCCAGCTGGGCATGGTCCGGCACTGGACGCGGCACCTGCGCACGGAGCCCGACCCCGCCGCCCGCACGCGCATGAAGCGCTCGCGGATCATCAACTCGGTGGGCCTGGCGATGACCGCGACGGTGCTCGTCGTCGTGCTGATCACCAAGTTCACGCACGGAGCGTGGATCGCGATCCTGGCGATGGCGGTCGTCTACGTGCTCATGCAGTCGATCCACCGGCACTACGCCCTGGTGCGCAAGGAGCTGGCGCTCGGCACCGACGCCGAAGCGTCTCGCGCGCTGCCCAGCCGGGTGCACGCGATCGTGCTGGTCTCGCACCTGCACCGCCCGACGATGCGCGCGCTGGCCTACGCCCGCGCCTCGCGGCCCCAGGTGCTCGAGGCGTTGACCGTCGGCGTCGACGCGGACGACGTCGAGATGTTGCGTGCGGAGTGGGAGGCGATGAACATCCCCGTCCCGCTGCGCGTGCTGGACTCCCCGTTCCGTGAGATCACCCGGCCGGTCCTCACCTACGTGCGCTCGATCCGACGCGACAGCCCGCGCGACCTGGTGGTCGTGTACATCCCCGAGTACGTCGTCGGGCACTGGTGGGAGCACCTCTTGCACAACCAGAGCGCTCTGCGGCTGAAGGGCCGGCTGTTGTTCACGCCGGGCGTCGTGGTGGCCTCCGTGCCGTGGCAGCTGGCGTCCACCGAGGGGCAGACGGGGCTCGAGGAGCCGGTCCGGGGTACCGTTCCGCGTGGCTACTGACTCTGCACCCGACCGCATCGACGGGCTCGTCGAGCTCGAGATCGGCCCGGTGGCGCACGGCGGCCACTGCGTCGCCCGCCACGAGGGGCGCGTCATCTTCGTCCGGCACACGCTGCCCGGCGAGCGGGTCCGCGCACGACTGACCGACGCGGGGGAGACCGCCAAGTTCTGGCGCGCCGACGCCGTCGAGGTGCTGGAGGCGTCCCCCGACCGCGTCGAGTCGGCCTGGCCGGCCGCCGGTCCCGGTGGGGTGGGCGGGGGAGAGCTCGCGCACGTCTCCCTGCCGGCTCAGCGGGCCTGGAAGACGGCGGTCCTCGCCGAGCAGCTGCGCCGCCTGGCCAAGCTGGACCTCGACGTCCCCGTGCAGGCTGCGCCGGGCGACGAGGAGCGCGGGGGCCTCGGCTGGCGCACCCGGATCGACCTGGTGACGGACGCCGAGGGCCGGGCGGGCATGCACGGCTTCCGCTCCCACGACGTGCACCTGCTCGACTCGATGCCCCTGGCCAGCGAGGCGATCGCGGCCCTCGACCTGTTCGGCCGGCGCTGGACCGGTGGCGCGCGGGTGGAGGCGATCGCCCCGTCCAGCGGGGACGCCCCGCTGGTCCTCGTCGACGGCGCGCCCTTCGACCTCGGCCGCGGACGCATGGACGG
This sequence comes from Cellulomonas sp. Root930, assembly GCA_001429255.1. GTDB lineage: Bacteria > Actinomycetota > Actinomycetes > Actinomycetales > Cellulomonadaceae > Cellulomonas. The sequence goes on from LMJI01000001.1 coordinate 2,801,170, forward strand.
ACGCCCCAACGCACGCACCGCCGTCAAGGAGCACGTCCAGCACGGCGAGGTCGGGTACGAGTTCCGCGTGGCGGGTGCGGGCTTCTGGCAGGTCCACCGCGAGGCACCCGACCTGCTGGTCAGCGCCGTGCTCGCCGGGCTCGGCGACGTCGACGGCGCCGCGGTCCTGGACCTCTACTCCGGGTCCGGCCTGTTCACGGCACCCCTGTCGGACGCGGTCGGCGAGACGGGCGAGGTCATCTCGATCGAGGGCGACGCCCGTGCGGTCAAGGACGCGCGACGCAACCTGCACGCCCGCTCGAACGTCGAGCTGCACGCCGGTGACGTCGCCCAGGTGCTCACCGGCCGGGTGGACTCGGACTCCGACGTCGTGCACGCGGACGCCGTCGTGCTGGACCCACCCCGGACGGGGGCCGGCCGCAAGGTCGTCGCCGGGATCACCGAGCTGCGCCCGGAGCGCGTGGTCTACGTCGCGTGCGACCCGGCCGCGCTGGCCCGGGACATCGCCCTGTTCGCCGACGCCGGGTACGCGCTGGCGGACCTGCAGGCGTACGACCTGTTCCCGATGACGCACCACCTCGAGGCCGTCGCCGTCCTGACGCGCTGACTGGGTGCACGTCAGTGACCTCCGGACTAGCGTGGAACGCGTAGCCGGACCGGAGCGGCCCGGCAGAGGGGAGCGGCACGGTGAGCGACAAGGACGCGGTCAGCCGGCTGGCGGAGGCGAAGCGGCTGGTCACGCAGGAGCTGCACAAGCAGGGCACGCCGGAGTACGACCCGCGCTCGCACGAGCGGGCGATCGAGGCGGAGCGCAAGGCGCAGGACGCCGTGGACGCGGAGCGGGCCGCGCAGCAGCACTGAGGCACACGCCACCCGGGCCCCCGTGCACGCGCGCCACGCCGCAGTGGACGCGTGTGCACGGGGGCCCGCGAGCATGTATCTTGATGTCGAGATAAATCGCGACCCCCGCCGCACCTAGGCTGGGAGGTCGCACCGCCCAGCGGTCCGGGTGACTTTCATCCCCGGCAGGAACACCGGCAGACTCGCCAGCGAAGGAGCCCCCGTGAGCAGCGTCGACAGCTTCGGTTCGAAGGGAACACTCGAGGTCGGTGACGCCTCGTACGAGGTGTTCCGTCTCTCGGCCGTGCCGGGGGTGGAGCGCCTGCCGTTCAGCCTCAAGGTGCTCGCGGAGAACCTCCTGCGCACCGAGGACGGCGCCAACATCACCGCCGACCACGTGCGCGCGCTCGCCGAGTGGGACCCGGACGCCCAGCCGGACACCGAGATCCAGTTCACGCCCGCCCGCGTGATCATGCAGGACTTCACCGGCGTGCCCTGCGTCGTCGACCTGGCCACCATGCGCGAGGCCGTCGTCGAGCTCGGCGGCGACGCCAGCCGCATCAACCCGCTGGCCCCCGCCGAGCTGGTCATCGACCACTCCGTGCAGATCGACGTGGCCGGCCGCGCCGACGCGTTCGAGCGCAACGTGGAGCTCGAGTACGAGCGCAACCGTGAGCGCTACCAGTTCCTGCGCTGGGGCCAGACCGCGTTCGACGACTTCAAGGTCGTCCCGCCCGGCACCGGCATCGTGCACCAGGTCAACATCGAGTACCTGGCGCGCGTCGTGATGGTGCGGGACGGCAAGGCCTACCCCGACACCTGCGTCGGCACCGACTCGCACACCACGATGGTCAACGGCCTGGGTGTGCTCGGCTGGGGCGTCGGCGGCATCGAGGCCGAGGCGGCCATGCTCGGGCAGCCCGTGTCGATGCTCATCCCGCGCGTCGTCGGCTTCAAGCTCACGGGCACGATCCCGCTGGGCGTCACCGCCACCGACATCGTCCTCACGATCACGCAGAAGCTGCGCCAGCACGGCGTCGTCGGCAAGTTCGTCGAGTTCTACGGCGAGGGCGTCGCGGCCGTGCCGCTGGCCAACCGCGCCACCATCGGCAACATGAGCCCCGAGTTCGGCTCGACCGCGGCGATCTTCCCGATCGACTCCGTGACGATCGAGTACCTGCGCCTGACCGGGCGCTCCGAGGAGCAGCTCGCGCTCGTCGAGGCGTACGCCAAGGAGCAGGGCATGTGGCTGGACCCGACGTCGGACGGGTACGTCCAGCCCGTGTTCTCCGAGTACCTCGAGCTCGACCTGTCCACGGTGGTCCCGTCGATCGCCGGCCCGAAGCGCCCGCAGGACCGCATCGAGCTGTCGCGGGCCAAGGAGCAGTTCCAGCGCGACCTGCCCACGTATGCACCCGAGGTCACCAACGGGGTCGACGAGGCCGAGCGCGAGTCGTTCCCCGCGTCCGACTCGCCCGCGATCACGTCGTCGGCGATGCGCGTGTACCCGACCACCGACACGCAGGGCCGCTCGTTCGACCTGTTCCACGGTGCGGTCGCGATCGCGTCCATCACCAGCTGCACCAACACGTCGAACCCGTCGGTGATGATCGCGGCTGCCCTCGTCGCCAAGAAGGCCGTCGAGAAGGGCCTCGTCGCCAAGCCCTGGGTCAAGACGTCCATGGCGCCGGGCTCGCAGGTGGTGACCAACTACTACGAGAAGGCCGGTCTGTGGCCCTACCTCGAGAAGCTGGGCTTCCACCTGGTCGGCTACGGCTGCGCCACGTGCATCGGCAACTCCGGCCCGCTCGACGAGAAGGTCTCGGAGACGGTGCAGGAGCACGACCTCGCGGTGGCCGCGGTGCTGTCCGGGAACCGGAACTTCGAGGGGCGCATCAACCCCGACATCAAGATGAACTACCTGGCCTCCCCGCCGCTGGTCATCGCGTACGCGCTGGCCGGGACCATGGACTTCGACTTCGAGTCGGACCCGCTGGGCCGCGACGAGGCCGGTCAGCCGATCTTCCTCAAGGACATCTGGCCGACGCCCGACGAGGTGCAGTCCACGATCGACGCCTCGATCGACCGCGCGATGTTCACCAAGGACTACGCCGACGTGTTCACCGGCGACGAGCGGTGGCGCTCGCTGCCGACCCCCGAGGGCGACACGTTCGAGTGGGACCAGGAGTCCACCTACGTCCGCAAGCCCCCGTACTTCGACGGCATGCAGGCGGCCCCGGCGCCGGTCGTGGACTTCCACGGTGCCCGCGTGCTCGCCAAGCTGGGCGACTCGGTGACCACCGACCACATCAGCCCGGCCGGCTCGATCAAGGCCGACAGCCCTGCGGGCCTGTACCTGGCCGAGCACGGCGTGGGTCGTCGCGACTTCAACTCCTACGGCTCGCGCCGCGGGAACCACGAGGTCATGATCCGCGGCACGTTCGCCAACATCCGGCTGCGCAACCAGCTGGTCCCGGGTGTCGAGGGCGGGTTCACGCAGAACCTGCTCACCGGTGAGCAGTCGTCGATCTACGACGCCGCGCAGGCCTACCAGGCGGCGGGCATCCCGCTGGTCGTGCTCGGCGGCAAGGAGTACGGCTCCGGCTCGTCGCGCGACTGGGCCGCGAAGGGCACCAGCCTGCTGGGCGTCAAGGCGGTCATCACCGAGAGCTTCGAGCGGATCCACCGCTCCAACCTCATCGGGATGGGCGTGCTGCCGCTGCAGTTCCCGGAGGGCGAGTCGGCCGACTCGCTCGGCCTGGACGGCACGGAGACGTTCGACATCACGGGTGTCACCGCGCTGAACGAGGGCACGACACCGCGCACCCTCGCCGTGACCGCGACCAAGACCGACGGCACGGTCGTCGCGTTCGACGCGGTGCTGCGGATCGACACCCCCGGCGAGGCGGACTACTACCGCAACGGCGGCATCCTGCAGTACGTCCTGCGCTCGCTCGTGAAGGCCTGACCTGCCCGGCCGACGGCCCCCGACCACCGCACGGTGGTCGGGGGCCGTCGTCGTGCGGTAGGACGGGCCCATGGCTCACGACGAACGACTGGTCGCGCGCGTCCTCGCCGACGCGCGTGACCTCGTGCGCGGGGAGATCGCCGAGCTGGTCGCGCGTCGTCGGGCGACCGGTTACGGGCCGCTGTACGACCTCGTCGCGGACTACCCGCTCCGGGAGGGCAAGGGCCTGCGTCCCGCCATCTGCCTGAGCGCGGCCATCGCCGCGGGGGGCCGCACCGAGCAGGCGCTGGGCTCGGCGACGGCGCTGGAGCTCCTGCACAACGGGTTCCTGGTGCACGACGACATCGAGGACGCCTCCACGTTCCGCCGCGGCCGCGCGACCCTCTTCGCGGACCGGGGAGTCCCCGTGGCGATCAACGTGGGCGATGCGACGAACATCCTGTCGGTCGGCGTGCTGCTGGAGAACGTGTCGACCGTCGGTGTCCGCAAGGCCCTGCTGGTGCTGCGGGAGTTCGAGCGGATGGCCCGCGAGTCGGTGGAGGGTCAGGCGATCGAGCTCGACTGGATCGCGGCCGGCACGTTCGACCTGCAGGACCGCGACTACGTGCGCATGGTCTACAAGAAGACCTGCTGGTACACGGTGATCGCGCCGCTGCGCATCGGGGTCATCTGCGGCAGCCCGCCGGGGGAGGGCCGGCCCACCGAGGAGGAGCTCCTGGCGCTCGTCGCCCTCGGGTTCCACGCCGGGGTCGCGTTCCAGATCACGGACGACGTGCTCAACCTCGTGGCCGACGAGGGCGCCTACGGCAAGGAGTCCGCGGGCGACCTCTGGGAGGGCAAGCGGACGGTCATGCTCCTGCACTTCCTGCGGACGGCCTCCACCCCGGACCGCGAGCGCGCGCTGCGCCTGCTGACCGTCCCACGGCCGGACAAGGACGCCGACGAGGTGGCGTGGCTCGCGGCCGCGATGGAGCGCGACGGGTCGATCGACCACGGGCGCGCCCTGGCGCAGCGGTACTCGCGCAAGGCACTCGAGCTCGAGTCCCGCGTGCTCGGCCCCTCCCGCGACGACGACTCGGCGGACTATCGTCACTTTCTGCGCGAGATGCTGCACTACGTGATCGACCGGACGCTGTAGCTGGGGGAGTCGATGACGGAGCCACCGCACGGAGCCGGCGACGCACTGAGCGAGATCCTGCGCCTGCAGACCGAGTTCCAGGGTCGGATGGTCGACGAGACGCTCCGGTACCTGCGGCGGGTGCAGGGGATGTTCGAGCCGCACAGCCCCGGCACGGTGCTGCGGCCGGACGCCTCCGACGCGCTGGCGGTGACGGTGCCGCTGGGCGGCCGTGCCTCGGTCGTGCTGGACGTCGAGAACCGGCAGCGGGTGCACACGGCCCTCGCGGCGGTGCTCACCCCGCTCGTCGGCGACGACGGCACGACGTGGTTCGTCGACGCCGACGCGCGACCGGCCTTCCGGCTCCTCGCCCCGGCCGAGCAGGCGCGTGTCACGGTCCGCCTCCGGGTCCCGGGGGACGTGCCACCCGGGCTCTACCGCGGACTGGTGACGCTGCGGGGACTGCACCCGGCGGGAGTTCCCCTCGAGGTCACCGTGACGGAGGTCGTCGCATGACGGCGCGCGCCCAGGTCCGGCTGGTCGACGAGCCCGACCGGGCGGGCCGGACGACGGCGGCGCTCGTCGCCTCGCTCTCCGGCCGGCTGGCGGCGCTCTCGCTGGTCTCCGGGGCCGACGTCGTCGGAGCGCTGGCGGCCGGGGTGGCGGCGCTCGGGCGGCAGGCGGCGGAGACGACCGAGGGCCGCAGGCTCCGGGACGGGCTGGCGCACGGCCGCCCGGCGACGAACGCGGCGCTGCTCTGGAAGCAGCTCGGCATCGAGCGGTGGCTGTCCACCATGCCGCCCAGCCGGGTCCTCGACCAGCTGCGCAACGACGCCGCCCTGCTCCTGGTGGACGATCTCGCCGAGACGTTCGAGCTGCCGCCGCTGGTCGCGGAGCCCACGGGGGCGGACCGGCCGGCCGACCCCGCACGCATCGACCCGCTGGACCTGATGGTGGGGATGTGGGTGCTGGCCACGGACACGGTCGACCTCGTGCAGGCGCTCGCGGACAGCTCCGGCCCGCCGACGGCCACCGTGGTGCCCGGTCGCCCCGCACCTGCGCGGGTCGACGGCGGCGTCCTGCGCTGACCGTGCGCGACCACCTGCGGCGGCCGCCGGCGGACGACCCTGCGCGAGGCGCGTACAAGGAGTGGCTGCACGTGAACGCGTTCGACCACGCGACCGGGGTGATCGCGCTGGTCAACGTCTCGGTGCACGGCGACCCCACCGCGCCGGCGTCCCGCGCGGTGGGCGCGGCGCTGGTGCACGAGCCCGGGGTCGGTTGGGCGGGGAACGCGGAGGTGGTGTCGGCCGGCGCGGTCGAGGCGGGGGTGCTCGCCCTGGCGACCGCGGGCGTCGCGGTCGCGGTCGATCCGTCGGGCACCCGGGTGGCCGCGCGTGCGCGCCTGCCACGGGACGGGGTCGACCTCACGCTCGAGGGGGTGCCGGTCGGCCCGGAGCTCAGCGTCGAGTCCACGATGCCGTTCGGCTCCGGGTACCTCGGCTGGGCCGTCTACCCCAGGATGCGCGTCGACGGCACCCTCGACCTGCCCGGTCGCACGGTCACGCTGGACGGCGCCGGCGGCTACGCGGACCACAACTGGGGTCGGTGGTGGTGGGGCGACGACGCGGGCTGGGACTGGGCCTGCTGGCACGCCCCCGACGGGCTGCTGGTGGTGTTCTCGCGCATGACGAACCGCGCGCACACGCGCTCCGGGCAGGTGCTGCTCACCGTGGAGGTCGGCGGTCGGGTGGTCCGGTTCGTCGACGACCAGGTGCTGGTGGAGACGCACGGGCGGAGGTGGCCGTCGCGGCGCCTGCCCGGGGCGCTCGCCGCGCTGCACACCGACCGTGCGGCCGAGCGGCTGCCGGCGCGCGTCGCGGTGCACGCGAACAACGGCTTCGACGGGCTGGACCTCGAGTTCGACGTGCGGGACGTGGCGCAGCTGGTGATGGCGGAGCCCGCGCAGCCCGGCTTCGCCTTCCTGCACGAGCTCGTCGGGGAGTTCCGTTGCGTCGGGCTGATCGCCGGGACACGCGTGGACTCCGTGGGGCTGGGGGTGGTCGAGCGTGCCGGATAGGGGGCTCGCGGCCTTCGTGGCGGCACTCGTGGCGGGGCTGGATGCCGGGGACCCCGGCGCGGGCGCGCGGGTGCGGCGGCTCGCCGGTGCACGCGAGGCGCGGATCGGGCTGGACCACGAGGCGGTGGACGTGAGGTTCGACGACGCGGGCCTCCTGCGCGTGACGTCGGCCGCCGGCCCCGGACCGGCCTGCTGGGGTCGCACGGACCGGGGGACCGTGGTCGACTTGCTCGAGGCGCGGCTCGAGGTGCGGGACGCCGTGCTGAGCGGCCGGATCGAGGTCGTCGGCACGGTGGACGAGGTGGCGGCGATCTTCGCGCTGGTCGAGGTGCTGATCGCGTCCTCCGTGCGGCTGCCGGCGCTGCAGGCGCTCGCGGACGAGCTCCTCGCGGGCGCCCCGGTGGCACCTCCGACGGCCACGCGGGTGGCCTGGTACCCGGCCGAGACCGGTCCCGACGAGATCGTGCTGCTGGGCGAGCTGGACCTGCTGGCCGACGAACTGGGCGGCGTTGCTGGTTGACGCCCGACTTTGTCCGGGTCGATCCTGCTTGGTGACGACATCCCGCACGGCAACCTGGGGGTAGCCATGGGCTCGGACGTCCACCTCGACGGGCATCTCGGCTCGATCGGACCCGTCTCGATGAACCCGGTCGTCGTCGACCACATCGGCGCCATCGGTCCCGTCACCGTCGCCGGCATCCCGAACGAGTTCGGCATCACGATCCACGAGCCGATCCCCAAGATCCAGATGGGCATCGACCCGGTCACGCTCAACCCCCTGAACGCGACCATCACCCTCAACCCCGTCACGCTCAACCCGGTGAACCTCAACCTCGCCGTGACCGAGCTCCCCGAGACGCGCGCCCACCTGCCCGCCGACTTCACGGTCGGACTGAGCCTGCTCGGGATGGACCTGCTGAGCATCCGGCTCTGCGGCGAGGCGCAGATGATCTCCGAGGCGTACAAGGCCGGACCCTGCGAGCGCTGCGGGTACACCGACCGCGACGACGACCTCGACCCGAAGGACGGCTGACACCGTGGCCCGTGCCACCCGCGCACCCGCGGGCGACGTCCGGGTCGCGCGGCTGGTCGGTCCGCCCGGCGCGGTGGTCGGGGTGGTCGACGTGCCCCCGGACCAGCGCACCTCGATCGTGCTGGTGCCGCCGGAGTCGAAGAAGCCGGACGAGGTCCTGTCGACCGCGCGCGTGCTCACGGCCCCCGCCGGTCCGGCCCGGACCGAGGTCCGGCTGCTGCTGGCCGACGACGCTCCCGCGGGGGAGCGGGCGGCGCAGCTGCTCTGGGACGGCGGGGCGATCGACGTGCGGATCGAGGTGCTCGGGATCCAGACGGCCGAGGTCCGGCCGCTCGTCGTCCCGGTCTCCGGTCCGGCGGGCGCGATCGTGCCCGTGTCGGTGCACGCGGTGAACCGGGGGAACGTCCCGGTCGAGATCGGCAAGGTCGCCGTGCTGGCGTTCGAGGAGCGCGAGACGCTCGAGCACGCGATCGCGGCCGGGCTGAGCGGGAAGGCCCGGGGTCTGGACCGGTGGGCGGTGGTCGCCGACACGGTGGCCGCCCGTCAGTCCGAGGCCGCCCGGGTGGTCGTCACGGACGGCGCAGGGATCCTCGCGCCGGGCGCCGACACGCTCGTGGCGGCCGAGGTGCACGTCCCGGCCGGCCTCCCGCCCGCGGAGCACGCGGGGACCTGGGTGGTGGCCGGGGTACGCGTACGGGTCGAGGTCCAGGTCACCGCCCCGGTGCCCACCCCGCGGAAGCGCAGCACCCGAGCGAAGGAGCCGTCGTGAGCACTCAGCAGACCATGACCGACCAGACGACGGCCGCCCTCGACGCGGTGGTCGGGGCGGGCCTGAAGCTCGGCCGGTCGATGCTGGACGCGATGCGGTCGTCCACCCCCGTGTCGGACGTCGTCGCGGCGGCGGGCAAGGTCGACACGAGGGGCCTGCGCCTGCCGCAGGTGTCGCTGGGCACGCAGCCCTGCGGCTGCGCGATCCCGGACGCGTGCTTCCTGCCCGAGAAGCTCCCCACCGTCACCGCGCACGGCTGCCCGGGCGCCACGATGACGCTGCGGCTCGTCGTGACCAACGAGTGGCCCGCCAGCCGGTTCGTCGCCGTCCGGGTGACCGGTCCCGATGCCGGCGCCGTGACGATCACCCCCGTGCAGCAGCAGATCGGGCCGTACGAGACCTCGACGTTCACCGCCACCGTGCACCTCCCCGACGACGGCTCCGAGTCGCTCTCGGCCCTGCTCTGGGTGCGCGGCTGCCGCGACCACGTCGTGCGGTGGGAGGTGTCGTCGTCCGACGGTGGCTGCGCCTGCGTCCACGAGGTCGCGGTCCTGGACGAGCCCGACACGGTGCACCACTGGTACGACCACTTCTACAAGGAGCCCTGCTGCCGCCCGCAGCCGCGGCAGGGCCGGGTCCCGGTCGTCCATGGCTGAGCCGCCCCCCACCGCCGGCGCGGACGACCTGGTCCGCCGGATCGTCGACGCGAACGTGGCGTACTACAAGGCCTGGGGGAGCCTGGTCACCGACTGGCTCGCCGAGGTCTCCGCGGTGGCCAAGGAGGCGCCCCGCGTGGTGTCCCTCCAGACCCCCGGCCGCCCGGCGACCCACAGCCATGCCGACGCGCCCGCCCCGCACCAGCACCACGCCGAGGACGCGCCGGCGCCCGCGGCCGCGCTGCTGGTGCTGGAGGGGCCGGCGGGCGCGCAGGCAGCCGGGGCGTTCGAGGTCGAGAACGTGCTGGACGCCGGGGCGGCGGGCGTCGTCGTCGTCGACCCGTTCCGCGACCCGTCCGGCCAACCGGTCGACGTCGAGGTGACGGTCACGCCCTCGACCCTCGACCTGGCCGCCAAGGAGTCCGTCGTCGTCTCGTTGCGCGCCACCGTGCCGGACACCGTCGTGGCCGGCGTCGACCATCGCAGCACCGTGCGCGTGGAGGGGATCCCCGCCGGCACGATCGCCGTCGTGCTGCGGCGCACCGACGCATGAGCGAGACCGCCAGCGGGGTGCTCGCGGCGTCGATGTGGTCGTGGGCCGCGCTCGTCTCCGACCCGGTCCGCGCGACCCGTCAGGCGGCCCGCGCACGCGGCGAGGCGCTGGTCGTGGACGCCGCACCGCCGACCCCGGGCGGGGGACCGCTGCTCAGCAGGACGCAGCGAGGGCCTCGGCTCCTGGACGCGCCGACCAAGAACGACGGGCTGGTCGAGGAGTTCGACCGGCTGGCCGAGGCGTACGACTTCTACGTGCGCCCCTTCTCGGTCCCGCTCTTCTCCGAGGCCCTCGACATGCTCGCGCCCCTGCTCACGCGTGACGCCCGGGTGCTCGACGCGGGGTGCGGGCCCGGACGGGAGCTGCGGGCGGTCGCGCGCCGGGTCCCGGACGGCGAGGTCGTGGGGGTCGACCTGGCTGCCGGGATGGTCGTCGGTGCGCACCGGGCGGCCTGGGCCGCGGGCCTCGACAACACGGCGTTCGTGCAGTCCGACGTCGGTGACCTGCCGCGGGACCTCGACGGTGCGTTCGACCTCGTCTACAACTGCCTCGCGCACCACCACTACCCGGACCCGGCGGCCGCGGCGGCGGGGATCCGGCGGTGCCTGCGGCCGGGTGGCCACTACGCGATCATCGACCCCGGCCCGGAGTGGTTCGTCCGCCTGGCGTCGGCGCTCTCCCTGGCCGGCGACCCGGGGTGGATCGGCTTCCACACGCCCGAGCAGTTCCGCGTGCTCCTCGAGGGCGCCGGGTTCGTCGACGTGCGCTGGTACGACCTGCTTCCCGGGTTCGGGATCGCCCTGGCGCGCGTCCCGGACTGACGCCGGTCACCGGCGGCCCCGCACTCACCGCGCCCCTACACTCGGGCGCGTGCCCGGACCCGCCGCCCCTCCCGACCTGCGCGCCCGAGCGCGGCAGAGCGGCAGCACGGTCGCGCGTCGCGTCCTCGACCAGCCGTTGCGGCGCATCGGCCTCGGTGGCGCGATCGTGCTCCTCGCGGCCACGGCGGCGTTCGGGGGCCTGCAGGAGCAGACGCAGGACGGCCCCGAGGCGCTCACGGTCGACGCCCCCGTGGAGGTCGCGCCGTTCGAGCTGACGGTGCACCGCGTCGTGTGGACCACCGACCTGCCGGGGCAGTACCTGTCCGAGGACGGCAACCGCTGGATCGGCGTCGTCGCGACGGTCCGCAACACGAGCGACGCGGGCTTGCTGGGCGGCACGCTGCGGGATGCGCTCACGCTCACCGACGTCGACGGCCTGGTGAAGGAGCACAACCCGATCGTCCCGGGGGTGACGTCCACGTCGATCGCGCTGCTCGAGGACGGCTCGTCACTGAGCCCCGTGCAGCCCGGCCTGACGTACGAGGCCGCGTTCCTCTTCGAGCAGGACGGCTCCGTCGCACCCCCCACCAGCGCGACCGTCCTGGTGCAGCGGCACACCTGGCGCAGCAGCAGCCTCGATCCGACGGCGGCCTGGTGGGACCCGACGACGACCCTGCGCGGCGAGCTCGACGTGCGCGAGGCCGTGTCCGACGCGGACGAGGAGGTCGACGAGTGACCGTGCCCGAGCCGGCCGCACGTCGTCCCCGCGGGCAGACGCTCGGCGCCGGTGCGGCCGTCCTCGCCGCCCTCGCGGTGGGACACGTCGTCGTCACCGCCTTCCCGGTCGACGAGCGCGTGCAGGCGTCGTTCGTCCGGCCCGCGGTCGTCGGTGAGCCCGTCGAGCTCCGGTATGCACGCCTGACGGCGGGCGAGCCCGCGGGCTCGACGGTGCTCGACAACGACGACGGGACGCTGCTCGCGACGCCCGGCGTGTGGCTCACCGTGCCCCTGACGATCGAGGTCGTCGGCCGGCCGCGCGCGCTGAGCTTCGCGGAGCTGCTCGGCGGCGACGGTCGCACGTACACGGTGTTCACGGGCGGACGCTCGTGGTTCCTTCCCGGCACCGCGCAGCCGGGAGTCCCTCGCTACGCGACGGTGCGCGTCGAGCTCCCGCCCGAGGCCGTGGCGGGGGCGCACCTGCGCATCGGGTCGGAGCAGAAGGACCAGCGCCGCGACGACGTCGCCGACATCGACCTGGGCCTCACGCAGGCTGACGCGGACGCGTGGGCGTCGGACGACACCCCCGTCGTCGCCGGCGCGTGGTCCGACGAGCCCCCGGAGCAGCCGTGAGCACGACGACCGACTCCCCGCCGACCTCCCGGTCCTGGTGGCGACGCAACCGCTGGGCCCTGATCGCGCTGCCGGTCGCGCTGGCGCTCGCGCTCGTCGCGGCGGGCGACCGGGTCCGCACCCTGTGGTGGGAGCAGGACCTGCGCCGCCCGACCACCGTCGGGGCGGGCGAGACCGCTCAGTTCCACCAACGGGTCTACGACGGCGCCGGCGGCACCCTGCCCGTCGATGTCGAGGTGCGACTCGACGGCGTGGGCGAGGCGACGACCCTGCCCGAGGACATGGAGCTGCCCGCCGGCACTCGCGCGGTGCAGGTCGACCTGACCCTGAGCGCCGACCCCGACGTCGTGCTCACCGGCTGCTCGCTCGCCGTGCGGGACGCGGCCGGGACGCGGTACGGCTACGTGGCGAGCGGCTGGGGTGCGCTGCAGTCCGCGACGCCGTGCGTCCCGGAGGACGCGCCGGGCCCGTGGCCGCCGCTGGGCGACCTGGAGGACGCTCTGAGCGACCCGGACGACCTGCCGCGACCTGCCACCTGGTCGGTGTCGCCGGTGGTCGTCGTCCCTGACGGCGTGGAGCTCGCCGACGTCGCCCTCTGGTGGCAGATGCCTCAGTACGTGCTCCTCGAGGTCGCGAGCTAGACCTCCGACGCCTCGACCGGATCGGGTGCCCGCGCCGAGACCGCCGCCTGGCCCGCGAGGATCCGGTCCACGCCTGCCGCGAGGAGCGCCATCGTCACCGTCAGGCCGACGGCCGTCGCGACCGACGACACCATCGGAGCGAACGCGAGCCAGGTGTCGACGTCCTGCGGGCCGCTGATCGCCCGGAAGAGCAGCAGGATGCCCTCCTCGATCCGCGTCGCGACCAGGAACGCCAGCGCGAACACGAGCATCGGGCCCAGCCCCGCGATCGCGAGCCGTCGCAGCCCGTCGACGAGCGCGGTGAACCGCCCCCGCACGTCGCCGACGACGGGCGCTGCGGCCTCGGTGGTCCAGCGACGCACCGGCGCCGGCACCCGCTGCCACGCGGCCAGCCGCACGCGCGGCTCGGGCTTGGGCGGCGCCGCGAGCTTGTGCCCGTAGACGACCGCGCCGACGGTGAGCCACGCCAGCGGGATGACCACGAGGTCGTCGAGGTTGCCCAGCACGCCGGCGACCGCGTTCACGGCTGCGTCGACCGGTCCGGCCACCGGGCCGAGCGCGTCGAGGACCGTGAGCCACCACTCGAGCACGATCGCCACGGCGCGCCGGGACTCGATCCACGTCCACAGGTCGTCGAGGAGCTGGGTGGCGAACGCCGCGACCGCGAGCAGCCAGAACGCCTCGATGTAGGCGCCCGCGAACGCGAGCGCGCGCCGGTGGCTGCGCCCCTCCCACCGGCCGAGCAGCCAGCGCAGCACGACGGCCACGACCACCACGGCGACGAGCCCCCACCCGGTCGCGAGGTCGACGAACGACCCGTCGGGGCCGTCCCCGCCGGTGAACGAGACGCTCTCCATGAACTCCCGGTACGCGGCCGTGTTGAGGAACCGGGCGCGGTCCTCGGCGAGCAGCCCGTAGGACGCGTACAGCGCGAGGAACGGAACGAACACCGACGCCAGCACGTCGACCAGGCCGCGCTCGTGCCCGGACGCAGGGTCGTCGGGCGCGCGGGTACGGCCGATGGCGGCGAGCGTGGGCAGGTCGCGGCGCAGGACGTGCAGCATCGCGACGATGCCCGCGACCATGCTCAGCGGTGCGAGCACGAGCACCGCCCAGCCGAGCGTGTTGTTCACGGTCGCCGCGTTCACGGCGGCCCAGCCGGCGGCGTGCCGCCCGGCGACGGCGAGCAGCGCGATCACGAGCAGCAGCGGCCACGTGCGCACCCACAGCCGGACGCCCTGCGCCACGACCGCACCGAGGTCGCTCAGCCACGCACGCAGTCCGGCACGCGGTGCGGGGGCAGGGGTCGGCGCGTCGGTCACGCCGGACATCATGACGTGCCGGGCGGGTGGGCGCCTTCACGTCCAGCGATGTCCCCCGACCCGTCCGCAGCCGCCAGGTCGCGAACCAGGTGCTGCCCGGCCTCGACGGACAGCTCCCGGAGCCGCATCGCGAGGGGCGACAGGGTGCCCCGCGACACCACCTGCACCACCCGGTCCGGGACCGCGGGCTCGAGTCGGTGGAACGACAGCGCGTCGTCGTGGCGCTGCCCCCAGACCGAGAGCACCGGCATGACGGCCGCGCCGAGACCCGCCCGGACCATCGAGGTGATGCCCTGGTTGTCCACGGTCCGGAAGACGATGTCGGGCGCGACCGCTGCCCGGGCGAGGGCCGCCTCGACCACCGCCTGGTCGCAGATGGGCGGCAGTGCCACCATCGCGCGGCCGTGGAGGTCGGCCAGGGGGACGGGTCCGGGCGGGAAGGCGCCGCGCCGGGCCACCACGACGTGCTCGTCCCGGAAGACCTCGACGTGGTCGGCGTCGTCCGGGCCGGGGACGTCGAGGAACGCGAGGTCGAGCAGGTCGATCGGCGGCTCGTCGGTCTCGTCCTCGAACAGCCGGATGTCCGCGTCCGGGTGCTCGACCCGGAGCCGGTCCACCACCGTCGGGAGCAGCACGTTGGTGACCGTCTGGAAGGTGCCGACGTCGACCCGGCCGGCACCGGCGTGGAAACGGTCGATCGCGTCCCGGGCGGCCACGTCGGCCGCGAGCAGGGTCCTCGCCTGGGTGAGGACCAGGCGGCCGAGCGGCGTGATCCGGGGTCGACGGGCTCCTCCCGGACGGTCGAAGACGGCGCCACCGACCTGTCGTTCCAGGGCGGCGACCTGCTGGCTCAGCGTCGACTGCGTGTAGCCCAGCTCGGCGGCGGCAGCCCCGAACGTGCCCGTGCGGGCCACGGCGTCGAGGGCGGCGAGAAGGCGGAGCTCCAGCATGGCCCCAGTATCGCCTGATGCGATCATCATCATCAGGAACAATCGCTTTTCGCGCTGGCGAGGTCGTCCTAGCGTCGCTCTCATGAACCCCGAGACGATGATCCAGCTCGGCGACGTGGAGCTCTGCGTCCAGACCGCCGGCGACCGCGGCGACCCCGCGATCCTCCTCATCCACGGTGCAGCCGCGTCGATGGTCGGGTGGGAGGAGGAGCTGTGCGAACGGCTCGCCGCCGGCGGCCGGTTCGTCGTCCGTTACGACCAGCGCGACACCGGACGGTCGACGGTCTCCCGCGGTGGGCACCCGGCGTACGACATGAGGGACCTGGCCGACGACGCCCTCGGGATCGTCGACGCGCTCGGCCTCGACACCGTCCACGTGGTGGGTCGCTCGATGTCGGGCGGGACGGCCCTCATCCTGGCCGTCGACCATCCCGACCGCGTCGCGAGCGTCACGTTCATGTCCACGACGACAGGTGATGCCGGCCTGCCCGGCCCGACCTCCGCCTTCCGGGACGCCGTCGCGGCGCCCGCCCCCGCGCTCGACGACCACGACGCGTGGGTCGACCACACCGTCGCGGTGATCCGGGCGTACCACGGGGAGTCGATCCTGGTCGACGAGGCGCACGTGCGCCGGCTCGTCGAGCTGGAGCTGGCGCGCTCCACGGACCCGAGCGCCGCGAACAACCACTTCGCGATCGACACGCCGGGTCCGGTGCACGGCGGGTTCGGGGACGTCGGTGTGCCCGCGCTCGTCGTCCACGGCGAGCTGGACCCGGTCTTCCCGCTGCCCCACGCACACGCGCTGACGGAGGCGATTCCGGGGGCGAGGCTGGTCGTGCTCGAGGGTGCCGGTCACGAGCTGCCACCGGCCCGGTGGGACGAGTTCACGGCGGCGCTGCTGGAGCACACGGCACCCGGGACACCGCGATGAGGTCCGCGGTGTGGCTACCGCTGTTCGACGAGCTGGCCGACCCGCGGGTCGTCGCCGATCTCGCCGTCGAGGCCGAGGCCGCGGGGTGGGACGGGTTCTTCGTGTGGGACCAGCTCGACTGGCGGGCGCCGGTGACGGCGGTGGCCGACCCGTGGGTCTGCCTCGCCGCCGCGGCCGCGGTGACGAACCGCCTCGCGCTCGGCCCCATGGTGAGCCCCCTGGCGCGGCGTCGGCCCACCAAGGTCGCGCGCGAGACCGTGTCGCTCGACCGGCTCAGCGACGGGCGCCTCGTCCTCGGCGTCGGGGTCGGCAGCGACTCCTTCGCCCGCGAGTACTCGCGCACCGGCGAGCCCGTGGAGGACCGGACCCGCGCCGAGATGCTCGACGAGTCCCTGGAGATCCTGCGCTCGGCGTGGACAGGCGAGGCCGTGCACCATCACGGGAAGCACCACCTCGTCGACGGCATGACCTTCGCGCCCACGCCGGTGCGCGGTCACATCCCGGTCTGGGTCGCCGCGTTCCCCGGGAACCTGCGCCCGCTGCGGCGCGCGGCCCGGCACGACGGCGTCTTCCCGGTCAACCTCACGTCCCCGGACCAGCTGGCAGAAGCGGTGGCGCGGGTGGGTGCTCTGCGGGCCGACCCGGAGCTGCCCTACGACGTCGCGATCGACCTCACCCCCGGGACCGATCCCGCTCCCTGGGTCGCCGCCGGCGCGACGTGGGTTCTCACCGACGTCGACCCCGCGACGCTGCGCCTCGACCCGGTGCGGCGCATGGTGCGGGAGGGACCGGCATCCTGACGATCAGCCGTCGCCGAACGTCTCCGCGGACACCGTCGCGTACGAGCGCCGGACCACCTCCTCGAGGACACCCAGGTCCACGGTGTCCAGGTCCTTGATGTAGACGCAGCTCACGCCCACGGTGTGCGGCCCGAGCGTTGCGAGCAGGTCGGAATGCGCATCGACCCCGTCCGGGAGGTAGACCGTGGTGGCTGCCTTGCGCGGGGAGAAGCCGGCGGCGCCCGCGTCACCCTCGCGTCCGCTCGCGTACCGGTAGTGGTACGACCCGAAGCCGACGAGCGTCGGCCCCCACATCCGCGGTGGCTCGCCCGTGATGCGGCTCATCAGGGCGATCAGGCGCTCCGCGTCCCGACGGCGGACGGGGTGCTCCACGGCCGCGACGAACGCGTCGACGTCGGCGTCGGTCGGGGTGGTCTTGTTCGGTGTGTTCGCCATCGCGCCAGTATCCAACCGCGTCAGTCGATGAGCGCCTGCGTGATCCCGTGCCGCCCGATCTCCGCGAGGTGCGGGTGGTCCACGGGGTGCATCTGCAGGACGACCGCCATGTGCAGCGCCCATGCCTGGGCCCGCCGCCAGGTCGCGTCGTCGTAGGCCAGGCGCGCCCGGAACGCCGCGCGGCCCTCCGCGTCGAACGTGAGCCACGCGGTCGACAGGTCGGACGCGGGGTCGCCGGAGGTGATGTCCCCGAAGTCGATGACCGCCCGCAGCCGGCCGCCGCGCACGAGCAGATTGGCCGGGTGCGGGTCGCCGTGCAGCCAGAGCGCCGGTCCGTCCCAGACGGGCGCGGCGGCCAGGTCGCGCCACCGCTCGAGGATCCGGTCCGCGTCGGCGAGCGCTAGCTGCTCGAGCCGCTCACGCAGCGGTTGCTCGCGCGGGCCGATCGGGACGCCACGGAAGGGGTTCACCGGTGCGTCGTCGGCGGCCGGCCGGTGCAGCGCGGCGAACACCTCTGCCAGCCGCGGCGCCCATGCCGACCGACCGGGCACCGGTGTGCGGTGCGCCGCCACGGCGTCGAACCAGGGCACGACGCTCCACGCCCACGGGTAGGCGGCCGACGGCATCCCTACGCGGACCGGCACCGGCACGTCGACCGGCAGCCGGGGCGCCAGGACGGGCAGCCAGCGCTGCTCGTGGACGACGAGGGGCGCCGAGATCTCCCGCACGGGGAACCGGGCGGCGACGTGCTCACCGATCCGCCAGAGCGCGTTGTCCCAGCCGGTGCCCGCCCAGGTCAGCGGCAGGTCGGCGAGGTCGGGATGCTGCTCGCGCAGGAGGGAGCGGGCGAGGTCCTCGGTGACCTCGATCTCGAGGAGGGGATGGACCACGTCAGCGTGCCTGGACGATCCGGTGGGCGTCGTACGGCACGGCCCAGCCGAGCGCGTCGAACATCCTCGACAGGACGATCCCGGTGAAGCCCCACACGAGCCTGCCGTCCACCGTGAAGGCAGGCGTGCGGACGGTCCGGCCCCACCGCGTGTGCTCGACGCTCGCGCGGTTGTCAGGGTCGAGGAGGTCGGCGACGGGCACCCGGAACACGTCCACGGTCTCGGCGTGGTCGACGGCCGCGACCTCGGACGGGTGCGTCCACCACGCCGGCACCGGTGTGACCAGGTGGTTGCTCACGGGCACGGGGAGAGGCGGCAGGGTGCCGAGCACCTCGACCCCGGAGGCGTCGAGCCCGACCTCCTCGACCGCCTCACGCAGCGCGGCCTCCTGCGGTCCGGCGTCGGACGGCTCGAGCCGTCCCCCGGGGAACGCGATCTGCCCGGCGTGGTGCCCGAGAGTCCGGGAGCGCCGCTGGAGCAGCACGTCGAGGTCCCGGGCGACCGCGGGCGACCCGGTGCGAGCGGGCGCGCCGTCGAGGGCGCCGAAGAGCACCAGCACCGCGGCGGGCCGCGCCGTCGAGACGTCCTCGAGCACGCGTGCCGGGTCCACCCGCCAGTCGACGCCCCGGGCGCACAGGTCGACGAGCTCGGCGCGCGCCCCACCGACGTCCGGCGTCGGGTGCGTCATCCGCGCGCCCGGACGAGCTCCCCGAAGCCGGCGAACATCTTCTCCGCGGCCGGGACCAACCCGGGCAGGTGCCGAGCGCCGGCCGCGCGGATCTCGTCGATGTCGTCCTCCGAGAGCTCGCCGACCATGTCCGGCGTGGAGAGCCAGAGGTCGAGCATCCCGGCGTCGAGCTCGGGGTGGAACTGCAGGCCGAGTGCGCTGCCCGCCCGGAACGCCTGTACCGGGGTCGCCTCGGTCGAGGCCAGGAGCGTCGCGCCCGCGGGCAGGTCGACGGTGTCCGAGTGCCAGTGCAGCACGGTCGGCCGGGTGCCCAGCGCGCCGAGGACCGGGTCCTCGACGTCGATGTCCACGGGCGCGAACCCGATCTCGGTGGCGGCCCGCAGGTGCAGGTGCGAGCCGAGCGCCAGCGCGAGCAGCTGCATGCCGAGGCACACGCCGAGCACGGGGACGTCGGCGTCGACGGCCGCCGCGAGGAGCGCCCGCTCGGCCGCGAGGCCCGGGTGGCCCCGGTCGTCGTCGGCGTCCATGGGACCACCCATGACGATCACGCCGGAGACCTCGTCGAGAGCCGGCAGCCGCGCGTCCTCCAGGTCGAGGACCGTGCGGACGCGCAGGGGAGCGTCGAGCCCGCGCGCGATGAGCCCGGGGCCCTCGTGCGGGGCGTGCGTGATCACCAGCACGGGACGCATGCCGGTCACCACCCGTCGGGCAGCGGGCGCCCCTCCTCGTAGCCCGCAGCCGACTGGATCCCGACGACGGCGCGCTCGTGCAGCTCGTCGATCGTCGTGGCGCCGACGTAGGTCGCGGCCGAGCGCACGCCGGCGGTGATCGTGTCGATGAGGTCCTCGACGCCCGGGCGGCGGGGGTCCAGGAACATGCGCGAGGAGGAGATGCCCTCCTCGTACAGCGCCTTGCGGGCCCGGTCGAACGCGGAGCCGCCCTTGGTGCGGGCGGCGACGGCCCGTGCCGACGCCATCCCGAAGCTCTCCTTGTACAGCCGCCCGTTGCCGTCCTCGTGCAGGTCGCCCGGCGACTCGTGCGTGCCGGCGAACCAGGACCCGACCATGACCTGCGAGGCCCCGGCGGCCAGCGCGAGCGCGACGTCGCGGGGGTGCCGCACGCCGCCGTCGGCCCACACGTGCTTGCCCAGGCGCCGTGCCTCGGCCGCGCACTCGAGCACCGCCGAGAACTGGGGGCGCCCGACGGCGGTCATCATGCGCGTGGTGCACATGGCACCGGGCCCGACCCCCACCTTGACGATGTCCGCACCGGCGGCGATGAGGTCGCGCGTGCCCTCGGCGGTGACCACGTTCCCCGCGACCACCGGCACCTGCGGGTCGAGGGACCGGACGGCGCCCAGCGCGTCGAGCATCTTGCGCTGGTGGCCGTGCGCGGTGTCGACGACGAGGACGTCGACCCCGGCCTCGAGCAGCTCGAGGGCCTTCTGCTTGACGTCACCGTTGATGCCCACGGCCGCCGCCACGCGCAGGTGCCCCTGGCCGTCGACGGCGGGCTGGTAGATGGAGGAGCGCAGCGCGCCGATCCGGGTGAGCACGCCGACCAGCTCGCCGTCGCGCACGACGGGGGAGAACTTGCGGCGCGAGCCGTGCAGCTTCTCGAACGCCGCCTCCAGCCCGCGCAGGCCGCCCTGCTCGATGATCGCGAGGTCCACCGTGGTCGGGTGGGCGGTCATGACCTCCTCGACCTGCGTGAAGCGGTCGACCCCCTGGCAGTCGGCCTCGGTGACGACCCCGACGGGCTTGCCGTCGTCGACCACCACCGCGGCACCGTGCGCGCGCTTGCCGATGAGCGTGAGGGCGGTGTGCACCGTGTCGTGGCGGCTGACCACCACGGCGGTCTCCACGACGGTGTGCCGCGCCTTGACCGAGGCGACGACCTCGGCCACGACGTTCGTCGGGACGTCCTGGGGGAGGACGGTGATGCCTCCGCGCCGGGCGACGGTCTCGGCCATCCGACGTCCCGCGACGGCCGTCATGTTGGCGACGACGATCGGGACGGTGGTGCCGGTGCCGTCGACGGCGGTGAGGTCGACGTCGAAGCGGGAGGTGACCTCGGAACGCGACGGGACGAGGAAGACGTCGCCGTAGGTGAGGTCGGAGGTGGCCGCGTGGCCGGGCAGGAAGCGCATGGGTGTTCCCCTTTCCGATCCATGATAGTCGGTCGGACGTCCCTCTTCACGGGGCCTCCACAGGCACCTGACCAGCCTCGGCGCGTCGTCCGGCTCCGGTCCCTCTACAGTGTGGGACACAGCTTTCGGCGTCCGCAGTGTGCGGCATCGTCGCCGCACACCGGAGGAGGAGGCACCACCATGGGTCAGCTCGACCGCATCAGCTCCCCGGACGACGTGCGCCGGCTCACCGCGCGTCAGGCGGACGACCTCGCCGCCGAGATCCGCACGTTCCTGGTCGACCGGGTGTCCCGCACGGGCGGCCACCTCGGTCCCAACCTCGGCGTCGTCGAGCTGACCATCGCCATGCACCGCGTGTTCGAGTCGCCGCTGGACACCATGGTGTTCGACACCGGCCACCAGGCGTACGTGCACAAGCTGCTCACCGGCCGCCGCGACTTCTCGCAGCTGCGCAGCAAGGGCGGCCTGTCCGGGTACCCCAGCCGCGCGGAGTCCGTGCACGACGTCGTCGAGAACTCGCACGCCTCGACCGCGCTGAGCTGGGCGGACGGCATCGCCAAGGCCAACGAGCTCACCGGCCGCGGCGACCGGCACGTGGTCGCGGTGATCGGGGACGGCGCGCTGACCGGCGGCATGGCCTGGGAGGCGCTGAACAACATCGCGGCGGGCCAGGACCGCCGGCTCGTGATCGTCGTCAACGACAACGGACGGTCCTACGCCCCGACGATCGGTGGCCTCGCCCACCACCTCGACACGCTGCGCACCACGCGCGGCTACGAGAACGTCCTGTCGTGGGGCAAGCGCACGCTGCGCCGCTCCGGGCCTCCCGGCCGCGCCACCTACGACGCGCTGCACGGCATGAAGAAGGGCATCAAGGACGTCCTGGTGCCGCAGGGCATGTTCGAGGACCTCGGCATCAAGTACGTCGGCCCGGTGGACGGGCACGACGTGAGCGCGGTCGAGCGGGCGCTGCGCAACGCCAAGGCGTTCGGCGGCCCGGTCATCGTGCACGTCATCACGGAGAAGGGCCGGGGCTACGTGCCGGCCGAGCAGGACGTCGCGGACCGGTTCCACGCGGTCGGCAAGATCCACCCCGAGACCGGGCTGCCCGTGGCGCCCTCGCGGTTCGAGTGGACCAGCGTGTTCGCCGACGAGCTGGTGCGGATCGGCCGCCGGCGTCCCGACGTCGTCGCCATCACCGCGGCGATGCTCCAGCCGGTCGGGCTCGCGCCGTTCGCGGCGGAGTTCCCCACGCGCGTGTTCGACGTCGGCATCGCCGAGCAGCACGCCGCGACGTCCGCGGCGGGGATGGCGTTCGGCGGCCTGCACCCCGTCGTCGCCGTGTACGCCACGTTCCTCAACCGCGCGTTCGACCAGATCCTCATGGACGTCGCCCTGCACAAGGCCGGCGTGACGTTCGTGCTCGACCGTGCGGGCCTCACGGGCTCGGACGGCGCGAGCCACAACGGCATGTGGGACCTGGCGATGCTGGGGGTCGTCCCGGGGCTCCGGCTGGCGGCTCCGCGCGACGAGGAGACGCTGCGCGACGCCCTGCGCACCGCGGTCGACGTCGACGACGCCCCCACGGTCGTCCGGTACCCCAAGGGCGCCCTCGTGGACCCGGTTCCCGCGATCGACCACCTGGACGGCATCGACGTCCTCGCCCGGCACGACGGCCCCGTGGACGCGGCGCACGTGCTCGTCGTGGGGTACGGAGCCATGGCGCAGACCGCGCTCGAGACGGCCGAGGTGCTCGCCGCGCACGGGCTGCGCGTGACGGTCGTCGACCCCCGGTGGGTCCTGCCGGTCGCCGGCGCGCTCACCAAGCTCGTGGGGGACCACGACCACGTGGTCACCATCGAGGACGGGGTGGTCGACGGGGGCCTCGGATCGGTGGTCGCGCAGCGTGCGCGCGAGGCCGGGATCGGCACCCCCGTGCAGGCGTTCGGCATCCCGCGGGAGTTCCTCGACCACGCCACCCGCGAGCAGCTGGTGACCGAGCTGCGCCTGCATCCTGCGGACATCGCGCGCGACACTCTCGCCGCGCTGGGGCTGTCCTCGTGATGACCCGCATCACACGGGGCCTTAGGTCCTGGGACGAATCCTCGTCGCCTCCGTAACGTCGAGGTATCAGCAACGTCGGAGGAGCGCAAATGTCCACGAGCACCGTGTCCGCGAACTCTCGGATCGAGCCCGCCGTGAGGCCGGCCTGGGAAGGTTTCGTCACCGGGCCCTGGGTGGACCGGATCGACGTCCGTGACTTCATCCAGCGCAACTACACGCCCTACGTCGACGACGCCTCCTTCCTGGCGGGACCGACCGCTCGGACGACCGGCATCTGGGCCAAGCTGACCGAGATGTTCCCGGCGGAGCGCGCCCGCGGCGTCTACGACATC
This sequence comes from Cellulomonas sp. Root930, assembly GCA_001429255.1. GTDB lineage: Bacteria > Actinomycetota > Actinomycetes > Actinomycetales > Cellulomonadaceae > Cellulomonas. The sequence goes on from LMJI01000001.1 coordinate 2,824,559, forward strand.
GACCAGCACACGCCCTCGACGATCACCTCGCACGAGCCGGGCTACATCGACCGCCACCACGAGATCATCGTCGGCCTGCAGACGGACGCGCCCCTGAAGCGCGCGATCATGCCCAACGGCGGCTACCGGATGGTCGAGAAGGCGCTCGAGACCTACGGCTTCGCGCCGGACCCGATCGTCGGCGAGATCTTCACCAAGTACCGCAAGACCCACAACGACGGCGTGTTCGACGTCTACCCGCCCTCCGTGCGCGCTGCCCGTTCCTCGCACCTGATCACCGGCCTGCCGGACGCCTACGGCCGCGGCCGGATCATCGGCGACTACCGCCGCGTGGCCCTGTACGGCGTCGACGCCCTGATCGCGGCCAAGCGCGAGGACCGCGCGGACCTCGACAAGGAGCGCTCGTCGGAGGACGTCATCCGCGACCGCGAGGAGAACGCGGAGCAGATCCGCGCCCTGCAGGAGCTCAAGACGATGGCCGCCACGTACGGCTACGACATCTCCGGTCCGGCGACCACCGCCAAGGAAGCCGTGCAGTGGCTCTACTTCGCGTACCTCGGTGCGGTGAAGGAGCAGAACGGCGCGGCCATGTCCCTGGGCCGCACGTCGACCTTCCTCGACGTCTTCATGCAGCGTGACCTCGCTGCGGGCCGGCTGACTGAGCAGGACGTCCAGGAGCTCGTCGACGACCTGGTCATCAAGCTGCGCATCGTGCGGTTCCTGCGCACCCCGGAGTACGACGAGCTGTTCTCGGGCGACCCCACCTGGGTCACCGAGTCGATCGGCGGCATCGGCGAGGACGGCCGCACCCTGGTCACCAAGACGTCCTTCCGGTTCCTGCAGACGCTCTACAACCTGGGCCCGGCGCCCGAGCCCAACCTGACGGTGCTCTGGAGCGACCGTCTGCCCGAGGGCTTCAAGCGCTTCTGCACGCAGGTGTCGATCGACACCTCCGCGCTGCAGTACGAGTCCGACGACCTGATCCGCGACTCCTGGGGTGACGACGCCGCGATCGCGTGCTGCGTCTCGCCCATGCGGGTCGGCAAGCAGATGCAGTTCTTCGGCGCGCGGATCAACCTGGCCAAGGCGCTGCTCTACGCGATCAACGGTGGTCGCGACGAGATGACCGGCAAGCAGGTGGCCCCCTCGGCGCCGGCCGTGACCGGTGACGTGCTCGACTACGACGACGTCGTCGCCAAGCTCGACGGGATGCTCGACTGGCTCGCCGAGACCTACGTCGACGCGCTCAACTGCGTGCACTTCATGCACGACAAGTACGCGTACGAGCGCCTCGAGATGGCCCTGCACGACCGCGCGATCCTGCGCACCATGGCCTGCGGCATCGCCGGGCTCTCCGTGGTCGCCGACTCCCTGTCGGCCATCAAGTACGCGGCCGTGCACCCGGTGCGGACGGTCGACGGCCTCATCACCGAGTACCAGGTCGAGGGCGACTTCCCGACCTACGGCAACGACGACGACCGTGCCGACGACATCGCGGTGTGGCTGGTCGAGCTGTTCATGACCAAGCTGCGCAAGACGCCGACGTACCGCAAGGCGCTGCACACGCAGTCGGTCCTGACCATCACGTCGAACGTGGTCTACGGGAAGTCCACGGGCTCCACGCCCGACGGACGCCGCGCCGGCCAGCCCTTCGCACCGGGCGCCAACCCGATGAACGGGCGGGACGCGCACGGGATGCTCGCCTCGGCGCTGTCCGTCGCGAAGATCCCCTACGGCGAGGCGCAGGACGGCATCTCGTTGACCTCGTCGGTCATCCCGACCGGTCTGGGGCGCACCCGCGACGAGCAGGTCACCAACCTGGTCGGTCTGCTGGACGCGTTCATGATGTCGTCGGGCTTCCACCTGAACATCAACGTGCTCAACCGCGAGACCCTGCTGGATGCCATGGAGCACCCCGAGGAGTACCCGCAGCTGACCATCCGGGTGTCGGGCTACGCCGTGAACTTCGTGCGGCTCACCCGCGAGCAGCAGCTCGACGTGCTGTCCCGCACGTTCCACGGTTCGGTCTGACGGCTCCGACGATGACGCAGACCACCCAGGTGCACGAAGCGGCGCCGTGGCCGGCCGTGCACCTGGGGCTGCCCCGGGCGCGGTCCGGGACGGCGGGGCTGTCCTCGATCGAGCTGGACCACGCGGCCAAGATGGCGGCGGTGCGGTCCGGCTCGGTCGGCTCGGTCCACTCGTGGGAGCTGGTCACGGCCGTGGACGGGCCGGGCACGCGCCTGACCGTGTTCCTGGCCGGCTGCCCGCTGCAGTGCCTGTACTGCCACAACCCCGACACCATGCAGATGCGTCGCGGCACGGACGTGACGGCCGACGAGATCCTCGCGCGGGTCGCCCGCTACCGCCCGGTGTTCAAGGCGACGGGCGGCGGCCTGACGATCTCGGGCGGTGAGCCCCTGATGCAGCCGGCGTTCCTGGCCAGGCTCCTGCGCGGCGCCAAGGCGATGGACGTGCACACCACGGTCGACACGTCCGGGTTCCTGGGCAGCCAGTGCACGGACGCGATGCTCGAGGACATCGACCTGGTGCTCCTCGACATCAAGTCCGGTCTGCCGGACACGTACCGCAAGGCGACCGGGCGTGCGCTGCAGCCCACGCTGGACTTCGGTGCGCGGCTGCGGGACGCGGGCAAGCGCACCTGGGTGCGGTTCGTGCTCGTCCCCGGGCTGACCGACGCCCCGGAGAACGTCGAGGCGGTCGCCGACCACGTCGTCAAGCTCGGGCCCGTCGTCGAGCGGGTCGAGGTGCTGCCCTTCCACCAGATGGGCCGCGACAAGTGGGACGAGCTGGGGATGCGGTACGAGCTGGCCGAGACGCAGCCCCCGGCCCCGGAGCTCGTCGAGCGCGTGCGCGCGACGTTCCGGGACCGAGGGCTCTCGGTCTACTGATCCGTCAGCCGGCGGCGGGCACGTTCGCGACGCCGTCCGGCAGGATCCGCCTGCCCAGGACGCGCTCGGAGTAGCCCGTGCGGTCCAGGTACGGCGTGAGCCCACCGAGGTGGAAGCCCCAGCCGGCGCCGAGGATCATGCAGAGGTCGATCTGCTGCGGGGTGGCGACGACGCCCTCCTCGAGCATGTGCCCGACCTCGACGGTGAGCGCGGTGAGCACGCTGTCCAGCACGCCCGCCTGGTCGAGCGGGGTGCCGGTCGTCTCGCGCGAGCTGTCGAAGACCGCCTGGATGGCGGGGTCGACCGGCTTCGGCAGCCCCTTGGCCCTCGCCGGGAGCACGACGGTCGTGCCCTCCGCGACGAGCTTCTCGAGGCCGGGGGACCGGGGGAACCGGTCGCCGAGCTCCTCGCGCAGCGAGGTCAGCACGTGGAGGCCGACGGCCGGTCCGACCAGGTCGAACAGCTCGAACGGGGGCATCGGCAGGCCGAGGGGCCGTAGGGCGCGGTCCGCGACCTCGACCGGCGTGCCCTTCTCGACGGCGTCGACGATCACGCCGAGGAGCAGGACCAGCAGCCGGTTGACGACGAAGCCGGGACGGTCCGCCACCAGGACGGCCGTCTTGCGCAGCTTGGCGGCCACGGCGAACCCCGTGGCGAGCGCCTCGAGCGACGTGTGCTCGGCCTGGACCACCTCCACCAGCGGCATCGCGGCCACGGGGTTGAAGAAGTGCAGCCCGACGACGCGCTCGGGGTGCTGCAGGTCGGCCGCCATCGCGGAGACCGACAGCGCCGAGGTGTTGGTCGCCAGGATGGCCGTCGGGGAGATGACGGTCTCCAGCTCGGCGAAGACCCGCTTCTTCAGGTCGAGGATCTCGGTGACGGCCTCGATGACGAGGTCGCAGGTCGCGAACTCGGCGAGGTCGGTCGTGCCCTGGATCGAGCCGAGCAGGCGGCTGGCGGCCGACTCGCTCATCCGACCGGTCGACGTGAGCCGGTCCACGGAGGACCGCACCGCGGCGAGGCCCTTGTCGACCCGCTCCTGGTCCAGGTCGCGCATGACGACCGGGACGCCGAGGCGCTGAGCGAACAGCATCGCGATCTGCGCGGCCATGAGCCCGGCGCCGACGATGCCGACACGGGTGACCGGCTGCGCGAGCGAGCGGTCGGGGGCGCCGACCGGCTTCTTGCCACCGGACACGAGCCCGAACGCGTACACCGACGCGCGCATCTCGTCGCTCATGATGAGGTCGGCGAGCGCCTCGTCCTCGGCCGCGAACGCCTCCTCGCGTGAGGCGGTGCGAGCAGCTGCCACCAGGTCGAGCGCGCGGTACGGGGCCGGACGCGAGCGGTTGATGACCGCGTCGAGGCGCTGGCGGGCGGCCGCGACGACGCCGTCCCACACCTCGGCGGAGTCCAGCTCGCGGCGCTCGACGACGACCTCGCCGGACACCACGCGGGCGGCCCACCGGATCGACTCCTCGAGGAAGTCGGCCGGGTCGAGCACGACGTCCATGAGGCCGAGCGTGGTGGCCTCGACCGCCGCGAACGGCTTGTTGGCCGCAGGACGCGTGAGGATGACGTCGAGCGCCTTCTCCACCCCGACCAGGCGCGGGACGATGTAGGCGCCGCCCCAGCCGGGTACCAGGCCCAGGCCGGTCTCCGGGAGCGCGAGGGCGCGGACGTCGGAGGCCACCGTGCGGTAGTCGCAGTTGAGCGCCAGCTCCATGCCGCCGCCGAGCGCGACGCCGTTGACGAACGCGAAGGTCGGCACGCCCATGGTGTGCAGCAGCTCGTACGCGCGGTGCCCGTTCTGGCCGAGCTGCAGGGCGCCCTCGCGGCCGGGCACGGAGCCGATCTGGGTGAGGTCGGCTCCGGCGGCCAGGTAGTACGGCTTGCCGGTGACGGCGACAGCCACGATCTCGCCCGCCGCGGCACGCGCCTGCTGAGCCGTCAGGGTCGCGGTCAGCTCGGCCATGCCGAGCGGGCCGAGCGTCGTCGGCTTGGTGTGGTCGAGGCCGTTGTCGATGGTGACGAGCGCCAGCGTGCCGGCGCCGCCGGGCAGCGCGACGTCGCGGGCGAGCGCGTGGGAGACGCGCTCGGGGCGCGCGGTGGTCTCGGTGCTCACTTGGTGGCCCCCTCGAGTGCGTCGTAGTCGGCGTGGTGCGGGTTCTCCCAGATGACGGTGCCGCCCTGGCCCAGGCCGACGCACATCGTGGTCAGGCCGTAGCGGACGTCCGGGTTCTCCTCGAACTGGCGGGCCAGCTGGGTCATCAGGCGCACGCCCGACGAGGCCAGCGGGTGGCCGACGGCGATCGCGCCGCCGTACTGGTTGACGCGCGGGTCGTCGTCGGCGATGCCGAACGCGTCGAGGAAGGAGAGCACCTGGACGGCGAACGCCTCGTTGATCTCGAACAGGCCGATGTCCTCGATGGACAGGCCTGCCCGGTCGAGCGCCTTGACGGTGGCCGGCACCGGGCCGATGCCCATGATCTCGGGCTCGACCCCGGCGTACGCGAAGGACACCATCCGCATGCGCGTGGGCAGTCCCAGCTCGGCGGCGGTCTCCTCGGCGGCGAGCAGGCAGGACGCGGCGCCGTCGGTGAGGGGCGCGGCGGTCCCGGCGGTGACCCGGCCACCCGCACGGAACGGGGTGGGCAGCTTCAGGATCGCCTCGACCGTGGTGCCGGGGCGCGGCGGCTCGTCGGCGGTGGCCAGGCCCCAGCCGTTCTCCGGGTCGCGCAGCGCGACCGGGACGAGGTCGGGGTCGATCTTCCCGGCGGCCAGCGCCGCGGCGTACTTGGCCTGGCTGGCGGCGCCGTACGCGTCGGCCCGCTCACGCGTCAGGGCGGGGAACTTGTCGTGCAGGTTCTCCGCGGTCACGCCCATGTTGAGGGCGTCGTTGGCCACGAGGCGCTCGGACAGGAAGCGCGGGTTGGGGTCGGCGTCGAAGCCCATCGGGTGGTTCCCCATGTGCTCGACACCTCCCGCCAGCGCCACGTCCTGCGCCCCGAACCCGATGGCGGCGGCCGTGTTGGTCACCGCGGTCATCGCGCCGGCGCACATGCGGTCGATCGCGTAGCCGGGGACGGACCGGGGGAGCCCGGCGAGGACGCCGACCGTGCGGCCCAGGGTCAGGCCCTGGTCGCCCTGCTGCGTGGTGGCGGCGATGGCGACCTCGTCGATGCGCTCCGGCGGGAGCTGGGGGTGGCGGCGCAGCAGCTCGCGGACGGTCTTGACCGAGAGGTCGTCGGCGCGGGTGTGGGCGTACAGCCCGTCCTTGCGCGCGCGGCCGAACGGGGTGCGGACCCCGTCGACGAACACGACGCGGCGGACGAGGGCTGCGGGTCGCGGAGATGTGGTGGGCATCGAGCCTCCAGGGCGGGACGGCGGTGTCCGACGAGCACGCGAGAGCGGGCCCGTGACGGCCGACGCTACCCGGGCGGCCCGGGCGTTGCCAGCCATAAGTTACTCAAGAGTAACAGGGACGTTAGTCCTGGGGGAGGGTCGCGAACGCCTCGGCCAGCCGGTCCGCGACGAGGCCGATCTGCCACGGCCGCGCACCGCCCGCCTGCAGGAACGCGGCGATCGAATCGGCATCGAGGCGCGCGGGCGGCGTCCAGCACAGCCGGCGGAGCAGGTCGGGCTGCAGCAGGTTCTCGGCCGGCACCTCGTGGGCGGTCGAGAGCGTGGCGACCACCTCGCGCGCGGCGACGAGGCGTGCGGCCGCCTGCGGGTCCTTCTCGGCCCATGCCCGGGGCGGCGGCGGTGCGTCGCTCTTCGGGCCGCGGACCGACGGGAGCTCGGCCTCGGGCGTCGCGAGGCCGCGGTCGATGGCCTGCTGCCACAGGACCGCGCGCCGGCGGGTGCCCTTTCCGGCGAACGCCGGGAGGGCGGTGAGCGCGGCGACGGAACCGGGCAGCGCCTGCGCCGCGGCGACGATCGCGTGGTCGGGCAGGACCCGGCCCGGTGAGATGTCGCGGGTGCGCGCGTTCTGGTCGCGCGTCTGCCACAGCTCCCGGACGACGGCGAGCCGGCGGGCGTCGCGGATCGCGTGCAGGCCGGACACGCGGCGCCACGGCTCGACGCGGGGCGGCGGCAGAGGCGCGGTGCGGACGGCCTCGAACTCCTGCGCCGCCCACTCGGCCTTGCCCGCGACCGCCAGGCGCTCGGCCAGCACCTCGCGGAGCTCCACGAGCACCTCGACGTCGAGCGCGGCATAGCGCAGCCACTCGGCCGGCAGCGGCCGGGTGGACCAGTCGACCGCCGAGTGCTCCTTGGCGAGGCCCAGACCGAGGGCGTCCGCCACGACGGCGGCCAGCCCCACCCGGTCGAGACCGAGCAGGCGGGCACCGAGCTCGGTGTCGAACACCCGGCTCGGTCGCAGGCCCTGCTCGGCGAGACCAGGGAGGTCCTGCGAGGCGGCGTGCAGCACCCACTCGACGCCCACCAGGGCGTCCGAGAGCGAGGACAGGTCGGGCACCGCGATCGGGTCGATCAGGGCGGTGCCGGCGCCCTCGCGCCGCAGCTGGACCAGGTAGGTGCGCTGGCCGTAGCGGTACCCCGACGCGCGTTCCGCGTCCACGGCCACCGGCCCGGTGCCGGCCTCGAACGCGGCGACGACGGCAGCCAGGGCCTCGGGCGTCTCGACGACGGGCGGGATGCCCTCGGCGGGCTCGGTCAGCATGACGATCTCGGGACCGGGGTCGACCGCGGGGGAGTCGTCGGGGTTCTCCGGAGGCTCGGATGCCCCAGCAGGGGCGCCGGGGATCGCCTCAGGTCGCATGAGGTCAACGGTAAGCGACGACGGGGACGCATCTGCGCAGGCCGCGCGGGCGGCGCGTACGACCGCGGGTGCGGCATCCGTACACGCGGGGGTCAGGACAGCACGCCGCCGCGGATGGAGATGGCCACCAGCTCGGCGCGGTCGCCCGTGCCCAGCTTGCGGGAGATACGGGCCAGGTGGCTCTTCACGGTGAGCGCCGAGAGGCCGAGGTCCTCGCCGATGAGGCGGTTGGTGCGACCGTCCGCGACGAGCTTGAGCACGCTGACCTCGCGTGCGGTCAGGTCGGGCAGCGGCGGCGGCGGAGCGGTCACGGCGGCTGCGCGCGGCAGGCTCGGCGTGGTGGTGCCGGCGACGACCCCGCGCAGGCCGCCCTGCAGCAGGATGCCCAGCTCGGGACGGCTGGCGCGGCGGGTGAGCACCACGACCCGCGGAGCTCCCCGGCGGCGGAGGTTGCGGACGAGGGGCGCCCCGTCGCCGTCGGCCACCTCGGTGACGACCACGCACATCTGCTGCGTGGAGGCGGGTGGCACGGTGCGGGAGCCGGGCACGCCGGGCCGCAGCTCCGGACGTCGCGCCGGGGCCAGGTCTCGTCGCAGAGGCTCGATGGTCACAGGCGAGTCATCGGCACCATGACCTGACGACTTGAGTCGGTTGCGTTGCGCGTGCCCCCCCGGGCTCGTGTTCAGCGCCTCGGCCCGAAGGCGACGACGCCGTCGGGCAGGGGTTCGAGGCCGGCTGCGGTGCACAGGAGGGTGCCCCAGGCCTGCAGGTGCGGGCCGAGATCCTCGTCGGCGGCGGTCCACGAGGCGCGGATCTCCAGCTCGGTCTGCTCGGACCGGCGCTCCAGCGCGCCGAAGCTCTGTGACAGCACCCGCGTGACGGTTCCCCCGGCGGCGTGCGCGTCGAGGCCGGACTCCTCGAGCGCGTCCGTGAACCAGGTCCAGGCCACCTCGGCGAGCATCGGGTCGGCGCCGACCTCGGCCTCGAGCGTCGCCCGGACGAGCGTGACCAGGCGGAAGTGCCCGTCCCAGGCCTCCTGGCCGGCCGGGTCGTACAGGACGACGAATCGCCCGGACGCCAGCTCGGAGGCGGCGACGGACCGGCGGGCGGTGCGCACCTCGGCGGTGAGCGCGGCGGAGAAGGGCGCGATGCGTGCCGGGCCGGGCACCTCGTCGAGGATCACCTCGGGGCGGACGGTCACCCGGCGCAACGAACGCAGCGCGCTGACGAACTCGACGGGGACGTCCTCCGGACCAGCGGGTGTCACGTGGTGGAGCGTACGGGCGACGTGACCCGAACGGGTGTCCGGCACGCCGCCGCCGCCGGGCGGTCGTCTCGTTGTCCGGCACGCCGATCCCGACCCGGGCATGCCGGACTAGGCTGGCTCGCGCACCCAGCACCCCCGGACGTCGCCGCACCCGACCTGCGCCTGCACGTGCCCAGCACCTGCTCGCCGCCCTCGCGGACGCGGCCGTGCCGGCCGTCGATCGAAGGAGCACGCCCCGCATGGTCGCCTCAGGAACCGCCACCGGAACCGCGCAGATCGGCGTCACCGGGTTGGCGGTGATGGGCCGCAACCTGGCCCGGAACTTCGCGCGCAACGGCTACACGGTGGCGATCCACAACCGCTCGTACGCCAAGACCGCCTCGCTCGTGGCGGACCACGGCGACGAGGGCGCGTTCGTGCCGTCGGAGTCGGTCGAGGACTTCGTCGCGTCGCTGGCCCGGCCGCGCAAGGTCGTCGTGATGGTCAAGGCCGGCGGCCCCACGGACGCGGTCATCGACGAGCTGGTGCCGTTCCTGGAGGAGGGCGACATCGTCGTCGACGCCGGCAACGCGCACTTCCCGGACACGATCCGCCGCGAGGCCGCCCTGCGGGAGAAGGGGCTCCACTTCGTCGGCTCCGGCGTGTCCGGCGGCGAGGAGGGCGCGCTGCTCGGCCCGTCGATCATGCCCGGCGGCACCAAGGAGTCGTACGAGTCGCTCGGTCCGATCCTGGAGAAGATCTCCGCCAAGGTCGACGGCGTGCCGTGCTGCACCTACGTCGGCCCCGACGGCGCCGGGCACTTCGTGAAGATGGTGCACAACGGCATCGAGTACGCCGACATGCAGCTCATCGCCGAGGCCTACGACCTGCTGCGCCAGGGGCTGGGTGCCTCGGCCGCGGAGATCGGGCAGATCTTCGCCGAGTGGAACACCGGCGACCTGGAGTCGTTCCTCATCGAGATCACCGCGGACGTCCTGCAGCACGTGGACGCCGAGACGGGGTCGGCGTTCGTCGACATCGTGCTCGACCAGGCGGAGCAGAAGGGCACCGGGCGCTGGACCGTCCAGAACGGTCTGGACCTGGGCGTGCCGATCACCGGGATCGCGGAGGCCACCTTCGCCCGTGCGCTGTCCGGCTCCGTGCCGCAGCGGTCCGCAGCGGTCGGCGTCCTGCAGGCGCACACCACCGAGTGGGACGTCACCGACCGGGACGCGTTCATCGAGGACGTGCGCCTCGCCCTGTACGCGTCCAAGGTCGTCGCGTACTCGCAGGGCTTCGACCAGATCGCCGCGGCGAGCGCCGAGTTCGGCTGGGACATCGACCGCGGCGCCATGGCCCGCATCTGGCGCGGCGGCTGCATCATCCGCGCCCGGTTCCTCAACCGGATCACCGAGGCGTACGAGCGCGACGCGAACCTGCCGCTGCTCCTCGCCGACGAGTACTTCACCGGCGCGGTCGGCAACGGCGTGGCTGCCTGGCGCCGCATCGTGGCCGGCGCCGCGCTGCACGGGGTGCCGACCCCCGCGTTCGCGTCCTCGCTGAGCTACTACGACGGCGTGCGTGCCGAGCGGCTGCCTGCCGCCCTGATCCAGGCGCAGCGCGACTTCTTCGGCGCGCACACCTACCGCCGGACCGACAAGGACGGCACGTTCCACACCGAGTGGTCCGGCGACCGCACCGAGCAGACCGCGTGAGCGGGACCACGCTGCAGCCCGTCATCCTCGGCGCCGACATCGGCGTGTACGCCCTGGCCCGCTCGTTCCACGAGGCCTACGGCGTCACCTCCGTGGTCGTGGCCGGCGCGGCGCTCGGTCCGGTCGCGCACTCGCGCATCGTCCGGCACGAGATCGTCGCGGACGGTCACGACCCCCGCCAGCTGGTGGACCGGCTGGTCGAGGTCGCGAAGGCCAACCCCGACAGCCGGCTGCTGCTCATGGCCAACTCGGACTGGCTGGTCCGCGTGGTCGTCCAGCACCGCGCGCTGCTCGAGCAGTACTACGTGGTGCCGTTCCTGTCGGAGCACCTGCTCGACCGGATCTCCGACAAGGCGACCTTCGCGGAGATCTGCGACGACCTCGGGATCTCCGTGCCGCGGACGATCGTGCAGGAGTTCGGCTCGGAGCCGTGGGAAGCCGCACCGGTCGACCTGGAGTACCCGCTGATCGCGAAGGCGGCCAGCAGCGCGGACTACCAGGACGTCGAGTTCGAGGGCAAGAAGAAGGTCTTCGAGATCGCCACCGTCGACGAGCTCACGTGGCTCTGGGGCGCGCTGCGCGGCGCCGGCTTCCGCGGCCGGTTCGTGGTGCAGGAGCTGGTGCCGGGCGACGACACGCAGATGCGGTCCATCACCGCGTACGTGGACACGCACGGCGAGATCACGCTGCTGTGCTCGGCGCATGTGCTCCTGGAGGAGCACACGCCGTCCGGCCTGGGCAACCCGGCCGCGATGATCACCAGCCGGGACGACGCGATGCTCGAGCAGGCGCGGACGTTCCTCGCGTCGACGGGGTACCGGGGGTTCGCCAACTTCGACGTCAAGGTGGATCCGCGCACCGGTGCGTTCCGGTTCTTCGAGGTCAACCCGCGGATCGGCCGGAACAACTACTACGTGACCGCCGCGGGGGCCAACCCGATGCGGTTCGTGGTCGAGGACGCCGTCGAGGGTCGCTCGGTGCCGCCGGTCGTGGTCGACAAGGAGATCCTCTACTCGGTCGTCCCGCACCGGCTGCTGCTGCGCTACGTGCGCGATCCGGAGCTGGCCGCGCGGGTCCGCCGGCTGATCAAGGCGAACGCGGTCGCGCACCCGTTGGCGTACCGGGGGGACCTGTCGCCGCGTCGACGCCTGTACGTCTGGATGGCGCTGGTCAACCAGGTCCGCAAGTTCCGCCGGTACTACCCGGCGGTCACGTCGACCGGGTTCTGAGGACGCGCGAGAGGCCGGCACCCAGCGGGGTGCCGGCCTCTGGTGCGTCCTGGCTCAGCCGAGCTCGCTGGTGCCCGCGTACAGGTGCAGCACCGGGACCTGGAGCTCCTCGCGGGCGCGGGACGCCCAGTCGCGGTGGAACGTGTCCTCGACGGCGTGCGGGTAGGTCACCACGGCGACCTCGGCGACGTCACCGTCCGCGACCGCGGCCTTGAGGGCGGGCAGCGGGTCGTCGTCGACCACCGTGCCGGTGGCCTCCCGGCCGGCCGCGGCGAACGCCGCGATGCTCCCGGCCAGCTGCTCGTCCGCCGTGGCCTTGGCCTCGTGGTGGGACGGCTCCTTGCCGAGGGCGCGGTGCCACGCCTCCTTGAGCTCGCCGAGGCTGAGGTTGTCGATGATCGTCGAGACGAGCGGGCGGTCCGTGTCCGCCGGGACGAGCACGCGGTACGCGTACGTCTCGCCCTCGTGCAGGGCGAGCAGGTTCGCCACGTCGGCGCTGGCCAGGGTGTCCTCCGTGAGGACGATGATCGTGTCGGTCACGCGCCGAGCCTAGCCACCTGCCAGCGACCCAGCAGCACGCCGTCCGCGTGCAGCAGGTGCCGGAGGGTGAGCGCGCGCGCCGGCTCGAACCACGTGGGCAGGTGCGTCACGCGCCCCGCGGGGCCGCCGACCAGCTGCGGGCTCCACGTGAGGCAGAGCTCGTCGACCAGGTCCGCGTCCACCAGCTGGGCCAGGAGCGTCGGGCCGCCCTCGGCCAGGATGTGCATCAGCCCGCGCTCGGCGAGGGCGGCGACGACAGCGCGGGGATCGACGGCGCCGGGCACCCCGCCGTCCGCGACGATCACCCGATCGGCCCCGATCCGCGCGCGCAGGGCCCCCAGCGACGGGGCAGAGCCGGTGGTGAGCACGAGCGGGGGGCGGTCGGTGTCGAGCAGCGAGTCGGGGAGCTCGCCGCCGGCCGTGACGATCGCGAGCTCCAGGGCGTCCGGCCGGCCGAGCGTCCTCCGGGCGGCTCTCAGCTCCGGGGGCACGTCCAGCGGCGGGTAGCGCTCCGCGCGGGCGGTGCCGGCACCCACCAGGACGACGTCCGCCAGGGCACGCAGCACGCGGAACACCCGGAGGTCGGCGGGGCCGTTGATCGACCCGCTCACGCGGTTGGCGCCGGTCGCGGCGCCGTCGACGGTGCTCACCATGTTGGCGCGCACGTGCGCACCGGTGCCCGGCCCGTCCGCGAACATGGCGACCAGCTCGGCCTCGTCACCGCGGGGTGCGAGGTGCCGCACGGGGGCGTCGAGCGGCAGCAGCACGTCGAGCGCAGGAAGGTCGGGCACGCTCGCCAACCTAGGCCAGGACGTCCGCCAGCGCCGCCACGTCCCCGATCACGACGACGGCCGGGTTGCCGACGCCACGCTCCCGGGCCCGGTCCGCGATGTCGGCCAGCGTCCCGACCGTCGTCCGCTGCGCGGGCAGGGTGCCGTTCTCGATGATGGCGACCGGGGTGCCGGGGTCCTTGCCGTGCGCCAGGAGGGCACGCGTGTGCGAGGGCAGCTGTGCGACGCCCATGAGCAGGACGAGCGTGCCGTCCAGGCGCGCCAGGGTGGCCCAGTCGGGGGCGGTGTCGTGCGCGGACAGGATGGTCACCTGGCGGGCCATCCCGCGGTGCGTCACGGGGATCCCCGCGGCCGCCGGCACGGCGAGGGCGCTCGTCACGCCCGGGACGACCTCGACGGGGACGCCCGCGGTGAGGCACGCCAGCACCTCCTCGCCGCCGCGGCCGAGCACGAACGAGTCGCCGCCCTTGAGGCGCACCACGCGGTGGCCGGCCCGGGCGCGCTCCACGAGGACCGCGTTGATCTCGGTCTGCGTCAGGGTGTGCGCGTGCGGGGACTTGCCGGCCTCGATGACCTCGACCGCCGGGTCCAGCTCCGCCAGCAGCGCGCGCGGCGCCAGGCGGTCGACGACCACGACGTCGGCCTCGGCCAGCGCGCGGCGTCCCCGGGTGGTGATGAGGCCGGGGTCGCCGGGGCCGCCGCCGACGAGGGTCACGCGGCCGGTCGTCGGGCGGTGGTGGCGCAGGGGGAGCCCGCCGGTGTCCAGCAGGAGCGCGATCGCGTTGCGCAGCGCGACCGCCCGGCGTGGGTCGCCGCCGGTGCCGATGGCGACGGTCACGTCGCCGGACCGCGCGACCGCCGGCGTCCAGGCGCTGGACGCGCTCGCGTCGTCCGCGCGGACGCACCACAGGCGGGAGGCCTCGGCGTCGGCCGCGACCGCGTCGTCGACCGCGCGGTCGCCCGTCGCGGTGTGCACGAGCCAGGCGGCGTCGAGGTCGGTGGCGAGGTAGTCGCGTGCGCGCCAGGTCACGCGTCCGGCGGACGCGAGCTCCGCGAGGTCCTCGCACAGCGCCGGTGCGACGACGACGACGTCCGCGCCGTCGTCGACCAGCCGTGCCGCGCGGCGGGCGGCGACGGGGCCGCCGCCCACGACGACGACGCGCCGACCGTGGACGTCGAGCAGCAGCGGGTGCTGGGGGGAGCTCATATGCCGGCCCCCGCGAACCAGTCGTCGTCGTCCTGCGCGGCCGAGGTCGGTGCGAGGCGGTCGAGCAGGGTGGCGCCGATCATGCCCGCGGCCAGCGTGGTGCCGTCCGCGGGGTCGACCAGGAGGAACCCGCCGGTGCGCCGGTGTGTGGCGTACTCGTCGAGCACGATCGGCTCCGCCAGCCGGAGCTTGACCCGCCCGATCGCGTTGAGCGTCAGGGCACGCGGCGGGATGTCCGAGGAGGTGTCGGTGGCGTCGACCGCGTGCAGGGTGTCCACGCCGTCCCAGGCCTCGACGGTGAGCGTGTCCACGTCCAGGCGCGCGTTCACCTCGCGCAGCAGCGCCCGGACCGTGCGGGTGCCGACGCGGACCAGGAGGCGGGCGCCCAGGACGCTGCGCTTCTCGGCCAGCCAGCAGACGGTGCCCTCCAGGTCGGACCCGACGGTGACCGTCGCGGCCGTGGGCACGAGGACGTCGCCGCGGGCCACGTCGACGTCGTCGGCCAGCCGGAGCGTGACCGACTGCGGCGCGTGCGCCTCGGTGAGCGGTCCGTCGAACGTGTCGATGCCGACGACCGTGCTCCGCTTGCCCGAGGGGAGGACGGTCACCTCGTCACCCACGGTCACGACGCCGGACGCCACCCGGCCCGCGTAGCCGCGGTAGTCGGGGTGCTCCGCGGTGCGCGGCCGGATGACCACCTGCACGGGGAACCGGAACGGCTCGGACAGGGCGTCGCGGCCCACCTCGACGGACTCGAGGTGCTCCAGCAGCGTCGGCCCGTCGTACCAGGGCGTCCGCGTCGAGCGGTCCACGACGTTGTCGCCGGCGAGCGCCGAGAGCGGGACGGCGGTGACGTCCGGGATGCCGAGGCTGAGCGCGTAGGCGGTGAACTCGTCCGCGATGGCGCGGAAGGTGGCCTCGTCGAAGTCGACCAGGTCCATCTTGTTCACGGCGAGCACCACGTGCGGCACCCGCAGGAGGGCCGTGATCGTCGCGTGCCGGCGGGTCTGCTCCAGCACGCCCTTGCGGGCGTCCACCAGCACGATCGCGAGCTCGGCCGTGGACGCGCCGGTGACCATGTTGCGCGTGTACTGCACGTGCCCCGGGGTGTCGGCGAGCACGAACGCGCGGGTGGCCGTCGAGAAGTACCGGTACGCCACGTCGATCGTGATGCCCTGCTCGCGCTCGGCGCGCAGGCCGTCGGTCAGGAGGGCCAGGTCGACGTCGCCGCCGCCGCGGGCCAGCGTCGCCGCCTCGACCGCGCTCAGCTGGTCGGCCAAGACCGACTTGGTGTCGTACAGCAGTCTCCCGATCAGGGTGCTCTTGCCGTCGTCGACGGATCCGGCCGTGGCCAGGCGCAGGAGGTCCCGCGTCGCGTGCTCGGTCACGTGCTGCGTCTCCTCGGTCGGTTCCAGCTGGACGGTGGGGGCGCCCATCAGAAGTACCCCTCGCGCTTGCGGTCCTCCATCGCGGCCTCCGAGGCGCGGTCGTCGGCGCGGGTGGCGCCCCGCTCGGTGAGGCGGCTGGCACCCACCTCGACGATGACCTCGGGGACCGTCGACGCGGTCGACTCGACGGCGCCGGTGCAGCTCATGTCCCCGACCGTGCGGTACCGGACGGTGCGCACCTCGAGCGTCTCGCCGGTGCGCGGGCCGCCCCACCCGCCGGGGGCCAGCCACATGCCGTCGCGCAGGAAGACCTCGCGCTGGTGCGAGTAGTAGATGGCTGGGAGCTCGATCTGCTCACGCTCGATGTAGCGCCACACGTCGAGCTCGGTCCAGTTGGACAGGGGGAAGACGCGGACGTGCTCGCCGAGCCTGTGGCGGCCGTTGTACAGGTCCCACAGCTCGGGTCGCTGCCGGCGCGGGTCCCACTGGCCGAACTCGTCCCGCAACGAGAACACCCGCTCCTTGGCGCGGGCCTTCTCCTCGTCGCGACGTCCGCCGCCGAACACCGCGTCGAACTTGTGCGCCGTGATGCCGTCGAGCAGGGGGACCGTCTGCAGCGCGTTGCGCGAGCCGTCGGCCCGCTCGCTCACGCGGCCGTCGTCGATGGCGTCCTGCACGCTCGCGACGACGAGCCGCAGCCCGTGCTCGGCCACCACGCGGTCGCGGTACTCGATGACCTCGGGGAAGTTGTGCCCGGTGTCCACGTGCATGAGCGCGAACGGCACGGGGGCCGGCCAGAACGCCTTGCGCGCCAGGTGCAGCATGACGATGGAGTCCTTGCCGCCGCTGAACAGCAGGACCGGACGCTCGAACTCGCCGGCCACCTCGCGCATGACGTGGATGCCCTCGGACTCCAAGGCGTCCAGCTGGGTGAGGGTGACGACGCTCATGTGTGCAACCCGCATTCGATCTTGGAGGTACCGGACCAGCGACCCGCTCGCGGGTCCTCGCCGGGGGCGACGGCGCGCGTGCAGGGGGCGCAGCCGATGGACGCGTAGCCGGCCTGGCGCAGCGGGTTCAGCACCACGTGGTGCTCCTCGACGTAGGCGTCCACGTCGTCCTGCGTCCACGCGGCCAGGGGGTTGAGCTTGACCTTGCCGCGCTTGGCGTCCCAGCCGACGACCGTGATGTCGGTGCGGGTCGGGGCGTCCTCGCGGCGCATGCCCGTGATCCACGCGGTGTACGGCTCCAGGCCGCGCTCCAGCGGCTCGACCTTGCGCAGGGCGCAGCACAGGTTCGGGTCGCGGTCGTGCAGCTTCTCGCCGTGCTCCGCGTCCTGCTCGGCGACCGTGCGCAGCGGCAGGATCGTGCGGAGCTGGATGTTCGTGAAGTCTGCGTAGTAGTCGCGCGTGCCGAGGGTCTCGGCGAAGTGGTAGCCGGTGTCGAGGAAGATCACGTCGATGCCGGGCACCGCCGCGGCGGCGAGGTGCACGAGCACCTCGTCGCCCATCGAGGACGCCAGCACCAGGTCGGTGCCGAACGTCTGCGCGGCCCACCGCAGGATGTCCGAGGGGTGCGCGCCCTCGAGGTCGCGGCCCGCCTGCTCGGCGAGCTGCTGGAGGTCGGCGGTGATCATGAGCGCGTCACCAGCCCGACGAACCGCAGCCCGAACGCGCGGGTGCACGCGCGGCAATCCCACTCCCCGTGCTTCTCGCCGGCCGGCCACAGGTCCTCGCTGGCGCAGAAGGGGCAGTAGTAGGGGACCGCTCGCTCGGAGCCGCTGGTGCTCATCGCAGGTCCTCCTCGTCCGCCCGGTGCGCCCAGTGCGCGAACAGCTCGCCCTCGGTGCGCTGCTCGTCGAACTTGCGCGTGACGCGCTCGATGTAGTCGGGCAGCTCCTCGGCCGGCACGCGCAGGCCGCGCAGCGTCTTGCCCAGCCCGCTGGTCAGCCCGAGCCCGCCGCCGAGGTGCACCTGGTAGCCGTCCTCGCCGTTCGCCAGCGCGCCCTTGAGGCCGATGTCGGCGGTCTGGATCCGGGCGCACGAGTTGGGGCAGCCGTTGAGGTTGATGGTGATCGGCTGGTCGAACGTGGGCAGCCGGTTCTCCAGCTCGCCGATCAGGTGCGTCGCGCGCGCCTTGGTCTCGACGATGGCCAGCTTGCAGAACTCGATGCCGGTGCACGCCATGGTGCCGCGGCGGAACGTGCTCGCCGTCCGGACGTGCAGCCCGGCGGCCTCGAGCCCGTCGACCAGGGCGTCGACCTTGTCCGGCGCGACGTCGAGGATGACGAGCTTCTGCTCGACGGTCAGCCGGATCCGGGCGGAGCCGGCCGCCTCGACCAGGTCGGCGACCTGCCCGAGCAGCTCCCCGGAGATGCGTCCGACGGTCGGGGCGACGCCGACGTAGAAGTTGCCGTCCTTCTGGGGGTGCACGCCGACATGGTCGCGGCGGCCGGTGGGCGGCGGGGGAGGCGCGGGGCCGTCCGTCAGGGTCCAGCCCAGGTACTCGGCCTCGAGCACCTGCCGGAACAGCTCGGCACCCCAGTCGGCGACGAGGAACTTCAGGCGTGCACGGGTGCGCAGCCGGCGGTAGCCGTAGTCGCGGAAGATCCCCACCACGCCGGTCCAGACCTCGGGGATCTGCTCGAGGGTGACGAACGCGCCCAGCCGGACGCCGAGCTTGGGGTTGGTCGACAGCGCGCCGCCCACCCAGACGTCGAAGCCGGGTCCGAGCTCCGGGTGCACCACGCCGACGAACGCGACGTCGTTGATCTCGTGCGCGACGTCGTGGTGCGGCGATCCGCTGATCGCGGTCTTGAACTTGCGCGGCAGGTTGGAGAACGCCGGGTCGCCGATGTAGCGCTCCGCGATCTCGCGGATAGCGGGCGTGCCGTCGATGATCTCGTCGGCCGCGACCCCGGCGACGGGGGAGCCGAGGATGACGCGGGGCGTGTCGCCGCACGCCTCCTGCGTGCTCAGGCCGGTGGCCTCGAGCCGACGCCAGATCTCCGGGACGTCCTCGACGCGGATCCAGTGCAGCTGGATGTTCTGCCGGTCCGTGATGTCCGCAGTGCCGCGACCGAACTCCACCGAGACCTCGGAGATGACGCGCAGCTGCTCGAGGCTCAGGGCGCCGCCGTCGCAGCGGACGCGGAGCATGAAGTACTCGTCGTCGAGCTCGTGCGGCTCGAGGGTGGCGGTCTTGCCGCCGTCGATGCCGGGCTTGCGCTGGGTGTAGAGGCCCCACCAGCGCATCCGCCCGCGCAGGTCCTCCGGCGCGATGCTCGCGAAACCCTCGCGCGAGTAGACCGTCTCGATGCGGTGGCGGACGTTCAGGCCGTCGTCGTCCTGCTTGAACTGCTCGTTCCCGTTGAGGGGTTCGCGCTGGTCGAAGGCCCACTGGCCCTCGGCACGAGCAGCGGGCGGGGCGATCCTGGTGTGCGCCATAGGGGCGTTATCTCCGGGAGAACGTGGACGTGCGCCTGCACCCACCGCTCAGGGGAAGCGGTACTCCGGACGCAGACCGCGCGCCCGAGGGGGACGAGGGGCGGGGTCAGTTGCTCCGCGGACAGCAGCACACGCACAGGTCCGCGGCGACGGTGCACATGCACCGACACGAGAGGCGGAACCCGGGGGCGATCACCCGACGAGGTTGTCACGCGCACGGGGAACGCGGGAGAGGGCGTCCGGATCATGAGATTGTGCGGCCGAAATGTGGGACGCGCGTCCAGAAAGCGATAAGTAGACCGATCCAGTAGCGATTCGGAGTCGTCGCGACCGCGACGTAGGCTGCTCGATCGTGACCTCCCCGGACGCCCCGAGCGGCGCCCCCAGCCTGACCGAGCGCCGGCCCGTCGTCCCGCCGGACCGCCTGCTGGCCGAGCTCGTCCCGCCGCGCCACTTCGCCGACGAGTCCTTCGCCACCTACCGACCGGACCCCGCGCACCCCTCGCAGCGCGCCGCCGTGCAGCGGCTCTCGGCCGCCGCCGAGGAGATCCGGCGGGGACCGTCGCGCTCATGGCTGAAGCGCGCGAAGTCCGCACCGGTCGCGATCTACCTCGACGGCGGGTTCGGGGTGGGCAAGACCCACCTGCTCGCGTCGCTCGCGCACGCCGTGGGGGTCGCGGACGCCGCCTACGGCACGTTCGTCGAGTACACCAACCTCGTCGGCGCCCTCGGCTTCCTGCCGACCGTGGAGGCGCTGGCCACTTGTCGCCTGGTCTGCATCGACGAGTTCGAGCTCGACGACCCCGGCGACACCGTCCTGATGTCCCGCCTCCTGCGCGAGCTCGCCGACCGCGGGGTCGCCCTCGCCGCCACGTCGAACACCCTCCCCGGCTCGCTCGGGGAGGGCCGGTTCGCCGCCGACGACTTCCTGCGGGAGATCCAGGCGCTCTCCGACCGGTTCGAGGTCCTGCGCATCGACGGAGACGACTACCGGCACCGCGCGGTCGTCACGGACGCCGAGGGGCTCTCCGACGACGCGGTACGGGCTGCCGCGGACGGCCGGGACGACGCGACCCTGGACGACTTCGGCGACCTGCTCGCGCACCTGGCGACCGTGCACCCGAGCCGGTACGGCGCGCTGCTCGACGGGGTCGGGCTCGTGGCGCTCACGGGCGTCCACGCGGTGCCCACGCAGGACGTCGCGCTGCGGCTGGTGGTGCTCGTGGACCGGCTGTACGACCGCGACGTGCCCGTGCTGCTGGGCGGGGCGGGGGAGAAGGACCTGTTCTCGCCCGAGATGCTCGCCGGCGGCTACCGCAAGAAGTACTACCGCGCGCTGTCGCGCCTGGGCTCGCTCGCCGCCGACGGCGCGGCGCTCGTCGGTTAGGCGAGGACGACGACGGACCGCGGGCAGGCGAGAACGAGCGCGCCGCCGGGAGTCGGTTCCACGGTCGCCGGGTCCCAGGCTGCCACCACGTCGACCGGGCCGTCCGTGTGCACGGGGATCGCGACCTCCTCGCCCGACAGGTTGATCACGACGCGCGCCGAGCCGCGGTGCAGCACCATCCAGCCGTCCCACGGCACGTCCTGCGGCCCGCCCTCGGTCGCACCGCCCCACACCAGGTCGGTCGCCGCGAGGTCACCGGCCGCGATGTCCGGGACGGTCCGGCGCACGGAGATCAGCGTCCGGTACCAGTCGAGCAGGCGGCGGTGCTCGGGGTGCGCCGGGTCGTCGAGCTCGTCACGCGTGAGGATGCTGCCGCGGAACGGGGAGGGCGCCTGCGGGTCCGGCACCTCGATGTCGCCGCCGTACAGGACGTCCCAGCCGTGGCCGCCGAACTCGCGCCGGCGGCCGTCCCGCACGGCGGCGGCGAGCTCCGGCTCGGGGTGGTCGGTGAAGAACTGCCACGGGGTGCGGGTGCCCCACTCCTCGCCCATGAACAGCATCGGGCTGAACGGGGACAGCAGGACCAGGGCGGCCTCCACCGCGAGGCGGCCGGGGTCGAGGCGCGCCGACGGGCGGTCGCCGAGGGCACGGTTGCCCACCTGGTCGTGGGTCGACGCCGCGACGACGAACCGGTGCCCGTCGGTGCCGGGCGGGACAGGACGGCCCCAGTCGCGGCCGCGGAACGTGGACAGGCCGCCGTCGTGCAGGAACACGCTGGTCATGACCTTGTGCAGCACCTCGGGGGTGCCGAAGTCGCCGTAGTAGCCGTGCCGTTCGCCGGTGACCAGCGCGTGGATCGCGTGGTGCACGTCGTCGTCCCACTGCGCCGTCATGCCCCAGCCGCCCTCGGCGGTCGGCGTGACCGAGACCGGGTCGTTGAGGTCGGACTCGGCGATCAGGGAGAGGGGGCGGCCCAGGTCGGCGGAGAGGGCGGCGACCTCGTCGGCCAGCTGGGACAGCAGGTGCCGGTCCGAGAAGTCGATGAGCGCGTGCACGGCGTCCAGTCGCAGGGCGTCCACGTGGAAGTCGCGGAACCAGCGCAGCGCGCTGTCGCACACCCAGCGGCGCACCTCGCCGGACCCCGGCCCGTCCAGGTTGATCGCCGATCCCCACGGGGTCTGGTGCGCGTCGGTGAAGTACGGACCGAACTCGCCCAGGTAGTTGCCGGACGGGCCCATGTGGTTGTGCACGACGTCCAGGCAGACGCCCAGGCCACGAGCGTGCGCGGCGTCGACGAAGGTCTGGAGCGCTGCCGGGCCGCCGTACGGCTCGTGCACCGCGAACGTGCCGACGCCGTCGTAGCCCCACCCGTGGACCCCGCTGAACGGGGCGACCGGCAGCAGCTCGACCAGGTCGACCCCCAAGGAGACGAGCTCGTCGAGATGGTCGACCGCGGAGGTCAACGTGCCCTCGGCGGTGAACGTGCCGACGTGCAGCTCGTACGTCACGTGCCCCCGGGCGTCGACGCCGGCCCACCCGTCGTCGCTCCACCGGAAGGCGGACGCGTCGAACACGCGGCTGGGGCCGTGCACCCCGGACGGCTGCCAGGCGCTGCGCGGATCGGGACGGGGATCGCTCCCGTCGACCGAGAACGCGTAGTCGGTGCCGTGCGGCAGGTCGCGGTCGTCGGACCACCAGCCGTCCTCGGCGGAGAGCGACGTGCGCGACGATCCCACGACGAGGTCGACGCGCTCGGCCGAGGGTGCCCAGACCCGTGCCCGCACCGGGGTCAGCTCTCCGCCCGCACGAGCAGGGCGACGGGCAGGCGGTCGAGCACCGGGCCGACGTCCACCACGCCGCCGGCGACGGGTCGGTCGGTGAGCACGTCGTGCCAGTCGCCGTCGGGCAGGGCGACCGTGTGGTCGGACCAGCCGCCGAGACGGTCCACCGCGGCCGCGAGCCGGGTGGCGACGACCGCGACGCGGGCGTCGCCCGCCACGGTCCGGGCGTACGTGAGCGTGTGCCCGGACGAGTGGGCCAGGGGCAGGAACCCGCTGTCCGGGCCGACGAACGCCTCGGGCAGCGAGTGGCGCACACGCAGCGCGCGGGACGTGACCAGCAGCTTCTCGTCGGCGAGGTCCCGGGGACCGGCGCCGTCGTCGAGGCGCGCGAGGCGGGCGGCGAGGGGGCCGACCTCGACGAACCGACGGTTGTCCGGGTCCACGAGCACCGGGTTCGGCACCTCGGTGCCCTGGTAGACGTCGGCGATGCCCGGCAGGGTCAGCTGGACCAGCTTCGTGCCCAGGGTCGCCGCGCGGACGGCCGGGCGGGTCCGGACCTCCCAGCCACCGAGCAGCTCGGCGACCGTCGGGTCGAGCAGGGCCTGCCGTGCGGCGTCGAGCACCGCGCGCTCGTACGCCTCGTCGGGCGCGGTCCACGTGGTCCGGCTCTTCGCCTCGCGGATCGCCTTGGTCAGGTACTCGACCAGCCGGTCCTCGGTGATCGGGCCGTCGTCGGTCCACGTGCCCGCGAGCGTCTGCCAGAGCAGGTACTCCGCGCGACCGTCGAGCAGGGCGCTCCGGTAGGGCGCGGAGGCGGCGCGCAGTCCGTCGACGAGCACGGACCACTCGCGCGGCAGCTCGCTGAGGACCCCGAGCCGCGACCGGGTGTCCTCGCCGCGCTTGGTGTCGTGGGTGGACAGCGTCGTCATGCCGAGGGGTGCGGAGACCTGCTGCTCGGCGGCCCACGCGGACAGGTCGGTGGGGGTGAGGGCGAACTGCTCCGGTGCGCCGCCGACCTCGCACAGGCCGGTCAGGTGGGTCCAGCGGTAGAACGCCGTGTCCTCCACGCCCTTGGCCATCACGGCGCCGCACGTCTGCTGGAACCGCACGATGAGCTCGTCGCGCCGGGCGCCGCGTGTCCGCCCCGCGCTGCCGACCTCGCGGCCGAGCAGGAGGTCGACGACGACGTCCATGGTCTCGCTGCGTTCCGGGGACAGCCGGCCCCGCGCGTGCGCGGCCGCCGCGAGCATGACCTCGAGCGACTCCGGGTGCACCGGCTCGCCCGGGACGACGTACGCGCGGTACCGGTCGAACGCGACGAGCAGCTCGATCAGGCAGTCCTCGAGGGCACGCCACGTGTGGTCGCGCAGGCGCAGGTCGTCGCGGCAGATGTCCGCGGCCAGCGAGGTCAGCCGGTGCACCTCGGCGTACAGGGGACCGTCGACGATCTCGCGCTTGGCCTGCTCGGCGATCGCCGGGAAGGCGTCGGACGTGTCGTCGGTGAGGCGGTGCATGACGGCGCCGAGGACCGCCGCACCACCGGGGTCGACGAACGTCTCCTGGATGCGCCAGAGCGCCTCGTAGCCGGTGCTGCCGGCGGTCTCCCAGTCGGGTGGGAGCGTCTCGGCGCCCTCGAGGATCTTCTCGACGACCACCCAGGCGCCACCGCTCGCCTCGCGCAGCCGTGCCAGGTACCCCGCCGGGTCGGCCAGGCCGTCCGGGTGGTCGATCCGCAGTCCGTCGATCGTCCCGTCGTCGAGCAGCGACAGGACCAGCGCGTGGGTCGCGTCGAACACGGCCGGGTCCTCGACCCGGACCGCCAGCAGGGTGCCGACGTCGAAGAACCGCCGGTAGTTGAGCTCCTCGTCGGCCACCCGCCAGTACGCCAGGCGGTAGTGCTGGCGCTCGACCAGCTCCGCGAGCGACAGCGACTCCGTGCCGGGCCGGACCGGGAAGACGTGGTCGTAGTAGCGCAGGACGGTGCGCGTCCCCTCGCCGGGGATCTCGACCTCGTCCAGCGCCAGCTCGTCGCGTCCGAGGACGGCTCCGATGCGGTCGCCGAGCACGGGCATGAGCACCGCGCCGTCGCCCGCGGACCAGTCGACGTCGAACCAGTCGGCGTAGGGGGAGTCCGGACCCTCGGCGAGCACGGACCACAGCGCCCGGTTGTGCCACACCGGCGTGGGGACCGCCATGTGGTTGGGCACGATGTCGAGCACGAGGCCCAGCCCGGCGTCGTGCGCGGTCGTGGCCAGCCGGCGCAGGGCCGGCAGGCCGCCGAGCTCGGGGGCGATCTCGTCGTGGTCGACGACGTCGTACCCGTGCGTCGAGCCCGGCGCGGCGCGCAGGATCGGCGACAGGTAGACGTGCGTGACCCCGAGCGTGGCCAGGTACGGCACCCGCGCCGCGACGTCGTCGAGCGTCAGGTCCGTGCCCAGCTGCACCCGGTAGGTCGAGACCGGCACGGGCCTGCCCGCCGTCGGCAGCCGGCGGGTGGGCGTCGGGCGGGGTTCGCTCATGCGCTGGGGCGCGGGCGGGTGGTCCGGCGCTTCGGCTTCTCGTCCGCGGGCTCCGCGTGCTTGCGACGGCCCCTGGTCTGCTTGGCCGCCTCGCTCGCCGCCGTCGCGACCGCACCGATGCCCGATGACGTCGGCGACGGAGCGATCGAGGGGCGGGTGAACACGATGATCGACTTCTCGCGAAGCTCGAGACTGGTGCCCGCCGCGACCCTGGTCCCGGCCTCGATCTGCGAGTCGGTGTCCACGACCGCGGTCCACACGTCCCCGAACCGGCTCTGCGGGAGCGTGAACCTGGCGGCGTCGGGCTGCCCGTTGAACAGGACGAGGAAGCTGTCGTCCACGATCTCCTGCCCGCGCAGGTCGGGCTCCGCGATCGCGTCGCCGTTGAGGAACACCATGACGGCGCGCGCGTGGTCGGCGGCCCAGGCCTCTTCCCGCATGTGGTGACCGTCCGGCGCGAGCCAGGCCAGGTCGAGCAGGTCGGACTCGTCCGACAGGTCGGGCTCGCCGGCGAAGAAGCGGCGCCGCCGGAACACGGGGTGGTCCTGGCGCAGGCGCACGAGCCGACGCGTGAACTCGAGCAGGTCGGTCTTCTCCTGGTCGAGGTCCCAGTCGACCCAGGAGATCGGGCTGTCCTGGCAGTAGACGTTGTTGTTCCCCTGCTGGGTCCGGCCCAGCTCGTCGCCGTGCGCGATCATCGGGACGCCCTGCGAGAGCAGCAGGGTGGTGAGGAAGTTCCGGCGCTGACGCGCGCGCAGCGCGTTGATCGAGGTGTCGTCCGTCGGGCCCTCGGCGCCGCAGTTCCAGGACCTGTTGTGGCTCTCGCCGTCGTTGTTGCCCTCGCCGTTCGCCTCGTTGTGCTTCTCGTTGTACGAGACGAGGTCGTTGAGCGTGAAGCCGTCGTGGGCGGTGAAGAAGTTGACGCTCGCGATCGGGCGCCGGCCGGTGTGCTCGTACAGGTCGGACGAGCCGGTCAGCCTGCTGGCGAACTCCCCGAGCGTCGACGGCTCGCCGCGCCAGAAGTCGCGGACCGTGTCGCGGTACTTGCCGTTCCACTCCGACCACAGCGGGGGGAAGCCACCCACCTGGTAGCCGCCGTCGCCGACGTCCCAGGGCTCGGCGATGAGCTTGACCTGCGAGACGATCGGGTCCTGGTGCACCAGGTCGAAGAACGCCGACAGGCGGTCGACCTCGTGGAACTGGCGGGCCAGCGTGGCGGCCAGGTCGAACCGGAAGCCGTCGACGTGCATCTCGGTGACCCAGTAGCGCAGCGAGTCCATGATCAGCTGGAGGACGTGCGGCGAGCGCATGAGCAGCGAGTTGCCGGTGCCCGTGGTGTCGAAGTAGTGCGCCTGGTCGTCGTCGACGAGCCGGTAGTAGTTGGCGTTGTCGATGCCGCGGAAGCTCAGCGTCGGGCCCATGTGGTTGCCCTCGGCGGTGTGGTTGTAGACCACGTCGAGGATGACCTCGATGTCCGCGGCGTGCAGCTCCTTGACCATCGCCTTGAACTCCTGCACCTGCTGGCCGGCGTTCTGGAACGCGGCGTAGCCGTTGTGCGGCGCGAAGAACCCGATGGTGTTGTAGCCCCAGTAGTTCGAGAGCCCCTTCTCGACGAGCGACGGGTCGTTGACGAACTGGTGCACGGGCATCAGCTCGACCGCTGTCACACCGAGCGACGTGAGGTGCTCGATGACCGCGGGGTGCGCCAGACCGGCGTAGGTGCCGCGCAGCTCCTCGGGCACGGCGGGGTGCTGCATGGTGAGGCCGCGCACGTGCGTCTCGTAGACGACCGACTCGTGGTACTCGTGCTGCGGCGGGCGGTCGTGGCCCCAGTCGAAGTAGGGGTTGATGACGACGGAGGTCATCGTGTGGGCGGCGGAGTCGTCGTCGTTGCGCGTCTCGGGTGCGTCGAACTGGTACGAGTACAGCGACGGGTCACCGTCGATCTGGCCGTCGATCGCCTTGGCGTAGGGGTCGAGCAGCAGCTTGTTCGGGTTGCAGCGGTCTCCCTGCGCCGGGTCGTTCGGACCGTGCACGCGGTAGCCGTAGCGCTGCCCGGGGCTGATCGCCGGCAGGTACCCGTGCCACACGAACGCGTCGATCTCGGTCAGGTTCAACCGGGTCTCGGTGCCGTCCTCGGCGATCAGGCAGAGCTCGACTCGTTCGGCCACCTCCGAGAACAGGGCGAAGTTCGTCCCGCTCCCGTCGTAGGTGGCGCCCAGGGGGTAGGGGCGTCCCGGCCACATCAGCATGGGCCCAGGGTGCCAGGCGGGCGTCCATCTGGCGCGGGGGGCGAGGACGATCGGGCGTGGAGTTCGACACACCGCCAGGCGTTGCGCTCCGGCCGACGACCTGGTGCGCTGGCGATCCGGGGTGGGCCGACGAGAGCGGAGACAGCCGTGAACGGTCAGGTCGTGGTCGTGGGAGGCGGGCTGGCGGGCGCCAAGACGGTCGAGGGGCTGCGGGAGCGCGGGTACGACGGGCGGGTCGTCCTGTTCGGTGCGGAGACCGAGCGCCCGTACGAGCGGCCGCCGCTGTCGAAGGGGTACCTGCAGGGCGGCGACGAGCGCGACAGCGCGTTCGTGCACGCCGCCGGGTGGTACGCGGACCACGACGTCGACCTGCGGCTGGGCGCGGCGGTCACCGCGATCGACCTCGCCGCCCACGACGTCCTCGACGGCTCGCGCACCCGGACGGGCTGGGACCACCTCGTGCTCGCGACCGGCTCGGAGCCCCGGCGCCTGGACGTGCCCGGTGCGGGGCTCACGGGGGTGGTGCACCTGCGCACCCTCGACGACAGCGACCGGTTGCGCGCCCAGCTGAGCGCGTCGCCACGCGTGGTCGTGATCGGCGGGGGGTGGATCGGGCTCGAGGTCGCCGCAGCGGCGCGCGCCGCCGGGTGCACGGTCAGCGTGCTCGTCCGCGACCCCCAGCCGCTGCTGCGCGCGCTGGGCCCGGAGCTGGCGGCCATGTTCGCGGACCTCCACCGCGAGAACGGAGTCGACCTGCGGACCCGGACGGAGGTCTCCGAGATCGTCGCGGCCGGCGACGGGACGCGTGTCGGTGCGGTCGAGCTGGCGGACGGCACCCTGATCGACGCCGACCTCGTGGTCGTCGGCATCGGCGCCGCACCCCGGGTCGACCTGGCCAGGTCCGTGGGCCTGCACGTGGAGGACGGCGTGGTCGTCGACGCCCACCTGTGCTCGTCGCACCCGCACGTCCTCGCGGTCGGGGACATCGCCCGCGCGCAGCACCCGTTCCTGGGCACGCACGTGCGCGTCGAGCACTGGGCGAACGCGCTGAACCAGCCGTCCACGGCCGCGGCGACGGTCGTGGGCGCCGACGAGCCCTACGACCGGCTGCCGTACTTCTTCACCGACCAGTTCGACCTGGGCATGGAGTACGTCGGGTACGTGGGCTCGCACGGGTACGACGAGGTGGTCGTCCGCGGTGACCTGCAGAACCGGGAGCTGGTGGCGTTCTGGCGGCGCGACGGCCGGGTGCTCGCCGGGATGAACGTCAACGTGTGGGACGTGGTCGACGACGTGCAGGCGCTGATCCGGTCCCGCGCGGTGGTCGACCACGACCGCCTCGCGGACCCGGACGTGCCGCTCGCCGACCTGGTCTAGCTGGTCAGCGTCCGGTCGACGGCGCGGCGGACCACCTCGTCGTCGTCGGCGCCCTCGGCGCGCCAGCCGAGCTGCTGGATCGCGCCGTTGCCGCGACGCAGCACGGTGGAGACGTGGCGTTCCACCCAGTCGAGGTCCCCGGTGGCGGCGAGCGCGGGGCGGACGTGCTCGACGAGCTGGCCGACGACCTCGGCGGCCGGCATCGGCTCGCCCGTCAGCGGGCTCACGAGGTCGCCCGTGAGCCCCGAGCGGGCGGCCCGCCACGTCGCGGCCCGCAGCAGCTCGGTGCGCGGTTGCGGCATCGGGTCGCCCATGGCCGCCTCCGCGAGCCCGCGGACGAGCGCCGCCTGCAGGGCCGCGTCGTCGGCGTCGAGGCACACGTCCGCGACGCGCACCTCGACCGTCGGGTAGCGCGACGACAGGCGGGCGTCGAAGTACACCATCCCCTCGTCGAGGATCGCCCCCGTCCGCAGGAGGTCCTCGATGACGGCGCGGTACCCGGCTGCGTCGCCGAACGGCGCGGTCGGGCCGGCCGTCGGCCACCGGCCCCACACCTGCGAGCGGTACGACGCGTACCCCGTGGCGCTGCCCTGCCAGGACGGGCTGTTGCCGGACAGCGCGAGCAGCACCGCGTTCCACGGCCGCAGGTGGTCAAGGATGCGGACGCCCTCCTCGTCGTCGTCGATCGAGACGTGGACGTGGCACCCGCACGTGAGCTGGTCCCGCGCGGTCTGGCCGAACTCGGCGCGGATGGCGAACGCGCGCCGGTCGGGAAGGACAGTCGACTCCACCACCTGCGGGGCCGCCGCGAGGGCCGCGATCCGCGCTCCGGCGCGCCGGGCCATCTCGTCCGTCCGCGCCCGACCGGCGCGGATCTCGGCCGCCAGCTCGGTCAGGAGGGCCCGCGGGGGCGTCGAGGTCTCGATCTGCTCGAGCTTGAACTCCTTCTCGAGGTCGCCGCCGGGCTCGTCCGAGGACGGGTGGTCCGCGGACGACGCGTGGCGCAGGACCGCCGCGGCGACCGGCTGCGGTCTGCCCTCGGGCGTGACCAGCAGGAACTCCTCCTCGACGCCCAGGGTTCGCACCGGATCAGTGTGGGGGAGACCGCGGTGGCGCGCCTGCTCGACCGTTGACCGCGTGACGCGCGGAACGTACCGTGCAGTAACGCTGCCGTCCGAATGGTGAGATGACGCATGAGGCTGTTCCCGACCGTCCACGCGACCGGTGACCTCCCGACCCCGCACCGAGCCCACCTCGAGCGCCACGGGCTGACGTTCGTGGGGGCCGACGACGATCCTGACGTGGTCCTCCTGCTGCCGGGGACCTCGACGGCCGGCGCGTCCGGTGGAGCGAACCTCGTCGCGCTGGCCACCGGTGCCGAGGCGCCGGAGGTCACCGAGGTGCTGGCGTCCCGCGGCGTCGTGGTGCGCGCCGCGGCTGCCACGCAGCCGACCGGGCTCGTCCCCGCGGACCTCACCGCGGACGACCTCCTGGCCTGGACCACCGACGTCGAGCTGCCGGTGCGGGCGACCCTCGACCTCGGCGGGTCCGCCCAGCCCGTCCTGCGGTCGGCGACCGGGAGCCAGGCTCTGGGCAGCGTCGTCGCCGCGGGGAACCGCGACGCGGACGGCGCGTTCCTGGTGCTGGGTGTCGACCCGTCGCCCGAGGTCCTGCTCAACGCGCTGGTGTGGGCCGCCCGACCGTCGGCCCTCGAGGCGGACACGACGCGACGGTCGGACCTCGCGGCGCACCCCTCCTGGACGCGCCTGAAGCAGGACGTCACCGAGCTGCAGACCCTGCAGGTGAAGGACGGCTCGATCCCCGACGCGGCGCACCATGCGCGCGCACGAGAGCTCGTGCACGCGGTCAGCGCGTCCGTGCACGAGCTCGCGGCCGAGCTGCCGCACGACGAGGACTACCTGACCGCGGTGGGCAAGGACCTCACGCGATGGGCCGACGCCGGGTTCGCCGTCCCGGACTTCCTCGACTCGCTCCTGGCGTTCCAGCCACAGCGGCAGCGCGTCGACGGGCTGCCCCACCTGGTGCTCTTCCCCATGTACACGCAGAACGGCAGCACCGACCGGCGCGTCGAGGCCGTGCTGCTCCAGGTCCGCTGGCCGGAGCTGGTGGCGCGTCTCGAGGCCGAGCAGTTCAGCAACGCGCTCTTCGTCCCCGTCACGTTCCTCGACTTCACGCCGGGGTACGACACCAACTCGGCGGTGCTGTTCCCCGAGACCGTGGCGGTCCGCGAGGTGCCGACGTTCACGTGGGGTGCGATCTTCGCGGACCGGGAGGCCGCACGGTTCCGCCGGGTGGTCCGCGCCGCCGCGGAGACGACGCGCCTCGCGCTCCCGCCCGACGCCGCCCGCCTGCTGGACGACCAGCGGCTCGCCGAGGAGACGTTCGTCCTGTGGGACCTGGTGCACGACCGCACCCACATGCGCGGTGACCTGCCGTTCGACCCCTTCATGATCAAGCAGCGGATGCCGTACTTCCTCTACTCGCTGGAGGAGCTGCGGTGCGACCTGACCGCCTTCCGGGCGGCGGTGCGGCTCGAGGGCGAGGGCGTCCCGCACGCGCGGTACGTGCAGTACGCGATCCTGTTCGACCGCCTGTTCCGGTTCCCCGTGACCGGGTCCCGGGTGCGCAACTACGACGGGCTGGGCGGTCAGCTGCTGTTCGCCTGGCTGCACCAGCACCACGTCCTGCACTGGACCGACTCGCGCCTCACCATCGACTGGCCGCAGGTGCCCGACGCCGTGATCGCGCTGGCCGAGCAGATCGAGCAGCTGTACTGGCGCTCGATCGACCGGCCCAAGACCGCGCACTGGCTCGCCGCGTACGCGCTGGTGTCCGGCACGGTGACCCCACACCCGGCCTCGGTGTGGGCGCGCGGCGACCTGCCGCTGGACGGTCCGCCGAAGGGGTTCACCGACGCGGTGCTGGACGACGAGTTCCCGCTGTCGATGTTCTACGAGGCGCTGTCCCGCAAGATCGGCGACGTCGTGGCCTCCACCAGCGGGATCACCGCCTGAGCGGGGCTGCTCAGAGGTAGTTCACCGGGGTGCGGGGGTCCGGGGCGATCGTGTCCTGGTGCGCGGAGCCGTTGCCGGTGTCGCGCGGTGGGCCGGCGGCAGTCGTCCGGTCGCACATCGCGTCGACCTGGCCCCAGAA
Organism: Cellulomonas sp. Root930; assembly: GCA_001429255.1. Classification (GTDB taxonomy): domain Bacteria; phylum Actinomycetota; class Actinomycetes; order Actinomycetales; family Cellulomonadaceae; genus Cellulomonas. The sequence goes on from LMJI01000001.1 coordinate 2,856,306, forward strand.
CGCCGGGTCGTGCCAGTAACCGGTGTGGCTGAGGACGCGCGGCAGCGGCTGGTCGGCGATGTACCGGTGCGTCGGGGGGTCGACCAGCTCGAGGTCGACCGTGTCCGGCAGCGTGGAGTCGCCGGTGCGCACCGCGCCGCCGATGTAGTCGGTCGCGTAGAACACGTTCGTCCAGAGGACCGGCCCGATCCCGGCACGGCCGTCCGCGATGCCCGCGAGGAACCCGTCGCTGAACAGGGCCGGGAACGCCCAGCGGTAGAGCTTGCCCAGCGGTGAGCCCAGGGTGACCACGCCGATGGTCGGCTCGTCCGCCCCGCGCTCCGGCGACCGGCGTCCGACCACGGCGGCGGCGATGACGCTCCCCTGGGAGTGCGCGGTGAGGACGACACGGCCGCCGCTGTCGTGCAGGCGCCAGATCCGGCGGGTCAGCTCGGGGACCGCGCGCTCGGCGTACGCGGGCGGCGCGAACGGGTGGAACGCGCGGGGGAAGAAGCTGCCGACGTCGAAGAGCGTGCCCAGCACGCGACGCCACCGCTCGTTGCGCCAGGCGCTCGCCAGGATCAGCACGTAGAGCGGCGGGAAGGCCACCGCGACGGTCGTCCCGACGTCGACGAGGAACATGGGCGTCCCGCTGCGCAGCACCCACACGCACGTGAGGAAGAAGATCAGGCCGAGCACCCCGCCCGCCGTCGCGATCACCAGCGGGATGGCGACGGCGCGGGAGTGGTCGCCGACGAACCGCATGAGCGCGACCTTGCGGACCCAGCGGGTGGGCCGGCCACCGGGCTCGGAGCCACCCTTGCCGAACAGGGGCGGGTCGAACGCCGACCGCCACCAGCCCGCCTCGGTGCGGACGGATGCGTCCGGCGCCTGCGGGGGGATCCCCGCATCGGCGTACTGCTGCCGCAGCCGCTCCTCCACCGCCGGGGCCGTCCGGGTGCGCGTCCGGTTCATCGCGACCCAGAAGCCGATCCCGAAGACGACGAAGAGTGTGATCAGGCCCAGCGACAGCATCGACGCCAGCGACCCGACCGCCTCGGGGATGTAGATGGCACCCGGGACGGGTTCCTGGCCCGGTTCCGGTCCGAACCCCCAGATGACCGTGCCCAGGACGCGACCGACGTACACGATCGCGGACAGCAGGACGGTGTTCGCGACGATGAGGGCGACGGCGTTCATGACGAACGGGGCCGCCCACGGGAACAGGCTGATCCGCGGGATCGTCAGCTCCTGCGCGCGGAGCTGCCGGGCCTTGACCATCCGGAAGACCCAGGCGCCGACCTGCTGGCCGGCCAGCGGCAGCAGGAGAGCGAGGCTGGCACCCCAGACGACGTTCACTGCCCAGCGCGACCCGGGCAGCATGCCCTCCGGTCCGGCGACGGCCGGGAGCGACAGGGCGCCGCCGACGGCCAGGACGAGGGCGCCGAGCGTGAGCACCAGGACCGCCGTGGCGAGGGCGGGCTGGGCGTCGTCGAACGCCAGGAGCCCCATGACGGCGACGAGCCCGGCGCCGGCCGCGACCGCAGCGACCGTGCCGATCCTGGCGGTCGAGCCGTCGCCCAGCGCGGACACCGACGACCCGAGCAGCAGGGCGACGACGCCGAGGCAGGCGGACAGGTGCAGGCGCGACAGGAAGATGTGCCAGCGCAGGCCGGACCAGAACTCGGGGTGCCGCAGCCCGCCCTCCTGGGCGGCCGCGCACCGGCGGGACGGCTGCGGGTCGAAGTCGAGCACGGGCGAGCCGAGCGCGCCCTGGTCGCCGCTGATCGGGGTCGGCGGCTCGACGCGCTCGTACGCGGAACGGGTGTGCCGGGCGAGCAGGGCGAACACGAGGGCGACCAGGGTGGCCGCGGCCGCGCCGACGGCGATCCGCTGCCCGGGATCGTCGACGGGCAGCCAGCGGTCGGCGGTGTCGGTCCACCAGCTGTCGCGCCGGCAGCTCTCCATCCCGCCGCACTGGTACGCGACGATGTCGGTGAACAGCATGGTGACCATCACCGCGGTGCTCAGCGTGAGCGCGAGGGCGGCCAGGCGCGCGAACCAGCGGAACACCCAGATCGTGGCGGGCTCGTCGTCCTCCTGGTCGCCGGACATGACCCAGCGGCGTGCCATCCAGCCCGCCATGTTCGCGAACATCGACGGCAGCAGCAGGGCCCAGAGGGCGCGCGTGCGGCTCCGGGAGGTGAGGCCGCCCCAGGAGTACGCCTCGCGGTGGCGCCCGCGCGCGTCCCGGGTGCGGAAGAACCCCGCCACGCGGTCACCGGCGACGCGGGTCGGCTCCAGGTCGCCGAGCAGCGACTCCGGGCTGGTGCCGCCGACGCCGTGCACCCGGATCTCGGTCAGACCGTCGAGTGCGACCGGTCCCGGCACCAGGCCGGCGGACCCCTGATCGAGCGCCATGGCTGCCTCCAGCTGGGGGCACCGTGCGTGCCCACCGATCCACCGACGAGAGGGACGTCGTCCCTGAGGAGAAGAGTGCTGGACAGCCGAACAGATACGACGGTCCGGTCGGCGGGCAGGCTCAGCCGCCGGTCCACCGAGGGCTGTCGGTGCCCCAGCGGCTCGGGGGACGGTCCCAGTCGTCGGGCACACCGGCGACCGCGACGGGCGAGCGGGCGTGCCGGAGGTCCCCGTACGGCGACGGCGTCTCGGCCAGCCAGCGGTCGGGCGGGTCCGGTGCCGCCGCGGTCCGGGGCTGGGACACCACCCCGCCGAGCAGCCACGCCGCGGTGCCCGCCAGCGACAGCCGGACGTGGTGCGTCGCCCCCGTCGTCGCACGCTCGGTGAGCGCCCGCAGGACGGCCGCGGCGATCAGGTAGCCCGTCCCGTGGTCCAGCGCCTGGGCGGGCAGGGTCCCCGGTCGGCCGTCGGCGTCCTGCTCGGCCACCGCGATGCCGGTGCCGGCCTGCACCAGGCTGTCGAACCCCCGCCGGCCGGCCCACGGACCCTGCCACCCCCAGGCGCAGAGCCGGGCGACGACCAGGCCGGGCCGTCGTTCCCGCAGCGCGTCGTCGTCGAGGCCGTACCGGTCCAGCGCGCCCGGACGGTAGCCGAGGACGAGCACGTCCGCGGCGCTCAGGAGCTCCTCGAACGTCGCGCGGTCGGCGGGGTCCTCGAGCGCGAGCCGCGTGGAGCGCTTGCCGAACCCGGTGTCGATGTGGGTGCCGTCGTCCTCGCGCAGCCACGGGGCATCGACGCGCAGGACGTCCGCACCGAGCAGCCCGAGCGTGCGGGTGGCCACCGGGCCGGCGAGCACACGCGTCAGGTCGAGGACCCGGACACCGGCGGCGGGCAGGGTGCTGGGTCGCAGCGGGCGTGGGTCGGTGGTGCCCGCGGTGCGCGTCTCGAGGAGGGGTTCGTCGCTCGTCCGCGGCGGGGCGACCGCCACGGCCAGGCCGCCGGCCGCGTAGACGTCCTCCTGCACGTCGAGCCCCGGACGCTCCGCAAGCACGGAGGTGAGTCGGCGGACGAGGTCGGCGTCGTCGCCGGCGTCGGGGATCCCCAGCGAGGCCAGCAGGCGCGCGCGGTGGTGCGGGTAGTTGGCGTGCGTGCGGACCCATCCGTCGGCGGACCGCCAGAACCCGGACAGCGGCGCGAACAGGGGGATCGGCCGGCCGTCGACCCGCAGGTGGCGCTCGCTGGTGAACGCGACCGCCACCGCCCCCTCGTCGACCCGCACCGCCGGGAGGTCGCCGCCGGTGCGCAGCCGGTGGAGCTCGGCCGCGGCGAGCGAGCAGACGGCCACGGTGGCACGCGCGAGCTCGCTCACCGGCAGTGCGGACCTCAGGCCGGGGGTACCGACCAGCTCCACGTTCCCGGCGAGGTCGGGAGGTCCGCCCAGGGCGCCCCAGGCCTGCGCGGTGGCGGCGTCCACGTCACTCGGTGTGCTCGGGCAGGACGGCTTCCGCGCGGCCGTGGAACGCGGCGACCAGGCGCGCGACCAGGACGGCCAGGAACACCTGACCGACGAGCGCCTCGAACGTGGCGATGCTGCGCCCCGGGAACAGGGCGGCCGTGTAGTCGCCGTACCCCAGCGTGGTCAGGGTCGTGTAGGAGAAGTACTGGAACGAGCGCGCGTTCGCCGCCTCTCCGGACGCGAAGAACGGGCCGGGCGTCAGCACGTCGATCACGCCGAAGAGGCTCGCGAAGAACATCCCGATGATGAGGTACGCGCTCAGGGCGCCCGCCAGCGACTGCACGGTCACGGCGGTCCGGCGCAGGATCCGGTCGAGGATGACCACCAGCGCGGTCATGAGGATCACGCAGACCACGCCGTCGAGGACCCCGTCCGCGGTCGGCTGCGGGAGCGCGACGAGCGCGACGAGCGCGACGAGCGCGGAGACGACGAGAACGATGCGCACGAACCGCCGCTGGTGCGGCATCGGCTGGGACGTCCGGACCGCGAGGCCGAGCGTGAACAGGTAGAGGACGAGGACGAGGATCTCGACCCACTGGTCCGAGCTCAGCGCGAAGGCGACGTACGCGGTGACCAGGAGGCTCAGGACGATGCCGAAGTCGTCCGTCCCGGTCCGACGGGCGAGGAAGGACCGGCGCCGGGGAGGTGGCGCCGTGCCGGGTTCGTCCGGTCCTGTCACCTTCCGGAGGCTAGCGGTCGGGTCAGCCGATCGTCACGAGATCCCGCACGTCGTCGTTCGGCAGCACGTCCGCGACCGCGGTCACCTCGAGCTCCGTGAGGTTGGCGTAGCCGTGGTGCACGTTGAGGAAGGCGGTGTCGGAGGCGTCGCGGCCCGTCGCGATGCGGACCAGGGTCGAGCGGGGGGCCAGCGTGGTCGCGTCGACGACGTACCACCGGCCGTCCAGGTTCGCCTCGGCGACGGCGTGGAAGTCCATGGGGGACAGTCCCGGGGCGTACACCGACACGAGCCGCGCGGGGACGTCCAGCGCGCGCAGGAGGGTGATCACGAGGTGCGCGTAGTCGCGGCACACGCCCTTGCGCGCCAGGAGCGTCTGCACGGCGCCGTCGGTCGGCAGGCTCGAACCCGGCACGTACGAGAGGCGCGAGCCCACCCAGGAGCTCACCGCGGCGAGCAGGTCGAACCCGTGCAGGCCGGCGAACTCGGCGTAGGCGGTCGGTCCGAGCGTGTCGGACTCGCAGTACCGGCTCGGGCGCAGGTACCGCAGCAGGTCCGCCTCGTCGGAGGTGACCGGTACGGCGCGGCCGTCGATCGACGCGGAGTAGTCCAGGACGAGCCGGCCGACCCCCGCCCGGACGACGTGCAGCCGCGTCCCGTGGTGGTCGGGGACCTCTTTCGCCTCGATCGGTGTGCCGTCGAGGGTGATCCTCAGCGACTCGCGGGCGGCGACCTGGGTGGACACGGCCAGCTCGAACGCGAGGGTGGCGGGGGAGGTGACGTCGAGGGACAGGTGGGCGCTCATGTCGCGATGCACGCGCTCATGGTGGTGCACCCGGGCGCCGCCCGCCTCCGGTGGCTACCAGGCGGAGCGCACGTAGTCCTTGAGGAAGCAGCCGAACAGGTCCTCGCCGGCCTCGCCGCGCACGATCGGGTCGTACACGCGAGCGGCTCCGTCGACGAGGTCGAGGGGAGCGTGGAAGCCCTCCTCGGCCAGCCGGACCTTGGTCGGGTGGGGGCGCTCGTCGGTGATCCAGCCGGTGTCGACGCTGGTCATGAGGATGCCGTCGGTGGCCAGCTCGGTGGCGCTGGTGCGGGTCAGCATGTTGAGCGCGGCCTTGGCCATGTTGGTGTGCGGGTGTCCGGGGCCCTTGTAGCCGCGGGAGAAGACGCCCTCCATGGCGGACACGTTGACCACGTAGGCGCGTCCCGGCACACGCATCGCGCTGCGCAGGCGGCTGACCAGGATGAACGGCGCCGTCTGGTTGCACAGCTGGACCTCGAGCAGCTCCATCGGGTCCACCTGGTCCACCGTGTGCACCCAGCTGTTGGTCTCCGCCGTGTCGGGCACCAGGCCACCCGCGTCGATCGCGGTGCCGGCCACGAGCCGCTCGAGCGAGGCGTGCTCGGCGGTCAGTGCCAACGTCGCGACGGCACCGGCCGAGATGCTCGTGAGCTCGGTGACGGACCCGGCGAGCGCCACGGGGTGGGCGCTGCTGGTGCGGCCGAACGTCGTGATCTGCGGCAGCGGGCGGTCGGGCAGCGGCTCCAGCTCGGCGTCGGCCAGGTGCGTGTACGCGCCGGGGGAGCGGCGGACGGTCTGCGCGGCGTTGTTGATGAGGATGTCGAGCGGCCCCTGCGCGGCCACGGAGTCTGCGAGCGCGACCACCTGGGCCGGGTCGCGCAGGTCGATGCCGACGATGCTCAGGCGGTCGAGCCAGTCCGCGCTGTCGGGCATCGCGGCGAACCGGCGCGCGGCGTCGCGGGGGAACCGGGTGGTGATGGTCGTCGTCGCGCCGTCCCGCAGGAGCCGCAGTGCGATGTACATGCCGATCTTGGCGCGGCCGCCCGTGAGCAGCGCGCGCTTGCCGGTCAGGTCGGTCCGGGCGTCGCGCTTGGCGTGGTTGAGCCGCGCGCACGCAGGGCACAGCTGGTGGTAGAACGCGTCGACCTCGACGTACGGCTCCTTGCAGATGTAGCAGGGCCGCGCCTTGAGCAGCGTGCCGGCGGTGGCGCCCTGCACGCTGGAGACGAGCGGGATGCCCTGGGTCTCGTCGTCGATGCGGCCCGGGCTGCCGGTGGCCGTCGCGTGGACGACCGCGCGGTCGGCCGCGCTGATGGCGTCCCGCTTCTCGGCGCGGCGCTGCTTCTTGGCGGCCTTGAACAGGGCGGAGGTCGCCCGCCGCGCCAGAGCGAGGTGCGGGTGGTCGGACGGCAGCCTGCTGATCTGGTCCGCGACGCGCAGGAAGACGTCGAGCTCGGCGGCGTCGACGCCGTCCACGGTCTCGGGGGCTGTGCTCACGGCAGTCATCGTGCGGTTCCTAGCTGGTCGACAGGGGGTGGCCGACGGGCAGGGGAGCACGAGAGCCGGGCAGGCGGGGATCGGTCGATTCTACCCGGCGGCCCGTGGCGCCCCCGGGACGCCGGACGAACCGGGACAGAACGGCTGCCGCGGGTCTACGTTCGGACTCGTGGGTGCGCGCCGGGGGACGGCAGTCCAGCCTGAGCTCCGGCAGGAACTGGAGGAGCACAGGTGAGCGAGACGTCCGATCCCCATGGCCCGATCCACGGTCGACCCAGCTTCCGGGAGCACGTCGACCGCAGCACGTTCCCCGCAGGTGGGCTCGATCCGGACGAGGCCTACGAGCTCCTGCACACGGGCCTGATGCTCGACGGCCGGGAGACCCTCAACCTGGCGTCCTTCGTCACCACGTGGATGGAGCCGCAGGCCGAGAAGCTGATCCACGACGCGCTGCGCAAGAACCACATCGACCACGAGGAGTACCCGGCGGCGTCGCTGATCGAGGAGGCCTGCGTGCACATGCTCGGCGACCTCTTCCACGCCCCCGACCCGTCCACGGTGGTCGGCGTGGCGACGATCGGGTCCTCCGAGGCGATCATGCTCGGCCTGCTCGCCCACAAGCGCGCGTGGCGGGACCGCCGCAGGGCCGCGGGCCTGCCGACGGACCGGCCCAACGTGGTGTTCGGCGCGGAGACCCACGTGGTCTGGGACAAGTTCGCCAACTACTTCGACGTGGAGATGCGCAAGATCCCGATGCAGCCGGACCGGTTCGTGCTCAGCGCCGACGACGTGGAGGCGCACGTCGACGAGAACACGATCGCGGTCGGCGCGGTCCTGGGCACCACGCACATCGGCGAGGCGGACCCGATCGAGGAGATCAACGACCTGCTGGTGCGGATCAAGGCGGAGAAGGGCTGGGACGTCCCGCTGCACGTGGACGGGGCCAGCGGTGCGTTCATCGCCCCGTTCGCCGAGCCCGACCTGCGCTGGGACTTCCGGCTCGAGCAGGTGGCGTCGATCAACGCGTCCGGCCACAAGTACGGCCTGGTCTACCCGGGGGTCGGTTGGCTGATCTTCCGCGACGCGACGCGGCTGCCGGAGGACCTGGTGTTCAGCGTCAACTACCTGGGCGGTGCGCAGCCGACGTACACGTTCAACTTCTCCCGCGGCTCGGCCATGATCCAGGCGCAGCTCTACAACTTCCTGCGGCTGGGTCGCAGCGGCTACACCTCGATCGTGGAGACGATGCTGGCCAACGCGCGGTTCCTCAACGAGAGCCTCGAGGCCAGCGGGCGGTTCGAGATCCTCAACCCGGGGCTGGCGGAACCGGTCGTCACGTTCACCCTCAAGGGCGACCCGGGGTTCGACGTCTACCACCTGTCGGCGCGGCTGCGGGAGGACGGCTGGATCGTCCCGGCGTACAGCCTGCCGCCGGACGCCGACGCCGTGCACCTGCTGCGCGTGGTGGTCCGGCTCGACCTGAGCCGCCTCATGGTCGAGCAGCTGCTGCGCGACCTGATGAAGGCGTGGGACGACCTCGCCGCCGAGCAGCCGGTCCAGCGCCCGAGCGCCAAGCCGGACCTGTGGACGTCCCCGGCGCACGCGGCCGCCCGGAGCAAGGCGCGCACCGGTCTCGCGAAGTGACCCCTGCGTTCCCTGACCTCCCGGCGGGTTGGCGGGTGGTCCGTCGGCGCGGGCCGCTGGGCTTCGTCACGCACGCCGTGCTGGCGCGGCCCGACGGCAGCGAGGTGGAGTGGAGCTCGCGGCGGCACCGCAAGGGGCTCGGCCTGCGGGGAGACGCTCCTGGTGGTGGTGCGGCGAGCGCCCTGAGCTGGTGGATCGGCGGTCTGTTCGCGATCGGGTCGCTCTGCTTCGCGCTCGGGTCGCTGCCGCTGTTCTTCGACCAGGTCGACCCGGCCGTCGTGGGCTGGACGTTCTTCGTCGGGTCGATCTTCTTCACGTCGGCCGCCTACCTCCAGCTCCACGAGACGCTGCGGGCACCCGCCGGTGTGCTCGCCGACTCTCCCCGTCCCGGCCGGCTGGCGTCGCTGGTGGGCTGGCAGCCGCGGCGGATCGACTTCTGGGCGGTGCTGGTCCAGCTCGTGGGGACGGTGTTCTTCAACCTCAGCACGTTCGCCGCGACGCGGTCGGACCTGACGCTCGCGCAGGAGCGGCACCTCGTCTGGGCGCCGGACGTCGGCGGCTCGATCTGCTTCCTCGTGGCCAGCTGGCTCGCGTACGCCGAGGTCAACCGCGGGATCCTGCCGCGGTCCGACCGGTCGGTGGGGTGGAGCATCGCGGCGCTCAACCTCGCCGGGTCGGTCGCGTTCGGGGTGGCTGCCGTCGCCGCCCGGTACCTGCGCTCCACCGGCGAGCTGGCCAACCTCCCGCTGGTCAACCTCGGCACGCTCCTCGGCGCGGTGTGCTTCCTGATCGGCGCCGTCCTGCTGCCCGTGGAGTCGGCGAGGGAGCGTTCGCCGTCCTGACCCCTCAGACTCCATCCGTGGACGACGACCCGATCGACCGGCTGCTGGCCGACCCGCCCGACCTGCCCGTGCGCCACGGGCTGGCCGACGTGGTCGCCGCGACCCGTGCCCGCGGCGTCGTCGTGGTGCAGGCGCCGCCGGGGACGGGCAAGACCACGCTCGTCCCGCCCGCGGTCGCCGCGGCGGTGCGGGGCCGCGTCGTCGTGACCCAGCCGCGCCGGATCGCCGCCCGCGCGGCCGCGCGCCGACTCGCGCAGCTGCTGGGCGAACCGCTCGGGCGGACCGTCGGCTTCTCCGTCCGGGGGGAGAGCCGGACCAGCGCGTCGACCCGCGTCGAGGTGGTCACCACCGGGGTGCTGCTGCGCCGTCTCCAGCGGGACCCGGAGCTGCCCGGCGTCGCCGCGGTCGTCCTCGACGAGGTGCACGAGCGGCACCTGGTCGACGACCTCGCGCTGGCGCTGCTGGTCGACGTGCGGGCGAACCTGCGCGAGGACCTCGTGGTGGTCGCCATGTCGGCCACGGTCGAGGCCGAGCGGACGGCCGCCCTCCTCGGTGGTGCCGAGCCGGCGCCGGTGGTGGCCGTCCCCGGGGTGCTGTTCCCGGTCGAGACCCTCTGGTGCCCGGCACCCGCGCGCACCGCCCGGACGGACGACCGCGGGGTGACGCCCGCGTTCCTCGACCATGTCGCCTCGACCGTGCGACGCGCCCTGGACGAGCGCACCGGGGACGTCCTGGTCTTCGTGCCCGGCGCGGGTGAGGTCGACGGCGTCGCACGGCGGCTCGGCGGCCTCGACGTCGACGTGCGCCCGCTGCACGGTCGCCTGCCGGCCGCCGAGCAGGATCGAGCACTCACGCCGGGCACGCGTCGACGGGTCGTGGTGTCGACCGCCGTCGCCGAGTCCTCGCTCACCGTGCCGGGCGTCCGGCTGGTGGTCGACGCCGGCCTGTCGCGCGAGCCGCGCACCGACCACGCGCGCGGGCTCGCCGGACTGGTCACCGTGTCCGTCAGCCGGGCGTCGGCCGAGCAGCGCGCCGGCCGCGCAGGGCGCGAAGGTCCCGGGGCCGTGTACCGGTGCTGGTCCGCCCACGACCACGCCCGGCTGGTCGCGCACCCGCAGCCCGAGATCCTCACGGCGGACCTCACCGCGTTCGCGCTGGAGCTGGCGTGCTGGGGGAGCCCGTACGGCGCCGGACTCGCCCTGCTCGACCCGCCACCGGCCGCGGCGATGACCGTGGCGCACGCGACCCTCGTCGGGCTCGGCGTCGTCGACGCAGACGGGCACCCCACCGCGCGCGGGAGGGCGGTCTCGGCGATCCCGGTCGACCCGCGGCTCGGCCGGGCGCTCCTCGACGGAGCAGCGCTCGTCGGCGCCCGACGCGCCGCGGAGGTCGTCGCCCTGCTCGCCGACGACGTGCGTGCGCCCGGTGGTGACCTAGCAGCGGGCCTGCGCGCGCTGCGCCGAGGAGGGCCGCAGTCGGGGGCGTGGCGCACCCAGGTGGGTCGCCTGCAGGCCTCGGTCCCGGGGACCGCGCGCACCGAGCACCTCACGGACGACCTCGCGGTGGGGCTGCTCGTCGCTCTCGCCCACCCGGACCGCCTCGCCCGCCTCCGACCCGGTGGGTCGACGTACCTGATGACCTCGGGGACGGGTGCGTCGCTCCCGCCGGGGTCCGCTCTGGTGGGCCAGCCGTGGCTCGCGATCGCGGACGCCGACCGCGGGGCCGCACGCCGGGACGCGACGATCCGGTCCGCGGCCCCGATCGACCAGGGCCTCGCGCTGGAGGCGGCCCCGGCCCTGCTGCGGGAGGAGGACGACGTGTCCTGGTCGAACGGCACCGTCGTCGCCCGGCGCGTGCGGCGGCTCGGCGCGATCGAGCTGACGTCCGTCCCCTTGCCGAGCCCGTCGCCGGCCCTCGTGGTCGATGCGCTGCGCGACGGCCTGTCCCGCGACGGTCTCGCCCTGCTGCGCTGGTCGGAGGCGGCGACGACCCTGCGGCACCGGATGGCGTTCCTGCACCGCGCCCTGGGCGCCCCGTGGCCGGACGTGTCGGACGCCGCGCTGCTCGCGCACCTGGAGGAGTGGCTCGGTCCCGATCTCGCCCGAGTCCGGGACGCTCGGGACCTGGGCCGCGTCGACGTCCTGCAGGCGCTCCGGCGGCTGCTGCCGTGGCCCGACGCGAGCCGGCTCGACGCGCTCGCCCCGGAGCGGCTGGCCGTGCCCAGCGGGTCGCAGGTGCGCGTCGACTACACCGGCGACCAGCCGGTCCTCCCGGTCCGCCTGCAGGAGACGTTCGGGTGGCGCGCGACCCCGCGGCTGGCCGACGGACGCGTCCCCGTGCTCCTGCACCTCCTGTCGCCCGCCGGCCGTCCGGCCGCCGTGACCGCGGACCTGGAGTCGTTCTGGCGCACGGGCTACCCGCAGGTCCGGGCCGAGCTGCGGGGCAGGTACCCGAAGCATGCGTGGCCGGACGACCCCCTGGCCGCCGCCCCGGTGCGCGGCGTGCGCCGGTAGGTCCGGGCGCGTGCGCGACGATGGGTCCATGCCGCCGTCCACGATCGCCCGCCAGACGTGGTGGCGCGTGCGCGACTACGCCGCCGTGCTCGGCTGGCAGGCGGCCGGGATCGTGTCCCGCACCGACCCCGACGACCTGCGCCGGCCGGAGCACCCGGTGGGGCCGCCGGTCGTCCTGGTCCCGGGCGTCTACGAGTCGTGGCACTTCCTGCTCCCGCTGGCCACGCTCCTGCACGAGCACGGCGTCCGGGTGCACGTGCTGCCCGACCTGGGCAACAACCGCCGGCCCGTCCCGTTCGGGGCGAGCGTCCTCGGGCGCTACCTGGAAGACCGTGACCTGCGCGACGTCGTGCTCGTGGCCCACAGCAAGGGCGGGCTGATCGGCAAGCTCGCGATGCTGCGCGAGGACCCCGACGGCCGGGTCGACTCCATGATCGCGGTCAACACCCCGTTCGCGGGGTCCGTCCTCGCCCGGTGGTTCCTCGCCCCGTCCGTGCGCGCGTTCCGGCCGACCGACGCGACGATCGTGGCGCTCGCGGCCGAGCGCGACGTGAACGCCCGGATCACGTCCGTCTACAGCCACTGGGATCCGCACATCCCGGGGGGCAGCGCGCTCGAGGGAGCGCACGAGATCGTGCTGGACACCCCGGGTCACTTCCGGCCGCTGGCCGACCCCCGTCTGCACGCGCTGCTGCTGGAGCGGCTGCTCACTCCCGGGGCAGCTGCAGCACCCGCGTGAACCCCGGCTGGTCGGGGTCGTCGACGATCTCGACGCCGTCCAGCCACGACGAGATCACGTGCGTGAGCTCGCCCGGGTGGCTGAAGTTCACCGCGTGCGCGGCCCCCTCGATGAGGGCCACGGTGGTGTGGTCGCCCGCGAGCCGTCCGACCTCGCGCACCCGGGCCGGCGGAGCCATCAGAGGGTCCCTGCTGCCGATCACCGCCAGCGTCGGCACCTGAACCTTGAGCAGCCGCTCGAGCGACGGGAACCGGGTGAGCTCGCTGAAGAGGTGGAACGTGTTGACCGGACCGAACCGCAGGTAGTCCGGCACCGCCACCCGCGCCATCCGCCGGTTCTCGCGCGCGCCGTCGATCGCGAGCTGCCGGACGGCCCGGCCGAGCCCCTGGTTGTGCACCCCGCCGGCGGGGGAGACGAGCACGATGCGGTCGACGCGCTCGGGCGCCGCGTGCGCCACCTCGAGGCTGACCGGGCAGCCCATGGAGTTGCCGACGAGGACGACCTTCTCGAAGCCGAAGGCGTCGAGGATGTCGAGGACGGCGACCGCGAGCGCGGGGATGCCGAGCGTGTAGTCCCAGTCCTCGCTCCGGCCGTAGCCCGGCAGGTCGGGTACCACGTTCGTCGCACGGGCCGCCAGCAGCCGGGCGGTGGGCATCAGGTAGGTGCCCGAGATCGCGAAGCCGTGCACGTGCACGATCGGTAGCGCACCGGGGACGTCCGCGCTGATGCGGTAGAACACCTGGTGCCCGTGCACCTCGAGGGTGCTCTCTGTCCATCCGCCGTCGTCGACGCTCACAGCCCGATCGTGTCAGAGCGCACACACCAACGGCACCCCGAGATCGGGGTGCCGTTGCGCCAGCTGGGTGAGTGCTGTCACCGCAGCCAGCTGAACCGCTGCACGAGCGGGATCCGCGCCCACCGGCGGCCGAGGCCCCAGGTGTCTCCGGCGAGGAGCGTCGCGCACACGATCAGGACGAGCGCGTAGATGATGTGGTAGTCGACCAGCGGGTTGTTCGAGCCCTGGATGAACGGCCACTCGGCCGCCCACATGAGGACCATGAGCAGCGAACCGGCGACGGCCGAGATCCGCAGACCGATGCCGAGCATCACGGCGACGCCGACACCGAGCAGGCAGAGCATGAACAGCCAGTCCGTCACGGGGCTCGCCATCGAGGCGAAGGCGTCCTTGAACGGGCCGATGGTGGCGAACTGCATGAAGCCCTGGCTCGGCGTCCCGCCGTCGAGCCACGAGAGGCTCGGGTCGCCCTCGGCCACCGCGGCGGCCGTGCTGTAGTGCAGCCCGAACGTCTTGTCGAGGAACGCCCAGAGGAAGATGAACCCCGTGGCGAGCCGGGTGACGGCGAGCCAACGACGGCCCGTCGCGGACGTGACGACGTCGTCCTCGACCAGGACTGCGGGGTGGGTCGAGGTCCGCGCCTCGGGATGGATGGTGGCCATGGCGATTTCCCTCCGTGCTGGGTCCCGCGTTCGGGACCGGGGTGTGGATCTCCGATATGTCCACGGTGGTCTCCGCGGGTCTCGACGCTCCAGGGCCGAAGGTCCCGCGTAGTACCGGCTGAACAGGGACTCAGGTCCCGGGACGCCGGGGCAGGTGCGAGGGGAGCCTGGAGGTAGCGCGGCTGAGGCCGGCGGACGGCCGGAGTGGGCCACGCGCGAGGAGCGAGGAGGCACCTCATGCGTACCGACGGACCCGTCGTCGTCGCACTCGACGGCACATCGAACAGCGCGCACACCCTCGAGTGGGGCGTGGCGGAGGCGGTACGGCGGCAGGCCGAGGTCCTGCTGGTCCGTACGGTCGACGACGCGTGGCAGGTCACCGCCTGGAGCTGGTACCCGATCGTCGGCGGCAGCGACGTCGACGCCGAGGCCGTGCAGTACCTGGCCGACCTGCAGACGCGGCTGCTGGAGCGCCACCCCGGGGTGGTCGTGAAGTTCCGCGTGCTGCACGGGCAGGTCGTGCCGTGCCTGCGCGAGCTGAGCGGCGACGCCCAGCTCCTGGTGGTCGGTGCGCGGCCCCGCAGCGGTCGGGCGCGGACGGGGTCGACCGGCGCGCACGTCGCCGCGCACGCCCGCTGCCCCGTCGCGGTGGTCCGCACGGACCCCGCCCACCCGACGACGCCCGAGGCGCAGGTCGTGGTCGGCGTGGACGGCTCGGCCTCGTCGCTGTCCGCGGCGCACGTCGCTGCGCACGAGGCGTGGATGCGCGGACGGCCGCTGACCGTCGTGCACGCGCGCCCGACGATCCCCGACCCGTTCGGCCGCGGGAGCGTGCCGCCGCTGGCCACCGACGACGAGGACGACCCGACGCACAAGGCGGCCCGGGTGGTGGCCGAGTCTCTGCGCGCGGAGAACGCCGGCCTGGTGGTCGACCTCGCGCTCGTGGACGACGACCCGACGGACGCGCTCGCGGGGTTGTCGCGGGGAGCGGCCCTGCTGGTCGTCGGCTCGCGAGGCCTCGGGGGCTTCCGCGGCATGCTGCTCGGCTCGGTGAGCAGCGCCGTGGTGCGCGAGGCCACCTGCCCCGTCCTCGTGGTGCACGACAGCTGACGGGCGGTCCGCTGCAGAAGGGCCCGGCTCCGAGGGGAGCCGGGCCCTTCTGCCCCTTCTGCGCGCCTGCGCTCACCGGGTCATCACGACCTTGAGCGCCTGCGTCTGTGCGGCGTTCCCGAACGTCCGGTAGGCGTCGAGGATGTCCGCCATGGCGAACCGGTGCGTGACGAACGCCTCGACCGGCAGCTTCCCGGCCTCGACCAGGCGCAGCAGCATCGGCAGCGTCGTCGTGTTCACCAGACCCGTCGTGATGGTGACGTTCTGGATCCACAGGTCCTGCAGCGCCAGCTCGACCGGCCGGCCGTGCACGCCGACGTTCGCCACGTGACCTCCCGGGCGCACCATCTCGGTGCACATCGTGAACGTCTCGGGGATGCCGACGGCCTCGATGGCCACGTCCACCCCGGCGTCGCCCGTCGCCGCCATGACCTGGGCCTTCCACTCGGGGACCGAGGAGTCGACGGTGAGCGTGGCGCCCAGGCGCTTGGCCACGTCGAGCCGGTGGCCGTCCCGGTCGATCGCGATGATCTGCGCGGCGCCGTACAGGCCGGCGGTCGCGATGGCAGCCAGCCCGACAGGTCCGGCACCGACGACCGCGACGGTGTCGCCCGGCTGCACCTGCCCGTACCGCACCCCGATCTCGAAGCCCGTGGGCAGGATGTCGGAGAGCAGCACGGCCAGCTCGTCGGGGACGGTGGCCGGCAGGCGGTGCAGCGAGCTGTCCGCGAACGGGATGCGCACCAGCTCGGCCTGCGTGCCGTCGATGAGGTGCCCCAGCACCCAGCCGATGCCGGAGGTGCCCTCGGGCGCCAGGCAGTGCGACGGGAACTGCGCGCGGCAGTACGTGCACACGCCGCAGCCGCTGATGCACGCGATGATCACCCGGTCGCCGGGTGCGTGGTTGCGGACGCCGTCGCCCACCTCGACCACGGTGCCGACGCCCTCGTGACCGAGGATGCGACCGTCCGCGACGGTCGGCACGTCACCGTGCAGGATGTGGAGATCGGTGCCGCAGATCGTGGTGGTGTCCATCCGGACGACCGCGTCGGTCGGTTCGACCAAGGCAGCGTCCCGGACCTCTTCCCACGTGATGGTCCCTGGACCGTGGAACACGAGCGCTTTCATGGTGACTCCTCACCTCGACCGCGTCGGGCACGGTCGCCCGCGCACCTCCAGCGTGGATCCGCCGCGCGCAGGCTGGGCAGGGTCGATGGTCCCGTCAGGGCAGGGGGACCGACCACTGCAGGTGGGTGCCGCCCTCGGGCAGGGCCGTCACGACGAGGGCGCCTCCGCGGCGGACCGCCCGGTACTCCAGGTTGGCCAGCCCGCTGCGCATGGCCACCTCGGCCGGGACCCCGATCCCGTCGTCCTGGACCTCGATCAGCAGGTCGAGCCCGACGACGACCCGGACCACCACCTCGTGCGCGTGGGCGTGCCGCGCGATGTTGGACAGCGCCTCCCGCACCACCGCGACCGCGTCCTCGGCGATGTCCTCCGGCACGGTGGCCGTGACGCCGTCGGTACGCAGCCGGGGCATGAACCCGAGGCCGTGCCGCGCGTTCACCACCTCGGCGTCGATGCGGTTCCGCAGCCCGGACCCCGTCGCCCCGCCACGGGCGCTGAGCCGGAAGATCGTCGTGCGCACGTCCTTGATGGTCTCGTCCAGGTCGTCGACCGCGCCCTCGAGCCGGCGCGCCACGTCGGGGTGCACCACCTCCTGCGCGGCTCCCTGCACGTCGAGCCCGATGGCGAACAGACGCTGGATGACCATGTCGTGCAGGTCGCGCGCGATCCTCTCGCGCTCTTCGAGCACCGCGAGGCGTGCCCGGTCGGACTGTGCGTCCGCCACGTCGAACGCGAGGGCGAGCTGCTCGGCGAAGCCCGCGATGCTCGGCAGGTCCGGCTCGGGCGCCGTGGTGGTGTCGCCCGCCGGCCAGGCCAGCGCGAGCGCGCCGATCCAGCGCTCGGCGCTGCGCAGCGGGACCGCCAGCACCCAGGCGGTGCCGTCCTCGCCGACGTCCGCGCCGTCCGCGACCCGGCGCAGCACCGGCCACCGGCCCGCGAGGTCGGGCTCGATCTCCGGCGGGAGGTCGTCGGTGAGGCCGTACAGCCGCGAGGTGTGCGCGCCGGAGCTCTGCCTGACCCGGGCGAGCACCGACGTGACGGCGTCGTCGCGCGGCAGGCCGCTGGTCAGGGTCGACGAGCACGCCGCGGCGGTCTCGAGCCACAGCTCGTGCTGGCGGGCCTGCCGGTAGGCCCGCGCGTGGCCGAGCGCGACCCCCGCGGCCGCGGCGAGCGCGACGGCGACCTGCTCGTCCCGCGCGGTGAAGTCGGCATGCCCCTCCTTGTCCGTGAGGTAGAGGTTGCCGAAGACGGCACCGCGCGCGAGGACGGGGACGCCGAGGAACGTGTGCATCGGCGGATGGTTCTGCGGGAAACCCACCGACGAGGGGTGGTCGGCGAGGTCGTGCAACCGCAGCGGGTGGGGGCTCGACACGAGGTGGCCCAGCACACCCTTGCCCTCGGGGAGGTGACCGATCCTGCGGGCGGTCTCGTCGTCGATGCCCCGGTACACGAACTCCTGGAGCCCGCCGTGGTCGCCCAGCACCCCGAGGGCGCCGTAGCGCGCTCCCGTGAGCGTGCACCCGGCGGAGACCAGCCGCTCCAGGACGGTCGCGATGTCGAGCTCGGCCGACATGGACACGACCGCGCCCATCAGCGCCTCGAGCCGTTCGTCGCGTTCCGTCCCGGCCTCGTCGCCTCGCATGCTCGGAGCATAGGTGTGGCGGGTCGCCGCCGAGACGAACAGGGCCCTTAGGCCCTGGGGTGGCGGGGTCGACCGGCGAATCCTGGACCCAGGTCGACACACGAGGAGGTGAGGGCGATGCGGGCACTGGTGGTGTACGAGTCGTCGTTCGGGAACACTGGCCAGATCGCGAAGGCGGTCTGGGAGGGCATGTTCAGCCGGATGCAGGACGTCGCTCTCCTGGATGTCACGTCGGCCCCGCGCAGGCTCCCGCCTGACCTCGAGCTCCTGGTGGTCGGTGCGCCGACCCAGGCGTTCGGCATGAGCCGGCCGGCGACGCGCGCGGACGCGGAGAAGCAGGCGGGCACCGAGCCGGACGGTGTGTCCGTCGGGGTGCGCGAGTGGCTCCGCGAGCTCGACCCGCCGGAGCGCACCGTCCACGCGGCGACGTTCGACACCCGGATCCACAGCCCGCACGTCCCCGGGTCGGCCGCGGTCGGCGCGTGGCGCGTGCTGCGTCGTGCCGGGTTCCAGGTGGCGGCCGAGGCCGAGAGCTTCTGGGTGATGGGGATCAAGGGACCGCTGCGCGACGGCGAGCTGGAACGGGCACGCGCGTGGGGCGTCGGGCTCACCGGCCTGCTGCTGGGCCTCGGGACTCCGGCCCGGTGACCCCGGTCGGGTCAGGGTGCAGACGATGCTGTTCCGCGATGAACAGAGCGGCCTGCGTCCGTCCTCGCACCTCGATCTTGGCCAGCAGGCTGGAGATGTAGTTCTTCACGGTTTTCTCCGCGAGGAACATCCGGTCGGCGATCTGCCGGTTGGTCAACCCCTCGCCGATGAGGTCCAGCACGGCGCTCTCCTGGGCGGTCAGCAGGTCCAGCCGGGCATCGTGCCGCTGCGACTCCCGGAGGCGGTCGAGCACCCGACCGGTGGTCGCCGGGTCCAGCAGGGACCGGCCGCCGGCGACGAGCCGGATCGAGTCGAGCAGCTGCGGTCCGCGGATCTCCTTGAGCACGTACCCGGCGGCACCGGCCGTGATCGAGGCCAGCAGCGCCTCGTCGTCCTCGTACGACGTGAGCATGAGACACCGGACGCCGGGGGCCAGCGTGGCGAGCTCCCGGCAGACCTCGACGCCGCTGCCGTCGGGGAGCCGCACGTCGAGGAGCGCGACGTCCGCGTCCACGCGAGGGACGCGCACGAGCGCCTCCGCTGCGGTCGCGGCCTCGCCGACCACCGTCATCTCCGGGTCGGCCTCGATGAGGCGCAGGAGACCCTGGCGGACCACCTCGTGGTCGTCGAGCACGAACACCCGGATCTGGGCCATGACGCCACTGTGCACCATTCAGGCCTCCCCGTGGCCGCCTGCGTGTCGATCGAGGAACGCGTACACCTCGGCCACCTCGACGCCCGGGAACGACCCGGTCGGCAGCGGCGAGAGCACGTGGGCGTGCACGGCGGCGCTGGGCCACGCGTGGCGCGCCCAGCGGGTTGCGAGGCCGGGGTCGGGCTGCCGGCAGCACGACGGGTCCGGGCAGCGGGACTCACGGCGTGTCGAGGTGTCCCGTCCGCGGAACCACTTGGCGGCGCCGAACGGGACCCCCACGGTGATCGAGAACCCGCCGGCGGACGTCGAGCCTGTCTGGGTGCTGCACCAGAACGTGCCCTCGGGGGTGTCGGTGTACTGGAAGTACTCCGTGGCGCGGTTCCGCCGCGTGAACGCCGACCGGGCGGCCCACTGCCGGCACACGACCTGGCCCTCGATGGCTCCGGTCCCGTCGGCGGGGAAGCGGACGGCGTCGTTGCTGTACCCCTTGAACAGGGTGCCGTCGTCGCCCACCCGCAGGAAGTGCAGCCGGATGTCGAGGTGCTCGGTGAGCAGGTTGGTCAGCCGCTGGGCGGCGGCCTCGTGGGTGACCCCGAAGGCGTCGCGGAAGTCCTCGACCGCCAGCTCCTTGCGGCGCTTGGCCGCGCTCAGGTGCGCCACGGCGGCCGTGCGTGGCATCAGGCAGGCGGCCGCGAAGTAGGTGATCTCGACGCGCTGGCGCAGGAAGTCGGCGTAGCTGCGGGGCGTCGAGTGCCCGAGCACGCGGTGCGCGATCGCCTGGAGCGCCAGCGAGCGCAGGCCGTGCCCGCCGGGGATCGACGCGGGTGGCAGGTAGATGCGGCCGTTGGCCAGGTCGGTGACGGTGCGCGTCGAGTGGGGCAGGTCGTCCACGTGCAGGAGGGCGAAGCCGAGGTCGGCGGCCATCTGGGCGACGGCACTGTGGGTCAGGGCGCCGGTCGTGTAGCCCGCGCGCCGCACGAGGTCCTCGGCGACCTCCTCGATCTCGGGCAGGTGGTTGTTGCGCTCCGTCATCCACAGGCGCAGGGCGGTCGTGGCGCGGCGCGCCTCCTCGGGTGTCGCGATCGCGGCGTCGTCACGCCTGGCCAGCTCGTGGTGCAGGCCGACCAGCGCCTCGAGCGCCTCGGTGGACAGGTTCCGGGCGGGGCGCACGCTCGGCAGACCGAGTGCGGCGTACGCCACGGTGCCCTGGGCGCGGTCCAGCTCGATCTCGAGGGCCGCCCGCCGGGACGGGGGCGCGGCGTCGAGCAGGTCCGTCGTCGTGGTGCCCAGCGCCGTCGCCAGGGCCTGCAGGAGGCTGAGCCGGGGCTCGCGCCGACCGTTCTCGACGAGGGACAGCTGGCTGGCGGTGCTGCCGGCGAGGCGTCCGAGCTCGTCGAGCGTGAGCCCGCGCTCGGTCCGTGCGTGCCGGATGCGCCGTCCGAGCATGAGCAGCTGCGAACCCGGCGTCGTCGACCCGCGGGGTTCGGTGGGGAGGTCGATGACCGGCCGGGCTGAGTCCGTCGACATGTCGTTGACGCTAGAGCAATAAGCGCTGTTCTTGACAGTGTGAGTCCATTGAAGCCGTGCCCGAGCAGCCTGGACGCTCGAAGTCGGCGAGTATTCCCCTCGTCCAGGCCTGTGGACAGGAGCCTTTCATGACCAGGTACGTCTCCCGGTTCGTCGATGGCGACAAGGACAAGAAGGACCTGCTGGGCGGCAAGGGAGCCAACCTGGCAGAGATGACCAAGCTGGACCTGCCCGTGCCACCGGGTTTCACGATCACCACCGAGGCGTGCCGGGCGTACATGCGCGACGGGCACGTCCCGCCCGAGCTGCGGGTCGAGGTGACCCTGGCGGTGCGCGAGATCGAGGACACGATCGGCCGGCGCCTGGGTGACTTCCACGAGCCGCTGCTGGTGTCTGTGCGCTCCGGGGCGAAGTTCTCGATGCCGGGGATGATGGAGACGGTCCTGAACATCGGGCTCAACGACGCGTCCGTGAAGGGGCTCACCGAGTTCTCCGGGGACGAGCGGTTCGCCTGGGACTCCTACCGCCGGCTCATCCAGATGTTCGGCAAGACGGTGCTGGGGATCGACGGGGAGCTGTTCGCGGCGGCCCTGGACGAGCGCAAGACCGCCGTCGGCGCCGCCACCGACGTGGACCTGTCCGCGCAGGACCTGCACGTGCTCGTGCACGAGTTCAAGGAGATCGTCGTCGAGCAGACGGGCCGGGAGTTCCCGCAGCACCCGCGCGAGCAGCTCGACATGGCCATCGAGGCCGTCCTCGACTCGTGGAACACGGACCGCGCCCGGCTCTACCGACGCCGCGAGCGCATCCCGAACGACCTGGGGACCGCCGTCAACGTGGTGAGCATGGTGTTCGGCAACCTGGGCGAGACGTCCGGCACCGGGGTGTGCTTCACGCGCGACCCCTCCACGGGGGAGACCGGGGTCTACGGCGACTACCTGCCGAACGCGCAGGGCGAGGACGTGGTGGCGGGGATCCGCAACACGCTGCCGCTCTCCGAGCTCGAGCTGCTCGACCCCGTCTCCTACGACGCGCTGCGGCACGCGATGCGACGCCTCGAGACCCACTACCGCGACCTGTGCGACATCGAGTTCACCATCGAGCGCGGCAAGCTCTGGCTGCTGCAGACCCGGGTGGGCAAGCGCACGGCGGCGGCCGCGTTCCGGATCGCGACGGAGCTGGTGGACGAGAGCCTCATCACGATGGACGAGGCGATCACGCGCTGCCCGGGCGACCGGCTCAACCAGCTGCTGTTCCCGCAGTTCGACGCGAGTGCGAAGCGTCAGCTGCTCACCCGGGCGATGGCTGCGTCTCCGGGGGCCGCGGTCGGTGAGATCGTCCTCGACAACGCCCAGGCGCTCGAGCGCACGGAGGCCGGGGCGCACGTGATCCTCGTCCGGCGCGAGACCAACCCGGACGACCTGCAGGGGATGATCGTCGCCGACGGCATCCTGACCGCGCGCGGTGGCAAGACGTCGCACGCCGCCGTGGTGGCCCGGGGCATGGGCACCTGCGCGGTGGTCGGCGCCGAGGAGGTCGAGGTCGACGCCGCCCACGGCGAGGTGCGTGTGCGCGACCAGGTGCTCCACGCGGGGGACATCATCGCCATCGACGGGTCCACGGGGGAGGTGTTCCGCGGCTCGGTGCCGGTGGTCGACTCGCCCGTCATGGTCTACGTGGCCGAGGGGCTGGACGCCGGTCTGGCCGCGGCCGGCGACGACGAGGCCCGCGCGCTGGTCTCGGCGGTCGACCGCGTGCTGCGGCACGCCGACTTCGTCCGCCGGATGCAGGTACGCACCAACGCGGACACCGCCGAGGACGCGCACCGTGCCCGAGCGCGGGGGGCGGAGGGCGTGGGGCTCTGCCGGACCGAGCACCAGTTCCTGGGGGAGCGGCGCCAGCACATCGAGCGTCTCGTCCTGGCCGACAACGACGAGGACCGCAAGGTCGCCCTCGACGCGCTCCTCCCGCTCCAGCGCGAGGACTTCGCCGGCCTGCTGGAGGCCATGGACGGGCTGCCGACGACCATCCGGCTCATCGACCCCCCGCTGCACGAGTTCCTTCCGGACCTCACGGAGCTGGCGGTCAAGGTCGCGGTGGCCGAGGAGCCGGACCCGACGGACGTCGCGCTCCTGGCGGCGGTCGAGCGGATGCACGAGCAGAACCCGATGCTGGGGCTGCGCGGCGTGCGGCTCGGCCTGACGCTGCCTGGCCTGTTCGCCCTGCAGGTGCGCGCGATCGCCGAGGCGACCGTGCAGCTGCGGCAGGCGGGCCTCGACCCGCGGCCGGAGATCATGGTCCCGCTGGTGGGATCGGTGCGGGAGCTGCAGCTGGTGCGCGAGGAGGCCGAGCGCGTCCTGGCGGAGGTCAGTGCGTCGTCCGGTGTTCCGCTCGACGTGCCGATCGGCTGCATGATCGAGCTGCCCCGCGCGGCCCTGACCGCGCACCGGATCGCCGAGGAGGCCGACTTCTTCTCGTTCGGCACCAACGACCTCACGCAGACCACGTGGGGCTTCTCGCGCGACGACGTGGAGCGCGCGTTCTTCGCCGACTACCTGCAGAACGGCGTGCTGACGATCTCCCCGTTCGAGACGCTCGACGCCGACGGTGTGGGGTCGCTGGTGCGGTCCGGCGTCGAGGGCGGTCGGGCGACGAAGCCGGGCCTGCACATCGGCGTCTGCGGCGAGCACGGGGGAGACCCGGAGTCGATCCACTTCTTCCACGAGGTGGGGCTGGACTACGTGTCCTGCTCGCCGTTCCGGGTACCGATCGCCCGGCTCGAGGCCGGCAGGGCGGCCGTGGCACGGGGAGGCGCCGCCTGAGCAGTGCGTCGGAACAGCGCCCGGGCGTGCTCCACGAGCGCGTCCGGGCGTTCGTCCGCGATGAAATGACCGGCGCGGTCGACGAGCTCCTGCGAGAGGTCGTCCGCGTGCTCCTCGTACCCGCCCAGCAGCTCCAGCGGCAGGCCCGCCGGGTCGTCCGCCCCGTACAGCACGACGGTCGGAGTCGTCAGCCGCGCGTCCCGGTAGGCACCGCGGGCGATCCGGCCGATCTCTCCGAGGATGGCGTTCCGGTAGAGCGCTGAGCCCGCGCGGGCCCGGGCAGGGTCTCGCAGGGGTGCGGCGAACAGCTCGACGTCGCTCTCGGGCAACGCGTCCGGCCCGGTCCGGAAGTCGCGCAGCAGGTACCGCACCAGCCGTTGCCGTCCGGACCGCAGCGCCCACGGTCCGAGACCGGGCGTCGCGATGACCCACTGGAACCACAGCCGCCACACCACGGTGAGCATCCGCGGGTGCATCCGGACGAACGGGTGCCCGCTGCCGAACGTGAGGAAGGCGCCGACGCGGTCGGGGTGCTCGAGGCAGAGGCCGTACCCGAGGATCGCGCCGTAGTCGTGCGCGACGAGGTCGACCTTCTCCAGCCCGAGCGCGTCCAGGAGCCCGACGACGTCCGCCAGGAGCTGCTCGCGGACGTAGCCGCCGGGGGGAGCGTCGGTCCAGCCGGCGCCGCGCAGGTCGGGGCAGATCACGCGGTGGTCCCGGGCGAGCTCCGGGAGGACCGTGCGCCACTCCCACCAGTGCTGCGGGAAGCCGTGCAGCAGCAGCACCGGTGGGCCGCTGCCTGCGTCGGCGACGTGCATGCGCAGGCCGGGAAGGTCCACGAACCGGTGGGTGACCCCGTCGAGAGCCGGGAGGGCGTCCATCCGTCGACGGTACTACGGACGTAGTGCGCCGTCTACTACATCTATAGTGCGAGCATGACGTCACCGCGGAGCCGTGCGCTCGACGCCGCCATCGACCTGCTCGGCACCGAGGGCCTGCGGGCTCTCACCCACGTCCGCGTCGACGACCGGGCGGGGATCCCCCGGGGGTCGACGTCGAACTACTTCCGCACCCGCGCAGCCCTGCTCGGCGGCGTGGTGGAGCGGATCTCCGAGCGCGAGACCCCGCAGGTCGGGGAGTCTCTTGCGCCGGCCTCGGCGGAGGCGCTGATCGAGGCGCTCAGCGCGCTGGTCGCGTACACGACCACGGTCCAGCGCACCCTGACCACAGCCCGCCTCGTCCTGTTCATGGAGGCGAGCCACGACCCGACGCTGCGTGAGTCCCTGTCGGCGCGCAGGCACGCGCTCGAGGCCGACGCAGTGGCGGCGCTCGCTCGCCTGGGGTCGTCGGACCCCGTGACGGGCGCGGCCGCCGTGATGGCGTGCGCCGAGGGCCTGATCCTGCACCGCATCGCGCGGGGCGACGAGACGGACCCGCGTCCCGCGCTCGAGCTCGTGATGCGGGCCGCGCTGGCATGACGCGGGCGCCGGGGTGGTGCCGGCGCCCGCGTCAGTGCTACGGCGTGACGGTCAGCGGCGTGCCGCCGGACGTCAGCTGCCAGTCGGGGTTGGTGGCCGAGAAGACGCTCGGGTCCACCACCTCGTTGGCTATCACCCAGTCGATGAGCAGCTGGCGGATCTCCACCTGCCGGTTGTAGACGACGGGCGCCGTCGTCACGCCCGGGAAGTTGCCCCCGCCGGACTGCCGGTAGTTGTTGATCGCGACGACGAACTCCTGCGTGTCGGTCACGGGCACGCCGCCGTAGGCCAGCCCGGTGATGCGGCTGCCGACGGGCTGCGCCAGGTCGATGCCGTAGGTGAGCGGCTGGTCGAGCCCACCCATGACGTCGTAGTTGTAGTCCGGGGTGCCGTTCGGAGCCGTCGGCGTCACCGCGTTGGTGAGGCTGGCGGCCGGGTACGTGCCGGGAGCGGGCGCGGCCTTGAAGTACTCCGCGGACTTCTCCAGGTACGCCTTGACCTGCGCGCCCGTGAGCTTGATGCCCAGGAGCGTGTTGTCGTAGATGTACAGGCCGGCGATGTCCCGCACGGACACGTCACCCTCGGGGATCGCCGCGTCCTTGTTGAAGGGCGCCGCGATCGAGAGCACCGGCAGGGCGGCGTCCGCCCCCGTGAGCTCCGCCTTGACCGCCCCGGCCTGGACGTAGTTGATGAAGTCCAGCACCGCGGTGTCCTCGTACCGTGCGGTCGCCGCGGACATGGCTTCGGTCGAGGTGCCGATCACGCCGTTGACGTAGTCGACGACCGTCTGGTGGTTCGCCTGGAGCAGGCTGACGATCGCGGGGTCCTCGGGGACGGTGTTCGAGTTGAGCACGGAGGCGTCCACCGACTGCACGCTCCAGCGGCCACGGCTGAACGAGAGGTCGAAGTCGAACACCGACAGGCGCTCGCCCCACTTGAGCGGCTCCGAGAGGACGACGGGCTTGCCGGTCGCGGTGTTGGTGACGACGCGCTCGGCGATCTCCTGGTGGGCGTGACCGACGAGGATCGCGTCGATGCCGGGCACCTGCTCGGCCACGAGCGTCGCCGCGTTCTCCGGGAACGGCAGGGCGTCGCCGTAGGAGGACGACGTGTCCGCCCCGGAGTGCGCCGCGACGACGACGACGTCGGCACCCTTGCGCTTCATCTCCGGCACGTACTTGGTCGCCTGCTCGACGAGCCCGCCGAAGCTCATCTGGCCCTCGACGTTCGCCTTGTCCCAGATCGCGATGCCCGGGTTGGTCAGGCCGAGGATGCCGACCTTGATCGGCTTGCCGTGCGGCGGCCGGACGGTCTTGATGACGTAGGGCGTGAAGGCGGCCCTGCCGTTCTTGTCGAAGGTGGCGTTCGCGGCGAGGAGCGGGAAGTCGACCTGCTTCTCGAACGTGCGCAGGTAGGGGATGCCGTAGTTGAACTCGTGGTTGCCGAGCGCCGCGGCGTCGTAGCCGATCGCGTTCATGGCGGTGGCCATCGGGTGCTCGACGGTCCTCGAGATCGGCTGGATCTTGGCGTAGTAGTACGCCAGCGAGGTGCCCTGGATGGTGTCGCCCGCGTCGATGAGCAGGGTGTTGCGGTCTCCACGGTCCGCGCGCACCTGGTTGACCAGGGTCGAGACCTTGGCCAGGCCCACGTCGTTGTGGGCGCTGTCGTCGTACTCCGCGTTCTTGAAGTAGTCCCAGTTCAGTGCGTTGCCGTGCAGGTCCGTGGTGCCCATGACGGTGAGCTGATAGTCCGTCGAGCCGCTACCGCCGCCGCCGCCGTGCCCGTTGCCGGCCGCGGCCGGTGTGGCGAGGCCCACGGCGAGGACCGCGGCTGTCGCCACCGCACCCGCCCTCACGCTGGCCCGTTGCAGGATGGTGATTCCCATGCCGGAGTCCTCCCGTGCTGTCGGTTCTGCACCGGGTTGCGGTGCCTCGGGCACCGTAGCCCGTCCGGGTGACGGGGGACACGTCGGGCGCGCTGCGGGGGCGGCGACGACGGGCCGCCCGCGGGGGTATCCCGGCGCTGGGGCGCGACCCTAACCTGAGACGAGGGTGGATCGTCCGACGGAGGCCGACTCATGACCGGGAACGACGACACGCGGTGGTACCGACCGGCCGAGCCTGCGGCGGGGGTGACCCACGCCGATCCCGGACCGGTCGGCGACGGGGTCCGGCCGAGCGAGGCGCTGCTCACCGCCGAGGCCGCCGCGCTCACGGACGAGGTCCTCGCCCGGCTCAACGAGCTCCTGCTGCCGTTCGCCGCCTCGCTCGCCGCGGAGACCGTCGTGGCGGGACGTCGGACCCTCCGGGTCTCCGGCATGCCGGCCGCCGAGGCGGGCGTGGCGCTGCAGGCGCACCTGCCGGCGTACGGCGACGACCCGGCGGGCATCGACAGCGCGCTCGCCCGCGCCCTGGCGTCACTGCGGCCCGTCACCGAGCGTGACGACCGCACCGGGCTGCTCGAGGAAGCCACCGCGGTGCGGAGTCCCTTCGCGGCCGTGCGGAGTCCCTTCGCCGTCCGGAGCCCCTTCGCGGTGCGCAGCCCGTTCGCGGTCCGGAGCCCTTTCGCGCTGCGGAGCCTCGTCGACTCCCGCCGGCCGTTGGCGGTCCGGAGCCCGTTCGCGGTGCGCAGCCCGTTCGCCGGCGCCGTCCGCGAGGCCGTCGACGTGGGCCCGCTCGTGCCGCCGCCCGACACCGTCCGGCCGGCACGCCCGCCGGTGGTGGCGGTCGTGGACGGGGGGATCGCCGCGCATGCCTGGTTCACGGGGCCGGACGGTCCGCTCGTCACCGACGCGCTCGACCTCGGCTGGTCCCCGGCCGAGGAGCTGCCCGGGCCGCGGGTGGGCAACGTGGACCAGGACGGCGCTCTGGACGACGCGGCCGGGCACGGCACGTTCGTCGCCGGGCTCGTGCGGCAGTACGGCCCGTCGGCGCGGCTCCTCTCACTGCAGGCGATGGACGCGGACGGGTTCTTCCCGCCGGGCCGGTCGGTGTCCGCGCTCACGTGGCTGCTCGACCGGGTGCGGCGGGCGACCGAGGAGCCGGCCGCGTTCGTCGACGTGGTGTGCCTGGCCTGGGGCTACCAGGACGACGATCCCGCCGACCAGCACCCCGTGCAGGTCCGTCGGCTGCTCGGCGAGCTGGGCGAGCTGGGCGTGCAGGTGGTCGCCGCGGCGGGGAACAGGTCCGACCGCGTGCCGGTCTTCCCCGCCGCACTCACCGCCCTGGCGACGCCGGAGTCGTTGCCCGCGGTGCCACTCGTCAGCGTGGGTGCCACCAACCCGGACGGCTCGCTCGCGGCGTTCAGCAGCTATGGGCCGTGGGTCCAGCACTACGAGCGGGGGTCCGCGGTCGTGAGTGCGATGCCGGCGTCGTTCGGACGGGTGCTCGGTGCGGAGCAGCTCTCCGGCGCGACCGGGCAGCCCTGGGCGTTCGACCCGGACGACATGGCCACCGGCACGGCGCGCTGGGGTGGCACCTCCTTCGCGGCGGCGATCGTCGCGGGCAGGTTCGCGCAGGCCGTCGCGCAGGACGCGGACAGCGCCTCGGTGCACCGGGACGCGGTGCTCGCCCGGGTGGCCCGCGCCCGGGAGATTGTGCTGGGGACGCGATGACCCAGGACCTGCAACCACCGGCTGCCCCCGTCGACGCCCGCGCGAGCCGCCGGGAGAGGCTCGCCGCCTGTCTCGTCCGGGCGCGAGCGGGCGACTCCGCCGCCATCGAGGAGATGGTGCACGACCTGAACCCGCTCCTGTGGCACGTCGCCCGGTCGCAGGGGCTCGACGCGTCGACCGCCGCGGACGTGGTGCAGACGACGTGGCTGGAGCTCGTCCGCCGCCTCCACGAGATCCGTGTGCCCGAGGCGCTCGCCGGATGGCTGACGACGGTCGCGCGCAACGAGGCGATGAAGGTGCACCGACGGTCCCGCCAGGTGATCCCGACGGACACGGTCGAGCTCCCGGACGACCCCGGTCCCGACGTCGTCGACGACCTCGTGGCCCACGAGCGCGCGCGGAGCCTCTGGCGGTCCTTCGCCCAGCTCTCCGAGCGGTGCCAGCAGCTGCTGCGGGTCGTGGCCCAGGTGGACCGTCCGGACTACACCGCGATCTCGGAGGCCATGGGCATGCCGCACGGCAGCATCGGCCCCACGCGGGGGCGGTGCCTGACCAAGCTGCGCGAGCTCCTCCTGGCCGACCCGCTGTGGGAGGCGCCATGAACGAGTGGCCGGACGTCCTGGACGAGCGGATCCTCGCCGGTCTGCGCGCCGGGTTCGACGAGACAGACCCGCCGCCGCCCGTGCTCGACCAGCTCGTGGTCCTCGCGCTCGGTGCCTCGCAGCTGGACGCCGAGGTGGCCCGGCTGGTCGAGGACGCGACGGTGGCGCCGGGCGCCCGGGCGTCGAGCCGGGTCCGCACCCTCCGGTTCGAGGCCGAGGCGCTCACGGTCCTGCTGAGCGTGGCGGAGGGACCGAGCGGAGCGCGCCGGGTCGACGGCTGGCTGCTGCCCGGCCGGGCGGCCGAGGTCGAGCTTCAGCTGCCGGAGGGGGCCCTGGTGGTGGGTGCCGACGCGTCCGGTCGGTTCGTGCTCGAGGAGGTCCCGGCGGGCGCCGTGCGGCTGGTGGTGCGAACACCGGACGGGGTCGTGGTGACGTCCGCCTTCGAGCTGTGAGCCGCGCCGCCGACCTGTACGCGGCGGGCGTCGCCGCCAACGAGGACATGCGCCCGGCTGCGGGCGCTCGGCTGCTGCGGGCCGCGCTGCGCGCCCTCGGCGACCCCGCGCAGGACCGCGACGGCGAGCAGAACCTGCGCGGCCGGGTCAGCGTGAGCCTGGCGATGGCGGAGGCCGAGGCCGGGCATCTCGGGGCTGGCCTGGAGCTCCTGGCCGCGGCGACCGGCCTGCTGCCTCCGCAGGAGCGCGCGATCGCGCACGCGCAGCGGGCCATCCTGCTGCGCCGGGCCGGGCGCGACGACGAGTCCCTCGCCGAGTACGGCGTCGCACTGGCCAGCCTCGACGTGCAGGCCCAGCCCGTGCTCGTCGCGAAGGTGCTGGTCAATCGCGCGGTGGTGCACATGGGCGCCGCGCGGCTCGGACCGGCGCGAGCGGATCTCGACCAGTGCCTGGCGCTGGCCCGGCGGGAGGGCGCGGAGGTGCTCGTCGCGAAGGCCGTGCACGACCTCGGCTTCCTCGACTACCTCTCCGGCGACCTGCCGTCCGCGCTGCACCACTACGTGGAGGCGGAGCGGCTGTACGAGGGACTCCTGCCCGGGATCCTGGCGATGCTCGGACTCGACCGCGGCCGGGTGCTGGTCGCCGCCGGCCTGGTCACCGAGGCCGAGCGCGAGCTCGCGGCCGCGGTCGAGTCCCTGCGCGCGCAGGGATCGCTCCAGGACGCTGCGGAGGGTGAGCTCGCGCGCGCCGCGGCGGCACTGCTCGGCGGACGGCCGGGGGACGCCCGCCGCCTCGCGAGGGGTGCGCGCACGGTGTTCCTGCGTCGCGGGAACGTGCGGTGGGCCGCGCGGGCCGAGCTCATGGACCTGCGGGGCGCGGCAGCGGAGGAGCGTCGTCGGCACGGCACGGCCGACCGGGCCGAGCAGCTGCACCAGACCCTGGCGGCGCTCGGGATGCGCGAGGACGCGCGGGCTGCCGCGCTGGTGGCGGCTCGAGTGCACGCCGCGGCAGGGCGTCCGGACGAGTCGCGACGGCTGCTCGCTGCCACGAGCATCCGGGGAGCCGGTCTCGAGGCGCGGCTCCTCCAGCGTGCGGCGCGTGCTGACGCGGCAGCCGCCGAGGGACTGCCGCGGGTGGCCGCACGCGAGCGCCGCCGCGGTCTGGCCACCCTGCACCGCTGGCGCTCCCGGCTGGGTGCGCTGGACCTGCAGGGCGGGGCGGCGCTGCTCGGCAGGGAGCTGGCGGGAGCGGGGCTCGCGGACGCTCTCGCGACGGGGAGACCTGCCGAGGTGTTCGGCTGGGCGGAGCTGGCGCGCGCGCAGGCGATGCTCACCCGGCCGGCGGTCCTCGGCGACGAGGACGAGGGTGCGTGGCGCGACCTGCGCGCCCTCGGCGTCGCCCTGGCCCGTGCGGAGCTCGACGGTCGCCCCACGGCCGAGCTCCGGCAGCGCCGGGCGCGCCTCGGCGGCGAGCTCCGGCGCCGCACGTGGGCGGCCCCGGGCACGGGCGTGGCGCAGCGCGTCGCGTCCCTGTCGCGCGTGCAGGCGGCCCTGGACGGTGCGGCGTTGGTCGTCTACGTGGAGAGCGCAGGGGTGCTCAGGGCCCTGGTCGCCACCCGGTCCCGGGCGCGCCTCGTGACGCTCGGGCCGCTGGCCGAGGCGCAGGAGGCGACCGCGCGGCTGCGGGCGGACCTCGACGTCCTGGCCGGCGGGCTGCCCGCGGACCTGCGCTCCGGCGTGCGGGCGGCCGGTACGGGGGACGCCGCCGCGCTCAGCGGACGGGTCCTCGACCCGATCCTCGCCCTGGTGGGGGACCGTGACCTCGTCGTCGTCCCGACGGGTGGGCTGCTCACCGTCCCGTGGTCGGCCCTGCCGGCGACGCACGGGCGACCCGTGACCGTCGCCGTCTCGGCGAGCAGCTGGCTCGACCGTTCCGCCGCACGGTCGCCCGATCGACCGAGCGTGCTGGTCTCCGGGCCCGGAACGTCCCGCGGCGAGGCCGAGGTGGTGGCGATCTCGGACCTGTTCAGTGCGGCGCGGCGACCGACGAGCCGGCTCGTCGGCGAGCGGGCGACGGTGGACGCGACCCGGGCCGCGCTCTCCGGCGCGGGGGTGGTGCACGCCGCCGCGCACGGCCGCCACGAGGCGGACAACCCGCTCTTCTCGAGCCTGGAGCTGGCCGACGGTCCGCTGATGGGCTACGACCTGCTCCGGCTGCCGCACCCGCCGGAGCTGGTCGTGCTCTCGTGCTGCGACCTGGGCCTGCACGACACACGTCCGGGCGACGAGTCGCTCGGCACCGCGAGCGCCCTGCTCGCCTCCGGCTCGCGCACGGTGATCGCCAGCGTGACGCGCGAGACCGACGACGCGGCGCTGCCCCTCATGGTCGACCTGCACGCCCGCCTGCTCGCGGGAGCTCGCCCGGCGGCCGCACTGGCCGCCGCGGGGGCCGCGGACGTGACCGGCTTCGTGTGCTTCGGATCAGGCTGAGGCGCTACCACCAGCCCTGCCGCTTGGCCCACCACAGCAGACTGCCCGACATCGCGATCATCACGGCGAGAGCGCCGACGAGCGGCACGACCGTCGTGTGCTGGTTGACGATGAGGTTCATCCCGAGCACCGAGGCCAGGGCCGTGATCGGCAGGGTGACCACGGCGATGACGGCGAGCCGCTCGGCGGCGATCGTCATCTTCGTCTCGGTGCGGGCGCGGTAGAACTCGATGACCCCCTGCAGGTAGTCCTTCTCCTCGACGGCGAGACCCGCGATCCGGTCGAACTGGTCGACGAGGTCCCCGACGAGGTGGCGACTCTCCTCCGGCACCGCGCGCTGCAGGCCGGCCACCCGTCGGTAGATCTCGGCGGTCTGCGCGGCGATCGTGCGGACGGCCAGCAGACCGTGGCGGGTGCGGAACATCTCGTCGAGGAACTTCTCCGGGTCGTCGTAGGCACCGGCCGTCACCCGCCGCTCGAGCTCCCACACGTCGGCGGTGAGCTCCTCGACGAACTTCTCCATCCGCCGGGTGAGCGTCGAGACGATCGCGTGCGAGATGTCGAACGACGTCCGGGGCCGCAGCCGTCCGGCACGGATCCGGTCCAGGACCTCGCGGGTGTCCCGCAGGGCGACGTCCAGCGGGACGGCCGGGTTGACCGGACCGTGCACCGTGACCAGGTAGCGCGGACCGATCAGGCGGTCGAGCTCGACGTGGTGCACGTGCCCGCCCTCGCCGCGCTCGGGTGCGTGCAGCACGAGGAACAGCGAGTCGGGGTAGGCGTGCACCTTGGGCAGCCGGTTGCGGACCTCGCAGTCGTGCACGGCGAGGGGGTGCAGCCCGAACACCCGGGTCAGCACGTCCTCCGCCTCCGCGTCCCAGGTGGGGATGTCGACCCAGACCAGCCCGACGCGTCCCGCGAGCAGTGCCGGCAGCTCGTCGACCGAGCACTCGCGTACGCCGTCGTCGGTGAGGTGGTGCACGTCCACGGTCGGCCTCCCGTCCTCCCGCCATCATGCTGCGGTCCGACGGGTGTCGCGCCCTCAGCCCGCGACGGCCCGGAACAGCCGCTCGTAGTCGTCGACCATGCGCGCCGCGCTGAACCGGCTCTCGGCCTCGCGTCGGCACCGGTGCCGATCGATCGAGGGCAGGCGGCCTACCGCAGCGACCGCCTGGTCGGCGTCGACGACGAGGAAGCCGGTCACTCCGTCGCGGACCAGCTCCGGCAGCGACCCGCGCGGTGTCGCGACGACCGGTGTGCCGGCCGCGAGGGCCTCGACCACGGACAGACCGAACGGCTCCTCGAAGTCGATCAGGTGCAGGAGGGCGGCGGCACCGCCGAGCAGGCGGTCCCGCTCCGCAGGCCCGACGGATCCCACGAAGCGCACCCGGGACCCGTCGACGAACGGCTCGACGAAGGTCCGGAAGTAGGTCTCGTCGTGCACCACACCGGCGATGACAAGCGGCATGCCGGACCGACGGGCGACCTCGACCGCGACGTGGGTGCCCTTGTCGGGATGGATGCGACCGAGGAACAGCAGGTAGCCGCCGTCGCCGGGACCGGGCGTGAACTGTGCGAGGTCCAGGCCGTGGTGGATCGTCGCGTCGTAGGTGAGGTCCGGGTGCCGGTTCGCGTCGCTGATGGAGACGTAGTGCGCGATGTCGTCGTAGGCGCGGTAGACCGGCAGGATCCGGTCCGACGAGAAGCCGTGGATGGTGGTCACCACCGGGGTGTCGACGAGCCGGCTGTAGCTGAGCGGCAGGAAGTCGAACTGGTTCGAGATGACGTCGAACTCGGCACCCCGCTCGAACACCGCGGCGATGTGCAGCGCCTCGCACACCTTGACGTCGATGGACGGGTCCTCCTCGTACCCGGCCGGCGCCTCGGCATGCAGCCGGGCACGGGTGAGCGAGTCGGCGGTGGCGAACAGGGTGACGTCGTGACCGCGGGCCACCAACCCCTCGGCGAGGGTCGAGGCCACCTGCTCCCACGGCCCGTAGGAGCGGGGTGGCGTGCGGTGCGCGATCGAGGCGAGCACGGCGATCTTGACGGGGTGCCTCCACGGCTGGGGAGGTCGGAGGTCACGGGGGCCGCCTGACCACGGCTGGTATCCTAGCGAGGCGGTGCCAGGCCCGGCTGTGAGCACGACCGGCCGGCCAGGACGCCCGGGGATGTCGATCAGGCCCCGCCCGAGGTCGGTAGCGCACTCCGCTGCATTGCACCATCAGTGCGAAGGGCCTCCATGGCCATCAGGTTCGGCGTCCTGTCCACCTTCCCTCCCACGCAGTGCGGCCTCGCCACCTTCTCGTCCGCGCTCGCCACCCACCTGGTCGGGGCCGGTGCCGACGTGTCGGTGGTGCGCGTGGTCGACTCCCTGCAGCCGCCGGTGCCGCTCGTCTCGCACCAGCTGGTGACCGGGAAGCCCGACGAGGCACGGGACGCGGCTGCCGCGCTCAACGCCTGCGACGTGGCCCTCGTCCAGCACGAGTACGGGATCTTCGGGGGACCGGACGGCGCGGACGTGCTCGACGTGCTCGCGCGTGTCCGCGTGCCGGTGATCACGGTGCTGCACACCGTGCTGGCCGACCCGACCGCGCACCAGCACGAGGTGCTGGCGCGGGTGGTCGCCGCGTCGTCCGTCACCGTGACCATGACCGAGGCGGGCCGCCAGCGACTCATCGCCGGCTGGGGCGTCGACCCCGAGTCCGTGACGGTCATCGCCCACGGCGCCCGGGACAACCGTGTCCAGGACGAGTCCGTCACCGCGGCGCGGACGGCTCCCACGGTGCTGACGTGGGGGCTGCTCGGCGAGGGCAAGGGGATCGAGTGGGCGCTCGAGGCGCTGGCGGGCCTGTCCGACCTGCGACCGCGTCCCACCTACCGGATCGTCGGCCAGACCCACCCCAAGGTGCTCGAGCGCAGCGGTGAGGCCTACCGCCACCGCCTGGAGCGGCTGGTCGACCGGCTCGGCCTCGGCGCCGTGGTGCAGTTCGACGACCGCTACCTGGACGTCCCGACCCTGCAGCGGATCGTGGCGGCTGCCGACGTCGTGCTGCTGCCCTACGACTCGCCCGACCAGGTCACCTCCGGCGTCCTGACCGAGGCGGTCGTCGCCGGCAAGCCGGTGGTGTCGACGGCGTTCCCCCACGCGGTCGAGCTGCTGTCCGGCGGCGCGGGCATCCTCGTCCCTCGTCGGGACCCGGCCGCGATCGGGGCCGGGCTCCGCCGCGTGCTGACCGAGCCCGGGCTGGCCGGCTCGATGTCGGCCGCCTCCCGGGGTCTGGCGCCCGGTCTGTCGTGGACCGCGGTCGCCGGCCAGTACCTCGGGCTCGGCGCCGAGCTGCTGCACGCGCGCACCCGGTCGGCCGCCTGATGTACCCGGCACCGGTGTTCGATCACCTGGCCCACCTCAGCACGCCGATCGGCCTGTTCGAGCACGCCCTGCTCACGGAGCCGCGCCCGGAGCACGGCTACTGCCTCGACGACGTCGCCCGGGGTCTCGTCGTGACGTCCCGCCAGCTGCGTCCGTCGCCCCAGGTGGACCAGCTCGCGGCGACCTACCTGCGGTTCACCCTGTTCGCCCAGGACGGCCTGGGGCGGTTCCACAACCGCCGGGACCTGTCCGGGCGCTGGACCGACGCCGCGACCGTCGAGGACCACTGGGGGCGTGCCCTGTGGGCGCTGGGCACGGCGGCAAGCGCGACGCGCGACCCCCGCGTGCGGCGGGCCGCGGTCGACGCGGCCGTGGTCGGCATGCGCCAGCGTTCGCCCTGGTGGCACGCCATGGCCTACGCGGCGCTCGGCGCCGCCGAGGTGCTCGCAGTCGCGCCGGGGGAGCCGGCCGCCCGCGCGCTGCTGGCCGATGCGCGGACCATGCTCGCCCGACCCGCCACCGACCCGGCGTGGCCGTGGCCGGACGAGCGGCTCAGCTACGCCAACGCCGTGCTCCCCGAGGCCCTGATCGCCCTCGGCGCGGCGCTGGACGACGACGCCACCCTGCAGCGCGGGCTCGACCTCCTGCACTGGCTCGTCGCGCAGGAGACGCACGACGACCACCTGTCCCTCACGCCTGCGGGCGGCTGGCAGGACGGTGACGAGCGTCCCGGCTTCGACCAGCAGCCCATCGAGGTCGCTGCGTTGGCGGAGGCGTGCTGGCGGGCGTTCCGGGCGACGCGCCAGGAGGTCTGGCTGGCGTACCTCGGCCGCTGCGTGGGGTGGTTCCTGGGCGAGAACGACAGTGGCGCGACGCTCTACGACGCGCTGTCGGGCGGCGGGTTCGACGGGCTCCACGCGGACGGCGTGAACCAGAACCAGGGGGCGGAGTCGACCCTCGCCGCCCTGTCCACCCTCCAGCTCGGCCGGCTCTCCCTCGTGCAGGCGGTCGCATGACGCTCGTCGACGGGCGTCCCCTCCTGCAGCGGACGCCGCACGTGCTGCGCCCCGACCCCTCGCGCGTGGTGAGCACCCCCTTCCTCCCGGGCGAGGAGATCCACGGCGCCGGCCTGTCGCGTCGCGCGGTCGTCCTGGCGCGCCTCCTGGCGCTCCCCGACGACCAGGTGGACACCGCGCTGATCGACGTCCTGACCTCGTTCAGCGCCCGTCACGACGACCTGGTCGAGCTCCTGGACGAGCGGTTCGCGCTGGTGGCCCGGCACGTCGAGGGCGCGGACGGCCTCTCGCTCGAGCGGCGCCGGCTCATCGGTGCCTGCATGAGCCAGGAGTACGCGATCGAGTCGGCCGCCCTGTTCAACCCGTCGATGGTGGCGCACCCCGACCAGAGCCGTCTGCCGGCGGGCTCGACGCGGTTCGTCATGAGCGTGCGCGGCGTGGGCGAGGGGCACGTCTCCTGCGTGGAGCTGCGCACCGGTGTGGTCGACGCCGCGGACGTGGTCACGTTAGACGCCCCCGGGCCCACGACGTCGGTGGCGGTCCGCCACGGCATCGAGCACGCCCGGGACGAGCTGCTGCGGCAGAACGAGGAGCTCGCCGGGGATCCTGCCGACGCCGCCGCCCGGCTCCGCGCCCTGCCGGCGTCGTTCACGGCGGCCGCGGTCGAGGGCAGCCCGCGCCTTGCGTGGCTCGCGTCCTGCTCGTACGACGCGACCTTCGAGACCGCGAGCTCGGTCGACTCCCGGGTGCTCCTGCCGGGCAGCCCGGCCGAGCGCAACGGCATCGAGGACCTCCGGCTGGTCGAGGTGGAGCACACCGAGGGCCAGCGCGGGTACCTGGGCACCTACACCGCCTTCGACGGCGAGTCGGTGGCGCCGCACCTGGTCGCCACCGACGACTTCACCACGTTCCGGATGCGCCGGCTGTCCGGGCCCGGCGCGAAGAACAAGGGCATGGCCCTCTTCCCGCGCCGCGTCGGAGGGCAGTACCTCGCCCTGTCGCGATGGGACCGCGAGAGCAACTCGCTGGCGGCGTCCACCGACCTGCTGCACTGGGAGGACCTGGGCACCCTCAGTGCGCCGGTGTGGGCCTGGGAGATCATCCAGGTCGGGAACTGCGGGTCGCCGATCGAGACGCCCGAGGGC
The DNA here is from genome assembly GCA_001429255.1 of Cellulomonas sp. Root930. Classification (GTDB taxonomy): domain Bacteria; phylum Actinomycetota; class Actinomycetes; order Actinomycetales; family Cellulomonadaceae; genus Cellulomonas. The sequence goes on from LMJI01000001.1 coordinate 2,894,096, forward strand.
TGGCTCGTGCTCACGCACGGCGTCGGCCCGATGCGCCAGTACGGGATCGGCGCGATGCTCCTCGACCTCGACGACCCCCGACGCGTGCGGGGCAGCCTCCGGTCGCCGCTGCTGACGCCGACGGCCGAGGAGCGCGACGGGTACGTGCCGAACGTCGTCTACACGTGCGGGGCGCTGCTGCACGGGGACACGCTCGTCCTGCCGTACGGCTGCAGCGACGCGGCCATCCGGGTCGCCCTGGTGGACGTGCCGCAGCTGCTCACGCAGATCCTCGCGGGCTGAGGTCTACGCGCCTGACACCGTGGCGACCGCCTCGATGGAGACGAGCAGGCCGCGCGGCAGGATCACGTTGGCGGGCGCCGACCGCGCCGGCGGCGGGGTGGGCATGTGCCGCGCGTACACCGCGTTGAGGGCGCCGAAGTCGGCCACGTCGGCGTAGAAGATCGTGGTCTTGACCAGGTCGTCCATCGACGAGCCCGCAGCATCGAGCGTCGCCGCGAGGTTGCGCAGGGCGAGGTCGGTCTGCGCCTCGATGCCGTCGGGGATCTCGCCGGTGACCGGGTCGATCCCGGCCGTGCCCGAGCAGAAGACGAACCCGCCCGCGACGATCGCCTGGCTGTAGGGACCGAGTGCTGCGGGCGCTGCGTCGGTGTGCACGCTCTGTCGGGTCATGGCGTCTCCTGGGCTGGTGGGAGGAACGCTCGCCATCGTCCTCTGCCCGTGCCCGACGCGGGAGGGGTGCTACCGGTCGGGGCCGCCCCGCTCGGGCATCCCCGGGTGGGTCGAGTCGTCGGGCATCTCGAACGTCCAGTCGGGGCCGCGCTGCCACCCACCGTCGTCGACCGCCTCGCGGATGGCCACCGCGGCCACCACCGCCCAGAGGATCGAGAGGAGCACCGCTGCGGCGATGAGGGCCGCTCCGACGCAGACGCTGATGATCCCCCACCTGCGGGCGTTGGCCGACTCCCGTTGGGCGACCTCGGTGTCGGCGGCGCCGAACGCGCGGGCGGCGCGGTGCGAGGCCAGGAGGGCGGGGATGCCCGTCGGCCAGAACAGGATCATGCCCGCGATCACCCACCCGACGGGTGCGGACGGCTCCGGGCGCTGGGGAGGGGCGGGCGGCCCGGGGACGTACTGCGCGGGAGGGGGTGGGGGAGCGGGGGCCGGGATCGGTCTGGTGGCCGGGCCGCCTGCGAGCGGGTCGGGGGTGGCGCTGGGACTCGGCTCGGTGGTCATGATTCCTCCCGTGCGACGCGACTGTGCACTCCACCGTAGGACCGTCGCCTGGGACGTGGCTGTGTCTATCCGGGCAGCAGCAGGGGTCGCAGCAGGACGAGCGCCTGGTCCACCGACTCCTTCGCCTGCGCGGCCCCCAGGGACGTCGCCACCACCCCGTAGACCATGCGCTGCGCGAGGAGGACGTCCGCCACGCTCAGCCGGGGACTGACCAGCCCCGCGGCCTGCGCACGCGGCAGTGTCGCGGCGACGAAGGTCGGCAGGCGTTCGCCGATGTCGGTCTCCGGCAGGTTGCGGCGGGCGTCCAGGAACATCTCCACGAAGGCGGACTCCTCGACGGTGAGCTCCACGAGCCGTGACCACAGGCGCACGAACGCGTCGTCGTCGGGGAGCGCGGCGATCGCCTCGAGCTCGGCCAGGTGCTCCTCGAACACCGCGAACGCCAGGTCGAGCCGGGTCGGGAAGTGCCGGTACAGCACGCCCTGGCCGACCCCGGCGCTCTGCGCGATGGCGCTCAACGGGGCGTGGTACCCGCGGTCGGCGAACACCCGGCGGGCGGCGTCCAGGATGGCGCGCCGGTTCTCCGGCGCGGCGGCCGGACCTCGGTTGCTTGTGCGCGGCGGCGTGGGCATGATGGCATCCTAGACATCCGGACAATGCTGTCCGGTTACCCGAAGGAGCACTCGATGCCGGATCTCTTCGACCACACCTACGACGTCGTCGTCGTGGGCTCCGGCGGCGCGGGGTTCGCCGCAGCCATGGGCGCTGCCGACGAGGGGCTGAGCGTGCTCATGATCGAGTCCACCGACAAGTGGGGCGGGAGCACCGCGATGTCGGGCGGCGGCCTGTGGCTGCCGAACAGCCCGGTCATGCAGCGCGCCGGCGCGGGCGACTCGCGCGAGGAGGCGCTGACCTACCTGGAGGCGACCGTCGGCGACGACTACCTGGCCACCTCGCGGGAGCGCAAGGAGGCGTTCGTCGACGGCGTCGCGGACTTCGTCACCACCGCCGAGAAGTACGGCATGCGCTTCGCCCGCGCCGCCGACTACCCGGACTACTACCCCGAGCTGCCCGGCGGGAAGATCGGCCGAGCCGTCGAGGTCGAGCCGTTCGACGCCCGGAAGATCGGCGCGTGGTGGCGGACCACCCGGGCGATGATGCCGCTGCCGCTCAAGACGGACGACGTCTGGCTCCTCGGCCGCTCCTGGTCCACGCCCTCGGGGTTCGTGCGCGGTGCCCAGTTCGTCTTCCGCACCCTCGGCGGTGCGGTGCGCGGCAAGAAGCTCGTCGGCACGGGCGCGGCGCTGGCGTGCTCGTTCCTCGACATCGTGGTGCAGAAGCAGCGCACGCCTCTCTGGCTGAACGCCCCGCTCGAGGAACTCGTCGTCGAGGACGGACGCGTGGTCGGCGTCCGCACCACGCAGGGCGGCAAGACCGTGTCGATCCGTGCGAACCGCGGCGTGGTCCTCGCCGCGGGCGGGTTCGACCACAACACCGTCCTGCGGCAGAAGTACCAGGGGATCGACGGCCACCCGTCCGGCAACCCGGGCAACCTCGGGGCGACGCTCGACCTCGCCCAGGAGCTCGGTGCCGCGGTCGAGCTCATGGACGACGCGTGGTGGGGCGCCTCGGTGGCCCCCGCGCCGGGTGAGAGCCCGGGGTTCCTCGTCGGTGAGCGTTCGATGCCCTACTCGATCCTGGTGGACTCCGAGGGGGACCGGTTCGCCAACGAGTCCGAGTCGTACGTCGACCTCGGCCACCACATGCTCGAGCACGACAGGGACGGCACCTACTGGATCGTCGCCGACACGCGCCACGCCCGCCGGTACCTGCGCAGCTATGCGATGGACCCGCGCTCCACCAAGGCCATGGCGGAGGCGGGGACGATGGTCAAGGCGGCGACCCCGGGAGAGCTAGCCAGGAAGATGGGGATCGACGCCGAGCGGCTGCGGGCAACGTTCGAGCGGTTCAACGGCTTCGCCCGGTCCGGCGTCGACGCCGACTTCGGCCGCGGCAACTCGGCGTACGACCGCTACTACGGCGACCCGACCGTGCACCCGAACCCGTGCCTGGGCCCGCTGGAGAAGGGGCCGTTCACGGCGTTCCAGGTGGTCGTGGGCGACCTGGGGACCAAGGGCGGCGTGGTCACCGACGCGGACGCCCGCGTGCTGCGCGAGGACGGCTCGGTCATCGAGGGGCTGTACTCGGCCGGCAACAACTCCGCCTCGGTCATGGGTCGGACCTACCCCGGCCCCGGGTCGACCATCGGACCGGCCACGGTGTTCGGTCTGCGCGCCGCCCGCCACCTGGGCCGCGACCGCAGCTGAGGACCCCGCGCCTGTCGCACAGGACAGGCGTCCATGTCATCTCGTGGGACCAGATCTCACCCTGTGACATCCTGCACGGTGCCATTTGTGGACAGACCTACGCACAGTACGTAGCGTCCTGCACAACACAGAGGCGGCGGCGCCAGTCGAGATCCGGTCACACCGGAGTCCGACGGCCGTCGCCTTCCGTGCTCCTGGCGCCAGCGTCGCCGTCACACCGGTCAGGTGGACCCGTGAGTCCACCCGGCCGTCCGACCGGACGACCGAAGGGTGCGACCCCATGGCAACGACGTTCGACAAGCTCCTGCTGGAACCTCGACGCACCGAGCAGCTGACGATCAAACCCACCCGGACCGCCGAGAACGAGTCGGCCCAGAGCCCGTCCCTCATGCTGCTCGTCCTGCTCGCCTGCGCCGGCGTGATCATCTACGCGGTCTTCCTGCTCAACCCGGCCAACCGGGGCGACTGGCTGCCGTACACGCTGGTCATGGTGGCCGAGTCCGTGCTCGTGGCGCACGCCCTGCTGGCGATGTGGACCGTGCTGTCCAGCGGGCACAACCCTCGCGGCTTCGCCTTCCACCACGCCCAGGATCGCCTCTACGACCTGGCGGAGATCATCCGCGACGGCACGGAGAAGCAGCCGCAGGCATGGCGGATGTACCTGCAGGAGTGGCCGATCAGCGTCGACGTCTTCATCACGACGTACGGCGAGGATCTCGCCACCATCCGACGGACGGTCTCCGCCGCGGTGGCGATGCAGGGCCGGCACGACACCTGGATCCTCGACGACGGCCGGTCCGACGCGGTCCGCGACCTCGCGGCCCAGCTCGGGGCGCGCTACGTCCGACGGCTGTCGAGCAACGGCGCCAAGGCGGGGAACATCAACCACGCCCTGTCGATCGCCAAGGGTGACTTCTTCGTCATCTTCGACGCCGACTTCGTGCCGCTCCCGCAGTTCCTGCACGAGACCGTGCCGTTCTTCGCCACCGACGACGTCGCCTTCGTGCAGACGCCACAGGTGTACGGCAACCTCGACACCGTCATCTCGAAGGGCGCCGGCTACATGCAGTCGGTGTTCTACAAGTTCATCCAGCCGGGCCGGAACCGGTTCAACGCCGCATTCTCCGTGGGGACCAACGTCATCTACCGGCGCGCGGCCGCGGACTCGATCGGTGGCATCTACTCCGACTCCAAGTCGGAGGACGTCTGGACGTCGCTCATGCTCCACGAGAACGGCTGGCGGACGGTCTACATCCCGACCGAGCTGGCCGTGGGGGACACCCCGGAGACCGTCGAGGCGTACACCAAGCAGCAGCTGCGCTGGGCGACGGGCGGCTTCGAGATCATGCTCACCCACAACCCGCTGTCCCCGAAGCGGAACCTGACCATGGACCAGCGGCTGCAGTACCTGGTGACGTCGACCCACTACCTCACGGGCATCGCGCCCCTGCTGCTGATCCTCGTGCCGCCGCTGCAGATCTACTTCAACCTGACGCCGATGAACCTGACCATCACGCCGCTCACGTGGCTGCTCTACTACGCGGGCTTCTACGTGATGCAGATCCTCGTGGCGTTCTACACGCTCGGGTCGTTCCGGTGGCAGGTGCTCCTGCTCGCCGCCGTGTCGTTCCCGATCTACACCCGCGCGCTCGTCAACGCGGTGCTGCGCAGGGACCAGAAGTGGCACGTGACCGGCCAGAAGGGCGCCTACCGGTCGCCGTTCGCGTTCATGGTGCCGCAGGTCCTGTTCTTCCAGTTCCTGCTGATCACCACGGTGGTCGGGGTGTGGAAGGACCTCGGCAACGGGTACCCGAGCCTCGCCGTCGCGTGGAACGCCACCAACACCCTGATCCTCGGAGGCTTCGTCGTCACCGCCTGGAGGGAAGGGCACCACGCTCGCGCGGCCGTCAGGGCGCAGCGCACGCCGCGCCACGCCGACGCACCCGTCCTCGCCACCGCACTCCCCGGAGGTGCCGCATGACCTGGACCAGCCGCATCCGACTGTTCGCGGGGATGATCCTCGTGCTCGTGCTCTGTGCCCTCGCCACCTACCAGCTGAACCAGACGCGCGGGGTCGCCGTGAGCGACTCCGCACAGATCCTCGCCAAGTCCTACGGCGTCGGGACGCCGTACGCGGGACTCGTCGTCGACCAGCTCGTCGACGTCGGTGACGACGTGAGCACCGGCGACCCGCTCTTCGTGATCGACTCGGCCACGCTGCAGTACGACGTGAAGAACGGCTTCGCGCGCACGTCGACCGAGGCGACGCAGATCGACGCCGACGGACGCCTCGTGGTCCTGGCCACCGGCGACGGGGTCGTCACGGAGATCGCCTCCGAGCGCGGCACCTTCGTCCAGTCGGCCACCCAGCTGGCCACCGTGCAGCGAGCGGACACGCTGTACGTGCAGGCCGAGTACACCCTCACCCCGAAGGAGTACGCACGGGTGGCGGACGACGCCACCGTCTCGGTCGTGCTGCCCAACCAGAGCGCCATCACGGTGCACGTCTCGGAGGTCAAGGTCGAGACCGTCGCGGGCGCCGCCCAGGCGGTGCTGATCCTGTCCGGCGACTCCCTCGAGGACGGGGCCCAGAACGGGCTCGTGTCCGCGGGCACGCCGGTCACCGCCGAGCTGCACCTGGAGAACGACGGGCTGGTGACGCGGACCGCGGCCGCCGTGAAGACCTACGTGGGAGGACTCTTCGGATGACGACTCGAACGACAGGACCCCTGACCGAGGTACGCCCCCCGCCCACGTCGCGCCGGCGGTGGTGGGTGATCGGCGTGGCCGCAGCCGTCGTGGTCACGTTGGCCGCGGTGCTCGTCGTGGTCGCGCCCTGGGCGGACGACGACGAGACCGCGGATGGTGACGGTGCTGCCGGACCCGGGTCGGCCCCGGTCTCCGACGTGACCGGCCCGCCGGACGCGACCCCGCCCGAGGTGGACTCCGCAGCGCTCGTCGCCGCGGTCCCCGCCGAGGCGGTGGCCAAGATCGATCCCGTGCGACTCGCCCCCGGCGTGGTGCCGCCCAGCAACCGCTGGTACAGCGGTCTGGTGTTCGGCGACCAGCCGCAGCCGGTGTTCGCCGAGCCGCTGTCGTTCGGGCTCACCGACTCGGGCTTCACGCTCGGTCTGCCCGCACCGACGGTGGACGCGAAGGTGATCATCGCGCCGCACGTCCCGGCCGTGACCGTGGACGCCGGGGCTACCTCCGCGCAGGTCAGCGCTGCGGACCCGGTGAGCGTGACGATCGACCTGCTCGACGCGTCGGGCGCGGTGCTCGGCAAGGTCGTGCTGGCGGCGGGCTCGCCGTTCGTCAGCTTCACCGCGGCGCAGGACGTGACACTGGGCTCCACGGTGGCCGGCGGCACGTTCGCGCCCGGTGACGACGGCGCCGCTACCGCGGACGCGGGCACGTCGCAGTGGGGGCTGGTCGGCGGCACGACCGACGGCGGGTCGACCACCCTGGGCGCCGGAGAGAGCGCGTCCTGGTACGCGCTGCCGCCGGACGCCACTCCGGAGGCCGCCACCGCGCTGCGGACCGCTGCGGCCGACCCGGTCACGGGCGTCGACGTGACCTACGGCGTGGACGACACCGTCGCCCGGACCACCCTCACCTACCGCACCGCCGGGGGATCGCCGACCGCGTACGTGCTCATGCCCCACCACCGCGTCGGCGACCAGCCGGAGCGCACGGACTGCGGGCTCGGCGCCTACCCGAGCGTCTACGGGGACCTGGAGCTGTGCGCCGGGTCGCAGCTGTCGTCGTTCGCGCCGGCCGTTCCCGCGGCGCGCGAGCTCGACCTGGACGGCATCTCCGACGACCAGCGCGCGGCGATCGTCGACGCGCTGGCGACGGACGTCGCGGGCACCCCGGCCTTCCCGTCGGACACGTACTTCGGCGGCAAGGCGCTCAACCGTGCGGCGTCGCTCGTCGTGCTCGGGGAGCAGCTGGGGGTGCCCGACGTCGTGGCGGAGCTGAGGTCCACGACGGTCGACGCGCTGACGGAGTGGGCCGAGCCGGACGGGTGCACCCGCCGTGACGCTCGGTGCGTCGTGTACGACGAGACCGCGCTCTCGGCGATCGGGCTCACCCCGTCCTTCGGGTCGGACGAGCTCAACGACCACCACTTCCACTACGGCTACATCCTCGCGGCGGCGGGTCTGCTCGCGCAGGACGACCCGGCACTGGCGGCCCGGCTCGCGCCGGTGATGAACCTGCTCGCGCAGGACATCGCGGCGGCACTGCCGTCGGACGAGCTGCCGCAGCTGCGGTCGTTCGACCCGTACGCCGGCCACTCGTGGGCGTCGGGCACCTCCCCGTTCGCGGACGGGAACAACCAGGAGTCGTCGTCCGAGGCGGTCACCGCGTGGAACGGCCTGGGCCTGTGGGCGCAGGCGTCGGACCAGCCGGAGCTCGCCACGGAGGCCACCTGGCTGGCGTCGACCGAGGCGCTGACCGCCCGGACGTACTGGACGGCGCCGGACCTCGAGCAGTTCGAGGGCTTCGAGCACACGATGGTGTCCCTGAACTGGGGCGGCAAGCGGGACTACGCGACGTGGTTCAGCCCTGAGCCCAGCGCCATCCTCGGCATCCAGCTCATCCCGATGGGCCCGGTGCAGTCCGGCATGGCCGAGGGGGTGGCACCGGAGCAGATCCGGGCCTCGGTCGAGGAGGCGACACCGGGCGGGTACGGCGTGCAGTTCGGCGGCTACCTGCTGATGTACCGGGCGCTCGCCGGCGCGGACGACGCGGCGGCGGCCTGGCAGGAGGCGGTGAGCCTGCCGGACGTGGGGGTCGACGACGGCAGCTCGCGATCAGCCATGCTGGCGTTCATCGCGTCCGCGCAGGCCGGCTCCGGAGGCTGACGGCCACCTCCCACGACGCCCGTTCCCGTTCACGGGGGCGGGCGTCGTGCCGTGTCCGGGCCCGTTCCGTCGGGAGAGTGACAGGTGTCAGTCGAACGAGCGCTTGACTTTGTTGCCGCGGGGTCCGACTCTGGGGTCACACAGTAGTGACACGAGTCACTCAGGAGGAACCTCACCGGCGAGGACGTCCCTCCGCGAGGGTCTCGTGCCGATGCATCCGGCGGCGGACCCCGTTTCCCGCACTCGGATCACGCACCGAACAGGCTGGCGAGAGTCAGCCGGGGCCGACCCGGCCGAGCGCAGCGTTGCGCTCGTCCTGCCGGCCCGCTCGCTCACCGCGGCTGTCGCCGGACGGCTGCGTCACCGCGCCCCCCGGGCCCGCTGTGCCGACCCCTCGTCGGCGGGCGTGCCGCACCTGATCGGAGACCGCAGGATGTCAGCTCACGCACGACCGACCCCCTCCCATCGCACCCTGGACCGCCGCAGGCTCGTGGCCATGGTGGCCGTCGGCGCCATGCTGGCGTACCTGGTGCAGGCGATCGTCCTGCCGGTCTCGCGCGCGGAGGCGGTGACCGTCGGCTCGGGCAGCTACGCCGAGGGCACCCCGACCGGCGGTGCCGTGCCCACCGAGTGCAACGGCACGCCGGTCACCAACCCGCGGGCGCACGTCACGGCGAACTTCCCCGCCGGCGCCATCCCGACCAACGACTGGTGGACCTCGCTGCTGTGGCGCAAGTTCAACTGCGCCTCGATCTCCGAGAACCTCATGGCGCACCCGCTGTCGTTCCACGCGTACACCAACGGGCTCGGGGTGAGCTACCCCACCACGGCGAGCATCTCCGGCACCGCGACGGGCGTGGGGGAGTACCACTACAATTACGCCGAGGACTTCCGGCTCGGGATCGCCGGCCTCGACGCCGACGGCAAGGTCGACGGCTACTCCGACTGGACCGTGAGCGAGCTGTGGACCAACGGCAGCAGCAGCCTGCGGACCACGTTCGGGCACGGCCTGCCGTTCGTGTACGCCACCAAGACCGGCGGCAACGCCTCGCTGGCCGGCACCGCGGCCCCGACGGTGTGGACCACCGGGAACGGTGCGATCGGGTACACCATCAACGGCCACGACTACGCCGCCTTCGGACCGACCGGCTCCACGTGGACCGTCTCCGGGAACACGATCAGCTCGTCGCTGAACGGCGGCACGTTCTTCTCGGTCGCCGTCCTGCCCACGCAGCCGAGCAGCAGCAACGCCGACCGCGTCGCGGCCCTGAACGCCTACGCGCCCTACGCGCACAACCACGTGACCGGGACCAAGGTGTCGTGGTCCTACAACGAGTCGACGTCCCGGACGACCGCGACCTACGCGTTCACCACGACCGCGCGTCAGGGCTCCGGCACCGGCACGGTCTACGCGCTCTACCCGCACCAGCGCGACAACCTCACGGGGGCGACGCTCAGCCCGTACTCGTACATCTCCCCGCGCGGCCCCATGCGGGTCGTGATCGGCAGCTCGCAGTTCCAGACGGTCTCGACGTTCAACGGCGTGCTCCCGCAGCTGGCCAACACCGGGTTCGCCGCGGGGTCCGCCGACGCGAGCCAGCTCAACGGCTACATCTCGCAGGTCGCGTCCGGCGACCCGTTCGCCGGGTTCGGCGACGACACCTACTGGACGGGCAAGGCGTTCGGGCGGATCTCGCAGGTCGCCCACATGGCCAACCTCACCGGCAACACCGCCGCCCGCGACAGCCTCGTCAGCTCCATGAGGACGCGCCTCACGGACTGGATGACCGCGTCGCCGGGGGAGACCACCCGCTCGTTCTGGTACAACCCGTCCTGGGGCACGCTGATCGGCTACCCGGCCTCCTACGGTTCGGACACCGACCTCAACGACCACCACTTCCACTACGGCTACTACGTGGTCGGAGCGGCCACCGTGGCGCAGTTCGACCCGGCCTGGGCCGCGACCTCCGCATACGGCGGCATGGTCAACACGGTCATCAAGGACGCGGCGAACTGGGACCGCACGGACACCCGCTTCCCGTTCCTGCGCGACTTCGACATCTACGCGGGCCACGACTGGGCCGCCGGGCACGGCGCGTTCGGGGCCGGCAACAACCAGGAGTCGTCGTCCGAGGGCATGAACTTCGCCAGCGGCCTGATCCAGTGGGGCCAGGCGACCGGCAACACCACCGTCCGTGACCTGGGCATCTACCTGTACACGACGCAGGCGTCGGCCATCGAGAACTACTGGTTCGACACCGACGACGAGGCGTTCCCGGCAGCGTTCGGGCACTCCACGGTCGGCATGGTCTGGGGCGACGGCGGCTCGTACTCGACCTGGTTCAGCGCCGAGCCGGAGATGATCCAGGGCATCAACCTGCTGCCCAGCACCGCCGGGCACCTGTACCTCGGGTACAACCCGTCGTACGTCACCCGCAACATCGCCGAGCTCGAACGCAACAACGGCGGGCCGGCGACGGTGTGGAAGGACATCATCTGGGAGTTCCAGGCGCTGGCGGACGCCCCCACGGCGCTCTCGCAGTTCCGCGCCGAGGCGAACAGCTACGCCATCGAGGAGGGGGAGTCGCGGGCGCACACGTTCTACTGGCTGAAGAGCCTGTCCGGGCTCGGCACCGTCGACCGGTCGGTCACGGCGAACACCCCGCTGCACGCGGTCTTCGTCAAGAACGGCGTCCGGACGTACCAGGCGGCGAACATGAGCGCGTCGGCGATCACCGTCACCTTCTCCAACGGCGTCACGCTCGCCGTGCCGGCCCGGTCCGTCGCCAGCTCGAACGTGAGCGTCCCGACGGACACGACCGCGCCCTCCGTCCCGGCCGGGCTCTCCGCCTCCGGCACGACGTCGTCCTCGACGAACCTGTCGTGGTCGGCGTCGACCGACAACGCCGGCGGAAGCGGGGTCTCGGGCTACGAGGTGCTCCGCAACGGGACCGTCGTCGGCACCGCGACGGGGACCACCTTCACCGCGACGGGCCTCGCGGCCTCGACGGTCTACCAGTTCACCGTCCGCGCGCTCGACGGCGCAGGCAACCGGTCGGCGAGCAGCAGCACGGTGAGCGTCACCACGTCCGGCGGGTCCGACACCGTCGCACCGTCGACACCCACCGGGCTGACGGCGTCCGGCACCACCTCGTCGGCGACGACGCTCGCGTGGTCGGCGTCCACCGACAACGTCGGGGTCACCGGCTACGACGTGCTGCGCAACGGCTCCGTCATCGCCTCGACGGCGAACCGGAGCTACACGGTCACGGGACTGTCGCCCTCGACCGGGTACGCGTTCACCGTGCGGGCGTACGACGCGGCGGGCAACCGGTCCGGCGTGAGCACGTCCGTGTCCGTCACGACCACGGGCACCTCGACCGGGATCGACGCCACGTCGCGCATCCAGGCCGAGGCGTACAACGGCATGGCGGGCGTCGCCAAGGAGGCGACGCAGGACACCGACGGCGGCGAGAACATCGCCTGGATCGGCAACGGCGACCACGTCCGGTTCGACAACGTCAACTTCGGCAGCACGCCGAGGTCGACGTTCCGGGCGAGGGTCGCGTCGGGCGCCGCCGGTGGCGTCAGCGGGCTGGTCAACGTGCGGCTCGACAGCCTCACGGGTCCGTCGATCGGCAGCTTCGCGATCGGGAGCACGGGCGGCTGGCAGGTCTGGCAGACGATCCCGGCGAACATCCAGGGCACGACGGGCACCCACACCGTCTACCTGACGTTCGACTCCGGGCAGCCGGCCGACTTCGTCAACGTCAACTGGTTCACGTTCAGCTAGCGCGTGGTCGTCGACGGCCCGGAGGCGCTCACGCGTCGCCGGGCCGTCGGCGTGTCAGGTGGAGTCGCGGGCGATGACGTGGAAGACGTCGCTCGGCTGCGCAGGGGGGTCGACGGCGTCGTCGAGCGCGGCGATCACCGCGGCGGCCAGGTATGTCGCCTGCGCGTCGATGGCCTGCCAGACGGTCGTCAGGGCGGGGGCGGCGAGCCGCGCCGCGGGGATGTCGTCGACCCCGATGACGGCCACGTCCTGCGGTGTGCGCAGCCCCTCGGCCCGCAGCCCGGCGAGCACGGCGAGCGCGACCTCGTCGTTGTAGGCGGCGACCGCCGTGACGGGGTCCGGACCCGCGCGCCAGCTCCGGACGGCCGCGGCGGCGGATGCCACGTCGAGGTCGACGACCTGGACCCTCGGCGCGGGCAGGCCGAGCTGCTCGCACTCCTGCACCACCCCGGCCAGCCGGCGGTCCGCGAACGCGGCCAGACGGTCGTCGCTCGGTGCGGCGTAGGCCACCACGCGGTGACCCCGACCGGCGAGGTGCTCGACCTGCAGCCGCCCGATCTGGGTCTGCGGGACCGAGAAGGTGCCCGGGTGGTCGTCCTCGTCGAGGGCGCTGCCGACCACCTGGATGCCCGCCTGGCGCATCGCGCGCTCGTCCTCCTCGGCGAACGGGGCGAGCCCGAGCACCGCCCGCGGCGTCACCGCCCGCCACAGCTCGGCGAGCGGGCGCGGACCGCGGTCGTGGTGCACGAGGACGGACAGCCCCCGGGCCGCCAGCTCCGTGGTGAGGTGGTCCATCAGGGTGTCGATGACCGGTCCGATGGTCCAGTTGGGCAGGACGCAGAGCACGAGGTCGCTCCGGCCGGAACGCAGCGTCCGGGCCGCTGCCGAGGGGGTGTAGCCGAGGCGCGCGGCGGCGTCCCGGACGCGCTGGCGGGTGGCCTCGGGGATGGCGACGTCGTTCTTGCCGTTCAGCACGTAGCTGACCGTGGTGCGGGACACGCCGCTCTCCCGCGCCACGTCGGCACTCGTCAACCGCGGCACGGACCCTCCCTCACGACCCTCGGCAGATCTGCGCCAACCCTAGCCGCGCGCGTCGGTGTGGGTCGGTAGTCCCAGGGTGTGGCGCCGGGCTCCCGGCACGATGGTGACATGAGCCTCCACGTCCCCGGTGGTCTGCTGCTGACGGGCCGGGCCGCCGACCCGCTCGCCCTGCCGGCCGCACTGAAGCCCGTCCTCCTCGACGTCGCCGACCGCCTGTTCCACGAGGCCCTCGCCGCCCGGGTCGCCCACCACATCGACCGCGTCCGTCTCGGCCTCCCCGGCCTGGTCGAGGCCCCCGCACCCGCGTCGGCGCTGGGTGCGCTCTCCCGGCAGGTCGCCGTCGAGACCGTGGCTGCCATCCGCGACGACCGCGCCCGGTACGGGCAGGCGGACCTCGCGGTGACGGTCACGATCCTGGGCCACCCCGACCGGGACGACGCCCTGCTCGGGATCGTCCACGCCGAGCGGTGCGAGCTCCGCGACGCCGTCCTCGCGATCGACGGCATCGACGAGTACGCCTACGTCGCGGTCGACAGCCCGCGGTTGGGCGCGCACGAGTGGCAGGAGCGTGCCCGCGTGTGGTCGCACGCCCTGCGCGACGGCCGCTACGCCGACCTGGGGTGGACGTGGTCGCTGTTCGGGCGGTACCCGGAGCAGACCCTGCGGTGCCTGGCCGTGCCGGACACCAACAAGCTCGTCGCGGCGCTGCCCGCCGAGACGGACCGTGCGCGGCACCTCGCGGGCGTCCTCGGCAACACCCGTCCGATGAAGGACATGAACGACGTGGCCGCGTTCCAGCGCCGCCACGAGGGGGACACGGCCTCGAACCTGCCGACCGCCCTCGCGGCACTCGCCCCGATCACGGCCGACGACCTGGCGTGACGCCGGAGGGGTGGCCCGGCGAACCCGGCCACCCCTCCGACGTCACCTCAGGTCACTGACCGAACCAGCGACCCACCTGCTGGACGATCGCGGCATCGAACCGGTCGTCGTCGTGCTTGGCGCGCAGCCACTCCGCGAAGCTGCCTCCGGCCGAGGCATCGGCCTCCTTGCGGCACGCGTCGGTGTCCGTGACCGCCCGCAGCAGCATCTGCTCGGCCTCGGCGGGCGTGCGGTACAGGAACGGGTAGTCGGCCGGCAGGATCGCCCGCGCCCAGGGACGGTCGGGCAGCACGCCGACCGCGCCGGCGACGAGCGCCTCGATGTACTCCAGCCCGTACGACTCGTCGGTCGCCGTGGCGAGGAACGCGGTGGTGCGCGCCAGCGCCGACCAGTAACCCTCGCGCGTGGCCGTCAGCGGGCCCACCCACGCCCAGTCGTGCAGCGAGAGCCGCATCGCCTGCTCCGTGGCCAGGTGCGACTCGTGCAGCCGTGCCTCCACCCGCAGGGGCGTGCGCTTGGCCACCCGCTCGACGATGTCCAGGAACAGCTGTGGCTGCTTGCGGTCCGACAGGTAGATCGCGGGGTAGAGGACGACGGGCACCTCCGGGTCGCGCCGGGGGAGCACGTGGTCGAGCCGGATGCCGAGATTCACCCAGGCGACCTCGGCCTTCTCCGCCAGCGACGGGATCGTCCACCGCTCGACCATCTCGCGGACCTCGCCCGCCGTGCGCTCCGAGTTGGCGAACGTCGGGAACAGGGCGCACGAGAGGGCGACCGCCGCCCGTTCGACCGGGTGGTGGAACCGGGACGTGCCCAGCCACACGAAGTTCATGACGTGCGGCTCGCCGCCGGAAGCCGCAAGGGTGCGCCAGACCGCGACCGAGTCGGCCGGGGCCATGTTGATGACGATCGTGTCGTCGGGGTCGACGAACTCGAGCGGCAGCAGGTCGAAGTCGGCCCCGCGCCGGGGGCCGGGTCCGACCAGGATCGACCCGGGGAAGATGCGCAGCAGGCGTCGCACCAGGGTGGCGCCGGCGTCGTGGCCGGCGACGTGCCCGTCCGTGTCGACGAGGACGTCGGGGTTGCGGACCGCGATCCTCATCGGTCGCCCGCCTTCGCGTCGACCAGGGCACGGTCGGTGCCGGAGGTCTCCGGGGCGGAGCCGGACGTCGCGTCCCCGCCGTCCCCGTGGCCGACGGGCGGGGCCTCGTCGGAGAGCGTCGACCGGATCCGCATGCCGTAGAACGAGCGGTACACGAAGAAGGCGGAGGCGAGGAAGAACACCGCCGCGAGCCCGAGCACCAGGGTGTGCAGGCCGTCCGCCGTGAGGCTGACCGAGAGCTCGACAGCCAGCAGCCCGAACAGCGTCGTGAACTTGATGACCGGGTTGAGCGCCACCGACGACGTGTCCTTGTAGGGGTCGCCGACCGTGTCACCGATGATCGTGGCCTCGTGCAGCGCGGTGCCCTTGGCGTGCAGGTCGATCTCGACGATCTTCTTCGCGTTGTCCCACGCGCCGCCGGCGTTGGCCATGAAGAACGCCTGGTAGAGCCCGAACACGGCGATGGAGATCAGGTAGCCGATGAAGAAGAACGGCTCGACGAACGCGAAGGCCAGGGTCGAGAAGAACACCCCGAGGAACATCGTGAGCATCCCCTGCTGCGCGTACTGCGTGCAGATCTCCACGACGCGACGGGAGTCGGCCTCGCTCGCCCTCGTCGCGCCGTCGAGGCGGATCGTGGTCCGGATGAACTCGACCGCCCGGTAGGCGCCCGTGGTCACCGCCTGGATGGACGCGCCCGTGAACCAGAAGATCACGGCGCCACCCATGACCAGGCCGAGCAGGAACGGCGGGTGCAGCAGCGAGAGGTTCTCGAGGCCCGTGGTCAGACCCTCGGTCAGGCCCATGATGATCGAGAAGATCATCGTCGTGGCGCCGACCACGGCCGTCCCGATGAGCACCGGCTTGGCGGTCGCCTTGAAGGTGTTCCCGGCGCCGTCGTTCTCCTCGAGCATGGTCTTGGCGGTCTCCCACTGCGGCTCGAACCCGTGGTCCCGGACCAGCTCGGCCTCGATGTCGTCGATCTCCTCGATCATCGAGAGCTCGTAGACGCTCTGGGCGTTGTCCGTGACAGGGCCGTAGGAGTCGACCGCGATGGTGACCGGCCCCATGCCCAGGAACCCGAAGGCGAGCAGCCCGAACGCGAACACGGCGGGCGCCAGCATCAGCGTGTCCAGGCCCAGCTGCGAGAGCAGGAAGGCGCCGCCCATGAGGCCGACGATCGTGGTGCCGAGCCAGTAGGCGGAGAAGTTGCCGGCGACGAGGCCGGACAGGATGTTCAGCGACGGGCCACCCTCGCGCGAGCTCATGACGATCTCGCGGACGTGGCGGCTGCCGGTCGACGTGAACGCCTTGACCAGCTCGGGGATCACGGCGCCGGCGAGCGTGCCGACGGCCACGATGGTCGCGAACACCCACCACAGCGACGCTGTCTTGCCCTGCCCGAGGACCAGGTAGGTGGTCAGGTAGGTGGCGGCGACGCAGATGCCGGACGTGACCCAGACGAGGGAGGAGAGCGGGGTCTCGAAGTTCATCCGCTTCGCGTCCCGGTACTGGTGCCGGACCCAGGCGTCGTTCACCAGGTAGGAGAGCGCCGACGCGATGATCATCACGGCGCGCACGACGAACATCCACACCAGGAGCGTGGCCTGGACCGCCGGGTCGTGGACGCCCAGCAGCACGAAGGTGATCAGCGCGACGCCGGTGACGCCGTAGGTCTCGAACCCGTCCGCGCTCGGCCCGACGGAGTCGCCCGCGTTGTCGCCCGTGCAGTCGGCGATGACACCCGGGTTGCGGGCGTCGTCCTCCTTGATCTTGAACGCGATCTTCATGAGGTCCGCGCCGATGTCCGCGATCTTGGTGAAGATGCCACCGGCGATGCGCAGCGCTGCCGCACCGAGCGACTCGCCGATCGCGAACCCGATGAAGCACGCGCCGGCGATCTCGCGGGGGAGGAACAGCAGGATCACCAGCATCATCAGCAGCTCGAGGCTGATGAGCACCATGCCGATCGACATGCCCGACTTCAGCGGGATCCGGTGCACCTGCAGCGGCGTACCGCGCAGGGCGGCGAACGAGGTGCGTGAGTTGGCGAACGTGTTCACGCGGATGCCGAACCAGGCGACGGCGTACGAGCCGGCCATCCCGAGCAGGCTGAACCCGATGACGATCGAGACCTTGCCCCACGGGAAGTCGATGAGGAAGCGGTAGTACACGACGATGACCGCCGCGATGAACACCCAGAGCATGAGCAGGAACTTGCCCTGCTTGACCAGGTACGCCTTGCACGTCGAGTAGATGAGCTCGGAGATCTCGAGCATCGACGCGTGCACGGGCAGCCGGCGCAGCTGGACGAACGCCAGCGTGCCGAAGCCGAGCCCGAGCACGCACACGACGAGGCCGAGCCCGAGCAGCAGGCGGCCCGACACGCCGCCCATCACGGTGACGGTGCTCAGGTCGGGGAGCACGAGGCTCGCCTCACCCCCGGCACCCGGCGGTTCCGCCGTTGACGAGAGAGACGTCCAGAGGGCGGTCATGGTGAGCACGGGATCCCCGTTCGTGACGAGCTGCGGCCTTTTCTTGCAGGCTAGGGCCGCGTTTCGCCGCCGAATGTGACCTAAGTCTCGGTCCCGGGTGCATCCGTCCTGCTGCGTGGGGGGAAGGAGAGTCGGGGACCGGCGTCCAGGCATGTCACCCCCTCTCGACGGGCTGGTCGTCGCGAGCCGACCTAGCATCGGCCGTGCCGCCATCGGCCTCGTCGTCCCCCTGGCGCCAGGAATGTGGAGGACTCCGTGGGCATCCAGACCTCGCTCGACGCGCTCCGCGCGGCCGACCAGATCGTCGACGCGATGCGCCTCGCCGACGAGCTCGCGTTCGAGAGCAGCAGGGACCCCGGTGTGCGCACCATCCGCGTGCTCACGGGCGCCCTCGACGACGCCGACCAGCTCGTCGCGATCGCCGCGGTGCACGCCCTGGGCACGATCGCGGACGACGAGGCCTCCCGCGCGCTCGTCCGACAGCTCTCCAGCGAGCGCCTCTTCGTCCGGGAGCACGCAGCCTGGGTGCTCGGCTCCGGACTGCCCCGGTCCGAGGCGATCGCCCGGCTGATTGGGATGACCGCCGACGGGGGATTCGGCGGGATGCTCGCGCAGCGGACGCTCGAGCAGTGGTCCACCGGAGCGCCCGAGCCCGTCGCGGTCGGCCTCGAGACGGCGCTGCTCGGCGTGCCCGAGCCCGCCGCACGCGCCCGCGTGGTCGAGACGCTCGGTCTGGTCCAGCACGTGATCGCGGTCCGGCCGCTGCTCGCGCTGGCGGGCGACGGCGGACAGGACGAGCAGGTGCGCGCCGCCGCCGTGGCCGCGCTGGGTCGACGCCCGGGGGACCGCGACGTGCTCGGCCTGCTCGACGACCTCGCCGCTGGGACGGGACACCTCGCCGACGTGGCGCGCCTCGCGCTCGTCGACATCGCCGCCCAGGCCGCACCGGACCACCGGGACGCTCGTGACGGTCTCACGGTGGCCCAGCTGTTCCTGCACGCCGACATCGACGCCGGGCTCAGCGCGGCCGGCATAGGGGACAACGGAGGCATCGCCACCCTGCTGGTGCGCCTCGGGGACGCCCTCGTCGCACCGGGGACCGACGGGCCGACGCCGGTGACGCGCGTCCTGACCATGTCGCGCGGGTCGGTGACCCAGGCGGCGGCGGACCTCGGCGCGCTCCACGACTCCGGCCACCTCTACGGGCGGGTGCCGCTCCAGCAGGACGCGTCGCCCTCGGCGACGGCCTGGTCGTTGCGGGTCTCCGCCCGCCGCGGCATCCGCCGGCTCCTGCGCGCCGCGGGTGGCGTCGACCTGCTCCACCTGCGCATGGCCGACGTCGGCAGCCTCGCGGCGGCCGACGTCGCCCGCGAGCTCGACATCCCGGTCGTCTTCACGGTCGCGCCCGACCCGCACGCCGTCATCCGGTCGCTGGACCTGGCCGGGCGTCTCACCCGGGAGAACTTCGGGCTGGTGGACGAGGCCGAGCACTTCTGGTTCCGGGTCCGCCTCGTGCAGCGTCTGGCGGCCAACGCGTCGCACACCGTGCTGTTCCCGCGACCGACGCTCGAGCGGGACATGCGCGAGCTCGTCGGCATCGACCTCACCGCGCACCCCGAACGGCACACCGTGGTGCCGGAGGGCGTCGACCTGCAGGTGATCGACCGGGCGGTCGACGAGGCGCAGGCCCACGTCGAGGGCGGCACGCCGTCGGACGCGCTGGTGGAGCTGCGCGGCATCGTCGAGTCGCTGCCCGTCGCTCGTCGCGGTCTCCCGCTGATCGTGAGCGTCGGCCGGCTGCACCGCGTGAAGGGGATGGCCACGCTGGTCCAGGCGTGGGCCGGCGGCGCGCTCCGGGACCGCGCGAACCTGCTGGTCGTCGGTGGGGACCTCGACCACCCGTCGGCGGACGAGCGCGAGCAGCTGGACCTCATCGACGCGGTCGTCCCGGCAGGTGGGCGGGCTTCCGCCGGCCTCCTGCTGCCCGGCCACCGACCGAACGACGTCGTCGCGCGCTGGGTGGCGGCCGCGCGCACGGGTCTGCCCGGGCTCAGCGCACCGCGGGGTGTCTACGTCTGCGCCAGCCTCAAGGAGGAGTTCGGGATCGCCCTGCTCGAGGCGATGGCGTCGGGACTGCTCGTCGTCGCGCCGGACGGCGGCGGCCCCGCGACCTACGTGGTCGAGGGCGACACGGGGTTCCTCGCCGCCACCTGGCACGCCGAGCGGCTCGCGGAGTCGATCGGCGCGGCGCTCGACGCCGCCGTGGCCGAGACCGACGCCGGGCGCGCCGAGCGGTCGCGCGCCACCGTCGAGACGAGCTTCACCATCCAGCGCATGGCCGGGATGCTCGACGACGTGTACGCGTGGGTCGTGGCCGACGAGCGTGCCGCCCGCTCGTCACTGGTCGGCGCCGAATGACCCTGCTCGTCATCAGCCCGGACTACGCCTCCCACCTCCTCCCGCTCGCCGCGCTGGCCGCGCCCTGGCGGGACGCGGGGGAGCGGGTGGTCGTGGCGTCCGGACCGGCCACGGCCGGCACCGTCCAGGCCTTCGGCTACGAGCGCGTCCCCCTGCAGCTCGGTCGCGGCTCCAACCCCGGGGTGATCCGCGCCGAGAAGCAGCCCGACGACGAGGCGGACTCGCTCCGTGGCTTCTTCGACGCCACCCGGCAGGGGATGGTGCCGACACTGACCTACCAGGCGCGCGAACGCCTGGTCGACCTCATGTGGCAGCCCGTCGAGAAGGCCCGGGCGACGCTTGGCGTGGTCGAGGCGGTGCGTCCCGACGCCATCCTCGTCGACCACCTCGCGTACAGCGCGCGCCTGGCACTCTGGGCGGCGGACGTGCCCCACGCCGACGTGGTGCTCGGCCACCCGACCGCCTTGCCCGTGGGGGACGAGGTGTACGGGCTCCCGCGCGCCTGGCCGCGTGCGTTCGCGCCCGACCCCGGCGAGATGACCGAGCTCGAGCTGCTGTGCCGCCGGGTCGCTGCGGGGTTCACGGTCGAGTGGAACAGCGCGGCCGGAGCACTGGACCGGGGTCTTCCCGCCGTGCCGGACGCCTTCGCTCAGCACGGTCCGCTGGTCCTGTACCACTACCCCGAGGAGCTCGCGGACCCCGACCGGGCTGCTGCGCTCCCACCCCACGAGTACCTCGGCGGCTCGCTGCGCGCCGAGCCCGCGGACGCCGAGGTCGACGCCTGGCTGAGCTCGGACGAGCCCTTCGTGTACGTGAGCTTCGGGAGCTTCTTGTCGGTCCGCGGGGACGTGCTGGCGCGGGTGGCCGCGTCGCTGCGGGGTGCGGGAGTGCGCGCCGCGATCGCCAGCGGGTCCACGCCGGTCGCGCAGCTGGGCGAGCTGCCCGCGGGATGGCTGGTGCGCGAGTACCTGCCGCAGGTGCGGTTGCTCCGCGCCGCGGCCGCCACCGTGACGCACGGCGGCAACAACTCGGTCACCGAGGCGGTCGCCACGGCGACGCCGCTGCTCGTCCTGCCGTTCTCGACCGACCAGTTCGCCGGTGCGGCGGCCGTCGAGCGTGCCGGGATCGGCGAGGCGCTCGACCCGAACACGGCCTCGGTGGCGGAGATCCGCTCCGCCCTCGAACGCCTGCTGTCCTTGTCGGGGGCGGGCGCTCAGGTGCTGCACTCGGCGGCGCGCGCGCTCGAGGCGCAGCCAGGTCCCGTCCGGGCGTACCGGGCCGTCACGCGGTGACGTCTCGGGGATCCCCGGCGAGGAGGGTGCGCGTCCACGTGTCCGCCAGCCGGTCCCCGAAGCGCTCGGCCGACCACCCGCGCTCGTGCACCAGCAGCGCCCAGTACTCCGGACCGTTCATGCTCCAGACCAGGTCCGCCATCTCGTCGTCGGCCAGGTCGGTGCGCAGCTCGCCCGTCTCGCGCAGGTCCGCGACGAAGTCCCGCATGTTCGCGGCGCGCCGCGAGGAGATGGTCTGCCAGAGCGCGCGGCAGTCCGCATCCGTCACAGCGGCCTCGCGCAGGGCCAGGTAGACCGGCCCGAGCCGGTCCTGGATCTGCGCCACGGCGTGGGCGTAGGTCGCGACCTTCTCCCGCGCCGTGGGGGCCTCGCGGACACGGCGCACGTACTCGCGCTGCTGGGCGGGCACCGTGTGGTCCGTTCCGGAGAGGGATGCCTCCACGACCTCGCGCAGGAGCTCCGGCTTGCGACCGACGGTCGCGTAGACCGTGTCGACCGCGACCTGCGCACGGGCGGCGACGGCGCCGACGGTCGTGGCCGCGTACCCCTCGCTGAGGAACAGGTCGCGTGCCGAGCGCAGGACGGCCGAGCGGGTGGCCGCGGCCTGCTCCGCCCGCTTGGGCGAGCGGTAGGGCCGAGCGTTGACGTCGCGAGGCATCCGCCATACCCTCCAAGAATTCGTCCGAAGGTCGTTCGGATGAAGGCTATCAGGGTGGCAGAGGGAGCGGCATGAACGTCGAGAACGTGCAGAGCGTGGTCATCGGTGGCGGCCAGGCCGGTCTGGCGGCGAGCCACGAGCTGTCGGCGCGCGGCCTGCCCCACGTGGTCCTCGAGGGAGGGGCGCGGGTCGGCGACTCCTGGCGTCACCGGTGGGACTCCCTGCGGCTGTTCACGCCGGCCCGCTACGACGGGCTCCCCGGCCGTCCGTTCCCGGGCGACCGGTGGTCCCTGCCCACCAAGGACCAGCTCGCCGACTACCTCGAGTCCTACGCCGCCGACCTGGCGGTGCCGGTGCGGACGGGCGTCCGTGTGCGCGGCGTGACCCGGTCGGGCGACGGCTTCCTCGTCGAGGCCGACGAGGGTGCGTGGCACGCGCAGAACGTCGTGATCGCCACCGGGTTCGACCGCGTGCCTCGGGTCCCAGCGTTCGCGGCCGACGTGCGACCGGACGTCGTGCAGCTCGACGCGGGCAGCTACCGGGGACCGGATCAGGCGGGGCCGGGCGACGTCCTGGTGGTCGGGGCCGGCAACTCCGGCGCGGACATCGCCCTCGAGCTGGCGGCGACGCACCGCACCTTCCTGTCCGGTCGTCACCCCGGCCAGATCCCGTGGCGGATCGAGCAGCCCCTGGCGCGGCCACTGAACCAGCTCGCGTTCTGGGCCTTCCGCCACGTGCTGACGACGGGCACCCCGATCGGTCGACGAGCCCGCGCCGGCGTGCTCGCCCACAGCGGTCCCCTGATCAGGGTCAAGTCCCGGGATCTCGCCGCCGCGGGCGTCCAGCGCGTGCCCCGGACCACCGGCGTCAGTGACGGACTGCCCATGCTCGACGACGGCCGGACCCTGGACGTCTCGACGATCGTGTGGTGCACCGGCTTCGACCCCGACCACAGCTGGATCGACCTGCCCGTGTGCGACGACGCGGGCGCCCTGACGCACGACCGGGGGGTCACCTCGGAGCCGGGGCTGTACTTCCTCGGGCTGGTGTTCCAGTACGCCCTGGCGTCGTCGATGATCAACGGTGTCGGCGCGGACGCGGCCTTCGTCGCCGACCACCTGGCGGACCGCGTCGCGAACGAGACGACGGTGGCGGTGTCGGCGTAGCCGCTAGCGTGCGCGTATGACCGAGGCGGGCCGGCTGGGTGAGTTCCTCCGAGCGCGGCGCGAACGGTTGCAGCCGCAGGACGTCGGCCTGGCCGTCGGCGCCGGGCTGCGCCGGGTACCCGGGCTGAGGCGCGAAGAGGTCGCCATCCTGGCCGGCGTCAGCACGGACTACTACCTCCGCCTCGAACAGGGGCGCGACGCCAACCCGTCCACCCAGGTGCTGGACGCCCTGGCGCGGGCGCTGCGCCTGGACACGGTCGCCACCGACTACCTGCACGCGCTCGCGCGACCGGCGGAGCGCCCCGACGCAGCCGTCGGGGATGACGTCGTCCGGGACGCGACGCGGTGGCTGATCGACTCGTGGCCGCTCACTGCCGCCGTCGTGCACAGTCGGCACGTCGACGTGCTGGCGTCGAACGCCCTGGCGCGGCGACTGAACCCGAACTTCCGCGTCGGCGTCAACAGCGTCCTCTCGTTGTTCACGGACCCGTCGGAGCGGATGTTCCACGCAGACTGGGACGGTCTGGCGGCACGTTCGGTCGCCCTGCTGCGGAGCGCTGCGCAGACCGGGGCGCGGGACGCCCGGCTGGAGGCCCTCGTCGCCGACGGCGCCGCCGGCAGCGCGGAGTTCCGGGAGCTGTGGGACCGACAGGACGTCCATCGCGCCGGCGACGGTGTGCACGCCCTCCGGCATCCGCTGGTGGGGACGCTCGTCCTGAGCTATCTCCGGCTGTCCGTCGTCGGCACCGCCGGGCAGTCGCTGTTCCTCTACTTCGCGGAGCCCGGCTCGCCCAGCGCCGCAGCGATGCAGCGGCTGGCGGGCGCTGGGTGGGACCAGCAGGGCCAGGAACCGGACATTCCGGAGGTCTAGCGTGCCCCGGTATGGACCTCCATCTGGCGGGAAAGGTCGCAGTCGTCACGGGTGCGAGCAAGGGCATCGGGCTCGCCGTCACGCGCGCGCTGGTCGCCGAGGGTGTCAACGTGGTCGCGGGCGCCCGCACGATCACGGACGAGCTCGTCGCACTGTCCGACACGGGGCAGGTCCTCGCCGTCGCCGTCGACCTCGCCGACGCGGACACCCCGGCCGAGCTCGTCGCCCGGTCGGCGCACTTCGGCGGGCTGGACATCCTGGTGAACAACGTCGGCGCGGTCACTCCGCGCACCACCGGGTTCCTCGACGTCAGCGACGACGACTGGCACAGCACGCTCAACCTCACCCTCATGGCCGCCGTCCGGACGACGCGTGCCGCCATCCCGCTGCTGCTCGAGCGGGGCGCGGGCACCGTGGTGACGATCTGCTCCGTGAACGCCTACCTGCCCGACCCCGGGGTGATCGACTACTCGGCGACCAAGGCGGCGGTCTGGAACCTCTCCAAGTCGCTGTCCAAGGAGTTCGGGCCGCGCGGCCTGCGCTTCAACACCGTCTCGCCGGGACCCGTGTCGACTCCGCTCTGGCTCGGTGAGTCCGGCGTCGCGGCCACGGTGGCGGCGAGCATGGGCATCTCGTTCGAGGAGGCCCGGACGCGGATCATCGACAGCGCGGGCGGTTTCTCGACCGGCCGCTTCACCGAGCCGGAGGAGGTCGCCGACCTCGTCCTGCTCCTGGCCAGCGACCGCGCCGGCAACATCACGGGATCCGACGTGCTCATCGACGGCGGCTTTGCCAAGCAGCTCTGACCACACCCCGAAGGAGCACCATGTCGAGAACCCCGGTCGTCTTCATCCACGGTCTCTGGATCCACTCGTCGGCCTGGGCGCCGTGGCTCGAGCTCTTCGCCTCGCGCGGCTACGACCCCAGCGCGCCGGGCTGGCCCGGTGACGCGGACACGGTCGCCGAGACCCGGGCTGCCGCCGCTGCGCTGGACGACGTCGGGATCGAGCAGATCTGCCACCACTATGCCGACCACATCGACACGCTCGGCGCGAAGCCGATCGTCATCGGGCACTCGTTCGGCGGTCTCATCGCGCAGGAGCTCCTGGCCAACGACCTCGCCGTCGCCGCCGTGGCCATCGACCCGGCGCCCATCAAGGGGGTCAAGACCGTGCCGTTCGCGCAGCTGCGCTCCGGGTTCCCGGTGCTCGGCAACCCCGCGAACAAGAAGCGGACCGTCTCGCTCACGGCCAAGCAGTTCCGGTACAGCTTCGGCAACACCCTGACCCAGGAAGAGTCCGACGCCCTGTTCGAGGCCTGGACGATCCCCGGCCCGGGCCGTCCGCTGTTCGAGGACGCCACCGCCAACTTCTCCCGGAGCTCGCCCGCGAAGGTCGACACCCACCGCGCCGTCCGCGGTCCGCTGCTCCTCACGTCCGGCAGCGAGGACCACACGGTGCCGAAGTCGGTGACCCTCGAGGTGCTGAAGATGTACCAGGACAGCCCCGACTCGGTCACCGAGTACCACGAGTTCGACGGGCGCGGGCACTCCCTGACCATCGACGCCGGGTGGCGGGACGTCGCGGACGTCGCCCTCGACTGGCTCGCCACCCAGCGCCTGGGCGCTCCGGTCACCGAGGGCGCCTAGAGCCCGAAGACCTCCGTGGGCCGGCCGCGGACCAGGTCCACGACAGCGTCGGCTGCCTCGTCCTCGTCGAGCCGGTGGTCCGCGACGAGGCCGGCGAGGTAGCCGGCGTCGAGGCGGCGCGCCATGTCGTGCCGGGCGGGGATCGAGCAGATGGCCCTCGTGTCGTCGATGAACCCGCTGGTCCGGGACAGCCCGGCGGTCTCGGAGACCGCGGATCGCCAACGCCGGATCGCGTCGGGCGCGTCGAGGAACCACCAGGGCGCCCCCACGTACACCGACGGGTAGAAGCCGGCCAGCGGCGCGAGCTCGCGGGAGAACACCGACTCGTCGAGCGTGAAGAGCACCAGCGTGAGGTTCGGGTGGGTGCCGTACCGGTCCAGGAGCGGGCGCAGGGCGTCCGTGAACGCGCCCGGCAGGGGCAGGTCGTGGCCGGTGTCGGGACCGAACCGTGCACCTGTCGGCCGGTGGTGACCGCGGCGCACGCCCGGGTGGAGGGTCATGGTCAGACCGTCCTCCGTCGCCATCCGGGCCATCTCCAGCAGCATGTGCCGGCGCAGGGCGATCGTCTGGAGCTCCGGCGCCTGGCCGGCCAGCGCCGCGCGGTAGATCCGCTCGGCCTCCGCCGCGTCGAGCGGCTCGGTGCCGACGTCCTCGTGGCTGTGGTCGGTGGACACGCCGCCGTGGCGCCAGAAGTGCTCGCGCCGGTCCTCCATCGCGGCGACCCACCCCGCGTAGGACCCGGTGTCCACCCCGGCGACCGCGCCGAGGTGGAGCACGTCCCGAGCCCACTCGGGGCGGCCGGCCTCGAGGTACTTGTCGGGCCGGAACGTCGGCACCACCCGGCCGGTGAAGGACGGGTCGTCCCGCAGTGCGGCGTGCGCGGCGAGGTCGTCCACCGGGTCGTCGGTGGTGGCCAGCACCTCGATACGGAACCGGTCGAACAGCGCCCGCGGACGGAACGTCGGCTGCGCGAGCTGGCCGGCGATCCCGTCGTAGAGCTCGTCGGCGGTCTCGGCGCTCGGCCGCACGTCCAGGCCGAACACGTCGACCAGCGCGGCCTCCAGCCAGTACTTGACGGGGGTCCCGCGGTACACGGTCCAGTTCTGGCAGAGCAGGCGCCAGGCCTCGCGAGCCGCGTCGGGCGACAAGGGACCCTGCCCGACCCCGAGCGCGTCAAGCGGGACGCCCGACGCGTGCAGCAGCCGGGTGACGTAGTGGTCGGGGGTGACCAGCAACGACGTCGGGTCCGTGAACGGCTGGTTCTCCAGGAGCAGCCGGGCCTCGACGTGCCCGTGCGGGGAGAGGATCGGCAGGTCGCGCACCTCGTCGTAGAGGCGTCGCGCGATGGAGCGGACCTCGGGGGCGGTCGGCAGCAGCCGGTCGGGGTGGAGGCGCAGGGCCTCGGCGGTCGCGATCGACACGGTCAGTCCTCCCGCGCGGCGCGACGGGCGGCGACCTCGGCGACCATCGACTTGAAGCGCGTCTCGGTCAGCGGGTAGAAGACCATGATCAGGACGCCGACCAGGATGAACGCGGCGGGGACGAAGCCCGCGATGAAGCGGATGCCGTCCTGGGTCGCCTGGCTCTGGACCTCCTGCTGCGCGATGTAACCGACGAAGCCCAGGCCGTACGCGGCAGCTGCGCCACCGACCGCCTGGCCGACCTTGCGGGTGAACGAGAAGACCGCGTAGGTGGTGCCCTCGGTCCGCACGCCGGTCCGCCACTCGCCGTACTCGACGGTGTCGGCCTCCAGCGCCCACATCAGGGTGTTCACGGCGGCCATGCCGACTCCGTACAGGCCGAAGAACGCGATCGCCAGGCCGGGGTGGTCGGACGGGGTGAGGGCGATGCCGAGCGCCGCGACGATCGCGATGATGCTGGCGGAGATGTACGCCGGCTTCTTGCCGACGGCGCGCACGATCCGGGGGATGAAGCCGGCGACGACGAACATCACGCCGGTGCTCACGACGGTGAGGATGATGAAGTAGTTGGCGTCACCCAGCACGTCGCGGGCGTAGTAGGCCTGGACCGTCTGGAGCGTGAACATGCCGACCAGGAACGACAGCGCGCTCAGGCAGAGCATGAGCAGCGGCCGGTTGCCCTTGAGGGTGCCCAGGCTCTGCTTGAGGGTCACGTGGGCGACGTCGCGGGCCACACGCTCCTTCGAGGTGGAGAACAGCAGCATGTAGAGGCCGAACCCGATGACCACGAACAGCAGGGTGGTGAGGGTCAGGGACTGCTGGAGGTTGTCGGAGTTCTTGATCTGCGGGGCGACGATGAACGCGAGCGCGATGATCGTCGCGGCGGTGCCCATCGAGCGGAAGCTGGCCAGCCGGGCGCGCTCCACGGGCTCCTGCGTCATGGCGGAGGCCAGCGAGCCGTAGGGGATGTTCACCAGGCTGTAGGCGAGGCCGAGCAGCGCGTAGGTGGCGTAGGCGTAGATGAGCTTGCCCGTGCCGCCCAGCCCGCCGGGGACCGTGAACGTCGCCACGGAGAGCAGCAGCAGGGGCAGCGAGCCGAACAGGAAGAACGGCCGGAACTTGCCCCACCGGGTCATGGTCTTGTCGACCTGGCGGCCGGCCCAGATGTCGGCGAACGCGTCCCACACCCGCACGACGAGGAACAGCGTCCCCGCGGCGGCGGCCGAGATGCCGACCACGTCGGTGTAGTAGAGCAGCAGGAACATCGACGTCATGGAGAACGCCAGGTTGTTGCCCGCGTCGCCGGCGGCGTAGCCGAGGTACGTGCGGAACCGGAGCTTGGTCGGCGCGGTGGTGCTGGGGGTGGTGATCGGGTCGGAGACAGCGACGGTGCTGGTCATGTCGACTCCTCGGTCGGGCCGCGGGGCGGCGGGCGTGCTGGGGTGGGGGATGGGGCTGGTCATGGCTTCGTGGTCCAGCGGCGGCGCAGCACGTGCGCGGCGGCCTTCGGGCGGCGGTCACGGGTGAACACGCCCTTCTTGTTGCCGTCCACCCGGAACACGGAGGTGGAGGACGTGGCGAAGTCGGCGAAGTTCCACACCTGCTCGCCGACGACGGCGTCGACCGCGTCGAACACGCGGTGGTTCATGTCCAGGTACTCGACCTGGTACTCCTCGGACCACGGCTGCGGGGTCAGGGAGTGCACGCCGGCGACGGTGTCGGCGCCGTACTCGGTGATGATGATCGGCTTGCCCTCGGTGGCCCACTGCTGGAGCTCGGACAGCCAGGCGGCCTCCGCGGCGACGAGGTCGCCGGTGTTGACGTACCAGCCGTAGTAGCGGTTGAGCATGAGCACGTCGCCCAGCTCGGACACCTGGCACGTGCCGTGCGGCGCGAGCATCACGTTGACGAAGCCGACCGGGCGGCTGGTGTCCAGCTCGCGGGTCAGGGCGAAGAGCGGCTCGAAGTACGCGCGGGCGGCGTCGGTGTCCGACTCGGGCTCGTTGGCGATCGACCAGAGCACGACGCTCGGGTGGTTCTTGTCCCGCGTGATCAGCTCCCGGATCGCCTGCTTGTGCGCCTCCTGGCTCACGTCGTTGACGGTCTCGGGGGAGAAGGTCGTGTAGTTCTGGCCGCCGAAGATCCCGCCCGCCAGGCCCATGTTCTGCCCGACCGCGGCCACCTCGTCGATGACGACGATGCCCGTGCGGTCCGCGTAGTCGTAGACCTCCTCGGCGTACGGGTAGTGCGCCGTGCGGAACGAGTTGGCCCCGATCCAGTCGAGCAGCTCGAAGTCGTGCACCAGGAACGCGTCGTCGTGCCCCTTGCCGCGCACGGCGGAGTCCTCGTGCTTGCCGAAGCCCTGGAAGTAGAACGGCTCGCCGTTGATGAGGAACTGCGTCCCGCGCACCTCGACGGTGCGGATCCCGACGCTCTGGTGGTAGCTGTCGAGCGAGTCGCCCGACGCGTCCACCAGCTCGACCTCGGCGTCGTACAGGTAGCCGTCGCCGGGGGCCCACAGGTGGGCGTCGGGGACCTCGAGCACACCGCGCGAACCCTCGGCGGTCGCGACGGTCACCCCGTCCGCGTCCCGCAGCGTCACCCGCACGTCGGCGTCGCCCGCCACGGTCACCGCGTAGGAGACGACACCGGTGGTGTCGCGGCGGTCGGTGGTGACCACGACGTCGTCGACGTAGGTGGTCGGCGTCGCGTACAGCCATACCGAGCGGTGCAGGCCGGCGTAGTTGAAGAAGTCGTGGAAGTACTGCTGGCGGCGGCCCTGCGGGGTGCCGTGCACGATGCCCGGGGGGATCGTCTGGAAGGTCAGCTCGTTGTTCACGACGATCGTCACGCGGACCTCGTCGCCGGGGGAGACCAGCGCGGTGATGTCCGCCTCGAACGGCGTGTAGCCGCCCTCGTGACGGGCCACCTCGGTGTCGCCGACCCAGACGACCGCGGCGTGCGTCGCCGAGTCGAACCGGAGCGCGACGCGCTGACCCGCCCAGCCGCGGGGGACCCGCACGGTGGTCTGGTACCAGGCGTCGCCCACGTGGTCGCGCCCGGTCGTCCCGACGAGCACGTCGTTGTAGCTCGCCGGGACGGGCATGGACCGGGCCTCGGCCAGCGGACCCTGGTGCCAGCCCTGCTGACGGCCGGCGCCCGTGGCGTCGAGGCGGAAGTCCCACAAGCCGTTCAGGGACTTGCGCTCGCGGCTCGCGGTGTCCTGGGGACGAAGCATCGGTGCTCTCCTCTCATCGCCGGCGATGCATCTGCGCGTCGGCCGGTGTTCTCATTGAGGACCCGTGATCACGGGACGACAAGCGGTTGCCATGACTTGTCGCGGTGCCTAGCGTTCACCGGGTGGACGAGCGCAAGGTGCCGACGATCTACGACGTGGCCGCGGCGTGTGGCGTCGCACCGTCCACCGTCTCCCGGGCGTTCTCCCGGCCCGGGAGGGTCAATGCGGAGACCGCGGCGCGGATCCGACAGGTGGCCGAGGAGATGGGCTACCGGGCTAACCCGCTGGCGCGGGCGCTGCCCACCGGCAAGACGTCGCTGCTGGCGCTCGTGGTCTCCGACGTGACCAACCCGTTCTACTTCGAGATCATCCGCGGCGCGGAGCAGGCCGCGACCGAGGCGGACTACACGCTCCTGGTCGCGGACGTGCACGAGTCGGCGACCGCCGAGCGCAAGGCGCTCGAGCGCGCGCTGCCGCTGGTCGAGGGTGTCGTGCTCGGGACCTCCCGCATGTCGGACTCGGCGATCCGCGTGATGGCCCAGCAGCGCCCGACCGTCGTCCTCAACCGGGTGCTCACCGGGATCCCGAGCGTCATCACCGACAACGCCCGGGGTGCGCGGCGCGCGGTGGAGCACCTCGCGTCGCTCGAGCACCGGAACATCGGCTACCTCGCCGGGCCGGAGGCGTCCTGGGCGGACGGCATGCGCTGGCGGGCGATGCGCGAGGCGGCGGAGATGCTGGACCTCCGGGTCCAGAGGTTCGGCCCGTTCGCGCCGACGCTCACGGGGGGCGGGGAGGCTGCGCCGGTCATCGCCGCCTCGAACGTCACTGCGGTGGTGGCGTACAACGACCTCGTCGCGATCGGGCTGATGCGCGGGCTCGCGGCACTCGACGTGCGCGTGCCGCGGGATGTCAGCGTGGTGGGCTTCGACAACATCTTCGGTGCCGAGATCTGCTCGCCCGCCCTGACCACCGTGGCTGCGCCGCTGGCGGCCCTCGGCAAGTACGCGGTGCAGACGCTGCTGGCCGGGATGTCGTCCCGCACGCCGCCCCAGGTCCGTCCCGCGCTGCTGCCGGCCGAGCTCGTGGTCCGGGACTCGACGGCGCGGCGGGCGCGCCGACGGCGGTCCTGACCAGCCCGGCAGGACAAGTCATGGCAACCGATTGCCATCGCCGGGACCGGTGGCGCTCAATGGTGGAGGACCGACGAGGGTCCGACGACCAGGAGGTGAGCCGTGCACGACGGAACAGGCTGGGAGCGCACCGAGCCCCCCGCACCGGTGCGGATCGTGCACCTCGGGCTCGGAGCCTTCGCCCGGGCACATCTCGTCTGGTACACCCAGGGGGCCAACGAGGTGAGCGGTGCCGAGCAGTGGGGTGTCGCCGCCTTCACCGGCAGGTCCGCCGCCGCGGCCGAGGCGCTCGCCCGGCAGGACGGCCGGTACACCCTGCTCGTCCGCTCACCCGAGGGCGACGCACCGACGACGATCGACGCCCTGGTGGCGGTCCACGACGGTGCCGACGCCGACGCCTGGCGCGAGTACTTCCGTCGACGTGAGGTCGGTGTCGTCACCCTGACCGTGACCGAGGCCGGCTACCGGCGCACGTCCACGGGCGAGCTCGACCGCCACGATCCCGACGTCGCGGCCGACATCGAGCGGCTCCGCGACGGGTTGCCGGCCGTGACCGCGCCGGGCCGGCTCGTCGACGGCCTGCGGGCCCGCCGCGCGGCGGGCAGCGGTCCGATCGCCGTCGTGAGCTGCGACAACCTTCCCGACAACGGCCGCGTGGCTCGCCGGGTCACGCTGGACCTGGCCGCCGCGGTGGACGAGTCCCTCGCCCGCTGGATCGAGGAGCAGGTGGCGTTCGTCTCCACGATGGTCGACCGGATCACGCCCGCCACCACCGGCGCCGACCGCGCGATCGTGCGGAAGCTCACCGGCCGGGAGGACCGGTCCCCGGTCGTCACCGAGCCGTTCAGCGAGTGGGTCCTCGACGGCGAGTTCCCGGCGGGTCGCCCGCGGTGGGAGCTCGCCGGCGCGCAGCTGGTCGACGACCTCGAGCCGTACGAGCGCCGCAAGCTCTGGCTGCTCAACGCCGGCCACTCCCTCCTCGCCTACGAGGGCCTCGCGCGCGGACTCGCCACCGTCGCGGACGCGTTCGCCGACGACCGCTGCCGTGCCGACCTCGAGCAGCTGTGGTCCGAGGCGGCCGACGTGCTGAGCCTGCCGGTCGACGACGCCACGGCGGCGCTGCGGACCCGGTTCGCCAACGCCCGCATCGAGCACCGCCTCGCGCAGATCGCGAAGGACGGGTCGGTGAAGCTCCCCGTCCGGGTCATGGCCGTCGCGCAGGAGCGGGCCGTCGCGGGCCTCCCCGTCGGACGCGCGGAGGCGGGGGTCGTCGCCGCGTGGATCCACCACCTCGAGACCGTCGACGCGTCCTCGTCGGACCCCGGCGCCGCCGACCTCGCCGCCCGGCTGCGTGACCAGGGCAGCTCGGCCCGCGCTGTGCTGGCCCTCGAGATCCTCGCTCCCCGGCTCGCCCGCAAGGACGTCTTCGCCCGGCACGTGTCCGAGCAGCTCGCCGTCCACCGTCCCGCCCATCCCACCCTCGCAGGAGCCCGACCATGAAGATCGTCACCGCCGACGTCATCGTCACCAGCCCGAACCGCAACTTCGTCACCCTGAAGATCACCACCGACGACGGGCTGACCGGTCTGGGCGACGCCACCCTGAACGGCCGCGAGCTCGCCGTCGTCAGCTACCTGCGGGACCACGTCGCCCCGCTGCTGATCGGCCGTGACGCGAGCCGGATCGAGGACACCTGGCAGTTCCTGTACCGCAGCGGGTACTGGCGCCGCGGCCCGGTGACCATGGCCGCGATCGCCGCGGTGGACATGGCCCTGTGGGACATCAAGGGCAAGGCCGCCGGCATGCCGGTCTACCAGCTGCTCGGAGGCGCCAGCCGGAACGGCCTGATGGCCTACGGGCACGCGTCGGGCATCGACCTGCCGTCGCTCTTCGACTCGATCCGCGAGCACCAGGAGCAGGGCTACCGCTCGATCCGCGTGCAGACCGGGGTCCCCGGGCTGAAGGCCATCTACGGCATCGCCGCCCAGTCCACGGGGGAGGAGCGGTACGACCACGAGCCCGCCCAGCGTGGCGCGTACCCCGCCGAGGAGGACTGGGACACCCGCGCGTACCTGCGGCACCTGCCGACCGTGTTCGAGGCCGTGCGCCACGAGTTCGGACCGGACCTGCCGCTGCTGCACGACGGGCACCACCGGATGACCCCGATCCAGGCCGCGAAGCTGGGCAAGTCCCTGGAGCCGTACGACCTGTTCTGGCTGGAGGACTGCACGCCGGCGGAGAA
Source organism: Cellulomonas sp. Root930 (assembly GCA_001429255.1). Lineage (GTDB taxonomy): Bacteria > Actinomycetota > Actinomycetes > Actinomycetales > Cellulomonadaceae > Cellulomonas. The sequence continues at coordinate 2,927,927 of LMJI01000001.1, forward strand.
CCAGGAGGCCCTGCGGCTGGTCCGCCAGCACACCACGACCCCGCTGGCCATCGGCGAGATCTTCAACACGGTGTGGGACTTCCAGGCGCTCATCAAGGAGCAGCTCATCGACTACGTGCGGGCCGCCTCCACCCACTTCGGCGGCATCAGCCCGCTGAAGAAGGTGATGGACTACGCCGCGCAGTACCAGGTGAAGTCCGGGTTCCACGGGCCGACGGACATCTCGCCGGTCGGCCTGGCCGCCCAGATGCACGTGGGGCTGGCCATCCACAACTTCGGCATCCAGGAGTACATGCAGCACGGGGCCAAGACCAACTCGGTGTTCCAGCAGTCGTTCACCTTCACCGACGGCTACCTGCACCCGGGCGACAATCCCGGGCTCGGGGTCGAGCTCGACGTCGACGAGGCCGGCAAGTACCCGTACGAGACCGCCTACCTGCCGTACAACCGGCTGGCCGACGGAACGGTCCACGACTGGTGAGCCATGTCGTCGTCATGGGGGTGTCCGGCTGCGGGAAGTCCACGGTCGGGTCGCTGCTCGCGGACCGGCTCGGCGTCCCGTTCCTCGACGCCGACAGCCTGCACCCACCCGCCAACCTCGCGAAGATGGCCGGCGGCACGCCGCTCGACGAAGCCGACCGGTGGCCCTGGCTCCGGCTCGTCGGGTCGGCGCTGGCGGCGGCCCCCGACGGCACGGTCGTGGCCTGCTCGGCGCTGCGCCGGGCCTACCGGGACGTGCTCCGCGAGGCCGCGCCGGACGTCCGCTTCGTGCACCTAGTCGGCACCCACGCGCAGCTGTCGGCGCGCATGCGGTCCCGCGAGGGGCACTTCATGCCGGCGTCCCTGCTGGACACCCAGCTGGCCACGCTCGAGCCGCTCGGACCCGACGAGCGGGGGATCGAGCTCGACTGCACGCTCGATCCGGAGGAGCTGGTGCGCGAGGCGGTGCGGCCCGCGCCGGACCTGCTCAGGGCGTGACGTCCCCCTCCGGGCCGGCCGACAGGCTGTGGTAGAGGTCGAAGGCGACCGCCGCGGCGCCCTCCGCGTCGGACGCCGCGCAGAGGCGGATGAGCTCCTCGTGCCGCTCGACGGAGTCGTGTCCGCCCGGTGAGGCGAACCTGAGCCGCTCGGCACGGCGCAGGACCGGCGTGAACTGGTCGAGGACCGAGGCGAGCGAGCGGTTGCCGCTGACGGACACCGGCACGGCGTGCAGCGCGTCGTCGGCGCGCAGGGCCGCGTCGGCGTCGCCGTCGTCGATCGCCTGGGCGAACCGGCGGTTCGCGTCCCGCATCTGTGCCAGGTCCGCCTCGGTCAGGCTCGGCACCGCCCCCCGGACCGCGAGCTCGTGCATCGCGGCGACCACGTCGCGCGCGTCCCACACCGCGCGCATGTCCAGCGGGGTCACGGTCGTCGACCGCCCGGGGGACGCCACCACCAGCCCGGCGTGCGCGAGCCGCATGAGCGCCTCGCGCACCGGGGTGCGGCTGACCCCGAGCCACGTGGCCAGCTCCAGGTCCTTCAGCTGCTCGCCCGGCGCGAACGTGCCGTCGACGATGGAGTCACGCAGCCGCCGGTAGACGTCGTCGCGCAGCAGCGTCCGGTCGACGGCGGGCACGTGCTGGGGGATCGGCATGCGATATATGGCACACGGGGACGTGCCGCACGTCAAGCGCGTCGCCGGTCGGTGCTACCTCCGGTCGAGCCGGAGCACGAGCGTCCCGGTGTTCTCCGCGTTGCCGAGCTCCGTCAGCTCCAGCTCGCCGCTCGCGCCCACGTACCGGCCCGTCCCGCCGACGATGGCGAGGGTCTTCACGGGTGCGTTGGAGGCCCGTCCCTGCGCGACGACCTGGCCGTCGAGCAGCTGGTAGGACACCTGGCAGCTGAGGTTGATCGGGGGATCGGCCGGCACGACCGACGTCACGGTGCACGTCCCACCGCCGGCCCCGACGGTGTCCCCGTCCTGCAGGAGCGTGTCCTCGAAGACGATCTGGTCGCCACGGCTGGGGCTGAGCGCGGGGTCGTCGATGGCGGTGACCTCGCGGACGCCCGTGGCGCTGAAGTCGAGCAGGAAGAACCCGGTGAACTGCACGTCGAAGGTGATCACCCGGTCGTGGCCCCGCGACCGGTCGGCCGGAGCGGGTCCGGCGGACCCGGCGGTGAGGACGAGGACGCCGAGACCGGCGACGACGGCGGTGGTGAGTGCTGTACGCATGACGACTCCTGACTCCGGACGCGCCGCGTGGGTGCGGCTGAGTTCGACGGTCCGCGCCCCGGGAGAGGCCGTCAAGGCTGCCGCGCACCCCCCTGTCGACCGTCGACCGGGATCGCTACGGTGGAGGATGGCTTCCACCCGGGTCGCCGCGATCCAGGCAGCTCCCGTGCTCATGGATCGGCAGGCGTGCCTCGACAAGGCGGTGCTCCTGATCGAGCAGGCCGCCGCGACGGGCGCCCGCGTGGTGGTCTTCCCGGAGGCGTTCATCCCGGGCACCCCGATCTGGATGGACTCGAGGCCCATCTGGGACGGGGACGAGGAGTGGTTCGCCATGCTCGTCGACCAGGCCGTGGTCGTGCCTGGCTCGGTGACCGAGACGCTCGGCGACGCGGCCCGGACCGCGGGTGTCTACGTGGTGATCAACGTCGAGGAGCGCGAGCCGCACGGCAGCACCATCTACAACACCACACTGCACATCGGCCCCGACGGCAGCATCGTCGCCAAGCACCGCAAGCTCGTGCCCACGGGTTCCGAGCGCACGGTCTGGGGGATGGGCGACGGCTCGACGCTGCCCGTCGTCGACACTCCCTACGGCAGGGTCAGCGGGCTGACGTGCTGGGAGAACTACATGCCTCTCGCGCGCTTCTACCTCTACGCCCAGGGCATCGACATCTGGACGGCGCCCACGCTGGCCCAGGGCGACGGCTGGGTCGCGACCATGCGCCACATCGCTCGCGAGGGTCGCTGCTACGTCATCGGCGCGAACCCCTGCACGCACATCGACCAGATCCCCGCCGACTTCCCGCACCGCGACCAGGTCTGGACGGTCAAGGACGGGGACGGCGGCTGGGTGGAGCCCGGCAACAGCGTGATCGTCGGGCCGAACGGCGAGCTGCTCGCCGGTCCGGTCCGCCACGAGGAGACGATCCTCACCGCGGACATCGACCTCGCGCACGTCCGCGCCGCGCGCCGGATGTTCGACCCCGCCGGGCACTACAACCGGCCCGACGTCTTCCGGCTCACCGTCGACACCCGCCCGCGACCGGCCTTCACGCTCGGCGACGAGCACCCCTGACACCACCTGACACCACTGGGGCTTGACGTGACACCACGGTGGTGTCACTATGGTGCTATGGACCTCGGACAGTACGTCACCGACCTGCAGCGCCAGCTGGTGGAAGCCGCGGAGAACGGCACGGACGAGACCCGTGCCGTCGCCGAGCGACTGGTCGCCGGGCTCGATGCCGCCGCTCGGCTCGTGCTGCTCGACGTCCTGTCGGCGGCTGCCGGCGAGATCACGCGCGACCTCGCACCCGGCTCGGTCGACCTGCGGCTCCGGGGGCGCGACATCGAGTTCGTCGTGACCCACACCGCCTCCGAGCCCGAGGCCGACGACGGTCCGGCCGCACCCGTCGACCTCGACGACGTGAGCACCTCGCGCACGACGCTGCGCCTGCCCGACGCCCTCAAGGCCCGGGTGGACGAGGCGGCGATCGCTGACGGCCTGTCCGTCAACACGTGGCTGGTCCGCGCGATCGCGGCGGCCCTCCAACCCAAGCAGCGACGGAACGCGCAGCGGACCCTGCGCACCGGCGACAGCTTCGCCGGCTGGGCGCGCTAACCCGCCCAGCCCCCGATACACCAGCCACGCGGACCCGCGTGGCCGGACGAACACACCCAGATCCAGGGAGGCGCCAGCATGCCCACGTTCAGCACACCGACCCCGATCGACCTCGCCATCAAGCTGTCGGTCGGCGAGATCGTCGTCGTCGCCGGCGACCGCACCGACACCGTCGTCACCGTGAAGGCCACCAACCCGGCCAAGTCGGTCGACCGCCGGGGCGTCGAGGACACCAAGGTCGACTTCGACGGCCAGCGGCTCACGATCACCGGTCCGAAGCCCCGGCTCAGCTGGATCGGCCCGGGGCCCTTCGACTCGGTCGACGTCGTGGTCGAGCTGCCGGCCGGGTCGCGGCTCACCGCCGAGATCTCGGTCGGCGACGTGCGTACGACCGGCCGCCTCGGCGCCACCCGGATCAAGGCGTCGTCCGGCGGAGCGGACGTCGAGACCACCGGTGACCTGTGGCTGCGCGCCGGGCACGGCGGCGTCACGGTGGGCACCGTGCAGGGCGGGCTGGAGATCACGGCCGACCACGGTCAGATCCGGCTCGGCACGGTCACCGGGGACGCGATCCTCAAGGCGTCGCACGGCTCCGTCCGCGTCGGGGAGTCCGGTGGCGAGCTCGACGCCAAGCTCTCCTACGGCGACCTGGAGATCACGAACGCGCTCGCCTCGGTCACAGCGAAGACCGCGTACGGCGCCATCGTGCTGGACGAGGTCTCCGCCGGAGCCATCCAGCTCGAGAGCGGCTACGGGCAGGTCACCGTGGGCGTCCGCGAGGGCGTCCCCGCCTGGCTCGACCTGTCCTCGAAGGACGGGCACGTGCGCAACCACCTCGAGGCCGACCGCGCACCCGCGGAGTCCGAGCAGTCCGTCGCGATCCGGGCCCGCACCAGGTCCGGGAACATCACCGTCCAGCGCGCCCGCTGAGCACCGACCACCACCAGAAGAAGGGAACGACACCCATGACCAGCACCCAGGATCGCGCACCCGCGATCCGCCTCCAGAGCCTGGAGAAGTCCTACGGCGATCTGCACGTCCTGCGGGGCGTCGACTTCGACGTGGCGCCCGGCAGCATCTTCGCGCTGCTCGGGTCCAACGGAGCCGGCAAGACGACGATCGTGCGGATCCTGTCCACGCTGCTGAAGCCGGACGCCGGGACCGCCACGGTCAACGGCTTCGACGTCACGACGGACCCGCTGCGGGTCCGTGAGTCCATCAGCCTGACCGGCCAGTTCGCCGCGGTCGACGAGATCCTCTCCGGCAAGGAGAACCTCGTCCTGGTGGCCAAGCTGCGACACCTTCCGGCGCCGGACCGGATCGCCGACGACCTGCTCGCGCGTTTCAGCCTCACGGAGGCCGGATCCCGCAGGGTGGCGATGTACTCCGGAGGCATGCGTCGCCGCCTCGACATCGCCATGAGCCTGGTCGGACGGCCCGAGGTGCTCTTCCTCGACGAGCCGACCACGGGGCTGGACCCCGAGGCGCGCATCGAGGTGTGGCAGGTCATCAAGGAGCTGGCCGCGCGGGGGACCACCGTCCTGCTCACCACCCAGTACCTCGACGAGGCCGAGCAGCTGGCCGACCGCATCGCGATCCTCCACGAGGGCCGCATCATCGCGAACGGCACCCTCGGGGAGCTCAAGCAGCTCCTGCCGCCCGCGACCGTCGAGTACGTCGAGAAGCAGCCGAGCCTGGAGGAGATCTTCCTGGCCCTCGTCGGGAAGGACGTGTCATGACCACCACCCACTTCATCGGAGACACCGCGGACCTGACCGGCCGCTCCCTGCGGCACATCACCCGCAGCGTGGACACGATCATCACGACGGCGGTCACGCCGATCGCGCTCATGCTCCTGTTCGTCTACGTGTTCGGCGGGGCGATCCGGTCCGGCACCGACAACTACGTCAACTACCTGCTGCCCGGCATCCTCCTGATCGCGATCGCGTCCGGGATCGCCTACACGGCCGTCCGCCTGTTCACCGACCTGCAGAGCGGGATCTTCGAGCGGTTCCACTCGATGCCCATCTCCCGGCCGTCGGTGCTCTGGGCGCACGTGCTGACGTCGTTGGCGTCCAACGGGATCACGATCGTGATCATCGTGCTGGTGGGCCTGCTCATGGGGTTCCGCACGTCGGCGGGGATCGGAGCGTGGCTGGCGGTCGCCGGGATCCTGACCCTGTTCACGCTGGCGCTCACGTGGGTCGCCGTCATCGCCGGCCTCTCGGCGAAGTCCGTGGACGGAGCCGCCGGGTTCTCCTACCCGCTGATCTTCCTGCCGTTCATCAGCTCGGCCTTCGTCCCCACCGAGACGATGTCGGGTCCCGTGCGGTGGTTCGCGGAGAACCAGCCGGTGACCTCGATCGTCAACACGATCCAGGACCTGTTCTCCGGGCAGCCGGTCGGGAACGACATCTGGATCGCCCTGGCGTGGTGCGTCGGGATCCTCGTCGTCGCCTACGTGTTCGCGATGCGCACCTACCGGCGCAAGATCAGCTGAGAGGCGTCGATCCTCGTCCGGTCACCCGCGGTGACCGGACGAGGATCGCGTCACGACTGCTCGACGCGCTGCAGGGTGAGCCCGACCACCTGGTACGGCTCGTGCCCAGGCACGACGTTGTGCATGGTGATCGTCGCGTCCTGCGGCCGGACGTGGATGTGCCAGCCCCAGTCCGGTCCGGACTCCGCGGGGTAGGAACCCTCCAGTCGCACCCCGCCGGTGTCGTCGACGCCGCCGCTGAAGGTCATCCACGTCCCACCGGTGTGCCAGGAGTCGACCCAGACGGCCTGCGCACCGTCAGCCGACGCGTCTCCACCGACCAGCAGGAGGCCGTCCTGCGCGGCGTCGCCGTCGGACCAGGTGTAGGCGATCGACACGAAGCGCGCCGCCGTCACGCCGACGGTCGCGGTCGCCGCGGAGGCCTGGTAGTCGTCGGTCGGCATCAGGCGCAGGCGGTTCGTGCCCTGCCAGGTGCCGAACAGCGGGGTGAGGTGATCGACGATGCTCATGCCTGACGGTACCGACGCGTCAGTGCGTCATGCCCTCCATCTGCGAGCCGTCGTCCATGAGGTGGCTGGGGTCCCACCCGACCACGGCCGGGTCGAGCATCCCCGCGATCATGGCGATGTGCGCGACCACCAGGAAGAGGCCGACGAGAGTCGCGTGGACCTTCAGCCGCCTGTGGTCGTCCCAGCCGGCACCGACCACCCGCGTCTCGAGCAGGGTCATCCCGAAGAGAGGAACGATGCCGAGCAGGTAGAACCCGACCGCGACGACATCCGCCCACCCACGCCATCCGCCGGTCGTGGTCAGCGGGATGACCGCGTGCTTCATGAGGTAGACGAGGACGCCGAGGAAGTAGAAGCCGGCGACCAGCCCGGCGTACCGGTTGACACCGGCCACGATCGGGGAGACCGGGCGGCGGAACAGGATGGCGAGCTCGCTGACCGCGATCGTCTCGGCGAGGATCACCGGCACGGCCATGAAGAGCAGCAGGTTCCACGGCTGGTTGGCCGCGAGGAGACCCATGTAGTGCGTCGAGCCCATGTCCTCGCCCGCGGGCCAGGCGGGCAGCAGCAGCGCGACGGCGACGATCGCGACGCTGACGGCTGCGACCGCCACGACTCCGACGCGGAGACCGGCCGCCCTCGGTGGCGATCCGGCGGTCCCGGTGGTGGTGGGAGCGGTGGCGACCATGGGGAGTTCCTTCCACGAACGCGCCGGACGATCCGGTGCTCCCCCCACCGTCGTGGCCCCCGAGCCGCGCCCCGCTCACGGGCGATGAAGAATCGATGAAGGCCCGTGCCTGCGGCTCGGTCCAGGAGCCGCGGTTGGGACCTACGGCCCACCGAGCACCGGATCAGCCCGCAGGTGGCAGGTCGATGTCGAACGTCGAACCCGTGCCTGCCCCGGCGCTGCGGGCCACGACCGTGCCGCCGTGCGCGTGGACGAGGGCGCGGACGATCGCCAGACCGATCCCGGCGCCCCCGCGGTCCCGGTCCCGTGCCGTGTCGACCCGGTAGAAGCGTTCGAAGACGAGGTCGAGCTGGTCGGAGTCGATGCCGTCGCCGGTGTCGGCGACGCTCAGACGCACGCGACCCGTCCCGGTGCGCTGCGCACGGAGCCGGACCGATCCGCCGCGCGGCGTGTGCCGCAGGGCGTTGTCGAGCAGGTTGCCGAGCACCTGGCTCATCCGGTCCGTGTCGGCGTCCACCGTCGGCAGCCCTGGGTCCACGTCGACGGTCAGGTCGACGCCCGCGAGGGCGTAGGCGCTCCGGGCACCCGCGTGCGCGGCGGAGAGGAGAGTGCCGGGTGCCGTCGGGGCCAGGACCAGACTGCGGGCCCCCTCTTCTGCGCGGGTGACCGCCGCGAGGTCGGTCGCGAGTCGCGCCAGCCGCGCACCCTGGTCCCGCAGCACGCTCACGGTCTCCGGCGTCAGGGTGGTCACCCCGTCCTCGAGCCCTTCCAGGTACGCGCCGATCACCGCGACCGGGGTGCGGACCTCGTGAGCCACGTCTGCGAGCAGTCGCTGCCGCAGGGCGTCGCCGTTCTCGAGCTGGCGCGCCATGTCGTTGAAGGCGTCGGCGAGCTGGTCGAACTCGGCGCCGAGCGACGGTCGGGCCACGCGTGAGTCGAGCCGGCCCGCCGCGATGCGGGTGGTCGCCGCGGACAGCGTGCCGAGGGAGGACGCGATGCGTCGTGTGAGGAACACGCTCACGGCGAGCGACGCCAGCACCGCCGCGGCGAGCGCGATGCCCAGGGCCAGGGCGCTGGCCGACCGGAAGGCCTCCTCGGCGTGCTGGACCGCCGTGGGGTCGGCCTCCGTCCCGGCCTCCACCATGTGCTGGTGGAAGATCGCCGGGCCCACAGCTCCGGCGACGACCCACGCGGTGAGCCCGCCGGTCACGACGACGAGGGCGAGCGCGGCCAGGAGCCGCCCGGCCAACCCTCGTCCGGGAGCGTCACCCGGCCATCTCATCCGCCGGTGCCGATCCGGTAGCCGACACCACGGACCGTGCGGACGTAGCGCTGCGCGTCCGCGGTGTCGCCGAGCTTCTGCCGCAGGTGCAGCACGTGCACGTCCACCAGGTGCTCGTCGCCGACCCAGTTCTCGCCCCACACCGCGTCGATCAGGACACGACGGCTGAAGGCGACGTACGGGCTCTCGGCGAGCGTGGCGAGCACGTCGAACTCCGTCCGAGTCAGCGGCACCGGCTCACCCGCCACGAGGACCTCCCGGCCGGACAGGTCGACCGTGAGCGCGCCGATGCTCAGCGGCTCGGTCGGTGCCGGAGGGGCGTCAGGGGTGCGCCGCGGTCGGCGGAGCAGGGCGGCGACCCGCGCGAGCAGCTCGCGAGGGCTGAACGGCTTGGTCATGTACTCGTCGGCACCCACCGACAGGCCGATGAGGGTGTCGATCTCCTCACTGCGGGCGGTGAGCATCACCACGTAGCAGTCGGAGAAGGTGCGCAGCCGACGGCACACCTCGACGCCGTCGAGCAGGGGGAGCCCGAGGTCGAGCACGACGACGTCCGGGTCGAACGACCGGGCGACGACCAGACCCTGAGGGCCGTCGTGAGCCAGCCGCACCTCGAAACCGTCCCGCGCCAGGTACCCGGCGACGAGGGTGGCCAACGGCAGCTCGTCGTCGACGACGAGGGCACGTCGGGACGTCGTCGTCGGCGGGGCCATGCCGCCCATTCTGTCGGGCCGGATCGCGCGGATCCCGGGACCACCGACCTGGGTTCACCGGGCCGGGAGGCACGCCTGCAGGAATTCCAGGACTTCGCGGGCGGCGCGCGCGCTGGTGACCGTGGCCGCGTGGCTGCTCCCCGGCAGCAGACGGAGTGTTCCGCGGGGCAGGCCCGAAGCCGTGCGTCGGAACAGGTCGGGCCCGTAGTACCCGTCGGCGGTCCCGCCGATCACCAGCGTCGATGCACCGATGCGGTCCAGAGATCCGGTCAGGTCGAAGGCGTCCTCGGCCTCGATCGTCCGCACGAGGTCGTCGGCCTGCTGACGGGTGAGGGGTCGGGCCGTCAGGGGGACGAGCGTGCGCATCGCCAGGCGCGACGCGGCGGACGAGAAGACAGCCGGGACGGTCGCCGCCATGGCGCGCCGATAGCGGCCCTCGCGCACGAGCGCTGCTTGCGTGCGCTGGACGGCGCGTCCCTGGTCCGACAGTCGGCACGCCCCCGCGAGGAGCACGAGGCGACGCACGCAGCCGGGATGGTCGAGCGCCAGCTGCAGCCCGATGGACGCACCCGTGGAGACACCGATGACGTCGACAGGCAGAGCGAGCTCGCCGGCGAGGGCCTGCGCGTGCTGCGACGCCAGCTGTGCCATCGTGCAGCCGGTCGCGATGCCGGGGGAGCGTCGCACGACGAGCACGGTCCGGTGCGCGGCGAGGCGACGGTAGGGGCGCAGCTCGAACGTCCGCGCGGGACCGGCCGGGTTCGTCGTGCCGCCCGTGCCGTCGAGTCCGGCCAGCACGACGACCGGGGGTCCCGACCCGATCGCGAGGTACGGCAGGCCTCCGGCCAGCGTCCCCTCCCGGACCGTCGACCCCACCGCGGATCCTCCGCGTACCCGTGCGGACATCAGCCCTCCGAGGCCGCCCGTTCGGGAGTACCCAGGACGCCCGGTTCGACGGCCCTGCGCCTCCAGGGCCACAGGATCGCGCCGTCGACCAGCGCGCCGATGAGGTAGCCGGTGCGTCGAGCGGACCGCGGCGGGCGTGCGCGCGAGGACGTTGCAGCTTCACCGACGGTGCTCACGGGATGCTCCCTCCGGTGCGGGGACCTCACCTCGAGGCTCCCGCCGCACTCGCGGCGGGGGACAGGGCCGAAGGTCACCGGAGGCACCAGGACCTGTGGCGGGGTCGTCGCGCGCCGTGGCTCAGCGGGCACCGACCGCACACGGGTCGACCGGATCGGGCTAGGGTGCGAAGACCTGGCTCGCTGACGGGGTGTGGTGCGGACATGGTCGAGGATCGGGTCGCCGAGTTCCATCGGTTGCATCGTGCGGGGTGCTTCGTGATGCCGAACCCGTGGGACGTCGGGAGCGCACGGCTCTTGGAAGCGCTGGGGTTCACGGCGTTGGCCACGACGAGTGCCGGCTTGGCCTGGTCGCTCGGCCTCCCGGACGCCCAGGTCACCCGCGATCAGACGCTCGAGCATCTCCGTCAGATCGCCGGGGCCGTGTCGGTGCCGGTCAACGCGGACTTCAAGGACGGGTACGCGGTGGACCCCGCCGGAGTCGCGGCGAACGTGAAGCTGGCCGCGGCGACGGGGATCGCCGGACTCTCGATCGAGGACTCGTCAAGGGATGAGGCCCATCCGCTGTTCGACTTCGAGCTGGCCGTGGCGCGGGTGGCCGCTGCACGCCGAGCGATCGACGAGAGCGGCACGGGGATCGTTCTGACGGGCCGCTCCGAGGGGTTCGTCTGCGGCCGTCCCGACATCGACGAGACGATCCGAAGGCTCGTCGCGTACGCGGACGCCGGCGCGGACTGCCTCTACGCTCCGCGGATCGACAACCTGGAGCACGTGTCCGCCATCGTGGCCGCGGTGTCACCGAAGCCGGTGAACCTCCTGATCAACTCTCCGTTCACCACGGTTGCCGAGGCCGCGCGGCTCGGGGTCCGCCGTGTCAGCGTGGGGGGCACGCTCGCGCGGACCGCGTGGGACGGAGTTCTGGCGGCCGCCCGGGAGATCGCGGAGCAGGGGACGTTCACGCGCTTCGAGCGCCTCCCCGATGTCGAGGCCCTGTTCGGCGACTAGGAGCGCAGGCACGCCGACCTGCCGTCCGCAGATATGCGTTGGATCTCGGACATTTCGCGTGAGTCTCGAGATCCAGGAGCCGCAGGTCGCGTGTCAGGACGACGTCGCGCGACGACGCGCGCTTAACCTGCCCACGGCCGCGCCAGCTCCCTGTCCCCGACACCGGCCGTCCCACACATGTCGATGCCCTTTCGCGAGACACCGGTCCGGCCGACGGCGTCGTCTGCCGTGCCGAGCCGTCGGCTGCGGCGTCGGACGGGTGCCGTCCTTCTCGCGGCGGTGATCGCCCTGACGGGGACCGGAGGGGCCAGCTACGCCGACGGCATCGACGACCGCCGTGCCGAGGCCGAACGGCGCAGCAGCGAAGCCGACCGGCGCGCCGAGGAGCTGGAAGCGTCCATCGAGGGTCTCAGCAGCGAGCTGAGCCAAGCCGCGCTCGACCTGCAGGCCACCCAGGCGCGCCTGCCCGCGGCACAGGCCGAGCTCGAGGACGCTCGCGCGGCCCTGGAGGCGACCCAGCGCGAGGCAGCCATCCTCGCCAGCCGGCTCCAGGACGCGACGGACCTGCGAGGCAGCCTCACCGCGACCATCGCTGCCGACCGGGCCGACGAGAAGGAGCTTCGTGCGGCCGTGGGAGCGATGGCACGGGAGGCGTACCGGGGCGCACCCGGGGTCTCCGCGATGGACGTGATGCTCGATGCCAAGGACGCCACCGACTTCCTCGACAACGCGCGGCTGGTCGATGCGGCGCTGCGCAGCCAGGCGCGTGTCCTGGACGAGCTGCGCCAGGTCGATGCGAACAACCGCAACAGCGAGGCCCGGCTGGGCGCCGTGAGCGATCGCGTCGCCGAGCTGAAGGAGCAGGCCGAGGCCAACGTCGTCGCCGCCGACGAAGCCCGACAGGTCGCGCAGACGCGCGAGGACGAGATCAACCAGCTCATCGCCGACCAGAGCGCCAGGCAGGACGCGATCGCCTCGCTCAAGGCGCAGGCCGAGGCCGAGCAGGCGGAGATCGACGCCGAGCGGGCCACCATCGAGCGCGAGCTCGTCGCGATCATCGTCGAGCAACGGGCCGCCCGCGAGGCTGCCGAGGCCGCGGCACGAGCCGCCGAGGCTGCTGCCCGTGCGGCCGCCGAGGCCGCTGCACGTGCCGCCGCGGAAGCCGCCGGGCGCGAGCCGCCGCCCGCGGCACCTCCGCCGGCGCCGGTGCCGCCCCCGTCGGGATCGGTCTCCGGAGCGCTGTTCGCCAACCCGACCTCGATCAACCCCATGTACGTGACCTCGGAGTACGGCATGCGGTTGCACCCGATCCTGGGCTACGTGCGCCTGCACGCCGGCATCGACCTGCGCACCGGGTGCAACACGCCCTTGTACGCGCCGCGCGACGCGACGGTGCTCTGGTCGCAGTGGCGCAACGGCTTCGGCAACCAGGTCATGCTCGACTACGGGACGGTCGGGGGGAACTCGGTGATGAGCAGCTCGAACCACCTGACCCGCTCGATCGTCCGGGCAGGACAGGGCGTCTCCAAGGGAGAGCTGATCGGCTACTCCGGGAACACGGGCCTCTCCGGTGCGTGCCACCTGCACTTCGAGGTCTACGTGAACGGCTCGACCGTGAACCCGCGACCTCTGCTGGGCCGCTGAGCGGCTGGCGGACGCAAGATCGGAGCATGCGCCTGGTGCTGCTCGCCGACACCCACGTCCCGCGGAGGGCGCGTGAACTCCCCGGTGTCGTCTGGGAGGCCGTGGACGAGGCGGACGTCGTGGTGCACGCCGGCGACTGGGTGTCCGACGAGTTCTGCGACGTGCTCGCCCGGCGGTCCCGCCGGCTGGTCGGCTGCCACGGCAACAACGACGGTCCCACTCTGCACCGACTGCTGCCGAGGGTCGCGCGCGTCGACCTGGACGGCCTCCGGCTCGGCGTCGTGCACGAGACGGGACCGGCGACGGGCCGCGAGCGCCGGTGCGACGCCGCGTACCCGCGCCTCGACGTGCTGGTCTTCGGACACAGCCACATCCCGTGGGACTCGATCACCCCGGCGGGGCTGCGCCTGCTGAACCCCGGATCACCGACGGACCGCCGGCGTCAGCCGTTCGCGACGTTCATGACGGCGGAGATCCGAGCCGGTGCCCTCGTCGACGTCGTGCTGCACCAGGTCGACCGGCCACAACGCTCCTGACCTGACCTGCCGACACGGCCCATGCAACTGGGTGCGGCTGGGAGGAGGTCCTCCCAGCCGCACCGCGTCCGTCAGCCGGCGGTCGTGCTCCAGCCGGCGACCTGCTCTCCGACGGCGGCGGCGAGGGCCTCGAGATCGCGCCGCACCTGACGGCGCGATCTCGCTGCCCGTGCGGCGCCGGCGATGCCGTGCGGCTCGACATCGGACTCGGCCGTCAGCACGACCAAGGTCTGGCGGGCGCCGCGGGGAACCAGGTGCGCGGACACCCGGTACTCGACCCCGTTCCACGCCCCGTACCCGCCCGCGGCCTCCGCGGGGGAGAAGGTGTCGAGCGTGACGGCCGCGTGTTCCAGGTGCCAGACCGGAGGTTCGGTCGACGCGCCGGCGGCGGTCGTCAGGGCGCGCCACGCGAGGTCCGGGTTCACGGGAATCTCGATGCTCGCGGAGGTCTCCTTCGGCACGCCCATGGCTCCATCATCCGCCCGGAGCGCCGGAGTGGTGGTGCTCACGGCTGGGCCAGCACGGTTCCGGCCCGGACCGCCTCCACGACGTCGGCGATCGCCCGCACGGAGAACGTGGCACCGTGACGGTCGTCCACCAGCCCGGCGTGGGTGGTGTCGGCAGTCCGCAACGCGCTGTTCGTGGACAGCTCGCTGAACCGCTGCTGGGCTGCGTAGCCGGCCGCGTCGGTCGCTTCCTTGTCGGCGAGGGTGACCACGACGAGCGGGCGCGACCCCAGTGTGGTCAGGGTGCGGGCCTGCGGGAAGACCCGCGCGTACTCCGAGACCTCGTCGACGGTGTTCGTCGCGGCCCGTGCGGTGGACTCGAAGGCCTGGAAGGCATCCGCCGCGCGCGCGTCGAGGTTGGTGCCGGCCGACGAGGGCATGAGCTGCGCCAGCCCCATGCGAGCGAGCGAGGGCAGGAGAGCCAAGGGTCCGCTGCCTCCGCCGGCCCTGCCCGCCAGGCTCGCCTCGAGCAGGTACGGGTTCGTGGCGTCGAGCAGGACCATCCCGGCGACGTCGTCGGGGTGCTCCGCGGCATAGGTCATGGCGTAGAGGCCTCCGGACGAGTGCCCCACGAGGACGTACGGCCCCGGCTCGCCCGACCGCTCGAGCAGGGCGTGGAGGTCGGCCGCGATCCCCAGCGCGTCACGCGAGGACTCGGTGTCGTCGCTCCACCCCTGGCCGGCGCGGTCGTACGCGCAGACACGGGACGTCACGCTGACGTCGTCGGCGATCCCGCTCCAGGAGCTCGACATCTCGCCGAGGCCACCTTCGAGGACCACGGTCGGCGCCCCGGTCCCCGAGCAGTGGAGGTGCAGGGTGCGCCCGCCGATGTCCACGGAGCGGCCCGGCATCGGCATCGACGCCGAGTCTGACGTCACGCGCACGGTCTGGACGAGGCCGCCCAGGGAGACCAGTGCGAGCGACACGAGGGTGGGCAGCACCAGCCACGCGCGTGCCCTCGAGTGGAGCGAGCGGGTGGCTCGGACGGCGGTCCACGCGGCCAGTGCGAGCATCGCAGGCGCCCACACCCAGCCGGCCGTCGTCAGTGCGGCGTCGTCCGGTGCGGTGGCGGCCAGGACGATCCCCGTCACGCCCATCACCGTGGCGGGGACGGCAGCCCACCGCTGGGGCTCGTCGGTGCGTCGACTCGACAGGACGGCCAGCAGGGCCCAGCCGAGGGCGAACCCGATCAGCCCGGAGCCTGTGATCACCGGCTCGGGAGCCCCGCGGAACGCAGCCACGAGCGTCAGCAGCAGCGCGCTCGAGGCGCCGATCGCGAAGGACAGTGCCGTGAGCCGGCCGAGCCGCCCGGGTGCGGAGCTCGTTGCCTGTGGCGCCTGGTGGTGAGCCTCGGGAAGGGTCGTGGTGGTCATGATGTGTCGCTCCTCGCGCTGCTGCGGGCAGTCACCGGTCGGCACGGGTCCTGTCGACCTCGCCAGCGTCGTCGCGTCGCACCGCGCTCACCCCGGTCAAAGTGCCGGGTTCGGGCCGCCACCCGCGAGTAGCGTCGACACGTGCTGCACGGGCGGGACGTCGAACGGGCCACGCTGCTCGCGCTCGTCCACGAGGCGTGTGCGGGCCGGGCCGGTGCCCTGGTGCTCCATGGTGATCCCGGTATCGGCAAGACCGCGCTGCTCGACGACGTGGCCGCTGCCGCGAGCGGGGTGCTGGTCCTGCGGACCGGGGGACTGGAGTCCGAGTCCCCTCTCGCCTTCGCCGCCCTCCACCGTCTCCTGCGGCCCGTGCTCTCGCTGATCGAGCGGATCCCCGCCCCGCAGGCCGACGCGCTCGGCGCCGCACTCGGCCGTTGCGACGTGGGCCGGGTCGACCCGTTCCTCGTGGCGGTCGCGACCCTGTCGGTGCTGACCGAGGCCGCGGAGCTCCAGCCGGTGCTCGTCGTCGTCGACGACGCACACTGGCTCGACGCAGCCTCCGCCGATGCGCTGCTGTTCACCGCGCGCCGGCTGCAGGCCGACCGCGTGGTGATGCTCTTCTCGGTGCGGGACGGGGCCGCCACCTCGTTCCGCCACGAGGGCGTCCCGTCCCTGGTGGTCGGTCGGCTCGACAGGGAGTCGGTCGGGGCTCTGATCGCCGAGAAGGCGGGTCTCCCGGCCGCCCACGACGTCCTCGACCTGCTGGTGGTCCAGAGCGACGGCAACCCGTTGGCGCTCGGCGAGCTGGCGGCCACGCTGACGTCTGCGCAGCTCACCGGCGACGCACCCGTCCCCGATCGTCTGCTCCTCACCGCGGACATGGAGCGGGCCTTCCTCGAGCGCGCGCGACGCCTGCCGGATCCGGCTCAGGGCGTTCTCCTGATCGTGGCCGCGGACGACTCAGGGCGGATCGCCACGGTCCGTCGGGCGGCGGTGATCCTCGGGCTCGGCGAGGAGGCGCTGGAGCAGGCCGAGAGCTCCGGGCTGGTGGACACGGACGGCGACACCCTGCGTGTCCGACATCCGCTGGTGCGTTCGGCGATCTACCAGGCGGCCACCGGGAGCGAACGGCGTTCCGTTCACCGCGCACTCGCTGCAGCACTCGAGGGCCACGGCGAGCCCGACCGTCAGGCGTGGCACGCCGGGGCGGCCGCCGAGGGCCCTGACGCGACGCTCGCCGCTTCGCTGCACGCCGCCGGCGCCGGCGCCGAACAGCGGGGCGGGTACGTCGCGGCCGCGGACTTCTGGGAGCGCTCGGCCGAGCTGACGCCCGACACCGACCTGCGAGCGTCGCGACGGTTCGCTGCCGCCCGCAACGCCTGGGCCGCCGGTCAGGTCTCTCGGACCCGGCTGCTCGCGTCCGCCGCGCGCGGTGAGACGGCGGACCCGGCCCTCCTCGCCGACATCGACCGCCTCCGAGGGCGCATCGAGGTCTCCATGGGTTCAGGCTCCGCCGCCCACCGCATCTATGCCACGGCGGCGCTGGCCGCTGCCACCCGTGCACCGGGTCGCGCACTCGATCTGGCCGTTGCCGCTGCCGGGCTCGCTGCCTACGGAGGCGACAGCGGTCTCACCGTGGATCCCGACGTGATCGCCGACCGACCGCTCGGAGGCGTCAGCGCGCGCGACCGGACCCTCCACACGCTGCTGCGCGCCATGACGTCGGCATCGCAGGGGCGCTGGGCCGACGCCGTGAACGAGTTCCGAGCCGCGCTGGACGAGGGCGTCACCAGTGGAGACCCGGACGTCCTGGCCCACCTCGGACAGGCTGCCGTCCACCTCGGCGACGACATCGCTGCCGCGCGCTGCTTCGCCGCGATGCTCGACGGGGCGCGCGAGCACGGTGCCGGGATGACCGTGCTGTACGCGCTGCCCCGGCTCGCGTTCCCGCAGTTCCTCCTCGGGCAGTGGTCGACTGTCCTGCGGCTCGCCGACGAGGCGCACGCGCTGAGCCGCAGCACCGGACACACCGCTCTGGCGGCGACGCCCCTGGCATGGCTCGCGCTCCTGGCCGCGCTGCGCGGTGAGGCGGTCGATCCCGACCAGCTCGCCGAGCTGGACGACATCGTGGATCGCCACCCTCTCGGGATCCTGGCCGGCCCGACGAGCGACCTTCGGCGATGGGCGGACGGAGCGCGCGCCGCGCAGTCCGGCGCGCACCACGCCGCCCACCATCACCTCAGCCAGATACAGATCCCCGCGCTCGCTCGGGTGGCCGCGATCGACCGGATCGACGCTGCGGTGCGCGCGGGCGAGATCGATCACGCCCGCGCCTGGGTCGACGAGCTGGTCCCGTTCGCCGAGTCGACCCGTTGGCCCTGGGCGCTCGGGGCCGTGGACCACGGCAGGGCCCTGGTGGCGAAGGATGCCGACGCAGCGGGTCTCTTCGAGCGCTCGATCGGGCATTACGCCCACGCCCGGCGCCCCTTCGACCTGGCGCGCACGCACCTCGCGTACGGGGAGCACCTGCGACGCGCCCAGCAGCGCGTCGATGCGCGCACCCACCTGCGTCGGGCGCTGGAGATGTTCGAGGACCTGCACGCTGGACCTCTGGCCACCCGGGCGGCGAACGAGCTGCGGGCCTCGGGGGAGACGGCGCGCAAGCGTGACGTCTCCACCCTGGTCACGCTCACGCCCATGGAGCGGCAGGTCGCGCAGCTGGTCAGTCAGGGACTGTCCAACAAGGAGGTCGCCGCCCAGTGCTGGGTGTCGCCCAGGACCGTCGCCTTCCACCTGCGCAACTGCTTCGCGAAGACCGGTGTGACATCGCGGGGAGCGCTCGCGCAGCTGACCCTCTCCTGACGGGCGACACCGGGATCGACGCACCCATCCACATGGCCCTGACAGCGAGGGCCGTCACTCCTCGAAGATGTAGCCCATCCCTGGCTGCGTGATGATGTGCCGCGGGTGCGCCGGGTCCTGCTCGAGCTTGCGTCGGAGCAGTGCCGAGTAGACGCGCAGGTAGTTGGTCTCATCGGAGTATCCGGGTCCCCAGACGTCCTGGAGGAGCTGGCGGCGCCCGACGAGGCGGCCGCGGTGGCGGACCAGGACCTCGAGCATCGACCACTCCGTCGGGCTGAGCCGCACCTCGACGCCGTCGCGCAGGACGCGCTTGCGGGCCAGGTCGACGGTCAGCGCGCCGGCGACCACGACCGCATCGTCGGAGTCGGCGGGTACCGTCGATCGGCGGACGGCTGCACGCAGGCGAGCGAGCAGCTCGTTCATGGCGAACGGCTTGGTGACGTAGTCGTCGGCGCCGGCGTCGAGGGCGTCGACCTTGTCCTCGCCGTGCTGCCGCGCGGACAGGACGACGATCGGGACGCGGCTCCAGCCGCGGATGGCGGTGATGACGTCCAGCCCGCTCATGTCCGGCAGGCCGAGGTCGAGGAGCACCACGTCAGGGGCGTGCGACGCGGCGCTCGAGATGGCTGACGCCCCGTCGCCGGCGGTCGTCACGTCCCAGCCGGACGCGCGCAGCGTGATCGACAGGGCGTGGGCAAGTCCGGGTTCGTCGTCGACCACCAGGATCTTGTTGCCGGCCATCACGCACCTGCCTCGTCGAGGGGGACGGTCACCAGCATGGTCAGGCCGCCTCCGGGGGTGTTCTCGACGCTCAGCTCGGCGCCGACGGCGGTCGCGAGGCCGTCGGCGACCGCCAGACCGAGGCCGAGTCCGTTGCCGGTGGTGTCGCCGAGTCGCTGGAAGGCGTCGAACATGTGGTCCTTGAGCTCGTCCGGGATGCCGGGACCCTTGTCGACGACACGCACGACGATCCCACGCCCGACGGTCGAGGCGCTGACGACGACAGCGCTGTCGGCAGGTGCGTGGCGCACGGCGTTCGAGACGAGGTTCGCGACGACCCGCTCCAGGAGTCCTGGGTCGGTGTGCACCAGGGGGAGATCGTCGGGCAGGTCGAGGACGACTGCGCCGGGAGAGTAGCCCTCGACCGCGAACGGCACGATCTCGTCGAGGCTCGTGGCCCGCAGCACGGGACGGACGCTGCCGGTCTGGAGGCGGGACAGGTCGAGCAGGTTGTCGATCAGTCGTTCCAGCCGCGCGGTGGACTCTTCGAGCGTGCCGACGAGGGCGGTCCGGTCGGCCTCGTCGAGGTGCAGGTCCGTCGAGGTGAGGCCGTCCACCGACGCGCGGATGGTCGCCAGGGGGGTGCGCAGGTCGTGCGAGACCGCGGCCAGCAGGGCGGTGCGGGTGGCGTCCGCCTCACCGAGGATCCGTGCCTGCTCGGCCCGGGCACGCAGCCGTTCCTGCTCGAGCACGATGCCGACCTGCGAGGCGAAGGCCTCGAGCACGCGGCGGTCGCTCGCGGGCAGGATGCGACCGCTCAGGGTGAGCACGCGCTCCTCGTCGACGACCAGGACGGCTGTCGCGGTCTCGGGGTCGAGAGGGGGATCGGTGCCGTCGGTCGCCAGGACGTCCCAGCGGGATCCGTTCTTCGCCAGGAGCGCGACGGCTTCGAGAGTGAACGTCTCCCGCAGGCGCGCCACCAGGGCGGCCGCGGTGTCCTCGCCGGAGAGCACCGACCGGGAGACGGCGGCGAGCGCAGACGCTTCGGCCCGTGCGCGGAACGCTTCGGTCGTGCGCCGGGCGGCGATGTCCACGACCGAGGCGACCCCCGCTGCCACCAGCACGAACACGCCGAGGGCGAGTGCGTTCTCCGGTTCGGCGATCGTCAGCCGGCCGGTCGGCAGCGTGAAGAACCAGTTGAGCAGGACGAAGCCGACCACGGCGCTGACGATGGCCGGCCACAGTCCGCCGACCAGCGCGACCAGGACGGTGAGCGCGAGGAAGAGCATCAGGTCGGTGGGGAGGCTGACCATGTCCTGCAGGGCGCTGAGCGCGATGGTGAGCAGCACGGGTCCGACGAGAGCGAGAACCCAGCCACCGACCCGGCGGGGACGCGACAGGGGGGACGTTCGACCGAGGTGGCGGCGGCCGGAGCGGGCGCGCTCGTGGGTGACCAGGTGGACGTCGATCATCCCGGCGAGGCGAGCGATCTCGGTGCCGTTGCTCTCCCGTACCGCCTCACGCCAGCGGCTTCGTCGAGAGACTCCGACGACGATCATCGTGGCGTTGACCCCGCGCGCGAAGTCGACGACGGCTGTGGCCACGTCCTCGCCGACGACCGTGTGGAACGTGCCCCCGAGGGACTCGACCAGACGGCGCTGCTCTGCGATGCGTGCCGGCGGGGCGCTGGGCAGGCCGTCGGTGGCCAGGACGTGGACGGCGAGGAGCTCGGAGCCGGCGGCGCGTTGGGCGATCCGGGCGCCGCGGCGCAGCAGGGTGTCGCCCTCGGGGCCGCCGGTGACGGCGACGACGACCCGTTCGCGCGCCGGCCACGGCGACTCGATCCTGTGCTCGCGCCGGTAGGTGGTCAGCGCGTCGTCGACCCGGTCCGCCAGCCACAGCAGCGCGAGCTCGCGCAGGGCGGTGAGGTTGCCCACCCGGAAGTACTGGGTGAGCGAGGCATCGATCTGCTCGGCCCGGTAGACGTTGCCGTGCGCGAGCCTGCGGCGCAGTGCTTCCGGAGGCAGGTCGACGAGCTGGATCTGGTCGGCGTCCCGCACGACGTGGTCGGGCACGGTCTCGCGCTGCTTCACGCCGGTGATGGCCTCGACGTCATCGTTCAGCGACTCCAGGTGCTGCACGTTGACCGTCGTGACCACGTCGATGCCGGCGTCGAGGATGTCGTGCACGTCCTGCCAGCGCTTCAGGTGCAGGCTGCCCGGGACGTTGGTGTGCGCCAGCTCGTCGATCATCGCGACCTGCGGCGCCCGTGCGAGGACAGCCTCGACGTCGAGCTCGGTGAACTCGCTGCCGCGATGCGTCAGCACGCGCCGCGGCAGCACCTCGAGACCCTCCAGCAGCGCGGCGGTCGCGAGCCTGCCGTGCGCCTCGACGAGGCCCACCACCACGTCGGTCCCGCGGGACAGGCGGCGGTGAGCCTCGTCGAGCATCGCGTACGTCTTGCCGACACCGGGAGCGGCGCCGAGATAGACGGTCAACCGTCCCCGACGCGGGCGGTCCGCACCGGAGCCGTCGTCGTCGGGCCTGATCATGAGCCCAGTGTCTCCAGGGCGAGGTTGAGGCGCAGGACGTTGACCCGCGGCTCGCCGAGGACGCCGAGATCGCGACCCACCGTCGCTGAGGCGACCAGGGTGCGCAGGTCCTCGTCGGAGATCGCTCGCTCCCGCGCGATCCGGGCCACCTGCAGCTCGGCGTAGGCGGGGGAGATGTCGGGGTCGAGCCCCGACGCGGATGCGGTCAGCGCGTCCGCGGGGACGTCCTCCGGGTCGACACCCTCCTCGGTGGCGACCGCGGCGCGGCGTTCCACGATGGTGGCGACGAGGTCCGGGTTGAGCGGTCCGAGGTTGGACCCGGCCGAGGCCAGGGTGTCGTACCCGTCGCCGGCGGCGGACGGGCGGGAGTGGAACCACTGCGGCCCGTCGAACGACTGGCCGATCAGCAACGAGCCGACCGAGTCGTCCGCGCTGGTCGCATGCTCACCCGAGGCGGACACCAACGACCCGTCGGCCTGCCAGCGGAACAGCAGCTGGGAGACCCCGGTGACGGCCAGCGGGTAGACCAGGCCGAGGACCACGGTGAGCACGAGCAGCACCCGCAGCCCGGCCCAGGTCTGCCGGGCGAAGGAGACGGTGTCGGAGCCCGTCGAGTGGTGCGGGCGCAGGACGGTGGTCATCAGGACATCCCCAGGGCAGTGACGAGCAGGTCGATGAGCTTGATCCCGGCGAACGGGGCGATGACGCCGCCGAGGCCGTAGACCAGGAGGTTGCGGCGCAGCAGCGCGGACGCCGACGAAGGTCGGTATCGGACCCCGCGCAGCGCCAGCGGCAGCAGCGCCACGATGATCAGCGCGTTGAAGACGACGGCCGACAGGATCGCTGACTGCGGACTGCTCAGGTGCATGACGTTCAGCACGCCGAGCTGCGGGAACGCCACGACGAACATCGCGGGCAGGATCGCGAAGTACTTGGCGACGTCGTTGGCCACCGAGAACGTCGTGAGGGCGCCGCGGGTGATGAGCAGCTGCTTGCCGATCTCCACGATCTCGAGCAGCTTGGTCGGGTTCGAGTCGAGGTCGACCATGTTCCCGGCCTCCTTGGCCGCGGTCGTCCCCGTGTTCATGGCGACCCCGACGTCGGCCTGGGCGAGCGCGGGTGCGTCGTTGGTGCCGTCCCCGGCCATCGCGACCAGTCGCCCGCCCTCCTGCTCCCGGCGGATCAGAGCGAGCTTGTCCTCGGGCGTCGCCTCGGCCAGCACGTCGTCCACGCCGGCCTCGGCACCGATGGCCTTCGCGGTGAGCGGGTTGTCGCCGGTCACCATGACGGTGCGGATGCCCATGGCACGCAGGGCGTCGAACCGCTCGCGCATGCCCTCCTTCACGACGTCCTTGAGGTGGATCACCCCGAGCACGCGTGCCGGACGGTCGCCGAGCTGTTCGGCGACGACCAGCGGAGTACCGCCCGAGGCGGAGATCGCGTCCACCGTGGCAGCGACGTCGTCGCCGGCGTGCCCACCGGTGGACCGGACCCAGTGGGCGACCGCGGCGGCGGCTCCCTTGCGCACGAGGCGCGCGGGGCGGTCTCCCGTCGCGGGGAGGTCCACGCCGCTCATCCGGGTCCGCGCCTGGAACGGCACCAGCTCGGCGCCGACCAGGTCGCCCTCGGGCCGCTCGCGCAGCCCGAACCGCTCCTTGACCAGGACCAGGACCGAGCGCCCCTCGGGGGTCTCGTCGGCCATCGAGGACAGCTGCGCCGCGTCGGCGAGCTTCGCGGGGTCGGTGCCGGCGGCGGGCAGAAGATCGGCCGCCTGGCGGTTGCCGAGCGTGATGGTGCCGGTCTTGTCCAGCAGCAGGACATCGACGTCGCCGGCGGCCTCGACCGCGCGACCGGACATCGCGAGCACGTTGCGCCGCACGAGGCGGTCCATGCCCGCGATGCCGATCGCGGACAGCAGCGCCCCGATGGTCGTCGGGATCAGACAGACCAGGAGTGCGACCAGCACGATGAGTGGCTGCCGGGCGCCCGAGTAGACGGCGAACGGCTGCAGGGTGACGACGGCGAGCAGAAAGATGATCGTCAGGGTGGTGAGCAGGACGTTCAGGGCCACCTCGTTCGGGGTCTTCTGCCGCTCCGAGCCCTCCACCAGCGCGATCATCCGGTCCACGAACGTCTGGCCCGCGGGCGCGGTGATGCGCACGACGATCCGGTCGGACAGGACGACCGTGCCGCCCGTGACCGCGGACCGGTCCCCGCCGGACTCGCGGATGACGGGGGCGGACTCGCCGGTGATCGCGGACTCGTCGACGCTCGCCACGCCCTCGATGACGTCGCCGTCGCCGGGGATCGTCTCGCCGGCGACGACGATGACGACGTCTCCGACCTTGAGGGTGGACGAGGCGACCTGGACCGTCTCGTCGCCGGGGACGACCTTGCGGGCCGTCGTCTCGCGCTGTGTCGCGCGCAGGCTGGCGGCTTGAGCCTTCCCGCGGCCCTCGGCCACGGACTCCGCGAGCGTGGCGAAGACGACCGTGAGCCAGAGCCAGACCGCGATGGACCATGCGAACGGGCTCGGCTCGGCGATGGCGAGCACGGTGGTGAACGCGGCGCCGACCTCGACGACGAACATGACGGGGGAGTCCCACAGGCGGCGAGGGTCCAGCCCCCGGAGGGCACCCGGCAACGCGGCGGCGAGCTGCCGCGCGGACAGCGTCGACGCGGCGGCCGGCACGACGTGCGGCGTGGTCGCCGGCTTCTCGACAACGGTGGTGCTCATGACAGGGACTCCACGACGGGACCGAGGGACAGGACAGGGACGAAGGTGAGACCGACCACCACGAGCGTCACGGTCACCAGGAGGCCGACGAACAGCGGGGTGTGCGTCGGCAGGGTGCCGGCGCCTTCCGGGGTCGTCCTCTGGTGCGCGAACCGTCCGGCGAGGGCCAGGACGAGCGCGATGGGCACGAACCGGCCGATGAGCATCGCCAGGCCGAGCAGGGTGTTGTAGAACGGCGTGCCGCTGGTCAGACCACCGAACGCGGACCCGTTGTTGTTCCCGGCGGAGGCGAACGCGTAGACGATCTCCGAGAGCCCGTGCGGACCACCCTGCAGCTGCCCGGCCAGCCCGGCCGGCGTCGAGATCGCGAGGGCGGAGCCGAGCAGGACGACCGCGGGCATCGTCAGCACGTACAGCGCGACGAGGGTGATCTCCTGGCGGCCGATCTTCTTGCCCAGGTACTCCGGGGTGCGCCCCACCATGAGCCCGGCAAGGAACACGGCGACGATGATCAGCACGACCATCCCGACCAGGCCACTGCCGACCCCGCCGGGGGAGACCTCACCGAGCAGCATCCCGAGCAGCGCGACGCCGCCGCCCTGGGCGGTCAGGGAGTCGTGCATCGAGTTGACCGCACCGGTCGAGGTCATCGTGGTCGACGCGGCGAACAAGGCGGAGGCAGCTTCACCGAAGCGGACCTCCTTGCCTTCCATCGCGCCACCGGCGGCCGCGGGGGCCAGGCCGGGGCCGGCCATCTCGGCCCAGGTGAGCAGGCCGACGGCGGCGACCCACAGGGTCGACATCGCTGCGAGGATCGCCCAGCCCTGCCTGCGGTCGCCGACCATGCGGCCGAACATGCGCGGCAGCGTGAACGGGATCAGCAGCATGAGGACGACGGCGAGCGCGTTGGTCCACGGCGTGGGGTTCTCGAACGGGTGGGCGGAGTTGGCGTTGAAGAACCCGCCACCGTTGGTGCCCAGCTGCTTGATCGCCTCCTGCGAGGCGACGGGTCCCCCGAGCACCGCCTGGGTGCCGCCCGCGAGCGTCGTGATCTCGGTGGGGGCGTGCAGGTTCTGGATCACGCCGCCGGCCACCAGCACCAGGGCCGCGACGAACGCCAGCGGGAGCAGGATGCGGACGGTTCCCCGCACCAGGTCGGCCCAGAAGTTCCCGACGCGGCCGTCGGTTCCGGACCGTGCGAACCCTCGGGCCAGTGCTGCGACGACGGCGAGGCCGACCGCTGCTGACAGGAAGTTCTGCACGGCGAGCCCAGCCATCTGCATGAGGTGCCCGATCGCGGCCTCGCCGGAGTACCACTGCCAGTTCGTGTTCGTGACGAACGAGACGGCCGTGTTCCAGGCGCCGGCCGGGTCCAGCGGCGCCATGCCGATGTCGAGGGGAAGCCGGTCCTGCAGGCGGCCCAGCCCGAACAGGAGCAGGACGGACGCGAGGGAGAACCCGAGCAGGGAGAGCAGGTACGTGCTCCACTTCTGCTCGGCGTCGGGGTCCACCCGCATGACCCGGTAGCCGACGCGTTCGACGGCGAGGTGCCTCGTCGAGGTCATCACCCGGAACATGTGGTCGCCGAGCGGCCTGTGCGCGGCGGCCAGGACCAGGACGACGATCCCGATCTGACCGACCGCGATCCACGTCGCGCTCATCGGACCTTGTCCGAACGCAACAGCTGGACGACCAGGTACACCAGGAGGGCGCCGGCCACGACGAGGCCGGCGACGTCGAACCCGCTCATGAGCGGTCCGCGCGGCGTGCGAGCAACGCGACGGCGGCGAAGAACACCACGGTCAGCGCGAGGAAGGCCACATCGGCCATGGGTCTCACTGCACCTTCGACGACGGACGGAGGACCACTCGCGGGTCTCCCGACGGCCCGCACCGGGGCCGCACCCGTTGGTCTACGCCTTCGTCAGCACGTCAGCGGCGGTCTTGATGGCTTGTTGACGGTGCGTGGTGTGGTCTTAGCGCAACCTTGTCGTCCCGGTGTCGTCGCCTCGCCCGTGGGTCCCGGACTGCCCGGACGAGGCCACGGCAGCCGCGCTGACCACCGCAGCCATGGTGGGCGCCGGATGACGGCCACGCGTGTAGACCTGCCCGTCGCCCGCACGGGACGTAGGTCCCTTACCCAGGTCCGCGCAGGCATCGACACTTGTCGATATCGATGCCCGTCGATGCAATCGGGAGGTCCTGGCGGATGAGCACCATCGCAGTCTTCGAACCAGCACTGTGCTGCAGCACCGGCGTGTGCGGGCCGGATGTCCCGCAGGCGCTGGTGACGTTCTCGGCTGATCTCGACTGGCTGCGGGATCAGGGTGTTGCGGTCTCGCGCTTCAACCTGGCCAGCGAGCCGGGGGAGTTCGCCGGCACGCCTGCCGTGCTGGACTTCCTGCAGGTCTCCGGCTCGGAGGGCCTTCCGCTGGTTCTGGTCGACGGGACCATCGCCATGGCAGGCCGCTACCCCAGTCGCGGCGAGCTGGCGCGCTGGGCCGCCCCGAAGGTGGCCGCGCCGGCCCGCACCGCCCTTCCGATGGCGGGTTCCGCGGGTGGGTGCTGCGGCGGCGGTGGGTCGTGCTGACCGACCCGTGCCTGCCGCGCTTCCTGGTCGGCGCCCCGCGGTTCCTGTTCCTGACCGGCAAGGGCGGGGTGGGCAAGACCTCACTGGCCTGCGCCGCCGCGATCGCGCTGGCCCGCACGGGCAGGTCCGTCCTGCTGGTCAGCACCGACCCCGCATCCAACGTGGGGCAGGTGTTCGGGCTGAGCATCGGCAACACGATCACGCCCGTGCCTGCGGTCCTCGGACTCTGGGCTCTGGAGATCAACCCGGAGCAGGCCACGGCCGCCTACCGGGAACGCATCGTCGCCCCGGTCCGTGGCATCCTGCCCGCCGCCGACGTCGCGCTCATCGAGGAGCAGCTGGCGGGTGCGTGCACCACCGAGATCGCCTCGTTCAACGAGTTCACGGCGCTGCTCACCGAGGACGCGGCCGGCGAGTTCGATCACGTCATCTTCGACACCGCGCCGACGGGGCACACCATCCGGCTCCTGCAGCTGCCGGCATCCTGGACCGACTTTCTCGACGAGGGCAAGGGCGACGCCTCCTGCCTCGGACCGCTGGCCGGGCTCGACCGGCAACGCACGGTCTACGCCGACGCCGTCGCCACGCTTGCCGACCCGCGTCGGACCCGTCTCGTCCTGGTGACCCGGGCTCACCAGGGCGCGGTCGCGGAGGTCCAGCGCACCCACGACGAACTGGCCGCACTCGGACTGAGCCACCAGCACCTGGTGATCAATGCGGTCATGCCCGTCCCACTGTCCGGCGACGCGCTGGCCACCGCCGTCCACGTGCGCGAGCAGGCCGTCCTCGCGGCCCTGCCCCCCGACCTCGCCGCGCTGCCCCGCGACGTGCTGTCCCTCAAGGGGGAGAACATGGTGGGCATCGACGCCCTCGTGCACCTCTTCGCGCCGGACGACCCCTCCGACCTCCACGTCCCCGAGGCCCGCGAACACCTCACGGCGGGTGTCGGGTCGTTGGCGGCCCTGGTCGACGAGCTCGCCACCCAGGAGCACGGCCTGATCATGACGATGGGCAAGGGTGGCGTCGGCAAGACCACCATCGCCGCCGCCATCGCCGTTGCACTCGCCGAACGCGGGATGCCCGTCCACCTGACCACCACCGACCCCGCGGCCCACCTCGGACAGACCCTCGCAGGCTCGGTGCCGAACCTCGAGGTCTCACGGATCGACCCTGCCGTCGAGACCGAGCGCTACCGCCAGTCGGTCCTGACCCGCCGAGGCGCCTCCCTGGACGACGCGGGACGCGCCAGCCTCGAGGAAGACCTGCGGTCCCCGTGCACCGAGGAGATCGCCGTGTTCCAGGCCTTCTCCAAGGTCGTCAACGACGGCAGGCGCCGATTCGTCGTGATCGACACCGCACCCACCGGACACACCCTCCTGCTGCTCGACGCCACCGGGTCCTACCACCGGGACATCGTGCGGCAGATGGGTCCGACCGCCGCGACGTTCACCACCCCGATGATGCGACTGCAGGACCCCGACTACACCAAGGTCCTCATCGTCACCCTGCCGGAGGCCACACCAGTCCTCGAGGCCGAAGAGCTCACCGAGGACCTCCGCCGCGCGGGCATCCACCCCTGGGCCTGGGTGATCAACAGCTCGGTCGCGGCAGCGCAGACCGCCGATCCGCTCCTCCTTCGGCGCGCCGCCGCCGAGACGGACCAGATCGCCCGCGTGCACGTCGAAGGTTCAGCCCGGTGCGCGATCGTCCCGCTCCTGGCAGCCGAGCCGGTGGGAGTCGACGCTCTCCATGCACTCGGGGGGACGGAGGCAACCGCTGCAGCGTTCGTCTGAGATCTTGGGGGCACGCAGCAGAGCACGGGTGCCCGGGCGCCCCAGGTGTGGACGCGCTCGGGTGTCGGAGTCGCAGACGCCGGTCAGTAGCCGTCGCCGCAGTCCAGGCCAGCGACGACGTGGCCCGTCGCGGACAGGCCCAAGCGTGTTGCGCCCGCGTCGATGAGAGCGACTGCGTCTGCGGCCGTGCGGATGCCACCGGACGCCTTGACGCCCAACGCGGGCCCCACAGTCGCGCGCATCAGCTCGACGGCGTGCACGGTGGCGCCGCCGGCCGGGTGGAACCCCGTGGACGTCTTGACGAAGTCGGCCCCCGCGGCCACAGCCGCTCGACAGACGCCGACGATCTGCGCGTCGTCGAGCGCCGCGGACTCGATGATGACCTTCAGCACCCCGGGGGCCGGAACTGCGGCCCGGACGGCGGCGATGTCAGCCTCGACCGCGGCGAAGTCCCCGGCCTTGGCTGCGCCGATGTCGATCACCATGTCCACCTCGTCAGCCCCCTGCTGCATCGACAGAGCCGCCTCGGCAGCCTTGACCGTGCTGTGGTGCTTGCCGGAGGGGAAGCCGCACACCACAGCGAGCCGCAGGTTCGGCGCCTCGGTGAGGTCCAGCGGCAGGAACGACGGAGAGACACACACGGAGTAGACGCCCAGCCGCGCGCCTTCAGCCACCAGGGCGGCGACGTCCGCGGCCGTGGCCTCGGGCTTGAGCAGCGTGTGGTCGACGTACTGGGCGAACGCAGCGGGGTCGATGGCGGTGGCGGTGGTCGTGGTCATGGGGTCTCCTGTCGATCACGGCGGCTCGTGCCGTCCGGAATGCGTCGTCGACGAGGCGTGTGCGTTCGTCGTGCTGCGGGGATGCGCGTGCCGGCCTCGCTGTGATGCGCGCGCTCGTCGAGGGGTCAGCGCGGCGAAGGAGCGCCCAACGCAGCCCTGGCTCGGGGCCGTCGCCCAGGAGGACCACGTCATGCGCTCATCCATGCCGGCCACCGTGCGAGGGCCCGACTGCCGAGCACCCGGACTCCCACACTGGGGTAGAAAGCGTGGTCCGACGTGGGCCTTTGGGCCCCTCGCCGGAGCGCTTCTGCGGTCTGCGACGGAGGACGAGGGCCGTTGCTCCATGTCGCTCCAGAGCAAGGAGAAAGGCCGCCCCGGATTTCTCCGAAACGGCCTCTGACCTGCGGCAATGCTGGTGGGCGATACTGGGATCGAACCAGTGACCTCTTCCGTGTCAGGGAAGCGCGCTACCGCTGCGCCAATCGCCCGGGGATCAAGCCGGGTAGTGCATGAGGTGAAACAAGAAGCTGCTACGAGGTGGAGATGGGATTCGAACCCACGTATACGGCTTTGCAGGCCGCTGCCTCGCCACTCGGCCACTCCACCCTGAGACCGCAGTCCTCAGCGGCTGCGGTCAGCCGATCAGGAGTGTCTGCCTCGAGCGGACGACGGGATTCGAACCCGCGACCCTCACCTTGGCAAGGTGATGCTCTACCACTGAGCCACGTCCGCACAGCACGTCGTCCCGGCATTCACCGGTGTTCCGTGTGCGTCCCGAACTCTAACTGACGATCTCCGCGAGAGTCCAACTGGCTCCCGCCAGCCGGGTGATCGTGCGGATCGCGGGTGGCCGAGGTGCCGGTCGATAGCGTGTGCGGGTGCCTGAGCAGACCTCCCGTTCCCGTGGCGTCGCGTGGTTCGCGGGCGTCGAGGCGACGGGAGTCGTCGAGGTCGTGGACGTGCGGACCGAGCCCGAGCGGCTCTCGGAGCCGGGCTGGTGGGCGGTCGTCGGGGACTTCGAGGGGCGCGTCCGTGCGTGGCGGTTCGCCGAGACCAGCACGGGTCTGCCTGCGGCGGGAGCCTGGACCGGGCCGGACGTCACCGCCTGGGAGTCCTCGCTGGACCGGGCGGAGTACGTCTCCGCCGTCGACCGGGTGCGCGACCACATCCAGGAGGGCGACGTCTACCAGGCCAACCTCTGCCGCGTGCTCCGTGCGCCCGTGCAGGACGCGCCTGACGCACGTGCGCTCGGTGCGGTCCTGGCGGCGGGCAACCCGGCGCCGTACGCAGGCGGCGTGCAGGTGCCGGGAGAGGTCTGGGTGGTCACGGCGTCGCCCGAGCTGTTCCTGCGCGTGGAGGACGGTGTGGTGACCTCCGGGCCGATCAAGGGGACGGCGGTCACCACGGACGCGCTGACGGACAAGGACCGCGCCGAGAACGTCATGATCACCGACCTGGTGCGCAACGACCTGCAGCGGGTGTGCGTGCCGGGCACCGTGGAGGTGACGACGCTGCTCGGCGAGGAGCACCACCCCGGACTGGTCCACCTCGTCAGCACCGTGCAGGGCGTCCTGGCCGACGACGTCCTGCGAGCCCCGGACCTGTGGGCGCGGCTGCTCGACGCCACGTATCCGCCGGGGTCGGTGTCGGGCGCCCCGAAGTCCTCGGCCCTCGACATCATCGCCGCCCTGGAGACCGTCCCGCGCGGGCCGTACTGCGGCGCGGTCGGGTGGATCGAGGTGCGCCCCGACGGGTCGGTGCGCGCGGAGCTGGCCGTCGGCATCCGCACGTTCTGGTGGGAGGACGGCGTGCTGCGGTTCGGCACGGGCGCAGGCATCACGTGGGGGAGCGACGCACAGGCGGAGTGGGCCGAGACCGAGCTCAAGGCCGCCCGGCTCGTCGGCCTCGCCTCCGGCGTCCGTGTCCCGCCGATGACAGACTGACCCGATGGGTGTCGTGATCTGGTCGAACGGTCGTCTGCACGGTCCGGAGGACCTTCTCCTGTCGGGCATCGACCACGGGCTGACCGTCGGCGACGGGGTGTTCGAGACGTGCGCGGTCTACGACGGGACCGCGTTCGCGCTCACCCGTCACCTGCGGCGCCTGAAGCGGTCCGCGCTGGGCATCGGTCTGGCCGAGCCGGACGAGGACGCGGTGCGCGAGGGTGTTGCCGCGGTGCTCGCCGCCGCCGGACCGGACACCGGCCGGCTGCGAATCACGCTCACGGGCGGGCCGGGCCCGCTGGGCTCCTACCGGTTCGCCCCCAAGGACCAGCACCAGAGCGTCCTCGTCCTGGCCGGCCCGGGGGCGCGGTCCGAGGTCTCGCGCGTCGTGCGGGTGCCGTGGGTGCGCAACGAGCGGTCGGCGGTCGCCGGCCTGAAGACGACGTCGTACGCGGAGAACGTGGTCGCCGTGGCCGAGGCGTACCGGCAGGGGGCCGACGAGGCCCTGCTGGCGAACACCGTCGGGGAGCTGTGCGAGGGCACGGCGTCCAACGTCTTCGTCGAGCGCGACGGCGAGCTGGTGACCCCACCCCTGTCCAGCGGCTGCCTGGCCGGCATCACCCGCGAGCTCCTGCTCGAGTGGTCGGCCGCCGCGGGGCTCCCTGTCAGGGAAGCGGCGCCGGGGGAGCTCCGGTACGAGGTGCTCGACGAGGTCGCCGGCGGGACCGCGCACCTGACGATGAGCGGCTCGATCCGCAACGTCTCGCCCGTGGTGAGCCTCGACGGCTCCGACGTCGTCGTCGGGCCGCTCTCACGGCAGGCGCAGCAGCTGTTCCAGGCACGGTTGGCTGACGACCTCGACCCCTGACCGGGTCCGGACATGCGACGACCGGCCCCGCCTGAGGCGGAACCGGTCGGCGTGAGCTGGGGTCAGGCGGTGAGGAGAGCGGCGATCAGCGCCGTGATCTCGCCTTCCATGCGGTCGCTCTCGGTGCCCAGAGGCACCAGTGCCTCGGTCCCGGCGAGGAATCGCTCGATGGGCTCCGTGGGAGCGGCGAGGAGCGCGCTGCCCTCGACTCCACTGAGCGACACGAGCGTGTAGTCGGGGTCTTCGTCACGCCACACCTGCACGTCACCGGTCCCGGCGGGGGCATCGGCCGTCGCGTGCATCCCCAGGGAGAGGAGCTCGCGGCCGATCAGCCAGGTCGACATGGTGTGGGGGCCCGTGAAGACCGCGCGCACCGTGTACGGATCGGAAGTTCTGAAGGAGAACTCGGCGCTCACGGGGATGACGCTGGCGTCGGACCCGATGAGCTGCATGGCGACGACCTCGACGACGTCATAAGTCGAGCTCGGCATCGGGTCCTCCTGTTCGCAAGGGCTGGAGGTCCCATCATGGCAGGCCAGATGCCCGATTGGACCGGTAGGCGCTGCGAGTTCACCCGGAGGGACGCGCGAGTGGATCAAGCGACCAGGTGACAGCACCCATCTTGGGGACGGCGCACCCTCTTGACGCCAGCCTCACGACCTGCGTGCGGCGCGTTTCGGATTCTAGACCCGACACGGGTAGCATCCTCTTCGATGTCACCCGCGGGTGCACGTCGTCTTCGCGTACCGGCGTGTCGCGAACACGACGGTGCTGGCGGCGACGGGCGATTGGCTCAGTTGGTAGAGCGCCTCGTTCACACCGAGGAGGTCATCGGTTCGAGTCCGGTATCGCCCACCAGCGTCACACAGAAGAGGCCACCTTCGGGTGGCCTCTTCTGTCGTCCGCCCGGCCCTGCTCCTCAGCCCCGCGGCGCCGGCCGCCGCGGCCCCCTACTGCGGCATCCGATGGGGATCGCTCGCCAAGGGCACCAGCGCGGGCTCGATGACCGGGGACGTCGGCAACGTCCGTACCGGACGACACACCTGCTACGACCGGCTCGTCGTGGACGTGGTGGGGCCCTTCGCCGGCTACACCGTCTCGTACGTCGACACGGTCACCGGGGTCGACGGCCGCGCCGTGGCGGTCCGCGGTGGGGCGCGGCTCCAGATCGACGCCCGCGCCTGGACCCAGACCGATGCGGCATGGGTCCCGTACTTCGTGTCGGGCTTCGGCGGGACCCTCGAGGACATGCGCGACGTCAGCCGCTACCGGACCTTCCGGCAGGTCTCCTGGGCAGGGACGGCCGACGGGCTCTCCACGATCGGCCTGGGTGTGCGCGCCCGGCTGCCGTTCCGTGCGTTCCTCCTGCAGGGACCCGGCGAGGGGAGCTCGCGGCTGGTCGTGGACGTCGCCCACCGGTGGTGACGGTCGATCCCGCGCAGACCGGACGACGTGAGTAAGGCGTCGGGCAGGCGGCGGCCCCGCCGGTAGCATCGAGGGGCTCGCCGCCAGGGCGAGCGGCCACGAAGGAGGCTGTACCGGTGCCCGAGCTCATCACCCTGACCGTCGACGGGATCGCGACCACGGTGGAGCCGGGGACCACGGGTACGGACCTGTACTCCGCCCGCCGCGACGTGCTCGTCGCCCGTGTGGACGGTGAGCTCCGTGACCTGCACCTCCCGCTGCCGGACGGCGCCGTCGTGGAGGCCGTGACCATCGAGGAGCCGGACGGCCTCGCCGTGCTGCGGCACTCCGCCGCGCACGTGCTGGCCCAGGCCGTGCAAGAGGTCAACCCGAAGGCCAAGCTCGGCATCGGCCCGCCGATCACCGACGGCTTCTACTACGACTTCGACGTCGACACCCCGTTCACCCCCGAGGACCTCAAGGCGATCGAGAAGGTCATGGGCCGGATCGTCAAGGAGGGGCAGACCTTCCGGCGCTGGGACGTCACCGAGGAGCAGGCGCGCGCCGAGCTGCGCGAGGAGCCGTACAAGCTCGAGCTCATCGGCCTCAAGGGCGACCCGACGGCGGCCGACGGTGCCTCCGTCGAGGTGGGGCTCGGCGGCCTGAGCATCTACCAGAACGTGCGGGGCGCCGGCCGCGAGAGCGAGGCGGTCGTCTGGCAGGACCTGTGCCGCGGCCCGCACGTGCCGAGCACCCGGGTGCTCGGCAACGGCTTCCAGCTGACCCGGTCGGCGGCCGCGTACTGGCGTGGGTCCGAGAAGAACCCGCAGCTGCAGCGCGTCTACGGCACCGCCTGGCCGACGAAGGACGAGCTGCGCGCCTACCTCGAGCGCATCGCCGAGGCGGAGCGCCGCGACCACCGCAAGCTGGGCAACGAGCTGGACCTGTTCTCCTTCCCGGAGGAGATCGGCTCCGGGCTGGCCGTGTTCCACCCCAAGGGCGGCATCATCCGCATGGAGATGGAGCACTACTCCCGACGGCGGCACGTGGAGGCGGGGTACTCGTTCGTCAACACCCCGCACATCACCAAGGAGCAGCTGTTCCAGATCTCGGGGCACCTCGACTGGTACTCGGAGGGCATGTACCCCCCGATGACCCTGGACGAGGAGCGCGACGCCGAGGGCAACATCCGCAAGCAGGGGCAGAACTACTACCTCAAGCCGATGAACTGCCCGATGCACAACCTGATCTTCGCGGCGCGCGGGCGTTCGTACCGGGAGCTGCCGCTGCGGCTCTTCGAGTTCGGCACCGTCTACCGCTACGAGAAGTCAGGCGTGGTGCACGGCATGACCCGCGCCCGCGGGTTCACCCAGGACGACGCGCACATCTACTGCACCCGCGAGCAGATGAAGGACGAGCTGACCAGCCTGCTGACCTTCGTCCTCGACCTGCTCAAGGACTACGGGCTCGACGACTTCTACCTGGAGCTCTCCACCAAGAACCCGGAGAAGTCCGTCGGCTCCGACGCAGCCTGGGACGAGGCCACCGAGACGCTGCGTCAGGTGGCCGAGGCGTCGGGCCTCGACCTGGTGCCGGACCCGGGCGGTGCCGCGTTCTACGGTCCGAAGATCTCCGTGCAGGCCAAGGACGCGCTGGGCCGGACCTGGCAGATGTCGACCATCCAGCTCGACTTCAACCTGCCGGAGCGGTTCGAGCTCGAGTACACCGCGCCCGACGGCACCCGCCAGCGGCCCGTGATGATCCACCGCGCACTGTTCGGGTCCATCGAGCGGTTCTTCGCCGTGCTGACCGAGCACTACGCCGGCGCGTTCCCCGCGTGGCTGGCGCCCGTGCAGGTGCTCGCGGTGCCCGTGGCGGAGCCGTTCGAGGGCTACCTCGACGACGTCGTCTCGCAGCTGCGGGCGCAGGGGATCCGTGCCGAGGTGGACCGGTCCGACGACCGGTTCGGCAAGAAGATCCGCAACGCCAGCACGCAGAAGATCCCGTTCGTGCTCATCGCCGGTGGCGAGGACGCGGACGCGGGGGCCGTGTCGTTCCGGTACCGCGACGGTCGCCAGGACAACGGCGTGCCGGTGGCGGAGGCGATCGAGCGGATCGTCTCGGCGGTGCGCGACCGCGTGCAGGTCTGAGCGTGAGCGAGCCCGCCGACCACTTCGCCGGCGTGCCGGACGGCTTCGAGAGGCTGTGGACCCCGCACCGCATGGCGTACCTGGGCGGCCAGGACAAGCCGGTCGACGGCGAGGCCGGCCAGGGGTGCCCGTTCTGCCGCATACCGACGCTGTCCGACGAGGACGGCCTCATCGTCGCGCGCGGCGAGGTCGCGTACGTGGTGCTCAACCTCTACCCGTACAACTCCGGGCACCTTCTCGTCTGCCCCTACCGGCACGTCGCCGACTACACGGAGCTGACCGAGCCGGAGGTGGCCGAGGTCGCCTCGCTCACCCGGACGGCGATGGGCGTCGTGCGGCAGGTGTCGGCTCCGCAGGGCTTCAACCTCGGCATGAACCAGGGCGACGTGGCGGGCGCGGGCATCGCGGCGCACCTGCACCAGCACGTCGTCCCGCGGTGGGGTGGGGACTCCAACTTCCTGCCGATCGTCGGGCGCAGCCGCGCGCTGCCCGAGCTTCTCGGCGACACGCGGGCACGGCTGGCGGCCGCCTGGCCGACCGGATCGAAGGGATGATCGGCACGTGCTGAACGGACTGCGCGGCGCCATGACGCGCTTCTTCACCCCGATCGCCAGGGCGCTCCTGCGGCTGGGCGTCTCACCCGACGCGGTGACCATCGGGGGCACCCTCGTCGTCGTCGTCACGGCGTTGTGGGCGTTCCCCACCGGGCACCTGCTCGTCGGTGCCCTGGTCATCGGGGTCTTCGTGCTCACCGACTCGCTCGACGGCGTGATGGCGCGGCAGTCCGGCCGGTCCGGGCCGTGGGGCGCGTTCCTCGACTCGACCCTCGACCGGTTCGGCGACGGCGCGATCTTCGCCGGGCTCGTCCTGTGGTTCACGGCAGGCGGGGACGACCGGCTCACCGCGGTCCTGGCCCTCGCGTGCCTCGTGCTCGGCTCGATCGTCCCGTACGCCCGCGCCCGGGCCGAGGGTCTCGGCATGACGGCGTCCGGCGGCATCGCGGAG
Source organism: Cellulomonas sp. Root930 (assembly GCA_001429255.1). Taxonomy (GTDB): domain Bacteria; phylum Actinomycetota; class Actinomycetes; order Actinomycetales; family Cellulomonadaceae; genus Cellulomonas. The sequence continues at coordinate 2,965,000 of LMJI01000001.1, forward strand.
CGCGCCGACCGGCTCCTTCTCGTCCTCGTGGCGACCGCGGCAGTCGGGTTCGGCGCGCCGGACGTCGTCCTCACCGTCGTGCTGGCCCTCCTCGCGATCGCGTCGGCCGTGACGGTCGTGCAGCGGATGAGCAAGGTGTACCGCCAGGCCGCGACGCAGGTGTCCGAGTGAAGGTGGACGTCGCCCGCGCCTACGCCCTCGCGTGGAAGGTGGCCGGCAGGCTGCCCGGCGTGGTGCTGCGCGCCCTGTGCGACCTCGCGGCGGACGTGTCCTGGCTGCGTCGCGGCGGCGGGGTCCGCCAGCTGGAGAGGAACCTCGCTCGGGTGCGTCCCGAGCTGGACGCGCGCGGCCTGCGCAGGCTCAGCCGGGCGGGCATGCGGTCGTACATGCGCTACTTCGGGGAGGCGTTCGCCCTCGCGACGATGTCCGAGGAGCAGGTGGACGCACGCGTCCGGGCCGTCGGCATGGAGAACCTGCGCCGCTTCACGGACCAGGGCCAGGCCGTCATCCTCGCGCTCGGTCACACCGGCAACTGGGACCTCGCCGGCGCGTACTCCACGCGGGTGATCGCGCCGGTCACCACGGTGGCGGAGCGCCTCGAGCCCGAGGAGCTGTTCCAGGAGTTCGTCGCGTTCCGGGAGAGCATCGGGATCACGATCTTCCCGCTGACCGGCGGCGGAGACGTGTTCCGCGGCCTGGTGCGCGCTGCACGTGGGGGGGCGGGCCTCCTGCCCCTGCTCGCGGACCGCGACCTCACGGCCAAGGGCCTCGAGGTGGACCTGTTCGGCCACCGCGCGCGCGTCGCCGCGGGTCCCGCCGCGCTGTCGGTGACGACCGGTGCGCCGCTGGTCACCACGGTCATCTACTACGAGCGCCTCCGCGGCGCGCAACGTCGGGCGGCCGGCTCGCCGTGGGGCATCGTCATCCAGTTCAACAAGGCGATCGAGATGCCCGCCGACCTGCCGCGTGCCGACCGGGTGCGCGCGTTGACGCAGGCCTGGGTCGACGAGTTCGCCGCCGGCGTCCGGCAGCGCCCGCAGGACTGGCACATGCTGCAGAAGGTGTTCGTGGAGGACCTGGACCCCGCTCGCTACGAGGCGACGCTCGCGGCGCAGGGGAGTGCGCCGTGAGCCCGCGCAGGGCGGAGCGGGCGCTGCGGGTCGGGATCGTGTGCCCGTACTCCTACGACGTCCCCGGCGGGGTGCAGTTCCACGTGCGGGACCTGGCCGAGGCGCTGATCGCCCGCGGGCACGACGTGTCGGTCCTGGTGCCTGCGGACGACGACACCCCGATCCCGCCGTACATGACCGCTGCCGGCCGTGCCATCCCGGTCCGGTACAACGGGGCGGTCGCGCGGATGACGTTCGGACCGGTGACGGCCGCGCGCGTCCGCAAGTGGCTCGCGGCGGGGGAGTTCGACGTGCTGCACCTGCACGAGCCGGTCACGCCCAGCCTCGGGATGCTCGCCCTGTGGATCGCCGACGGCCCCATCGTGGCTACGTTCCACACCGCCCTGATCCGCTCGCGGCCGCTCCAGATGGCCTATCCCTTGGTGCGGCAGTCCCTGGAGAAGATCTCCGCCCGGATCGCCGTGTCGGAGGACGCGCGCCGCACCCTGGTCGAGCACATGGGTGGCGACGCGGTGGTGATCCCGAACGGTGTCTACGTCGACGCGTTCACCGCGGCACAGCCGGACCCCCGGTGGACCGGCACCCCCGAGCGGCCCACGATCGCGTTCCTCGGGCGGCTCGACGAGGCGCGCAAGGGTCTGCCGGTCCTCCTCGAGGCCGTGCCCCACGTGCTCGCCGCCATTCCCGGTGCCCGCTTCCTCGTCGCCGGTCGCGGTGAGACCGGTCCCGACGAGGTGCGCGAGCTGCTGGGCGAGCAGGCGGCGGCTGCCGTCGAGTTCCTCGGCGGGATCTCCGACGACGACAAGGCGAACCTGCTGGCCTCGGTCGACGTCTACTGCGGTCCGCAGACCGGCGGCGAGAGCTTCGGGATCGTCCTGGTCGAGGCGATGAGCGCGGGAGCCACCGTCGTCGCCAGCGACCTCGGGGCGTTCTCGCGCGTGCTCGACGACGGCGAGGCCGGCGAGCTGTTCCGCACCGGGGACAGCCAGGACCTCGCGCGCACGCTGGTGCGGGTGCTGCAGGACCCGGAGCTGCGGGCCCGGGTCTCCGCGCACGCGCTCGAGGTCGTCCGGCAGTACGACTGGTCGACCGTGACGGACCAGGTGCTGGCCGTCTACGAGATGGTCGTGGCCGGGCGGCAGTCACCCGTCGGCGAGGACCCGTCGTCGGTGCGGGGCGCGCGGCTGCTCGAGCTGCGCCGGAACAGGGGTGAGTCCCGATGAGATGGTCCGAGATCACCGTCTACGTGACGATCGTCCTCGCGCTCGCCGGGTGGTGGCTGTGGGTGGCGGCGTCGCGCCTGGACCGCCTGCACCGGAAGGTCGGGACGTCCCGCGCGGTGCTCGACGCCCAGCTGGTCCGCCGCGCGACGGTCGCGGCGGAGATCGCGACGTCCGGCCTGCTTGACCCCGTGAGCTCCGTGCTCGTCGGCGAGGCGGCGTGGGCCGCGCTGTCGACGGGGACGAGCGAGCTGCCTGCCGACCTGCTCGCCCTGGTGGGACCCGACGACGTCCCCGCCGGCGGTGCGGCGCTGCTGGACGTCGACCGCGGGGGCATCGAGAGCGAGCTGTCGGCGACGTTGCGCGAGGCGCTCGACGAGCCCGAGGAGGTGGCCGCGCTGCGCGCCGACCCCGCGGGTGAGGAGCTGATCGCGCTTCTCGCCTCGTCCTGGTACCGGGTGCAGCTGGCCCGCCGGTTCCACAACGAGGCGGTCGCCCAGACGGCGCGCGCCCGGCGCGGCCCGCTGGTCCGGCTGCTGCGGCTGGCCGGCCACGCGCCCGAGCCGCGAAGCCTCGAGATGGACGACGCCTGGCCCGAGAACCTCGGCCGTCCGGGCGCGCGCAGCGGTCCCGCGGAGACCGCCGCCCCGCGCTGAGACGCGCCCGGACGTGCGTCGAGCACGGTCTACGATTGCCCGATCAGGCCGCCGTCCCTCTCGAGGTGGCGGCCACACCCCGACCGCACCACGATCTGTGAGGCTCGACGTGACCAGCGAGAACAGCCAGCCCACCACCGCGACGCACGCCGGCGTCATCGGCACCGCCCGCGTGAAGCGGGGGATGGCCGAGATGCTCAAGGGCGGCGTCATCATGGACGTCGTCACCGCGGAGCAGGCGAAGATCGCCGAGGACGCCGGAGCCGTCGCCGTGATGGCCCTCGAGCGCGTGCCCGCCGACATCCGCGCCCAGGGTGGCGTCGCGCGCATGAGCGACCCGGACCTGATCGACGGCATCATCGAGGCCGTCTCCATCCCCGTCATGGCGAAGGCCCGGATCGGCCACTTCGTCGAGGCGCAGGTGCTCCAGTCGCTCGGTGTCGACTACGTCGACGAGTCCGAGGTGCTCACGCCCGCCGACTACGCGCACCACATCGACAAGTGGGCCTTCACGGTTCCCTTCGTCTGCGGCGCCACCAACCTCGGCGAGGCCCTGCGCCGCATCACCGAGGGCGCGGCCATGATCCGCTCCAAGGGCGAGGCCGGCACGGGCGACGTCTCCAACGCGACCACGCACATGCGCACCCTGCGTGACCAGATCCGCCGCCTCACCTCGCTGCCGGAGGACGAGCTGTTCGTCGCCGCCAAGGAGCTGCAGGCGCCGTACGACCTGGTCAAGGAGGTCGCCCAGGCGGGCAAGCTCCCGGTCGTGCTGTTCACCGCAGGTGGCATCGCCACCCCGGCGGACGCCGCGATGATGATGCAGCTCGGTGCCGAGGGCGTGTTCGTCGGCTCCGGGATCTTCAAGTCGGGCAACCCGGCCGAGCGCGCCGCGGCGATCGTCAAGGCCACCACGTTCTTCGACGACCCGGACGTCATCGCCAAGGTCTCGCGCGGTCTCGGCGAGGCCATGGTCGGCATCAACGTCGAGGACGTGCCGGAGCCGCACCGCCTCGCCGAGCGCGGCTGGTGACGCAGGACCACGCCATGTCGGAGGCCGCGGACGAGTCGTCCGCGGCCTCTGCCGTGCCCTCCCGGTCGAGCGCCGACGGCGGGGGGCCGGTGCACGCGCTCGGGACGGAGTGGCGGCGGGGCGACGACGGCCTGCTGTTCCGCGAGGCGGCCCGCGTGATCCTGCTCGACGAGGACGACCGGGTGCTGCTGATCCGTGGGCACGACGCCGACCAGCCCGACCGCAGCTGGTGGTTCACGGTCGGCGGGGGGATCGACGACGGCGAGGACGCCCTGTCCGCCGCGGTGCGCGAGGTCCGCGAGGAGACCGGCATCGTGCTCGACCCCGCGCAGGTCCTCGGGCCTGTGTTCACCCGGTCGGCGATCTTCGACTTCTACGCCGAGCACTGCCGGCAGGACGAGGTCCTGTACCTGGCGCGCGTCCCCGCCGCCGCGTTCGCCGCGGTCGACCGGGCCGGTTGGACCGACCTGGAGCTCGACGTCATCGACGAGCTGCGCTGGTGGTCGCTCGACGACCTCGACCTGGTGGACCTCGAGGTGTTCCCCGACCGGCTGGTCGAGCTGGTCCGCGGGCTGCTGCCGGCGTGGGACGGCGTGACGCGTCACCTCGGGCTCGCCCGCGAGTAGGTCAGGTGACGACGTTCCGCCTCGACCACGCCGGGTTCAGGTGCTCGCCGCGGTCCAGCACGTCCCGGAGCGTCCGCGCGGCGGTGACCAGGTCCGCATGGGTCAGGTACGGCGCCGCGACGCCCAGGCGCACGATGTCCGGCGTCCGGAAGTCGCCGACGACGCCGCGGGCGGCGAGGGCCTGCACGATCCCGTAGGCGTCGGGGTGCCGGAAGGCCACCTGTGAGCCGCGCAGCCGGTCGACCTCCGGCGAGACGAGCGCCGCCTCCGGCACGACCGCGGCGACCGCGTCCCGCAGGAACCGCGTGAGGGACAGCGAGCGGACGCGGACGTCGTCGATCGTGAGGCCGTCGAACGCGCGGAGCGCCGCCTCGAGAGCGAGGAGCGAGAGCATCGGCGGGGTGCCGATCCGTGCCCGCGCGATGCCCGGGGCGCCCCGGTACACGCCGGCCATCGCGAACGGCTCCGCGTGGCCGTTCCACCCCGGCACGACGTTGACGAAGGCGGCGTGGTGCCGGGCCGCGACGTAGCCGTACGCGGGGGCGCCGGGACCGCCGTTGAGGTACTTGTAGCCGCAGCCCACCGCGAGGTCGACGTCGTGCTCGTCGAGCCCGACCGGGAGGGCACCCGCGGAGTGGCACAGGTCCCAGACGACGACCGCGCCGGCGTCGTGCGCGGCCGCCGTGATTCCCGGCAGGTCGAGCAGCTCGCCGGTCCGGTAGTCCACGTGGGACAGGACGACGGCTGCGACCTCCGACCCCAGGCGTGCACCGATCTCGGCGGGGGAGGCGTGCTCCACACGCCAGCCGACCTGGGTGGCGACGCCGGCGATCACGTACTGGTCGGTGGGGAACGAACCCGGCTCCGTCAGCACGACCGAGCGGTCCGGGCGCAGGGCCGCGGCAGCGTGCAGCGACTGGTGCAGGCGGACGCTCGTGGAGTCGCCGACGACGATCTGGCCCGGCGCGGCGCCGACGAGCCGCCCGACGGCGTCGCCCACACGCTCGGGGGCGTCCCACCAGCCGTGCGTGTTCCACGAGCCGATCAGGTCGCGCCCCCACTGCTCGCGCACGGCCGACTCGATCGCCTCCGGCACGCCGACGGGGAGTGCCCCGAGCGAGTTCCCGTCGAGGTACACGACTCCGTCGGGGAGCAGGAACCGGTCCCGGAGGTCGGTCGCCGCGTGCTGGGCGTCGAGGGCGGCGGCCCGTGCGTCGAGGTCGTCGGAGGTCACGGCGGCGAGCCTACGGCCGCGGTCGACGCCTAGACTCGCCCGTCGTGACCGTGACCGTCGGAGTCCTCGCCCTGCAGGGAGACGTGCGCGAGCACGTGCACGCCCTCACGTCCGTGGGTGCGCAGGCCGTGCCCGTGCGCCGGCAGCGGGAGCTCGACACGGTCGACGCCCTCGTGATCCCGGGCGGGGAGTCGACGACGATCGACAAGCTCCTGCGGGCGTTCGAGCTGTTCGGGCCGGTCCAGGAGCGGTTGCGCGCCGGGATGCCCGCGTACGGGTCGTGCGCGGGGATGATCCTGCTGGCGGACCGCGTGATCGGCGGGATCGAGGGCCAGCAGACGCTCGGCGGGGTCGACGTCACCGTGCGCCGCAACGCGTTCGGGCGGCAGGTGGAGTCGTTCGAGACCGACCTGTCGATCGAGGGCGTCGACGGGCAGGTGCACGCGGTGTTCATCCGGGCGCCGTGGGTCGAGGAGGTCGGTCCCGCCGCCACGGTGCTGGCACGCGTCGAGTCGGGTCCCGCCGCCGGTAGGATCGTGGCCGTCCGCCAGGGCCCCTTGCTCGTGACCTCGTTCCACCCGGAGGTCACCGGTGACACCCGGGTGCACCAACTGTTCGTAGAGATCGTCCGCGACACCGTGTGAGGCGCAGCAGCCGGCACAGGTCGCGGGAGACGAAGGGGTAGCTGAAGCGATGTCGGGTCACTCCAAGTGGGCCACCACCAAGCACAAGAAGGCCGTGGTCGACGCCAAGCGGAGCAAGCTCTTCGCCAAGCTGATCAAGAACATCGAGGTGGCCGCGCGCACCGGCGGCGGTGACCTCGCGGGCAACCCGACGCTCTTCGACGCGGTCCAGAAGGCCAAGAAGAACTCGGTCCCGATCGACAACATCAACCGTGCGGTCAAGCGCGGGTCCGGCCAGGAGGCCGGTGGCGCCGACTACGCGACGATCATGTACGAGGGCTACGGATCCGGCGGCATCGCGGTGCTGGTCGAGTGCCTGACCGACAACCGCAACCGTGCGGCGTCCGACGTCCGCGTCGCGTTCACGCGCAACGGCGGTCAGATGGCCGACCCCGGCTCGGTCTCGTACCTGTTCTCCCGCAAGGGCGTCGTCATCGTGCCCAAGGAGGGCACCGACGAGGACTCGGTGGTCGAGGCGGTCCTCGACGCCGGCGGCGAAGAGGTCAACGACATCGGCGAGGCGTTCGAGGTCCTCTCGGAGGCGACCGACCTCGTCCCCGTCCGCACGGCCCTGCAGAACGCCGGCATCGAGTACGACTCCGCGGACGTCGTGTTCTGGCCCGCCACGCAGATCGAGGTCGACGCCGAGGGCGCGCGCAAGATCCTGCGCCTCATCGACGCGCTCGAGGACTCCGACGACGTGCAGAACGTCTACGCGAACTTCGACGCCTCCGACGAGGTCATGGCGGAGCTCGAGGAGGACTGACCTGCGCGCCTCCCGGTCGGGCGCCCGATCGGTTGCGAGCATGAGCCCGTGCGCGTCCTCGGTGTCGACCCCGGCCTGACCAGGTGCGGTCTCGGCGTCGTCGACGGTCTCTCGTCCCGCCGGCTGTCCATGGTGGCCGTCGGCGTCGCGACGTCCGACGCCCTGTGGGACGTCGACCAGCGGCTGCTGGTCATCGAGCGGCAGATCGAGGAGTGGCTCGAGGAGCACGCGCCCGACGCCGTGGCGGTCGAGCGGGTGTTCGCGCAGCAGAACCTGCGCACCGTCATGGGCACCGCGCAGGTCGCCGGCATCGCGATGGTCGCGGCGGCGCGCCGCCGGATCCCCGTGGCGCTGCACACGCCGAGCGAGGTCAAGGCCGCGGTGACCGGCAACGGGCGCGCGGACAAGGCGCAGGTCCAGACGATGGTGCAGCGACTGCTGCAGCTCGACGAGCTGCCCCGACCGGCGGACGCGGCCGATGCGCTGGCCCTCGCCGTCTGTCACCTGTGGCGACCCGCCGGTGCCCTCGGCGCACCCCAGCGCGCGCCGGGCTCGTTGACGGCCGCGCAGCGGGCGTGGGCCACCGCCGAGCAGGCGGCCCGGCGCCGCGGCTGACCGCGTGTCTTCGTACACGTGTTCGTCTGCGTATGCCAGAGTGTCCGGCAGAAGATCTCGTTCTCGACTCATGGAGGTGGCCGGGTGATCGCGTCGGTCCACGGCACGGTGCAGGCGTTGCGGCTCGACGCCGCGGTGGTCGAGGTCGGGGGAGTCGGGCTGCTCGTGCACGCGACACCGGCCACCCTCGCCGGGCTGCGGGTGGGGTCGACCGCGCAGCTGGCCACGTCGCTGCTGGTGCGGGAGGACGCGCTGACCCTGTTCGGCTTCGCCGACGCCGACGAGCGCGAGGTCTTCGAGACCGTCCAGACGGTCAGCGGGGTCGGTCCCCGGCTGGCACTGGCGATGCTCGCGGTGCACACGCCCGACGGTCTGCGGCGCGCGGTGCTCGACGAGGACCTCAAGGCCCTGCAGCGCGTGCCGGGTATCGGGCTCAAGGGCGCGCAGCGGATCGTGCTCGAGCTCAAGGACCGGATCGGCGCCCCCGCGAACGTGTCCGCCCCGGCGGCCGCGGTGTTCGGCGGTGACCGCCGTGACCAGGTGGTCGAGGCGCTCGTCGGCCTGGGCTGGAACGCGCGCGCAGCCGGTGACGCGGTGTCGACCGTCCTGGAGGGCACCGAAGGGCCGGTGGCGGCCGACGAGGTCGCCGGCGTGCTGCGTGCGGCGCTCCGGACGCTGGGCGGCGGGCATGGCTGACGAGCGCGAGGAGCTCGTCACCGAGCGGTTCGCGGCCGAGTCGCTCGTCCAGTCCGGCGCCGACGAGCTCGAGCGTGCGGCCGAGGCGGCACTGCGCCCGCGTCGGCTCGACGAGTTCGTCGGTCAGCGCGTGGTCCGCGACCAGCTCTCCCTCGTGCTCGACGCCGCGCGCGGCCGCGGGAAGGCGCCGGACCACGTGCTGCTCTCGGGACCGCCCGGGCTGGGCAAGACGACGCTCGCGATGATCATCGCCGCGGAGATGGGCGCCCCCCTGCGGGTCACCAGCGGCCCGGCCATCCAGCATGCGGGCGACCTGGCGGCCGTCCTGTCCTCGCTCGAGGAGGGCGAGGTCCTCTTCCTGGACGAGATCCACCGGCTGGCACGTCCCGCCGAGGAGCTCCTCTACATGGCCATGGAGGACTTCCGCGTCGACGTCATCGTGGGCAAGGGGGCGGGTGCCAGCGCGATCCCGCTGACCCTGCCGCCGTTCACGGTGGTCGGCGCCACCACCCGCGCCGGACTGCTCCCGGCGCCGCTGCGCGATCGCTTCGGCTTCACGGCACACCTGGACTTCTACTCGTCCGAGGAGCTCGAGCGGGTGCTCGTCCGGTCGGCCGGCCTGCTCGGCGTGCCCCTGGAGCACCCCGCTGCCGCCGAGCTGGCCTCGCGCTCACGCGGGACGCCACGCATCGCGAACCGGCTGCTCAGGCGCGTGCGCGACTGGGCGGAGGTCCGCGGCGACGGGACGCTCAGCCTGGTCGCGGCACGCTCGGCCCTCGAGGTCTACGAGGTCGACGACCTCGGGCTCGACCGGCTCGACCGGGCCGTGCTGACGGCGTTGTGCACGCGGTTCGGCGGCGGGCCGGTGGGGCTGACCACGCTCGCTGTGGCGGTCGGCGAGGAGCCCGAGACGGTGGAGACGGTCGCGGAGCCGTTCCTGGTGCGCGAGGGTCTCGTCGGTCGCACGCCGCGCGGTCGGATCGCCCTCCCGGCGGCCTGGGCGCACCTCGGTCTCGAGGTGCCCCACGGGTCGGGCACACTGTTCGGCTGAGGCGCCGCTCGAAAGCGCAGATCTCGGAACCCTCGCGGGGGCCCGTGCGTTGGAGCGGCGAGCCGCTGCGCCTAGACTGCGGCGGACACACCACCCGATCGGAGCCGTACCGCCGTGGAACTCATGCTCATTCTGGCCATCGCCCTGGGCGCCCTCTGGCTCATGTCGAGCCGTACCCGCAAGCAGCAGCGTGCGGCACAGGAGTTCCGGAACAACCTTGTGGCCGGTGACGAGGTCATGACGGCGTCCGGCCTGCTGGGCACCGTCGTGGCCGTCGAGGACGACGTGATCACGCTCGAGTCGAGCCCCGGCGCCCAGACGCGCTGGATCCGCGCGGCGATCGCCAAGAAGATCGAGCCGCCGGTCGACGAGCTCGACGACGCCGACGACGACGAGCTCGAGGACGACGTGGACGACGAGAACGACGTGGTGACCGATGCCGACCGCATCAGCCGCGCGAACGACGACGTGATCGACGTCCCGGACGACCTGTCCTCGCTGCCGCCCGCCCGCAAGGATGGGGAGCCGGACACCAAGTAGACCGTTTCGGTCCGGGTGACGACGCCCGGACCTCGACCCCACCGATCGCCTTCCGCGGTCGGTGCGCGCACGAGAGAAGAACTCCGTTGGCTCCTCCTACACGCCGTCAGAGGCCCGTCCGCACGCTCGTCGTGCTCGGGATCCTCATCTTCGCGCTCCTCGGCACCATCGCTGCGGGGACCAAGTGGTCCACTGCGACATGGACGCCGAACCTCGCGCTCGACCTCGAGGGCGGGACGCAGATCATCCTGACCCCGGTCGCGGAGAACGGCGAGGAGGTCACGTCGCAGACGATCGCCCAGGCGATCGACGTGATCCGCCAGCGGGTCGACTCCTCGGGAGTCGCCGAGGCCGAGATCACGAGCCAGAGCGGCGGCAAGATCGTCGTGGCGCTGCCCGGGAACCCGAGCGAGGAGACCCTCGAGCTGGTCCGGACGTCGGCCCAGATGGCGTTCCGGCCGGTGCTGGCCATCGGCAACCCGACGCCGACGGACACGACCCCGACCTCGGAGCCCACCGAGTCCGCGGCCGCGACCGACCCGGCCGCGCCGGCTCCGACGCCCACGCCCACCGCCGCGGCGGAGGAGCCGTCGGACGTGCCCAGCAAGGCAGCGCCCGACAACCCCAGCGACATCGCGTACTACGTCACCCCGGCGGTGCAGGCGCAGTTCGACGCCCTCGACTGCACGGACCCCGCCAACCTCACCGGTGGCGTCAACGGGGACCCGGACAAGGCCTTCGTCACGTGCGGCCAGGACGGCAGCGCGAAGTACATCCTTGGTCCGGTGGAGATCGAGGGAGCGCGGATCTCCAGCGCGACCTCGGGCCTGAACCAGCTGCCCAGCGGCGGTCAGGGCAACAAGTGGGTCGTCAACATCGCGTTCGACAACCAGGGCACCACCGAGTTCACCGACGTGACCACGCGTCTGCAGGGACTCGCGGCCTCGCCGCCGCAGAACCAGTTCGCGATGGTGCTCGACGGCCTCGTCATCTCGGCGCCCAGCCTCGACACCGGCGTGATCATCGCGGACGGCAAGGCGGAGATCTCCGGCACGTTCACGCGTGAGTCGGCGGCCAGCCTGGCCAACCAGCTGAACTTCGGTTCACTCCCGCTGACCTTCACGGTGGAGAGCGAGGAGCAGATCTCGGCCACGCTCGGCTCCGAGCAGCTGGAGAAGGGCCTGCTTGCAGGCCTCATCGGCCTCGGCCTCGTGGTGATCTACTCGCTGCTGCAGTACCGCGCGCTCGGTCTGGTCACGGTCGCGTCGCTGGTGATCGCCGGGGCGCTCACGTACAGCATCATCACGCTGCTCTCGTGGACCCAGGGGTACCGGCTCTCCCTGCCCGGTGTCGCGGGCCTCATCGTGGCCATCGGTATCACGGCGGACTCGTTCATCGTGTACTTCGAACGCATCCGCGACGAGCTCCGGGAGGGCCGGACCCTCGTCGCGGCCGTCGACCGTGGCTGGGAGCGCGCTCGTCGCACCATCCTGGCGTCGGACGCGGTGAACTTCCTCGCTGCGATCGTGCTCTACCTCCTCGCCGTCGGCAGCGTCCGTGGGTTCGCGTTCACCCTCGGTCTCACGACGCTGATCGACGTGCTCGTGGTGTTCATGTTCACGCACCCGCTGATGCAGCTCATCGCACGGACGAAGTTCTTCGGCCAGGGTCACCGGCTCTCCGGGCTGGACCCCCGTCGTCTGGGCGCACCCGAGACCCGCTACGTCGGCCGCGGCCGTGTGGTCCACGGTCCCCGGACGACCTCGGACGACGAGGTGGTCGAGGACGCTCCTGTCGACGCCGAGCCGACGCCCCGCGTCCCGGTCGCCGTCGGCGGCGGGACGAGCGGGCTGACCATCGCGGAGCGCCGTGCGGCGGCCCGTGCCGCCGAGCAGAAGGCCGCGACGACCGATGCCCCGGTCGACGCACCCACGCAGGACGCCGAGCCCGAGTCCGGGCGCACCGAGGGGAACGAGCACTGATGGCCGCCGGATTCGCCCAGTGGGGCAACGACCTCTACACCGGCCGCCGTTCGTACGACATCGTCGGCCGCCGCAAGATCTGGTTCACGATCTCCACGATCCTCGTGCTCCTGTCCGCGGTGCTGCTGATCAAGCCGGGCCTCAACCCCGGCATCGAGTTCCGCGGCGGCTCGGAGTTCGTCGTCTCCGATGTCGCCACGACCGACCAGCAGCTGGCCATCGACACCGTGCTGGCGATCTCCCCGGACGAGCAGCCGAAGGTCACCACCGTCGGTTCCAACGCGCTGCGCATCCAGACCTCGACCCTCACCGCCGACGAGGTGACCGAGGTCAAGAACGCCCTTGCCGCCGCGTTCGACGTGTCGGCGGCGACCGACGTCACGAGCTCGTTCATCGGGCCGTCGTGGGGCGCCGACATCTCGAAGAAGGCCATCAGCGGGATCGTCGTCTTCCTGCTGCTCGCGACCGTCGTGATGACGATCTACTTCCGCAACTGGCGGATGGCCGCGGCGGCGCTGATCGCGCTGTTCCACGACCTGATCATCACCGTCGGCGTGTATGCCGGGGTGGGCTGGGAGGTCACGCCGGCCACGGTGATCGGCTTCCTGACGATCCTCGGGTACTCGATCTACGACACGGTCGTCGTGTTCGACAAGGTGCGCGAGAACACCGCCGACACCCTGATGCAGTCGCGGTACACCTACGCCGAGAAGGCGAACCTGGCGGTCAACCAGACGCTGGTGCGCTCGATCAACACCTCCGTCGTCGCCCTGCTCCCCGTGAGCGCGATCCTCTTGGTCGGGGCGTTCATCCTCGGCGCGGGCACGCTGCGGGACATCGCCCTCGCCCTGTTCGTCGGCATGCTGATCGGCACGTTCTCGTCGGTCTTCCTCGCCACGCCGTTCGAGGTCGCCCTGCGCGAGCGCGAGCCGGCGATCCGCGAGCACACCAAGAAGGTCCTGGACGCCCGCAAGGCGCGCGCCGAGGCCGGCGAGGACGACCTGGTCTCCGCCGGTCAGGTCCGCGTGGCCGTCGGCGCGCTCAAGCCGGGCGCGCACCAGGGCAACGCCGCGCAGCCCAAGCGGAAGCGATGACCGTTCCCGACCGCGCGGCGGGGGTGCCTGCGGGCGCTCCCGCCGCGCGTGCGGACGTGCTGCGCCGCATCGACGAGCTCGTCCGGCTGGTGCCGGACTACCCGCAGCCGGGCATCCTGTTCCGCGACATCATGCCGCTGCTGGCGGACGCGTCCGCGTTCGCGGACGTGATTGCCGAGATCGCGGGTCGCGTCGACGGCCCGGTCGACCTCGTGGCCGGCATGGAGGCGCGCGGCTTCCTGCTCGCCGCCCCCGTGGCCGTGGCGCTCGGGGCCGGGGTGCTCCCGGTGCGCAAGGCCGGCAAGCTCCCGGGCCCGACCGCGTCGGAGTCCTACGAGCTCGAGTACGGCACGGCCACCATCGAGATCCACCCCGCCACGGTCCCCGAGGGTGCCCGCGTGCTGGTCATCGACGACGTGCTCGCCACCGGCGGTACCGCGGCGGCCACGGTGGCACTGCTGCAGCGCTGCGGCGCGGACGTCATCGGCCTCTCGTTCCTCGTGGAGCTCGAGGCCCTGCGGGGTCGTGACCTGCTCACCGGCCACGCCATCGACGTCCTGGTCTCGGTGCCCTGACCAGCGTGGTCGCGGTCGCCGTGACCGTCCCACCCGCCGCACGGTCGTAGACTGTCGCCTCGACCGTGGGAGGGGGTGTGATGAGCGAGGACGTCCGCACGCCTGAGACCGGTGTCCCGGCGGCGCAGAGCGACTCTCCGTCCAGCCGCATGCGCTCGCGCCTCGGCCGATTCGGCGCCCGCAGCGGTGCCGCGTTCCCGGCCATCGAGCCGGTGCTCCAGGCTGCGCGCACCAACCACCCGAAGGCCGACCTCGCGGTGGTCGAGCAGGCGTACGTGGTAGCCGAGAAGGCGCACCGCGGACAGCTGCGCAAGAGCGGCGACCCGTACATCACGCACCCCGTGGCGGTCGCGACGATCCTCGCGGAGCTGGGCATGACGCCCTCGACGCTGGCCGCGGCGCTGCTGCACGACACCGTCGAGGACACCGAGTACTCGCTCGACCAGCTGCGCCGGGAGTTCGGCCCCGAGATCGCGATGCTGGTCGACGGCGTGACCAAGCTGGACAAGGTCACCTACGGCGACGCGGCGCAGGCCGAGACGGTCCGCAAGATGGTCGTCGCGATGTCGAGGGACATCCGCGTGCTCGTCATCAAGCTCGCCGACCGCCTCCACAACGCGCGGACGTGGAAGTTCGTCGCCGCGGCGTCGGCCGAGAAGAAGGCCCGCGAGACGCTCGAGATCTACGCGCCCCTGGCCCACCGGCTGGGCATGAACACGATCAAGTGGGAGCTCGAGGACCTGTCGTTCGCGACGCTCTACCCCAAGGTCTACGACGAGATCGTGCACCTGGTGGCCGAGCGCGCCCCGGCCCGCGAGGAGTACCTGGCGACCGTCCGCGAGCAGGTGGGCGCCGACCTGGGCAAGGCGAAGATCAAGGCCACGGTCACCGGTCGGCCCAAGCACTACTACTCGATCTACCAGAAGATGATCGTGCGCGGCCGCGACTTCGCGGACATCTACGACCTCGTCGGGGTGCGCGTCCTGGTCGACTCGGTGCGGGACTGCTACGCGGCGCTCGGTGCGCTGCACGCGCGGTGGAACCCGGTCCCGGGCCGGTTCAAGGACTACATCGCGATGCCCAAGTTCAACCTGTACCAGTCGCTGCACACCACGGTGATCGGTCCGGGCGGCAAGCCCGTCGAGATCCAGATCCGCACGCACGACATGCACCGCCGGGCGGAGTACGGCGTCGCCGCGCACTGGAAGTACAAGGAGAGCGCGAAGAACGCCACCACGGGGGAGAAGGACGCCGCCGGCAACGACATGCAGTGGCTGCGGCAGCTGGTCGACTGGCAGAAGGAGACCGCGGACCCGAGCGAGTTTCTCGACTCGCTGCGGTTCGAGATCGCCGGGTCCGAGGTCTACGTGTTCACGCCCAAGGGCGACGTGATCGGCCTGCCCTCCGGCTCGACGCCCGTCGACTTCGCGTACGCGGTGCACACCGAGGTCGGGCACCGGACGATGGGTGCGCGCGTCAACGGGCGGCTCGTGCCGCTGGACTCGTCGCTCGAGAACGGCGACGTGGTCGACGTGTTCACGTCGAAGTCGGAGACCGCCGGTCCGTCCCGCGACTGGCTCGGCTTCGTCAAGAGCCCCCGCGCCCGCAACAAGATCCGCCAGTGGTTCTCCAAGGAGCGCCGCGAGGAGGCGATCGAGCACGGCAAGGACGCGATCGCCAAGGCGATGCGCAAGCAGAACCTGCCGATCCAGCGCCTGCTCTCGCACGAGTCCCTCGTGGCCCTGGCCAACGAGATGCGGTACGCCGACGTCTCCGCGCTCTACGCCGCGATCGGCGAGGGGCAGGTGTCCGCCGGGACGGTCGTGCAGCGGCTGGTGCAGTCGATGGGCGGCGAGCCGGCGGCCGAGGAGGACCTCGCCGAGGTCGCCCGGCCCGGGCAGACGCAGCGGCGGGTCCGCACCGGCGACCCCGGCGTGGTGGTCAAGGGCGTCGACGACATCTGGGTGAAGCTGGCCAAGTGCTGCACCCCGGTGCCCGGTGACGAGATCGTCGGGTTCGTGACGCGGGGCGCCGGCGTGAGCGTGCACCGCTCGGACTGCATCAACGTGACGAGCCTGCGCAACGAGCCCGAGCGCATGGTCGACGTCGAGTGGAGCCACACCAGCTCCTCGCTGTTCCTCGTGCAGATCCAGGTGGAGGCTCTCGACCGCAGCCGCCTCCTGTCGGACGTCACCCGCGTGCTGTCGGACTCGCACGTGAACATCCTGTCCGCGTCCGTCTCGACCTCGCGCGACCGGGTGGCGCTCTCACGGTTCGTCTTCGAGATGGCCGAGCCGTCCCACCTGGCGTCGGTCCTCGCCGCGGTGCGCAAGGTCGAGGGCGTGTTCGACGTCTACCGCATCACGGGGGCCAAGGCCGCCGAGGAGCCGGCGATCCGCGCCTGACGTCAGAGGCCCTGCAGGGTGCTGCGGGCCAGACGGACCCCGCGCTGGCCGCGGAGCTCCGAGAGCTGCTCGAGCGCCCGCTCGGGGTCGAACCCCACCTCGCGGAGCGCTGTCAGCAGTGGCACGGCTTCGTCGCGCGGCAGCATCCGGGCGAGGTCGGCGCCCGTTCGCTGCACGGTGGTGACACGGAGGCGACCGACGCGGACCACGTCGTGCGGCGGGAGGTCGGCCTCGGCGGCGAGGCGCTCGGGGTGCGGGTCGGTCCGGCGGCCACCGGTGCGCACGAGCACGTCGACGCGGACCGGCGGGAAGGACCCGGTGTGCACCCAGGCGGCCGCGCGTCGTCCGACGACCCCGCGGGCCGGCACCAGCGGCGCCAGCGCGACCGCGCGCAGCTCGGGGGTGTCCGCGAGGTCGGCCGCGATCGCGACCTCCCCCCAGACGATCCGCACGACCCCGTCGCGGAGCAGACCGAACCAGGCGGCTGCCCCGACGTCTGCGCGGCTGAGAGTGCGGGGGAGGACCGGCGGCACCGGGCGGAACTCGTCGAGTCGGGTGCTCACCCGTGCAGCATGGCGGTAACCGGGACGTCGTCCGCCGCGGACGACGGATCTGTGGACGACCGAGGCCCCCACCCGGAGGGGCATGGGCCTCGGTCCGTCAGGCTGGAGCTCAGCCGCGGGCGTCCTGAGCCGCGCGCTGCACCTGCTCGAGCCAGGCGCGCCGGGCGTCCAGCGCGGCCTGGGCGTCCGCGATCTTCCGGGCGTCGCCTGCTGCCTTGGCGCGGTCCAGATCGGCCTCGAGCCCGGCGATCGCCTGCTCGAGCTGCGCGGCCGCACCCTCGGCACGCGCGCGCGTCTCCGGGTTGGTGCGGCGCCACTGGGCCTGGTCCGTGTCGCGCACGACCGTCTCCACGGCACGCAGTCGCGCCTCGATCCGCTGGACGTCGGCGCGCGGGACCTTCCCGGCCGCCTCCCACCGGTCCTGGATCTTGTGCAGCGCCGCCTTGGCCGCCGCGAGGTCGGTCACGGGCACGAGGGCCTCGGCCTCGGCCAGCAGGGCCTCCTTGACCTCGAGGTTGGCGCGGAACTCCTCGTCGGTCGCGGCCGACTGGGCGTCCCGTGCGGCGAAGAACGCGTCCTGTGCCGCGCGGAACCGGGCCCACAGGGCGTCGTCGTCGGCGCGGCTCGCCCGTCCGGCCGCCTTCCACTGCGCCATCAGGTCGCGGAAGACCCCGGCCGTCGCGCCCCAGTCGGTGCTCGACTGCAGCCGCTCGGCGTCGGCCACCAGGCCCTCCTTGACCTGCTTGGCGGACGCGTTGCGCGTTTCCAGCTCGGCGAAGAAGTGGCGGCGTTCGCGGTCGAAGGTGGTGCGCGCGTGGCTGAACCGCTTCCAGAGGGACTCCTCCGTGGGCCGGTCGAGGCGCGGTCCGCTGCGCTGCGCCTCCTTCCACTGGTCCAGGAGCACACGCAGCTGCTCGCCGGCCGGCCGCCACTGGATGCGGGACGGGTCCGTGGACGCGATCTTCTCGGCCTGCTCCACGATCTCGGTGCGGGCCACGACCGCTGCCTCGCGCGCCGCGGCACGCTCCGCCTCAGCGACCGCACGGCGCTCGGCCGCGGTCGCCCGGAGCGCGTCGAGGCGCGCACGCAGCCCGTCCAGGTCGCCCACCGCGGCGGGCTCGGCGACCTCCTCGGTGAGCCTGGCCAGCGTCTGGTCGATCTCCTTGACGGACAGGTCCGTCGCCGCGAGGCGTGCCTCGAAGAGCGTGACCTTGGCCTGCAGGTCCAGGAACCGGCGGACGTAGAGCCCCAGCGCGTCCTCGGTCGTCGCGCCCGGGTACTGGCCGACCACGCGCTCGCCCGCTGCTTCGCGGACCGAGACGTTGCCCTCCTCGTCCACGCTGCCGAACGTGGCGGCGTGGGCTGCCTCGGCAGCGTCCTGCGGGGGCGGGACGGGCGCGGCCGGTGCGGCCGCGGTCGCTGCGGGGGTCGGGTGCGTCGGCGGGTGGGGGACCGGGCGGGGTCGCGGGACCGGGCGCACGGCGGACGGGGTCGGCGCAGCCGCCGCCGGGGCGGGGGCCGGCTCGGCCGGTGCGGCGTCGGGCGCGGCCTCCTCGGTCACGGCGTCGACGGGCTCGTCCGAGGCCGCGGGAGCGTCGGTGACCTCGTCGGTCGCCGGGGCTGCATCCTCGACGACGGGCTCGTCGGGGGCGTCGGGAGCGTCGGTGACGTCGTCCGTCGCCGGGGCTGCATCCTCGACGACGGGCTCGTCGGGAGCCGCGGGAGCATCCGCGACCTCGTCGGCGGGCGCTGTCGCATCGTCGGCGGTGGTCTCGTCGACGACGGGAGCATCTGCCAGAACCGTCTCGTCGGCGACGGGAGCGTCTGCCAGGACGGTCTCGTCGATGGCCGCGGGTGCGTCGTCGACGACGGTCTCGTCGGCAGCCGAGGACGGCTCGCCGGCCGGCGCCGCCGACTCCTCGGGTGCCTCGACGGCGGGAGCGTCTTCCGTGACCTGGTCGGGAGCCGTCTCGTCGGCCTCGTCAAGCGCCGCGGGTGCGGCGGGCTGCTCGGCGTCGGGCGCCGGCACGAGGTCGTCGGGGTCGGGTCCGGACGTCGGGGTCTGAGTCACTGGATGTTCACTCCCTCGATGATGACGTCGGACACCGGGACCTGGGTCCCTTCGACGGTGCCCGCGTCGGCGATGGCCTGCAGCACGTCCATGCCGGACGTGATGTGGCCGAACACGGTGTAGCCACCCGCAGTGTCTGCGGGAATAGGTGAGTCCTCGTAGACCAGGAAGAACTGGCTGCCCATCGAGCTGCCGTCGTTCTGGGTCCGTGCCATGGCGATGGTGCCCGCCGGGTACACGCCGTCGGCGGGTGCGTTCTCGATCGGGCCCCACGTGTAGCCGGGTCCGCCGGTGCCGCCGGTGCTGGGGTCCGCGACGCCGAGTGCGGTGGGGTCGCCGCACTGGAGCACGAAGATGCCCTCCTCGGTGAGGCGGTGGCACTTCGTCGAGTCGAAGAAGCCCTCCTGCGCGAGCGTGACGAAGTTGGCGACCGCCTGCGGCGCGGCGGCGCCGTCGACCTCGATGCCCAGGTCGCCCTGGGTGAGCGCGATGTCGCCGGTCCAGGTCCGGCCCTCGGCGAGGGCGGGGTCGGGGACGTCGGCGGAGTTGGCGGGCGGGGTCGTCGCCGTGGCGGTCGGCGTGGGCGAGGCGGCCGGGTCGTCGTCGTTCGTCAGGGCGATCGCGGCGACGACGCCGGTGGTGAGGACGAGCGCGGCGACGATGCTGCCGGCGATCACGCGCTGGCGGTGGCGGCGCGCGCGGGCCTTGGCCTGGCGCTCCTGCCACTTCTCGTACCGGCGGCGCTCGTACTCACGCTCGCTCTTCGTGGACACGCACACGCTCCTCGCGTCGTCGTGCGGTGCGGCGCGTCGTCCGCCAGCCGCACTGCATGTAGGGGACCCGGGACAGTCTAGGCAAGCCAGCGGCACCGGCGACCAGCGACGCCGCGGGGCGACATCACAGTCCGGACACGCCGGGGGATACCGTGCGTCCCATGCAGGTCATCACCGTCGTCTCCGCGGTCTTCGGCGCGCGCTGCAGCGTGCTGGTCCACGACGACGGCTCGTGCGTCGTCATCGACGCCGGAGCTGGCGTCACCGACTCCGTGCTGCAGCTCGTCGCGGACCGGGACCTGCAGCCGGCCGCGGTGCTCGCGACGCACGGCCACGTGGACCACACCTGGGACGCCGGCCGGCTGTCCGAGGCGCTCGACGTGCCGGTGGTGCTGCACGCCGCGGACGTCTACCGCCTGGCGGACCCGTTCGGGACGCTCGGGCTGCTGGGCTCGTCGGGGAGCCCGTCGCACGACCCGTCCGGCCCTCTCGCCCAGGCGATCGCCGCGACCGGGATCGACCCCACGAGCTACACGGCCCCGCGCCGGGTCGAGCCGTTCGGTGGCGCCGACGACGCCCGCTCCGCCGACACCGTCCTCGAGCTCGGCAGCCTCCGGATGGTCGCCCGGCACGCCCCCGGGCACACCGAGGGCTCGACCCTCTACCTCGTCGCGGACGTCGCCTTCACGGGGGACGTCCTGTTCGCCGGATCGGTCGGACGCACGGACCTGCCCGGCGGCGACGACGGGACGATGCAGCGGACCCTGCGCGAGGTCGTCGCGACCCTGCCGCCCGCGACGGTCGTCGTCCCCGGGCACGGGCCGACGAGCGACATCGCCACCGAGCTGGCACGCAACCCGTACCTCGCGCGGCTCTGAGCTCCTTCGCGGTCTGGAAGGATCAGGCCCCATGGCGCGACCCACCCCCCTGTCCGGATTCCCCGAGTGGCTGCCCGACGGACGCCTCGTCGAGCAGCACGTCCTCGACGTCCTGCGCCGCACGTTCGAGCTGCACGGCTTCGTCGGCATCGAGACGCGCGCCGTCGAGCCGCTCGACCAGCTGCTGCGCAAGGGCGAGACCTCCAAGGAGGTCTATGTCCTGCGCCGGCTGCAGGAGGAGGCCGGGGCCGAGCCGGACCGCGCGGGCACCCTGGGCCTGCACTTCGATCTGACCGTGCCGTTCGCGCGGTACGTGCTGGAGAACGCCGGGCACCTCGCGTTCCCGTTCCGGCGCTACCAGATCCAGAAGGTGTGGCGGGGTGAGCGGCCCCAGGACGGGCGGTTCCGCGAGTTCGTCCAGGCCGACATCGACGTCGTCGGCGCGGGCGCGCTGCCGTACCACTACGAGGTCGAGCTCCCGCTGGTGATGGCGGAGGCGCTCGGTGCGCTGCAGGAGATCGGTGTGCCGCCGGTCCGGATCCTGGTGAACAACCGCAAGGTCGCCGAGGGCTTCTACCGCGGGCTCGGCCTGACGGACGTCGAAGGCGTGCTGCGGAGCATCGACAAGCTCGACAAGATCGGCGCGGACGCCGTCGCGGCACTCCTGGTCGCGGAGGGCGGTGCCGACGAGGCCCAGGCGCGCGCGTGCCTGGAGCTCGCGTCGATCAGCGGCTCTGACGAGTCCGTCATCGACCGCGTGCGTGCGCTGGCGGGGGAGTCGAACGAGCTCCTCGACGAGGGACTGGCCGAGCTCGGTGCGCTCATCCGCGCGGCCGCCGTCCGGGCGCCCGGCGTCGTCGTCGCCGACCTCAAGATCGCCCGCGGGCTCGACTACTACACGGGAACCGTCTACGAGACCGTCCTCGTCGGGCACGAGCAGCTCGGCTCGATCTGCTCCGGCGGTCGCTACGACACGCTCGCGTCGGACGGCGCGAACACCTACCCGGGCGTCGGGTTGTCGATCGGCGTGTCCCGGCTCGTGTCGCGCCTCCTGGGTGCCGGCCTGGTGAAGGCCACGCGTTCGGTCCCCAGCGCCGTGCTGGTCGCCGTGTCGAACGAGGACGCGCGCGACCGGTCCGACGCCGTCGCGACTGCGCTGCGCAGTCGGGGCATCCCCGTCGAGGTGGCACCGTCCGCGGCGAAGTTCGGCAAGCAGATCCGGCACGCCGACCGACGCGGGATCCCGTTCGTGTGGTTCCTCGGGGAGGACGGGTCGGCCGACCAGGTCAAGGACATCCGCTCCGGCGACCAGGTGGACGCCGACGCAGCGACGTGGACGCCCGACGACGCCGACCTGTGGCCGCGCGTCGTGCCTGCTTGACAGTCGTTCGAACAGGTGTTCGCATGGGTGCATGCGATGGGACGGTCAGAAGCTGGGGAGCGACGAGACGTCGGCGCTGCCCGGGCTCGCGCTCGCCGGGCTGCAGCGCAGCGTGCGCACCCCGGAGTTCGCCGGGGTCACGTTCCACGAGGTGACGTGCCGGAGCGCGCTCAACAAGGTCCCGGCGGCGTCCTCGATGCCCTTCCGGTGGACGGTGAACCCGACGAGGGGCTGCCTCCATGCGTGCAGGTACTGCTTCGCCCGTCCGACGCACGAGTACCTGGACCTGGACGCCGACCGGGACTTCGAGACCCAGATCGTCGTCAAGACCAACGTCGTCGACGTGCTGCGCGCCGAGCTCGCGCGGCCGTCGTGGGCGCGCGAGCACGTGGCGCTGGGGACCAACACCGACCCGTACCAACGCGTCGAGGGTCGGTACAGGTTCATGCCGGGGATCATCGAGGCGCTGGCCGCGAGCGGCACGCCGCTGTCCATCCTCACGAAGGGCACGCTGCTGCGCCGCGACCTGGGTCTGCTCGCCGAGGCGTCGCGGACGGTGCCGATCGGGATCGGGGTCTCCCTGGCGATCGGTGACGAGGCTCTCCAGCAGGCCATGGAGCCCGGCACACCGACGCCCCGGGCGCGGCTCGACCTGATCCGGGCGGTCCGCGAGGCCGGGCTGCCGTGCGGCGTCATGGTGGCGCCGGTGCTGCCGTGGCTCACGGACGACCGGGGGCGCCTCGACGCGTTGCTGCGGGACCTCGCGGACGCGGGCGCCACCGGGGTGACCGTCCTGCCGCTGCACCTCCGGGGACCGGTCAAGCCGCTCTTCCTCGCCTGGCTGCGCGAGCAGGCTCCGGCCCTGGTGCACCGCTACGAGGAGCTGTACGGGCGCGGGGCCTACGTGCCGCGGGAGTACGCGCGGTGGCTCGACGAGCGCGTGCGCCCGCTGCTGGTGCGGCACGGCTTCGCCGACGGGGCGGGTCACCGGGCGGGACGGCGCGAGACGCCGGGGGAGGGCTCGTACCCGACGGGCAGCCTCGCGGCGGCGGAGCTGCCCGCGCTCGAGCCCAGTGTGGCGGCCGCGCAGCCCGTGCTGTTCTGACGGTCGCCTGCTCGGCGGGTGGCTCAGCCCCGTCGCGGCTAGGGTGCCCGGATGCGCGCACCCGCAGGACTCGGCTCGCGGACGGTGGACCGTTGGGTGTTCGACGGGCACATCGCGGGCACGGGGACGCAGGAGGGTACGCGGATCGTCGTCGGCCGCTGGCTCGCGTCGCCCGTCGGCCCGTTCGCCGACGTCATGGTGGAGCGCGCCGACGGCACGCGGCTGCTCCTGGCACCCCGCGACGACGTCGCCGAGCTGGTGGCGGCGACCTACGACTTCGACGCCGTGCACGTGGTCCCGGTGGTGCTCGCGGCGGACGAGGTCCGGCGTCGCTGGCGGCTCCGGGCGGGACCGTTGACGGCGGACCTCACGATCGGTCCGCGGACCGCCGTCGGGCACCTGCTCACGCTGGTGCCGCGGTCCCGCGCGGCCGCCCCGTTCGTCGCCTCCGCGGTCGACCCGGTCGCCCGCCTCCTCCTCGACGGCGTGCGCACCCGTGGGACCGCGGGACGAGGCCGACGCGAGTGGTACACCGCGACCGACCAGCACGCCGTGACCGCGGTGCGCGCGCTGTGGGGGTCGGAGGATCTGGGCGCGCTCGCGCCGGTCGATCCGCCGGTGCGGTTCGGGTTCTCGTCCGTGCCGTCGGCGCCCACCGTCACGCGCGTGCTGACGACCATAGAAATCGCGGCGAGCCCCTCCCTGCCCGGGCACTAAGATCGTGCGGGCGTCCGACGGGCGCACCCACCACCCCGACCCCGAAGGACCTTCCGTGCTCCGCACCCACACGGCCGGCTCGCTGCGAGCCGAGCACATCGGTACCACCGTCACCCTCACGGGCTGGGTGGACCGGCGGCGGGATCACGGAGGGGTGGCTTTCGTCGACCTGCGGGACGCGTCCGGTATCGCCCAGGTCGTCATCCGCGACGAGGCCGTGGCGCACGGTCTGCGCGCGGAGTACGTGCTGCAGGTGACGGGCGAGGTCGGTCGCCGGCCCGCCGGCAACGAGAACCCCAACCTGGCCACCGGCGAGGTCGAGCTGGTCGCCGCGCAGGTTGTCGTGCTGAACGAGGCCGAGCCGCTGCCGTTCCAGGTCTCGTCGTCGCTCGACGAGCCGATCGGCGAGGAGGCGCGCCTCAAGTACCGGTACCTCGACCTGCGCCGGCCGGCCCCGGCCCGCGCGATGAAGCTGCGCGCCAAGGCGAACCAGGCCGCGCGCCGCGTGCTCGACGCGCAGGACTTCGTCGAGGTCGAGACGCCGACCCTCACGCGCTCCACCCCGGAGGGCGCTCGCGACTTCCTGGTGCCTGCGCGCCTGGCGCCCGGCTCCTGGTACGCCCTGCCGCAGTCGCCGCAGCTGTTCAAGCAGCTGCTCATGGTCGGCGGGCTCGAGCGCTACTACCAGATCGCCCGCTGCTACCGCGACGAGGACTTCCGGGCGGACCGGCAGCCGGAGTTCACGCAGCTGGACGTCGAGATGAGCTTCGTCGAGCAGGACGACGTCATCGCCCTCGGCGAGCAGATCCTGGTCGCGCTCTGGGACCTCATCGGGGTCACCATCCCGACGCCGATCCCGCGGATCACGTTCGCGGAGTCCATGGCGCGCTACGGCAACGACAAGCCGGACCTGCGGTTCGGGCTCGAGCTGGTGGAGCTCACCGAGTACTTCTCCGAGACCCCGTTCCGGGTGTTCCAGGCGCCGTACGTCGGCGCGGTCGTGCAGCCCGGCGGAGGCTCGACACCGCGTCGCGGGTTCGACGCCTGGCAGGAGTGGGCCAAGCAGCGCGGCGCCAAGGGCCTCGCGTACGTCACGGTCGGTGAGGACGGCGAGCTCGGCGGTCCGGTGGCGAAGAACCTCTCCGAGTCGGAGCGTGCCGGGCTCGTGGCGGCCGTGGGCGCCAGCCCCGGCGACGCGGTCTTCTTCGCGGCCGGCCCGGTGAACGACGCGCGGGCGCTCCTCGGTGCCGCGCGTCTGGAGATCGGCCGCCGCGGCGGGCTCATCGACGAGAACGAGTGGAAGTTCGTCTGGGTGGTCGACGCCCCGCTGTTCAAGCCCACGGGCGAGGACGACGACGTGGCGGTCGGCGGGGGTGCCTGGACCGCGGTGCACCACGCGTTCACCTCACCGACGCCGGAGTGGCTCGACACGTTCGAGCAGGACCCCGGTGCCGCGCTGGCCTACGCGTACGACATCGTCTGCAACGGCAACGAGATCGGCGGCGGGTCCATCCGTATCCACCGCCGGGACGTGCAGGAGCGCGTGTTCGAGGTCATGGGGATCGGGCCTGAGGAGGCGCAGGAGAAGTTCGGCTTCCTGCTCAAGGCCTTCCAGTTCGGCGCGCCGCCGCACGGCGGGATCGCGTTCGGCTGGGACCGCATCCTGGCCCTTCTGACCGGTTCGGAGTCCATCCGCGACGTCATCGCGTTCCCGAAGTCGGGCGGCGGGTTCGACCCGCTGACGGCGGCTCCGGCACCGATCACGCCCGAGCAGCGCCGCGAGGCCGGCGTCGACGCCAAGCCGAAGGTCGCCACCGAGGCCTGATGGTCGACGTGCTCGAGGTCCTCCCGCCCCGGTGGCGGGAGGACCGGATGCTGCGGGGCGACCGCGTCCGCTGGGACGCCGTCGAGGCACTCGGCGACGACGACGCGGTCCTGCTGGTGCTGGGCGCTCGGGATCGGCCGAGCCTGCTGGGCCGTGGCGACCCGGAGGCCGTCGAACGGCTCGTCGCCCGTGCGCCCGTCGGTGCTGCCCGCTGGCTGAGCGTTCCTCGCGAGGCGCAACCGGCGGCCGCCGTGCTGGACCGGCTGGGCCTCGTCCCCTTCTCGACCTGGGACTGGCTCTCGACCGACGGGTCGCCTCCGCCGGTACCGGGCGAGCGCGAGGTGCATCGGCTCGACGTCGGCGCGGACGAGGACCGGATCCGCGCCTGCCTGCGCACGGCCAACCCCGGCACGTCCGCCGACCCGACCGGCCCCGGCGAGATCGGGTGGTGGGGGGTCGAGGTCGACGGTGCGCTCGCCGGTGTCGTCGGCGTCTCCGCACGCGGCGGGGTGGACGGCCGTCCGTCGTGGCACGTGCACGGCCTGGGCGTGGTGCCGACACTGCGCGAGAGCGGGATGGGGACCGCATTGACCGCCGCCGCGACGCGGGCTGGTGTGCTGGCCGGGGCGTCGTGGGTCTCGCTGGGCATGTACGCGGAGAACGACACGGCACGCCGGATCTACCGTCGGCTGGGCTTCCGCACCGACGCGGAGCTCACGTCGTTCAGCCCTGCCGGCGCGGAGCGTCCCCCGGGCTGAGGGGTCACCAGCGGCGTGGCGGGTCGACCTCGCCCCGCAGGGACAGGTGGCCGCCCTCGGGGCCGTCCCGCTCCGGAGCGCCCTGCAGCGCGCCGTCACCCGCGTCGACGGGGAGAGTGGCGGGCCGCAGGTCCCCGACCCGCCTCCACAGGCGGCCGAGGACGAACCACGCCACGACGCACACGACGCACAGGGCGAGGAACGGCAGGATCGCCACCGGCGAGACGCCCTCGAGACCCGTCAGGACGGCGATCGAGCGAGCCAGGAACCCGGCGAGCAGCAGGAACCCGACGGAGGCGGCGCGCGCTACCCGGCGCGCCCGCAGGAACGGGACGCGGTCCACGGCAGTGCGGCGGTCGGGCATGGCGGGCGTCAGTGGGTGATGGAGATGCGGTCGTAGGCGCGCCGCAGGAACGGGGGTGCCCACCAGTTCGCCCGGCCGAGGAGCGTCATCGTCGCCGGCACGAGGAGCATCCGCACCAGGGTCGCGTCGATGAGCACGGCGACCGCCAGCGAGAAGCCGACTTCCTTGATCACCAGCAACTCGCCCGCGACGAAGCCGGCGAACACGACGATGACGATCAGCGCGGCCGAGGTGATGATCCGGCCCGATCGCTGCAGGCCGAGGCGCACGGCGTCGTTGTTGGGCACGCCCTGGTCGACGAGCTCCTTGATCCGGGACAGCAGGAAGACCTCGTAGTCCATGGCCAGCCCGAACGCGAACGCGACCACCAGAGCCACGACGTAGGTCTCGATGCCCCCGGTCGGCGTGAAGTTCAGCAGGCCGGACAGGTGGCCGTCCTGGAACACCCACACGAGCACCCCGAGCGCAGCCGCCAGGGACAGCGCGTTGGTGAGGAGCGCCTTGACGGGCACCACGACGGAGCCGGTCATCAGGAAGAGCAGGACCAGCGTCGTGATCGCCACGATCCCGATCGCGATCGGGGCCCGCTCGACCACGGCGGCGGTGAAGTCGATCTGGGAGGCGGCCTGACCCGTGACCCAGGTGGGGAACGGCGCGTCGAGGTCGCGGACCTGGTGGACGACCTCCCGGGAGACGGCGTCACCGGGGTCGTCGGTGTCGGGCCGGACCCCGATCACCACGTAGGAGTCCACGGGCGACGGCGGGTCGACGGACGCGACGCCGTCGAGGTCCTCGAGGGTCGCGGCCCACGCGGTGGCCTCGTCGAGGGACGTCTGCGCGACGACGGTGATCGCCGGCGTGGAGGCCGCGGGGTAGTTGCGGGCGAGGTCGTCGACGAACTCGCGCTGGGTGCTGCCCGCGGGGAGCAGCTCGGTGGTCGAGTTGCGCAGCTCGATGTGGGCGAGCGGGAGGGCGAGGATCCCGAGCACCGCGAGCGACCCGAGGAGCACGAACCAGGGGTGCCGTTGCACCCGCGCCGCGAGCCGCGAGAAGAGCCCTTCCTCGGTCTGCACGTCGGCGGTGCGCGCCAGGATGCCGCGCAGCCCGGGGATCCGCGCCAGGATGCTCGGCCGGATCAGCCGGCGGCCGGCGAGCACGAGGAGCGCGGGCACGAGGGTCAGGGCGGTCGCGACAGCCACCACGATCACCGCGACGCCCGCCGCACCGAACGCCCGCAGGATCGGCGGCCGGAAGACGAGCAGACCCGCGATGGAGATGGCCACGATGAGCGCGGAGAAGGTCACCGTGCGGCCGGCGGTGGCCATGGTGCGTTCGATCGCGGTCAGCACGGCCCCGTCGCCGCGACGCCGTCGGCTCCCGCGCCCGCCGTCGTCGTCGACCACGTGGTGCAGCTCCTCGCGGAACCGGGACACCATCAGCAGGCCCCAGTCGATCGAGAGGCCGAGGCCGAGCACGGTCACGATGTTGACCACGGACGAGTCGAGGTCGAGCAGGTAGGAGAAGCCGAGCAGCGCCGCGAGGCCGCCGGCGATGGAGGCGATCGCCCCCATCATCGGCATCGAGGCCGCGAGGAACCCGCCGAATACGAGCACCATGATGAGGAGCGCGATCGGCAGGGCGATGGTCTCGCCGGTGCGCAGGTCGGTCTCCACCTGGTCCGTGATGGCCTCGACGATCAGGCTCGTGCCGCCGACGATCCCGGTCACGCCCGGCGCGGCGACCTCGAGGTCCGCGGGGACGTCCCGCAGGCGCTCCTCGACCTCGTCCAGGGCGGCCTGCTCCTCCTCCGGGGGCAGGTCCGGGGCGATCTCGACCACGACGAGGAACCCGTCGCCGTCCACGGCGAGCAGAGGGGCGGCGGCCGGGTTGGCGGCGCCGTCCGGGAGGCCCAGGGGGTCGATGACGGAGGCGACGCCCTCGATCGCCGCGAGCTCGGCGCGCGCCGGGGCGAGGGACGTGGCGACCTCGGGGTCCGTCGGGTCGACACCCTGGAGCACCAGCGTGAGCGAGGGGCCGCTCTCGTCGGACTCCTCGAGGATCTGACGCCCCTCGGCGCTCTCGGACCCGGGGACCGACGGAGCCCCGGTGCTCAGGCGGTCGAACAGGTTCTCGCCGTGCACGCCCAGGACGGCCAGGCCGTAGCCGAGCACGGCGAGGACCAGCCACGCGACGACGGTGAGGCGTGGATGGTGGGCGACAGCGCGACCTACTCGGGCGAACACGCCGGTCATCGTCGCAGGTGGAACGGCCGTCGCGCACACGGAGTCACCGGATCGGCGTGACGGCGTCTCTCGGACGTGGGTCCTCGTGCGTACCCTGCCCGCATGGACCTGTTCGATGCGGTGACGTCGACCGCCACCGGCCTGCCCGCCGTGGGTGCCGGCGCGCCGCTCGCCGTGCGCATGCGGCCGCGCGACCTGGGGGAGGTGGCCGGCCAGGAGCACCTGCTCGTCGGGGGCTCGCCGCTGCGCCGTCTGGTGGAGCCGGCCAACGAGGCCGCGCGCCGGGCCGCGCCGACCTCCGTCGTCCTGTGGGGGCCGCCCGGCACGGGCAAGACGACGCTCGCGTACCTCATCGCCGCCACCTCCGGCCGCCGGTTCGTGGAGCTGTCGGCCGTCACCGCCGGCGTCAAGGACGTCCGCGCCGTGATCGAGGACGCCCGCCGGCGGCTGGCGACCGACGGCACGGAGACCGTCCTGTTCATCGACGAGGTCCACCGGTTCACCAAGGCGCAGCAGGACGCCCTGCTGCCCAGCGTGGAGAACCGCTGGGTCACGCTGGTGGCCGCCACCACGGAGAACCCGTCGTTCTCGGTGAACTCACCCTTGCTCTCGCGCTCCCTGCTGCTCACGCTGCAGCCGCTGGACACCGAGGACGTGCGCCGCCTGGTGCGCCGCGCGGTCGAGGACGAGCGGGGTCTGGACGGCTCGATCAGCCTGTCCGACGACGCGGAGGAGCACCTGCTGCGCCTGGCCGGCGGGGACGCCCGCAAGGCGCTGACCATCCTCGAGGCCGCCGCCGGGTCCGCCCTGTCCGAGGACGACGCCGTCCCGCCCGTCGCCGTGGACCTCGCGACGATGGAGCGGGCCATCGACGTCGCCGCGGTGCGCTACGACCGCGACGGCGACCAGCACTACGACGTCATCAGCGCCTTCATCAAGTCGATGCGCGGCTCCGACGTCGACGCCTCGCTGCACTACCTCGCGCGGATGATCGCCGCGGGGGAGGACCCCCGGTTCATCGCCCGCCGCATCGTGATCGCCGCGGCCGAGGACGTGGGCATGGCCGATCCGAGCGCGCTGCAGACGGCGGTCGCGGCGGCGCAGGCGGTGGCGCTGATCGGCATGCCCGAGGCGCGGATCATCCTGGCGGAAGCCGTGGTGCACCTGGCGACAGCCCCGAAGTCGAATGCCGCCTACACCGGCATCGACCGTGCCCTGGCCGACGTGCGTGCGGGTCGCATCGGCTCCGTGCCGTCCCACCTGCGCGACGCGCACTACCCAGGGGCGAAGCAGCTGGGGCACGGCACGTCCTACCTGTACGCGCACGACCAGCCGCACGCGGTGGCCGCCCAGCAGTACCTGCCCGACGAGCTGGTGGGCACGCGGTACTACGAGCCGAGCGACCGCGGCTACGAGCGTCAGGTGACCGAGAGGCTGGATCGCATCCGCGCGATCCTCGACGAGCAGGGCTGATTCGGGTTTCACCGCCGCCGCAGGGTAGAGTGTCACGGTCGTCCGCGGGACGGGTGTGCATCCACGCCCCCAGCTCGGACGGCCACCTGGGGCCTTAGCCAGCGTCGGAACAAGACACGACGCACCACACGGTCGGCCCCACGCCCGGCGGAGCTCTCCGACTTCGGGTGTGACGTCTACAACGACAGGAAGTAACTCTGTGAGCAGCGTGACCCGCTCGCGTCGCCAGGTGCGCCTTTCCCGCGCCCTCGGCCTCGCGCTGACGCCCAAGGCCGTCAAGCACTTCGAGAAGCGGCCGTACCCCCCCGGCGAGCACGGCCGTGCGCGTCGTCGCACCGAGTCGGACTACGCGGTCCGTCTCCGCGAGAAGCAGCGTCTGCGCGCCCAGTACGCGCTGCGCGAGAAGCAGATGGCTCGTGCGTACGAGGACGCCCGCAAGGCCCCGGGCCTGACCGGTGAGGCGCTCGTCGAGAACCTCGAGACGCGCCTGGACGCCCTCGTCCTGCGGTCGGGCTTCGCCCGCACCATCCTGCAGGCGCGCCAGGTCGTCGTGCACCGTCACATGCTCGTCGACGGCAAGATCGTGGACCGTCCCTCCTTCCGCGTGAAGCCGGGCCAGACGCTCCAGGTCAAGCCGAAGAGCCAGGCGACCGTGCCGTTCCAGGTCGCCGCCGCCGGTGCCCACCGCGACGTGCTCCCCACGGTGCCGGGCTACCTCGACGTGCAGCTGGAGAAGCTCAGCTCCGTCCTGGTCCGCGCCCCCAAGCGCGCGGAGATCCCCGTGACGTGCGAGGTCCAGCTGGTCGTCGAGTACTACGCCCGCTGATCCGATCTCCTCACGGACGCCCCGCCGCGCACCTGCGCAGCGGGGCGTCCGTGCGTTCAGGACAGGTAGGGTTTCGGCGGGGTCGACGACCCCAGGACCAGGAGGCTTGACATGTCGGTGGGTGACGTCGCGGGTCTGATCGCCGCGATCGCGTTCGTGCTGCTCGTGGGCTTCTTGGCGGTCCCGTTGATCAAGCTGGGACGCGTGCTGGACGAGACGCGGACCTCGGTCAAGGAGATCACCGACCACACCGTGCCCGTGCTCGACGAGACGGCCACGCTCGTGGCGTCCTCGAACACGCAGCTGGCGAACATCGACACGGTCACCACGGCGGCCGCGCAGGTCTCGGAGAACGTCTCGGCGCTGACCTCCCTCTTCGCCGCCACGGTCGGCTCACCCATGATCAAGGTCGCCGCCTTCTCGTACGGCGTGCGCCGGGCGCTGTCCGGTCTCGCGGCGAGCGCACGCCGGAGCCGATGATGGCCCGCCGCCTCACCTGGCTCGCGGTCGGGGTCGTCGTCACCGTCGTCGTCCTCCGCAAGGGGCGCGCGGTCGTCGAGACGTACCTGCCCGCCGGAACGACCGACGCCGTCGACGGGGTCCAGCGGGTCTCGCACGCGGTCGCCACCCTCAAGAGCGAGTTCCTCGCCGGGATGGCGGAGCGCGAGCAGCAGCTGCGGCACGACCTCGTGGGCGACGCCGACATCGACACCCTGCGGGCCGAGCGTCCGGAGCGCGTCGACAAGCTCCGTCGAGCCTGGGCCTCCCGCCGCGGCGACGACTGGGCCGGTCCCACCGAGGACCCGGACGACGACGACGGCTACACCTTCTTCTAGGCACCACCCCGATCACCACAGAACGACGACGAGGACACCGATGCGTACCGCCGAGATCCGCCAGCGCTGGCTCGACTACTTCGAGGGCAAGGGTCACGTCGTCGTCCCCTCGGCCTCGCTGATCTCGCCCGACCCGTCGACCCTGTTCGTCATCGCCGGCATGGTGCCGTTCATCCCGTACATGCTGGGGGAGCAGACCGCGCCGTGGCCGCGCGCCACCAGCGTGCAGAAGTGCGTGCGCACCCTCGACATCGAGGAGGTCGGCAAGACCACGCGGCACGGCACGTTCTTCCAGATGAACGGCAACTTCTCGTTCGGTGACTACTTCAAGGAAGGCGCGATCACCTACGCCTGGGAGCTGGTCACCGGGTCGCGCGAGTCCGGTGGGTTCGGCTTCGACCCCGACACCATCTGGGTGACCGTCTTCCACGACGACGACGAGGCGGCCGACCTGTGGAAGCAGATCGCCGGGCTGCCCGACGAGCGGATCCAGCGCCGCGGCTGGAAGGACAACTTCTGGTCCACCGGTGCGCGCGGACCGTCCGGTCCCTGCTCGGAGATCTACGTCGATCGCGGTCCCGAGTACGGCGCCGAGGGCGGCCCGGTCGTCGACGAGGACCGGTACCTCGAGATCTGGAACCTCGTCTTCATGCAGTACGAACGCGGTGACGGGGGCGGCAAGGAGAACTTCCCCATCCTGGGCGACCTCAAGCAGAAGAACATCGACACGGGCATGGGCCTCGAGCGCGTCGCGTACCTGCTCCAGGGTGTCGACAACCTGTACGAGATCGACGAGGTCTTCCCGGTCATCCAGGGCGCGCAGGAGCTGTCCGGCAAGCGGTACGGCGCGGTGCACGACGACGACGTCCGGATGCGCGTGGTCGCCGACCACGTGCGCAGCGCGCTCATGCTCATGGGCGACGGCGTGACGCCGTCCAACGAGGGCCGCGGCTACGTGCTGCGCCGCCTGCTGCGCCGCTCCATCCGGGCGATGCGGCTGCTCGGCGTCGAGGACCTCGCGCTGCCGTCGCTGCTGCCCCTGAGCAAGGACGCGATGAGCCCGTCCTACCCGGAGCTCGCGGCGAACTTCGAGAAGATCAGCCAGGTCGCGTACGCGGAGGAGGACACCTTCCGCCGCACGCTCGCGGCCGGGACCATGATCCTCGACACCGCGGTGCAGGCGGCCAAGTCGTCTCCCGCGCCGCTGCTCACGGGTTCGCAGGCGTTCCAGCTGCACGACACCTACGGCTTCCCGATCGACCTCACGCTCGAGATGGCGGCCGAGCAGGGCGTCTCCGTCGACGAGACCGCATTCCGCACCCTGATGAAGGAGCAGCGGGACCGCGCACGTGCGGACGCGCTGGCCAAGCGCGCGGGCCGCGCCGACACCGCGGCCTACCAGGAGCTGCACAGCACGCTCAGCAGCGAGACCGCCAAGCCGGTGCAGTTCATCGGCTACACCGACGCGACCGCGCGCTCGCGCGTCGTCGGCCTCCTGGTGGACGGCGTCCCGGCGCCGGCCGCGACCGCGCCCGCGGACGTGGAGGTCGTGCTCGACGTGACCCCGTTCTACGCCGAGGCGGGCGGGCAGCTGGCGGACACGGGTGTCATCGTGCTCGACGGCGGTGCACGCATCGAGGTCGACGACGTCCAGGCGCCGGTCAAGGGGCTGTCCGTGCACCACGGACGGCTGGTGGACGGCACGGTGACGTTCGGCGAGTCCGGGACAGCGACGATCGACATCCACCGCCGACGCGCGATCGCGCGCGCCCACACGGCCACGCACCTGGTGCACAAGGCACTGCACGAGTCCATCGGGGAGAGCGCGACGCAGGCCGGCTCGCTCAACGCGCCGAGCCGGCTCCGGTTCGACTTCCGCTCGCCGTCCGCGACCTCGTCGCAGGTCGTCGCGGAGATCGAGGCACGCGTCAACGAGCGACTGCAGGACGACCTCGAGGTCACCGACTCGGTCATGCGGATCGACGAGGCGCGTGGCCGGGGTGCGATGGCCCTGTTCGGCGAGAAGTACGGCAACGAGGTCCGCGTCGTCGACATCGGCGACGGCTGGTCGCTCGAGCTGTGCGCGGGCACGCACGTCAAGCGGTCCGGCGAGCTCGGCCTCGTCACCCTGCTGTCCGAATCGGCGATCGGCTCCGGCGTGCGGCGTGTCGACGCGCTCGTCGGTGCGGGTGCGTACGGGTACCAGGCCAAGGAGCGTGCCCTCGTGGGTCAGCTCTCCGGGCTGCTCGGGGCGCGTCCCGACGAGCTCTCGGAGCGGGTGTCCGCGCTGCTCACCAAGCTCAAGGACTCCGAGAAGGAGCTCGCGGCGCTGCGCCAGGCGACGCTGCTCGCCCAGGCGGGCGCGCTGGCGTCCGATGCGCAGACCGTGGGGGAGACCCGCGTGGTCACGCACGACGCCGGCGAGGTCGGTGGCGACGAGCTGCGCACCCTCGTGCTCGACGTCCGCTCGCGGCTCGGCGAGGCCTCGCCCGCGGTCGTCGCGATCGGTGGCGTGAGCAAGGGGCGCCCGGTCGTCGTCGTGGCGACCAACGCGGCCGCGCGCGAGCAGGGCGTGCGCGCCGGGGCCCTCGTCCGGACCGCGTCCGGGATCCTCGGCGGCGGCGGGGGCGGCAAGGACGACCTCGCCCAGGGTGGCGGCACGGATCCCGCGCGGCTGGCCGAGGCGCTGTCGGCCGTCGCGACGGCGGTGAGAGGCTGACGTGCCCGCCACCCCCGATCCCGACGCGTCCGTCGTCCGCGGCGCCCGCCTCGCCGTCGACGTCGGCTCGGTCCGTGTCGGTCTCGCGAGCAGCGACCCCGACGGGCTGATCGCCACGCCGGTGGCCACGCTCGCGCGGGCGACCGCCACGAAGGGTCGGCTCCCGTCCGATCTCGCGCAGGTGGTGCTTGAGGTGCAGGAGCGGCGTGTGGGTGTTGTGTACGTGGGCCTTCCGATGCACTTGTCGGGTGCCGAAGGTTCCGCATCGCAGGCCGCGCGCGCGTACGCTGTCCAACTGGCGCAGGCCGTCGCACCCGTCGCGGTGCGTCTGGTCGACGAGCGGATGAGCACGGTGTCCGCCCATCACGCGCTGCATGCGTCCGGCCGATCCGGACGCAGCCACCGGCAGGTCGTCGACCAGGCGGCCGCGGTGGTGATCTTGCAGTCCGCGCTGGACGCGGAGCGTGCGTCGGGACGACGTCCCGGTGAGCGGGTCCCGGTCGACCCAGGACAGCACGTTCCAGTGGCGCGCGGGGGGGCTGCGGGCGACGCACGGACGACTGTGGAGTGACGCGCACGTGACCAACAGCCAGACCGACCGCTGGGCCCCTGGAGAACGGAGTGACGAGGTGAGCGATCTCTTCGGCGGCGACACCCGCGTCGCCCCTCCTGAGCACCGGTCGTCGCGATCCCGCGGTCGAGCCAAGGAGCAGCGCGAGCGCAAGCGACGCCGCCGCCGCTCGATCTGGGTCCTCGTCGTGGCCATCCTGATGGTGGTCGGCGCCGCCTATGTGGTCGTCGAGCTGATGGGTGGCCTGTTCCAGGGTCAAGGAGGCTCCGCCAGCGGGGTCGACGACTACAGCGGGGTCGGTCACGGCCGGGTGGAGATCGTCATCAAGCCCGGCGACACCGGCGCGGACATGGCGACGACGATGGTGGACGCAGGGGTCGTCGCCACCGCCAAGGCCTTCAACGACGCCTTCGCGGCGAACCCGCAGGCCAGCTCGATCCAGCCGGGCACCTACTCGATGCTCCTGGAGATGAAGGCGTCGGACGCCGTCACCGCGCTGCTCAACCCGTCGAGCCGGGTCTCGTTCAAGGTCACGATCCCCGAGGGGCTCACCAAGAACCAGATCGCGACGAAGCTCAGCGAGAAGATGGCCGTCCCCGTCGAGGACGTCCAGGCAGCGATCGCGGACCCCGCCGCCATCGGGCTCCCGGCCGAGGCCAACGGCAACGCCGAAGGCTGGCTGTTCCCGGCCACCTACGACATCCAGCCGGACGCGACGCCGGCGAGCGTCCTGGCCCAGATGACCGCGCAGACGGTCGCCGTGCTGACGCAGAAGGGTGTCCCGCAGGACCAATGGGAGACCGTGCTCAACAAGGCGTCGCTGGTCGAGCGCGAGGCGAAGCTCCCCGAGGACCGGCCCAAGGTGGCGCGCGCCATCGAGAACCGGCTCGCCAAGGAGATGGTGCTGCAGATCGACGCGACCGTCGCCTACGGGCTGGGCATCTCGGGCATGGACCTGACCACGGAGATGACGAAGGACGACTCCAACGCCTACAACACCTACACCCACCTCGGGTTGCCGCCGACGCCGATCGCCTCGCCGGGTGCGGTGTCGATCGACGCGGTCCTCAACCCCGAGCCGGGTGACTGGCTGTTCTGGGTGGCCGTCAACCTCGACACCGGTGAGACCCGCTTCGCCGTCACCAACGACGAGCACAACGCGAACAAGGCACTCCTTCGTCAGTGGCAGGAAGAGAACAGCGAGTGACGGCTGCCGCCTCTCGACGGGCGGCGGTGCTCGGGCACCCGGTGGCGCACTCGCTGTCACCGACGCTGCACCGTGCCGCGTACGTTGCGCTCGGCCTCACCGACTGGCGCTACGACGCCGTCGACGTCACCGAGGCCGAGCTCGAGGCGTTCGTGCGAGGGTTGGACGACTCCTGGGCGGGACTGAGCCTCACCATGCCGCTGAAGCAGACCGTCATCCCGCTGATCGACCACATCGAGCCGCTCGCCGAGGTGGTCGGTGCGGTCAACACGGTGCTGTTCCAGGGGCGCACGCTCGTCGGCGCCAACACGGACGTGCACGGGATCGTCGCCGCCCTGTGCCTGGATGCTCCGGTCGGGACCGCGGCCGTTCTCGGCGCCGGCGCCACCGCGTCCTCCGCGCTGGCCGCACTCGCGCAGCTCGGCTGCACCTCCCCGGTGGTCTACGTGCGCGCCGTCGCACGCGCCGGTGGCCTCATGCGGGCCGCGCACCGGATGGGAGTCTCCCCGGTGTACCGCACGCTGGACCACGCCGCCGCCGAGATCGGGCAGGCGGACGTCGTCGTCTCGACCCTCCCGCCGCACGCCGCCGACCCGCTGGCGGACCGGCTCGAGCACGCCTCGGGCACGCTCCTGGACGTCGCGTACGACCCGCGACCGACCGCGCTGTCCGTCGCCTGGGCGGCTGCCGGGGGAGTGGTGGTGGGTGGTGAGCAGATGCTGCTGCACCAGGCCGCCGAGCAGGTCCGGCTGATGACCGGGCACCCCGCACCCCTGGCTGCGATGTCCGCCGCGCTCGAGGACAAACTCGCCGGCTGACTTCCTCAGGCACGTCGACCTCCCTGCCGATGTCTACGAAGACATCCGCGCGGCCAGCACCCGGCCGCCAGTTCGACCGGAGGGACGCGCGTGAAGCAGCTCGGGGAGATCCTGCTCGACGACGGCCTCGTCACGGAGGCGCAGCTGCTGGCCGCGCTCGACGAGACGCTGGCCCGGGGCACGACGTTGGGACGCACGCTGGTTGAGCTCGGGGTCCTCACGGAGTCGCAGCTGGTCAAGGCGCTCGCCAACCAGGTCGGCATGGACTTCGTCGACCTGGACGACTACCCGGTCGACCGCATCGCCGTGAGCCTGGTCCCCGGCGCGTTGTGCCGCCGCTACTCGGTGCTGCCGGTTGCGCTGGAGGGCGGGTCGATCGTGCTCGCGACCTCCGACCCCGGCAACGTCATGGCCGTCGACGACGTGCGCTCCGTCTCGGGCATGTCCGTCATCCCCGTCATCGCCACGCACGACAACCTGCTGCGCGCGATCGACCGGTTCTGCCGTGCCGACGACGAGATGGAAGACCTGTCGCAGGCGTTCGAGGACGCCGACGCCGAGGTCGAGGTCGACCTCTCCAAGATGGCGGAGATCGGCAACGAGGATGCGCCGATCGTGCGGTTCGTCAACCTGCTGGTGACGCAGGCGATCACCGACCGGGCTTCGGACATCCACATCGAGCCGTCCGAGCACGACCTCCGGGTCCGCTACCGGATCGACGGCGTGCTGCACGAGACCCAGCGGGCGCCCAAGCAGATCACCGGCGGTGTCATCAGCCGCGTGAAGATCATGAGCGACATCGACATCGCGGAGCGCCGCAAGCCCCAGGACGGGCGCATGTCCGTGGTGCACAACGGGCGCAAGATCGACCTCCGGGTGGCCACGCTGCCGACCGTGTGGGGCGAGAAGATCGTCATGCGAATCCTCGACAACTCCACCGCGAGCCTCGACCTGCGTGACCTGTCGTTCCTCGAGTCGAACTACGAGGTGTACCGCGAGTCGTACACCAAGCCGTACGGGATGATCCTCGTCACCGGGCCGACCGGTTCGGGCAAGTCGACGACGCTCTACGCGACGCTCAACGCGGTGTCGAAGCCGGAGATCAACGTCATCACGGTCGAGGACCCGGTCGAGTACCGCCTCGCCGGCATCAACCAGGTCCAGGTGAACCCGAAGGCGGGCCTGACGTTCGCCGGGGCGCTCCGGTCGATCCTGCGGTCCGACCCCGACGTCGTCCTCCTGGGTGAGATCCGCGACCACGAGACCGCGCAGATCGCCATCGAGGCCGCACTCACCGGTCACCTCGTGCTCTCCACGCTGCACACCAACGACGCGCCGTCCGCCATCACCCGTCTGACGGAGATGGGGATCGAGCCGTTCCTCGTCGGTTCGGCGCTGGACGCCGTGGTCGCCCAGCGGCTCGCGCGCAAGCTCTGCAACAAGTGCAAGGAGCCGTACACGCCGACCCCTACGGAGCTCCTCGCGGCCCGGTTCCCGTGGGTCGACGGGGAGCCCCTGCCGGAGCTCATGCGCCGGGTCGGCTGCGCCACGTGCTCCAAGACGGGGTACCGGGGACGGCTCGCTCTGCACGAGGTCATGCGCGTGACCGAGGAGATCGAGCGTCACGCCGTCGCACACTCGTCGTCCGCCGACATCGCCGCGACCGCCGTGAAGCAGGGCATGATCCCGCTCCGCGACGACGGCTGGCACAAGGTCGCGCTCGGTCAGACCTCCATCGAGGAGATCCTGCGCGTCGTCGTCACGTAGTAGCGACGCGTGCTGATGCCTCAAGTCGGGCATCTGCACCGCCGATGAACGGTCCAGAACGAAGGCCTGGTACCGGCACGTCCGTGCTGGTCCATCCGGGCGACCACGTGGAGGGAATGACGTGAGCGAGAACTATCAGGCACCCGCGGGGGAGCCCTCGCGGCCGTTGCCGCCCTACCGACCCGTCGGACCGCAGGCGGGGGCGCCGGCGATGTTCTCGCCGATCCCGTCGCAGAGCACGGCGCCGGCCGCGCCGCCGAGCCCGCCGCCGTACCAGGCGCAGGCTCCGGCCACGCCCGGTGCCGCCTACCAGCCCGGTCCGTCCGGCCCGCCGGCCTACACGCCGCCGCCCGCTCCGCCGGGCACCTCCTTCCCGCAGGCGCCGGCGACCTCCGCGATGGGTGCCACCCGGGTCTTCATGCCGGCACAGGAACCCGCCGTCGGCGCGCCGGGGCACGTCCCGGCACCTCAGCCGCCGGCCGAGCCCGCAGCCCGGCCCGCTCCGGCGGCGGTCCCGGCCCGCGACCGCGGCCAGCGCCGAGGCATGGGGCAGGAGAAGCAGGAGGGTGACCTCCCGATCGACGAGATCCTCACCGAGATGGTGCGGCTCGGTGCCTCGGACGTGCACCTCACCACGGGCACCACGCCGATGGTCCGCATCAACGGTTCGCTCAAGGCGCTCGACGGCTTCGGCCAGGTCATGCCCGAGGGCCTGCGCCGCACGCTCTACGCGTTCCTGACGCAGAAGCAGCGGGAGAAGTTCGAGACCAACCTCGAGCTCGACCTGTCCTACTCCGTGCGTGGCCTCGCGCGGTTCCGCGTGAACATCTACCAGCAGCGTGAGTCGATCGGCGCCGCCTTCCGCGTGATCCCCTACGAGATCAAGCCGCTCGAGGCGCTCGGGGTCCCCGCGGTCGTGGGCACCTTCGCGGGTCTGCCGCGCGGGCTCGTCCTGGTCACCGGCCCGACCGGTTCTGGCAAGTCCACGACGCTGGCGTCGATCGTCGACCTCGCCAACCGGACCCGCGAGGACCACATCATGACCGTCGAGGACCCGATCGAGTTCCTCCACCGGCACAAGAAGTGCGTCGTGAACCAGCGCGAGGTCGGCCAGGACACCCACTCGTTCGCCAACGCCCTCAAGCACGTCCTCCGCCAGGACCCGGACATCATCCTCGTCGGAGAGATGCGCGACCTCGAGACGATCTCTGTCGCACTGACGGCCGCCGAGACCGGGCACCTGGTCTTCGCCACGCTGCACACCCAGGACGCCGCGCAGACGATCGACCGCGTGATCGACGTGTTCCCCGCCCATCAGCAGTCGCAGGTCCGCACGCAGCTGGCCGGCGCCATCCAGGGCGTCGTCTGCCAGACCCTGGCCAAGCGTTCCGACTCGCCCGGCCGTGCCGTGGCCACCGAGGTGCTCGTCGCCACCCCCGCCATCCGCAACCTCATCCGCGAGGGCAAGACGCACCAGATCTACTCGGCGATGCAGGCCGGTGCCAAGCAGGGCATGCACACCATGGACCAGCACCTCTCCGAGCTGGTGAAGACCGGCAAGATCACCTACGAGACCGGTCTGGAGAAGTGCCATCACGTGGAGGACTTCAACCGTCTGACCGGCCGGTTCTCGGGCGGGTCGCAGGGCGCTGCGGGTCTGGGTGACCAGGCGAGCATGGGTGGCGCCGCATTCGGAAGCCAGGCGCTCTGATGGCAGGGGCGAAGACGTACGAGTACGCGGTCCGGGACAAGTCCGGCAAGATCGTCAAGGGCCGCGTCGAGGCGGCCAACCAGGCGGCGGTCGCGAACCGGCTGCGGGAGATGGGACTCGCGGCCGTCTCGATCTCTGAGGTCGGCACCGGTGGTCTGAACACCGAGATCAGCATCCCTGGCTTCGGCGGGAACAAGATCTCGCTGAAGGACCTCGCGATCATGTCGCGGCAGCTCGCCACGATGATCGACTCTGGCCTCTCTCTGTTGCGGGCTCTCACGATCCTGGCCGAGCAGACCGAGTCCAAGGCGCTCGCAAAGGTCGTCGCCCAGGTGCGCAACGACGTCGAGGTCGGTACGGCCTTCTCGACCGCGCTGGGCAAGCACGTCGACGTGTTCCCGCCGCTCATGATCAACATGGTCAAGGCCGGCGAGGTGGGCGGCTTCCTCGACCAGACGCTGGTCTCCGTGGCGAACAACTTCGAGGCCGAGGTCAAGCTGCGCGGCAAGATCAAGTCCGCCATGACCTACCCGGTCGTGGTCTTCGTCGTCGCGATCCTGGCGACCACCGGCATGCTGTTGTTCATCGTGCCGGTGTTCGCCGGAATGTTCACCTCGCTCGGCGGCGAGCTCCCGCTGCCGACGAAGATCCTGATGATGCTGTCGCAGTTCACCAAGATCGCGATCATCCCCGGCGTCATCGCGCTGGCGATCTTCTCGGTGTGGTGGGGAAAGCACAAGAATGACAGGTCGATCCGCGAGCGGGTGGACCCCTGGAAGCTCAAGATGCCGGTTTTCGGCCAGTTGTTCCGAAAGATCGCCGTATCGCGGTTCACCCGCAACTTCGGGACGATGATCCACGCCGGCGTGCCCCTCCTGCAGGCGCTCGACATCGTGGGGGAGACCAGCGGCAACCTGGTCATCGAACGCGCGGCGAAGGCCGTTCAGGAGTCGGTGCGCAGGGGTGAGTCCTTGGCCGGCCCTCTGTCGCAGCATCCGGTGTTCCCGCCGATGGTCGTGCAGATGATGGCGGTCGGCGAGGACACAGGTGCTCTGGACACCATGCTGGGCAAGGTCGCCGACTTCTACGACGACGAGGTCGAGTCGACGACGGAGCAGCTCACGAGCCTCATCGAGCCCCTCATGATCGTCGTCATCGGCGCGATCGTCGGGTCGATGGTCATCGCGATGTACATGCCGATCTTCGGCATCTTCAACCTCATCAGCTGACGGGTTCGGCGAAGGGCCCGGGTCGACGGTCGTCGACCCGGGCCCTTTGCGCTCTTTGTGCAGAAACTGCCGTCTGTTGCTCCGGATGAGTGAATCCGTTCTCGTGGGGAACTTGTGCTCAAGGCGGGGGCGGTGTGGGCCGATTCACTCGCTGTAGGACTGAACCGGCGTCGCCGGGCTGAGATCGACAATGACCAACTCGCACTTGACTCACGGGGAGCGCAACATGATTGCTCGCATTCGCAAGTCCATGGAGGAGAAGGACAAGGGCTTCACCCTTATCGAGCTCCTCGTCGTCATGATCATCATCGGGATCCTCGCCGCTATCGCGATCCCCGTCTTCCTGAACCAGCGCAAGAAGGCGAACGACACGGCTGCCAAGTCGGACGTGAGCATCCTCGGCAAGGAGCTCGCCACCTTCTACGTGGACGGCGTCGGTACGGCTCCGACGATCGCGCTCGCAACGCCCGGCAACGACGGCGAGTACACGTTCGACGGCGCCGACCTCGGCCCCGCGTCGAACAACATCACCGCGGTCACGCAGGGTGTCGACAACGCGACCACCGGTCAGACCTGGTGCGTCGGGGTCACATACGCCAACGGCACCGAGACGACCGTCGCGTACGGCTCGGCCTCCGGCCTCGGCGGGCTCGGCTCGACCTGCGCGGCCAACGGCACGGTCACTGCTGCTCCGTGATCTGACGGATAGCTGACGGGTGGGGTGGGGGCGTGACGCTCCCACCCCACTCGGTCATTCTGCGACTCGCTCGCAGCAGGAGGACGGCACCACGGCCGGCGACGGCCGCCACCCATCGCACGACTGAGGAGGTTGCAGTGCCAACGACGTGCGCACCAGCATCGGGTCGACGTGATGACGGGTTCTCGCTCATCGAGCTGGTGGTCGCGATGGTCGTCCTCGGTTCGATGTCGCTCGCCGTCATCGGCATCATCCTGAACACCCAGTCGCTGGGCGTGAACAACCGGGCTCGCGTGGCCGCCGCCAACCTGGCCGGCCGCGAGGTCGACATCCTC
Source organism: Cellulomonas sp. Root930 (assembly GCA_001429255.1). Classification (GTDB taxonomy): domain Bacteria; phylum Actinomycetota; class Actinomycetes; order Actinomycetales; family Cellulomonadaceae; genus Cellulomonas. Next base: position 3,008,173 of record LMJI01000001.1, read on the forward strand.
CGCGAGGAGTTCACGCGGACGTCCGACTCGCCCATGAACATCGCCAACGCCGGCACGGTCACCAACCCGCACCCCCTGCCGTCGCAGACCGCCGGCCAGCCGTTGCGCGTCGATGGCGGCCTCTACACCGTGAAGCGCAGCGTGGCGTGGAACATCACCGGTGAGGGTGCCTCTGCCTGCGACGGCGGCTCGCTCGTGATGTACCCGACGCTCCGGGTGACGGTCACCGTGACGTGGTCCGGGATGGGCAACATCGCCCCGGTGGTGACGACGGCTTCGCTCGCGCCACGCAAGGACGACAAGGTGCTCGGCACCTCGTCGTACATCGCCGTCAAGGTCAGCGACGCCTCCGGGCTACCCAACAGCGGACGCAACGTGCGGGTGTACTCCTCCGGTGAGTCCCGCACGGCCGTCACGGACGCGTCCGGGTGCGCAGTCGCTCAGGTCACTCCCGCCAGCGGCGCGGGCACCTCGTACTCCGCGCAGGTCACGGACGTCGGGTTCGTCGACGTCAGCGGAGCGACGGGCCCGACGAAGATCGTCGGCATCGTGCCCCGCGGGGCCTTGAACAACAGCGTCACCTTCACCTACGCGAGGGCCGCGACGCTCACGCTGCAGCTCGTCGACTCGACCGGAGCCCCGGCCAACCCCGCCGACCTCGTGGGCGGGACCGTGACGCTGAACGCGGCAGAGTACGCGGGCGCGTCCGGCACCACGGTCCTTCCGGTCACAGGCCCGACGATGACGTTGACCGGGCTGTGGCCGACGCAGTACTCGGCCTACTGGGGGAGCGCCCCGCCGACGCCGCCGAACTTGGCCGTGGCCCTCACCTCCGGCTCAGCCGGCACGATCGCCGTGGCGATACCGGTGGGAACACCGTGATCGCGCGCGCGCTGCAGCGTGGCAACGACGACGACAGGGGCACGTCCCTCGTCGAGCTCCTCGTGGGCATGCTGATCCTCGGTATGGTCATCGCGGCGACGACGACGTTGACGATCGGCTTCCAGAAGACCAATGTTCAGAACATCACGCGGCAGGACCAGATCGACATCGCGCGGACCGCGACGGAGCGCGTGAGCAAGGTCGTCCGCACGGCCGTGAAGCCGAGCCAGCTGATCGACTGCCTCACGCCGGCCTGCGAGGACGTCACCGCCTTCATCTCCGCGTCGCAGACGGGCATGCAGTTCTACGCCAACCTCAACAACGCCGGCAACGTCCGCGGCGCGAGCCGCGTGACGTACTCCGTCGGCACGACAGGCGCAGACGCGGGGGTGCTGATCGAGAAGGTCCAGGTCCCGGACCACGACGCGTCGGGCAACCCGATCATCACCACCAACGGCTACACCTACTGCAACGCGGAGGCCGGGGGAGCGTCGGCCGCGTGCAAGGCGAACCTCACCGTCCGGCGCGTCGCCACCGGAGTCGTCACCACCGGCGCGGTGCCGCTCTTCACGTACTTCGACGACCAGGGTGCGCCCATGCCGCTCACGGCCGGCAGCAGCCTCACGGCCGCCCAGATCGACAAGGTCCTCGCCATCGAGCTGACAGTCAAGGTGCAGAAGGCCGGTGCGTCGGCTGCGAAGCTCACCACCTTTATCCAACGGATCCAGCTGCCGAACGCGCAGGCTGTCCTACGTCCCGGAGATGACGCGACGCCATGACCCGTTCCCCGAGCACGCGACGTCGGCGCATCACCACCACCCTGCGGAGCGGTGTTCTGCGCCGCCTGCGCGGGTCCGACGAGGGCATCGCCCTCGTCCTCGTCATCGGCTCCATGCTGGTCCTGGCGATGCTCGCCCTCACGGCGCTCACCTACTCGATGGCCGGCCAGAAGTTCGCCCGGTACGACCAGGACTACACGGCGGCCATGGCGGCGGCGCAGTCAGGGGTCGAGGACTTCATCAGCCGCATGAACCGCAACGACGGCTACGCGTACACCGTCGACTGCGCGAACCAGGCATGGAAGGGCCCCCGCACCGCCTCGGACCCACCCAACACGTGCGGCTGGAACACGTCCACAGCGCCGGGGTGGCTTCCGGTGGAGCCGGGTGCAACCGATCCCAAGGCAGCCGCCTTCCACTACAGGATCGACACGTCCGGCCAAGGCCAGGGCACCTACCAGCTCTACGTCACCGGCCGGGTGAACGACCGGTACCGGACCATCGACGTGACCGTCGGCAAGGGCGGCTCGACCGACTACGTCTACTACACCGACTTCGAGTCGGCTGACCCTGCCAATGTCCAGGCATACGGCGAAGGCGGGACAGGCACAGTCGCGTGCGGGAAGAACGGCGCCACGGCGGCGTCGTACTGGCACTCGTCCTCGACGACCGACGGCAAGTCGACCCGCAGCGGCAAGGGCTGCACGGAGATCACGTTCATCGGTGGCGACGTGCTCGACGGCGAGGTCATGACCAACGACACGATCTACGGCACCGCCCGCTCCGGGCAGAAGCCGAAGTTCCTCAAGCAGGTCTGGACCGCGGACAAGGACTGCCTGAGTGCCGGCGCAACGAACTCCTCGTGGGAGTCCGCGTGCCTGCGCAGCGGCAGTGTTGCCGACTTCAACGGCACCAAGCCGAAGTACCACGAGCCGCTGAACCTCATGGACAACGCCGCTGCCTTCGCGACGGTCCCCGGGTGCCACTACTACGGCTCCACGCGGATCAAGTTCACCAACGACGGCAAGATGACCGTCTGGAACAAGACGTCGGTGAACGGGAGCACACCGCCGGACGCCGTGCCCGTGGGCGGCGTGACGCCGACGTGCGGCGACCTTACGCAGCTCAACTCGACCAGTGGCGCCACCGTCCCCGTGCCCAACGAGCAGGCGATCTATGTCGCGGCGTCGCCGTCCGCGTCGGCTCAGCGCCAGTGCTACCGAGAGGAGCTTGGTGGCCCGAGCGGTCAGCTCCTTCCGGTCGGTACATACACGGGCGCGGCGCCGACGTCGGCCTCGAGCACCTACACCGCCGACTCGAACATGCTCGAGACCACCAAGTACTGCGGTGCGGGGAACCTCTACGCCGAAGGGGTGGTCAAGGGGCGCGTCACGCTCGCGGCAGCGCAGTCCATCATCGTCACCGGCGACCTGGTGCTTGCCGGCGGCCTGAGCGGAACCGACATGCTCGGCCTGGTGGCCACGAACTCGGTGGAGATCTTCCACCCGCGCCTGGGCACGGTCGGGGCGACGGCCGAGTGCACCAGGTACTGGTCCAACGGCTCGTGCCGCACCTACGGTTCGCCCCAGTGGCTGACGACGACCACGGGCGACGCGGAGGTCAGTGGCTGGCCGCGCCGCTACAAGGAGGACGGGGCCGCGGGATTCACCCCGGCGTCGGGCGTCCAGATTGCCGGCTCGATCCAGACGCTCCTGCACTCGTTCCTCGTGCAGAAATACAACGTCGGCGGCGACAAGGGCACCCTGCAGGTCAACGGCTCGATCGCGCAGCGCTGGCGCGGGATCGTCGGCCAGGGCAGCGAGGGGTACACCAAGCTCTACAAGTACGACCCGCGCCTGCAGTTCTCGACTCCGCCGTACTTCCCCAAGTGGGCCAACGCCAAGTACACGCTGCGCTACAGCGGCGAGATCAACACCCCGGCGTCGCTCAAGGGATGAGACGTGCCTCGTCCGTTCCTGACGGGTTCGTCCAGGAAAGAGATGAAGGTTTGATGAGATGGCAACCTCAACATCAAGCTGCGCGCCGACATGGTCATCTTCGCGAACGACTTCTACGCCACGGGCAGCTTCCAGATCACGTCCGCCGATGGCAACCAACACAACGCGTGGATCATCGTGCCGGACCCTGACGTCACCGGGAACGGCGTCGCCGAGTGCGGCAAGTCCGTCGCCGGGAACAGGTCGGGGAACATGGAGTTCGACTCCGGCAGCCTCGCGGTCGCCCCGATCACCTTCTTCGGCTACACGCCGTGCCAGCTCGAGACGAATAACACGATGACGTTCTACGGCCAGCTGTACGGTGGCAACGTGACCCTGCGGAACTCGATGACGATGCGCTACGTCGCGATCGGGATCCCGGGCGTGGACCTCCCCAGCACCAACCCGACAGCCACCTCCGGCTACCGCGTCGACGTCGTCTACAAGCGGGAGATCAAGAGCCCGTGACGCTCGCATTCATCGCCCTGGCTGGCGTGGTCGGCCTCGCGATCGGTTCGTTCCTGAATGTCGTCATCTGGCGGGTGCCCCGCGGCGAGTCCGTGGTGCACCCGCCGTCGGCGTGCCCCCGCTGCGGTCACGCGATCCGTGAGCGAGACAACGTCCCCGTGGTGTCCTGGCTCCTGCTGCGCGGTCGATGCCGTGACTGCGGGAACCCGATCTCACCCCGGTACCCCCTGGTCGAGCTCGGCACGGGTGTCCTGTTCGCGCTCACCGCATGGTTCGCCGGACCGACCTGGATCTTGCCTGCGCTCCTCTACCTCGCAGCGATCTCGATCGCCCTCGCCCTCATCGACATCGACGCCAAGCGGCTTCCCGACGCCATCGTCCTCCCGTCACACCTCGTCGCTCTCGGCCTGCTCGCGCTGGCCAGCGCCAACCCGGGTGGGGAGTCGGACTGGCCGGCCTACCTCCGAGCGCTCGTCGGCGGCGTCGCGCTGTTCGTCGTGTACTTCGTCATGGTCCTCGTCTATCCGGCCGGCATGGGGTTCGGCGACGTGAAGCTCGCGGGCATCCTCGGCCTCTACCTCGGTTGGTTCGGCTGGGGCTCGCTGTTCGTCGGCTGGTTCGCCGCATTCCTGCTCGGCGGGATCTTCTCGATCGGGCTCCTCGTCGCCGGTCGGGCGGGGCGGAAGTCGGGCATCCCGTTCGGCCCGTGGATGCTGCTTGGCGCGTTCGTCGGGATCGTTGCCGGCGCACCCCTGACCTCCTGGTATCTCGGAATCTTCTGATTCGGTCCCGGTTCCGACGAGTGCACCTGATCGCTCAAGTCGGAGCGTCGTCCACCCGATAGGACGAAAGAACTCACTCGTCCGTCGGAAGGACCCTCGTGGCTACCACACGCGTCATCGGGCTGGACATCGGCTCGTCCGGCGTCCGAGCTGCGGAGCTCGAGTTCGGGAGCGGCGGCCCGACGGGCAAGATGCCTCCGACCCTCGTGCGATTCGGTCAGGTCCCTCTGCCTCTCGGCGCTGTGCGCGACGGCGAGGTCGTGCAGCCGGAGACGGTCTCGAGTGCGCTTCGCCAGCTCTGGGCACAGACCAAGTTCGAGTCGAAGGACGTCGTGATCGGCGTCGGCAACCAGCGGGTGATCGTCCGCGAGCTCGACCTGCCGTGGATGCCCCTCAGCCAGCTGAAGGAGTCGCTGCCGTACCAGGTCAGCGAGCTCCTGCCCATGTCGACGGACGACGCCCTGCTCGACTACTTCCCGACCGCGGAGTACGACGGACCCCAGGGCCGCACGGTGCACGGGATGCTCGTCGCCGCCCAGCGCGACACCGTGAACGCGAACATCATCGCGGTCGAGGGTGCCGGTCTGCGCCCGCGCATGGTGGACCTCAACGCGTTCGCGCTGCACCGGTCGCTGGCCCGGGGTGAGCTCGCCCAGTCCACTGCCGCGTTCGTGGACATCGGCGCGTCGATCACGACCGTCGTCGTCTCGGCTCAAGGGTCTCCACGTCTCGTGCGGTCGCTGCCCACCGGTGGACAGAACGTCACGAACGCCGTGGCCAGTGCCCTCGGCATCGCTGCCGCGGAGGCCGAGGTCGTCAAGCGCGAGATCGGCATCGGCTTCGCCGTCGGACCCGAGCGGGCGGACGCCGCCGAAGCGATCAGCACGGTCGTCCGGGCGTTGGTCGAGTCGGTGCGCAACACGTTCGTCTACTACTCGGGGAACAACCCCGGCGCGGGGATCGACGTCTGCGTCCTCACCGGTGGCGGTTCGCACCTTCCCGGGCTCGGACAGTATCTGTCGAGCGCGAGCAGGCTGCCCGTCACGCTCGGGGACCCGCTCGCCGGGCTCCGGTCCGCAAAGACCGCTCAGCGCGAATCGCTGAACGGGCATGAGTCCTTCATCGCCCTCCCCGTCGGACTGGCCTACGGAGTTGCCGCATGACCACGCTGCTCGAACGCCCACGTTCCAAGTCCGCCGGCGGCACCGCCCTCAGCGGGACGCTGCCCCAGGTCAACCTCCTGCCGCCAGAGGTCCGCGCCGCACGTGGCCTTCGGGCGACCAAGCGGTGGCTGGTCATCAGCCTCGTCGTGACGCTCGCCGTGTGCGTCGGTGCCTACGGGCTCGCTCTCGTCACGGGGGCGACCGCCGCGGCGGACCTGGCGAACGCACAGAACGAGACCGCCCGCTTGCAGACGGAGCAGGCCAAGTACGCCGAGGTCCCACAGGTGCTCGGCATGCTCGATCAGACCAAGAGCGCTCGCCAGACGGGAATGTCCACCGACGTCCAGTGGAAGTCGTACATCGACGCCATCCAGGCGGTGCTCCCGGTCGACGTCAGCCTCGAGACGTACGCGGTGACCGTCGCCACCCCGATGGCCGCGGCTGGTCTCCCGACCGATCCGCTCCAGGCACCGAGCGTCGGCCAGATCCAGTTCACCGGCCGCAGCTCGAACATCCCGGACGCTGCCGCGTGGATCGACGCGCTGAACAGCGTCCCGGGGTTCGCGGACGCCGCTGTCTCGTCCGTCGTCGTGACGGGCGACGACGGCGGCGACTACTACACGACGACGTCGACCGTGCAGGTGCTGGACACCGCGTACTCGCACCGCTTCGACGCGACCAACGGGGAGGGCTGACATGGGCAGCGCCAAGAAGAGCACCTGGGTCGGGGCGACCGTCTTCGCCGCTCTCGTGATCATGGCGGCCGCCTGGTTCCTCGCGATCTCCCCGACCATGTCCGCCGCGGCGGAGATCCGTGATCAGGCCGAGCAGACGGTCTCCCAGAACGAGATGCTCGAGCTGCAGCTGGCTCAGCTCAAGGCCGACTTCGAGAAGCTGCCTGAGTACAAGGCGGAGCTCGCGACCCTGCAGCAGCAGATCCCGACGGACGCGATGCTGTCGGACTACCTCCGCCAGCTGCAGCAGATCGCGGCGGCCCATGCGGTCACCCTGACGACGATCACTCCAGCACCGGCACAGCTCGTCGCGCTCGCTGCGCCGGCAGCCGCACCGGAGGTCACCGCTCCCGCCGAGGGCACCGAGGGTGAAGTGGAACCTGCTGCGACCGACCCCAGCGCGGTCGCCGCTCCGCCGGTCGCCGCGGGCCCCGCCGGTCTCGCTGCAATCCCCTTCTCGCTGACGGTGCTCGGCTCGTACGACAACACCAACGCCTTCTTGTGGGACCTGCAGAACGCGACGCCTCGACTGTTCCTCGTCAGCGGCGTGACCGGCACGGCCCAGAAGGAGGGCGAGGAGAACGCGGGCAAGCCTGCGACGGTCGACGGCGACCAGGAGCTGGTCGTCACGGGCTTCACCTACGTGCTGCCCGACGCCTCGGCCGTCCCGCCGACGGTCGACCCGAATGCCCCTCCGCCGGCGCTGCCCGGCGCGGTGCCGGGTAAGAACCCGCTCCTCCCGATCGCCGGTCACTGACCGACAGGTCATCAGCCCGCCGCTCCCGGTCCGCCCGGGATCGGCGGGCTGGGTCGTCCCCAGGCGTCGACCACCCGCCGGACAGCAGCCGGGCGGCGGCGCGCGTCATGGAAGGATCACCTCATGCTGCGTTGGTTGACCTCCGGTGAGTCCCATGGTCCGGCGCTCGTCGGCATCCTCGAGGGCCTCCCGGCGGACGTCGAGGTGCAGAGCTCCGACATCCAGGAGGCGCTCGCCCGGCGCCGGCTCGGGTACGGCCGCGGTGCGCGGATGAAGTTCGAGCAGGACGAGGTGCGGCTGCTCGGCGGCGTGCGGCACGGCCGGACGCAGGGCGGTCCGGTCGCGATCGAGATCGGGAACACCGAGTGGCCCAAGTGGGTCGACGTGATGTCGTCGGACCCCGTGGCGGACCCCGACGTGCTGCTCCGTGCGCGGAACGCCCCCCTGACGCGACCCCGGCCGGGGCACGCCGACCTGGTCGGCATGCGCAAGTACGGGTTCGACGACGCGCGGCCGGTCCTCGAGCGCGCGAGCGCCCGGGAGACGGCCACCCGCGTGGCGCTCGGCACGGTGGCGGCACGGTTCCTCGAGCAGGCCGCCGGCGTGCGGTTGGTGTCGCACGTCGTGAGCATCGGGCCGGTGTTCGCGCCGGACGACGCCGCTCTTCCGACACCGGACGACGCCGCCGCGCTCGACGCGGACCCGGTGCGCTGCTTCGACCCGGCAGCCTCGGCCGCGATGGTCGCGGAGATCGACGAGTGCCACAAGGACGGCGACACCCTCGGCGGCGTCGTCGAGGTGCTCGCCTACGGGCTGCCGTCCGGGCTCGGGTCGTACGTGCACTCCGACCGGCGCCTCGACGGGCTGCTGGCCGCGGCGCTCATGGGCATCCAGGCGATCAAGGGGGTCGAGGTGGGGGACGGGTTCCGCACCGCTGCCCGACGGGGGTCGCAGGCGCACGACGAGATCGAGCGGGACGCGTCCGGACGGATCGTGCGGCGGACCAACCGCGCCGGCGGTCTCGAGGGCGGGATGACCAACGGCGAGATCCTGCGGGTGCGTGCCGCGATGAAACCGATCTCGACGGTGCCGCGCGCGCTCGACACGGTCGACACCGCGACGGGTGAGGCGACCAAGGCCCAGCACCAGCGCTCGGACGTCTGCGCGGTCCCGCCGGCCGCGGTGGTCGCCGAGGCGATGGTCGCCCTCGTGCTCGCCGACGCGCTGCTGGCCAAGACCGGCGGCGACTCCGTCGCGGAGGTCCGCCGGAACCTCGAGGCGTACGTGGCGTCGATCCCGGACCTGCTGGCGTGAGCCCGGTGCCAGGCCCGCACATCGTTCTCGTCGGCCCGCCCGGCTCGGGCAAGTCCACGGTCGCGCTGGCCCTCGGGGAGCGGTGGCAGCTGACCGTGCGGGACACCGACGCGGACGTCGAGGCGACGGCGGGCAAGTCGATCGCCGAGATCTTCGTGGTGGACGGCGAGCCGGTGTTCCGGGACCTGGAGCGGGATGCGGTCCGGGACGCGCTCGCCGATCACGACGGTGTTCTGGCGCTCGGCGGGGGCGCCGTCCTGGACGAGAGCACCCAGGAGCTGCTGACCACGTACGCGGCGGGCGGAGGAGTCGTCGTCTTCCTCGACGTGACGCTCTCCCACGCCGCCCCGCGCGTGGGCTTCAACCAGTCGCGGCCCCTGCTGCTGGGCAACCCGCGGGCGCAGTGGCAGGCGCTCATGGAGGCCCGTCGGCCCGTCTACGAGCGGCTGGCGACCGTCCGCGTGCTCACGGACGGCCAGCGGCCCGCCGACGTGGCCGAGCTGATCGAACAGGAGCTCGCGGTCCTGCGCCGCGGCGAGGGGAGCACTCCATGACCGAGTCGCGGACCGTGCGGGTCTCCGGCGACCAGCCGTACGACGTCGTCATCGGCAGGAACCTGCTCGGCGCACTCCCTGACCTGGTGGGCCCGGGCGTCCGACGGGTCCTCGTGGTGCACCCCGCAGCGCTGGCGACGACCGCCGACGCGGTCCGGGAGGACCTCCGAGCGCACGGGTACGAGGCGTTCATCGCCGAGGTGCCGGACGCGGAGGAGGCCAAGACGGCCCAGGTCGCCGCGTTCCTGTGGCAGGTCCTCGGGCAGGCGGACTTCACGCGCTCCGACGCGGTCGTGGCGGTCGGCGGGGGCGCGACGACGGACCTCGGCGGGTTCGTCGCCGCCACGTGGCTGCGTGGCATCCGCGTGGTCCACGTGCCGACCACGCTGCTCGCGATGGTCGACGCGGCCGTCGGCGGGAAGACGGGGATCAACACCGCCGAGGGCAAGAACCTCGTCGGTGCCTTCCACCCGCCCGCCGGGGTGCTCTGCGACCTCGCTGCGCTCGAGTCCATGTCGAAGCACGACTTCGTCGCCGGGCTCGCCGAGGTGGTCAAGTGCGGCTTCATCGCGGACCCGCGCATCCTCGAGCTCGTCGAGGCGCACACCGACGTCCTCACCGATCCCGTGACGGCGGCGTCGTCGCCGGTGCTGCTCGAGCTCGTCGAGCGCGCCGTGGCGGTCAAGGCCCGGGTGGTGGGGGAGGACCTCCGTGAGGGCGGCCTGCGCGAGATCCTCAACTACGGGCACACGTTCGCCCACGCGATCGAGCACGTCGAGCGCTTCCAGTGGCGGCACGGCGCCGCCGTCTCGGTGGGCATGGTCTACGTCGCCGAGCTCGCGCGGCTGGCGGGGCGGCTCCCCGACGAGGTCGTCGACCGGCACCGCGCGATCCTCACCTCGCTCGGGCTGCCCGTCACCTACCGCGGCGACCGCTGGGACCGGCTCCTGGCCGCCATGCGCCGGGACAAGAAGACCCGGGGAGACCTGCTGCGGTTCGTCGTGCTGGAGGACGTCGGCAAGCCCGTGCGTCTGGAGGGGCCGGACCCGACGCTCCTGGCCGCCGCGTACGCCGAGCTGAGCGAGGGCGCCCCGGCCCCGTCGCGCGCGATCTCCCTCTGACCAGCACGACCGTCACCTAGGCTTCCCGGCATGTCGCGCGTCCTGGTGCTCAACGGTCCCAACCTCGGTCGGCTGGGGGTGCGGGAGCCCGAGGTGTACGGCTCCGCGACGCACGCGGACCTGGTGGCGGCCGTCGCCGGCTGGGCCGACGAGCTCGGCCTCGAGGTCGAGGTGCGCCAGACCGACGACGAGTCCGTGCTGGTCGGCTGGCTGCACGAGGCCGTCGACGCGCGCGCCCACGTGGCGCTCAACCCGGCCGCGTTCACGCACTACTCGTACGCGCTGCGGGACGCCGCCGCGCAGGTCACGCAGGCGGGGCTCGTGCTCGTCGAGGTGCACCTGTCCAACCCGTACGCGCGCGAGTCCTTCCGGCACGTCTCCGTGGTCGGACCGATCGCCACGGGCACGATCGCCGGCTTCGGCGTGCACGGCTACCACCTCGCGCTCGAGGTCGTCGCCGCCCGGGTGTGACGGCGGGCAGGTCGTCGCACGGTACGATGGTCGGCGGTCTGCGGCCGGGGAGGCCGCGCACGCCCTGCAGGGGCCGCGCCTCCGGCGGACCGCACAGAACTCACTCGACAGGAAGCGACGATCGTGGCGACCACCAACGACCTCAAGAACGGCACCGTGCTGAAGATCGACGGCCAGCTGTGGACCGTGATCGAGTTCCAGCACGTCAAGCCCGGCAAGGGTGGCGCCTTCGTCCGCACCAAGCTGAAGAACGTCATGTCGGGCAAGGTCGTCGACCGGACGTTCAACGCCGGCCTGAAGGTCGAGACGGCGAACGTCGACAAGCGCGACATGCAGTACCTGTACAAGGACGGCACGGACTTCGTGTTCATGGACACGGACACGTACGACCAGATCCACATCCCCGAGGTCACGGTCGGCGACGTCTCGCACTTCCTCCTCGAGAACCAGAACGCGATGGTGGCGACCAACGAGGGCGTGCCGCTGTACGTCGAGCTCCCGCCGTCGGTGATCCTCGAGGTCACCTACACCGAGCCCGGCCTGCAGGGCGACCGCTCGTCGGCCGGCACCAAGCCCGCGACGCTCGAGACCGGGTACGAGATCCAGGTGCCGCTGTTCCTCGAGGCGAACACGAAGGTCAAGGTGGACACCCGCGACGGGAGCTACCTGGGCCGCGTGAGCGACTGAGGTGGGAGCTCGCACCAAGGCCCGCAAGAGGGCCCTCGACGTCCTCTTCGAGGCCGACCAGCGCGGCGTCGACCCCGTGAGCCTGCTCGCGGACCGCATCGCGCAGCCCGGCACGGAGGCCTCGCTGCCGCAGTACTCCGTGGACGTGGTCGAGGGCGTCATCGCCGAGCAGGACCGGATCGACGAGCTGCTGGCGACGCACGCCCACGGCTGGACCATCGACCGGATGCCCGCGGTCGACCGTGCCCTGCTGCGCATCGGGACGTGGGAGATCCTCTTCAACGACGACGTCCCCGACGCGGTCGCCGTGGACGAGGCCGTCGAGCTGGCGCGGTCGCTCTCCACGGACGACTCGCCGCAGTTCGTCAACGGCCTCCTCGGCCGCATCGTCGACCTCAAGCCGACGCTGCTCGCCTGACCTGCTGTCGACGCCCGCGCACCCCCAGGGGAGCGCGGGCAGGGTGTGCTCGACCCCGCCATCACCTCCGACGTCGCCAAGGCCGCCTTCCTGGCCGGTCAGTCGCCCTGCATCGTCACAGGGCAGTCGTCCGCGGGTTCTCGGCCGCAGGCGCCGACGGCGCGCCGATGCCCTCGATCCCGCAGATGTCCGTCGTCTGGACGCTCTGGGGCGGCTCGGAGCACCTGGTCATCTCGCGCCAGCGGAGAGGCGCACCGCCTGTGGGACGAGATGGTGGCGAGCATCGCCGCGGCGATCGCGCCGGGCGCGCTCGAGCAGTAGGCGCGTCCCGGCTCAGACGCGGCGGGGGACGGCCGTCAGCCGGGCCCCGTCGCGGCCGGAGATCGGCGTCGGCACGCTGAGGGACCGCAGGCGAGCCGGCTCGGGGACGATGGCCATCGCGCCCGTGGTCGGCCGCGGACCGCGGACCGGGAGGTTCGGGGCAGCCCGGCCGAGGAAGTTGCCCTGCACGCGGGTCACCCCCATCTCGGCGAGCGCGGTGAGCTGCAGGGGCGTCTCGACGCCCTCCGCGACGATCCCGAGCCCGTGGGTCTGCGCGAGGGCGACGATCGCCCGCACCACGCCGCGGCCCCGCTCGGAGCCCATGTCCCGCACGAACGAGCGGTCGATCTTCAGCTCGTCGACGGGCAGCCGGGCGATCCGCGCCAGCGAGCTGTAGCCGGTCCCGAAGTCGTCGACCGCGATCCGAGCACCGCGGGCCCGCAGCTCGGAGAGCACGGGGACGGCGGACGACGTCCGCACGAGGGCGCTCTCGGTGATCTCCAGGGTGAGGTGCTCCCAGAAGGCGTCGCCCCAGGCGGTCTCGATCTGCTCGAGGGCGTCGGGCTCGGCCAGCTGGCGTGCCGCGACGTTGACCGACACGGGCATCTGGAACCGCTCGAGCGCACGTCGGGCCTGGCGCAGCACCTCGAGCCCGATGGGCACGATCAGGCCCGACTCCTCGGCCAGCTCGAGCCAGTCCGCCGGGAGGATGAGGTGGCCGTGGTGGTCCCACCGCGCGAGCGCCTCGACCTGGACGATCTCGAGCGACTCGGCGTCCACGATCGGCTGGAAGTAGGCGGTGAAATGACCGTCGGCCACCGCCGCCTCGAGCGCGGCCCGCTGGTGCCGCTCCGCCTCGACCCGGCGGCGGAGCGCCCGGTCGAAGACCCGGAACCCGGACCGCGAGCGCTTGGCCTCGAGCATCGCGGTGTCGGCGTGCCGGACCAGGGCGTCGGCGTCCACGACGTCGCCGGGCAGCCAGGTGGCCACGCCGACGGTGAGGCGCGCAGGTCGGCTCCCACCCGCGCGGTCGATGAACCCCTCCCGGATCGCGCGGGCGATCGCGACGAGATCCACGTCCTGGGGCGCCCGGGCGAGCACGATGACGAACTCGTCGCCGCCCACCCGCCCGACGTACGCCTCGTGGTCCGAGAGCGCGTTGCGCAGGTAGTCGGCGACGCGGACGAGCAGCGCGTCCCCGTGGGCGTGACCGAAGGAGTCGTTGACCCGCTTGAACCCGTCGAGGTCGCAGTAGACGAGGGAGACCCGCGTGCGCTCGACGTTCGCCCGCTCGAGGGTGGCCAGGAGGTGCTCCTCGACCGCCCGGCGGTTGGGCAGGCGCGTCAGCGGGTCGGCGAAGGCCGTCGTGTGCAGCCGCTCGCTCAGCTGGTAGCGCTCGGCCGCCGCGGAGACGATCTGGGCGAGGTCGATGAGGAAGGTCCGCGCCGCCGGGGGGTGCTCGACCTTGTCGGACGAGAACAGCTCGGTGACGAAGCGGTCGCGGGCGATCGGCCGCAGCGATCCCTCGATGCTGGGGTCGCGCAGGATCGTCCGTGCCTCGTCGCGCGCGGTGACGAGCAGACCGTCGGCGTCCTTGACGAACCAGGCGGAGTTGGCGAGCCGGGCCAGGGCGTCACGCATCTGGTGCTGACGGACGGCCGCGTCCTGGGCGTCGCGCAACCGGTAGAGCGCGAGCACCTCGATGCCGACGGCGAGCGGGATGGCCCACAGCGCGGCGCACATGGCACCGAACGTGTAGTCGCGGACCAGCACGCCGGCGGTGAAGATGGCGAGCGACTCGGCGCCGGCGATGACGAGCAGCAGGCCGAAGGCGGTCAGCCGGGTCCGGCCCACCGCGACCACGACATAGGACACGACGACGGCCGTGGGTGCGAGCAGCAGCGCGGCCGAGAGCACGTCGGCGTCGGCGACGTAGCTGTCGAGAGGCACCCACCAGAGGCCCGCCCGTGCGACGAAGAGGGCGATCGTGGCCCAGAGCCAGTACCGGGTCTTCGGACCACCGGCGATGGCCCGCGTGGCGGGGATCGCGATCACGAGGAAGCCGGCGACGAGCTGCGCGTGGACGAAGACGAGGACGTCGCGCACGGTTCCGGGCGTGGTCAGCGCGAACAGTCCACCGGCCAGGAGCACCAGGGCCATGTGGATCGACCAGGCGAGGGACCAGGCGGCGCTGGCCGGCCGAACCTCACCGCGCCACCACACCCACTGGAGCACGCAGAAGCCACCGACCAGGCCCGCGGCGAGGAGCTGCAGCACAGTGACCCATGTAGGAACGGTTCCGAGCACGATGGGGGCATCGTCACATAGTTGCCTCGGGATGACGTGGCATCCGGGTGATGGAGGTGCGTTCCCGCACGTGGCACGTGATGGACGTCGCGTCGGGCGGACCGTTCCCGGGAGGTAGGGTGAGCGCCGCAGAGACATTCCTTTAAGACCCGTCCAGTGAGGCGGGGAAGGAGTTTGCTTGATGAGCACAGGTACGCCCGCGCCCGCCTCGGATGCTGTCGACGACGACGCCAACGTGGTCCTCGGCGCCCCGGAGATCGGCCGGGCCCTCACGCGCATCGCGCACGAGATCCTCGAACGCAACAAGGGTGGCGCCGACGTCGTCCTGCTGGGCATCCCCACCCGGGGCCTGCCGCTCGCACGTCGCCTGGCCGAGCGCCTGATCGCGGTGGAACCGAGCCTCGACCCGGCGCTCCTCGTGGGCAGCCTCGACGTGACGATGTACCGCGACGACCTTGCGCACCACCCCACCCGGACCATCGGCGCCACGGACATCCCCGGGGGGGGTCTGGACGGCAAGGTGGTCGTGCTCGTCGACGACGTCCTGTTCTCCGGGCGCACCATCCGGGCGGCCCTCGACGCGATCAGCGACCTCGGCCGACCGAGGGCGGTCCAGCTGGCGGCGCTCGTCGACCGCGGCCACCGCGAGCTGCCCATCCGCGCCGACTACGTCGGCAAGAACCTGCCGACCTCGACGAGCGAGCGCGTCCGCGTGCTGCTCGAGGAGAACGACGGCCGCGACGCCGTGCTGATCGAGGGAGGGGTGCGATGAAGCACCTGCTGTCCACCGCCGACCTCTCCCTCGACGACGCCGTGCGCATCCTCGACACCGCCGGCTCGATGGCGGCCACGCAGGGCCGGGAGATCAAGAAGCTGCCCACGCTGCGCGGGCGGACGGTGGTGAACCTGTTCTTCGAGGACTCCACGCGCACCCGCATCTCGTTCGAGACCGCCGCCAAGCGACTGTCGGCGGACGTCATCAACTTCTCCGCGAAGGGCTCGAGCGTCTCCAAGGGCGAGTCGCTCAAGGACACCGCCCTCACGCTGCAGGCGATGGGCGCCGACGCGGTCGTGATCCGGCACCACGCGTCCGGAGCGCCGCACACGCTCGCCACGTCCGGCTGGACCACGGGCGCGGTCATCAACGCGGGCGACGGGATGCACCAGCACCCCACGCAGGCGCTCCTCGACGCCTACACGCTGCGCCGGCACCTGTCCGGTCCGGGCGACGTGACCGGCCGCGACCTGACCGGGCTGCGCGTGGCGATCGTCGGCGACGTGCTGCACAGCCGCGTCGCACGCTCCAACGTGCACCTGCTGCACACGCTCGGCGCGGAGGTCGTGCTGGTGGCGCCGCCGACCCTGCTGCCCGTCGGGGTCGGTGCCTGGCCGGCGCGCGTCTCGTACCACCTGGACGAGGTCATCGCCGACGAGAAGCCGGACGCGGTGATGATGCTGCGGGTCCAGCGCGAGCGGATGTCGAGCGCGGGTGGCGGGTTCTTCCCGAGCCCGCTGGAGTACACCCGCCGGTATGGCCTCGACGCCCGCCGGCTCGCCCTGCTGCCGGAGCACGCGATCGTGCTGCACCCGGGTCCGATGAACCGCGGCCTGGAGATCTCCGCCGACGCCGCCGACTCGTCCCGCGCGGTCATCGTCGAGCAGGTGGCCAACGGCGTGGCGGTCCGGATGGCCGTCCTGTACCTGCTGCTCGCGGGCGGCGACGCCCCCGCTCGAGCGGCGGTCTCGGGCTCGCCCGAGAAGAGCTCCGACGAGACGAAGGTGGACGCGTGACGAGGAACTACCTGCTGCGGGACGTCAGCCCGCTCGGCGACGGCACGACCGACGTGCTGCTCGCCGACGGCGTGATCGCGGCGATCGGCCCGGACGCCGAGGCGCAGGCCGGTCCCGACCCGGTGATCATCAACGGCAGCGGGCTGATCCTGCTGCCCGGCCTCGTCGACCTGCACACGCACCTGCGCGAGCCGGGCCGGGAGGACGCCGAGACGGTCCGCTCCGGCACGCGCGCCGCCGCGATGGGCGGGTTCACGGCCGTGCACGCGATGGCGAACACGACCCCGACGCAGGACACCGCGGGCGTCGTCGAGCAGGTCTGGCGGCTCGGCCGGGACGCCGGCTGGGTGGACGTGCGACCGATCGGAGCCGTCACGGTCGGCCTCGAGGGCGAGCGGCTGGCGGAGCTCGGTGCCATGGCCGAGTCGGCGGCGCAGGTCCGGGTGTTCTCCGACGACGGCAAGTGCGTGCACGACCCGGTCGTGATGCGGCGCGCCCTGGAGTACGTCAAGGCGTTCGACGGCGTCATCGCGCAGCACGCGCAGGAGCCCCGGCTGACCGAGGGCGCCCAGATGCACGAGGGCGTGGTCTCCGCCGAGCTGGGTCTGGCCGGCTGGCCCGCGGTCGCGGAGGAGGCGATCATCGCCCGCGACGTGCTGCTCGCCGAGCACGTGGGCTCGCGGCTGCACGTCTGCCACCTGTCCACGGCCGGCTCGGTCGAGATCATCCGCTGGGCCAAGTCCCGGGGCATCGACGTCACCGCCGAGGTCACCCCGCACCACCTCATGCTCACCGACGAGCTCGCGCGCGGGTACGACCCGGTGTTCAAGGTCAACCCGCCCCTGCGCACGCAGCGGGACGTCGAGGCCGTCCGCGAGGGGCTGGCCGACGGCACGATCGACATCGTCGCCACCGACCACGCGCCGCACACCCGCGAGGACAAGGACTGCGAGTGGGGCGCGGCGGCCTTCGGCATGACCGGGCTCGAGACCGCGCTGTCGGTCGTCCAGGAGACGATGGTCGACACCGGCCGCATGACCTGGGCCGACGTCGCCCGGGTGCTCTCGACCACCCCGGCGCGGATCGGTCGCGTCGGTGACCACGGTCGGCCGATCGCCGTGGGGGAGCCCGCCAACCTCACGCTGGTCGATCCGGGCATCCGCCGGACCGTGGTGCCCGAGGAGCAGGCGACGCAGAGCGTGAACTCGCCGTTCCGCGGCCGCGAGCTGTCCGGCTGCGTCATCGCGACGTGGCTGCGCGGCCGCGCGACGGTGATGGACGGGTCGGCGTGCGACGAGAGCGTGGTGGTCAGCTCGTGACCCGCCAGGCGGTCTCGACGGTCGTCCTCGTCCTGGTCGTGATCGTGGTGTTCTGGGGCATGCGCGCCGGCTGGCGGGCCCGCACCCGGCGGTCGTCCACGCTGGTGCCCGCGCTCCCGGCCGCCCCCGCCGTGCTGGGTGCCGAGCGGCTCGGGCCGGTGGAGGCGACCTACGTGTCGACCACCCGGGCGGGGGACTGGCTCGACCGGGTCACCGCCGAGGGCCTCGGGGTGCGCAGCCCCGCGCAGATCAGCGTCTTCGACGCCGGGGTGCGGATCACCCGCCAGGGCGCGACCGACCTCTTCGTGCCGGCGTCGGCCGTGCGCAGCGCGACCGGTGCGCCCGGCATGGCCGGCAAGGTCGTCGGGGGAGAGGGCCTCGTCGTCCTCACCTGGCAGGCCGACACCGACGACCCGCGCGGCCTGGACACCGGCCTGCGACCCAAGCACGCGGCGGACCGCGAGCGGCTCATCGACGCACTGACCACCTTGACCTCGGGCACCGCGCCCGCGCAGGAGGAGAACTCATGACCGACGCAGTGCTCGTTCTCGAGGACGGCCGGACGTTCACCGGCCGCCCCTACGGCGCCGAGGGCTCGACGCTGGGCGAGATCGTCTTCAACACCGGCATGACCGGCTACCAGGAGACGCTCACCGACCCGTCGTACCACCGCCAGATCGTCGTCATGACGGCCCCGCACATCGGGAACACCGGCGTGAACGACGAGGACGACGAGTCGGCGCGGATCTGGGTGGCCGGCTACGTGGTGCGCGACCCCGCGCGCCGCGCCTCGAACTGGCGGTCGGTCCGCACGCTCGACGACGACCTCGTCGCGCAGGACATCGTCGGCATCAGCGAGATCGACACCCGTGCCCTCACGCGTCACCTGCGGGAGCGCGGTGTCATGCGGGCCGGGATCTTCTCGGGGGCCGCGCTGCTGGACGAGAACGGCGAGCGCAGGCCCGACGACGAGCTGCTGGACGACGTCCTGGCCGCGCCCGCGATGGTCGGCGCCGACCTGGCCGGCGAGGTGTCCACCGACGCCGCCTACGTGGTCGAGCCGATCGGGGAGCACGTCGCCACGGTGGCCGCCGTCGACCTCGGCATCAAGGCCATGACGCCGCAGCGACTGGCCGAGCGCGGCGTGCGGGTCCACGTGCTGCCCTCGACCGCGACCATCGACGAGGTCCTGGCGACCTCGCCCGACGGCGTCTTCTTCTCGAACGGGCCCGGCGACCCCGCCGCGGCGACGCACGAGATCGACCTGCTGCGGGACGTGCTCGACCGGCGGATCCCGTTCTTCGGCATCTGCTACGGCAACCAGCTGCTGGGCCGCGCGCTCGGCTACGGCACCTACAAGCTGGGCTACGGCCACCGCGGCGTGAACCAGCCGGTGATGGACCGGGCGACCGGCAAGGTGGAGATCACCGCCCATAACCACGGGTTCGCGGTCGACGCGCCCCTGGACGGCGAGTCCGTCGCGCCGCACGACGGCGGTCGCTACGGCCGGGTGGTCGTCAGCCACGTCGACCTCAACGACGACGTGGTCGAGGGCCTGCGAGCGCTCGACCTGCCGGCCTTCTCGGTGCAGTACCACCCGGAGGCCGCCGCCGGCCCGCACGACGCCGCGTACCTCTTCGACCGGTTCCTCGATCTCATGACCGCACAGAAGGGTGCTGCCTGATGCCCCGGCGCACAGACATCAAGAGCGTCCTGGTCATCGGCTCCGGCCCGATCGTCATCGGCCAGGCGTGCGAGTTCGACTACTCGGGGACGCAGGCGTGCCGGGTGCTCAAGGAGGAGGGCCTGCGGGTCATCCTCGTGAACTCCAACCCGGCCACGATCATGACGGACCCCGAGTTCGCCGACGCCACCTACGTGGAGCCGATCACCACCGAGATCCTCACCACGATCATCGCCAAGGAGCGCCCGGACGCGATCCTGCCCACGCTGGGCGGCCAGACCGCGCTCAACGCGGCGATCGCGCTGGACGAGGCGGGCGTGCTCGAGAAGTACGACGTCGAGCTGATCGGCGCCAACATCGCGTCGATCCAGAAGGGCGAGGACCGCGAGCAGTTCAAGGAGGTCGTGGAGGTCTGCGGCGCCGAGAGCGCTCGCTCCGCGATCGTGCACACCATCGACGACGCGCTCGCCGCCGTCGACGACCTCTTGTACCCGGTCGTCGTGCGGCCCTCGTTCACCATGGGTGGGCTCGGCTCGGGCATCGCGTACGACGAGACCGACCTGCGCCGCATCGTCGGGCAGGGCCTGCACTACTCGCCGACCACCGAGGTGCTCCTGGAGGAGTCGATCCTCGGCTGGAAGGAGTACGAGCTGGAGCTCATGCGGGACAAGCACGACAACGTGGTGGTCGTCTGCTCGATCGAGAACGTCGACCCGGTGGGCGTGCACACGGGGGACTCGGTCACGGTCGCCCCGGCGCTGACCCTCACCGACCGCGAGTACCAGCGGCTGCGGGACATCGGCATCGCCGTCATCCGCGAGGTCGGCGTCGACACGGGCGGCTGCAACATCCAGTTCGCCATCGAACCGTCCACCGGCCGGATCGTGGTCATCGAGATGAACCCCCGGGTCTCGCGCTCGTCGGCCCTGGCGTCCAAGGCGACCGGCTTCCCGATCGCGAAGATCGCCGCCAAGCTCGCGGTCGGCTACACGCTCGACGAGATCCCGAACGACATCACGGGTGGCTCCACGCCGGCGTCGTTCGAGCCCACGCTCGACTACGTCGTGGTGAAGGTCCCGCGGTTCGCGTTCGAGAAGTTCCCGGCCGCGGACGACACGCTCACGACGACCATGAAGTCGGTCGGCGAGGCCATGGCGCTCGGCCGCAACTTCACCGAGGCGCTCGGCAAGGCCATGCGGTCCCTGGACAAGAAGGACTCGGTCTTCCACTGGACCGGCGACGCCCTGGCGGGCGAGGCGCTCGACGCGCTGACCGCGACGATCTCCCGGCCCACCGAGCACCGCCTCGTCGACGTGCAGCAGGTCCTGCGCTTCGGCGTCCCGCTCGAGACGGTGTACGAGCTCACGGGCATCGACCCCTGGTTCCTCGACCAGATCCAGCTGATCAACGAGGTCGCGGAGCAGACCCGGACGGCCGACGCCCTGACCCGCGACGTGCTCCTGCACGCGAAGCGCCACGGCCTGTCGGACGCGCAGGTCGCGACGCTGCGCCGGACGTCGGAGGACGCGGTCCGCCGTGCCCGCCACGCGGTCGGCCTGCGTCCGGTGTTCAAGACGGTCGACACGTGCGCCGCCGAGTTCGCCGCGAGCACGCCGTACCACTACTCCACGTACGACGAGGAGACCGAGGTCGCTCCGCGCACACGGCCGGCGATCCTCATCCTCGGCTCGGGCCCGAACCGGATCGGCCAGGGCATCGAGTTCGACTACTCCTGCGTGCACGCCGCACTGGCGCTCAAGGGCGAGTTCGAGACCGTCATGATCAACTGCAACCCCGAGACGGTCTCCACGGACTACGACACGTCGGACCGGCTGTACTTCGAGCCCCTGACGTTCGAGGACGTGCTCGAGGTCTACACGGCCGAGCTCGCCGCCGGCCCGGTCGAGGGCCTCATCGTCACGCTCGGCGGGCAGACGCCCCTGTCGCTCGCCCAGCGCCTGCTCGACGCCGGCCTGCCGATCCTCGGCACGTCGCCGGCCGCGATCGACGCCGCCGAGGACCGGGGGGAGTTCGGCAAGGTCCTCGAGGCCGCCGGGCTGCCGGCGCCCGCGTTCGGCACCGCCACCACGCAGGCGGGTGCCCGCGACACGGCGCGCCGGATCGGCTTCCCGGTGCTCGTGCGGCCGAGCTACGTGCTCGGCGGGCGCGGGATGGAGATCGTCTACGACGAGCCGCAGCTCAACGAGTACGTGCAGCGCGCGCTGGACAACGCGGCCGACGGGGGGCGCGCCGGCACCCTGCCGCCGCTGCTCATCGACCGCTTCCTGGACGACGCCATCGAGATCGACGTCGACGCGCTGTTCGACGGGACCGAGCTGTTCCTGGGCGGCGTCATGGAGCACATCGAGGAGGCCGGCATCCACTCCGGCGACTCGGCGTGCACCCTCCCGCCGGTGACGCTGTCGACGTCGGAGCTGGAGCGGATCCGCCTGTCCACCGAGGCGATCGCGCGCGGGGTCGGGGTGCACGGGCTGCTCAACATCCAGTTCGCCCTGGTCTCCGACGTGCTCTACGTCCTCGAGGCCAACCCGCGGGCGTCGCGCACGGTGCCGTTCGTGTCCAAGGCCACCGGCGTCTCGCTGGCCAAGGCCGCGGCGCTGGTCATGGCGGGCCGGTCGATCGCGGACCTGCGCGCGATGGGGATCCTTCCCGTGGACGACGCCAGCGTTCTCGACCTCGACTCGCCGATCGCGGTCAAGGAGGCGGTGCTGCCGTTCAAGCGGTTCCGCACCAAGGAGGGCGTCGTCGTCGACACCGTGCTCGGCCCGGAGATGCGCTCGACGGGCGAGGTCATGGGCTTCGACGTCGACTTCCCGACCGCGTTCGCCAAGTCGCAGGACGCCGCGTTCGGTGGCCTCCCCACGGGCGGCCGGGCCTTCATCTCCGTCGCCGACCGGGACAAGCGCTCGATCGTCTTCCCGGTGAAGCGCCTGGCGGAGCTCGGCTTCGAGATCCTGGCGACCGAGGGGACCGCGGCGGTCCTGCACCGCAGCGGCATCGCGTCGACGGTCGTCCGCAAGTACTCGTCGGGTCGCGGTGCGGCGGGGGAGCCGACCATCGTCGACCTCATCACCTCCGGCGACGTCGACATCGTGGTGAACACCCCGTCGGGTCAGGGTGCTCGCGCCGACGGCTACGAGATCCGGGCGGCCACGGTCGCGGCGGACAAGGCGATGGTCACCACCGTGCAGCAGCTCGGTGCGGCCGTGCAGGCCATCGAGGCGCGGCAGGCGGGACCGTTCCGGGTGACCAGCCTGCAGGAGCACGACGCGGCCGCTCTGGTGCGCCGCGAGGCACGCGCGGCGGCCCGCGCGTGACCGCCCCGTTCGGGGCGCGACTGGCGGCCGCCATGGAGGCCCACGGGCCGCTGTGCGTCGGCATCGACCCGCACACGAGCCTGCTGGACGCGTGGGGCCTGCCGGACGACGCCTCCGGGCTGCGGCGGTTCGCCCTGACCGTGCTCGAGGCGGTCGGGGGCCAGGTGGCCGCCGTCAAGCCGCAGGCGGCGTTCTTCGAGCGGCACGGCTCCGCCGGGGTCGCGGTGCTCGAGGAGGTCGTCGCGGCCGGACGGGAGACCGGCACGCTGGTCATCGTCGACGCCAAGCGCGGGGACATCGGCTCGACCATGGGCGCGTACGCCGACGCGTTCCTCCGCGACGGCTCCCCGCTCGCCGGGGACGCGCTCACCGTGTCGCCGTACCTCGGGTTCGGGTCGCTCGATCCTGCCGTCGACCTCGCGCTCTCGACCGGGCGGGGTCTGTTCGTCCTGTGCCTGACGTCCAACAAGGAGGGCCACGAGGTCCAGCACGCGCGCACCCAGGACGGCGACACCGTCGCTGCCGTCGTGGCGGCGCGAGCGGCTGCCCTGAACGCGGGCGCGGTGCCGATGGGGTCGGTCGGGCTGGTCGTGGGCGCGACGATCGGTGACGCGGCGTCCCGCACCGGCGTGGACCTGGCCGCCGTGAACGGCCCGCTGCTGGCCCCCGGCGTGGGTGCCCAGGGTGCTGGCCCGCGCGAGCTGGCCCAGGTCTTCGGCTCCGCACGAGGTCAGGTGCTGGCGTCCTCGTCGCGCGGCGTGCTCGTCGCAGGCCCCTCCGTCCCGGCGCTGCGGGCAGCTGCCCGGCAGGCCTCGGACGAGGCGGCTGCGGCGTTGTCCTGAGCTCGACGGGCTGTGTCGGTGCAGGTCGTGGGCGGCTGGACGCGCGTCCGCATTGCCGATGAGGGTGTCGCTCGCTAGTTTCGTTGTCACGATCCCGCGCACTTCCACGTGGGTCGCCGGCCCACTGACGAGAAGGTGACGCGCGTGGCACTCCCTCCGCTGACTCCCGAACAACGAGCGGCAGCGCTCCAGAAGGCCGCCGCCGCCCGGCAGGCCCGCGCTGAGGTCAAGAACCGCCTCAAGTACTCGCAGGGAACCCTCTCCGAGGTGATCGCGCAGGGGCAGGCGGACGAGACGATCGGCAAGCTCAAGGTCCTCGCGCTCCTCGAGTCCCTGCCTGGCGTGGGCAAGGTCAAGGCGCGTGCGATCATCTCCGAGATCGGAATCTCCGAGACGCGTCGCGTGCGCGGTCTCGGGCCGCACCAGGTGAAGGCTCTCGTCGACCGCTTCGGGTGACGTCGGGGCCGCGCCGCGCATCTCGAGGAGCACCGCGCCACCCATGACGACGACGCCAGCCCGGTTGACCGTTCTCGCCGGACCGACCGCCGTCGGCAAGGGCACCGTGTCCGCCGACGTCCGGACCCGCTATCCCGAGGTCTGGTTGTCGGTGTCCGCCACCACGAGGCCCCCTCGGCCCGGCGAGGTCGACGGGGTCCACTACCTCTTCGTGACGGGCGACGAGTTCGACGCCATGGTCGAGCGCGGCGACCTGCTCGAGTGGGCGGTCGTGCACGGGCGCAACCGGTACGGCACGCCGCGGAAGCCGGTCGAGGAGCGGCTGGCCGCGGGGTTGCCGGCGCTCCTGGAGATCGACCTCCAGGGTGCGCGGCAGGTCCGCGAGTCGATGCCCGACGCGCACTTCGTCTTTCTCGCGCCCCCCTCGTTCGCGGAGCTCGAGCGTCGGCTGGTCGGCCGGGGGACCGAGGACGCGGAGGAGCGGGAGCGGCGCCTCGAGACCGCGCGCGTCGAGCTCGCCGCGGAGGCCGAGTTCGACCAGGTGATCGTCAACGACGACGTCCACCGGGCCACCGACGAGCTGGTCCGCGGGATGGGCATCGCGACCAGGTAGGATGGGGCCAGCCCCAACCCCTTTCACGTACGGGAGATCACCGTGTCCGGAACCGTCGCCGCCCCCACCGGCATCACCGACCCGCCCATCGACCGTCTGCTCGAGCGCGCCGACTCCAAGTACGCGCTCGTCCTGTACTCGGCCAAGCGCGCGCGCCAGATCAACGCCTACTACTCGCAGCTCAACGAGGGCCTGCTCGAGTATGTCGGCCCGCTGGTGGACACGCGTCCGCAGGAGAAGCCGCTCTCGATCGCCATGCGCGAGATCGACGCCGGCCTGCTCACCTCCGAGGCCACCGAGGGCTGACCTGCCCCCATGCACATCGTCCTCGGCGTCGCGGGCGGGATCGCCGCCTACAAGGCCGTCCTGCTCCTGCGCCTGCTGCGCGAGGACGGCCACGCCGTCCGCGTGGTGCCCACGCGCGCGGCGCTCGAGTTCGTCGGGCGCGCGACGTGGGAGGCCCTGTCGGGGCAGCCGGTGACCACCGACGTGTTCGAGGACGTCGACCAGGTGGCACACGTCGCGGTCGGCAAGCAGGCCGAGCTGGTGATCGTCGCCCCCGCCACGGCCGACCTCCTGGCCCGCGCCGCGACCGGGCAGGCGGACGACCTGCTGACCGCCACGCTGCTGGTCGCGCGGTGCCCGGTGCTGCTGGCGCCGGCGATGCACACCGAGATGTGGGAGCACCCCGCCACGGTCGCGAACGTCGCCACGCTGCGCTCCCGCGGCGTGCACGTGCTCGACCCCGCCGCCGGTCGCCTCACCGGCACGGACACCGGTCCCGGACGCCTCCCCGAGCCCGACGAGATCGCCGCCGCGGCGCTCGCCCTGGTCACCGACCGGCCCCGCGACCTCGCAGGTCGCCACGTCGTCGTGTCCGCCGGTGGCACGCGTGAGCCGCTCGACCCGGTGCGCTTCCTCGGCAACCGGTCGTCCGGCAGGCAAGGTGTCGCGCTCGCGAGGACCGCGCACGCGCGTGGGGCCCGGGTCACGCTCGTGGCCGCGAACATCGACGTGCCGGTCCCGCCCGGTGTCGACGTCGTCCGCGCCGAGACCGGAGCCGAGCTGCGGGACGCCGTGCGTGCCGCAGCGAAGGACGCGGACGTGGTCGTGATGGCGGCCGCGGTCGCCGACTTCCGGCCGCGCACCAGCGCCGAGAGCAAGATCAAGAAGGAACCGGGTGGTGGCGCCCCGGTGCTCGAGCTCGTCGAGACGGTCGACATCCTCGCCGAGCTGGCCCACGACCGTCTCCGCGCAGGGCAGCTCGTGGTGGGCTTCGCGGCGGAGACGGGCGACGAGACCGGCAGCGTGCTCGAGCACGGGCAGGCGAAGGCGCGTCGCAAGGGTGCGGACCTCCTCGTGGTGAACGCGGTGGGCGGCGGCCGGGGGTTCGGCACCGACGCGAACGACATCACGATCCTCGACGGGTCCGGCGCGGTCGTGGGCACCGCTGCGGGGAGCAAGGACGTGGTGGCCCACGCCGTCTGGGACGCGGTCGTCGCGCGCTCCTGAGATGTCGCCCCGGCCGCGGACCACGGCCATTACGCTGTCCGCCATGACCGAGCCCGACATGCGCCTGTTCACGTCCGAGTCCGTGACCGAGGGGCACCCGGACAAGATCTGTGACCAGATCTCCGACGCCATCCTCGACGCGATGCTCGAGCAGGACCCGCAGGCGCGCGTGGCCGTCGAGACGATGGTGACCACCGGTCTCGTGCACGTCGCCGGGGAAGTCACGACCAGCGCGTACGTCGAGATCCCGCAGATCGTGCGCCAGGTCGTCAAGGGCATCGGGTACACCTCGTCGGCGATCGGCTTCGACGGTGACTCGTGCGGCATCTCCGTGTCGATCGGGCAGCAGTCGCCCGACATCGCCGCCGGCGTCGACAAGGCCCTCGAGGTCCGCGAGGACGCGTCCGACCTCGACCCGCTGGATGCGCAGGGCGCCGGCGACCAGGGGCTGATGTTCGGCTACGCGAGCGACGACACCCCGTCGCTGCTGCCCCTGCCGATCTGGTTGGCGCACCGGCTCGCCGAGCGCCTGACGCTCGTGCGCAAGGAGGGGATCCTGCCCGGGCTGCGACCCGACGGGAAGACCCAGGTCACCATCGGCTACGACGGCGACCGCGCGGTCCGGCTCGACACGGTGGTCCTGTCCACGCAGCACGACCCCGACGTGCAGCTGGAGACCATGCTGCGCCCCGGGATCACCGAGCACGTCATCGCACCGGTGCTGGCGCAGCTCGAGCTGGACACGACCGACTTCCGCCTGCTGGTGAACCCGACCGGGACGTTCGTCGTCGGTGGTCCGCAGGGCGATGCCGGGCTGACCGGCCGCAAGATCATCGTCGACACGTATGGCGGCATCGCCCGCCACGGTGGTGGCGCGTTCTCCGGCAAGGACCCGTCGAAGGTCGACCGCTCGGCCGCCTACGCGATGCGGTGGGTGGCCAAGAACGTGGTCGCTGCCGGGCTCGCGCGCCGGTGCGAGGTCCAGGTCGCCTACGCCATCGGCAAGGCGAACCCGGTGGGCCTGTACGTCGAGACGTTCGGTACGGAGACGGTGCCGCTCGAGCGGCTCACCAGCGCGATCCGCGACGTGTTCGACCTGCGGCCGGCCGCGATCGTGCGCGACCTCGACCTCCTGCGCCCGATCTACCGCAAGACCGCCGCGTACGGGCACTTCGGCCGTGAGCTGCCGGAGTTCACCTGGGAGCGCACCGACCGCGTCGCGGACCTCCAGTCCGCGGTGGGCTGACGCCTTCCGCAGTCGCTCCCGGTCCTGCGTGGGCAGCGGATGGTCTGATGGGCGCGTGGGCATGAGCGCGGGCGGTGAGCAGCTGATGCTCGAGGGTCTGCCGCAGCCGAAGCGGCGTGCGCGTCCTGCCGTCGGTGGTGTCCCGCTCGCCGAGCACCTGCCGGTCGCGCGGGTGTGCGTGGACCTGGTGCCGCACCACCTCGACCGCGTGTTCGAGTACGCGGTGCCGGCGGCGCTCGCCGACGCCGCGGTGCCGGGCACCCGGGTCAAGGTGCGGTTCGGTGGCCAGGACGTCAACGGCTACGTGCTGGAGCGCGTCGAGGAGGCGGAGCACGACGGCGCCCTGCAGCCCGTGCGCAAGGTCGTGTCCGCCGAGCCCGTGCTCACGCCCCAGGTCGCCCGCCTGGCGCGGGCGGTCGCGGACCGGTGGGCGGGGACGCTCAACGACGTCCTGCGGCTCGCCGTCCCGGCACGGCACGCCCGGGTGGAGGCGGAGGTTCCCGTGTCCTCCGACGAGCCGGCACCGCCGTCCCCGTCGGCCGCCGCGTGGGCGCCCTACCGCGGCGGGGCGGCCTTCCTGCAGCACGTCGCCGCGGGTGGTGCGCCGCGTGCGGTGTGGTCCGCGCTGCCGGGTGCGGCGGGGGAGCGTTGGCCGGACGCGATCGCTCAGGCGGTCGCCGCGTGCGTGCTGGGCGGTCGAGGTGCTCTCGTCGTGGTCCCCGACGCCCGGGACATCGACCGCGTGCTCGCCGCCCTGGACGACGCCGGCATCCCGCGCTGGGCACCGGGCTCGACGGGCGGCGCGGTCCGGCTCGCCGCCGACGACGGCCCCGCCGTCCGCTACCGGTCGTTCCTCGCGGCACTGCGGGGTCAGGCGTCGGTGGTCGTCGGCACGCGGGCGTCGGCGTTCGCCCCCGTGACGAACCTCGGGCTCGCCGTGGTCTGGGACGACGGCGACGCGTTGCACGCCGAACCCCGAGCGCCGTACCCGCACGTCCGCGAGGTGCTGGCGCTGCGCTCGGAGCTGGAGCACTGTGCGCTCCTCGTCGCCGCGCACGCGCGTTCGGTCGAGGCGCAGGCACTCGTCGAGGTGGGCTGGGCGCACGAGGTGGCAGCGGACCGTCCGACGACCCGCGCGCGGGCCGCGCGGGTGCTGGCCCTGACGTCGGTCGAGCTCGCCCGCGAGGGACCGGCGGCCGCGGCGAGGCTCCCGGCGCCGGCCTGGCGCACGTTGCGGGACCGGCTGGCCCACGGCCCGGTCCTCGTGCAGGTGCCCCGCGCGGGGTACGTGCCCGCGGTGGCGTGCGGGCGCTGCCGCGCGGCGGCGCGCTGCGGCGTCTGCCACGGCCCGCTCGGGCTGACCACCGCGGACGGCGTCCCCACCTGCGGCTGGTGCGGGCGGCTGGCCACCGACTGGCGGTGCACCGAGTGCGGCGCGGGCGCGCTGCGCTCGGTCCGTGTCGGGTCGGAGCGCACGGCCGAGGAGCTCGGGCGCGCGTTCCCCGGGGTCCCGATCCGCGTCTCGGGGGCGCGTGCGGCGGGCGGCGTGCTGGCGACCGTGAAGGACGTCCCCGCGGTGGTGGTGGCGACGCCGGGCGCCGAGCCGGTGGCCCCGGGCGGGTACGCCGCCGCACTGCTGCTGGACGCCGCCGTGAGCACGGCAGGGGCGTCGCTGCGGACCGGGGAGGATGCGCTGCGCCGCTGGTTGACGGCTGCCGCGCTGGTGCGCCCGGCGGCCGAGGGAGGCACCGTCGTCCTCGTCGGCGACGCCGAGGAGCGGGTGACGCAGGCGCTCGTGCGCTGGGACCCCGCCGGATACGCCTCGCGCGAGCTCGCCGAGCGCGCCGAGCTCGCGCTCCCGCCCGCCGTGCGGATCGCCGCGGTCACCGGGCCGCGCGACGCCGTCGACACCCTGCTCGGGCGGCTCGACGTCGCGGATGCCGAGATTCTCGGGCCCGTCCCGGTCGGTGCGGCCGAGCCGGGCGCGCTCGAGCCGGACGTCCGCGCCCTGGTGCGCGTGCCGCGTCCCGGCGGCGCGGCCCTCGCACGCTCTCTGGCCGCGTCGCTCGCGGTGCGCAGCGCCCGGCGCGAGGGCGGCACGGTGCGCGTCCAGCTGGACCCGGCGGAGCTCGGATGATCGACACCGTGGTGCTGGACCTCGGCAACGTTCTCGTGCGGTGGGACCCGCGCCGCGCGTTCGCCGGACGGCTGCCTGCGCGCGACACCGACGCGTTCCTCGTCGACTTCGACTTCCTGGCGTTCAACCACCAGCAGGACGCCGGTCGTCCCTGGGCCGACGCGCGGGTCGACCTCGCCGCGAGCGCGCCCGAGCACCTGCCCGCGCTGGACCTGTACGTCGAGCACATCGCCGACACGCTCGCGGGGCCCGTGCCGGGGTCGGCCGAGCTCGTGCACGACATTCGGGCGAGCGGCGTCCGGCTCCTCGGGCTCACCAACTGGTCGGCCGAGACGTTCCACCTGGCCGAGACCGCGGCGCCGGCGATCGGGCTGCTCGAGGACGTCCTGGTGTCGGGCGAGGTCGGTGTCGCCAAGCCGGACCCACGGATCTTCGCCCTGCTGACCCAGCGGTTCGGCCTGCGTCCGGAGCGCACGGTGTTCGCCGACGACTCCGCCGCGAACGTCGCCGCCGGCTCGGCGGCCGGGTACGACGCCGTGCTGTTCACCACGGCGGACGCCCTCCGGGCCGACCTGGCTGCGCGCGGGGTCGCCCTGCCGCGCACCTAGGATCGACGCCATGCGACTGCTCTTCGCCGGAACCCCTGCGGCCGCGGTGCCGTCGCTCGAGGCGCTCCTCGCGTCCCGTCACGAGGTCGTCGCGGTGCTCACGCGTCCCGACGCCCGCTCCGGCCGAGGGCGGTCGTCGACGCAGAGCGAGGTCAAGGCGCGAGCTCTGGAGGCCGGCATCGAGGTCCTCACGCCGCAGCGCCCCCGGGACGACGAGTTCCAGGCGCGGCTCGCGGAGCTCGAGGTCGATGCGGCACCCGTGGTCGCCTACGGCGCCCTGATCCCGCCGTCGCTCCTGGACGTCCCCGTGCACGGCTGGGTGAACCTGCACTTCTCGGTGCTGCCCGCCTGGCGCGGGGCTGCGCCGGTGCAGCACGCGATCATCGCCGGCGACGAGGTCACGGGCGCCACGACCTTCCGGCTCGAGGCGGGCCTGGACACCGGCCCGGTGTTCGGGTTCCTCACCGAGACGATCCGCCCGCGCGACACGTCCGGCGACCTGCTCGGGCGCCTCGCCGTGGCGGGCGCCGGCCTGCTGGTGCAGACGCTCGACGCGCTCGAGGACGGGATCCTCAGCCCGGTCGTCCAGGCGACCGACGGCGTCAGCCACGCCCCGAAGATCGAGGTCGAGGACGCGCGCGTGCGCTGGTCCCATCCCGCGCACGCGGTCGACCGCCGGATCCGCGGCTGCACCCCGGCGCCGGGCGCGTGGACCACGCTGCCGGACGGCTCACGCCTGGGGGTCGCGCCCGTGCTGCCCGTCCCGGACGTCACCGACCTCGCCCCCGGGCAGCTGCTCGTGGGGAAGAAAGACGTCCTCGTCGGGACGGGCGGCAGCGCCGTGCGGCTGTCCCAGGTGACCCCGCAGGGGAAGCGTGCGATGGACGCGGCGGACTGGGCCCGCGGCGCGCGCCTGGCGTCGGACACCGTGCTGGGAGGTGCGGCGTGAGCCCCGCGGACGACCGGCGGGACCCGAGCGGTCGCCAGCGCGGTGCCGCGCGCTCCCAGGGACGGACCCAGCGGACCGCGGCTGCGCCGTCGCAGCGCCGTCGGGGGAGCGACCCGGCACGGACCGCGGCCTACGACGTGCTGCGGGCGGTCGACGGCTCCGACTCCTACGCCAACCTCGTCCTGCCACCCCTGCTGCGGGACCGCCGGATCACCGGGCGCGACGCGGCATTCGCCACCGAGCTCGCCTACGGCACCCTGCGGTTGCGCGGGCGGTACGACGCGGTCATCGCCCAGGCTGCGGCACGCGAGGTCTCGACGATCGACGCACCCGCGCTGGATGTCCTACGGCTCGGGGTCCACCAGCTCCTCGGCATGCGGGTCCCCGCGCACGCGGCGGTCTCGGAGACCGTGGGGCTGGCGCGTGAGCAGCTGGGCACCGGCCCGTCGCAGTTCGTCAACGCCGTCCTGCGGACGGTCGGCAGGACGACCTCCGAGGAGTGGGAGCAGCGGATCGCCGAGGCAGCAGGCGACGACGAGCTCGCGCGGCTGTCCGTCACGCAGAGCCACCCGCTCTGGGTGGTCCGGGCACTGCGCGAGGCCCTGGTGGGCAACGGGCGGTCCGCCGACGAGATCGGGGCACTCCTCACCGCGGACAACGCTGCACCGCGCGTCACCCTCGTCGCGCGCCCCGGCCTGGTGGACCAGGAGGCGGTGCTCGAGGAGACCGAGGGCGCGGGTCTGTTCGGTGCACTGACCCCGACGGGAGTGATCCTCACCGGCGGCGACCCCGCGGCGCTGCCGACCGTGCGCGACGGTCGCGCGGGGGTGCAGGACGAGGGCAGCCAGCTCGTCGCGCTCGCCCTGACGGAGGCACCGCTGGACGGCCCCGACGCGCGCTGGCTGGACCTGTGCGCGGGTCCCGGTGGCAAGGCCGCGCTGCTCGCCGCCGTCGCGGGGGAGCGCGGTGCGCGGATCGTCGCGAACGAGCTCCAGCCCCACCGCGCACGTCTCGTCGAGCAGGCGCTGCGCGCGGTCCCCGCCGATGCGGTCGAGGACGTGCGGACCGGCGACGGCCGGACGGTGGGCACGGACGAGCCCGGTGCGTACGACCGTGTGATGGTCGACGCGCCCTGCACCGGCCTCGGAGCGCTGCGTCGGCGTCCGGAGGCCCGCTGGCGGCGCACACCGGCAGACCTCGCGGGCCTCAGTGCGCTCCAGCGCGACCTGCTGGTCTCCGCGCTCCAGGCGGTCCGACCGGGCGGTGTCGTCGCCTACGTGACCTGCTCGCCGCACCTGGTCGAGACACAGCTCGTGGTCAAGGACGCCGTCAAGGCTGCGAGCCGCGCCGGCGTCGAGGTGGAACCGGTCGACGCCCGCGAGGTCGTGCGCCGCATCGCCCCCGGCGGGTACGTCGACCTGGACGACGACCGCACCGACGTCCAGCTGTGGCCGCACGTGCACGGCACCGACGCGATGCACCTGACGCTCCTGCGCCGCACGTCCTGACGCCCTCTACGCTGGCCGGGTGCCTGCGCTGATCAACCCGAGCATCCTGTCCGCCGACTTCGCCAACCTCGAGCGTGATCTCCAGGCGATCGCGACGGCCGACTACGTGCACGTCGACGTCATGGACAACCACTTCGTGCCCAACCTGACGCTCGGCCTGCCCGTGGTGAGGCGGATCGCCGAGGTCGCCCCCGTGCCGCTCGACGTGCACCTGATGATCGAGGACGCCGACCGGTGGGCCCCCGAGTACGCCGCCGCGGGTGCCGCCTCCGTGACCTTCCACGCAGAAGCCACGCAGGCACCCGTGCGGCTGGCCCGCGAGCTGCGGTCCCGCGGGGTCCGGGCGGGCATCGCCCTGCGGCCGGCCTCGCCCGTCGAGCCCTTGCTGGACCTGCTGCCGGAGTTCGACATGCTGCTCGTGATGACGGTCGAGCCGGGGTTCGGTGGGCAGTCCTTCATCGAGGGGATGCTCCCGAAGATCCGTCGTGCCCGCGCCGCGCTGGACGCGTCCGGGGGCGACACGTGGATCCAGGTCGACGGCGGGGTCGCCCGCGACACGATCGGCCGGATCGCGGACGCCGGTGCGAACGTGTTCGTCGCCGGCTCCGCGGTGTACGGCGCACCCGACATCGCGGCCGAGATCGCGGCGCTCCGGTCCCTGGCGGGCGCGGGCGCCTGATCGGCGGGAATGCCTGGTGTGGCATGATCGTTGGCGCACTACGAACACATACACGTGCTCCGGGGTCGGTGTAATTCCGAGCCGGCGGTGACAGTCCGCGACCCGCACGGTCCGCAAGGATCGGGCGGTTGACCTGGTGGAACTCCAGGACCGACGGTGAAAGTCCGGATGGGAGGATCACGTGGCGGCGCGCTCGCGCCGTGGCTGCGGGACCCTTCCTGCCGCCCTCACCCCGGAGCCCCGCGCGTCCGGAGGTGAGCATGTCCAGCATCGAGACCGAGGTGCGCGCACCCTCCGAGGCGCACGCGATGCGCCGCGCCCTCGAGCTCGGTCGGCGCGGACCGGCCACCGGTCCGAACCCGCGAGTGGGCGCCGTCCTGCTGGACCCGTCCGGTGACGTCCTCGGCGAGGGCTGGCACCGGGGCGCCGGGACGCCGCACGCCGAGGTCGCCGCGCTGGCGGACGCGGCCGAGCGCGGCGCGGACGTGCGGGGTGCGACCGCCGTCGTCACGCTCGAGCCCTGCAACCACACCGGACGCACCGGGCCGTGCTCCGAGGCGCTCATCACCGCGGGCGTGGCCCGCGTGGTGGTGTCCGTGCCCGACCCGAACCCTGTCGCGGCAGGCGGTGCCGAGCGGCTGCGCGCCGCCGGGATCGACGTGGAGGCGGGCCTGCTCGCCGACGAGGGCCGTGAGCTCCTGGGCGCGTGGCTGCCCTCGGTCGAGCGTGGCCGCCCGTTCGTGACGCTCAAGCTCGCGACCTCCCTCGACGGACGGGTCGCCGCCGCCGACGGGTCGAGCCGCTGGATCACCTCCGAGGTCTCCCGGCACCACGCCCACGACCTGCGGGCCGAGGTCGACGCCATCGTGGTCGGCACGGGCACCGCACTCGTCGACGACCCCTCGCTGACGGCGCGCAACGCGGCGGGCGAGCTGCACGGGCACCAGCCGCTGCGCGTGGTCGTGGGACACCGCGAGATCCCCGTCGGTGCGCGGCTGCGCGGACCCGGCGGCGAGCTGGTCCAGGTGCGGACGCACGACCCGGCCGACGTCCTGGCGCTGCTCACCGAGCGTGAGGTCCGGCACGTGCTCGTCGAGGGCGGCCCCACGCTCGCCGCGGCGTTCCTGCAGGCCGGGCTCGTCGACGTGGTGCACGCCTACATCGCCCCGGTCCTGCTCGGCTCCGGTCCGTCCGCCGTGACCGACCTGGGCGTCACCAGCATCGGCGACGCCGTCCGCCTGACCACCCGATCCGTCCTTCCGCTCGGCCCCGACGTCTTCGTCGTCGCGACCGTCGACCCGCACAGCCCCACGGAGGAGCACTGATGTTCACCGGAATCGTCGAGGAAATCGGCACCGTCGAAGCGATCGAGCACGGACCAGACGGGTCCGACGCGCGCCTGCGCGTGCGCGGCCCGCTGGTGGTCTCCGACGCCCACCTGGGCGACTCGATCAGCGTCTCCGGTGTCTGTCTGACGGTCACCGAGCTCCCGGGTGACGGCACGTTCTTCGCGGACGTGATGCCGGAGACGCTGCGGCGCAGCGCCCTGGAGGACGTCGGCGTGTCCAGCCCGGTGAACCTCGAGCGCGCGCTGCCTGTCGGCGGGCGCTACGGCGGGCACGTCGTGCAGGGGCACGTCGACGGCGTCGGCACCATCCTGTCCCGGTCGCCCGGTCCCCGCTGGGACGACGTCGAGATCGGCCTCGCGCCCGAGCTCGCGCGGTACGTCGCCGAGAAGGGCTCCATCGCCGTCTCCGGCATCTCGCTCACCGTGACGCACGTGACCGACGAGTCGTTCGGCGTCTCCCTCATCCCCACCACGCTCGAGGCGACGACCCTCGGCACCCTGGCGCCCGGTGCGCGGGTCAACCTGGAGGTCGACGTGCTGGCCAAGTACACCGAACGGCTGCTCTCGACGGCGGGGATCCTGCGATGACGGCCCCCACGGGTGTGCGCCTCGGCACCGTCGAGGAGGCCCTGGAGGCGCTGCGGGCGGGCCGTCCGGTGCTCGTCGCCGACTCGCCCGACCGGGAGAACGAGGCCGACGTCATCCTGGCCGCGCAGTCGGCGACCCCCGAGTGGATCGCCTGGACCATCCGGCACTCGTCCGGCTACCTCTGCGCCCCGATGCCCGCGTCACGCGCGGACGCGCTCGACCTGCCGCTGATGGTCCCGCACAGCCAGGACCCCCGGCGGACCGCCTACACGGTGACCGTCGACGCGGCCACGGGCGTGACCACGGGCATCTCGGCCTCGGACCGCGCACGGACGCTCCGGGTGCTAGCAGACCCGGCGTCGGGGCGGGAGGACCTCATCCGGCCCGGTCACGTGCTGCCGCTGCGTGCGGTCCCCGGCGGGGTGCTGCACCGTGCCGGGCACACCGAGGCGGCCGTCGACCTGTGCCGGCTCGCCGGCCTGGAACCCGTGGGCGCCATCGCGGAGCTGGTCAACGACGACGGGTCGATGACGCGTCTGCCGGTCGCGTCCGCGCTGGCGGAGGCCGAGGGGCTCGTGCTGCTGACCATCGAGGACATCGTCGCGTGGCGCACGCAGCACGGCGACGACGTGACCGCCGAGGTGGCCGTCGCAGCGCCGCCGAAGGAGCGCGTGCATGCGACGCACACCGCCTACCTGCCGACCAAGCACGGCGACTTCCGCATCCACGGCTACCGGGACCTGCGCACGGGTGCCGAGCACGTGGCCCTCGTCCCGACCGCCGGCCTGGCCGACGAGCCGGTGGTCCGCGTGCACTCCGAGTGCCTCACGGGGGACGCGTTCGGCTCGGCCCGCTGCGACTGCGGTCCGCAGCTCGACGCGGCCCTCGAGCTCGCCGCCGAGCAGGGTGGCGCCGTCATCTACCTGCGCGGGCACGAGGGCCGCGGCATCGGCCTGCTGGCCAAGGTCGCCGCCTACGCGCTGCAGGACCAGGGTCGCGACACGGTGGAGGCGAACCTCGACCTCGGGTGGCCGGCCGACCGGCGCGAGTACGGCGCCGCCGCGGCGATCCTCACCGACCTCGGCGTGCAGAAGGTCAGCCTGCTCACCAACAACCCCGCCAAGGTGGCGGGGCTGCGTGCGCACGGGATCGACGTCGCGGAGATCCGCAGCCTCGAGGTGGGGCGCACCCCGCAGAACGAGGCGTACCTGCGCACCAAGGCGACGTCGATGGGGCACCTGCTCCACCTGCCGCCCGGGACGGAGCGAGAGCCCATCGCGGTCTCGCCCGTGCACGCGACGCCGGCCACGCCCGGCGCCGACCACGAGGACCACGCGTTCGAGAGCCTGGAGGACCTGGCATGAGCGGTGCTGGAGCACCCACCCTGACCGTCGACGGAACCGGCCTGAAGGTCGTCGTCATCGCCGCCAGCTGGCACACCGTCGTCATGGACGGCCTGCTCGCGGGGGCGCAGCGCGCGCTGGCCGCGGCGCACGTCGAGGACGTGACGATCGTGCGCGTGCCCGGCACGTTCGAGCTGCCGGTCGCCGCGCAGGTGGCCGCCGCGGGCGGTGCTGACGCGGTCGTCGCGCTGGGCGTCGTGATCCGCGGCGGCACCCCGCACTTCGAGTACGTGTGCCAGGGAGCCACCCTCGGGCTCACGGACGTCGGCATCCGGACCGGTGTGCCCGTCGGGTTCGGCGTGCTCACCTGCGACAACGAGGAGCAGGCGCTCGACCGCGCCGGCCTCGAGGGGTCGCACGAGGACAAGGGCGCCGAGGCCGCGGAGGCCGCCGTCGCGACCGTGGTCGCCCTGCGCGCGCTTCGTCCGGTGACGTCTAGAGTGCCCGCGTGAAGACCTTCGACACCCTGTTCGCCGAGCTCTCGGAGAAGGCCGCCACCCGCCCCGCGGGGTCCGGCACGGTCGCGGAGCTGGACACCGGCGTGCACGGCATCGGCAAGAAGGTCGTCGAGGAGGCCGCCGAGGTCTGGATGGCCGCGGAGCACGAGTCGGACGAGCGGACGGCCGAGGAGATCTCGCAGCTCCTCTACCACCTGCAGGTGTTGATGATCGCGCGCGGGCTCACGCTCGCCGACGTCTACACCCACCTCTGAGGAGAACGACCGTGCTGAGGATCGCCGTCCCGAACAAGGGCTCCCTGTCGGAGCCCGCCGTCGAGATGCTCAAGGAGGCCGGGTACCGGCAGCGTCGCGACTCCCGCGAGCTCGTGCTGCCCGACCCGGACAACGACGTCGAGTTCTTCTTCCTGCGCCCCCGGGACATCGCCGTGTACGTCGGCGCGGGCACCGTCGACGTCGGCATCACCGGCCGGGACCTCATGCTCGACTCCGAGTCCGAGGCCGTCGAGCACCTGCCGCTCGGGTTCGCGCGCTCCACGTTCCGGTTCGCCGGCACCGCGGGGGAGTGGACCGACGTCGCGCAGGTCGGCGGACGCCGGGTCGCGACGTCGTACCCCGTGCTGGTCCGCTCGTACCTGCGGTCGCTCGGCATCGAGCCGGCGGGCGTGGTCCGGTTGGACGGAGCGGTGGAGTCCGCGATCAAGCTGGGCGTCGCCGACGTGATCGCCGACGTCGTCGAGACGGGCACCACCCTGCGCGCCGCGGGGCTGGAGATCTTCGCCGACCCGATCCTGCGCTCCGAGGCCGTGCTGGTGCGCCGCGCGGACGTCGACGAGCCTCCTGGTCTCGACGTGCTGACCCGACGGATCCAGGGCGTGCTCACCGCGCGCGAGTACGTGCTCATGGACTACGACGTGCCGCTCGCGCTGGTCGACCGGGCTGTCGCGATCACCCCGGGTCTGGAGTCGCCGACCGTGTCACCGCTGCACAACCGCGACTGGGCGGCCGTGCGGGCGATGGTCCGGCGCGACCAGACCAACCGGGTCATGGACTCGCTGTACGACATCGGTGCGCGCGCGATCCTCGTGACGTCGATCCACGCGTGCCGGCTCTGAGCGGTGAGCGAGGGCCGGTCGTGGACGACCTGACTGCCCCCTTCCGGCCCCGGTTCGCGCGGGTGGTCACCCTCGCCCTGGCCGTCCTCGTCATCGTGCTCACCGTCGCGATCATGCTGGCCATGTCCGTGCTCTCCGCCGGCGACCGCATCGGGTTCGCCCTCGTCGGCGGGCTCATCGTGTGGTTCCTCTGGCGGCAGGCGTCGGTCGTCGCGCGGGTCTCTGACGACGGGCTGGTGGTCCGGAACCTCGTGTTCACGCGGCGGCTCGAGTGGGCGGAGGTCGTCTCGGTGCGCTTCGGGTCGGGTCGGCCGTGGGTCCAGCTCGACCTGTCCGACGGGGACACGCTCGCCGTGATGGGGATCCAGCGGGCGGACGGTGCGTTCGCGGACGCGGAGGCCCGTCGGCTGGCCACCCTGGTGGCGACGCACACGGCGACCGCCCGCGACGACTGAGCGGGCCGGTCAGAGGCCGGCGGCGTACACACCCGCCGCTGCGGCGGCGATGAACGCCGCGGGGTCCTGGTCGAGCGAGCGTCCCATGGTCGACAGCCGCACCGGGGTGGCCGCGAGCGCCGCGAGCAGCCCGGCGTCCACCGGCACCTCGACCAGACGGTGCCGCTCGGCCAGGGGCGCAGCCTGCGCCCGGACCCGAGCTCCGAGGTCGCCCTCGAGCAGCGGCACGACGACGTCCGCCGACGCGAGCGCCACCCGGCCGTAGGCCGTCAGGGAGTGGTGGGACACGCCGAGATGCCGCTCGCGCTCGTCGGCGCCGGACACCCGCAGCGACGCCACAGGCCTGCCGCCGAGCGTGGCCGCGGCGTTGACCGCCTCACCTGAGGCCACCCCGGAGAACCCCCAGCGCGTGCCTGTCCCGAGGTTGCCCGGACCCTGCGCCACGACCACGAGGTCGGCACCGACGACGTGCCGGGCCGCGAGCAGCCCCGTGTGCACGGTGACCGCCTCCAGGTCGCCGCCGAACGACTGCCCGGTGGTCACGCACGCCTCGATCCAGCCGGCGGACCGCAGCCCGGCCACCGTCCGGGAGAACCAGGCGGGCAGCGCGCCGCCGTCGGTCATCACATAGGCGACCCGCGGGGGCCGACGCCCGTGGCTCTCGGCAGCGAACCGCGCACCCGCGACGATCGCGGGGAGCGCCGAGTGCAGGTCCGCGACGACCACCGGGAGGCCGTCGAGGTCGTCGGCGTCGCGCAGGAGCTCGTGGTGCGGGGACTCCTGGTCGTCGACCCCGAGCACCATGGCCTGCAGCGGCGTGTAGCGGGCCTTCACCAGGTGCCCCGGTCCCGCGGGTGGGTCGGCGGGTGTGCGGTCGGGCAGGGCGATGACGAGGGCGTACCCGCCGGTGCCCAGCCCGCGGGCCAGCGCCGAGACGTTGAGCAGCACGCGGTCGCCGATCTCCGGGCTGCCGACCAGCGAGGGGAAGGCCAGCGCGCGGACCGTGTCGCCGGCCGTCGCTGTGCCCACCGGGGCCTCCAGCTCGACCGTCACCTCGGCGGCGCCGGGCCACGTGGCCCCGAGCGACACCACGACACCCGCACGCCACGTGATCACCCGCCCACGCTACCGGCCACTACGGTGGTGCCCGATGGCCGCTCAGATCGCCCCCGCCGAGCGCCTGCTCAACCTCGTCATCGCCCTGGTCAACACCGCGGGCCGGATGACGAAGGAGCAGGTGCGCACCAGCGTCGCTGGATACCAGGAGGCCCCGTCCGACGACGCCTTCGAGCGGATGTTCGAGCGCGACAAGGACACCCTGCGCGACCTCGGCATCCCCATCCTCACGGTCACCGATGCCGGACACGGCGACGACATCGGCTACCGCGTGGACCTGGACGCCTACGCGCTGCCACCCCTGGACCTCACGGCCGCCGAGCTGGGCGTGCTCGCGATGGCCGCCCAGGTGTGGCAGGACCAGGCGGTCCGCGCGGACACCACCCGCGCTCTGACCAAGCTGCGCGCGGTCGGTGAGGCACCGGAGTCCGGTGACCTGGTCGCCGGGCTCGCTCCGCGCGTGCGGGCCGGGGGTGGCGCGTTCGGCCCGCTGGTCGACGCCGTGCAGGCGCGCCAGGCGGTCCGGTTCACCTACCGCGCCGCCACCACCGGCGAGGTCCGCGAGCGCTCCGTCGAGCCGTGGAAGCTGCTCGCGCGCCGCGGCGGGTGGGTGCTCGTCGCCCGGGACCGCGACCGCGGGGCCAGCCGCTCGTTCCGCCTGAGCCGGATCGAGGGGGCGGTGCGGACCGTCGGCGAGCCCGGCGCGTTCCAGCCGCCGAGCGCCGAGGAGCTCGCGCACGCCCTGGAGACGTGGGGGAGCGGTCCCGAGCGGATCGCGACCCTGGCGATCCTGCCCGAGCGCGCGAGCGCTCCCCGAGCCCGTGCCGTCCCCGCACCGGCGGACGGCCCGGACTGGTCCGCGGATCCCGCACTCGCGCACCGCGATCTCGTGCACGTCCCGTTCCGCGCCGAGTGGGAGCTCGCCGAGGAGCTGGTCGGGTACGGCGACGCCGTCGTCGTGCTCGCTCCGGCAGGTCTGCGCAGCTCGGTCCTGCACCTGCTGCGCACGGCCGCCACTCTCGACGAGGGGGTGGCGTTCGATGGCTGAGCGCGCCAGCGACCGGCTCCTGCGGATGCTCGGCATGATCACGTACCTGGACCGCCACGAGGGCGTCCCGGTCGACGCGATCGCTGAGCAGTTCGGGGTGACGACCCGGCAGGTGATGGACGACATCGACACCCTGTGGGTGACCGGCACGCCCGGCTACTACCCGCACGACCTCATCGACTTCGACGCCGCGTCCTACGAGCAGGGTGTCGTCCGGCTGACCGAGTCGCGCGGGATGACCAGGCCGTTGCGGCTGGGCGCCCGCGAGGCGGTGGCCCTGGTCGCGGCGCTGCGCGCCCTGGACGCCGCGCTCGGCTCGGCGCTGGAGCCCGAGCAGGCGGCGGTGCTCCGGTCCGCCCTGGCCAAGCTCACCGCGGCGACGGGTGACGCGGCCGCAGCCGTGGACGTGCAGCTCTCGGTCGACGCCGCCCCCGACGTCGCTGCCGCGGTCGCGACCGCGCTGCGCCACGGCCGTCGGCTCCACCTGCGGTACGTGAACGCGTCCGACGTCAGCACGGAACGCGACGTCGACCCGATCCGGCTGGTCACCGACGACGAGCGCTCCTACCTGCTGGGCTGGTGCCTGCTGGTCGACGGCGAGCGACTGTTCCGGATCGACCGTGTGCTGGCCGCCGAGGTGCTCGACACCGACGCGGAGGACCACCAGGTGCGGCCCGGCGCCGAGGTCTTCTCGCCGGGGACGGACGGCGAGCTGGTCACCCTCCACCTGACGAGCCAGGCCCGCTGGGTGGCGGAGACGATCCCGGTGGACGCGGTCCGCAACCTGGACGACGGGTCGTTCGAGGTGGACCTGCGCGTGGTCCAGCACGCCTGGCTGCGCCACCTGGTGCTCCAGGTGGCCGACGACGTGCTCGAGGTGCGCCCGGCGCGCATCGCGCAGGAGGTCGCCGCGTCCGCGCGTGCCGCCCTGCGCGCCTACGGGGAGGTGGGCTGACGTGCTCTGGTTCACGGTCTGGACGGTGCTCGTCCTGGCGACCCTCGGTGGCGCGTTCCTGCTCGGCCGCCGCCTGTGGCGGTCGGCGGTCGCGCTCGGACGCGAGCTGTCGCGCGCGGCCGAGGTCGCCGCGCAGCTGGCCGACCGCGTCGACGAGCTGCAGGCCGCCGCAGGGACGCGGGAGACCGGTCCGACGCTGTTCGCCGATCGGGACCTGCTCCGTGCCCGGCTCGCCGAGGTGCGTGCCGGCGCAGCAGGCCGGAAGGTGGAGCGCGAGGAGCGACGCGCGGCGACGCGGCTGCGGTGGCGCGCGTACTGGACGTGAGCCGTCTGCGCCCGATCCCCAGGTGACACGGGTAGGATCACCCGGTCATCGACATCCGACGGAGGACTCGACGTGTTCCGAAACATCAGCGCCTGGCACGTGATCATCGTGCTGCTCGTGGTCGTCTTGCTGTTCGGCGCGAAGCGGCTGCCCGACCTGGCCAAGAGCGTGGGCCAGTCGATGAAGATCTTCAAGAACGAGGTCAAGGACCTGCGCGACGACGAGACGCCGGCCACGCCCAGCGCGCCCGTGCCGCCCGCCGGCGTGACGCCCGTCGGCGCGCCCCCCGTGGTGCCCCCGGTCGTCGAGTCCAAGTACGTCACCCCGGTCCGGCCCGTCGAGGAGCCGTCCGAGGGTCACGCGCCGCCGAAGGTCTGAACCGCACGTGAACGCTCGCCGCGGGGGTGAACCCGGCGGCCGGATGCCGCTGCGAGCACATCTGGTCGAGCTGCGCCGCCGTGTCTTCCTCGCCGCCCTCGGCGTCGTGGTGGGCGCGGTGATCGGCTGGTTCCTCTACGACCCCGTCTTCACCGCCCTCCAGCAGCCGATCGTGCGT
The DNA here is from genome assembly GCA_001429255.1 of Cellulomonas sp. Root930. GTDB lineage: Bacteria > Actinomycetota > Actinomycetes > Actinomycetales > Cellulomonadaceae > Cellulomonas. The sequence goes on from LMJI01000001.1 coordinate 3,050,976, forward strand.
GTCGCCGAGGAGCGCGACAGCCTCATCGCGCTCAACTTCTCGGGGATCGCCACGTCGTTCGACATGCGCGTCAAGGTGTCGTTCTTCCTGGGCGTGATCCTGTCCAGCCCCTGGTGGCTGTACCAGTTCTGGGCCTTCGTGACGCCCGGTCTGACGCGCAAGGAGCGGGGCTACGCGTTCGGCTTCGTCGGCGTGGCGGTGCCGCTGTTCCTCGCCGGCGCCTTCATGGCGTGGTGGGTGCTCCCCAACGCGGTGCGGCTGCTGACCGAGTTCACGCCGACGGGCGCCACCAACCTCATCGACGCGCAGACGTACCTCGGCTTCGTCATGCGGATCATGCTCGCGTTCGGGATCGCCTTCCTGCTGCCCGTCGTCATGGTCGCGCTGAACTTCGCGGGGATCGGCACCGCGGCCACCTGGCGCAAGAGCTGGCGGTGGGCGGTGCTGCTCTCGTTCGTGTTCGCCGCGATCGTCACCCCGACGCCCGACGCGATCACCATGCTCGCCGTCGCCATCCCGATGAGTGCCCTGTACTTCCTGGCGCTCGGCGTGTGCGTGCTGCACGACCGCCGCGTGGACCGGCAGCGCGTGGCCGCGGGCCTGCCGCGCCTCGACGGGACGATGGCCGACGAGCCGGGCACCGCGTGATCCACGTCGGCCTCGTCATCAACCCGACCGCGGGCCGGGGACGCGGCACGCAGGCCGGCCGCCGGGCGCACGAGATCCTGCGGTCGCGCGGGCACAAGGTGGAGGACCTGTCCGCCTCGACGCTGGCTCGGGCGACGGACCGGGCTCGCGCGGCCGCCGTGCAGGGCCTGGACGCGCTCGTCGTGGTCGGTGGCGACGGGATGGTGCACCTCGGAGCGAACGTCGTGGCGGGCACCGGGCTCCCGCTCGGCATCGTGGCGGCCGGCACGGGCAACGACGTCGCCCGGTCCCTGGACCTCCCGCGCGGGGACGTCGAGGCCTCCGTGGAGGCGATCGAGCACGGTCTGCTGGACGGGCCGCGCCGGGTCGACGCGGTGCGCGTCGGGTCTCCCGAGCACGCGGCGCACGAGTGGTACCTCGGGGTGCTCTCCTGCGGCTTCGACGCCGCGATCAACGCGCGGGCCAACGAGATGACCTGGCCCAAGGGCTCGGCCCGCTACGTGCGTGCTCTGAGGGCGGAGCTCGGCCGGTTCCGGCCCTACGGGTACCGCGTCACGCTCGACGACCGGGTCTGGGAGTCCGCGGGCACCCTGGTCGCCGTCGCCAACACGCCGTGGTTCGGGGGTGGGTTCAAGATCGCCCCCGACGCCGGCGTCGACGACGGGCTGCTCGACGTCGTGGTCGCCGGCCCGTTCACCCGGACCGGAGTGCTGAAGATCTTCCCGGGCATCCCGCAGGGCAAGCACGTGACGCACCCCGCGGTGGACGTCTACCGGAGCAGGTCCGTCCTCATCGAGCCGCTGACCGAGCTCGGGCCGACGCCGCCGGTCGCGTTCGCGGACGGCGAGCGCATCGGCCCGCTGCCCCTGCGGGTGACGGTCGACCCCGGGGCGTTGTCGATCCTCTGCTGAGCGCGCGGCGCGCGTCCGCCCAGGGCCGGTGTGCCTAGGGTGTGCAGGTGGTGCCCCGATCCCGCAGATCCGCCTCGTCGTCCCCGTCCCCGGACCAGAGCACGCCCGACGCAGAGCCGTCGCCGGCCGAGCGGTACGCGGCCGCGAAGCGACGGGCCGAGGTCGACCGCAGCGAGCTGGGCCAGTTCCGTGAGCTGCTCGGCTTCCCCCTCGACGACTTCCAGGTCGAGGCGTGCAAGGCGCTGGAGCGGGGGAGCGGGGTGCTCGTCGCCGCCCCCACCGGAGCCGGCAAGACCGTCGTCGGCGAGTTCGCGGTGCACCTCGCGCTCGCGTCCGGGCGCAAGGCGTTCTACACGACGCCCATCAAGGCCCTCTCCAACCAGAAGTACGGCGATCTGGTCCGACGCTACGGAGCCGACCGCGTCGGCCTGCTGACCGGCGACACCACCATCAACGGCGACGCACCCGTCGTGGTGATGACCACCGAGGTCCTGCGCAACATGCTGTACGCGGGGTCGAGCACCCTGCAGGGGCTCGGCTTCGTCGTGATGGACGAGGTGCACTACCTCGCGGACCGGTTCCGGGGCCCCGTGTGGGAGGAGGTGATCATCCACCTCACCGACGACGTGCAGCTGGTCTCCTTGTCCGCGACCGTGTCCAACGCGGAGGAGTTCGGGGACTGGCTGGCCACCGTCCGCGGGGACACCACGGTGGTGGTGAGCGAGCACCGACCCGTCCCGCTCGGCCAGCACGTGCTGGTACGCGGCGACCTGCTCGACCTGTACGCCGGCCACGTGGACCCCACCGCGCCGGGCGTCGACCCGCCGATCAACCCCGACCTCACGCACCTGCTGCGGCGCAGCAACCGGGAGGAGCCAGGGCAGCCGCGCCGCGGACCGCGGGACCGAGGTGGCCGTCCGCGTCCCGGCGGAGGACGACCCGGTGGCGGTCGCCCGACCCCCCGGTTCGCGGTCGTCGACGCGCTCGACCGGGACGGCCTGCTGCCGGCAATCGTGTTCATCTTCTCCCGCGCCGGGTGCCAGGGCGCCGTCCAGCAGTGCCTGGCGGCGGGCGTCCGGCTGACCAGTCCCGCCGAGGTCTCCGAGATCCGCCGCATCGTGGAGGAGCGGTGCGCCGCGGTCCCCCCGGAGGACCTCGACGTGCTCGGCTACTGGGAGTTCAGCGACGCCCTGCAGCGGGGCGTCGCCGCGCACCATGCCGGGATGCTCCCGCTGTTCAAGGAGACCGTCGAGGACCTCTTCTCGCGCGGCCTCGTCAAGGTCGTGTTCGCCACGGAGACGCTCGCGCTGGGCATCAACATGCCCGCGCGCTCGGTGGTGATGGAGAAGCTGGTCAAGTGGGACGGGTCGAGCCACGTCGACGTCACGCCGGGGGAGTACACCCAGCTGACCGGGCGCGCGGGCCGGCGCGGGATCGACACGGAGGGTCACGCGGTCGTCGTGGCGCATCCCGGGCTCGACCCCGTGCAGCTGGCGGGCCTGGCGTCCAAGCGCCTGTACCCGCTGCGCTCGAGCTTCCGACCGACCTACAACATGGCGGTCAACCTCGTCGCGCAGGTGGGTCGGGACAGGGCGCGTGAGGTCCTCGAGACGTCCTTCGCGCAGTTCCAGGCCGATCGGGGCGTGGTGGGCCTCGCGCGGCAGGCACAGGGGCACGCAGAGGCCTTGGAGGGGTACGCCAAGGCGATGGAGTGCCACCTCGGCGACTTCCCGGAGTACGCCGCCCTGCGCCGCACGATCGCCGCTCGCGAGAAGGACCTGACCCGGGCCGAGGCACAGGCGCGGCGTGCCGAGGTGGCCCGCACCCTCGAAGGGCTGCGCGTCGGTGACATCCTAGAGATCCCCGTCGGCCGCCGGTCCGGGCACGCCGTCGTCATCGACCCCGGTGGTGACGGCGGGTTCGACGGTCCTCGTCCCACCGTGCTGACGATCGACCGCCAGGTGCGCAAGCTCACCGTGGCCGACGTCGGGACCGGGGTGCGCACGGTGGGCTTCCTGCGCGTGCCCAAGGGCTTCACCGCGCGCGTGCCGGCGGCCCGTCGGGATCTGGCGGCCGCGCTGCGGTCGTCGGTGGGCACCAGCACCGGACCCACCCGCAAGGACCGCCCCAAGGGCGGCCAGCGCGCGGCCGCGGACGACGCCGAGATCGCGGCCCTGCGGCGCAGGCTGCGCGCGCACCCGTGCCACAGCTGTCCCGACCGCGAGGAGCACGCCCGCTGGGCCGAGCGCTGGGCGCGCCTGGCGGGGGAGCACGACGCCCTCGTCGCCCGGATCGCGGGCCGCACCGGCTCGATCGCCGCGGTCTTCGACCGCATCTGCGACATCCTGCTGCGCCTCGGCTACCTGGAGCGGACCACCGACGACGCCGGCCGCGGCGCCCTGCAGGTCACGGACGACGGACGGTGGCTGCGCCGGATCTACGCCGAGAACGACCTCCTGCTCGCCGAGTGTCTGCGCCGCGGCATCTTCGACGAGCTCGACGCCCCCGGCCTGGCCGCGGCGGTGTCCACGCTCGTCTACCGGTCACGCCGCGACGACCAGGGCGAGCCGCGGATCCCCGGCGGTCCGGGCAGCCGGCTCGGGGTGGCGCTCGACGCGTGCGTGCGCGCGTGGTCGGAGCTGGACGACCTGGAGACGGCGCACAAGGTGGAGACCATCCAGCCGCTCGACGCGGGGCTGGTCGAGGCCGTGCACCGCTGGGCGGCCGGTCGCAGCCTGGACGCGGTCCTCAAGGGCAGCGAGCTGTCCGCGGGCGACTTCGTGCGGTGGTGCAAGCAGGTCATCGACGTGCTCGACCAGGTGTCCCAGGCGGCGCCGCACCAGCGCCTGCGGGACACCGCCCGCAAGGCGGTCGACGCCCTCCGGCACGGGGTGGTGGCGTACTCGTCGGTGTGACGTGACGCCCGTGACGGACTCCGGGGACGGGTTCGCCCTGTTGTGCGGCCTCTGCCTGCGCTGACCTGCCCTATCGTGTGCCCCTGTGAGCTCGACCCTCTACCGACACGGCGTGGTGCACACCTCGGCCGACCCCTTCGCCGAGGCGATCCTCATCGACGACGGCACCGTCGCCTGGATCGGTGCCGACGACACCGCCGACGGCCTGGTGTCGCGCGCCGACGAGGTGGTCGACCTCGACGGGGCGCTGGTCGCCCCCGGGTTCGTCGACGCGCACGTCCACGTGCTCGAGACCGGGCTCGCGCTGGAGAGCATCGACCTGTCGCCCGAGGGCGGCGTGCACTCGCTGGCGGACGCCCTGGACGCCGTCCACCGCGCCGCTGCGGCCCGGTCCGGGCCCGACCCGGTGCTCGGCTTCGGCTGGGACGAGCTGCGCTGGCCCGAAGGCCGCCCGCCCACGCGGGACGAGCTCGACGCCGCCGGCGGCGGAGCGCCCGTCTACCTCGCGCGGGTCGACGTCCACTCGGCCGTGGTCTCGACCGCGCTGTCGCGCAGCGCGGGTCTCGACATGCTCCCCGGCTGGAGCTTCGACGGCCGGGTCGAGCGGGACGCCCACCACGCGGCCCGCGACGCCGCGCGCGACGTCACCCCCGAGCGCCGCACCGCCCTGTACCGCCGCGCCCTGACGCACGCCGCCGCGCGGGGGGTGGTGTCCGTGCACGAGCACTCGGCGCCGTCCATCGACACGCGCGCCGGGCTGGTGGAGCTGCTGGAGCTGACGGCGGACGCGCGCGACGGTCTGCCGCACCTCGTCGCGTACCGCGGTGAGCAGTGCGTGACGGTCGACGACGCCCGCGAGATCCTCGCGGCGATCCCGGGCCTCACGGGGATCGGCGGCGACCTCAACGTGGACGGTTCGCTCGGCTCCCGCACGGCGGCGGTGCGCGCGCCGTACACCGACGCCCCGGGGACGTCCGGGGTCCTGTACCTGGGCGCGGAGCAGATCTGCAACCACCTGACCGCCGTGACGCGCGCCGGGGTGCAGGGCGGCTTCCACGTGATCGGCGACCGCGCCATGGACGAGCTCCTGATCGGCCTGCGGGCGGCCGTCGACGTCGAGGGTCCGGACGCCATCGCGCGCATGGGCCACCGGCTGGAGCACGCGGAGATGGTCGATGCACCGACGCTCGCGGCCCTCGTCCTGCTCGGGGTGCGCCTGAGCATGCAGCCGGCGTTCGACGCGGCGTGGGGAGGACCGGACGGCATGTACGCCACCCGGCTCGGCGCGGGGCGTGCGGCGGCGCTCAACCCGCTCGCGGACCTGGCCACCGCCGGCGTCCCCCTCGCGTTCGGTTCCGACTCGCCCGTGACGCCCGTCGACCCGTGGGCGGGGGTCCGGGCCGCCGTGCAGCATCACGCGGCCGACCAGCGGATCTCCGCGCGTGCGGCCTTCCGGGCGTCGACCCGCGGCGGCTGGCGGGTCGCCGGGCTCGACCACACGGGCGCCGGGGAGCTACGGGTGGGCTCGCCCGCGCACTTCGCGGTCTGGCGCGCCGAGCACCTCACGGTGCAGTCGGCGGAAGGGCGGTTCTCGTCCTGGAGTGCCGACGCGCGCGCCGGGATCCCGCTCCTGCCGGATCTTGCGCTGGACGCGCCGGCGCCGGTCTGCCTGCGGACGGTCCGCGACGGGATCGTCCTGCACGACGCGCTCTGACGTCCGACCGGGTGAATTCTGCGGCGCCGGCGGCCGACCGGATCCGCCCGCTTCGACCCGATCCGCCGACACGCGGAGCGACACGCCGAGCCGAACAGTACAGACGGGACCGATGGTGCGCGGGTGACCTGCGCGTACGGCTCCCACCTGCACCGACGCTGCCTTGACACCTCTGTGGATCTCGGTAGGTTCCTCAGGAGATCCACCGCGGCGACATGCCCACGACGACGTCGGGCCTGCTGGGCCGCGGTAGGGGGTAGGGCTCCGACCGGGCCCGCGTGTTCAGTAGACAACGGTCCGTGCGCCTGCACGCCGACCGGTACGAAGGACACGCGGGCCGGTCGGTCGGACCTCGGCCGGAGCCCTGACACCCACTCCTTCTCCGGGCCTCAGCCCGCTGCCGTACCCTCCAGGGGTGCCCGCCCGTGAACCCGCCCGCTGGTGGACTCTCGTCCTCGCCGTCGCGGGGGGCGTCCTCACCCGGCTCGCGTTCCCGGCGCCCGGGTGGTGGGGCACGGCGTTCCTCGGCGTGGCCCTGCTGTACCTGGCCCTGCGCCGGGACAGCGCCCGCTGGAACGCCCTCGTCGGGCTCCTGTGGGGTCTCGCGTTCATCGCCCCGCTGATCACCTGGGCGGACGAGGCGGTCGGCCAGGTGCCCTGGCTGGCCCTCAGCACATTGGAGGCGTCGTACTTCGCCCTGTTCGGCGCGGCATGGGCCTGGGCGCGGCGGGGCAACTCGGTGTGGCGCAGCGTCGGCCTGCAGGTGCTCGTCTTCACGATCCTGTTCGTCGCGACCGAGGAGCTCGCCGCCGCGTGGCCGTTCGGCGGGTTCCCGTGGGGGCGGCTGGCGTTCTCGCAGGCAGACTCGCCGCTCGCCGCCCTGGTGTCGCTGGGGGGCACCCCGCTGCTCACCGGGGCGGTGGTGGCCGTCGGCGTGCTGCTCGCCCGCATCCTGCTCGCCGCCCGCCGGCTGGAGATCGGGCGGCTGGTGGTCGCGACCGCCGTCGTGGCGGCGTTCGTGGTGGTCGGGTTGCTGATCCCGCTCGACACGCAGGCGCAGACCGGCACCCTGCGCGTCGGCGCCGTGCAGGGCAACGTCCCGGGCGTCGGGCTCGACGCGTTCGGCCAGCGCCAGGCGGTGCTGGACAACCACGTGGCAGGCACCATGGCCCTGCTCGACCAGGTGGAGCCCGGAGAGCTCGATCTCGTCCTCTGGCCGGAGAACGGCACGGACATCGACCCGCAGGTCGACCAGACGGCCGCGGGGCTCATCGACGGCGCGGCGCAGGCGGTGGGCGCACCGATGCTCGTCGGCACCGTCGAGTACCCGCCCAGCGGCGGCCGCTACAACACCGCGGTCCTCTGGGAACCGGGCGTCGGCGTCACCGCGACGTACACCAAGCAGCACCCGGCACCGTTCGCCGAGTACATCCCGCTGCGGTCGCTGGTCCGGCCGTTCTCCTCGGCGGTCGACCTGGTGACGCGGGACATGCTGCCCGGCGACGAGCCCGGCTACATCCCGCTCGACTCGGAGCGCCTCGGGCGGACGGTCGGCATCGGCGACGTCATCTGCTTCGAGGTGGCGTACGACGGCATCGTGCGCGGCGCGGTGCAGGCCGGGGGAGAGGTGCTCGTCGTGCAGACGAACAACGCCTCCTTCGGGGTGTCCGACGAGTCGACGCAGCAGCTTGCGATGTCCCGCATCCGGGCCATCGAGCACGGTCGTGCGACCGTGCAGATCTCCACCGTCGGCGTGAGCGCGGTCATCGAGCCCAACGGGGTGATCAGCCAGCAGACGGGTCTCTTCACCGCGGAGCAGATGGTGGCTACCCTTCCTCTGCGCGACACGCTGACCCCCGCGACGAGGCTGGGCTCGTGGCCCGCGTGGATCATCGACGCCCTCGCGGTGTGCGTGGTGGTCGCCGGTGCAGCCGGCGCGCACCGGGTGCGTCGCTCCGACCGGATCGAGACAGCCGCATGACCGAGACCCCGCAGCGGGTGCTCGTCGTCGTCCCGACGTACGACGAGCGCGAGAACCTGCCGGGCGCGCTGGACCGCCTGCGCACCCACGTCCCGGACGCCGACGTCCTGGTGGTCGACGACGGCTCGCCCGACGGCACCGGAGAGCTCGCGGAGAAGATCGCGGAGACCGAGACCGCAGCGGATGGCTCGCGCCGGATCCACGTCCTGCACCGGGCCGGCAAGCTGGGCCTGGGCACCGCGTACGTGGCCGGGTTCGGGTGGGCGCTCGAGCGGGGCTACGACGTCGTCGTCGAGATGGACGCCGACGGCTCGCACCGCGCCGAGGACCTGCCCCTCCTGCTGGCCGCGATCGACGACGCGGACCTCGTGCTCGGCTCCCGGTGGGTGCCCGGCGGGAGCGTGGTGAACTGGCCGATGAGCCGGCTCCTGCTGTCGCGCGGCGCGAACACCTACACCCGCATCGCGCTCGGCATCCCGCTGCACGACGCCACCGGTGGCTTCCGCGCCTACCGCGCCTCGCTGCTCGGCGAGCTGACCCTGCAGGACGTCGCGTCGCAGGGGTACTGCTTCCAGGTCGACATGGCGTGGCGCGCCGTCCGTAGCGGCGCCCGGGTGGTCGAGGTGCCCATCACGTTCGTCGAGCGCGAGCTCGGCCAGTCCAAGATGAGCCGCGCGATCGTCGTCGAGGCGCTGGTCAACGTGACCCGGTGGGGGATAGCAGAACGCTCCCGCCGTGTGGCGGGAGCGTTCCGTCGATCTCGAGGCTGAGTGCCTCAGGCGCTGCGGCGCAGCTTGCCCGAGCGGAGGAGGTCCAGGCGCTCGTCGAGCAGCTCCTGGAGCTCGCCGACCGTCCGGCGCTCGAGCAGCATGTCCCAGTGGGTGCGCGGCGGCTTGCCGGCCTTCACCTCGGGCCGCGACGCGTCACGGAGCAGTGCTTCCTCGCCGCAACGGCACTCCCACACCACCGGGACGTCGGCCTCGACCGAGAACGGCAGGATGATGGTGTGCCCGTTGGGGCAGTCGTAGTGAGCCTGGAGGCGGGGGGCGAACTCGACGCCGTCTTCCGTCTCCATGCTGTGGGACCCGATGCGCATGCCGCGCAGGGACCGGTTTGCCATCTGGGGAACCTCCGTGCCGTTGTACGGCCGTCGAGAGTGAGAACTTCCACCGGTGTCAACGGCGGGCGCCCCTCCAGTGTTCCAGGAGGACGTGAAGGTCTCGTGAACGCGGGTGGGGTGCGGGGGAGAGGCTTAGGGTTGCCCGGGTGAGCAATTCTTCGGCCCCGTCGCCCGTGACTACCCCTCCAGCCTCCCGCACCGACGCGGATATGTCCTTCCGACAGCTGGGTGACAGTGGTCTCGTCGTCTCGGTGGCCGGTCTCGGCTGCAACACGTTCGGCGCGACGCTCGACCCGCAGGACGTCCCCGCCCTGGTGGCGGCCGCGCTGGACGCGGGAATCACGTTCTTCGACACGGCGGACGTCTACGGCGGGGTGGCGGGCCAGAGCGAGGAGCTGCTCGGTGACGCACTCGTCGGGCACAGGGACGACGTCGTCATCGCGACGAAGTTCGGCATGGACGCGCGCGGGCTGAACGGTCCGGACTGGGGTGTGCGCGGCTCGCGCCGGTACGTGCGCCGGGCTGTAGAGAGCTCGCTGGCGCGGCTGCGCACGGACCACATCGACCTGTTCCAGATGCACGCGCCCGATCCCGTGACACCGATCGAGGAGACCCTGGCCGCGCTCCACGAGCTCGTGGTCGAGGGCAAGGTCCGGTACATCGGCTCCTCGAACTTCGCGGCCTGGCAGGTGGTCGACGCCGACTGGAGCGCCCGGACGGCCGGGGCGACGCCCTTCGTCTCGGCGCAGAACCGCTACAACCTGCTCGACCGGTCCGCGGAGGCCGAGCTCGTGCCGGCCGCGGAACAGGTCGGTGTGGGCCTGATCCCGTACGTCCCGCTGGCGTCCGGTCTGCTCACGGGCAAGTACCGGCGAGGGCAGTCCGCTCCCGACGGGTCCCGGCTCACGCGGATGCCCGAGCGGCTGGCCCGGGCGGACTTCGACCAGATCGAGGCGCTCGAGGCGCTGGCCCGGGAGTGGGGGATCGACCTGCCGACCCTCGCGCTCGGTGGCCTCGCCGCCCAGCCCGCCGTGGCGACGGTGATCGCGGGCGCCCGCACGCCGGAACAGCTGCGCGCGAACGTGACGTCGATCGCCTGGGAGCCGACCCTGGAGCAGCTGGCCGCGATCGACGAGGCCGCCCCCGGACCCTCGGCCTGAGCGGGATCACCACTCGAGCACCCGCGCGCGGCTCTGGCCGATCGCGACGACCGACCAGAGGCGGACTCCCGCGTCGTCGGCGGCCTCGCGCACGGCCGGCACCCAGGACGCCTCGAACGCGCCACGGTCCCCGCCTGCCGCGCGGACGAGCCCGACGACGACCGACCCGCCCGGTGCGTCGGACGCGAGCACCGAAGCGAGCACCGCGGCCAGCCGGCGCGCGACCGCCGGGTCGGCTCGAAGCGGCACGTCGGTGATCGGCAGCACGACGGGGATCGTGCGGTCCTCCGCGTCGAGCAGGACGAACCAGAGCGCCGGCGGCCCGGAGCGTTCGGGTCCCACGAGGTCGAGCAGCACCGCGAGCGCATCGCTGCCCGACCGCAGGGGGGCACCCGGGGGGTCGGGCAGGTCGTGGTCGGGGCCGTCGACGTCGAGCACCCACGGCACGTCGGCCCACTGGTCGTCGGGTGCGTCGTCCCAGTCGTCGTCGAACCAGCCGTGGTCCTCGCGCTCCGTCATGCGGATGATCCTGGGACCGCCGCACGCTCACGAACGCGGGACCAGATCGTTCGGTGGACGTGCTCGCGGGGAGCAGGGCTGGGGGCGGCTCAGGCGAGGTGCGCGGTCACGGCCTCGACGACGAGCGCGTGGTCGTCGGCCTGGGGGAGCCCGGAGACGGTCACCACGCCGACGATGCCGACGTCGTGGACGCGGATCGGGAAGGCCCCGCCGTGGGCCGCGTACCGCTGCAGCGGGAGGTCGTGCTGCGCGGCGAAGGTGGTGCCCTTGGCCGCGGCGCGCAGCCCGACCAGGTACGACGACGCCCCGAAGCGCTCGACCACGCGGACCTTGCGCTCGATCCAGCTGTCGTTGTCGGGCGTGGTGCCCGGCCGCGCCGCGTGGAACAGCTGCTGGCTGCCCCGCCGGATGTCGACCGTGACGGCCAGGTCGCGCTCCTGTGCCAGCTCGACGAGCAGGCAGCCCAGACGCCACGCGTCGTCGTGGGTGAACGTGCGGAACACGAGGTCGTGCTCCTGCTGCTCGACGTGGGCGACGGTGCCGGCGATGTCGTCAGTGCTCATGACGTCATCGTGGCACGGGCGCCCCGGACGCCAAGGGAGCGACCCCGAAGTTGCCGTCGAACACATGTTCGGGGTCGTACAGCGCCTTGAGCCGAGCGATGCGCGCGAGCGTCTCCGGCGGGAACGCCTCGGCGACGCGAGCGGGGGACTGGTTCGTCTCGAAGCTGAGGTACACGCCGCGCAGGTGCGGAGCCAGCCGATCCCACCAGGTGTCGATCTGCGCGCGCCGGCTGCCGCGGGCGGACGCCAGCAGCGAGAAGTTCTGCGTCCGGTGCGCGTATGCGGTCGCTGCCGGATCCATGTCGTTGACGGCGCCGCCGACGGCACGCAGCTGCAGCATGTCGGCGTCGCCCGCGGCCAGGAGCTCGCTCAGCAGCGCGGCGAGGTCGGGTGTCACGTGCTCGACCAGCCCGCCGCGCGCGGCGGAGTCGGCGCCGCCGGTCTGCTGGCCGTGCTGCGCGGCCACGGTCGCGGCGTACGGCACGAGCTGCGCCTGCTGCTGCAGGACGGGTGCCAGGTCCAGGAACTGCTCGAGCGCCCCGATCGCCGCCCCGGTGTCGTCGTTCGCCCACACGACGATCGCGTAGCCGACCGCGGGGTTCTGTCCTCTCGCGGGTACCAGGGTGAGGAAGCTGGTCAGCTCGCGCGGCGAGGCCTCGACGAGCTCGGCCCACGACTCGACGAACGCCGCGGTGTCCGTGGCGTCGTACACGATCGTGGCGTAGACGACGTTGCCCACCTCGGCGGCCTCGATCTCGACCGCGGTGAGGATGCCGAAGTTCGCCCCGGCGCCGCGGACGGCCCAGAGCAGGTCCGGCTCGTGGTCGGCGTCGGTCCGGACGAGGCGACCGTCGGCGAGGACCAGCTCGGCGGCGACCACGTGGTCGAGCGTGAGCCCGTACGAGCGCGAGAGGAAGCCCTGTCCGCCGGCCGTCACCAGCCCGCCGACACCGACGTCCCCGTAGTCGCCGGAGCTGATGGCGAGCCCGACCGGTGAGAGCACCGAGGCGACGTCACCCCATCGGGCTCCGGCGCCGAGCCGCACGACGCGCTTCTCGCGGTCGAGCACCTCGACGGTGTCCAGCGCCCCGAGGTCGACGACGATCCCGCCGTCGTTCGTCGACCGGCCGCTGATCCCGTGCCCGCCGCTGCGGACGGCGAACGGGACCTCCTGGGCGCGGGCGAACAGGAGCGCCTCGCTGACCTGCTCGGCGGTGTCCGGCCGCAGGACGAGACCGGGGGAGCCGGAGTAGACGTAGGACGACCGCACGCGCGCGTACTCGCGGTCGCCGGGCTCCACGGCGGTCGCGACGAGGGAGGCGGGCAGGCCGTCGTAGTCGATCCCGGCGCGCCGCTTGGCCAGCGCGATCACGGGCCGCACGGTGCCGGTGGCGGTGCCCGCGGCAGCACGCTCGGCTGCGACGGCGTCCCGCAGCGCCGGAGCGATCTCCCCGCCGAACACCGCGATCGTGGTCTCGTCGTCGGTGCCCAGGATGAAGGTGGCGATCCCGTCCTCCAGGACCAGGGGGAGCAGGTCGTCGACCCACCGGTCGGGCGGCCCCTGCAGGAACCCGCTGCCCTGGAACGACCCGGCTCCGAGGTTGAGGAGGCGCCGGATCTCGCGAGGATCACGGCCGGCGGCGGCTGCCGCGTCGTCGATGCGCGCGTTGCCGGCGGCCAGGTCACCCGGCTTCAGGTAGCCGAGGCTCGGCAGCCATCCGTCCGCCTTGCGCCCGACGAGCCCGAGCATCCGCGGCTTGTACGCACCGAGCCAGATCGGGACGTCGTGGACCGGCGCCGGACCGCGCTTGGCGCCGTCGACGTGGTGGTACGTCCCGTGCACCCGCAGCGGTGCGCGCTCGTCGGTGTCCCAGATGCCCCGGATGATGTCGATGGCCTCGTCCAGCGCATCGACGGCCTGCCCGGGGGTCAGCCGCGGTGCGCCCATCGCGACGATGGCGTCCCAGAACGCTCCTGAGCCGAGGCCGAGCGCGAACCGACCGCCCGAGAGGAGGTCGAGGCTCGCCGAGGCGCGCGCCAGGACGGCCGGCGGCCGCAGCGGCAGGTTCAGCACGTTCCCGGCGACCTGGACCCGCTGCGTCGACGCGGCGACCCAGGACAGCAGCGTCCAGGTGTCGAGGAACGCCGGCTGGTACGGATGGTCCTGGAACGTCACCAGGTCGAGCCCGGAGCGCTCGGACAGCTGCGCCAGCGCGACGACCAGCTGCGGGTCCTTGGCCGTCGGGGTCAGGAAGCTGCCGAAGGCGAGATCGTGGCCGTAGTCGGGCATCGAAGCATCTCCCTAGTGATTGATGCTTCAACTATAGATCAGGGCGAGTCGCGTGTGTGTGCCGCACGCCGATAATGCACATTATGACATTACGCATGGGAAGGGGCGCGGAGCGTCAGCACGTACCGCTCCTCCGTCTGCGACTGGTCGCGTGGCACCACCTGGCGCTCCCCGGTCCGCGTGTACCCGGAACGGACGAACAGGTCGCCGGCGGCGTGGTTGCTGTCCAGCAGCCACAGCGACACCGTGCGGGCGTCCTCGGCGACGGCCGCACGACGGACGGTGTCCAGCAGCGCCCACCCCACGCCGTGACGCCGCGACTCCGCAGCCACCCACAGTGCGACGACGTGCCGGTCGTCGACCGGCGACCCCGGCTCCTGCATCATCGTGACCATCCCGCGGCCCACGCCGTCGTCGTCCACGGAGACCCAGGTGACCGACGTCCGCAGGCGCATGCGCCAGTGCGACTCGGCGAACCGTTCCTCCCGCGCCAACGAGGCGCCGAAGACGTCCGGGTTCTCCCGCAGGGCGCGCAGTCGGACGCCCTGGACGAGACGCCAGTCGTTCTCCCCCACCTGTCGGATATCCACGTCCACAGGATGCCTCATCTGGGGCGGAGCACCGGTCAGGGCAGCTCGCGCGCCGTCGTCTGGTCGGCCGGGGTCCCGCCGTGGCCGTCGGGGTCGGGCACCGAGCGTGCGGCGTCGGCGATCTCCTCCTCCGGGCGGGGCGGCACCGATTCGTCGTACTCGAGCTCGGGCACCTCGTGCCCTGCGGACTCCGTCATGGCGGTCTCCTTCCGACGCGTTCACGCTACGGGCGGACGGCGCGCTGCGAAAGCCGGACGACGTCAGAGGTCGATGCCCTCACCGGAGTCGAGCGAGAGCGGCTCCCCCGCGCCGCCGAGCCGGCCCAGCAAGCCGATGGCCATGCCCTGCCCGATCGCGCTCAGGAGGGCGTCGTGGACGACGACGAGGCGCGCCGGCTGCACGTGCCGGACGTAGTCGACGACCTCTCCCAGCTTGAGCCACGGCGCCCCGAGCGGTGCGCACAGGACGTCGACGTGCGCGCCCGCAGGGTCGATGTACGCGTCGCCCGGGTGGAGCACGCCCGCGACGAGATAGCCGACGTTGTGCACGCGCGGCACGTCCGGGTGGACCAGTGCGTGCCACTCCCCCAGCGCTACCACCTCGAACCCACCGGCGGAGACGACATCGCCTCCGCGCACGGCGTGCACGCGCTCCGCAGGCGCCCCGGCCTCGACGAGGACGTCGACCACGGACTGCGGGGCCCACACCTCAAGGCCCCCCTGCACCGCCTCGACGACCGGCTCGGTGGCCACGTGGTCGGGGTGCTCGTGCGTGATGAGGACGGCCGTCACACCCTCGAGCGCGCCCGGCAGGTCGGAGAAGACGCCGGGGTCGATGACGAGGTGGTCGGCGCCCCGATCGAGGCGGATGCAGGCGTGTCCCCAGCGGCTCAGGCGGATGCTCATCCGTTCAGTGTGTCCTGACCTGGGATGATGCGCGCGGCGTTTCGCCGGACGCCGGTGCCCCGGCTACGGTTGCGCACGTGCTGGTGCTCGGGGTGTGCAGTCTCAAGGGTGGCGTGGGAAAGACGTCGATCACCCTCGGTCTGGCGTCGGCTGCCCTGGAGCGCGGGCTGCGCACGCTGGTCATCGATCTCGACCCCCAGGGCGACAGCACGATGGCGCTCGGAGCGCGTCCGCAGGCGGGCGACGTCGCGTCCGTCCTCGACGAGCCGGGCGAGGCGACGATGGCCAAGGCCACCGTGCTGTCCTCGTGGGCCGACGAGGGCCTCGACGTCCTCGCCGGGTCCGAGCGGTCCGCGACGCACGACCGGCTCGACGGCGACGACCTGGACCGGCTCCGCTACGCGCTGTCCTGGGTGCGCGACTACGACCTCGTCCTCATCGACTGCCCGCCGTCCCTGGGGGGCCTCACGCGCACGGGACTGTCCGCGTGCGACCGCGCTCTCGTGGTGACCGAGCCGGGCCTGTTCGCCGTGATGGCCGTCGGCCGCGCGATGCGGACCATCGATGAGCTGCGTCGCGGTCCCGCGCCGGCTCTGCAGCCGCTCGGCATCGTGGTCAATCGCGTCCGCGCCCGCTCGATCGAGCAGGCGTTCCGGCTGGAGGAGCTGCAGACGCTCTACGGCCCGCTGGTCCTCACTCCCCCGGTCCCCGAGCGCGCGGCGCTCCAGCAGGCCCAGGGCGCCGCGCAGCCGGTGCACGCGTGGCCCGGTGCCGCGGCCGCCGAGCTGGCGCGCACGTTCGACGCCCTGCTCGACCGCGCGCTGCGCGCACCTCGCCACTGACACGACACGAGCGGCCGCCCCGGAGGGCAGCCGCTCGTCGAGTCGGTCGGTGTCAGCCGGCGGTGCGGGCTTGCCGGCGCAGTGCGAGCTCGTCGTGGGCCGACGGCGTCGCGATGAGCTCCTCGTCCTCGTCCGCCCGCTCGGTCGGGAGCGCGGCGAGCGTGCCCTCCACCTCACGCCAGACACGGCCGACCGCGATGCCGAACACGCCCTGGCCGCCCTGCACGAGGTCGATGACCTCGTCCGCCGAGGTGCACTCGTAGACGCTGGCCCCGTCGGACATCAGAGTGATCTGGGCGAGGTCGTCGACCCCCCGCTCGCGCAGGTGGCTGACGGCGGTGCGGATCTGCTGCAGCGAGACGCCCGTGTCCAGCAGGCGCTTGACCACCTTGAGCACGAGGATGTCGCGGAAGCTGTACAGGCGCTGGGTGCCTGAACCGGTGGCCGGCCGGATGGACGGCTCCACTAGGCCTGTGCGGGCCCAGTAGTCGAGCTGGCGATACGTGATGCCCGCGGCGCGGCACGCGGTGGGACCGCGGTAGCCGGTGGCGGTGTCGAGGTCCGGGAGGTCGTCGTCGAACAGCATGCCCTGAGCGCGCTGCGGCACTGCCCCGCTGACGCTCTCGGCGCTCTCGTTGCTGGTCACGAATCCTCCACTCGTCGCACGCCGGTCGGCGGACATCTCCTCCGGCTGCTTGTCAGACTAGGCCCGCGGCGGTACGGACGCCATGACGCCCGCCGGGCGTGTCGCGACGGGCGAGTCTCACCTTCGACCTGAAGGAGAAGGTTTGGGACTAACGACCCTCCGCGCCGCCCTCCTCCTCGGGCTCCGCCCCGGTGCTGAAGTCCTCCGGTGTCACAAGGTCGAGGAACCGCCGGAACCGCTCGAGATCCTGCTCGGACGTGGTGGTCCGCACCTCGACACCAGCGATCGCGACGACCTCGGCGGAGCACAGGACCGGGCAGCCGAACCGGAGCGCCATCGCGATGGCGTCCGACGCGCGGGAGTCCACGCGTGGACCTGTCCGCAGCACCAGCTCGGCGTGGAACACGCCCTCCTCGAGGCGGGTGATCTCCACCCGGGTCAGGCCCGAGCCCACCGCGATGAGCACGTCCCGGAGCAGGTCGTGGGTCATCGGCCGCGGCGGCACGATGCCCGCCTGCGCGGAGGCGATGGCACTCGCCTCCGTGGGGCCGATGAGGATGGGCACCAGGAGCTCGGAGTCGGGGTCGAGGAGCAGCACGACGATCTCGTCGTCGGCCATGTGCTGGCGCACCCCGACGACCTCGACCGGCACGAGCTCGGCGTCCTCTCCCATGCAGCCCACGCTACGACGCCCACGCCGATCCGGCGCCCCCCAGGAGACAGCCGGTGTGCTGGCGACCCCGCTACGGCGCGAGGTCGGCGACCGCGGCGCGCACGAGCGCGGTGTGCATCTGCGTGCAGAGCTCGCCCACCTCGGCCGCCAGCGTGCCCGCCCGCGCCCGCGACGACGCGCTCCGCTGGCCGCGCCACGGCGCCACCACCTGCTCGACGAGGTCCGCCTGGCGGTCGGCGGAGGTCCGGAACTGCCGCAGGTGTCGCGGGTCGATCCCGTGCTCGGCCAGGGCGGCGGCCGCGACGACGATCTCGCGGGCCCACAGGTCGAACGACCCCGTGCCGTGCGTGCGCAGGACCCCGGCGGCCACAAGGTCCTCGACGAACGCGACCTCGACACCGGACTCGCGAGCGAGCGTGTCGAGCGTCCACCGCGTGCCGGTGCCCTCACTGACGCCGTCGCGCGTGGCGAGCCGAGCCCGCGGAGCCGGCTCGTCCTCCTCCCCCGCGTCCAGGGCGGCGAGGCGGTCACCGATGACCTTCAAGGGCATGTACCGGTCGCGCTGCTGCCGGAGGACGAACCGGAGGCGCTCGATGTCCGCCGGCGAGTACTGCCGGTACCCGGCAGCCGTGCGCACCGGCTCGACGAGCCCCTGCTCCTCGAGGAAGCGGAGCTTGGACGTGGTGACGGCCGGGAACTCGATGCGCAGCGCGGCCAGGACGTCGGAGATTCGCATCGACGCACGGCGCGAGATGCCGCGGGGCCACGGCTCGTGCGTGACCTCTGCCGGTGCGGCGGTGTCGACCTGCACGCGCTGTGCTCGGGCGCTCGTCACGTGGTGCTCCCCGTGGGGCCGAGCGGCAGGGACCGGCCGGTCACGCGCCGGCCGCGTCGCGGTGCGGGCTGGGGTGGAACGTCATGCGGTACTTGCCGATCTGGACCTCGTCGCCCGCCCGCAGCGCCGACTGGTCGATGCGGGTCCGGTTGACGTAGGTGCCGTTCAGCGACCCGATGTCCCGGACGACGAACGTCTGGCCCTCGCGGACGAACTCGGCGTGCTTGCGGGAGACGGTGACGTCGTCGAGGAAGATGTCGGCTGCCGTCGACCGCCCCGCGACCGTCCGCTCGGCATCGAGCAGGAATCGCGCACCGGCGCTCGCTCCGCGCTGCATCACGAGCAGGGCGGAGGTGGGCGGGAGCGCGTGCACCGCCGCGACCTCGTCCGGAGTCAGCCCGACGGGAGCCGATGCCTCGATCTCGACGGGCTCGATCGCCCCGAAGCTCATCGTGGTGTCGGGTCCGCCCGCGAAGCGTCCGACCTGCGGGTCCTCGCCGCTCATGCCACCTCCCGGGCCCATCTCGCACCTCGACGCCCGGGGTTCCTCGGGGTCAGCCACACCCTATGCGGACCGGGCGGGTCGGCGCAGCACGTCGGCACCACGTGGGAGCCCGCGGCACGCTGCGCGGATCGCACAGAACAGGATCAATCGCCCTGCGGAGGCACCGGCGTCGCGAACACGGGATCCGGCACGACACGGATGGCGTCTACCTCCACGAGCTCCTGACGCTCGACGGTCCCTCTGCCTCCGTTGTTGCGCACCTGCGCCATCGCTCCCCCGGGGATCTGCAGCGCCGGGGCGATGATGTCGGGGTCGCCGATCGCGACCCAGCGGTACGGCGCCGTGAGCTCGACGCCGTCGAGGACCACCGCTCCACCCGTGCCCGTGAACGCGCTGCTCGCCGTGACCCGCTGGTCGTTGAGCTGCACCGCCTCCGCGCCCGCGTTCCGCATCTCCTCGAGCATGTTCAGCATCGTGATCGGCTTGATGAAGCCGTCCGGCTCCGTGAGGGTGACCACCACACCGGGGCCCTCCGCGGGCAGACGGCCGGTGAGAATCCCCTGCGTCTCGGCGCTGCGGCGCAGGGCGTCGAGGGCGGCCTGCCGGCGGTCCGAGCCCGAGAGCAGGTCGTCCCGCTCCCGCGACAGGTCCGCGGACTCCCGGGCGAGGGCGTCCCCGCGGTTCGTCGTCTCGTCGAGGATGCGGACGAGGTCGCCCTGCCGCATCCCGCCCAGGTCGGCCTCACCGGACTGGCGCACCTGCGCCACCAGCGCGAAGCCGAGCACGGCGCACAGGACGCCCGCGACCAGCTGCGCGCGGGTGGACCGCGGCTTGAGGGCACGACCGAGGACCGCCCAGCCGCTCTGCTCGTTCGGCTCGGCCCGGACCGGGTCGTCCACCGGGTCGCCGTCCGCCAGCTCAGAAGGGGGCGTCGGTCCGGCTGGCGCTGCCTCGGGCTCGTCGGCAGCCTCGGGTTCCTCGTCCTCCGGCACCTCGGGCGGGACGGAGCTGGTCGGCGCGGTGTCGTCGTCGTCCGGCACGACCGGAGGCAGGGAGTTCTCCTCGTCCTCCGGTACCACCGGCGGCAAGGAGCTGGTCGGCGCAGGTTCCTCGTCCTCCGGCACCACGGGAGGGAGGGAGTTCGGCCGCGTGGGCTCCTCGTCCTCCGGCACGACCGGGGGCAGGGAGTTCTCCACGTCGTCGGGCGGCATCGGACCGTCGGCGTCCCGCTCGTCGCTCGTCGGAGTCACGCTCATGCCTTGAACAGGTGCCGGCGGATCGCCGCGGCGTTGGAGAAGATCCGGATGCCGAGCACGACGACGACGGCGGTCGACAGCTGCGTGCCCACGCCGAGCTGGTCGCCGAGGAACACGATGAGCGCCGCGACCACCACGTTCGACAGGAAGGAGATGAGGAAGACCCGGTCGTCGAAGATCCCGTCGAGCATCGCGCGCAGGCCGCCGAACAGGGCGTCGAGGGCGGCGACGACCGCGATCGGGAGGTAGGGCTGGAGCTCGACGGGCACGGTCGGCTGCAGGAGCAGACCCCCGACGACGCCGATGACCAGACCGATGACTGCGATCACGTGCCGTCCCTCCGTGTCGGACCTGCAGACCCTGCCACAAGGCTCTGTCCAGATGCATCCCTGACCGCGCCGGACTGGGGCTCGGGCGCGGAGGTGGCGTCCGGAACCTCGGCCTCGTGGAGCGTGACCAGGCCGGTCCCCGGAAGCTCGAGCTTGCTCTGCGACGTCATCTGGACACCGATCCCGTACGTCGTCCGGAGCGTGGCCAGGTGCTGACCCGCGCTCGCCCGCGCGAGCTCCGTCTGCATGCTCACCGCATCGCCCACGGCGTCCACCGTGTACGGGCTGCTGAGGGCGACCAGGTCGACGAGCACCGCGTCGCCCGCGCTCCGGATCGCGGTCATCGCGGTGAGGCGCTGCCCGTTCACGGCGACAGCCTCCGCCCCGGCGGCCCACAGGCCGTTCACCACGACCTGGAGGTCGACGTCCTGGACCCGGAGCTCCGGGTCCTCCTCGTCGAGGTTCTCGGCCTGCGCGTCCGTGAGCACGAGCCGCAGACCGGGCCCCGTCACCGCCGTCACACCGGAGTGCACGGAGTCCCCCGCGATCTCGTCGCGCACGGACTGGCCTTCGTCGCCGAGGAGCTCCTCCTGGAGCCTCGCGATCTCGTCGGTCATCGCGGTGATGTCCGCCTGCTGCTCGTCGGCCTCCGCGCGGCGCTGCTCGATCTGCGCCTCCAGGAGCTCGCGCGCGGCCAGCACGGCCCCCGCCGGCTGCCGCAGGGCGAGCGTCGCGGCCGTCGCGCCCAGGCCCAACCCCATGGCAAGAAGGACCATGCCGGCGGTCGAACGCCAGGTCCGTCTGGGGCCGGTACCCGCGGCACGACGAGCGGTCGCCTCCGCGTACCCCGGGTCGAGCGGGCGTCGGTAGACCTCGTTGAGCAGCGTCATGGACGCGTCCGGGCTGCGCGGCGGCTCGCTGGACCCGTGCCGCGTGCTCATGAGCGTCCCGCGTCGTCGCGCAGGAGCTGGCGCGCCTGCGCGAGATAGACCACCGCGGAGAACCAGTAGAGCGCGACGCCCCAGAGGGCGCAGGCCCACCCGGCGACCCCGGCGACGGTGCCGACCCACGAGTCCCACTGCGCGAGGAGGAGCAGCGGGAACGCGTAGAGCAGGGCGAAGGTGCCGGCCTTGCCCGCCAGGTGCACCTGCAACGGCGCGTACCCCGCACGCGCGAGGACGATGAGCATGACGGCGAGCACGACGTCGCGCAGGACGAGGACCCCGAGCAGCCACCACGGCACCACGTCGCGCCAGGCGAGGGCGACGAGCGTCACGATGATGAAGAGGCGGTCCGCCGCGGGGTCCAGCAGCTGACCGACCCGGGACACCTGCCCGAGCCGCCGGGCCAGCACCCCGTCGAGCCAGTCGCTGGCGCCGGACACGGCGAGCACGGCGAGGGCCCACCCGTCCTCACCCTGGGCGATGAGCAGCGCGAACACGGGGACCAGGAGCAGACGCACCAGGCTGATGGCGTTCGGCACGGTCAGCACGCGCGTGGAGACGACGTCGTTGCTCGCCACTGCCTCCCCCGTCACCGTCCCGTCCTGGCGGCGTCGATCCTATGCGTCCGCCGGGCTTGCCCTCGACGACGGCGCGCCCTCGGCTGCGGCGCAGGTCAGCGGGTGCGAGAGTTCTGTGATGGTGCACCGCAACGACCCGGACGTGATCGCGCGCCTCCTGACGACCCCGGGACGCTGGGCTGTCGTCGGGCTGTCCACCAACACGTCGCGCGCGGCGTTCGGTGTCGCGCGGTACCTGCAGTCGCACGGCCACGAGATCGTGCCCGTGCATCCGCGAGCCGAGACCGTCCACGGTGCAGCGGGCGTGCGTTCGCTCGCCGACGTGGCCGGCCGTATCGACGTCGTCGACGTGTTCGTGAACAGCACCCTGGCCGGGGCCGTGGTGGACCAGTCGATCGCCGTCGGCGCCCGGGCGGTCTGGCTGCAGCTCGGGGTCGTCGACGAGGACGCCGCGGCGCGCGCACGTGCGGCCGGGCTGGACGTCGTCATGGACACCTGCCCCGCGATCGAGGGTCCGCGCCTCGGCCTGTAGACGCTGTGCGCGAGGTCACCCGCGGGCCGCCTGCCGCTCGGGGCCTCCGCCCGGTAGACTCGTCGATGAATCTGGAGTTCGTCGCGTCCCCCTTCGAGGCGTCGTCACCACCGCTCAGCCGGTCGTGACCCGCCTCGCGTCGTGTGGTCTAGGCATCGCGTGAGCGGTTGCCACTGGGTGGTCCGGGGCTGCGACCCGCTGTTCGCCGTCCCGGTGCACGGTTCAGGGCTCCGCCCCGCGATGATCGGTTCCCCTTCTTCATGAGTTCTGTTGCGCCCTCTTCCATGCCCGAGAACGGCACCTTCGACGAGCTGGGTCTCCCCCCGGCACTCCAGGCCGCCATCGCGGACCTCGGCTTCACGACTCCGTCCGCCATCCAGGCGCAGGCGATCCCCGCGCTCCTCGGCGGCCGCGACATCGTCGGCGTCGCCCAAACCGGCACCGGCAAGACCGCCGCGTTCGGCCTGCCGCTGCTCGCCGCGATCGACTACGACATCCCCGCCGTCCAGGCCATCGTGCTGACCCCGACGCGTGAGCTCGCGATGCAGGTGGCCGACGCCATCCAGTCGTTCGCCACCCACCTGCCCGGCCTGAACGTGCTCGCGGTCTACGGCGGCTCGCCGTTCCTGCCGCAGCAGCGCGCCCTCGCCCGCGGCGCCCAGGTGGTCGTCGGCACCCCCGGTCGCGTGCTCGACCACCTCGAGCGCCGCACGCTGAAGCTGGACCAGGTCCGCTTCCTCGTGCTGGACGAGGCCGACGAGATGCTGCGCATGGGCTTCGCCGAGGACGTCGACAAGGTCCTGTCCGCCGCGCCGCGTGAGCGTCAGGTCGCCCTGTTCTCCGCGACGATGCCCCCGCAGATCCGTCGCGTCGCCGAGCAGCACCTGAACCGCCCGGTCGAGATCACGGTCTCGCGCCAGGCCTCGACCGTCACGAGCGTCCGCCAGACGTACGCCGTCGTGCCGCACCGCCACAAGACCGGCGCGCTCGCTCGCGTGCTCGCCGTGTCCGAGGCCGACGCGGCCATCGTCTTCGTCCGCACCCGCGGTGCCGCCGAGGAGGTCGGCAGCGCGCTGATCGAGCGGGGCATCTCGGCCGCGTACATCTCCGGTGACGTCGCCCAGACCGAGCGCGAGAAGATCGTCGACCGTCTCCGCACCGGCGCGCTCGACGTGCTCGTCGCCACCGACGTCGCGGCCCGCGGCCTGGACGTCGACCGCATCGGCCTCGTCGTCAACTTCGACGTGCCGCGCGAGCCCGAGATCTACGTGCACCGCATCGGCCGGACGGGCCGCGCCGGGCGTGAGGGTGAGGCGCTCTCGTTCGTCACGCCCGCCGAGCAGTCGCGCCTGCGTCAGATCGAGCGGACCACGCGCCAGTCGCTCCTGCAGGTCGACATCCCCTCGCCGGCCGAGGTCTCCGCGCACCGCGTGCAGGCCCTCCTGGCCCGCACCGGCGCCCGCGCCGAGCTCGACCGCCTGGACCTCTACCGCGAGGCCATCGCCGTGCACATGGCGCAGAATCCCGACGTCGACCCGTTCGAGCTGCTCGCCGTGCTGACGGCCCTCTCGGTCGGCGACGAGGGTCCCGTGGCGGTCCAGGGCGACGACCTCGACGACGCCCTCTCGCGTGCGCACCTCACCGGTGGCGGCCGCGAGCGTGACGGCGAGCGCAGCTACGACCGTCCGGAGCGCGGCGAGCGTCGCCGTGCGGACACGCACATCGCCGGGGGCTCGCCGCGCTGGCGCGTCGCCGTCGGCCACCGGGACGGTCTGCAGCCGGGCGCCCTGGTGGGCGCGCTCACCGGTGAGGGCGGCCTGACCGGCAAGGACGTCGGCAAGATCGACATCTTCGGCAGCTTCGCGCTGGTGGACATCCCGGACGGCCTGTCGGCCGACGTGATCGACCGGCTGGCCCGCACCCGGGTCGCCGGACGCCCGCTGCGTATCCGCCTCGACTCGGGCCCCCGCCCGGGCCACGGCGCCTCGCGCCCCACGCACGGCCCGGCCCGCGGCCGCAGCTGATCGCACGCACAGACGCCCCCGTCTCCCGCTCCGGGAGGCGGGGGCGTCGTCGTCCTACCGGAGGACCGATCCCGGGCGGCCCTGCCGAGAGGCTCCCCGGAGCAGGGTGATGTCCGCCTCGCGGAGCACCTCCCCCACGTCGCGGAAGCCTCGGATGCTTCCGAGCACCCCGATAGCGACGCGCGAGCCCAGCTCCTGACGCAGCTGGTCCAGCAACAGCGAGAGGCGGCTCGGCACACCGCCCGGTCCGACGTCGTCGAGGAGGACTACGAAGTCGTCCTCGGAGATGCGCGCGGGCGTGTCCCCCTCCCGCAGCGGTCGGCGCAGGCGGCGGACCAGCTCGCGGTGCAGGTCGAGCCGCGCGTCCCCGTCCGCCTCCACGTGCCCCTGCGTGGGGATCGCCGGCCCGTCGAGCACCCGCACGAGGGCCAGCGCGCAGTCGTACCCGGGCGACCGCCTGGTCCGGAGCACCGCGGCGCCGAGCCGGTCCAGGAAGAGCAGCCGGTTGACCAGCCCGGTCTCCGGGTCACGGAGCGCGTCACGCTGTAGGGCGATCTCCTGCTCCTTGCGCTCCGTGACGTCCACCAGGGCGCCCACCAGCCGTGCGGGGCAGCCGGCGTCGTCGAGCACCGTCACGGCCCGGCAGAGCATCCAGCGGTAGTCGCCGGAGGACGTGCGGACGCGGTGCTCGAGCTCGAGCGGGGAGCCGGCACCGGCCAGCTGCGAGGCGATCGACGCCGACAGCTCGTCGCGGTCGGCGGGGTGCACCCGCTCGAGCCACTCCCCCGGCGAGTCGCCGATGACGTCGTCGTCGTACCCCAGGGTCTGCTTCCAGCGCGGCGAGTAGTAGACCGTGCCGGCGGACACGTCCCAGTCCCAGGTGCCGTCGTGCGCGGCCATGGACGCCAGCGCGTAGCGCTCCTCGCTGGCGCGCACGGTGTCCGCCAGGGAGCGTTCCCGCGCGGCGGCCTGTTCCAGCGCGCGACGCTGCTCGCGCAGGTTCGCCAGCAGGCGCTCCTGGTCGAGCGCGACCGCCAGCAGCGCCGCCCAGTGGTTGAACCGGTCCCGGGCGCTCGTCGCCCGCGTCTCCACGGTGCCGTCGATCGCCAGCAGCCCCCAGTCGCTGCCCCCGAACGTCACCGGGACGACGAACGTCAGCTCGTTCGAGCCGACCGTCCCTGCCCTGGTCAGCGCCGCCGGGGGGAACTGGCTGGCGGTCGTCCGGACGCCGACGAGGCGCGACAGGGTGCCCGACGTGTCGTGCACGCCAACGATCTCCATCTCCCGGTCGCCCGGACCCCGGTCGGCGCCGAGCCAGAGCCCGAGGCAGGCATGACCGCGGACCCCGCGCGGCAACCAGCCGAGGGCGCGCGGGCTGGCTCCGTCACCGCGCAGGAGGTCCATGTCGACCTCGTACTGGTCGACGATGGTGCGCTCGAGCTGCCCGCTCCGGGCCAGCATCGCCCGCGTGCAGCCCCGGGTCAGGGCGAGGAGCACCTCGGTGACCGCGCGCCGCACCGCCACCTCGTGCTCCGGGTGAGAGAGCGCTTCCACCACATCGGCCTCCACCCCGCGGAGGCAGGTCACCAGCTGCTCGAGCGCCTCGGGGTGCGGCTGCATCGCCGCCGTGACGTCGGCGAGCCGGGCCAGGGTGGCCGTCCCGGGCGTGGTCCCGCGCTCTGCCGCGGTCTCGATCGGCTCGACGACGGCGTGCCACCACGTCTCGCGGGGGGCCACGCCGGTCCGACGGGCACCGCCGACACCTGCAGGGCCGACGAACGCCGTGCCGGCGAGCGCCCGGAGCACCTGGTACCCGCTGCGGCTGCCGGTCCCGGCGCCCGTGGCCGGCGCCGACTGCGCGGACTCGGTGCAGCCGCAGGACTCGCGCAGGACCAGGGTCGACGGCGCCCGGTACTCCCCGCCGGGGACCTCCTCGCCGCGCATGCGGGACAGCAGGAGCGACACCGCGGTCTCGCCGACGCGGTCGTAGTGCGCGTCGACGGTGGACAGCCGGGGCGTCACGCGAGCGCCCGAGTCGGCGTGGTCGAACCCGATCACGGCCTGGTCCCGCGGGAGCACGAGGCCGGCCGCACGCAGGGCGCGCTGGAAGCCGATCGCGTTCCGGTCGGTGGCCGCGATGACGGCCGTGGTGGGTGAGCCGGCGGCGAGCATCCGGGCGGCCGCGTCGGCGCCACCCTGCTCGTGGTTGTCCGACGACTCGTAGATCCACGCGTCGGGCGGCTCGATGCCGTGCTCGGCGAGCGTCGCGCGGTAGGCGGCGAAGCGCTCGCGCATGTCCCGCTGCGTGAGGCAGCCGATGAAGCCGATCGCCGTGTGGCCGTGACCGAGCAGGTGCTCGACGGCGGCGCGCACGCCGCCGAGGTTGTCCGGGAGCACGACGGCGTCGTCGGCCGACTGGGGCTCCTCGCTGACGAGCACCACGGGCAGCCCCCACTGCTGGACGGAGGCGAGCCGGTCGCTGCGCAGCGCCTTGCCCACGACGACGAGCCCGTCCACCGCGCCGAGGGCGACGGGCGCGTCGAGGATCGACTCGTCCGGGTACCGCTCCCGGTCCAGCCCAGCCGGGTACGTCTGCACGGCCACGACGCGGTGCCCGGCCGCTCGTGCTGCCCGGGCCACGCCCGCGATCAACGCTCCGAAGTAGAACCCGCCGACCACCGGCGAGAGCACGCCGATCGTCCGCCGTGCCGTCGGTGAGACCGGTCCGCGCCGCACTGTTCCCATGACCCCACATCCCTCGCCCACGTCGTCGGAGCCGAGATGATGCATTTCACCCGCATCGGGCGACACACTAGGTGATCGTGGTCACACCTGCATATGACTCTGGAGCACCCGGCTCTTCCGCGTCGCCGTCGACGCCGTCGTCCGGGCCGTCCTCCCCCAGCCCCTCGTCCGCCCCTGCGCGGCGCCCGACGATCACCGACGTGGCGCGCGCCGCGGGCGTGTCGATCGCCGTCGTCTCGTACGCCCTGAACGGCCGGCCGGGCGTCTCTGCGGCCACCCGGGAGCGCGTGCTGCGCGTCGCCGACGAGTTCGGCTGGCGGCCGAGCGCGGCCGCCCGGTCGATGCGGACGGGGCCGCGCGCCATCGGTCTCGTCTTCGACCGCGGGGCGGCCGGGCCGGTGGCCCAGGCGACCGGCGTGCTCGAGTTCGTGATCTCGCTCCAGGAGGTCCTGGCCACCCGCAACCTCGCGCTCGTGCTCCAGCTCGTCGACGGACCGGAGGCTGCCGTCGCCCTCTACGGCGAGTGGTGGGCGGAGCGTCGCTTCGACGTCATGGTCGTCACCGACGTGCTCCTCGAGGATCCCCGGCTCGACGCCCTGCGCCGCCTGCGCGCCCCCGCGGTGGTCGTCGGTGCAGGTCAGAGCGACGTCGACCTCGCCGCCGTGACCCTGGACGACGCCGAGGCCTTCGGTCGCGTCGGCCGCTACCTGCTCGAGCTGGGCCACCGTCACGTGGCCCTGGTGAGCGGTCCGAAGGAGCTGGTGCGGACGCGGGAGCGGCTCGGGGCGCTCACGGGCGTGCTCGACGCGGCCTCCGGGGTGCTGGTCCACGAGGCCACGGGAGGCACGGCGGAGGAGGCCGCGGTGGCGACCCGCCGGCTGCTGACGGGGGGTCGCGCGCCGACCGCGATCGTCTACGACTCCGACCAGATGGCCGTGGCGGCCCTCGACGTGGCCCGCCGCACGGGCCTCGCGGTGCCCTGGGACCTGTCTATCGTCGCGGGCTCGGACTCGGCCCTCTGCCGCCTCGCCACGCCCTCGATCACGACCCTCCCCTCGGCCCAGCGGGACCTCGGAACAGCGACCGGCGAGGCAGTCCTCGCAGTCCTGGACGGGGACCTCCGCGCCCGCCGCGCCCTGCAGATCGGAGGCCTCGCAGTGCGCGGCAGCACCGGTCCGCGGTCCAGATGAGAACGCTCTCATGCGTGTCACAGTTCGGTAACGGGGACTGCCTAAACGATTCGCCCCGTGCCGCCCGGAAAGTCCGCGTGGTGATCTAGCGACCAGTCGCCGTGGACTTCCCCGGACGACTTGCGCCCGGACGGGATGGCCGACCGGGCAGTTCGATCGACACCCGGAGGACTACGTGTCCACACACGGCAAGAGAGCGGTGAGGCAGCGCCTGCGCGCGGCCACGACCGCCGCGGCAGCGATGGCGCTGCTCGCAGCACCCCTGTGCATCACGACGAGCGCCAGCGCCGCGGAGGCGCACGTCGACAACCCCTACGCCGGTGCGACGCAGTACGTGAACCCCACGTACGCGGCAGCGGCTGAGAGCGCTGCCACACGTGCCGGCGACGCCACGCTCGCCGCGAAGATGCGGACCGTGGCCAAGCAGCCCACCGCCGTCTGGATGGACCGGATCAGCGCGATCACCGGCAACGCCGACGGCAACGGCCTGAAGTTCCACCTGGACAACGCCGTCGCCCAGAAGGGCTCCGGCCCGATCGTCTTCAACCTCGTCATCTACGACCTGCCCGGCCGCGACTGCTACGCCCTGGCGTCCAACGGTGAGCTCCCCGCCACCGACGCCGGCCTGGCCCGGTACAAGACCGAGTACATCGACCCGATCGCCGCGCTGCTCAGCGACCCGAAGTACGCGGACATCCGCATCGCGGCGACGATCGAGCCCGACTCGCTGCCCAACCTGGTGACCAACATCTCGGAGGCCACCTGCCAGCAGGCGGCGCCGTACTACAAGGCCGGCGTGAAGTACGCGCTCGACAAGCTGCACGCCATCCCGAACGTCTACAACTACATCGACATCGGCCACTCCGGCTGGCTCGGCTGGGACAGCAACGCCGGTCCGGCCGCCACCCTGTTCGCGGACGTCGCCAAGTCCACGACCGCCGGGTTCGCCTCGATCGACGGCTTCGTCAGCGACGTGGCCAACACGACGCCGCTGAACGAGCCGTTCCTGCCGGACTCGACGATCTCGGTGGGCGGCACCCCGATCCGCTCGAGCTCGTTCTACGAGTGGAACTTCGACTTCGACGAGGCCGACTTCACGGCGCACATGCACCGACTGCTCGTCGCGGCCGGCTTCCCGTCGTCACTCGGCATGCTCGTCGACACCTCGCGCAACGGCTGGGGCGGCCCGGCGCGTCCGACCGCCGTGTCGACCAGCACCAACCACAACACCTACGTCAACGAGTCCAAGGTGGACAAGCGCGTCCACCGCGGCGCCTGGTGCAACCCGCTCGGAGCGGGCATCGGCGAGCTCCCGCAGGCGTCCCCCGCCGGCTACGCCGGCTCGTACATCGACGCGTTCGTCTGGATCAAGCCCCCGGGTGAGTCCGACGGTGCGTCGTCCGACATCCCGAACGACCAGGGCAAGCGGTTCGACCGCATGTGCGACCCGACCTTCGTGTCGCCCAAGCTGTCCAACCAGCTGACCGGCGCCACGCCGAACGCGCCGCTGGCCGGCCAGTGGTTCGAGGACCAGTTCAAGACCCTCGTCGCCAACGCCTACCCCGTCCTCGCGGGTGGCACGACTCCCCCGGTCGACACGACGGCGCCCTCGGTGCCGGCGGGCCTGACGGCCGGCACGCCGACCTCGACGTCGGTCCCGCTGTCCTGGACCGCGTCGACCGACAACGTGGCCGTGACCGGCTACAACGTCTACCGCGGCACCACCCTGGTGGGCACCTCCACCTCGACGAGCTACACCGTGACCGGCCTGACCGCGGCCACCGCGTACTCGTTCACCGTCCGCGCCAAGGACGCCGCCGGGAACCTCTCGGCTGCTTCCACCGCGGTCTCCGCCACGACGGCGACCGGCACGGTCACCGACACGACGGCGCCCTCGGTCCCGACCGGTCTGACGGCCGGCACCACCACCACGACGTCGGTCCCGCTCTCATGGAACGCGTCGACCGACAACACCGGTGGCACCGGCGTCGCCGGCTACGAGGTCTACCGCGGCTCCACGCTCGTGGCGACGACCACCTCGACGAGCTACACCGTGACCGGCCTGAGCGCCGCCACCGCGTACTCGTTCACCGTCCGCGCCAAGGACCTCGCGGGCAACGTCTCGGCGGCGTCCTCGGCCGTCTCGGCGACCACCCAGACCGGCACGGTCACGGACACGACGGCGCCCTCGGTGCCGGCGGGCCTGACGGCCGGCACCACCACGACGACGTCGGTCCCGCTGTCCTGGACCGCGTCCACCGACAACGTGGCCGTCACCGGCTACGACGTCTACCGCGGCTCCACGCTCGTGGCGACGACCACCTCGACGAGCTACACCGTGACCGGCCTGTCCGCCGCCACCGCGTACTCGTTCACGGTCCGCGCCAAGGACGCCGCCGGCAACGTCTCGGCACCGTCCGCTGCCGTCTCGGCGACCACGCAGTCGGGGTCGTCGACCGGCACCTGCTCGGTCAAGTACACCGCCAGCAGCTGGAACACGGGCTTCACCGCCTCGGTGAAGGTCACCAACACCGGCACGACGGCGTTGAGCAGCTGGACCCTCGGGTTCACGTTCGCCAACGGCCAGACCGTCACGCAGGGCTGGAGCGCCGACTGGTCGCAGTCCGGCACGGCGGTCACCGCCAAGAACGCGGCGTGGAACGGCACCCTCGGTGCCGGCCAGAGCACCGACATCGGGTTCAACGGCTCCCACACGGGGACCAACACCAACCCGACGGCGTTCACGCTCAACGGCGCCACCTGCACCAACGCGTGACCTGACGGCATGACGAGCGGGGGTCCTCCAGCCAGGAGGGCCCCCGCTCGACCGTTCCGACCGACCACCTGAGGAGAACCGTGTCGTCCACCCATCGCCTGCGCGCGCTCGCCACCAGCGTCGCCGCCACCGCCGCCCTGACGGCCCCGCTCGTGCTCGGCGCCGTCCCCGCCCATGCCGCAGCCGGGGACGACTGGCTGCACGTGTCGGGCAACAAGATCGTCGACGAGGCCGGCAAGGAGGTCTGGCTGACGGGCACCAACTGGTTCGGGTTCAACGCGAGCGAGCGCGTCTTCCACGGCCTCTGGTCGGGCAACATCACCACCATCACCAAGGGCATGGCCGACCGCGGCATCAACACCGTCCGCGTGCCCATCTCCACGCAGCTGTTGCTCGAGTGGAAGGCCGGGACGTTCCTGAAGCCGAACGTCAACACGTACGCCAACCCCGAGCTCGAGGGCCTGAACAGCCTGCAGATCTTCGACCACTGGCTGACCCTGTGCGAGAAGTACGGCATCAAGGTCTTCCTCGACGTGCACAGCGCGGAGGCGGACAACGCCGGCCACGTCTACCCGGTGTGGTGGAAGGGGGCGATCACCACCGAGGACGTCTACGCGGGCTGGGAGTGGGTGGCCGAGCGGTACAAGAACAACGACACGATCATCGGCGCGGACGTGAAGAACGAGCCGCACGGCACGCAGGGCGCCACCGAGCGCGCCAAGTGGGACGGGTCCAGCGACAAGGACAACTTCAAGCACTTCGCGCAGACCGCCGGGCGCAGGATCCTCGCGATCAACCCGCACTGGCTGATCTTCGTCGAGGGCATCGAGGTCTACCCGAAGCCGGGGGTGCCGTGGACCTCGACGGGGCTCACGGACTACTACGGCACCTGGTGGGGCGGGAACCTGCGCGGCGTGAAGGACTTCCCGATCGACCTCGGCGCGAACCAGGACCAGCTGGTCTACTCCCCGCACGACTACGGACCGCTGGTCTTCGACCAGCCGTGGTTCCAGGGCACGTGGGACCGGACCACGCTCGAGCGTGACGTGTGGGACCCGAACTGGCTCTACCTGCACAAGCAGAACACCGCGCCGCTGCTCATCGGCGAGTGGGGCGGCTTCATGGACGGCGGCCGCAACGAGAAGTGGATGACCGCGCTGCGCGACCTCATCGTCGAGCGGCGGATGAGCCACACGTTCTGGGTGCTCAACCCGAACTCCGGCGACACCGGCGGCCTGCTCAACCACGACTGGACCACCTGGGACGAGCCCAAGTACGCGCTCCTGAAGCCCTCGCTGTGGCAGGACGGAGGCAAGTTCGTCAGCCTCGACCACACGGTCAGGCTCGGCGGGGCGGGCAGCACCACGGGCAAGTCCCTCTCCGAGGTCGGCGCTCAGCCGGGCGACGTCTCCGCTCCGACGGTGCCGGCCAACCTCGCCGTGGGGACGCCGTCCACCACGAGCGTGCCGCTGACCTGGTCCCCGTCGACGGACGCCGGGTCGGGGGTCGCGGGGTACGAGGTGTACCGCGGGACGACCCTCGTGGCGACGACGACGTCGACCGCGTTCACCGTGACCGGGCTGACGGCGGACACGTCGTACTCGTTCACCGTGCGGGCCAAGGACGTCGCGGGGAACGTGTCCGCCGCGTCGACGCCGGTGACCACGCGGACCGCCGTCGGGGGCACCGCCGACACCGTGGCACCGACGGCCCCGACCGGTCTGGAAGCCGGCACGGGGACGACGACCACGATCCCGCTGCGCTGGACGCCGTCCACGGACAACGTGGCGGTGACCGGCTACGACGTCTACCGGGCGGGCACGCTCGTCGGCAGCAGCACGACGCCGAGCTGGACCGCGACCGGCCTGGCGGCCGGGACGTCCTACGTGTTCACGGTCGTGGCGAAGGACGCCGCCGGCAACCGGTCCGCGGCCTCCACCGCGCTGACCGCGTACACGGCTCCGGACGTGGCCACCGGCTCGTGCGCGGTGACCTACGCGGCGAACAGCTGGAGCTCGGGGTTCACCGGGTCGATCCGGATCACCAACACCGGGACCACCGCGCTGACCGGGTGGACGCTCGGGTTCGGGTTCGCCGACGGCCAGACCGTGACGCAGGGCTGGAGCGCGGCGTTCACCCAGACCGGGTCGTCGGTGACCGCGACCGGGCTGGCCTGGAACTCGACGCTCGCGCCCGGGGCGAGCACCGAGATCGGGTTCAACGGCTCGCACACCGGCACGAACACGGCTCCGCGCGCGTTCACGGTGAACGGCGCAGCCTGCACCGTGCGATGACGCCCTGAGGCGCGGGGGTCCGGGCAGGCGGACCCCCGCCCTCAGGAGACAGCGTCCTTGACCGCGGTGACCAGCTCGTCGACGTCGGCCTCGGTGGTGTCGAACGCGCACATCAGCCGGACCTCGCCCGTCTCGACGATCCAGTCGTAGAACCGCCACCGGCGGCGCAGCACGTCGGCCACCCCGGCGGGGAAGATCACGAAGATGCCGTTCGCCTGCGTGGGCCGCGTCACCTGCACCCCCGGCAGGTGCTCGATCCCGGCGCGCAGCCGGGCAGCCATGGCGTTCGCGTGCCGGGCCGAGCGCAGCCAGAGGTCGCCCTCGAACAGGGCGACGAGCTGCGCGGACGCGAACCGCATCTTGGACGCGAGCTGCATGTCCATCTTGCGCAGGTACGTCAGGCCGCCGTCCGCCGCGGGGTCGAGCACCACCACGGCCTCGCCGAAGAGGAGCCCGTTCTTGGTGCCGCCGAGCGACAGGATGTCGACGCCCGCGTCGGTGGTCAACGCGCGCAGCGGCACGTCGAGGGCGGCGGCCGCGTTGGAGATCCGGGCCCCGTCGAGGTGCAGCCGCATCCCGTGCGCGTGCGCCTGGTCCGCCAGCGCGCGGACCTCGTCGGGCGTGTAGACGGTGCCCAGCTCGGTCGCCTGCGTGATCGAGACCACGCCCGGCTGCGCGCGGTGCTCGTCGCCGAACCCCCACGCCTGCGTCGCCACGAGCTCCGGGGTCAGCTTGCCGTCGGGGGTGGGCACGGTGAGCAGCTTGATGCCGCCCATCCGCTCGGGGGCCCCGTTCTCGTCGGTGTGGATGTGCGCGGTCTCGGCGCACACGACGGCGCCCCAGCGCGGGAGCACGGACTGCAGCGACAGCACGTTCGCCCCCGTGCCGTTGAACACGGGGAACGCCGTCGCCTGGTCGCCGAAGTGCTGGGCGACGACCTCCTGCAGCCGGGTCGTGTACACGTCCTCGCCGTACGCGGTCTGGTGGCCACCGTTGGCCTCCGCGATCGCGGCGAGCACCTCGGGGTGCACCCCCGCGTAGTTGTCGGAGGCGAAGTCTCGGCGGTCGGCGTCATGCAGTCGGGTCACGGGTCCATCTTCCCCGACGTCAGGGCCGCACCTGCGCACGACGGGCACGTGCGGCATGATCCGACCAGACCAGAAGGAGGACGACGGTGCACCAGCACGACGCAGCCCCGGACGACGGCCGTCGGGAGACCGACAACGAGCGCGCGGACCGCAACTGGGACGAGCTCATGCAGGAGCTCCGGGTCACCCAGACCGGCACGCAGATCCTCACGGGCTTCCTGCTGACGATCCCGTTCCAGCAGCGGTTCGCGGACCTGGACGCCTACCAGGAGGACCTGTACCTGGTCCTGGTGCTCCTGGCCGTGCTGGCGACCACGCTGATCACCGCCCCCGCGAGCCTGCACCGCGTCCTGTTCCGCCAGCGCCTCAAGCCGGAGCTCGTCTCGGCGGGGAACCGGCTCGCGCGTGCGGGGCTGGTGGTCCTGGCCTTCGTCATGGCCGGCAGCGCGATGCTCGTGTTCGACGTCGTCCTCACCCGGACCGCGGGCTGGACGGTGGGGATCGTCGCGATCCTCGTCATCACCGCGGTGTGGTGGGCGTTCCCGAAGCTGCTCGCCCGGGGGGCCCGGGACTGACGGCGCGTCAGGCCGTCGCGGACTCCCGGCAGCTCGCGCACGTGCCGACCAGCTCGATCGTGTGGTCGACGTCGTCGAACCCGTGCGCCGCGCCCACCTGGGCCGCCCACGCCTCCGCCTGGCCCGCCTCGATCTCGACCGTCCGCCCGCAGGAGCGGCACACGAGGTGGTGGTGGTGGCTGCGCTGCTCGCACCGGCGGTAGACGGACTCCCCGTCCTCGGTGCGCAGCACGTCGACGTCACCGTGCTCGGTGAGGCTCTGCACCGCGCGGTACACCGTGGCCAGGCCGACGCTCGAGCCCCGCGCACGGAGCATCTCGTGCAGCTGCTGGGCGCTGCGGAACTCGTCGACGTCCTCGAGGAGGTCGAGGATCTCGGCGCGCTGACGCGTCTGCCGCGGCACGACCACCATCAGAGCGACCCCCTCTTGCTGAGACTGGTTCCCACTATAACGCGACCGAGCCCCCGATCCCGAAGGATCGAGGGCTCGGTCGAGGTGCTGAGGTCAGCCCTGGACGGCGCGCTTGAGGGCGCTGCCGGCCGTGAGCTTGACGCGGTAGCCCGCGGGGATCTCGAGCTTCTCACCCGTCTGGGGGTTGATGCCCGTGCGGGCGCCGCGCTCGGCGCGGGCGACGGCCAGGAAGCCGGGGATCGTGACGGCCTCGCCGGCGCTGAGGTTCTCGACGAGAACCTCCTGGAAGGCCTTGAGGGCCTTGTCCGCGTCGGTGTTGGACAGGCCGGTCTTGGCCGCGACGGCCTGGACGAGCTCGGTGCGGTTCACGCTCACTGGATGTGCTCCTCTGTGTTCACTCGGACATGCAGGCCCACTTCCGGGCCATCCCCCGGGCGCGCGGCAGAACCGCGGCAACCGGGGACGATCGGCTGACACTAACCCGGGAGAGGCGTGTTTCCGTGCATCGGGCGTGTCGCGTCACCTGTGCGTTCGCGCCAGGAGCCCCTCGGCGGGCAGCGTGGTGATCACCCTGGCGGGGTCCAGGTGGTGCTCCGCGGCGCGTGCGCAGCCCGCCATGAGCCAGTCCAGCTGGCCGGGGGCATGGGCGTCCGTGTCGATGGAGAAGTCGCAGCCGGCGTCGATCGCGACCGCGAGGAGCTCGTGCGGAGGATCGAGCCGGTCGGGGCGGCAGTTGATCTCGACCGCGACCCCGTGCTCCGCGCAGGCGTCGAACACCGCGCGGGCGTCGAACTCGCTCTGCGGCCGGCTCTTGCCCTTGATCTGACGGCCCGTGCAGTGCCCCAGGACGTCAGTGCGCGGGTTGCTCACGGCGGCGATCATCCGGCGCGTCATCGGCCCCGACTCCATGCGGAGCTTCGAGTGGACCGACGCCACGACGACGTCGAGCTGGTCGAGCAGGTCGGGGTCCTGGTCCAGCGCGCCGTCGTCGAGGATGTCGACCTCGATCCCGGTCAGGACGCGGAACGGGCCCACCGCGCGGTTCAGCGCCGCCACCTGGTCGAGCTGGGCGCGCAGCCGCGACGCCGACAGGCCGTTGGCCACCGTCAGCCGCGGCGAGTGGTCCGTGATCGCGAGGTACTCGTGCCCCAGCTCGAGGGCCGCCAGGACCATCTCCTGGATCGGCGTCGCCCCGTCCGACGCCTCGGTGTGGGAGTGCAGGTCGCCGCGCAGCGCCTCGCGCAGGGCGACCGCACCGGGGTCCGCGGCGGCCGCGCGCGCCTCCGCGTACTCGGCTTCGAGACTGTCGAGGTACTCGACGCGCTTGCCACGGAGCACGTGCGCGACGACGTCCGCCGTGCGCGCACCGACCGACGGCAGGTCCGCCAGCGAGCCCGACGCGGCGAGCGCCGTCAGGCGGTCGGCCGCCTGACGTTCGACACTGACGGCGGCCTTGCGGAAGGCCTCGCTGCGGTACGGGCTCGCCTGGGCACGCTCCAGCAGGAAGGCGATCCGTCTCAGTGCGGCGACGGCATCGGCCTGCCGGTCCGCCGCGCTCACGACGCCTTGGCCTTGGCCTTCTTCGCCTTGGCCTTCGGCTTCTCCTCGTCCTTCGCCGGCTCCTCACCACGCGCGCCACGGGCCTTCTCCACGCTGCGCTGCAGCGCCGCCAGCAGGTCGACCACGTCGCCACCGCCGTCGGCGCCGGCCTCCTCACCAGCGGGGACGGGCACCGCACGCGTGCTCCCGGAGGACACCTTGGCCTCGATGAGCTGCTCGAGCGCGCCCGCGTAGCGGTCCTCGTACTGCGACGGGTCGAAGTCCGCCGCGAGCGACTCGACCAGGGACGCCGCCATCGCCAGCTCCTGCGGGCGCACCGACACGTCGTCCTCGAGGATCGGGAAGTCGGCCGCACGGACCTCGTCGGGCCACAGGAGCGTCTGCATGACGATCACGTTGTCGCGTACCCGCAAGATCGCCATCGACTCGCGCTGACGCAGCGCCACCTTCACCACCGCCACGCGGTCGGCCTGCTCGAGCGCCCCCCGCAGCAGCGCGTACGGCTTGGCGGCCGTCTTCTCGGGCTCGAGGTAGTACGTCTTCTGCAGCAGGATCGGGTCCACCTGGTCGACCGGCACGAACTCGAGCACCTCGATCTCGCGCTCCGTGGACAGCGGCAGGGACTTGAAGTCCTCGTCGGTCAGGACGACCAGCTCGCCGTCGTCCGTCTCGTACCCCTTGGCGATGTCCGACATCTCGACGGGCTCGTTGTCGATGCTGCAGAACTTGCGGTACCTGATCCGCCCGCCGTCCTCCTTGTGCACCTGGTGCAGCGTGACCTCGTGCTCCCCCGTCGCCGAGTACAGCCGCACCGGGACGTTGACCAGCCCGAACGCGACGGCACCCTTCCAGATCGCTCGCATGGCCGTGTCCTCCGTCGATGGCAGCAGGGCGTGTGGATGTTGACCGCGCCTCGCGCGACCTCCTATGGGCAGGATGGACCCGTGGAGCCCATGCTCGCCACCCCTGCGACCGGTCCGGCGGAGCTTCCGCGCGGGCCGGAGTGGGCGTTCGAGGTGAAGTGGGACGGCGTCCGGGCGCTCGCGGACACCACGTCCGGCCGTCTGCGGCTCTGGAGCCGCAACGAGCGGGAGATCACCGTCGCGTACCCCGAGCTGGCGGGACTCGGTGCGGTCCCGGACGCGATGCTGGACGGCGAGATCGTCCTCATGGCCGACGGGATCCCCTCGTTCACCGCCCTCGCGGAGCGGATGCACGTCCGCGAGACCCGCCGTGCGGAGGCTCTCGCTGCCCATCGTCCGGTGACGTTCCTGCTGTTCGACGCGCTGCGGCTGGGCGGCGTCGATCTCACGGGCCGGACCTACGACGAGCGCCGGGAGGCGCTGAGCGGGCTCCCTCTCCCCGAGAACGTGCAGCTCTCCCCCGTGTACCCCGACGGCGCCGAGCTGTGGGAGGTCACGAAGGGACTCGGCCTCGAGGGCGTGGTCGCCAAGCGCCGGACGTCCACCTACGCGCCCGGCCGGCGCTCCCGCGACTGGGTCAAGGCGCCGCACCGCCGCACCCGGGCCGCGCTCGTCGGTGGCTGGCGCGAGGAGACGAACGGGTCGGGCCGGATGGGAGCGTTGCTCTTCGGTGCGCGCGACGCCCACGGGGCCCTGCGCTACCTCGGCCGTGCGGGCAGCGGGCTCACGGGCAGACGCGCGAGCGAGCTGCAGGAGCTCCTCGTGGCCCGAGCGGACTCGCCCTTCGACGACGAGGTGCCCCCGATCGACGCGCGCGGCACCCGCTGGGTCGAGCCGACCGTGGTCGTCGACACGCTCTACCTCGCCAGGAACCCCACGGGTCGGCTGCGGCAGCCGGTCGTGCGGGCCGTGCGCACCGACACCGACGCCGACCCGTGGGAGCAGCCATGACACCCGAACGGCAGATGGTCGACGTCGAGGGCCGTCAGGTCCGGGTCAGCCACCTGGAGAAGGTCATGTACCCGTCCACCGGGATGACCAAGGCCGAGGTGATGAACTACCTCGTCCAGGTGGCGCCGGCGATCCTCCCCCAGCTGAAGGACAGACCGGTGACCCGGATCCGCTGGCCCGGGGGCGTCGGCGGCGAGAAGTTCTTCGAGAAGAACACCCCGCGGGGTGCCCCGGACTGGATCCGTCGGCAGACCCTGCGCGCGGCACCCGGTGCCGAGGACGAGGGTGCGGAGCTGGAGCTGCCGTTCCTCGACGACCTCGCGGGCCTGGTGTGGGCGGCCAACCAGGGCGCGCTCGAGCTGCACACGCCGCAGTGGCGCGTGGGTCCGCGCGGGAAGATCCACAAGCCCGACCGGCTGGTGGTGGACCTCGACCCGGGCGCGCCTGCGGGGCTCGCGGAGTGCGCCGCTGTCGCGCACCTCGTGGCGGACCGGCTGCGCGAGGACGGGCTCGGGACCACGGTGCCCGTGACCTCCGGGAGCAAGGGCATGCAGCTGTACGCGCCACTGCCCGGGAAGCAGACCGTGCTGGAGGTCCGGCAGTACGCGCGTGACATCGCCTACGAGATCGCCGCCGCGCACTCCGAGCTCGTGGTCGCGGTGATGAAGAAGGACATCCGCGGCGGGAAGGTGCTCATCGACTGGTCCCAGAACCACCCCGCGAAGACGACCATCACCCCGTACTCGCTGCGCGGCCGGGAGGTGCCCCACGTCGCGGCGCCTCGGTGGTGGGAGGAGATCGGGCCGGGACTCCAGCAGCTGACGCCCGACGACGTCGCACGTCGCCTGGCCGACCGCGGCGACCCCTTCGCCTGACCCGTTCGGATGGCGGCACCCGCCCACCTTTGACACGGTGGAGCCAGTCGGGCAGAAACCCCGCGCCCTCGACCGAAGGAACGCCCCATGGTCTTGCCGAAGTACACCGTCCCGTCCCTCACCCTCCAGCAGGGAGCCGACGTCGCTGCCGTGCTCCAGCAGCGCCTGGACGCCCTGAACGACCTGGCGCTGACGCTCAAGCACATCCACTGGAACGTGGTCGGCCCCCACTTCATCGCGGTGCACGAGATGCTCGACCCGCAGGTCGACGCGGTGCGGCTGATGGTCGACGCCATCGCGGAGCGGATCGCCACGCTCGGCGTCGCACCGGTGGGCACCCCCGGCGAGCTGGTGAAGAACCGCACGTGGGAGGACTACTCGATCGGTCGCGACAGTGCGATCGCGCACCTCGGCGCCCTCGACGTCGTCTACGTCGGCGTCATCGAGGACCACCGCAAGGCCGCCAAGGACGTCGAGGAGATCGACGACGTCACCAACGACCTGCTCGTGGGGCACCTGCACGAGCTCGAGCTGTTCCACTGGTTCGTCCGGGCCCACCTCGAGTCCGCCGGCGGGGTCCTGACGACCGGCAACGCACAGAGCGAGAAGACCGCCGCGCGGAAGGCGTCCGCGAAGGACACCGCGTGAGTGCATCCCCCAGCGCCCGGCCCGTCGTCGAACCCGGCGGCGGGCCGGTGCTTCGTACCGCCCGACCAGGCGGCCCGTCCGGCGCCTCGACCAACCCGGCGTCGTCCGTGCCGCGCACCCACCTCGCCGCACGGATCGAGAGCGGGTTCGACCGGGCCGTGGCGCACCAGCTGCGCGGCCGGGGCTGGACCGTGCGGATCGAGCCGTACGCGGGGTACGGCGGCACCGGGTGGGTGCGCATCCTCGCCCGCACCCTCCTGGCCGCCCCGCACGTCCGCGACGAGGACCTCCCGGGCGCCGGCGGGAGCGCGCAGGCCGGCTCGCGCTCGGCCACGGCGCTGCGCGGGTGGCGCAGCTTCGCGACCGCCCAGGTCTCGGGCGCCGAGCTCGAGGTGCAGGTCGGCGACCGGACCCACCGCGTGGTGACCGACCGCGGCGGGTACGTCGACACGATCCTCGAGTCCGACCTGGCCCCCGGCTGGCACGACGTCCGGCTCACGACGCCCGACGGCGCCACGGCGACGGCGCCCGTCCACGTGATCGGACCTGACGTGCGGCTCGGCATCGTCAGCGACATCGACGACACCGTGATGGTGACCCGTCTGCCCCGCCCCTTCGTCGCCGCGTGGAACGTGTTCATGCGTCACGAGAACGCCCGCGAGGCCGTCCCGGGCATGGCCCGGCTGTACGCGGAGCTGCGCGCGGGCGACCGCGAGGTCCCCGTGGTCTACCTCTCCACCGGCGCCTGGAACGCCGCGCCGACGCTCGCCCGCTTCCTGCGGCGGCACCGCTACCCGGCCGGCCCCCTCCTGCTCACGGACTGGGGGCCCACCAACAGCGGGTGGTTCCGCAGCGGTCCCGCGCACAAGGTCGCCCAGCTGCGGCGGCTCTTCGCCGAGCTGCCGGACGTCCAGTGGGTGCTCGTCGGCGACGACGGCCAGCGGGATCCTCAGATCTACGCCGGTGCGGCCCAGCACTTCCCGGCGCGTGTCCG
Source organism: Cellulomonas sp. Root930 (assembly GCA_001429255.1). Classification (GTDB taxonomy): domain Bacteria; phylum Actinomycetota; class Actinomycetes; order Actinomycetales; family Cellulomonadaceae; genus Cellulomonas. The sequence goes on from LMJI01000001.1 coordinate 3,092,487, forward strand.
GGCGATCCTCATCCGGCAGCTGACGTTCGGGGAGCACGTCCTCGCGCACGGCGTGCCCGTGCCGACGACGGACCAGGTCCGGGCCGAGCAGGACGCCGCCCGGCGCCCGGACGGTATCCCGGTGATCCAGGGCGAGGACGGCAAGGCTCTGTTGCAGGGCGTCCGCGAACGCGGCGTCGACCTGTCCTAGGTCGCTAGAGCCGCTCGGGGTCGTCCCACTCGTCGCTGCTGGCGATGGCCTCGTCGTCGGCCTCGAGCTCGACGGCGTGCAGCGAGCGCGGGGCGTGGTCGGGGTTGCCGCCGGAGCGGGCGTCGGCGGCATCGAGCTCGGCCTGGGCACGTGCGGGGTCGGCGAGGTGCTCGGCGGAGGGGTCGGACGTCAGGTCGCGGTCGCGGCTCATGCGTCGGTTCTACCGCTCGCGGTCCCCCGGCGCACGCGCGGACCAGCACCTGGTCCGGCGCGTCCCGCGCCTCGCACCCACCGGGACTAAACGATTCACGCTCTGCTGCTCGTTCGAAGCGCTTCGATACGGTCGCGGCGGTCGTCGCTCGGCGTCGATCCCAGGGACCCCCGGCACAGCCGCCGGAGGCCCCTCACCGCCATCACGAAGGAGTGCTGCGGATGTCCGCCCCCTCGCTCGTCGCTCGCACACCCGCCCGGCTCGCGGCCGTCGCCGCCGCCGGCGCCCTGGTCGCCAGCGCACTCGTCGCCGTCGCCACCCAGGAAGCCGCCCACGCCGCCGTCTCCCCCTACACCTGGGGCAACGTCGAGATCGTCGGGGGCGGCTTCGTCCCCGGCATCGTCTACAACCAGTCGGAGAAGGGCCTCGTCTACGCCCGCACCGACATCGGCGGCGCGTACCGCCTCGACCAGACCACGAAGCGGTGGGTCCCGCTGCTCGACCACGTCGGCTGGGACGACTGGGGCCACAACGGGGTCCTGTCGCTGGCCACCGACCCGGTGAACCCGAACAAGGTGTTCGCCGCGGTCGGCACGTACACGAACGGCTGGGACCCGAACAACGGCGCGATCCTGCGCTCGTCCGACCGCGGCGCCACCTGGGCCAAGACGACCCTCCCGTTCAAGGTCGGCGGCAACATGCCCGGCCGCGGCATGGGCGAGCGCCTGCAGGTGGACCCCAACGACAACCGCGTCCTGTACTTCGGCACCGAGGGCGGAAACGGCCTGTGGCGCAGCACCGACTCGGGCGTCACGTGGGGCAAGGTCTCCAGCTTCACCAACGTGGGCAACTACGCGCAGGACCCCAGCGACCCGAACGGGTACCTCACCACCAACCAGGGCGTCGTGTGGGTCACCTTCGACCCCACGAGCGGCACCAAGGGATCGCCGACGAGGACGATCTACGTCGGCGTGGCCGACAAGGAGAACACCGTCTACAGGTCCACGGACGCCGGGGCCACCTGGACGCGGATCGCGGGGCAGCCGACGGGGTACATCGCGCACAAGGGCGTGTTCGACGCGGTCGGCAAGCAGCTCTACATCGCGACGAGCGACACCGGCGGCCCGTACGACGGTGGCCACGGCGACCTCTGGCGGCTGGACGCGGCCACCGGCGTGTGGACCCAGATCAGCCCCGTGCCGTCCTCGAGCACGGACAACTACTTCGGGTACTCGGGTCTGACGATCGACCGGAAGGACCCGGACACGATCATGGCGGTCACGCAGATCTCGTGGTTCCCGGACATCCAGGTGTTCCGGTCCACCGACCGTGGCGCCACCTGGTCCCGGATCTGGGACTGGAACGGCTACCCCGACCGCACCCTGCGGTACACCCAGGACATCTCCGCTTCCGGGTGGCTCACGTTCGGCAAGCAGTCCGCGCCGCCGGAGACCAGCCCGAAGCTCGGCTGGATGACCGAGTCGTTCGAGATCGACCCCTTCGACTCGAACTCGTTCCTCTACGGCACGGGCGCCACCATCTACGGCGGCTCCAACCTGACCGCGTGGGACACCGGCGGCAAGGTCGCCATCTCCGTGAAGGCGCAGGGCCTGGAGGAGACCGCGGTGCTCGACCTGGCGGCCCCTCCGGGCGCCACGGAGCTGGTCTCCGGCCTCGGGGACATCGGCGGGTTCGTGCACACCGACATCACCAGGGCGCCGTCCGCCTACTCGGCCATCGCGCCGTTCATGGGCTCGGTCAACGGCACCGACTTCGCCGAGAAGACGCCGGCCACGATGGTGCGCGTCGGCTCCGGTGGCGCCGGCAGCTCCCACATCAGCGTCTCCACCTCCAGCGGGAGCTCCTGGTGGGCCGGCCAGGAGCCGGGCGGCGTGACGGGCGGCGGGAACGTGGCCATGAGCGCCGACGGCAGCCGCATCGTCTGGAGCGCCGACGGCGCGGGCGTCCACACGTCGTCGACGCTGGGCTCCAGCTGGACGAGGTCGACGGGCCCGGCCACCGGTGCCCGCGTCGAGTCCGACCGGGTCAACCCGTCGAAGTTCTACGCGTTCTCCGGCGGCACGTTCTGGACCTCGACCGACGGCGGCGCCACCTTCACCGCCTCCGCGGCCACGGGGCTGCCGACCGCGGGGAACGTGCGGTTCGCCGCGGTCCCCGGACGGGAGGGCGATGTCTGGCTCACCGGAGGGACGACGACGGGCACCTACGGGATGTGGCACTCGACCAACTCGGGCGCGTCGTTCACCAAGATCGCCGCGGTCGACCAGGGCGACGCCATCGGGTTCGGCAAGGCCGCTCCCGGGGCCGGCTACCCGGCGATCTACACGTCGTCCAAGATCAGCGGGGTCCGCGGGATCTTCCGCTCGATCGACGCGGGCACCACGTGGGTGCGGATCAACGACGACCAGCACCAGTGGGGCTGGACGGGGTCGGTCGTCATCGGTGACCCCGACGTCTACGGGCGGGTCTACGTGGGCACCAACGGCCGCGGGATCATCGTCGGCAACCTGACGGGCACCGACCCGACGACGTCACCGACGCCGACGCCGACCACCCCGACGCCGACGGCCACTCCGACGGCGACGGCCACTCCGACGGCCACCCCGACGGCCACGCCCACCCCGACGGTCACCCCGACCCCGACTCCCACGCCCACGGTCCAGCCCGGCGTGTGCTCGGTCCTGTACACGACCAACGACTGGAACACCGGGTTCACCGCGTCGGTGCGCATCACCAACGGGAGCAGCACGGCGATCACGGGCTGGAGGCTCGGGTTCACGTTCCCCGCGGGCCAGCAGATCACCAACCTGTGGTCGGGCGCCTACACGCAGTCCGGGGCGACCGTGACGGTGACCAACGCCGCGTGGAACGGCTCGATCGCCCCGGGCGGCAGCGTGGAGCTCGGGTTCAACGGGTCCCACACCGGGACCAACCCGAAGCCGGCCGCGTTCACGGTGAACGGCGCCACCTGCGCCAACGGATGAGCTGCGGGGTGGGTGGCGCGTGACACGGACCCGCCGCCACCCCGCTCCCGGGCCCGGCCCGCCGCACCGACCCCGCGGCGGGCCGGGACCTCGGTCCCTTGACGTAAGGAAGATCACACGCTGACGGACGGAAGGTATCTCGACGTCAACATACGATCGAAAACGTGCCAGAACGCGAAGAGACCATCGACGTCGTCCTCGTCGGGGGCGGGATCATGAGCGCGACCCTCGCCGCGCTGATCACCACCCTCGAGCCCACGTGGACGGTCGAGATCCACGAGCGGCGCCCGGCTCTCGCCGAGGAGAGCTCCAACGCGTGGAACAACGCAGGAACGGGCCATGCGGCCCTCTGCGAGCTGAACTACACGCCCGAGCGGCCCGACGGCTCGATCGACATCGCCAAGGCCGTGACGATCAACGAGCAGTTCGAGCTGTCCCGCGAGCTGTGGCACCACCTGGCGACCCACGACCGCCTCCCCGGCGGCGACGGCTTCCTGTCGACCACGCCGCACATGACGTTCGTGCGCGGCGCCGACAACGCGGACTACCTGCGCCGGCGCTTCGAGACGCTGCGCAAGCACCCCCTGTTCTCCGACCTCGAGTTCAGCACCGACCCCGCGCAGATCGCGCAGTGGGCGCCGCTGCTCGTGGACGACCGCGACCCGGCCGAGCCGATCGCGGCGACGCGCGCGGCGGCAGGTACCGACGTCGACTTCGGGCGGCTGACCCGCGCGATGATCGGTGACGCGGTCGGCCGCGGCGCGCGGCTGCACCTCGAGAGCGAGATCACCCGGCTGCGCCAGAAGACGGACGGCACCTGGTCGCTGCGGGTGGCCGACCGGCGCTGGAACGGCCACCTGCGCACCCGCAAGGTCCGCGCACGGTTCGTGTTCGTGGGCGCCGGCGGTGGCGCCCTGCCGCTGCTGCAGAGCTCGGGGATCCCCGAGGCGAAGGGCTTCGGCGGGTTCCCGATCAGCGGGCAGTTCCTCAAGACCACCAACCCGCAGATCGTCGCCCGGCACCAGGCCAAGGTCTACGGCAAGGCCGACATCGGCGCTCCCCCGATGTCCGTGCCGCACCTGGACACCCGCGTGGTCGACGGCGGCACCGCACTCCTGTTCGGGCCCTACGCCGGCTGGAGCATGAAGTTCCTCAAGGGCGGCTCGTGGACCGACCTGATCCGGTCGATCCGCCCGGGGAACGTGGTCCCCATGCTCGCCGTGGGTCTGCGGAACCTCGACCTGCTCCAGTACCTGATCGGTGAGGTGACCGCCACGGACACCAGCCGCCTGCGCACGCTGCGCGCGTTCATGCCGACCGCGCACCCGCGCGACTGGGAGCTGGTCACCGCCGGGCAGCGCGTCCAGGTGATCAAGAAGGACAAGGCCAAGGGCGGCGTGCTGGAGTTCGGCACCGAGCTGGTCACGTCCGCGGACGGCTCCATCGCGGGCCTGCTCGGTGCCTCCCCGGGGGCGTCCACGGCGGTCGCGACGATGCTCGACCTGCTCGAGCGGTGCTTCCCGGAGCGCTCCGACGCCTGGCAGCCGCGCCTGCGCGCCATGATGCCGAGCCTGGGTGGCGCCGCGTGGGACGAGTCGTTCGAGCTGGAGCACCTCGCGGACGACGAGCAGGTGGGGTCCGAGCGCTGACCGTGATGCGCGAGGATGGGGCTGTGACCGACCCCGTCGAAGCCGTCAGCGCAGAGATGCGCCACGCCAAGGTCCGCGCGGCCACCGACCACACCACGGTCGGCCAGGTGATCACCACGGACGACGGGCGCGTCACCATCGCCTGCGCGTGCGGCATGGAGCTCACCAACGGGCCCACGTGGTCGCTCGACGAGCACATCCGCCTGCACCGCGCCGAGGCCCGGTTCCTGGCCCTCGCCGCCGTCGCCCCGCAGGGCATCCCCCGTCTGGTGCGCTGGCCGCTCTAGGCGGTCGCGTGCTCGAGCTCGTCCTCGTCCTCGTGCTCGTGGGGCAGCCCGAGCTCGTGCGCCCGTTCGTGGGCCTCCCGCGCGGCGATCCGTGCCTGCACGTCGGCCCGGCGCAGCGGCGGCACCGTGGTGGGCGGCTGGCGGCGCTGCGGCAGCTCGTCGAGCAGGCGGGCGGTGATCGCGGCGACCTCCCGGACGGCGGCCTCGAACGGCTCGCGCGTGGCGTCGCTGAGCGACTGGACGCCCGTGACCTTGCGGACGTACTGCCGCGCGGCGGCCTCGATCTCCTCCGAGGTGGCCGGCGGCTCGAGCCCTCGGAGCGTGGTGATGTTCCGGCACATGGGAACGACGCTACGCCGCGACCCCGACACGCGTCTCGAGGTCGAGGAGCGTCAGCTTGGCCGCCGCGCCACCGGCGTACTGCCCGGGCGAGCCGTCGGAGCGCACCACGCGGTGGCACGGAAGCACCACGGGCAGCGGGTTGAGCGCGCACGCGGTGCCGACCGCCCGGACGGCGCGCGGGCTCCCCGCCAGACCGGCCATCTCGGCGTAGCTGGCGGTGTGCCCGTACGCGATGTCGGGCAGATGCAGGACGACGTCGCGCCGGAAGCCGCGCAGCAGCTGCAGGTCGAGCGGCAGGTCGAAGGTGGTGCGCCGCCCGGCGAAGTACTCGTCGAGCTCCCGGGCCACGTCGTCCAGCCGCTCCGGCGCCTCGAGCACCCGCGGGCTCACCGTGGAGGCGAGCGCGGTGAGGACGGCGTCGTGGTCCTGCACGCCGAACGCGACGCGGACCAGTCCGACGGGCGTGCGGGCGAGCAGCAGCGGGCCGACCGGGCTGTCCACGGTGCGGTAGGCCACGTCGAGCAGACCGTCCGCCGCGGCGCGGGCCGCCAGGTCACGGTGCAGCCGGACGAGGTCGGCGTCGTCCACGTCGGGAAAGTAGGTCATGACTCCTCCTGGTCGATCGCCGGGTAGGTCCTGCGCAGGGTCGCGACGCCGTCGGACGCCGCCCGCCGCGCCGCAGCCGCGGTACCGCCGACGAGGGCGGCGACGTCGTCGTAGGGCAGCCCGCCGAGATGGTGGTAGGCGACCACCTGCCGCTGCTTCGTCGGCAGCGCGGCCAGGGCCGACCACAGGTCCAGGTCGCGTCCCTGCGCAGCGGCCGGGCGGTCGGGGACGTCGGCGACCGGGAGGGCGTGCCGGGCGGCGCGCCGGACGATGTCGATCGCCTTGCGGTGCGCGATCGTCACCAGCCAGGCCTCCACGTTGGCGTCGGGCGGGAGGTCCGGGTAGGAGCGCAGGGCAGCGAGGAACGTCTCCGACCACGCGTCGTCGGCGTCGACCGGACCCACCACCGCGCGGCACACACGCAGGACGGTGGCACCGTGGACGGACACCACGCGCTCGAAGGGTTCCTTCACGCTCACAGTGTGCAGACGCGCCAGGTCCCCCGCGCGTGAGGTTCGACTTTTACAGTGGGCCCATGACGAACCTCGAGGTGCGGCCCGTGCCCGAGCTCTGCGACCTCGTCCCGTCCCGTGGGCCTGTCGTGGAGCTGCACGAGGCGCGCGACGTGCCGCTCGGTGGCGTGCGTGCCATGCGGGTGCGGCGGACCCTCCCCCAGCGCGCCCTGCCGATGGTCGGCGCCTGGTGCTTCCTCGACGAGTTCGGCCCGCAGCACGTCGACATGCGGGTGCTCCCCCACCCGCACACCGGCCTGCAGACGGTCACCTGGCCGGTGGCCGGCGAGATCCTGCACCGGGACAGCGTCGGGTCCGAGGCTGTGGTCCGCCCCGGGCAGCTCAACCTCATGACGGCCGGGCACGGGGTCTCCCACTCCGAGTTCTCGCTCGGCTCCGAGCCGCTGCTGCACGCGGTCCAGCTGTGGGTGGCGCTGCCGGACGGGGTGGCCGACGGCGCACCGGGGTTCGTGCAGGTGAGCGGGCTGCCCGTGTGGGAGGCGCCCCGCGCCCGCGCGACCGTCTTCGTGGGCGACCTCGACGGTTCCTGGTCGCCTGCGCGCGTGCACACGCCCCTGCTCGGCGCAGACGTCGTCGTGGATCCGGGCGCCGACGTCGAGATCCCGCTGGTGCGCGGGTTCGAGCATGCCGTGCTGCTGCTCTCCGGCACCGCCGAGGTGGCCGGGACGCCGCACACCACCAGCGGCCTGCTCTACCTCGGCGACGGACGCGACCACGTGCGGGTCCGGTCGCGCGACGGCGCCCGGCTCCTGCTGCTGGGCGGCGCCCCGTTCGCGCACGACCTGGTGATGTGGTGGAACTTCGTCGGTCGCACCCATGCCGACATCGCCCAGGCGCGCGCCGAGTGGGAGTCCGACGACCGCGCCGAGCGCTTCGGGGTGGTCGCCGGCCACGACGGTGCACGGATCCCCGCCCCCGAGCTGCCCAACATCCGCCTCCAGCCGCGCCGTCGGCTCCCCCGCACCCCGCAGGAGAACCCGTGACCGACCTGTCCCACCTGCCGACCCGCTCCCGCCTGGTGGCCAACGCGCTCGCCGACGCCGGCGTGGTCGGCAGTGTCGTCGCGCTGCCCGACTCCGCCCGGACCGCTGCCGAGGCCGCAGCTGCGCTGGGGATCGAGGTCGGGGCGATCGCCAACAGCCTGGTCTTCTGGGCCGACGAGCGACCGTTGCTGGTCCTGACCAGCGGGCGGCACCGCGTGGACACCGCTGCGCTGGCACGCCAGCTGAGCCGCTCGCACGTCGGACGAGCGACCCCCGAGCAGGTGCGGGCCGCCACCGGCCAGGCGATCGGCGGCGTCGCGCCGCTCGGTCACCCGCACCGGATCGAGACGGTGGTGGACGTGGCGCTCGCGGACTACCCGCAGGTGTGGGCGGCCGCAGGGACGCCGCACACCGTCTTCCCGACCACGTTCGACGAGCTGGTCCGCATCACCGGCGGCGCCGCACTGGTGGTGGGCGACTGACCCGGTCGCCCGCGCCGCAGCACACTGGGCACGACGAAGGGAACCGCGTGGAAGGCACCTCGACCCGCAAGCCGGCGCTCCTGACCGTGGACGACGACCCGGCGGTCAGCCGCTCCGTGGCACGGGACCTGCGGCGGCGCTACGGCGACGCGTACCGGGTGGTCCGCGCCGACTCCGGCACGCTCGCCCTGGACGCCCTGCGCGAGCTCAAGCTCCGGGGCGACCAGGTGGCGGTCCTGCTGGCGGACCACCGGATGCCTGGGATGACCGGCATCGAGTTCCTCGAGCAGGCCATGGACATCTACCCCCAGGCGCGCCGCGTGCTGCTCACCGCGTACGCCGACACCGACGTCGCGATCGACGCGGTCAACGTGGTGGACCTCGACCACTACCTGCTCAAGCCCTGGGACCCGCCGGAGGAGAAGTTCTACCCGGTGATCGACGCGCAGCTCGAGGCGTGGAACGCGAACCCCCCGAGGACCGTCGCCGAGACGAAGGTGGTGGGGCACCGCTGGTCGGCGCGCTCGTCGGAGGTCCGCGAGTTCCTCGCCCGCAACCAGGTGCCCTACCGCTGGTACTCCTCCGACTCGCCCGAGGGGAGGCGGCTGCTGGACGTGGCGGGAGCCGACGAGAGCCGGCTGCCCGTGCTCGTGACCACCGAGGGGACCGTTCTGCTCTGCCCGACGGACGGCGAGATCGCTGCGCAGGTCGGGCTCGCGGTCAGCCCGGCCGAGCGGTTCTACGACCTCGTCGTCATCGGCGGTGGCCCCGCCGGCCTCAGCGCGGCGCTGTACGGGGCGTCGGAGGGGCTGCGGACCGCACTCGTCGAGCGGAGCGCGACCGGCGGCCAGGCGGGACAGAGCTCGCGGATCGAGAACTACCTCGGGTTCCCCGACGGGGTCTCCGGGGCGCAGCTGACGGACCGGGCCCGCCGGCAGGCGCTGAAGTTCGGGGCGGAGATCGTGATGACCCGGGACGCGGTCGGGCTCGAGGTCAAGGGCGCGGCCCGGTCGGTGCGGTTCGATGACGGCACCTCCGTGGACGCCCACACCGTGATCGTGGCCAGCGGGGTCGCCTACCGGGAGCTCGACGGACCCGGGATCGGCGCCCTGACCGGCCGCGGGGTCTACTACGGGTCGGCCCTCACGGAGGCCACGGCCTGCGAGAACCAGGACATCTACGTGGTCGGCGGCGCCAACTCCGCGGGCCAGGCGGCCATGTACCTGTCCCGGCACGCCCGGTCGGTGACGCTCGTCGTCCGGGCCGCGTCGCTCTCGTTGTCGATGTCCCGGTACCTGGTCGAGCAGGTCGAGTCGAACGAGCGCATCCGCGTGCGGACGCAGAGCGAGGTGGTCGAGGCCGTCGGCGACGACCACCTCGAGCGAATCGTGCTGCGGGACACCGCGACCGGGCAGAAGGAATCTGTGGACACCGGTTGGTTGTTCGTGTTCATCGGGGCCGCTCCACTGACCACGTGGCTGGACGGCACCGTCACCCGCGACGAGCACGGCTTCGTGTGCGCAGGCCATGACCTGCTGGTCGAGGGCAAGGTGCCGGACGCGTGGCCGCTGGACCGACCCCCGTACCACCTGGAGACCAGCGTCCCCGGGGTCTTCGCGGCCGGCGACGTGCGCGCCGAGTCCGCCAAGCGTGTGGCGTCCGCCGTGGGCGAGGGCGCCATGGCCGTGATGCTCGTCCACCGCTACCTGGAGCAGCTGTGACCACCACCGAACCGATCGCGACGACCGTCCGCACGCAGCTGGCGTGCGACATCGACGAGCTGCGCACCCTCTTCCTGTTCGAGCACCTGAGCGACGAGCAGCTGCTCTGGCTGTGCTCACGCGGGCACGTGGAGGTCATCGACCCGGGCGTGCTCTACCGCGAGGGCGATCCCGCGACGGACTTCTACGTCATGCTCGAGGGCTCGCTGGCCATGTACCGGCGCGTGGGGGCCGACGACGTCGAGATCGCGCGGACGAGCCAGGTGGGGGTCTACGGGGGTGCCTGGGCCGCGTACCTGGGCGAGCGGGTCCCCCAGACCTACACGCAGACCCTGCGGGTGCTCGAGCCGTCCCGCTACTACGTGCTCGCCGCGGCCGACTTCGCCTCCTTCATGGACGACTGGTTCCCCATGGCGGTGCACCTGCTCGAGGGGCTGTTCTTCGGTCAGCAGAGCTCGCAGGCGGCGACCGGCCAGCGTGAGCGGCTGCTGGCGCTCGGCTCGCTCTCGGCGGGACTCACCCACGAGCTCAACAACCCGGCGGCCGCCGCGACCAGGGCGACGTCGACCCTGCGCGAGCGCGTCGCGGGGATGCGGCACAAGCTCGCGATGCTCGCGTCCGGGATCTACGACCGGGAGCAGCTGGAGCAGATCATCCACCTGCAGGAGAAGGCCGTGAAGGCTCTGGCGCGTCAGCGCGCGTCCGAGGTCGTCCCGACCGCCCTCGAGGTGTCCGACCTCGAGGACGCGCTGGGCGAGTGGATGGACGAGCACGACATCAGCGGCGGCTGGGAGCTGGCCCCCAACTTCGTCGCCGCCGGCCTGGGACCCGAGTGGCTCGACGCCGTGGCCTCGTGGGTGGGGCCCGACGTGCTCGAGGGCGCCGTGCGGTGGCTCTCGTACACGCTCGAGACCGAGTCGCTGATGAACGAGGTGGAGGACGCCACCTCGCGGATCTCCGCGTTGGTCGGTGCTGCGAAGCAGTACTCGCAGATCGGCCGCGCCCCCGACCAGACCGTGGACGTGCACGAGCTGCTCGACAGCACCGTCACCATGCTCGAGCGGCAGCTGGGCGAGGGCATCACGGTGGTCAGGGACTACGACCGCACGCTGCCGCCCATCCACGTGTTCGCGGCCGAGCTGAACCAGGTGTGGACCAACCTCATCGACAACGCCGCGCAGGCGATGGAGGGCGTCGGCACCCTCACGCTCCGCACGCGCAGGGTCGACGACTGGCTCGAGGTCGAGGTCGGGGACACCGGACCGGGCATCCCGGACGGCGTGGTGGACCGGATCTTCGAGCCGTTCTTCACCACCAAGCCCGTCGGCTCCGGCACGGGCCTCGGGCTGGACATCTCGTGGCGGATCGTCGTGGGCAAGCACCACGGCGACCTGACCGCCACCTCCGTGCCGGGCGACACCCGCTTCCGCGTCCGGCTGCCCTACTCCTCGACGGAAGGACCCACCCCGTGACCGAGACCCTCATCGACCCGACCGTCCCCCCGAGCGGCACCGGCTGCGTGGAGTGCGACGCCACCGACGGCTGGTGGTTCCACCTGCGCCGCTGCGCCACCTGCGGTCACGTGGGCTGCTGCGACACCTCGCCGTCCCAGCACGCCACCGCGCACTTCCGGGAGACCGGCCATCCGGTGATGCGCACGTTCGAGCCCGGCGAGGACTGGTTCTGGTCCTACCCGGCTGACGACTACACCGACGGCCCCGCGCTCGCCGCACCCGAGCACCGCCCGCTGGAGCAGACCGTGCCCGGCCCGTCAGGTCGCGTCCCGGACGACTGGCGCCGCCGCCTGCACTGACGTCCTCGACGGGTGACCCGCGCGATCGTGGCATACGCTGCGGTCGCACCACGGCGGGCGCCTGCGCCCGACCGGCGCACCGGGTTCAGCCTCGAGCCCACGTACCGAGCTTCCGCCCCGCCTGCTGGGGCTTCGCGGAGGATGTCGTGCCCACTCCCACTGCCGCTCGTGCCGAGGTAGGTCGGTTCAGCTACACGGCTCCGACGGGTCGATGGACCTGGTCGGACGGGATGTTCGTGATCCACGGCATGTCACCGGGCGACGTGGTGCCGACCCTCGCGCTCATGTCGAGGCACATCCACCCGGAGGACCGCGGTCGGGTCCTGGACGCCCTCGGCCGGTGCGGTGTCGACGGGGAGCCGTTCGGCTGCCACTACCGGCTGCTCGACCTCGGCGGGGCCGAGCGCTCCGTCACCCTGACCGGCGCCGGCGCCACCGACGACGGCGGCCTGCGGACCGTCACCGGGTTCCTCGTGGACATCACCGCGGCCCAGCGAGACGCGGTCGCGCACCGCGTGAACGAGGAGCTCACGCAGGCGCTCCGCTCCCACGCCGTCATCGACCAGGCCAAGGGCGCGTTCATGCTCGGGTACGGCATCGACAGCGACTCCGCGTTCGAGCTGCTGCGCTGGGGGTCGCAGCAGCGCAACGTCCGGCTGCTGACGCTGGCGGAACGCATCGTCGCCGCGGTCGAGGTGGGCGGCGGTCTCGGCTCGGACACCCGCCAACGGCTCGACGACTTCTTCTTCGCCAGCCTCGACGAGAGTGCCGGCGAACCTGCTGCCCAGCGCACGAGCCCGACCCTCGGGATCACCTTCGACACCGCCGGTGACGTCCCGCTGGTCAAGGTCGAGGGTCCGGTCGACCTGGCGACGGCGCACCAGCTGACCGCGGCCGTCACGCAGCTGATGATCGCCGCTCGCGAGGTCGGCGCGATGGTCGTCGACCTGCGCGACGTGACCCATCTGGGCTCGGTCGGTGTGTCGGCTCTGACCGCCGCCCACCGGCGGAGTGCGTCCGCAGGTGTGAGGATGCGTATCGTGCTCTCCCCCGGGACCAGCCTCGGCCTGGCCGGAGCGCACGGGCTGGACGTCATCAGCGCACCCGCCGACGACGGCGCGAGCACGAACGGACGCGCGATCCCCACGAGCTGAGGAGCGGAGCCGATGGCGCCCGACGCCTACGTCGACCAGGACGCCGTGCTCTCTGCCTTCGACGTCTCCCCCGGCGTCCAGCTGGTGGTCCGTACCGACGACCTGCGGATCGTCGCCGCGAACCAGGGCGCCCGTGACGCCCTCCAGCGTGGCCCCCTGCTCGACGTCAGCCTGTACGACCTGCGCGACCCGGGCCTGGAGGCGCTGGTCGCGGCCCTGACGCAGGTGGCGCGCGGCGGGGAGCCGTTCCACGACGACCAGGTCTCGGTGGTCCCCGACTGGTCGGACCCGGCGTCGGGGATCTGGCTCGACCTGACCGTCACGCCCTGGCGTGACGCCGACGGGACCGTGCTGGGCGCGGTCGCCGCGGGGATCGACATCACCACCGCCGTCCGGGCCGCCACGCTCGAGCGCACGGGAGCCGCGACCGCCGACCGACGTCTGGCGCGTGCGCGCGAGGTCGTCCTCCGGCTGCAGGGTGCGCTGCTCCCGTCCACGGTCCCCCTGCTCCCCCGCGTGGACGTCGCGGCGTCGTACCTGGTCGCGGGCCTGGAGCAGGCGGCCGGTGGCGACTGGTTCGACTCCGCGACGCTGCCCGACGGGCGCGTGTCGCTGACCGTCGGCGACGTGGTGGGCCACGGCGTGGAGGCGTCCGCGATCATGAGCCAGCTCCGGGCGGTGCTGGCGGCCCGCCTCCTGGAGGGCGCCGGGATCCCGAGCGCGCTCGAGGCCGTCGAGGCGTTCGCCGGGCGCGTCTCGGGCGCCTTCGCCGCCACCCTGTGCGTCGCCCTCCTCGATCCGCACACGGGCGACCTCGAGTACGCCACGCGCGGCCACCCCGCCCCCCTGGTCGTCGGCCCGAACGGTGCACACCTGCTGCCCACCACCGGCGACGGGCCGCTCGGCTCCCGGACCAGCGGCAGCGTGCTGACCGCGAACCTGCCGGACGGGCACGCGATCCTCCTGTTCACCGACGGGCTCGTGGAGAACATCCACCGGCCGGTGCGGGACGGGCTCGCAATCCTCGAGCGCACGGCGTTCGACGCGTACCGCGACTCGGCCGGAGGGCAGTCGGTGGCGGGGCGCATCTGCCAGGTGGTGCCCCGCGTGCTGACGGACGACGGGTTCACGGACGACGTCACCGTGCTCGCCGCTCACCGCCGACGCGCCCCCGAGCCGCTCGACCTGAGCGTCCCCGCCGACCCGCGCCAGCTGGCCGGGGCACGCAGCGCGGTGGACGGCTGGGGACTCGGCATCGGTCTGGGCTCCCGCGACCGGTCCGCCCTCGTCCTCGGCGTCAGCGAGGTGATGGCCAACGCGATCGAGCACGCCTACCGCGGGGAGTCGGACGGGACCGTGGACCTGCACGCGACCATCCGGGACGACGCGATGATCGAGGTCGTGGTGCGGGACCACGGGCAGTGGCGGGAGCCCGACCGCGACCCCGGAGACCGGGGCCGCGGCTTCAGCATGATGGCGTCCGCGGGCCTCCAGGTGGACGTGGTGACCAGTCCCGACGGCACCACCGTGACGCTCGAGTGCCCGGCTCGTCGGCCCGCGCCCGTCGACCAGGCGGACGCCGTCGCGGAGTCCGTCCGGCTGGCTGCCGCCCCCCTGGTGATCAGCGCGGACCCGTCCGAGGCGCACGTGGTGCGCGTCGGGGGCGCGGTCGACCACCGAGCGGCAGCGGCGCAGGTCGAGGCCGAGGTGCTACGACGCTCCCGCAACGGGCTCGTGCCGGTGACGGTCGACCTGGAGGGCGTGGTGCACCTCGGCAGTGCCGGGGTCCGCGTCCTCGAGTCGCTCCTGCGGACGACGGACCAGCTCAACGTCGTCGCACCGCCCGGGACCCCGGCGGCGCAGACGCTCGATGTCGCAGGGACACCGTTCCGACCCTCGCTGCCCTGACGGTCCCGCTCGTCACGTCTCCGCGGCCGCCACCGCCGCGTCGGAGCCCTGCACGCGGATCTCCACCCGCTGGATCGTGGCCGTGGGGATGCTCGACGAGGCTCCGAGCCCCCGAGCGCCGCCGTTGAGCGCGCGCCAGGTGGCCACCACGGTGCTCCTCCCGTCCTCGTCCACCAGGACCAGCTCGTACGTGGCGTCGGTACCGTACGGTCCGGGATCGGCGGGGTAGCGGCACTCCCAGTCGATCCGGGTGCCCCAGGCCTTCTGCTGCAGGGTGAGGTCCGCGGTCACGGCCACGGACCCGACGGGTTCCAGCTGCAGGGCGGTGATCTGGCTGGTCGCCGACGGTGACTGCGACGCGACCGGTGCTCCCGCGTCGACGGGCCGACCGAGGAGGACGCCGGCGATCCCGCCGAGCAGCAGCAGGGCCGCGGCTGCTCCGACGAGGCCGGCCGTGCGGCGTCGACGGTCCCGGTGCGCGGCCCGGGCGAGGGTCGCCAGCTCGACCACCTCGGCGTCCGGCGCACCGCCGAGTGCCTCCGCCTCGTCCGGGGTCACCATCCGGAGCATCCCCGGCAGCCCGACGAGGTCGGCCACGGCCGCCTGGCAGGCGTCGCAGGTGCGCAGGTGCTCCTCGAAGGTGCGCCGCTCCTGCGAGCCGAGCGCTCCGAGGACGTAGGCGGCGTCCCAGTCACGGAACGGGTCGTCGCCCGGGCCGTACCGCTCGTCCGCGTCCCGGCCGGTCATGCGGACACCCCTCTCTCCTGGAGCGCGAGCCGGAGCGCGCGCAACGCGTAGTGCAGGCGGGACTTGACGGTGCCCTCGGGGATCTCGTGCTCGGCGGCCAGCTCCGCCACGGACCGACCCCGGTAGTAGGCGCCCACGACGACCGCCCGGTGCTCCGGCGTCAGCTGCTCGAGGGCGTCCGCGACCAGCCAACTGTCGAGCACGGCCTGCGACCCGTCGGGCTGGACCGAGTCGGGTGTCTGGTCGGTGGTCCGCTCCCGCACGTGCCGCGCGCTCCTGCGGTCGTCGATGACGAGGTTGCGCACCACGGTGTAGAGCCACGCACGGGTCGCGTCCTGCTCCCTGGCCAGCACCTCGGGGTGCTTCCACGCCCGCACCATCGCCTCCTGCACGACGTCCTGAGCGAGTGCGTGGTCGCCCGTGAGGCGCACGACGTAATGCTGCAGCGGGCGCGCGTAGGCCTGGTGGAGAGCGCGCAGGAGCGCGTCGGGTTCCTCGGCCACGCCGCCTCCTTCCCCGCTGTCGCGTCGTCCTACCCGGTCAACGATGCACCCGTGCCCCAGGTTCACCGCACGGTGAACCTGCACGCTCCCCGCCTCGTGGTCCCAGGTAGCAGGTCCCCGGGGCGGGACCGGCACCGACCAGAGGAGACCACCGTGCGACGGACCATCACCCTCACGATCACCGCTCTCGTGGCAGCGGCCACCCTGACCGCGTGCGGGGGCTCCGGCGACGACACCGAGGAGCCCGCGAGCGAGGTCACCACCTCGGAGGAGTCCCCCGCCGAGGAGACGCCCGCCGAGGAGATGTCCACCGACCTCGCGACGGCGGAGTCGTCGCTGGGCACCATCGTCGTGGATGGCAACGGCATGACCGCGTACTACTTCCTCAAGGACACCAAGGACTCCGGCACGAGCGCCTGCTCGGGCGACTGCGCGACCGCGTGGCCGGCCATCACCACGGAGTCCGACACTCCCACGGTCACGGGAGTGACGGGTGAGGTGGGGACCATCACCGGCACCGACGGCGCCCAGCAGATCACCATCGACGGGCGGCCGATCTACACGTTCGCCCAGGACACCGCACCGGGCGACGTCAAGGGTCAGGGCGTGAACGATGTCTGGTACGTCATCGCCCCGGACGGGTCGGAGATCGACGACGACTGACACAGGTACCGGGCGGCGACCTCTGCGGTCGTCGCCCGGCGTCCCCGCCGCGGCCCCTCAGCCCGCGGCGTCCGCCGGGTGCGTCTCGACGTTGAGGACGTTCCCGTCGGGGTCGGCGAACCAGGCGGCCCGCATCTCTCCGTCGGACAGGACTCCGTCGGTCCAGGTGACGTCGCCGGGCAGGTCGAACGTCTGGAGCTCCACGCCCGCAGCACGCAGCGCGTCCACCTCGGCGTCGAAGGCGTCGGTCGGGAGCTGGAACGAGATCGCGGTCGCCCTGTTGGTGCCGGCGTAGGCGGACGGGTACACGAGGAACCCGCCGTTGGACGTGCCGTAGACGACGCCGTCGGGCACCTCGCCCGCGCTGGTGAAGCTGAGCGTCCCCTCGTAGAACGCGCGTGCTCGCTCCATGTCGGTGACGGCGAGCACGGGCATCGAGGCGTGGTCGGAGAGCATGGGTGTCCTCCCGTGCGGGCCCGCCGTCCGTCGGCGGACCGGCACATCGACGCTAGAACCACGCCGGACATCCGTCCAGGGTCCCTGCACATCTGTGCAGCACCTCACCCACCCGCGGGTCGCCGGCAGGGCTACCGCTGCACACCCTCCGGGCACCACGATCGACGGGTGAGCACCGCGACGCGCGCGGCGGACCTGCCGCCGCAGTGGGGGCTGGCTGCGCTCGGCGCCGTCGGCCTGGCGGTCGCGGCCGCGCTGGCCGGCTACGCCCAGGTGCACCCCGGCGACGGTGCCGCCCTCACCACCCTCGGGTTCAGCGGCATGCTCCAGATGAAGTCGTGGCTCACCACCGCCGCCGCCGCCCTGGTCGTGGTGCAGCTCCTGTCCGCCCTGGCGATGTGGGGCCGGCTGCCGGGCGTGACGGACGCCCCCGGCTGGGTCACCGGCCTGCACCGCTGGAGCGGTACGGTCGCGTTCCTGCTCACGCTGCCGGTGGTGTTCCACTGCGTCTGGTCGCTCGGGTTCGAGGATGAGTCCACCCGCGTGCTGGTGCACTCGGTGGCGGGCTGCGTGTTCTACGGGGTCTTCGCCGCCAAGATGCTGGCGCTGCGCCTGCACCGTCTGCCCTCGGCCGCGGTCCCCGTGCTGGGCGGCCTCCTGGCGGGCGTCCTCGTGGTCCTCTGGTTCAGCTCCGCGCTCTGGTTCTTCGGCCAGAGCGGGTACGTGAGCTACTGACGTGGACACCCCGGAGGTCGGTCGGCGGTCGGTGCTCGAGGGCGCCGGCGTCGCTCTCGCGGCCGGCGCCCTGGGGTACGTGGGGTTCGCCACGCTCGGCCCGGCACCGGGCGCGGACGACGACGACCAGTACTCCACCGGCTCGGACGTCGAGCAGGACGACGACGTCGACTCCCACCGGCTCGCCGCCGTGGACGACATCCCGGACGGCGGCGGCATCGTCATCGCCGACGAGAAGCTCGTCCTCACGCGCGACGGCGACACGGTCCGGTGCTTCTCGGCGGTCTGCACGCACCAGGGGTGCCTGGTCGGCGGCGTGCGCGACGGAGAGATCCGGTGCCCGTGCCACGGCAGCGCGTTCGACGCCGCCACCGGAGCGGTGGTCCAGGGGCCCGCGACCGAGCCGCTCGAGGCCGAGGAGATCGAGGTCACCGACCAGGGCGAGGTGCTGCGCGCATGAGGTCGTTCTGGACGCGGCTGCCCACGCTCGTGTGGATCGCGGGTGCCGGACTCACCGCGGGTGCG
This sequence comes from Cellulomonas sp. Root930, assembly GCA_001429255.1. Taxonomy (GTDB): domain Bacteria; phylum Actinomycetota; class Actinomycetes; order Actinomycetales; family Cellulomonadaceae; genus Cellulomonas. The sequence continues at coordinate 3,111,000 of LMJI01000001.1, forward strand.
CTGCTCGCCGCCCTGCGGGGGTGACGGCCGACCGCCTCCGGGCTACTGGTCCAGGACGAACGTGACCTCGAGGACCACCTGGTAGGCGGTGATCTTCCCGTCGGACACCTCGACCTTCTGGTCCTTGACCCAGGCACCCTGCACGTTGCGCAGCGTGGTCGATGCCCGCTCGATCCCGCCGCGGACGGCGTCCTCGAAGCTCGTGTCGGAACGGGCACTGATGTGCGTGATGCTGGCGACGGTCGTGGACATGGGGTCTCCTCGTCGAGTCCGTGTGCGGACCTCCAGCCTTCACCCGAGCCACCGCCGCCGCAATGGGGATGCGGCCCCTGGACACGCGAAGCGCCGGTGGTACGTTTCCGGAGTATTGGGACTTTGGGCGGCAGCGTCTCTCCCCGCCCCAGCCCCGTGACAGATCTCAGCCGACGATGGCGAGGGGACGGTCATGACAGAGGACCTGGCAGGGTTCGAGGAGATGGGGCCGATCGACTACGTGGTGGTCGCGTTTCCCCGGGCACACTTCACCGGTGAGGCGTTCCCTCTCCTGATCGACCTGGTCGAACGCGGCATCATCCGCATCCTCGACCTCGTGTTCATGCAGAAGGCGGCGGACGGCACGGTCACCGCGCTCGAGCTCTCCGAGCTGCGCGACGGCGGCGTCGACCTGACGATCTTCGAGGGCGCGTCGTCGGGCCTGCTCGATGACGACGACCTGAGCGAGGCGGCGAACGCGCTGGAACCCGGTGACGCGGCCGGGGTGTTCGTCTACGAGAACGTCTGGGCCGCACCGTTCGCGGTCGCCCTCCGTCGCGCCGGCGGCCAGCTGGTCGCCGGCGGACGCATCCCGGTGCAGGCGATCATCGCCTCCCTGGACGCCACCGAACCCGTCGCCTGACCCCGTCGAGGAGGACACCATGCCCGGACTGATCCGAGGCGTCGCACGCACCGCCGCCATCGCGGGGACGGCCACGGCCGTGTCGAACCGGGTGTCCCGGCGCCAGGCCGGACGCTGGGCCGCCCAGGCGGAGCCCGAGCCGCAGTACGCCGCTCCGCCGCCTGCTCCGGCCTACGCGCCGCCCCCGGCCCCCGCGACACCCGACATGGACGAGAAGCTTGCCCAGCTCGCGCAGCTCGGCGCGCTGCGGGACTCGGGCGTGCTCAGCGACACCGAGTTCGAGGTGCAGAAGAACCGCATCCTCACCAGCTGACGCCACGCCCGCGCGGGCGGTCCGACCCGGCGAGCAGGCGGTGCGTCGTCGGGCGTCTGCCCGCGGCGGCTCCTAGCGTGGGGGCATGCCCCGATCCATCGCCACCACACGCACCGTCGACCTCGCCGGACTGCTCGACTTCGTCCGCGACCGCCACAGCTTCGTCCTCGTGACCACCCGCGGCGACGGGCGGCCCCAGGTCTCTCCGGTCTCGGGTGGCGTCGACGACCGCGGCCGGCTGGTGATCTCCACCTACCCGGGACGGGCGAAGGCGGTCAACGCGGAGCGGGACCCGGCGGTGAGCGTGTGCGTCCTGTCCGACGACTTCGGCGGCGCCTGGGTGCAGGTGGACGGAGACGCCGAGGTGCTGCACATGCCGGAGGCCGAGGACGCCCTCGTGGACTACTACCGGTGCATCGCCGGGGAGCATCCCGACTGGGACGAGTACCGCGCCGCCATGCGGGTGCAGGGCAAGTCCCTGATCCGGATCACGCCCACCCGGTGGGGCCCGGTCGCCACCGGCGGGTTCCCCGCCGACGTCGCCGCCCGCCTGGACGGCTGAGCGGCCCTCACCGCGCGAGTCGAGCCCGCCAGCGGTACCACGGTGGGGCCACCTGCCAGTTGAGCCGCAGCGTCCGCCACGCCCGGTCGAACCGCCGCACGCGCTGCGCGTGGCCCCGCAACGACCGGGCGGACACGCCCACCCGCAGCGCGGGGTCGAAGCGGATCCGGCGGCCGGGTCCGAGCGCGAAGGCGAGATCCAGGTCGTCGTGCACCTCGGGGTCGTCGCGGCTGACCAGCGTGCGGACCGCCAGCCAGGACGAGCGGCGGATCGCCATCGACGACCCCCACAGGGTCGTGTGGCCGAGCGCCAGGTGCGCGAGCACGTAGTACGAGCCGAGGTAGGCACCGCTGGCCGCCCCGCGCGCCCACGCCGGCAGGTCGACGAACTCCCCCGAGCCGGTCACGGCGTCGAGGTCCGGGCGCTCCGCCATGCACGTCGCGATCCGCTCCACCCAGTCCGGGTCGGGACGCGAGTCCGCGTCGAGCCGCGCGATCACCTCTCCGTCGACGTCGTCGTACCCGGTGGCCGCCGCCGAGGGGATGCCGATCCGGGGCTCGGACACGACGCGGGCGCCCCACGCCACCGCGACTGCCGCGGTCTGGTCCGTCGAGCCGTTGTCCACCACGAGCACCTCCCGCGGGGTGACCGTCTGGCGAGCCAGGAGCGCGAGGCACTCGGCCAGGGCGACCGCGTCGTCACGCGCGGGGATGACCACGGAGACCGTGGGCAGCGTGGGCCCGGTCACGATCGCCGAGCCAGCACGACCGCCGCGACGACGCTGCCCGCGAGCCCGGCAGCGAGGTCGCCGACGGTGTCCGCATAGCCGACGTAGATGCTCGGGTCCAGGAACGTGTGACCCGCCCACTCGCCGATCTCCCACAGCACCGCCGCCGTGGCACCGAGCCCCGTCACCAGGACGATCCGGTCCGGTGCGTCCGCGGAGTCGGTGATCACCCGCCAGCGCACCAGCGCGAGAAGGACCATCACGGCGACGAGGCCCGTGGCGACCGCGTGCACCGCCAGGTCGAGCCAGTCCACCGCGGCGTACCACTCCAGCTGGGCCGCCCACGCCGCGAACAGGAGCGTCACGCTGTACGCGACGTCCAGCCCGGCCGGAGCGCCGATCGCGCGCGGGATCAGCGTCCCGCCGAGCACGAGGAGGAACAGCGCGCACGCGACGAGCCCCGCCCGCCAGGTGCCGACGACGACGCTCGCCGCCGCCAGCGCCCGGACGACGTCGCCCGCGACCACCAGCCAGCCCCCACGACCGCCGCGCGCCCCCGGCGCAGACTGCCGCGGCCCGACGACGCCGTCCACGATCCGCACGGGGAGCTCAGGCCGAGGCCGGGTCGAGCACGACCTTGATGCAGCCGTCGGCCTTCTTCTGGAACATCTCGTAGGCCTCCGGAGCCGTCTCGAGCGGCACCCGATGGGTCCGCAGATCAAGGACGCCCAGGGGGTCCGCGGGATCCGACACGAGAGGCAGCAGGTCGTCGATCCACCGCTTCACGTTGGCCTGTCCCATCCGCAGCGTCAGGCCCTTGTCGAACAGCTGCATCATCGAGATCGGGTCCGCCGCTCCGCCGTAGACACCGACGATCGAGACCGTGCCGCCGCGCCGGACCACGTCGAACGCTGTCTGCAGGGCCGCCAGGCGGTCCACACCGGCCTTCTCGATCATGGTCGCGGCCACTCCGTCCGGCAGGATCCCCGCCAGCCGCTGCGCGCCCGCGGCGACAGGTGATCCGTGCGCCTCCATGCCGACGGCGTCGATCGCGGAGTCGACTCCCCGCCCTCCGGTCAGCGCGCGGACCGCGTCCGTGACGTCGTCGACCTCGCTGACGTCCAGCACGTCGATCCCGTGCCGTGCGGCCATCTGCAGCCGTTCGGGGACCAGGTCGAGGCCGATCACGCGGGAGGCCCCACGGTGCGCGGCGATGCGGGCCGCCATCTGGCCGATCGGACCGAGACCCACGACGGCGACCGTGCCGCCGGCCGGGACGGCGGCGTACTCAACCGCCTGCCACGCGGTCGGCAGGACGTCCGACAGGAACAGGTACCTCTCGTCAGGGCTGCCGTCCTGGGGGACCACGACCGGCCCGAACTGTGCCTGAGGCACCCGCAGGTACTGCGCCTGCCCGCCCGGGACCTGCCCGTAGAGCTTGCTGAACCCGAACAGTGACGCGCCCGTGCCCTGCGAGCGGACCTGCGTGGTCTCGCACTGCGCGAACAGCCCCCGGGAGCACATCCAGCACGTGCCGCAGGAGATGTTGAACGGGATGACCACCCGGTCCCCCGGTCGGAGCGTCCCGCCGCCGGGGCCGACCTCCTCCACCACGCCCATCGCCTCATGGCCGAGCACGTCGCCGGCGTCGAGGTACATGCCGAGCACGGCGTACAGGTGCAGGTCGGAGCCGCAGATCGCGGTCGACGTGACGCGGACGATCGCGTCGGTCGGCTCGACGATGCGGGGATCCGGCACCGTCTCCACGCTCACCTTCTCGTGGCCTTGCCAGGTCAGTGCGCGCATGTCGGGGCCTCGGTCTTCTGCTCGTGGATGGTGTCGGTCAGGGTGCGGTGAAGCCGATGGCCTTGTGCGTCCCGTCGCAGTACGGCTTGATCGCGGACGCGCCGCAACGGCAGAGGGCCACGGTCGAGCGACGGCGCGGGATCGGCTGCCCGGTGTCGTCGGTGATCGTCACGTCGCCCCGGACGAGGATCGGACCGTCCGGGCACGCCACGATCGACGGCGTCCGGCCAGGTCGGCGGTCCGCGGGCCGGTCGGAGGCGGTCATGCGGTCCGCAGCGAGGAGACGCCGGCGTCCCAGGCGGTGAGCAGGTGCTCGCCGACCACCTCGTCGAGGTACAGACACGTCGCGGCACCGAACAGGACGTCGTGCAGCAGCTCCGGCTCCTGCTGGACCAGGGCACCCGCCAGGTCGCGCCCGGCGATCTGCTCGTGCACGGCGTCCGCCTCGACGTGCTCGTCGAAGTACTCCGTCGTGCCCTGGTCGAAGCCGTGGCGGCGGAACCCGTCGCCGTAGAGCCTGTTCGGCAGCGAGGACGTCATCTCGAAGGCGGCGAGGTGTCCGGCGGTCGCACCCCGCCACCGCCTGTGCAGCCCGAACAGGGACATCACGTTCACGCCGGCCAGGGTGACCGCGGGGACCTGCTCGATGTAGGCGCCGTACTCCGCGTCCAGCGCCGCGCCCCGCATGGTCCGCGCGAACAGCTCGCAGTGCATCCGCTCGGGGTCGCCACCGCCGTACTCGTCGGCCTGGATCTCCACCAGCGCGGACTTCGGGCGTCCGACGAGGCGCGGGATCGCCCACGTGTGGGGGTCCGCCTCCTTGAGCTGGTAGACCGACCGTTGCACCAGGAGCTCGCGGAGCTGCTCCTGGCTCGCCCGCTTCGCCACGTACCGAGCGACGCTGGGCCCTGGGCTCGGCGCCGTCAGAGCGAACAACGCCTCGGCGACCGCTCCCCGTTCAGGTGCGATCTCCTCAGGGACGTCCACACGCTCGGACAGGTGCTGCTCGAGCGCGGACTCGATGAGTCGCCGGGCACCCAGCACCTCGGGCGCCCACTCCCAGTCGTCGTCGACGCCCTCGAAGCCCCGGTAGAAGAGCTCGTACATGACGTAGAGCGTCAGCTGGACGTCCTCGTCCGACAGCAGGTCGACGGAGTGCGCGAGCACCCGCCGGGTCAGGGGCGCCAGCTCTCCGGCGCCCGCAGCCCCGTCGAGAGGAGTGCTCAGAACCTCCGTCACGGCACGACTCAGAGGCCCTCGCGGGCTGGGTAGTTTCACGGCCGGTCCTTCTCGACGCGGGAGTCCCTCCAGCCCGAGCCTGGAGCGGGGGACGCCTGCGAACAGCCTCACACGTGTCGCGGCAGCCGCAACCGGGGACAGGGGTGGTGGCGGGGGCGCGGGCCTCGGCTCGCCCGCACAAGGCGTGCCCTCGTCGCCCGGTGGTGCTCTCGCACCCGAGCGCCCCCGCCACGACCGTCAGGCGACGGCGTCGCTCCCCGACGTGATCGCGGCCGTGTCACCGGCGTGCTGCACCTCGATGCGCCGCGGCTTGGCGTCCTCGGCGACCGGGATGGTCAGGGTGAGCACCCCGTCGGAGTAGGTCGCCGAGATGGCGTCCAGCGCGAGGCCGCGACTCACGGTGAGCTGTCGCGCGTAGGTGCCGACCGGGCGCTCCTTGGCCAGCCACTGCACGTCCTGCTCGGCGCGAGCAGTGCGCTGCGCGCGGATGGTCAGCGTGCGGTCCTCGACGTTCACGTCGATCGTTCCCGGGTCGGCGCCCGGCAGGTCCACGTGGAGCACGTAGTGGTCGCCCGAGCGGTACAGATCCATCGGCATGGTCGCCGACGCCCGTTCGGCTGTCAGCACCTGGGCGAACAGGCGGTCGAACTCCTGGAACGGGTCGAATCGCGTAGCCATGACCCCACCTCCTCTGCGTCGAGGGCGCCGGACCGTCCGGGCCCCGGGTGTCGTCCGACTCCGCGGCCGGACTGGCTACAACAGAAGAAATAGCACTCTCGCCCTGGGAGTGCCAATGGTGGGGACGGGTCGTTCGCGCGCGGCGAACGCCCGCCGTCAGGCCTCGCTCACGTCGTGCATGCCGGCCGCGACACGGTCGCGTGCGACCGCCGCCAGTTGTTCCAACAGCTCGATCTGGGCGAGCCCGCGCCGGTCGAGCTCCTCGAACCGTGCGCGCTCCAGACCGAGCGCGCCGCTCCAGGACGCGAGCGAGTCCCAGAGGCCTCGCTTGGCATTGACGCCGCCGCGCAGGAGCTCGAGCTCGAGCAGCGCGGACAGGGGCGACGCCGAGGTGAGGCGCCCGTTGGGCTTGAGGCGGCCGACCCGCTCCCCGGCCGCGGCTCCCACGGACTTCCACCGGCTCAGCCGGAGCCCGAGACTCTCCGAGAGCTCGAGCAGGAGCACGCGCTCCCCCTCCAGCTCCTCCGCGAAGCCCCCGATGGGGCCGCCCAGCGGTGTGCTGCCGTATGCCCGCGCCATCCGCCGCGACCTCGCGATCGCCCCGGTCGCGCCGGCGACGTGGTCGGACAGGTAGATCCTCAACAGCCGGGGGTCGACGTCGACCCGGTGCGGAGCCATCGGTCCTCCTCGGAGTGCGCGCGCTCGGACGGCGATGGGGCCCGACCGTACCCGCGCCAGCACGGCACGCAACCGGCGGGGTCCCGCTCCGCCGAACCAGCAGGAACTGGACGACTCGGGTGGCGAGCGGGGAACGACGGGCTTAGCGTCCGACGAGCCGGATCGACATCGTCACCGGCACACCGTCACCCGGGACAAGAAGCGTCGCCGGGGCAGGGCACGGGCCCGGGCGCAGGAGCGCAGGCCCGCGCACACGCTTGATCGCGGTTCGGCCGCGATCGGCCTGGACCCATGCGGACGGATGCGCGGCAGAAACCCCGCGCCCCTCAACCCCTCTCGGATCGGTTGCGCCCGGCCACGGCGGCCGGGCTGTCCGCCGTCCGACGACTCGAGATGAGACCGCACCATGACCGACGACTACACCAGCAGCTATCCCCTCCCGGAGAACGGGAGCACCGCGGACACCGCGAAGGAGCAGGCCAGCACCCTCAAGGCGAAGGCAACCGACGCCGGCGGGCACCTGCTCGACGACGCGAGGGGCGAGGCCGCGGCGGTCACCCACGAGGCCCGCCGCCAGCTGGGAGACCTCTGGTCGCAGGCCCGCACCGAGGTGACCGGGCAGGCCGCCACCCAGCAGTCCCGGCTCGCCGGCGGACTGACCTCCGTGGGCGGGCAGCTGTCGCAGATGGCGTCCGCCCCGACCGAGCAGAACCTCGCTACCGACCTCGTGCGCGAGGTGGGCGACAAGGTGGACGCCCTCGGCCGCTGGCTCGAGGGCCACGGGCCGGACGAGGTGCTCGACGAGGTCCGCAGCTTCGCCCGGCGCCGCCCGGGCACGTTCCTCGTCATCGCCGCCGGGGCCGGCGTCGTGCTCGGCCGGCTCACCCGCGGCCTCAAGGACGCGCCGCCCGCCACGCCCGCCCCCGCGCCGGTGCGCACGTCGGTGACCGAGCCCCTGCCTGTCTCGGCGTACTCGGACCCCGTGGAGGAGCGTCCCCGCTTCACCGACGAGCTCGCGACGCCGGTCCCCGGCGCTTCCATGTGGGACCAGCGATGACCGACCCCGTCGGCGCTCCCCCGCGACCGTCCGTCGGCGACCTGCTCGGCGACGTCACACGCGACATCTCGACCCTCCTGCGCCAGGAGGTCGAGCTGGCCAAGGCGGAGATCCGCCAGTCCGCGAAGGCGGCGACCAAGAGCGGCTCGATGTTCGCGGGCGCCGCGGTGGCCGGCCACTTCGTCCTGCTGTTCCTGTCGATCGCCCTGTGGTGGGCGCTCGGCGACGCGATGGAGTCCCTGGGCTGGTCCGCGGTGATCGTCGCGGTGCTCTGGGCGATCGTGGCCGCCGTCCTCGCCGCGCGCGGCCGCGCCGAGACGAAGCGCGTCTCCGGTCTGCCGCAGACCACCGACACCGTCAAGAAGATCCCGAACGCCCTGCAAGGTCACGAGGAGAAGAACGCATGAGCACCGACCCGGACCAGATCCGCGAGGACATCGAGCGCACGCGTGCTGAGCTCAGCTCGGACGTCGACGCCCTGACCGACAAGGTCAGCCCCAGCCAGGTGGCGCAGCGGCAGGCGGACAAGGTCCGCTCCGCGGTGACGGACGTCAAGGACCGCGTCATGGGCGGCGTCTCCAACGGAGCCGACTCCGCAGGCCACGCGGCCTCGAACGTCGGGGACGCCGCGTCCCAGCTCCCGCACGCCGCCAAGGACAAGACCCGGGGCAACCCGCTCGCCGCCGGGCTGGTGGCGTTCGGCGCGGGGTGGCTGATCTCGTCCCTGCTGCCGAGCACGCGGCAGGAGCAGCAGCTGGCGCAGTCCGCGAAGGAGCAGGCCGCGCCGTTGGTCCAGGAGGCGAAGGACGTCGCCCAGGGCTTCGCCGACACGCTGCGTGAGCCGGCGCAGGAGGCGGCGGCCGCGGTCAAGGACCGTGCCGCGGAGGCCGGGTCGACACTGCGCGACGAGGGCCGCTCGGCCGTCGACGACCTGCGCACGGACGCCACCGACGCGGCGGACGCCGTGAAGGGCGCCCACGCCGCCGACGACACCCCGCGCGGCAACTAGAGGACCCGCGCGACGGGGCACGGCGTGGTGCCCCGTCGCGCGTCCTGTCCGTCAGCACCGACCGGAGGCCTTCGCGATGACCACGCACGACACGAGCAGCACGACGAGCACCGAGAAGGCCGCGGCGCCCGCTCCGGAGGACCCGCGCAAGCCCGACTCCCCCGACGACATGACCAGGCGGTCGTGGCTCTACGTGCTGCGCAAGACCCTGCGCGAGTTCGGCAAGGACCAGTGCACCGACCTTGCCGCGGCGCTCACGTACTACGCCGTCCTCGCGATCGCACCTGCCCTGCTGGCGATCGTCTCGATCCTCGGCCTGGTCGGGGACCCGCAGAAGATGGTCACGGACGTGCTGAAGATCGCCAGTGATGTCGGTGTGAGCTCGGTCGACGACACCGTGAAGCCGATCCTGACCCAGCTCACCGAGGCACCGGCCGCAGGGTTCGCCCTGGTCCTCGGACTGGTCCTGGCGCTCTGGTCCGCCTCCGGCTACGTCGCCGCGTTCAGCCGTGGCATGAACCGCGTGTACGAGATCGACGAGGGCCGCCCGATCTGGAAGCTCCGGCCCACGCTGCTCCTGGTGACGGTGATCCTCGTCGTGGTCGCCGTCGCCATCGTGACGGCGGTCGTGCTCTCCGGAGGCGTCGCGCGTTCGGTGGGGTCGGCCATCGGGCTGAGTGCCGTGACGGTCACTGTCTGGAGCGTCGTGAAATGGCCGGTCATCGTCGCGCTGGTGGTGGTGGCGATCGCGATCCTCTACTACGCGACCCCGAACGTGCGGCAGCCGACGTTCCGCTGGATCAGCCTCGGCGCGATCGTGGCGCTCGTCGTGTGGGTGCTCGCCTCGCTGGGGTTCGGCTTCTACGTCGCCAACTTCGGCAGCTACGACAAGACCTATGGCTCCCTGGCGGGGGTCATCGTGTTCCTGCTCTGGCTCTGGATCACCAACCTGGCCCTGCTGTTCGGTGCCGAGCTGGATGCCGAGGTCGAGCGTGGGCGGCAGCTGCAGGGCGGCATCGAGGCCGAGAAGACCATCCAGCTCCCGCCGCGGGACACGCGCGCGAGCGAGAAGAAGCAGGCCAAGCAGGAGGAGGACGTGCGGCTCGGCCGCGCCCTGCGCAAGTCGCGCGGCGCGAGCACCCAGGACGACGACGCCTGACGAGGGGAACAGCCATGTACCTGCACGTACAGCGACTCATCAACGACATCGAGGCCGACGAGCCGGACCCGGCAGCCGCCAACGCCCTGCAGGAAGGGCTCGGAGGTCAGTTCGGCGAGATGCGCACGATGATGCAGTACCTGTTCCAGAGCATCAACTTCCGCGGCCCGAAGGGGAAGCCGTACCGGGACCTGCTCCAGGGGATCGGCACCGAGGAGATCAGCCACGTCGAGCTCATCGGCACCACCATCGCGCGCCTGCTGGACGGCTCCCCCCGCTACAACGGCAAGAAGTCGGACCCGCTGGACAAGCCCGGGGCCGGCGGTGCCACTCCCTTGGAGTCCGCGCTGGACCAGGGAAACATCCACCACTACCTGGTGGCGGCCCAGGGCGCGCTGCCCGTGGACTCCGCGGGCAACCCGTGGTCCGGCTCGTACGTCTACAACTCCGGCAACCTCGTGCTCGACCTGCTCTACAACCTGATGCTGGAGTCGACGGGCCGGCTGCAGAAGTGCCGGATCTACGAGATGACCGCGAACAAGACCGCCCGCTCGACCATCTCCTACCTGATCGTGCGCGACCAGGCCCACGAGAACGCCTACGCCCGCGCCCTGGAGACCCTCGGTGTGAACTGGGCGTCGGTCCTGCCGATCCCCAAGACCGACGCGGAGAAGTTCCCCGAGGTCAAGAAGCTCCTCGACCTGGGTCTGCAGAGCAAGCAGTACTCGTTCGACCTCACGGCCGCGTCCGAGGCGGGGAAGATCTTCCAGGGGATGTCACCCTCCAAGGACGGCACCGAGCTGGACGCGACCGAGCAGGCGCCCCCCGGCGTGCCGAGCACCATCGCGGACGAGCGCTTCGAGGAGTTCTCCCCCGGGCTGGACACCGACCTGCTGGCCCTCATCCAGGCGACCGCGGACCTGGAGATGGCCGAGCTGCAGCCGCCGCTGTACGGGCCGGTGACGCCGACGAAGTCGGCGAGCGGGACGAGCTGATCAGCGGTGCGGCTCGTCTCCCCCGGGGGCGACGAGCCGCACCCGCCCGACCCGCACCAGCTCGATCGCGGTCACGTGGATGCCGTCGGGGAGGTCCCGGACGGCGGGGTCCACCCACACCCCCGTGCTGCGGCGCCACGGAAGCAGCTCGAACCGCACGCCATGCTCGGCGACCTCGCTCGCCCACGGGGTGACGTCGACGTCCCAGACGCGCCCGTGCCAGAAGTGGTCGCTGATCAGGACGTCGCCGACGTAGGCCCTGCCGACGTCGCCGGTCCAGGTCATCCGCAGGAGCGCCCGGTCGGCACCCTCGAGCAGGTCGGCCGGTACGTCGACGTGGACGACCGCGGCGCCGCTGAAGTCGGTCGGAGCGCTCAGCCGGTTCATCGGCCCACCGCGCACGGGATCCGGCACCGCGGACGCCTGCGGCCGGAGCTCGGACACGAGCGTCGTGCGTCCGACGTGCCGCGCGTCGAGCGTCCACGTCCGCCAGGGCCCGTCGTCCCTCGGGTCGCTCAGGTCGGCGCCGTCGGCGTCCAGCGACGGCGGGGCCGGGAGGAGCGACACCGTGCGGTGCCTCTCGTCCGGGTGGACGACGAGCTGCCCGCCGAGTGAGTACAGGGGCGCGTCGGAGAGGACCAGGCGCTCCCGGCCCGCCAGGTCCAGGAGGTACAGCCTGTCGGCGCTCGCCGGGTCCAGGACCAGGATGCGCGCGCCCGGCAGCTCGATCACGCACTGCGGTCCCGCCGGTGCGGTGAGCGCGACGACCGTCGCGTCGCCCCGGTGCTCGCCGGCACCGGAACCACGGACGTCGACGTGGCCGTCGAGCACGAGCTCGACGGGGATGCCGTCGTAGGCGCCGAGCACGAGGATCTGACCGTGGTCGTCGCTCACGCGGGTGATCACCTGGGCAGTCGCGCTGCGCAGGACGATCCCGGGCGTGACCGGGTAGCGCAGAGGCCAGACCAGAGAGACGCCGGCGGGGATGTCGATCGGACGCGCCGGGACGGTCACCGTGTCGTCGTCGAGCTCGACCGCGAGCTGGACGCCGCGCTGCTCGGCGAGCGGCTGCTTGGCCGGCTGGTACGTCGAGACGAAGACGTACCCGCTGTGGCCGTCCGACCGGACCGCCCACCTCAGCTCGTCGGGGTCCTCGCTCCCGCCGCCGACGGTCGTCGCCATCGGCGCGATCCGGTGACCGTCCTCGCGCAGCCAGAGGTGCTGGCGACGGAGCTGATGGTGGTGCGGCCGGATCTGTCCGTGCTCCCCGACGGGTGCGGCGAAGTCGTAGGTCACTCGCGGCACGTCGTTGGGGTACCCGGTGGCGTGGGACTCCTGCTCCGAGCCGTGCAGACCCGAGCGCTGCGTGCCGCCGGCGTACATGTAGTAGCCCTGCCAGATCGAGCCGCTGCCCACCTTGGCCAGAGCCAGCGCCTCGATGTCGCGCGGTGCGACGAGGGGCCGCCGGTGGTACGCCACGTGCATCCCCCCGCCGAGCTCGCACGTCACGAACGGCACGGCGTCGTCGTCCTTGAGCGGCAGGGCTGCGGGGTCGACCGTGATCCCGTCCAGCGCCTCACGCACGTCCGCGCCCACGGACAGGTCGTCCCGGACCGGGCTGTAGCGGAAGTGGAACGACGCGAATGCCGGCCACTCCGTCTGCTCGTCGTCCCAGAAGCCGTCCGAGTACGCGCTGTACACCGGCAGCAGCATCTCGGGCACCTGCGCACCGCCCCATCCGGTGGCGGTCCAGATCGGGACGCGCAGCCCCAACCCTTCGGCGATCTCCCGCAGCCGCGCGAGGTGCTCGGGCTGGTCGTACAGCTCGTTGTCCAGCTGGACCGCGACGATCGGGCCACCCTCGGCGTGCGTGAGCCCGACGAGCTGGGCGACCGTCTGGGCGTAGAGCGCCTGCACGAGCTCGAGGTAGCGGGGATCGTTCGTCCGGGTGTCCACACCGCGGTCGACGAGCCAGTCGGGGAAGCCGCCGTAGCGCGCCTCGCCGTGCGCCCACGGGCCCATCCGCACGACGACGTCGAGGCCGTGCTGCGCAGCCAGCTCGATGAACGCACGCAGGTCGAGCGACCCGTCCCACCGGAAGTCCCCGGGCACCGGCTCGTGCGCCTGCCACAGGACGTACGTCGCGACGGACGCTAGACCGCCCGCGCGCGCGTGACCGAGGATCTCGCTCCAACGCTCACGCGGGATACGCGAGTAGTGGATCTCGCCCGTGATCGGGAACCAGGGCACGCCGCCCCGCTCCACCCACCGGCTCGTGACCTCGATGGCGTCGGGCCCGGCTTCGACGTCGCCGACGCGCAGGTGACCCCGGCGAGGCGCGGCAGGTACCGCGGCGGTGATCCGGCGGTGGGCCACGACGGTCATGACTGTCCTCGAGGGGTGGCGTCGATCGCGACGGCGAACGCGTTCAGCGGGTCGCGGGCCAGCACGTCGCCGGCGATCGAGACGGCCCCGTCGCCGTCGTCGTCGAGGAGCGCGAGCTGCGCCTGGAGCACGCGGACGCGCGTGTCGTGGGCACCCTGGACGTCCTGGGTGAACAGGAGCATCGTCGGCAGGGAGGTGGCGAAGTAGTCGACCTGCGCCCGCACCGTAGCCTGCTCGGCGGCGTACGACGCCAGACCGTCCCGGAGCTCCTGTGCGTCCTGCGTCCTCCCCAGCCGGCGCAGTGCGGTCACCGCCGCTGCGGTCCGCTCGGAGTACCGCTGCACCTGCATCCCCTGGAAGTCACCCTGCTGCGACGCCGCACGTACCCATGCCCACCGCGCGCCATCGGGCCCGTGGGCGGCGGCGAGGGCGTCTCCCAGCACGAGGTACAGGTCCGCGGTGTTGGCCAGGGCGTGCCGGGCCTCGCCGAGGTTCGGTGGCGGGTCGATCGCCGCCTGGGCGTGCGCGACCGCAGTGGCGGGGTCTCCGGACGCCAGCGCGGAGCGCGCGAGGCTGAGATGGGCTTCCTCCCACGCCGCCAGGACGCGGCCCTCGCCACCTTCCCAGGGCTGGAAGGACCGGTCGGTGAGCACGTCCAGCGCGTCCGACGGACGGCCTGCAGCCGTGAGCAGCTCGGCAAGCTGGACCGACAGGTCGTCACGCGACTGCACCAGGTCGGGATGCTCCAGGAGGTCGGCGATGCGCTGTGCCGGGTCGAGCCCCCGCCGACCCGCGAGCTGGTCGGACTCGAACAGGAGCCGGGCGTCGTCCGGGGCGAGCGCGCGCGCCCGGGCGTAGTAGTCGGCCGCGAGCTGCGGCTCGCCCTGGACGTTGTGCGCCGCGACGCCGAGGTTGCGCAGGACCACCGGACCGGCATCCACACCGACCGCCGCGACCTCCCACGCCTCGATCGCCTCGTTGCGCCGGCCGACCGCGTAGAGCAGGTGCCCGTGGAGCTCGGCGAGCAGGGCGTCCTCGGGCATCGCGAGGCGCAGGCGCTCAAGCACGTCGCCGTCCTGCGGCGACGGGAAGCACCAGGTGCGGTCCGTCCGGCGCGCCCTCGCGAGCGTCTGCTCGGCGTCGGCGCGTCGACCCCGACGCAGCTCGAGGTCGGCGCGGTACAGCAGCGCGAGGGGGGCGACGTTCGTCTGGCCGGGCGTGAGCGGCAGGGAGCCGATGCGCTCGAGCAGCTCGACGGCCGCCTCGTCCTCGCCGAGGCTGAGGAACTCCCGGACCACGTCCAGCGCGATGGTGGGATCCGTGGTCGTCGAGAGGTCGAGCCCCACCAGCGTCCCGAGCTCTCGCGCCCAGGCGTCGAGCGGGTTGGCTGCCAGTGTTCCTTCGACGAGGCTGCGCGCACGGCCCAGGTCACCGAGGCGGCGCGCGGCCACCGCGGCGAGGTTCCGGCCCTGGTTGTGGCCAGGGTTCCGGAGCAGCAGCTGCGCCAGGTCGTCCGAGGCCTGCGAGGTGCGGTCCTCCGCGAGGTCGAGCCGTGCCGAGGCGACCGTCGCGGCGTCGAGCCAGGACGCGTCCCACATCGCCGTCGCGAGCGCGGACCTCGCCTCGTCGGCGCGGCCGGTCCGTGCGAGCACGACGCCGAGCCGGTAGTGCGCCTCGCCGTCCCGCGGGTTCGGGTTGCGGAGGGTCAACCGCGCGACCGCCGCCCGCAGGTGCTGCTCCGCCTCCTCGAGCCGCCCGTCGTGCTGACGTCGCGCGGCCAGCGCGACACGTGAGCGGGTGTCCCCGGGGTCGCGCCGGAGCGCCTCGGCCCAGTACGGCTCGGGTGACCGGGTGGCGTGGCGGTACTGCGCGAGGTGCACGCCGGTCAGGTACAGCTCGTCGGCGGAGTCGATCTGCGACGGCGGCGCAGGCTCGGTCGCCGCGTCGACCCGGGCCGGCTGGTGAGCGTCGTCGGCCGGGCGTCGAGGACACCACGTCACGAGCGTGTCGCCCTCGTGCTCGACGAGGAGCTCGCACACCTCCGGACGGATCGGCGCCGCGAGCGTCACCTCATGGACGTACGGCGCACCCGGTGCAAGATCGACGCGCTCGTCGAGGAGGACGTCGCCGCCGGCGCGGACGAGCACCCGGCTGCCGGGACGTGCTGAGGTCGTCGCCACACCGACGCGCAGCACCGTGTCGACGACGTCGAGACGCACCGCGGCGTCCCGCGTCGCCTGGTGCACCGGGCCGATGTCCTGGATCGGGTACCAGTACTGGGAGAACGTCTTGGTCTCCCCCGGCTTCAGGAACGCGAAGTCCGGCTGGTTGTCCGTGAACACGCCGGCCATCAGCTCGACGTAGGGCCCGTTGGTGTCGGTCAGCTGCGCGTCCCAGGCCCACCCGAACGGGGCGTTCCCCCACGTCCACTGCTTCTTGCCCGGGGCGAACCGATGGTCCGCCCAGTGCACGAACCCGGCGCGGACACCGTGGTCGTACCCGCCGAAGAAGTCGTCCTGGGTGCCCAGGCACATGTACGACGTCGGCACCGGGATGTTGCGGTACCAGTCCAGCCGGTCACCGTCGGGGCGCTCCGGGGTGCGCTGCGCGGGATAGTCCACGCCGTAGTAGCGACCCGTGGCCTCGGGGAACGTGGTGATCGCGCGCTTGGCGTGGTCCGCCACCACGTGCACGTCCGTCGGGAAGAACGACTGGTAGTCGTCGTTGACCGCGGCGGCGACGTTCGCCCACCACAGGAAGGTCTGGACGTCGTCGGTCCGGTTGACCACGTGTCCCCGCACCTCGATCAGGGCGCTCCCGGGACGCAGCCGCAGACCGTGCATCCCCTGCATCCGCGCGAAGGGGTCGTGGTCGGAGCACCAGAGGGTCACCGAGCCGTCGGGCTCCTCCTCGATCGTCGCCTCGCACGGGAGGTAGGTGGAGGGTCGGTGGTGCTGGGGCCAGTTGAACTCGACACCGCCGGAGAGCCACGGACCCGTCAGGCCGACGAGCGCCGGCTTGATCACGTCGTTGCGGTAGAAGAAGTCGTAGCCCCGCGTCTTGTCGAACCCCACCTGGATGCGCCCACCGAGCTCGGGCAGGATCATCAGCCGGACGTACTCGTTCTCGACGTGGACCGCGTCCCAGGTCCGCGCGGACTTCACCTGGGCGACGCTCTCGACGAAGGGCAGCGGGTACACGGCGCCCGACGACCCCTGGTACACCCGCTGGTCCAGGTACGCGGGATAGCGGTCGGGGGTGCCGGCCTCATAGGTGTCGATGGCGATCGCCTCGCGCCATGCGCGCACGGGACGTCCTGCGATACCGGCTGGTGCGTCCGGCAGGACGATCCTGGACTCGTCGCTGAGCATGAGAACGAACCTAGGGCAGGTTGACGCGTACGCCGATGCACGTTCCACTGGCGCCCATGGACGAATCGCCGATCGGCGCCGTGCGCGAAGGGTTCGTCGGCCAACGCATGCTCGTCGTCCCTCGCCCTGCCGTCGAGCGGGCACTGACCCACCGGGTGACCGGCAAGCTCCTCGTGACCGACGCCGGCTTCTTCCCCCACGCTGCCCGCCATGGGCGATCCCGGCCCCAGGGCGCCGCCGAGCACGTCCTGCTGGTCTGCACCGACGGCTCGGGGTGGTGCGGGACCCCCGACGGGACGGCGACCGTCGGTCGCGGCGACGCCGTCCTGCTGCGCGCGGGACGACAGCACGCCTACGGCGCCTCGGAGACCGACCCGTGGACCTTGTGGTGGCTCCACGTCACGGGGTCCGACTCCGGGGACCTCGTCGACGCGGCGCTCGACGCCGCCGGCGGGCCCGTCACGCACCTGCGAGATGCCGCGCCGGTCGCCAGCCTCGTCTCGCAGGTGATCGACGCCCTCGACGGGGGCACCACCACGGCGACGTTCGTCCGGGCGTCCGGGTCGGCCTGGCACGCCCTCGCTCTCCTCACAGCGACCGGCCGACGCGCACCCGGCCCGGGGCTCAGCCCGGTCGACCGCGCGGTGGAGCACCTGCGCGCCACCTCCCCCACCCGCACCTCGACCCCGGCGCTCGCCGCGATGGTCGGGCTGAGCCCCTCGCAGCTGAACGCCCTCTTTCGCCGACAGCTCGGAACATCTCCCCTGGAGTACCAGACCCAGCTGCGGATGGCCCGCGCCCGTGAGCTGCTGGACAGCTCGACCATGTCGATCGCGTCCGTGGCGCGGGCGGCGGGGTACGACGACCCGCTGTACTTCTCGCGCCAGTTCACCGGCGTCCACGGCCTCTCGCCGAGGGCCTACCGCGGCCGCGCGACCGGGGCGTGAGGCCGGCGCGGCGGCGTGGCCTTGTCGGGTGGCGGTGCTGCGACCTAGTGTCGAGAGCGGACGGATGGCGGGGGCCAGCGATGACATCCACGACCGGGGTGCAGCCTGCGCGCACAGGCGTGCTGCTCGTCGGGTTGGCGGCACTCCTGTCGGCGTGTGCTCCGACCAGCGCAGGGGGGCCTATTGACGCTCCCGGCGCTCCGCACGTCGACACCACCCCGTTCGCGGGACTCGCCCAGTGCGGTGACCAGCCGTTCGTCGCCGTGTTCCGGGGCTTCACCGCCGAGGGCGCGCTGGTGGAACAGCTCGGGTCGTCGCCGTCATCGGACATCTACGGGGTGCGACCGGACGGCTCCGTGGCACCGGTGACCACGGACCTCGGCTCGTACGAGTTCGGCATCGCCGCCGATGCCGCGACGGTCTACGCCTCGCCGGCCCCGGCCGTCGCGCCGACCGCGGCGCTGACGCCACCGACCGACCCCGTGCTCGCGATCGCCCCCGCCACCGGGGAACAGACGCTCGTGCTCGAGGCAGGCGACGTCGGTGCGGTGGCGCCCGCCCCGGACGGCTCCCAGCTCGCTCTGACCGTCTTCTCGGCAGCAGAGCCACCCGGCACCGGCGCCGAGCTGCCTGTCCTGGTGGACCTGCCCGCCGCGTCGGCCGCACGGAGCCTGGCGCCGACAGCGGCAACGGGCCGTGCCGGACCGGTCGCGGTCGCGACACGGGAGCTCACGTGGAGCCCCGACGGCCGGCAGCTGGCGTTCGTCACGACAATGCCGGATGCGAGCCAGGAGATCCGGATCGCGGACGCGTCGACGGGTGAGACCACGGCACGTCACCGGTCCGACGCGATGATCGCGCTGCTCTCGCTGGACTGGTCTCCCGACGGCATGACGCTGCTGGCCGTCGAGGGGCGCGCGCCCACTGACGCCGGGCTGTCACGGGACAGGGCCGTCGAGATCGACGTCGCCTCCGGCCGGTCGTCCGTCGTGCTCCGGGGTGTCCGCGGCGACCTGGTGTACTCGGCCGCCGACGGATCCCGGCTGACGATGCTCGACAACAGCTCCGAGTCCTCCGCCGTCGCCCGCACGTGGTCCCGCGGGCCGGGCGGTCGCTTCGTCGAGATCTCGTCGTCCGAGATCGGGTCCGACCTCGGCGTGACGAGCGCGGATCGTCTGGACATCCCTCCGTGCGCCCTGCCATGAGTGCCCGACGCCCTCGCCGGGAACGCCCGTCGTGGCTGCTGGTGCTCCTCCTGGCACTCGTCGCCTCACTGGCGGCCCAGCCACCAGCCCAGGCTGCGACCCTGCGGACCAAGGTCTTCGACTTCAACGCCTGCGACCAGTACGGGCGCAACGCCGAGTGCGACGCCACCGCAGCTCAACGCGCGGCCGCCATCGCGACGAGCGTGGTGAGCGGCGCGAGCAACGTGGTCACGCTGCAGGAGGTGTGCCGCTATACCTATGACCAGCTGCTGCTGCGTCTCGGCTCGGCCTGGCGCGGCACGTTCTTCCAGACCGTCTCGATCGGCGACAACCGCTGCGCGCCGGGCGCGCGGAGCTGGGGCATCGCGCTGCTCGCCCGCGCCCCGCAACCCACGAACGTGACCGCGACCCTGCTGCCGAACCCGCTCGCCGAGTCCGAACGGCGCTACCTCCTGTGCGGCGATGTCGTCATCGGGGCCGTCTTCCGGGTGTGCAGCTCGCACTTCTCCGTCAAGACGGTGGCGTCCACGGAGCAGGCGACCGCCGTCGGGAGCCAGCTCGCCACGCACGCGGGCAGCGGCGGCGCGGCAGTCCTGGGCGTCGACACCAACGTCGATGTGCGCAGCTGCCCCGCTGCCGCCGCGCTGCGTCCGCTCTACTCGAGCGCCTTTGGCGGCACGTCGAGCGCCACCTGCCAGACGGGGACGGGCGCCATGGTGGAGGCCGACCAGTACCGCCCTGGCGGGGACGGCACGTACAACGCCCCGACCTGCGGACCCAGCAAGTGCGACGACGTCTTCTTCACCGCAGGGCGGTGGCGGCAGAACTACCGCGGCGTCGTGTCGTCGTCGTGGCTGTCCGACCACGAGATCCTCCGCGGCGAGGGCACCCTGAACTGGTAGGGCGACCGGTCCGCGCAGGTGCGGACTACGCCGTGCGCACCGGATAGCGCAGGTGCGTCACCCCGACGCCGTGACTCACGGTCGGGTTCCCGAGGATGGAGGGCGTGCCGACGAGGTGGTCGAAGAGGCGAACCCCGGAACCCAGCAGGACGGCCGCGACGTCGACGCTGATCTCGTCGAGAAGACCGGCGTTCAGGCACTGCTGGATGGTGTCGGCGCCGTGCACCCCGACGGACTTCTCCCCGGCGGCTGCCTTCGCCTGCGCCACCGCGCTCTCGAGGCCGTCCGTCACGAAGTGCACGGTGGAGTCCGGTCGCGGCCACCCGGCGGGCACGTGATGCGTCAGGACGAACGCGGGTCCCCACGCATGGTTGCCGCCCCAGCCCTGTGCGACCTCGAACGTGCGTCGACCGGTGAGCACGGCTCCGAGCCCGGAGGTGAGACCGCGGATGTGCTCGGCGCTCGCCTCGGACACCCGGAACGTCATGGGGTCCGACCCCCCGGTGTGGATCTCGACGTCCCCGGAGCCGAAGTACCAGTCGAACACCTCGGCCACACCGTCGTCGGGGTCGGCGACGTAGCCGTCGACCGACATGGACATGATCGCGACGAGCTGGCCCATCTCGCTCTCCTCGGTGCCGGGCGGTCCCGATGACCAGCCTCCACTCTGTCCACGAAGGGCACCACGCGAGTTCGACAGGCCGATGTGGCTCGTGACTCTTGGCAGACCCACCCCGTAGCAGCCAGAGTCGTGCCATGCCCACGGCCGGAGCGCTCCCCGCCATGTTCGAGGGCGAGGTCCTCGCTCCAGGCTCGCCGGGATACGACCTGGCGCGGGCGGTCTGGAACGGCGCCGTCGACCGCCGCCCGGCGTACGTGGTCCGGTGCGCGGGCGCCGAGGACGTGCGCACCGCGGTCCGGGTCGCGCGAGAGCTCGGCCTCCCCCTGGGTGTGCGGGGCGGCGGGCACAGCGCGGCGGGGTGGGCGGTGCCCGACGGCGGGCTGATGATCGACCTCTCGCGGATGCGGGGCGTCGTCGTCGATCCCGGAGGCCGCACGGCGCAGGTGCAGGGCGGGGCGCTGCTCGGGTCGCTCGACGTGGCCACGCAGCCTTACGGGCTCGCGACGACGGCGGGGATCGTGTCCCACACCGGCATCGGCGGGCTGGCGCTCGGTGGGGGTGTCGGTTGGCTCGCCCGGCAGTTCGGGCTGACCTGCGACAACGCGCTCGGGTACGAGATCGTGACAGCCGACGGCGACCTCGTCCGCGCGACTGCCGACGAGCATCCCGACCTGTTCTGGGCGCTGCGGGGCGGCGGCGGCAACTTCGGCGTCGTCACGCGGTTCGACCTCACGCTGCACGACGTCGGCACGCAGGCCCTCGTCGCCGAGGTGGACCTCGACCCGGCGAGCGGCCTCGACGCGCTCCGGACGTGGCTGGCCGCGTCGGACGCCGCACCGCGGCGCGCGACCCTCGTTGCGGAGGTCCGCGCAGGGGGTCCGCTCACCCTCGGGTTCGTCTGGGTCGGACCGCCCGGTGACGCCGCACCGATGGTCGCGCAGCTCGACGGTCTGGGCACCCCTCTGGCCCGACGCGTCGCGCCGATCGGCTACGTCGACCTGCAGCGCCAGTCGGACGTCGGCGCGGCGCACGGCTTCCGGCGCTACGCGAAGAGCCACTACGTCACCGAGCTCCCCGACGCGGCGCTCGACGCGTTCCTCGCACACACCGCGGCGGACGTCGGTGCGGCGAGCCTCACCGCCTACGGCGGCGCCATCACGGACGTCGACCGGGACGCCACGGCGTTCGCACACCGCGACACGCGGTTCGAGTACGACGTCGGGGCCAAGTGGGAGGACCCGGCCGACGACGAGCGCCACGCCGCGACGTGCCGTCGGCTCGCCGCGACGATCGAGCCGTGGAGCGTCGGCGTGTACGTCAACGCGCTCGGGGCCGAGGGCGCCGCGGGCGTGCACCGCGCGTACGGAGCCACGACGTACGCCCGGCTCCAGGAGGTCAAGGGAGCCTGGGACCCGGACAACGTCTTCCGGCTCAACCAGAACATCCCGCCGGTGTGACCGCGACCTGTCCCGGACTGGCCGCCCCACCTGGGCAGAAGGTCCCGGGGTAGGCCCGCGCTGCGGACCTAATGTGCGCCCTGTATCCATCGTCGACGTCGACCGATGGGCATCGTGCCAACGTCGGCACCCGGCCTCCGTTGCACCGAGTCGCACCTCTGGAGGTCTGACGTGCGCGAGGTCACTGGCGGCGCCCGGTTCACCGTCACGGTCGACGACCGCGAGATCGAGGTCCTCGACGGGCTGACGATCCTGCAGGCCCTGGCCAACGAGGGGATCGACGTCCCGTCGCTGTGCCACGACATCCGGCTCAAGCGGTCGAACGGCAGCTGTGGCCTGTGCGTCGTCGAGCTCGGGACGTCGACCCCGAGGGACGTGAAGGCGTGCCTCACCCCCGTGACCCCCGGCATGGTGATCACCACCCACTCGCCGCGCCTCGACGCCTACCGCAAGGTGCGCCTCGAGCAGCTGCTGTGCGACCACAACGCCGACTGCGTGGCGCCGTGCGTCGTCGCCTGTCCGGGCAACATCGACATCCAGACGTACCTGAGCCACGTCGCGGACGGCAACTACGAGGCCGCCATCCGCGTGATCCGGGACCGGAACCCCTTCCCGTCGGTGTGCGGTCGCGTGTGCCCCCACCCGTGCGAGTCGGAGTGCCGGCGCAACCTCACCGACGAGCCGGTCGCCATCAACGCGGTCAAGCGGTTCGCGTCCGACTGGGACATGGCGCGCGAGTCGCCGTGGATCCCGCGGGTCGCCGAGCCCACCGGCAAGCGGATCGCGGTCGTCGGCGCCGGGCCGTCCGGCCTGTCGGCTGCCTACTACAGCGCGCTCGCGGGGCACGCCGTGACCGTGTTCGAGAAGCAGGACCACGCCGGCGGCATGACGCGCTACGGCATCCCCGAGTACCGGCTGCCCAAGACCACGCTCGACCAGGAGATCGGCGTCATCCAGACCATGGGCGTCGAGATCGTCACCGGTCAGGCGCTCGGCACGCACCTGCGGCTGGAGGACCTGCAGCGCGACTTCGACTCGGTCTACCTGGCGATCGGCTCCTGGCGCGCGTCGCCGCTGCGGGTCGACGGCGAGACCCTCGACGGCGTCTGGCTCGGCATCCACTACCTGGAGCAGGTCACCAAGGGCGTCGAGGTCCCGCTCGGCGACGACGTCGTGGTCCTCGGCGGCGGGAACACGGCGATCGACTGCGCGCGCACCGCCCTGCGTCAGGGGGCCAAGAGCGTCAGGCTCGTCTACCGACGTACCCGCGAGGAGATGCCTGCCGAGCCGTTCGAGGTCGAGGAGGCGCTGCTCGAAGGCATCGAGATGGTCTTCCTCACCGCGCCGACGAGGATCAGCGCGGGCGACGAGGGCCTGCAGCTGCACTGCCTGACGATGGAGCTCGGCGAGCCGGACCGTTCGGGTCGTCGCCGGCCGGTGGCCATCGAGGGCAGCGACTTCGTCATCGCGGCCGACACCATCATCGGGGCCATCGGTCAGAGCACCGACACCGGCTTCCTGTTCAACGACCTCCCGGTCCGGCTGAACGAGTGGGGGGACGTCGACATCGACGGCCACACCATGCAGACGAGCGAGGGGAAGATCTTCTCCGGCGGCGACTGCGTGACCGGGCCGGCGACCGTGATCCAGGCCGTGGCGGCGGGGCGGCGTGCGGCCCACGCGATGGACGAGTTCGTCACCCGCGGATCCGTGCGCCCCAGCCAGGAGGACTACACCTGCAGCCGCGGGTCGCTCGAGGACCTGCCTCGCGCGGAGTTCGAGGACCTCCCCCGGCTCGCCCGCGCCACGATGCCCTCGCTCGTGCCCTCACAGCGGACCGGCAGCTTCGTGGAGGTCGAGCGGGGCCTGACCGAGGAGCAGGCCCGAGCCGAGGCCGCCCGCTGCCTGCGCTGCGGCTGCGGCACGCAGAACGCCTGCTCGCTGCGTCAGGAAGCCAGCGCCCACCAGGTCGTGTTCGCCACGCCTCTGCACGTGCGCCCGTACGTCCCGCTGACCCAGGACCACCCCTTTATCGTCCGCGACGACAACAAGTGCATCTCGTGCGGGCTGTGCGTCGCCGCCTGCGCCGAGATCGAGGGCCCGGGAGTCCTGGCGTTCCAGTTCCGCGAGGGCCGGCTGACCGTCGGCACGCACGACGGCCAGCCCCTCGGACTGACGGACTGCGTCTCGTGCGGCCAGTGCGTCCGCGCCTGCCCGTGCGGCGCGCTGGACTACGTGCGCGAGCGCGGTGACGTGTTCACGGCCATCAACGACCCGGCGAAGGTCGTCGTCGGGTTCGTCGCCCCGGCCGTCCGCAGCGTCGTCGCCGAGCACTTCGGGCTGCCGTTCGACGAGGCGTCCGCCTACATCGCCGGTCTGATGCGCAGGATCGGCTTCGACAAGGTCTTCGACTTCACCTTCGCCGCCGACCTCACGATCATGGAGGAGACCACGGAGTTCTTGGGCCGGGTCTCGTCCGGTGGCGTGATGCCGCACTTCACGTCGTGCTGCCCCGGCTGGGTCAACCTCGTCGAGCGCCGCTTCCCTGACCTGATCCCCCACCTGTCGAGCTGTAAGTCGCCGCAGCAGATGATGGGGGCGACGGTGAAGAACCACTTCGCCCAGCAGGCCGGCGTGAGTCTCGACGAGCTGTACGTGGTGTCGATCGTCCCGTGCCTGGCCAAGAAGTACGAGGCCGCCCGCCCGGAGTTCGCGCCGGAGGGCGTGCGCGACGTCGACGCCGTGCTCACGACCACCGAGTTCCTCGAGATGGTCGAGATGCTGCGCCTCGAGCCGGCCGACATCACGCCGGCGGAGTTCGACGAGCCGTACAAGCGGGTCACCGGCGCCGGGATCCTGTTCGGCGCCTCGGGCGGAGTGGCGGAGGCCACGCTGCGGATGGCGGTCGAGAAGCTCACGGGCGAGCCGCTGCTCGACAAGCTCGACTTCGAGGAGGTCCGCGGCTTCGAGGGCATCAAGGAGACGACCGTGACCGGCGGAGGCGTGACCGTGCGCGTGGCGGTGGTCTCCGGCCTGAACAACATCGAGCCTCTCGCCCGGCGCATCGCCGCAGGTGAGGACGTGGGCTACGACCTCATCGAGGTCATGGCGTGCCCGGGTGGCTGCATCAACGGTGCCGGACACCCTGTCCCCGGCAGGGCCGGCGAGATGGCGGCCCGGCAGAAGGTGCTGGTCAACATCGACCGCACCTCGAGCCTGCGCAAGTCCCACGAGAACCCGGACGTCCTGCGGTTGTACGACGAGTTCTACGGGGAACCCAACTCCGAGGCCGCCCACCATCTCCTGCACACGAGCTATGCCCCGTTCCGGGACGCAGCAGTCAGTCCCGACCGAGGGGTGATCCGATGAAGCGCGTCGCGGGGGTCGCAGCGGCACTGCTGTGCACGATCGGCCTGCTCGCCGGCTGCGGCGGCATCACACCCGCGGCGGCGCCCCCGGCCGCCACCACGGCTGTGCCCACCGCCGATCCGACGACGATCCGCGTCGCGTCGCTCAAGGGCCCCACGACGATGGGGCTGGTGCACCTGATGAGCGAGGCGGCGTCCGGAGGGGGCTCCGGGGACTACCGCGTGACGATGTACGGCACGCCGGACGAGGTCGTGCCACTGGTCGTGCAGGGCGAGGTCGACGTCGCCCTGCTCCCGTCCAACCTGGCCGCCGTCCTGTACAACAAGACGCTCGACGACGACGACGCCCAGATCCAGGCGGCCGCCATCACCACCCTCGGGGTCCTGGACGTCCTCGAGGCCGGAGACACGGTGCACAGCATCGCGGACCTGGCCGGCAAGACCGTCTACGCCTCCGGCAAGGGTGCCTCGCCGCAGTACGTGCTGGAGCACCTGCTGACCAGCAACGGCCTCGACCCGGCGACCGACCTCACGATCGAGTACCGCAGCGAGCACACGGAGGTCGCGGCCCTGCTGGCGACGACGCCGGGCGCGATCGCCCTGCTGCCCCAGCCCTTCGCCACAGTCGTGACGACGCAGAACTCGAGCATCCGCACCGCACTCGACCTCACCGACGAGTGGGCGAAGGTCAGCCCGGACTCCGAGCTGGTCACCGGTGTCGTGGTGGTCCGTGCCGCGTTCGTCGAGGAGCACCCGGATGCCGTCGCGGACTTCCTCACCGACTACGAGGCGTCCACGCGGTTCACCAACGAGCACCCCGCCGAGGCGGCCGTCCTCATCGCTGAGGCCGGCATCGTCCCGGCGGCGCCGATCGCCGAGGCCGCCATCCCCTCGTCCCACATCACCTTCATCGACGGCGCCGGGCTCACGAGCCTCCTGGGCGGCTACCTCCAGGTGCTGTTCGACGCCGATCCGGCCTCCGTCGGTGGGAGCGTGCCCGGGGATGACTTCTACCTCCGCCGCTGAGAGCACGGCGACGCTCGCCCGGGGGGCCGTGCGCCCCCTGGCGGTCGTCGTGTTCTGGGTCGTCGTCTGGCAGGTCTCGGCCCTGGTCGTCGGGCACGAGGTGCTCCTGGCCTCGCCCGGCAGCGTCGTCGTCCGGCTCAGCGAGCTGAGCCTGACGGCGGACTTCTGGGGCACCGTCTGGACCTCGTTCGTCCGCATCGCCGGTGGCTTCGCCGCTGCCTCCGTCCTCGGCACGCTCGGGGCGACGCTGGCGGCCTCGTCCCGGGTCGTCGACGCTCTCGTCACCCCGGCGCTCGCCGCCGTCCGCAGCGCTCCCGTGGTGAGCTTCATCATCCTCGTGCTGATCTGGGTGAGCAGCGACCAGCTCGCGCTGGTCATCAGCTTCCTCATGGTCCTGCCGATCATCTACACCAACGTCCTGGAGGGCATCCGGCACCGCGACCGCGCGCTCCTGGAGGTTGCCGACGTGTTCCAGGTGCCGCGGCTGCGGCGGCTGCCCGCCGTGGACCTCCCCGCCGTCCTGCCGTTCTTCACCGCCGCCTGCCGCATCGGGGTCGGCCTGGCCTGGAAGAGCGGCATCGCCGCCGAGGTCATCGGCCTCGCCGAGGGCAGCATCGGCGAGCGGCTCTACGAGGCGAAGATCCTGCTCAGCAGTGCCGACCTGTTCGCGTGGACCGCTGTGATCATCGCGGTGAGCTTCGCTGTCGAGAAGCTCCTGGTGGCGGCCCTGCGCCACGTCGAGAGGCGCCTCGCGTGATCGCGCTCCGCGGCATCCGCCACCGCTTCGGCGCCCAGCTGGTGCTGGACGACCTCGACCTCGACCTGGACGAGGGCCGAGTCACCGCGCTGACCGGGCCCAACGGGTCCGGCAAGACGACCCTCTCCCGCTTCCTGCTCGGCCTGTCCGTCCCCGACACCGGTGAGGTCCGGGGAATGGACGGCCGCCGCCGCGCCGCCGTCTTCCAGGAGAACCGGCTCTGCGAGCAGCTCTCGGCCGTCGGCAACGTGCGCCTGGTCCTGCCCCGCTCCACCCCGTCGAGCGCGGTCGCTGCCGACCTGCGCCGCGCCGGCCTGGACGACCCGGAGCTCGCCAAGCCGGTACGCGACCTGTCGGGCGGGCAGCGGCGCCGGGTGGCGATCGTCCGGGCGGTGCTGGCCGAGGCCGATCTCCTCGTCCTGGACGAACCCTTCACGGGCCTCGACGCCCTGGGCAAGGTGCAGGTGATGGCCTGGGTCCGTGACCGTTGCGCCGGGCAGACGACACTCCTGATCACCCACGACCTCGCCGAGGCGCGGTGGTTCGGCGCCCGGGTCGTCACGCTGGCGCGGCTCTGACCTCGCCGGGACTCACGTGGTCTCCGCGGCTCGCTTGATCGAGGCGGCCTCCGTCTCGACGTACCGCTGGGTCAGCGACCCTGTCGCGAGCCAGCCCACCCCGGACAACGGACCCGACACGCTCAGGGCGAGGGTGAGCCGGCTCCCGTCCGGGTGCGGCTCGACGACGTGCGAGGCGGTGATGGTGACGCCCGGCGAGCTCGACTCCCAGGTGTACGACGACCCGCCGACCAGCTCGGTGACCGTCCACACCGCTGGGGACAGCCGTGGCTGCTTCAACCGGGTCCGGGAGCCGACGACGAGCGGTCCGTCGTCCAGCCGCTCCACGGTGTCGACCGTGGGGATCCGCTCGGGCCAGCGCTCGACGTCGACGACCACCGCCCAGACCCTCTCGGGCGGGGCCGCGATGGTGACGGCGTGCTCCAGGCCACGCATGCGCCGAGTCTAGTGACGGGGGCCTGCCACTCTGGAGGCCACGGGACTATCTTCGCGGGATGGGCGATCGGGACATCGTGGTCGACGGGTTTCGGATCGAGCCACTCAGTCCTGCGACCTGGGACGCGTTCGCGGACCTGGCCGAACGTCACAACGGCGTGTGGGGCGGCTGCTGGTGCACCTACTTCCACCTCTACCCCGACCCCACGGACGAGCGCCGCGCGCTCGGCCACCGTGAGTTCAAGCGACAGCTCGTCGAGGCCGGTCGCGCACACGCGGCACTGGTGCTCGACGGCGACGTCGCGGTGGCGTGGGCCCAGTACGGGACGGTCGACGAGCTGCAGAACATCCACCACCGCAAGGAGTGGGAGCAGGGCGTCCCCCGCAGACCGGACTTCCGGATCACCTGCCTGTTCGTGGACCGCGACTACCGACGCAAGGGGATGGCATCGGTCGCGGTCCGCGGCGCGCTCGCGCTGATCTCCGCAGCAGGGGGCGGCCTGGTGGAGTCGTACCCGCACGACCTGCCACCGGGCAAGAAGACGTCGGCGTCATTCCTCTACAACGCGACGCGGACCATGTACGAACAGCTCGGCTTCACGTACCAGCGGCCCAAGGGCAAGGGCAACTGCGTGATGACCGCCGATGTCCCGGCCGACACGCAGGACCCGTCCTGACCGTCACCCACCGCACGGTCGACCACGTGGGATCGACGTACCGGATCCGGCGCTGATCAGCAGAGCTGCCGTCCGCTCCAGAGGCGGCGGGTGCCAGGTCCTAGCGACGGTGCGATCGGGGTCAACCTCGGCCGCTACAGCGACGTCACGATCGTGCTCTCGCGATTCGAAGCTGTCCCACCAATCGTCGTGCGGGCGTGAGTCAGTGACTGTCCAGAGTTCTCGGAGACAGCGCCTCACCCGAGACGGCACTCGGATTCTTGTCACGCTCTAGCGCAAGAAACTCACCGTTTGCCTGGTGTCGGGCGTCTACTTGTATCGACCGGACCTGATGGCCCTGCCGATGTCTCGGGTTGCCCGAGGCATACGAAAGTCAGCCGAAGGAGACAACGATGTCCAGGCGCAGAATCAGCTCCCCGCAAGCACGCAGCCTCGGTGGCCGTCGATGGCGCGCCCCCGCCGTCGTGGCGGCGCTCGCCGTCGGCTGCACGATGGCCGGTTCCGGGGTCGCCGTCGCCGGCGACCACCCCCACGGCGCCCCGGACCTGTTCGTCGCCGCGTGGGACCTCACGGCCACCCAAGCCCTCGCCGCCGCGGGGTTCAACCCCGTCGAGAGCCACGTGATGTTCGCCTACGTCGCGATCGCGGAGTACGACGCCGCGGTCGCGGTCCACGGCCACGGCGACCACTTCGCCGTGGACGCCGACGCACCCCGCGGCGCGTCCGCCGAGGCGGCGGTGTCGACCGCTGCGCACCGGGTCCTGGCTCACTACCTGCCCGCCCAGAAGCCGACGATCCTGGACCCGGCGTACCAGACCGCGCTCGCGTCGATCCCCGACGGCAGCGCCGAGACGGCCGGTGTCGCAGTCGGCGAGCGTGTCGCCGCGGCCTTGATCGAGCTGCGCCGCGACGACGGCTTCCGCGCCACGGTGCCCTACACGCCGCCGGTCCCGGCGCCCGTCGGAACCTGGATCCCGACCGCTCCGACCCCACCGTTGGGGACGTTCCTCCCCGGGATGCGCCCGTTCGCGCTGCGCTCGGCCGACCAGTTCCGCCCCGACGGCCCGCCGGACCTCGACAGCCGGCGGTGGGCCAAGGACTACGCCGAGGTGGCAGCGCTCGGTTCAGCCACGAGCACCGTCCGGACGCCGGACCAGACGGCGGCCGCCCGGTTCTGGGGCGAACCGCCGTTCACGCAGGCCCACGCCTCGTTCCGACTCTTCCTCGACCAGCACGACCTTGACCTGGCCGACGCCACGCGCTTCCAGGCCATGATGTCCGTGACCTACGCCGACGCCTTGATCGCCTGCTTCGACGCCAAGTACCGCTACGCGTTCTGGCGCCCGGTGACTGCGATCCCTGCTGGGGACACCGACGGGAACCGCCGCACGATCGCTGACCCGTCCTGGACGCCGCTGATCCCGACGCCGAACCACCCCGAGTACCCGAGCGCGCACAGCTGCATCACACCCGCCTCGGGGATCGTGCTCTCGAGGTTCCTGGGCACCGCGCACATCGACTTCACCGTGCCCAGCGTGACCGGCGGCG
Organism: Cellulomonas sp. Root930; assembly: GCA_001429255.1. Lineage (GTDB taxonomy): Bacteria > Actinomycetota > Actinomycetes > Actinomycetales > Cellulomonadaceae > Cellulomonas. The sequence goes on from LMJI01000001.1 coordinate 3,141,396, forward strand.
CAGCCCGGCACTTCGCGACGAGGCAGGACCTCACGAGCGAGGTCGGAAACGCCAGGATCTGGGGCGGCGTGCACTTCCGCAGCGCCGTCGACGACGGCACCGCGATCGGCGAGCGGACCGCCAAGTACGTTCTGCGCCACCATTTCGACCGATAGGAACGCTCGGGGCCGGGCCGCGGGAAGCCACACGGTGCGGTTCGACCGGATCCAGTCCCGCGACCTCTCGTCGCACGAGCACGCCGACAGGCTCGGCGGACGCGGCGCGGACCGTCCAAGGCCCGGCTAGACGGGGAGATCTGGCTCCGCCGAACAGAACTCAGGCCTGGTGAGACACCGTCTCACCAGGCCTGATACGTCGGGCTGACAGGATTTGAACCTGCGACCCCTTGACCCCCAGTCAAGTGCGCTACCAAGCTGCGCCACAGCCCGTCGGCTCCCGCAGAAGCCTCGGAAACTCTACCCCACGGGCGAGGTCGTCCGGTCACCGGCGATCACGTCGAGCTCAGCAGCGACGACCGCGAGGATCACCAGGTCGATAGCGAGCCCGATGGTGGCGTCCCACGGCGAGAGCCGGAACAGGAAGATCTGCGTCACCAGTAGCGCGACGAGCGCGGCGCGGCGGAACCAGCGGTAGCCGGACTCGCGGTCGCGCCGGACCCGCACCAGCCCGACCACGGCGAACGCGGTCGACGCGAGCCCGCTGAGCAGGAGGCCGACGACCAGCCACACCGGCTCGTCGTCGGACGCGGACCAGCCGTAGATCCCGCGTCCGAGCGTCACGAACGACGTGGCGACCAGCACGGCGACCGTCACCCATGGCACCCAGCGGGCGCGCACCAGCCACCGGGATGCGCCCACGATCCACTGCGACAGGGCACCGATCGGGTCGGGGACCTCGACGGCGTCGTGCTCCACCGCGTCGAGGAGTGCACGGACCTCGTCGGCACCGGGGGCGTCTCCCGCCCGGGACAGGTACCAGCGCGCCCGGGTCCGCTCGCGGGCGCTGAAGCCGCCCGCCAGCCCGGCGACTGCCTGGTCGGCGGCGGCCGCGAGGAACTCGGCCGGGTCGCGCGGGTGCCGGCGCTGCAGCACGTCGGCGAACAGGCCCAGGGCGATGACGACCAGGTAGATGAGGGCCGCCGTCGGCTCCCAGAAGTAGTCGTAGTCGGAGGTGACGAACTTGCCGACCTCGTCGATGAACAGCCCGAAGCCGATGCCGGAGAGCAGGACGGCGAACCGTCGCACCACCGGCCCGATGAAGGTCATGAGCACGATGAACGCCAGCGCCATGAGCAGACCGCCCCACAGCACGTGGGAGATGTGCACTCCCCCGCCGCCGAGCTGGGGGAAACCGGTGAGGCTGAGCAGGAGTCGCGTCACGATGACCGTGGCCAGCGTGATCACCAGGAAGCCGGTGATGTGGCTGCTCGACGCGGGGTCGCGCGGCAGCCCGAGCCTCAGCAGAGGCCGCCGCCGCTGCACCGGCCCGTCGGGCGTCACCGCTTGCGCTTCTCCCGGACACGCACCGAGATCGAGATGGGCGTGCCCTCGAAGCCGAAGGTCTCGCGCAGGCGGCGCTCGATGTACCGGCGGTAGCCGGGGTCGAGGAAGCCGGTCGCGAAGATGACGAAGCGGGGCGGCCGGGTGGACGCCTGCGTCGCGAACAGGATGCGCGGCTGCTTGCCGCCCCGCAGCGGGTGCGGGTGGGCCGCGACGAGCTCACCCAGGAACGCGTTGAGTCGCCCGGTCGAGATGCGCATGTCCCACGACTCGAGCGCGCGCTCGAGCGCCGGCACCATGCGGTCCGTGTGCCAGCCTGTCTTCGCGGAGATGTTCACGCGGGGCGCCCACTGCACCTGCACGAGGTCCTGCTCGATCTCGCGCTCGAGGAACGGGCGGCGGTCCTCGTCCATGAGGTCCCACTTGTTGTACGCGATGACGAGGGCGCGGCCCGCCTCGATGACCTGCGTGATCACGCGCGTGTCCTGCTCGGTGAGCTTGACGGAGGCGTCGACCAGGACGACGGCGACCTCGGCCTTCTCGATCGCGGCCTGCGTGCGCAGCGAGGCGTAGAAGTCGGCACCGGACGTCTGGTGCACACGACGCCTGATCCCGGCGGTGTCGACGAAGACCCAGGGCTTGCCCTTGAGCGCGACGAGCTCGTCGACCGGGTCGCGCGTGGTGCCGGCGACGGAGTCGACGACGACGCGCTCGGCGCCGAGCACCTTGTTCAGCAGCGAGGACTTGCCGACGTTGGGGCGGCCGACCAGCGCGACGCGGCGGGGTCCGTCGGGGATCGGTGTGCCGTGCGCGGAGACCTCGGGCAGCGCGTCGATGGCGGCGTCCAGCAGGTCGCCGGTGCCGCGGCCGTGCAGCGCGGAGACGGGGAACGGCTCGCCCAGCCCGAGCGACCAGAGGTTGGCGGCATCGGCCTCACCGGCGGGTCCGTCGACCTTGTTGGCGCAGAGCACCACGGGCTTGCCGGCCTTGCGGAGGAGCTTGACCACCTGGGTGTCGGTCTCGGTGACGCCGACGGTGGCGTCGACGACGAAGATCACGGCGTCGGCCAGCGAGATCGCGACCTCGGCCTGCTGGGCCACGCGCGCCTCGATGCCGGCCACGTCGACCTCCCAGCCGCCCGTGTCGACCAGCGTGAAGCGCGTGCCCGACCAGTCAGCGGGGTAGCTCACACGGTCGCGCGTGACGCCCGGCTTGTCCTCGACGACGGCCTCGCGGCGGCCGAGGATGCGGTTGACCAGGGTCGACTTGCCGACGTTCGGGCGGCCGACGACGGCGAGCACCGGGAACACGACGACCGGCTCCTCGCCGATCTCCCCGACGTCGCCCGCGTGCAGGAGGGCAAGGTCTTCGTCCTCGAGCTCGTACTCGGTGAGCCCTGCGCGCAGAGCCCGCTCACGGTCGGCGTCGGCGGTCTCGTCGGGCAGCGCGAGGATCGGATCGGGCTCAGTCATGCGCCCATTGTCCCAGGTGCGACGACCGCAGGACGACTACCAGCAGGAGAGTCCCGTCACGGACGCCAGATCGCGGCCGCCACGTCCCGCGCCTGCTCCGAGAACGGCCCCTCGCCGAGGAGCTCGCGCAGGTCGCTCTCGAAGGAACCGAGCCGCTCGCCGAAGAGGTGCGGGGCGGAGCTGGACAGCGAGAGCACGGCGGCGACGACGTCGTCGGCGGTCCGCTCGACCACCTCACCGCGCGGGACCACGAGGCGCTCCGGTCCCCGGTAGCCGGCGGCGCGCATCACGTCCTCCTCGCCGCCCCGGGTCCCGTCCGGCAGGGTCCCGCGACCGGCACGACGGACCGGGCCGAGATAGTCGGCGACGAGCTGGTCGATGCGGTCCCACGGCGGGCGCGGGTGCGGCAGCGGGAGATCGCCGTCGAGCCCGCGGTGCGTCATCGCGGACACGTGCACCCACGCCCCGCCCGTGTCGAGCATCGTGCGCACGCGGTCGGCGACCAGGGGCTGGTCCATCCAGTGGAAGGACTGGGCGAAGACGACGACGCGGAAGGTCCCGAGGTCGGCGGGGAGCTCCTCCGCGCGCAGCTCGCGCCACTGCACCGGTGCCGATCCGGCGACGCGCGCCGCCTCGCGGAGCATCCCGGGGTCCGGGTCGACCCCGACCGACGTCGCGAACAGGGGGGCGAGCAGCAGCGTCAGTGAGCCCGGTCCGCAGCCGACGTCGAGCAGGCGGCCCGTGCCGTCCAGGCCCAGCGAGTCCCGCAGCGCGTCCGCCAGCTCCGGCGGGTACGGCATGCGGCCGACGACGTAGTGAGCGGCGGTGCCGGCGAACAGTGACCGGTCCCACTCCCACGGGGTCATCGCGGTGAGCGCTCGCGGTTCGGGTCGTCCGTGGGCAGCACCAGGCCGGTGCGGGCGACCGCGCCGTCGACGAGCTCGGCCAGCGCCACCCGGATCGCCTCGTTGGCCTGCTCCAGCGCCACCCGGCCGGACGTCCCCACGGCGCGCTCGAGGACGAGCGGTGCACCGAACTCGATCGCGAGCCGACGCCTCAGCCCGGGCACGTGACCGACGGACTCCCCCGTCCGGCGCGTGCCGAGCACCGCCACGGGCACCACCGGTGCGTGCCCGTTCAGCGCGAGCCAGGTGACCCCCGCCCGCGCGCTCGCCGCGTCGCCCTTGCCGCGGTTGCCCTCCGGGAACACCCCGACCACGCCGCCGCGCCGGAGCACCACGAGCGCGCTGTTCAGGGCGGAGCGACCGCCGTCGTGCTCCACCGGGATCTGACCCGCAGCCCGCAGCACCGCACCGACCGGACCCCAGAACATCTCCGACTTGACCAGCATGTGCGAGGGCCGCGGTGACACACCCAGCACGATCGGGCCGTCGATGATCCCGGTGTGGTTGGCGGCGAACAGGACCGGGCCGTCGGTCGGGACCAGGTGCGAGCCCACGACCTGCGTGTTCCAGACCACGCGCGCGAGGAAGCGGCCGATCCAGCGCGCCCAGCGCGGACCGCTCTCGGACGGACCGGCTGCCGTGCTCATGGGCGGGGGCCGACGACCGACTCGACGACATCGAGCACGGCCTGCACGGTCTGGTCGAAGTCGAGGTGTGAGGAGTCGACGGTGACCACTCCGTCCGCGGCCTCGTGGAACTGCACCACGGTCGAGTCGTCGGCGTCGCGGCGGAGCACCTGGTCGCGCGTCGCCTCGACCGCGGCGGCGTCGTCGGAGCCGTGCACGTCCCGCGCGCGCCGGGCGAGCCGGGCGTCCTCGCTCGCCGTCAGCAGCACGCGCACGTCCGCGTCGGGGGCGACCACCGTCGTGATGTCCCGGCCCTCGGCGACGATCCCCGCGCGAGTGCGCGCCTCGTCGATGGCAGCCCGCTGGAGCCGGCCGAGCTCGGCACGGACCTCCAGGTTGGTGGCGACCGCGCTGACCGCCGACGAGATCGCCGTCTCGCGGATCGCCTGGCCGACGTCGACACCGCCGACGTGGACGGTCGGGTTCGCCGGGTCGGTGCCCATGACCAGCGGCAACGCCCGGACCTGCGCCGCGACCGCGTCGACGTCCGTGAGTGGCACGCCCCGGTCGAGGCACCACCACGTCGCCGCGCGGTACATCGCGCCGGTGTCGAGGTAGGCCAACCCCAGTGCGCTCGCCACGCCCCGCGAGACGCTCGACTTGCCGGATCCCGAGGGTCCGTCGATCGCCACGACCATCGCCCTGCTCAACTCACCAGTCTCCATCCGCGGGCCGTCAGCTCCGCCTCGAGGTGCTCCACGCTGCCGGGCAGCACCGAGATCTCCGCCATGCCGACCGGCCGACCGGCCGCGTGCTCGAGGTGCAGGTCCTCGAGGTTGACGCCCGCCTCTCCCACCTCGGTGAGCAGCCGCGCCAGCTCGCCCGGGGCGTCCGGCACCAGCACGGTGACCACGCCGTAGGTGCGCTGCGCGCCGCCGTGCTTGCCGGGGATCCGCGCGACGCCGGCGTTCCCGTCGGCGATCGCCTGGGCCAGCGTGGCGAGCGCGCCGAGCTCGACCGTCTCCGGACCGTCCGCCGCGGCGGCCTGGCGCAGCGCGTCGATCACGGTGTCGAGGTCGGTGCGCAGCTCCACCAGGACGCCGCGCACGGCCGACGCGTTCGCCGCCAGGATCGAGGTCCACAAGGCCGGGTCCGACGCCGCGAGGCGCGTGACGTCCCGCAGGCCCTGCCCCGCGAGGCCGAGCGCGGCCTCGTCGGTGGCCCGCAGGCGCGCGGCGACGAGGCTCGCGGCCACCTGCGGCACGTGCGAGACGGCCGCGACCGCGGCGTCGTGCGCGTCGGCGTCCATGGTCACCGGCACCGCGCCGAGGTCCACGGCGAGCGCGCGCACGGCCAGCACCGCCTCGGGCGTCGACGCACCCGAGTCGGCGATCACCCACGGCCGCCCGAGGAAGAGGTCCGGCACCGCGGCTGACGGTCCGGACCGCTCGCGCCCGGCCATCGGGTGAGAACCGACGTACCGCGAGAGGTCCGCGCCCGCCGCCTTGAGCTCCGCAAGCACGTACCCCTTGACGCTCGCCACGTCGGTGACGACCGCGTCCGGGTACGCCGCGAGCTCCGCGCGCACCACGTCCGCCGTGACGTCCGGCGGGGCGGCGACGACGATCAGCGTCGGCGCGGCGTCCTCCGGGCGTGACGGGCGACCGGCACCCACGTCACGGGCGAGCGCCAGGGCGGTGCGCGACGGGTCGTGCAGGACCACCTCGACGCCGTGCGTGGTGAGAGCGAGCCCCACCGACGTGCCCAGCAGGCCGGTGCCGACGATCCGCACCGGCCCTCGCGTCGCCAGGGTCACATGCCCACCCGCGTCATCAGGGAGCCCACCTCGGTCTTCGAGAGCACGCGGGTGCGACCCGGCTTGAGGTCGCCGAGGCGGATCGGGCCGATCTGCGTGCGGACGAGCTGCGTGACCGGGTAGCCGACCTCGTCGAAGATGCGGCGCACGATGCGGTTGCGGCCCTCGTGCAGCTCGATCTCCACGAGGCTGGCCTGCGGGGTCGTCTGGACGATCTGGAACTTGTCCACCTTGGCCAGGCCGTCCTCGAGCTCCACGCCCTTGATCAGCCGCGCACCGAGCGAGGGCGTGACGCGCCCCTCGAGCTGGACCAGGTACACCTTGGTGACGCCGTGCGACGGGTGCGAGAGCCGGTTGGCCAGGTCGCCGTCGTTGGTCAACAGGATCAGGCCCTCGGTCTCGGCGTCGAGCCGGCCGACGTGGAACAGCCGCTCCTCGCGGTCGGACACGAACTGACCGATCGACGGCCGTCCCTCGGGGTCGTGCATCGTCGAGACGACGCCCTTCGGCTTGTTCAGCGCGATCGTGATGATCGACGAGTCCAGCTGCACGCGCATGCCGTCCACGTGGATCACGGCCGTAAGCGGGTCGACGCGCACGCCGAGCTCGAGCACCGTGTTGCCGTCGACCGTCACACGGCCCGCCGAGATGAGGTCCTCGCAGGAGCGCCGCGAGCCGAGGCCGGCCGCCGCGAGCACCTTCTGCAGGCGCACGCCGTCGGGGTCGTGGACGTCGATCGTCACCTCGGGCGTGCGGCTCGGCTTCTTCGGCCGGCTCGACGCGCCATCGGTGCGGGGGCGTCCGGTCCCACCGCTGCGCGGGTACCCGGTCCCGCTCTTGGGACGCGGTGCACCGCCGCGCGACGACGATCCCGGTCCGCCTCGCGAGGCCCCGCCCGTGGCACCGCGCGAACCGCCACCCGCACCGCCGCCACTGCTCGGCGCGCCGCCCCGGTGGCCGCCGCCGTCTCGTGCGTCGCCTCCTCGGTAGCCGCCGCTGCCCCGTGAGTCGCCGCCCGAACCGCCGCGGTATCCCCCGCCGTCCCGCGAGCCACCGCCGGTGCTGCCGCCGCGGTACCCGTCGGAGCCGCCGCCTCGGGGGTCGCTGCCGCGCGAGCCCCCGGCGCTTCCGCCGCGGTACCCCTCGCCGCCGCGCGAGCCGCCCGTGCTACCGCCGCGGTAGCCCTCTCCGCCGCGCGAGCCGCCCGTGCTGCCACCCCGGTAGCCCTCGCCGCCGCCCGTGCTCCCGCGGTAGCCCTCGCCGCCACCGGCCCCGCGGTAGCCGCCACCGGACCCGCCGGTGCTGCCGCCCCGGTAGCCGCCGGCGCTGCCGCCGCGGCTCGCGCCGGACCCGCCACCACCTCGCGGTGCGCCCGAGCCGCTGCCGCCCCTGGGCGCGCCGCTCCTGCCGCCGGACTGGCCACCGGACGAACCGGAGCCACCTGACCGTCGTTCCTGCGGGCTCATCTGCTGTCTCCGATCGCCTGGTCGACACCCTCGAAGGAGTCGATGTCCGGCAGGTAGGGCGCGAGCGGGGGCATCTCGTCCAGGCTGGACAGCCCCATCCGCTCCAAGAAGTATCCCGTGGTCTGGTAGAGCACCGCACCGCTGGACGGATCCGTGCCCACCTCGGCCACGAGGCCGCGCGTGGTCAGCGTGCGCACGACACCGTCGACGTTCACGCCGCGGACCGCGGACACCTGACCGCGGGTCACCGGCTGCCGGTAGGCGATGACGGCGAGCGTCTCGAGCGCGGCCTGGGTGAGGCGGGCCGTCTGCCCCTCGAGCACGAACCGGCCGACGACGTCCGCGTACACCGGCGCCGAGTAGATTCGCCAGCCGTCCCCCACCCGACGCACCTCGAACCCGCGCGGCCGACCGCCGTGCTCGCCGCGGTACTCGGCAGCGAGCTCCTCGAGGAGCGCCTCGACCCGGGCGGTCGGCAGCGCCATCACCGTAGCCAGCCGGACGGCCGCGATGGGCTCGTCGGCCACCATGAGCACGGCCTCCAGCGCGGCCAGGGCGCCACCGGGCAGGTCGTCGACGTCGAACGCGAGCTCATCGGCCGCGGCCGTCTCCGACTCCGTCTGGTCGTCCTCGGGAACCGTCTGCTCGGTCATGCGTCCTCCTCGGCTGCCCCGTCGCGGGCCAGCTCTGCGTCGAGTGTGGTGTCGAGCGTGTCGAAGTCGTCGGACACCTCGATCTCGCCCTCCTCGGATCCCGTCCACCGCACGGTCAGCTCGCCCAGCGGCGTGACCTGGTCGAACGCGACCGCACCCTCCCGGAAGAGCTCCAGCAGGGCGAGGAACCGCGCGACGACGACCACCGTCGCGCCCGCGTCGGCGGTCAGCGCGCGGAACGACATCGCCCCGCCGTGCCGCAGGCGGTCGACCAGGACGGCGGCCTGCTCCCGGACGCTGACGGCAGGGGCGTGCAGGTGGCTGATGTCGACACCGGGTGGGGCCGCCTTGGGCTGCTCCGCCTTCGCCGCCAGCGCCGCCAGCTGCTCCGGGCCGATCTGCCAGACGAGCTCCGGCAGCAGGGCGGCCAGGTGCGGTTCGAGCGAGACCAGTCGTGGGAACCGCCGGCCCTCGGTGGCGAACCGCTCGGCCAGGTCCGCCGCGACCAGCTTGTACGCGCGGTACTGCAGGAGCCGGGCGAAGAGCAGGTCGCGGGCCTCGAGCAGCTCCAGGTCCTCGGCGTCCTCGACGTCGGCGGACGGCAGCAGCCGGGCGGCCTTGAGGTCCAGCAGCGTCGCGGCGATGACCAGGAACTCGCTGGCCTGGCCGAGGTCCCACTGCTTCTCGGCGCCGCGGATGTGGGCGATGAACTCGTCGGTGACCTGCGCGAGCGCGACCTCGGTGATGTCGAGCTTGTGCTTGGCGATCAGGCCGAGCAGGAGGTCGAACGGGCCGCTGAAGTTGGTGAGGTGGACCTCGAACGCACTCGTGCCCACGGGCGCGCTCGCACCCGTCGGACCGGAGGCCGACTGCTCGGGCGGGACCGCGCGCTCGTCAGGCGGCGTCGCCACGGGCGACGAGCTCACGTGCCAGCTGACGGTAGGCCGCCGCACCGGAGTGCGTCGGGGCGTACGTGGTGATCGGCTCGGCGGCGACAGTGGCGTCGGGGAACTTCACCGTGCGGCTGATGACCGTGTGCAGCAGGGTCTCGCCGAACGCCTCGTTGACGCGCGCGACGACCTCGCGGGCGTGCAGCGTGCGCGGGTCGTACATGGTCGCCAGGATGCCGTCGACCTCGAGGCGCGGGTTCAGCCGGTCGCGCACCTTCTCGATGGTCTCCACGAGCAGCGCGACGCCGCGCAGGGCGAAGAACTCGCACTCCAGCGGGATCAGCACGCCGTGCGCGGCGGTGAGCGCGTTGACGGTGAGCAGGCCGAGCGACGGCTGGCAGTCGATCATCACGACGTCGTAGTCGTCGAGGATCGGGCGCAGCGTGCGGGCCAGCACGGACTCGCGCGCCACCTCGCCCACCAGCTGCACCTCGGCGGCCGACAGGTCGATGTTGGCGGGCAGCAGGTCCAGGCCGGGGGTCGCGGTGTGCTGGATGATCGAGCGGATGTCCGCGTCCCGCTCCATGAGCAGGTTGTAGACCGTGCGGTCCAGCTCGTGCGGGCTGATGCCGAGACCCACCGAGGCGGCGCCCTGCGGGTCGAAGTCGACGATGAGCACCTTGCGGCCGTACTCGGCGAGCGCGGCGGCCAGGTTGATGGTGGTCGTCGTCTTGCCGACGCCACCCTTCTGGTTGCACAGCGCGATGACGCGCGCGGGACCGTGGGAGGCGAGAGGCGGGGGGTCGGGGAACGCGGGCATCGGCCGCCCGACGGCGTCGAGCTGCGGGTCGGTCGTCTGCTGGCTCACCACGCGGGACAACCTACCGGAGCACGGACCCCGATGACCGCGCGACAGTCCGAGGGGCGCGTGATGCTCATCGCGCCCGGGGGTGCGACGCCGCGTACACCTCGCGCAGCGTGTCCGCGGTGACCATCGTGTAGATCTGGGTCGTCGTCACGGACGCGTGCCCGAGCAGCTCCTGGACCACCCGGACGTCCGCTCCCCCGGCCAGCAGGTGCGTGGCGAACGAGTGCCGGAGCGTGTGGGGCGAGATGTGCTCGGCACCCGCCAGCCCCGCGCGCTCCGCTGCGACGCGCAGCACTGCCCACGCGCTCTGCCTGCTGAGGCGGGCACCCCGCGTGTTGAGGAAGACCCCCGGCGACCCGCCCCTGCTCCCGACGGACAGCGCGGGCCGCGCCCGGACGAGGTACGCCTCCACCGCGTCGAGCGCGAACGTGCCCAGCGGCACCACGCGCTCCTTGCTGCCCTTGCCGAACAGCCGGACGGACGCGCGTCCGGGCGTCCGGTCGAGGTCGTCGACGTCCAGGCCGACCGCCTCGGAGATGCGCGCACCGGTCCCGTACACGAGCTCGAGGAGCGCGCGATCACGCAGCGGCACCGGACCGTCGCCGAGGCCGGCGGCGTCCAGCAGGCGCTCGACGTCCCCGACGGAGATCGCCTTCGGGAGCCGCTTCGGCTGCGCGGGGGGCTTCACTGCGCGGGCGGGGTCCAGTCCGGTGACGCCGTCGAGCAGCAGGAAGCGGTGCCAGCCACGGACCGCGACGACGATGCGGGCGGCCGACGAGGCGGACAGTGCGGTGCGGCCGTCCGAGCCCGTGCGGACCGCGAGCAGGAAGTCCTCGACGTCGAGCTCGGCGACGTCCGAGGGCTCGCGGCAGCCGCGGGTCTCCAGGAAGGCCGTGTACCGCGTCAGGTCGCGGCGGTAGGCCAGCAGCGTGTTGGTCGACAGGCCCCGCTCGACGGTGAGGTGGGCGAGGTAGAGCTCGAGCGCCGAGTCGATCGCGGTGGCAGTCACGCTCAGAGGGGCAGGAACACGTCCACCGCGATCGCGACGGACAGCAGGGTGAGGTAGGTGATCGAGGCGTGGAACACGCGCATCGCGTGCAGCTTGCCCGACTCGGGGTGCTCGGCGCGGCGCAGCAGGCCGATGCACGACCAGAGGAACCAGATCCCCAGGGCCAGGGCGACGACGCCGTACACCCAGGTCATGCCCTGCACGGGGACCAGCAGCAGCGAGCAGGCGATCATCGCGACCGTGTACGCGATCATCTCCCGCGCGACCCGGGTGTCCTTGGCCACGACCGGCAGCATCGGGACGCCCGCCGCGGCGTAGTCCTTGCGGAACTTCATGGACAGCGGCCAGTAGTGCGGCGGCGTCCAGAAGAAGATCACGCCGAACAGGAGCGCGGCCGTCCACGAGACGCCACCGGTGACGGCCGACCAGCCGATGAGCACCGGCATGCAGCCCGCCGCACCACCCCACACGATGTTCTGCGAGGTGCGGCGCTTGAGGATCATGGTGTAGCCGACGACGTAGATGAGGATCGCCGCGGCGGTGAGCCACGCGGACGCCGGGTTGACCATCAGCGCGAGCCAGGTCAGCGAGACCACACCGAGCGCGAGCCCGAAGATCAGCGCCGCGCGGGGCGACACCTGCCCGGTGACGATCGGCCGCCGCTTGGTGCGGTTCATGATCTTGTCGATGTCGCGGTCGAGGTAGCAGTTCAGCACGTTGGCCGACCCGGCCGCGGCCGCCCCTCCGACCAGCGTCGCGACCACCAGGCCGAAGCTCGGGAAGCCGCCCTGCGCCAGGATCATCGTCGGCAGCGTGGTGACCAGCAACAGCTCGATCACGCGCGGCTTGGTCAGCGCGACGTAGGGACCGACCGTCCGGCGCAGGCGGGCCAGCGGGCCGCTCGGTGCGACGGTCACCGTCGTGTCAGCGGGCCCCGGGGTCGACGCGGAGGACGCTCCGGCGTCGTCGACTGACAGGGGGCTGCTGAGGCGCACGCGCTGCGGGTCCGTTCGTGTTCCAGGCGGGGATGGGTCGCGCAGCCATGCTACGGCCTGTGCCTGCGCAGGGGCGCGACGCAGGCGAGGGATCGCCGCCACGGCCGGTGTGAGATCGGTCGCTCGGCCGGGAGATGGTCACGCCCGGCAGCCTCACCCTGGTGCGCTATAAGGTCGGATCGCACGGTCCGACGACCGCCGCGACGGCGCGACGTCCCACCTGCCCGGCATCCCGACGCGGATGTCGATCTCGTTCGACACGACACCCGGCCCCCTGCTCGGGTGGAAATGAGGTGCGGTGAACGCGAAGGCTCCCTTGGCCCAGACGGTCGGTTGGACCGACGTCGACCTGCGGGCGGTGGACACCGTGCGTGTCCTGGCCGCCGACGCGGTCGAGAAGGTGGGCAACGGCCATCCGGGGACGGCGATCAGCCTCGCTCCCGCGGCCTACCTGCTCTACCAGAACGTGCTGCGGCACGACCCGGCAGACCCGCACTGGCTCGGCCGGGACCGGTTCATCCTGTCCGCTGGGCACTCCAGCCTGACGCAGTACATCCAGCTCTACCTCGCCGGCTTCGGCCTGGAGCTCGAGGACCTGGAGGCGCTGCGCACGTGGGGCTCGAAGACCCCGGGGCACCCCGAGTACAAGCACACCACCGGCGTGGAGATCACCACCGGTCCCCTCGGCCAGGGCCTCGCCTCGGCGGTCGGGTTCGCCATGGCGGCACGGCGCGAGCGCGGTCTGCTCGACCCCGAGGCAGCGCCGGGCACGAGCCCGTTCGACCACTTCGTCTACGTGATCGCCTCCGACGGTGACCTGCAGGAGGGCGTGACGTCCGAGGCGTCGTCCATCGCGGGCACCCAGGAGCTCGGCAACCTCATCGTGCTGTGGGACGACAACCACATCTCGATCGAGGGCGACACCGAGATCGCGTTCACCGAGGACGTCGTCGCGCGCTACGAGGCGTACGGCTGGCACGTGCAGTTCGTCGACTGGACCGGCGGCCCGGACGGCTACCAGGAGGATGTCGACGCCCTGCACGCCGCGATCGAGGCCGCCAAGGCCGTCACCGACCGCCCGTCCTTCATCGGCCTGCGCACCCTCATCGCGTGGCCGACGCCGACCAAGACGAACGACCACTCGTCGCACGGCTCCAAGCTGGGTGGCGACGCGATCCGCGGGCTCAAGGAGCTGCTCGGATTCGACCCGGAGAAGACCTTCGAGGTCGACCCGGAGGTCATCGCGCACACCCGAGGGCTGTCGGCCCGCACGGCGCCGGCCAAGGCCGAGTGGCAGAGCGCCTTCGACGCCTGGCGCACCGCCAACCCCGAGAACGCGACGCTCCTCGACCGGCTCGTCGCGGGAGACCTGCCCGACGGCTGGTCCGAGTCGCTCCCGGTGTTCCCCGCCGGCAAGTCCGTCGCGACGCGCGCGGCCTCGGGCGAGGTGCTCAGCGCGCTCGCCCCGGTGCTGCCGGAGCTCTGGGGCGGCTCCGCCGACCTGGCCGGCTCCAACAACACGACCATGAAGGGCGAGCCGTCCTTCATCCCCGCCAAGCGCTCGACGCACGAGTTCTCGGGCGACGAGTTCGGCCGCACGCTGCACTTCGGCATCCGCGAGCACGCGATGGGCGCGATCCTGTCGGGCATCCGCCTGCACGGTCTCACCCGGCCGTACGGCGGGACGTTCTTCACGTTCAGCGACTACATGCGCGGCTCGGTCCGCCTGGCCTCCCTCATGGGCGTGCCGGCGATCTACGTGTGGACGCACGACTCCATCGGCCTCGGCGAGGACGGCCCGACGCACCAGCCGATCGAGCACCTCGCCGCCGTCCGCGCCATCCCCGGCCTGACGATCGTGCGACCGGCCGACGCCAACGAGACCGCGGCGGCGTGGGGAGCGATCCTCGCGCACACCGACGGTCCGGTCGGCCTGATCCTCACGCGGCAGAACGTCCCGACGTTCCCCCGCGGCGAGGACGGGTTCGCGACCACGGAGGGCGTCGCCCGCGGCGCCTACGTCCTGCTCGAGGCCAGCTCAGGCACGCCGGACGTGATCCTCATCGGCACAGGGTCCGAGGTCCAGCACGCCGTCGCGGCGCGCGAGACGCTCGAGGCCGCCGGCGTGGCCACCCGCGTGGTGTCCGCACCGTCCCTGGAGTGGTTCGCCGAGCAGGACGAGGACTACCGCGAGTCAGTCCTGCCCTCGTCGGTGAAGGCTCGCGTGTCGGTCGAGGCCGGTATCGCGCTGTCGTGGCACAAGCTCGTCGGCGACGCCGGGCGCTCGGTCTCGATCGAGCACTACGGAGCGTCGGCCGACGCCGACACGCTCTTCCGCGAGTTCGGGTTCACGCCCGAGGCGGTCGTCGCGGCGGCGCACGAGTCGATCGCGGCGGCACGCGGCGGCGCCGGCCCCGCGAGCAGCGCCGGTCTGCCCACCAACGTGGGGCTGACGGGCGACCAGCAGGTCTGAGTCCGAACGGGCACGCCGGCCCCGGTCACGATCGGGGCCGGCGAGCGGGAGAAGGGGATCGACCATGGCACCGAGCAGCACCCCTCTGGCACGACTGGCTGAGGCCGGCGTCGCGATCTGGCTCGACGACCTCTCGCGTGAACGCCTGCGCACGGGGAACCTCGCCGAGCTGGTGGCGGACAAGGGCGTGGTCGGGGTGACCACGAACCCGTCGATCTTCGCGAGCGCCCTCTCGAAGGGCGACGCCTACGACGAGCAGCTGCGCGAGCTCGCCGCGGACGGTGCCGACGTCGACGCGGCGGTCTTCCGGATCACCACCGACGACGTCCGGCAGGCCGCCGACATCCTGCGGCCCGTGTACGACGCCACGGACGGCGTGGACGGTCGCGTCTCGATCGAGGTCGATCCCCGGCTGGCCAAGGACACCGACGGGACGATCGCGTCGGCGAAGTCGCTGTGGTCGACCGTCGACCGCCCGAACGTCTTCATCAAGATCCCCGCCACCCTCGAGGGGCTGCCGGCCATCACCGCGGTGCTCGCCGAGGGGATCAGCGTCAACGTCACCCTGATCTTCTCGCTCGAGCGGTACGGCGCGGTCCTCGACGCGTTCCAGAGCGGGCTCGAGAAGGCGCAGGCGAACGGGCACGACCTGGCTCCGATCGCCTCGGTCGCCTCCTTCTTCGTCTCGCGCGTCGACACCGCGATCGACCCGCGGCTCGACGCGATCGGCACGCCCGAGGCCGCGGCTCTGCGGGGCAAGGCGGCGATCGCGAACGCCCGGCTCGCCTACGGCCTCTACCAGGAGGTCGTCGCGGACGACCGCTGGGCCGCCCTGGCCGCGGCCGGTGCGCACCCGCAGCGACCGCTGTGGGCCTCGACGGGTGTCAAGGACAAGGCTTACCCCGACACGCTCTACGTCGAGGAGCTGGTCGTGGCCGGCGTCGTCAACACGATGCCCGAGGCCACGCTGAACGCGGTCGCGGACCACGGCGGCGACGCCCACGACACGGTCACCGGCACCCGCCAGGAGGCGGAGGCCGTCATCGCAGGTCTGCGCGACCTGGGCATCGACATCGACGAGGTCACCGAGCAGCTGGAGGTCGAAGGCGTGGACAAGTTCACGGCGAGCTGGGGTGACCTCCTGGGCACCGTCTCGGACGGGCTCACGGGCGCCGCTCAGCAGAACCAGGCCGGGGACGCCAGGTGAGCCCGAGCAAGGTGTCCGCGGGTCACAACCCGCTGCGCGACCCCCGCGACCGGCGTCTCCCCCGCATCGCCGGCCCCTGCGGGCTGGTGATCTTCGGTGTCACGGGCGACCTGGCCCGCAAGAAGCTCATGCCGGCCGTGTACGACCTGACCAACCGCGGTCTGCTCCCGCCCGGCTTCGCGCTGACGGGGTTCGCCCGCCGCGACTGGGCGACGCAGGACTTCGCGCAGATCGTGCACGACTCGGTGAAGGAGTACGCCCGTACGCCGTTCCGCGAGGCCACCTGGCGCCAGCTGTCCGAGGGCATCCGGTTCGTGCAGGGGACGTTCGACGACGACGACGCGTTCGACCGGCTGCGTGACACGGTCGAGGAGCTCGACGTGTCCCGCGGGACCGGCGGCAACCACGCGTTCTACCTCTCGGTCCCGCCCAGCTCGTTCCCGGTGGTCTGCAAGCAGCTCGCCCGCTCGGGCCTCTCGCAGCCGTCCCCGGACACGTGGCGCCGCGTCGTCATCGAGAAGCCGTTCGGCCACGACCTGGCCAGCGCCCGCGAGCTGAACGACATCGTGTCGGACGTGTTCCGGCCGGACGACATCTTCCGGATCGACCACTACTTGGGCAAGGAGACGGTCCAGAACCTTCTGGCGCTGCGCTTCGCCAACCAGCTGTACGAGCCCATCTGGAACGCCAACTACGTGGACCACGTCCAGATCACCATGGCCGAGGACATCGGCATCGGCGGGCGGGCCGGGTACTACGACGGCATCGGCGCGGCCCGGGACGTCATCCAGAACCACCTCATGCAGCTCCTCGCGCTCACGGCGATGGAGGAACCGGCGTCGTTCGAGGCGGAGGGCCTGCGGGCAGAGAAGATCAAGGTCCTCTCCGCGGTCAAGCTCCCCCGCGACATCGGCAAGCACACCGCCCGCGGGCAGTACGCGGCCGGGTGGCAGGGTGGCGAGAAGGTCGTCGGCTACCTCGAGGAGGAGGGCTTCAACCCGGAGTCCACCACCGAGACGTTCGCGGCGATCCGCGTCGACATCGACAACCGTCGCTGGGCCGGGGTGCCGTTCTACCTGCGCACCGGCAAGCGCCTGGGCCGTCGCGTCACGGAGATCGCTGTCGTC
This sequence comes from Cellulomonas sp. Root930, assembly GCA_001429255.1. Classification (GTDB taxonomy): domain Bacteria; phylum Actinomycetota; class Actinomycetes; order Actinomycetales; family Cellulomonadaceae; genus Cellulomonas. The sequence goes on from LMJI01000001.1 coordinate 3,158,402, forward strand.
TTCAAGCGGGCTCCGCACCTGCCGTTCGAGTCGACCGCCACGGAGGAGCTGGGCAAGAACGCCCTGGTCATCCGCGTGCAGCCCGACGAGGGCGTGACGCTGCGGTTCGGCGCCAAGGTGCCCGGCACCGCCATGGAGGTGCGCGACGTCACCATGGACTTCGGGTACGGGCACGCGTTCACGGAGTCCTCCCCGGAGGCCTACGAGCGGCTCATCCTCGACGTCCTTCTGGGCGACCCGCCGCTGTTCCCGCGGCACGAAGAGGTCGAGCTGTCCTGGAAGGTGCTCGACCCGATCACCGCCTACTGGGCCAAGCAGGGCAAGCCCGACGAGTACCGGTCAGGCACGTGGGGACCGGAGTCGGCGGACAAGATGATGGCGCGCGACGGACGAGCCTGGAGGCGGCCATGATCATCGAGATGCCCAGCACCACCACCAGGGACATCAACAAGCGCCTCCTCAAGGAGCGCGACGAGGGCGGCGCGATCGCCCTCGGACGCGTGCTGACGCTCATCATCCCGGTGGGCGACCGCGACCCCGACGAGGCGATCGACGCGGCCAACGACGCCAGCCGCGAGCACCCGTGCCGCGTCATCGTGATCGCCAACGACACCAAGGACCGCGCGTCGAACCTGGACGCGCAGATCCGGCTCGGGGGCGACGCCGGGGCCAGCGAGGTGCTGGTGCTGCGCCCGTCCGGCCAGCTCGAGCGCCACCTGGACACGCTGGTGATCCCGCTGCTCCTGCCCGACGCGCCGATCGTCGCGTGGTGGCCGTACGAGATCCCCGAGAACGTCGCCGAGCACCCGATCGGCAAGATGGCGGCGCGGCGGATCACCGACTCCACGCAGGTGGCACGCCCCAACGCCGCGCTCCGCAAGCTGGCGGCGTCCCACGTCGACGGCAACACCGACCTGGCCTGGACACGCGCGACCCTGTGGCGCGGACTCATCGCGGCGACCCTCGACCAGCCGCCGTTCGAGCCCGTGCACAAGGCCGTCGTCGTGGGTGAGAGCACGCACCCGTCGGTCGACCTCATGGCCGCGTGGCTGGCGTACGCGCTGCGCTGCCCGGTGGAGATCGAGCGCATCAAGGACGCCCCCGCGATCACGCAGGTGCGCCTCGAGCGGTCGTCGGGCGACATCGTGCTGGACCGGCCCGACGGCAAGACGGCGGCGCTGCGTCAGCCCGACCAGCCCGAGCACCGGATCGCCCTGCCCATCCGCCAGCTGCGCGAGTGCCTCGCGGAGGAGCTGCGGCGTCTCGACGCCGACGAGGTCTACGGCGAGGTGCTGCTGAAGGGCCTCGCAAGGATCGACGCGTGAACCGCGACGTCGTCGTCCACCCGGACGCGCGGGTGCTGGCCGAGTCCGTGGCGGCCCGCCTGCTCACGCACCTGGTCGACGTCCAGTCGCACCGCTCCCCCGTCCACGTGGTCCTCACGGGTGGCACGGTGGGCATCGCGTCGCTCGCGGCCGTCGCGGCGAGCCCCGTCCGCGACGCGGTCGACTGGTCCGGCGTGCACCTGTGGTGGGGCGACGAGCGGTTCCTGCCTCAGGGCGACGCGGACCGCAACGAGACGCAGGCGCGCGACGCCCTCCTCGACGCGCTGGGTGACGCCCTGCCGGCCGAGAACGTGCACCCGATGCCGGCGCCCAGCGACGACGTCCCGACGCCCGAGGCGGCCGCCGAGGCCTACGCGGCGGAGCTCGCCGGGGCCGGCTCCCCGGCGTTCGACGTCGTGCTCCTCGGCATGGGACCGGACGGGCACGTCGCCTCGCTGTTCCCGGGGCACGAGGCGCTCGACGTGACCGGACGCCCCACGGTGGGCGTGCACGGCTCCCCCAAGCCGCCCCCGGAGCGCGTCTCGCTGACGTTCGACGCGATCCGTGCCGCGCGGGAGGTCTGGGTGGTCGCCGCCGGGGCGGAGAAGGCCGACGCGGTCGCCTCGGCACTGCGCGGGGTCCCGGTCTCGACGACGCCCGCAGCCGGAGCCCTGGGCACCGAGCGGACGCTCTGGCTGGTCGACGTCGCCGCCACCGAGCGCCTCGGCACCCCGTCGGCGATCTCCACGACCGCCGCCGCGTTCCCGGCCGCCCCGCAGACTCCGGACGAGCTCTGGACGCAGGTGGACCACTACTTCTCGGCGCTCACGCCCGAGGACGTCGCCCTCGTCGAGACGCGGCACGCGGCCACGGCCGGTGGGCTGCCGGACATCGCCGTCACCCCCCACCAGGGCAAGCTGCTGCACCTGCTCGCCCAGACGGTCGGTGCCCGGAGGATCCTGGAGATCGGCACGCTCGGCGGCTACAGCACCCTGTGGCTCGCGCGCGCCCTGCCCGCGGACGGCCGCCTGACCACCCTGGAGATCGACCCCGAGCACGCGCGCGTCGCCACCGACTCGCTCACGCAGGCGGGGGTCGACGCGCTGGTGGACGTCCTCGTGGGGCCGGCCGCGGACACGCTGGACGGGCTCATCGCGGACGGCACCGAGCCCTACGACCTCGTGTTCATCGACGCCGACAAGCAGTCGATCCCCCGCTACCTCGAGCAGACCCTGGAGCTCACGCACCCAGGCTCGGTGGTCGTCGTCGACAACGTCGTCCGGGGCGGTGCTGTGCTGGACGCGGACCACACCGACGAGCGGGTGCAGGGCGTCCGCCGGATGGTCGACCTGCTCACCGACCACCCGCGCTACGACACCACGGTCGTCCAGACGGTCGGCAGCAAGGGCTACGACGGCTTCGCGCTCCTCCGCGTCCGCGCCTGACCTGAGGAAACGACGAAGGCCCCCCGCAACGCTGCGAGGGGCCTTCGTCGATCCGTGCGAGCTCAGCCGCCGCGCTTGGCGCGGAGGGCGGCCAGCGCCTCGTCGAGGATCGCGGCGCCGTCCTCGTCGGACCGCCGCTCCTTCACGTAGGCGAGGTGCGTCTTGTAGGGCTCGTTCTTGGACGGCGACGGAGGGTTCTCCTGGTCCTGCCCGGCGGGGAACCCGCAGCGGGGGCAGTCCCACGTGACCGGGGCCTCGAGAGCGGCCTCCTCGGCGAAGCTGGGCCGGGTCTCGTGCCCGTTGGCGCACCAGTACGACACCCAGACCCGCGGGGCGGTGTCCCCGCGCTCGGCCTCGCCCATCGGGCCGGCACCGACACGCGACCCCCTGATCGCACTCCCGCTCGCCATCGCCTACCGCCTCAGACCGTGCGCTCGATGAGACCGAGCAGGATGATGATCGCCGTCCACACCAGTGCGGTGCCGACCGTGATCCGGTTCAGGTTGCGCTCCGCGACACCGGAGCTCCCGGCGCTGCTCGTGATGCCGCCACCGAACATGTCGGACAGGCCACCGCCCTTGCCCTTGTGCAGCAGGACGAGCGGGATGAGCAGGAGGCTGGTCAGCACCAGCAGCACCTGGAGGGCGATACGAAGGCCGGTCACGTCGGTGTCAGTTCCTTACTGGGCGGGCACGTCGACGGCGGTAGAGCCAGCGACGCTGCGGTGGACCGCGGTACAGGGTAGGCGACGACGGGGGCGATAAGCCACCACCGTACGCGGGCAGGTCGCAGGGTGACCCCCACGACCTGCCCGCGGTGGTCTCAGAGACCCACGGCGTGCGACTTGTACCGCGCGATCGCGGCGAACTCCTCGGGGTCCAGGCTCGCGCCGCCGACGAGCGCGCCGTCGACGTCCGGCTTCGCCATGATCGAGGCGACGTTGGACGACTTCACCGAACCGCCGTAGAGCACGCGGACCGCGTCGGCCGTCTCGGCGTCGTACAGCTCGCCGATGCGCGTCCGGATGGCGGCCGCCAGCTCCTGGGCGTCCTCCGGGGTCGCCGTCTCGCCGGTGCCGATGGCCCAGACGGGCTCGTAGGCCACGACGATCGTCTTGACCTGCTCCGCCGTCAGACCGGCGAGGGCGCCGTCCAGCTGCGCGAGCGTGTGCGGCACGTGCTCGCCGGCCTTGCGGACGTCGAGCACCTCGCCGACGCACAGGATCGGGACGATGCCCGCGCTGAGCGCCGACGTGACCTTGGCGTTGATGAGCTCGTCGGACTCGTTGTGGTACTCACGACGCTCCGAGTGGCCGACGGCGACGTACGTGACGCCGAGCTTGGCCAGGAACAGCGGCGAGATCTCGCCGGTGTAGGCGCCCGACGTGTGCGCCGAGACGTCCTGGGCGCCGTAGACGAGCTCGAGCTTGTCCGCGTCCACGAGGGTCTGCACGCTGCGCAGGTCGGTGAACGGCGGCAGGACGCAGACCTCGACGGCCGAGAAGTCGTGCTTCGCGTCCTTGAGAGTCCACGCGAGCTTCTGCACGGTGTGGGTGGCCTGGTGGTGGTCCAGGTTCATCTTCCAGTTGCCCGCCATCAGCGGGGTGCGAGTGGTCAACGCTCAGTCCTCCAGAACCGCGATACCGGGGAGCGTCTTGCCCTCGAGGAACTCGAGGCTCGCGCCACCACCGGTCGAGATGTGTCCGAACCCGGCCTCGTCGAAGCCGAGCGTGCGCACGGCCGCGGCGGAGTCGCCACCGCCGACGATCGTGAAGCCGCCGTGCGTGCCCGCGTCGACGAGCGCCTGCGCGACGGCACGCGTACCGCCCGAGAACGCCTCGAACTCGAAGACGCCCGCCGGACCGTTCCAGACGATCGTCTTGGCGTCCACGATCTTGCTCGCGAACAGCGCGCTGGAGTCAGGGCCGATGTCCAGGCCGATCTTGCCGTCCGGGATGGAGTCGGCCGCGACGACCTGCGCCGGGGAGTCCGCCTTGAACTCGTCGGCGACGACGATGTCGGTGGGCAGGACGATCTCCACACCGGCCTCCTCCGCCTGCGCGAGGTAGCCCTTGACGGTCTCGATCTGGTCCTCCTCGAGGAGCGAGTTGCCCACCGAGTAGCCCTTGGCCGCGAGGAACGTGAAGAGCATGCCGCCACCGATGAGCAGGCGGTCCGCCTTGGTGATCAGGTTGGCGATGACGCCGAGCTTGTCCGACACCTTGGAGCCGCCGAGCACCACCACGTAGGGGCGCGCCGGGTCGTCGGTCGCCTTGCGCAGCGACGCGACCTCCTTCAGGACGAGCTTGCCGACCGCGTGCGGGAGCACCAGCGCCACGTCGTACACGGACGCCTGCTTGCGGTGCACGACGCCGAAGCCGTCGGAGACGAAGACATCGGCCAGCGCGGCGAGCTCGCCGGCCAGCTCGGCGCGCTCGGCGTCGACCTTGGACGTCTCACGCGCGTCGAACCGGATGTTCTCCAGCAGCGCGATCTGACCGTCCTGCAGCGCGGCCACGGTCGCCTTGGCGGAGTCGCCGACAACGTCGGTCGCCAGGGCGACGGGCTGGCCGAGCAGCTCGGAGAGCCGGTCCGCGACGGGCTTGAGGGAGTACTTGTCCTCCGGCGCGCCCTTGGGGCGGCCCAGGTGGGCCATCACGACGACGCGGGCGCCGGCGGACAGGAGCGCCTGCAGCGTCGGGAGCGCCGCGCGCACGCGGCCGTCGTCGGTGATGGTGGTGCCGTCGAGCGGCACGTTGAAGTCGGAGCGGACCAGGACGCGCTTGCCGCGCAGGTCCCCGAGGTCCTCGATGGTCTTCATGGTTTCCTACCTTCGATCGAGCGGGGGCAGACATGGCTGCGTCCGCGTGCGCCGGGGCCGAGAGGCCGGGGCGCACGCGGACGCATGACCGTCACTCGTGGAACGACGAGAGCGTCAGAGACGCTCGCCGACGTACGACGTGAGGGCGACGAGGCTGTTCGAGTAGCCCCACTCGTTGTCGTACCAGGCGATGATCTTCACCAGGTCGCCGCTCACCTTGGTGAGCTTCGAGTCGAAGATGCTCTGGTGCGGGTTCGTGACGATGTCGCTCGACACGATCTCGTCCTCGACGTACTCGAGGATGCCCTTGAGCGGGCCGTCCGCGGCGGCCTTGACCGCAGCGTTGACCTCCTCGACGGTGACCTCGCGCGAGGCCGTGAACGTCAGGTCCGTGGCCGAGCCGGTGATGACCGGGACGCGCAGCGCGAAGCCGTCGAGCTTGCCCTTGAGCTCCGGGAGCACGAGCGCCACGGCCTTGGCCGCGCCGGTCGAGGTCGGGACGATGTTCTGCGCCGCGGCGCGCGCACGACGGAGGTCCTTGTGGGGGCCGTCCTGCAGGTTCTGGTCACCCGTGTAGGCGTGGATCGTGGTCATGAGGCCACGCTCGATGCCGATCGAGTCGTTCAGGGCCTTGGCCACCGGGGCGAGGCAGTTCGTGGTGCACGACGCGTTGGAGATGATGTGCTGCGTCGCGGCGTCGTAGTCGGTGTGGTTGACACCGACGACGAACGTGCCGTCCTCGTTCTTCGCCGGGGCGGAGATGATGACCTTCTTGGCGCCGGCCTCGAGGTGGGCCTTCGCCTTCGTGGCGTCCGTGAAGAAGCCGGTCGACTCGATCACGATGTCCGCACCGAGCTCGGCCCACGGCAGCTTGGCCGGGTCCCGCTCCTCGAGCGCACGGATCTTCTTGCCGTCGACGATGATGTTCTCGTCGTCGAAGTCGACGCTCAGCGGGAACCGGCCCAGCACGGTGTCGTACTTGAGCAGGTGCGCGAGCGTCTTGTTGTCCGTGAGGTCGTTCACGCCGACGATCTCGATGTCGGCACCGGAAGCCAGAATGGCCCGGTAGAAGTTACGCCCGATACGGCCGAAGCCGTTGATACCGACGCGGATGGTCACTTGCCCTCCTCGGCAGCGCCGACGAGGGGCCGGCGCACACATTTTGGTGATGGGGTCACGCACGCCGCTGTGCGCTCCGGACGTCGGCGGCATAGGCGGTTTCTCGTGCCCAACACATGACCGTCGTGTGACGTTCGGATGACATGAACCCTATACCAGTGACCGGGCTCACGCGGTGACGAAGGTCCCTGATGAGACGCCGTCCCCCGTGATGTCCCAGGTCAGAGGTCGAGCAGGTCGGGGCTCAGGCCCGCCTCGGTGTCCGGGATGCCGAGCTCGGCCGCGCGCTTGTCCGCAGTCGCGAGCAGGCGTCGGATCCGACCGGCCACGGCGTCCTTGGTGAGAGTCGGCACGGCGAGCTTGCCCAGCTCCTCGAGCGAGGCCTCCTTGTGCGCCAGGCGCAGCTCGCCCGCCTCGCGCAGGTGCTCCGGGAGCTCGTCGCCGAGGATCTCGAACGCCCGCTCGACGCGCGCACCCGCGGCCACCGCGGCACGTGCGGAGCGGCGCAGGTTGGCGTCGTCGAAGTTGGCGAGCCGGTTGGCGGTGCCGCGGACCTCGCGCCGCACGCGACGCTCCTCCCAGACCAGCATCGTCTCGTGGGCGCCGAGCCGGGCGAGCATCGCGCTGATCGCGTCCCCGTCCCGGATGACGACACGGTCGATGCCGCGCACCTCCCGGGCCTTCGCGGCGATCCCCAGACGTCGCGCGGCACCCACCAGGGCGAGCGCCGCCTCGGGACCGGGGCACGTGACCTCGAGGGCCGACGACCGGCCCGGCTCGGTGAGCGAGCCGTGCGCGAGGAACGCGCCGCGCCAGGCGGACTCGGCCTCGGCGACGCCGGCCGACACGACCTGCGGCGGCAGACCGCGGACCGGTCGTCCCCGGTTGTCCAGCAGTCCGGTCTGGCGTGCCAGCGACTCGCCGTCCTTGACCACGCGGACCACGTACCGGCTCCCCCGGCGCAGTCCGCCGCCCGAGACGACGATGATCTCGCTCTCGTGCCCGTACACCTCGGAGATCGCCTGCCGGAGCCGACGAGCCGCGATGCCCGTGTCCAGCTCCGCCTCGATGACGATCCGGCCGGAGATGATGTGCAGGCCCCCCGCGAACCTCAGGGTGGCCGAGACCTCAGCCTTCCGTGAGGACGTCTTGTCCACCTTCAGCCGGGCGAGCTCGTCCTTCACCTGTGCCGTCAACGCCATGGGGTGCATCCTGCCATTGCAAGACGCGTGTCCGGGACCGGTCCGGTCACCTACTCGGGTGGGTTCTCCCGCGTGCCGACGTCGCCGAGGAACCCCTCGAGCACGTCCGAGTAGGCCCCCGCGAGGCGCAGCGGGTCGTGCCTGGCGGTCCCGTCGCCGCGACTGACCTGACGCAGCAGCAGGCGCGCGCCCAGGTCCGCGCTCCGCGCAGCGAGCACCGACACGTCCTCGACCGCGGTCGGGTCCGCGACGACCGCATCGACCCTCAGCTCCGGAGCATGCGTCTGCAGCACCTCCAGATACTGCTCGGCACGCATGCCGGCGGTCTCGCCCGATTCACCCGACGCGAGGTTGAGCGTGACGATCGTGCGGGCGCGCGTGCGGTGCAGGGCGTCCTTCAGGCCGGGGACCAGGAGGTGCGGCAGCACGGACGTGTACCAGGAGCCCGGACCGAGGACGACCCAGTCGGCCGCCTCGATCGCCGCCACGGCCTCCGGGCATGCCGGGGGGTCGGCCGGTTCCAGCCGGACCTGGGCGACGGTCCCGGTCGTGACCGCCACGGCACTCTGGCCGACCACGCGGTGCGTGCCACCCGTGGCGTCGACGACGTCCGCCTCGATCCGCAGCGGCACCGCCGACATCGGCAGGACCCGGCCGCGGGCACCCAGCAGCTTGCCTACCCAGTCGAGGCCCTCGACGGTGTCCCCCAGCAGCTCCCACAGCGCGACGATGAGCAGGTTGCCCACTGCGTGCTTGTCCAGGTCGCCCGTCGAGCTGAACCGGTGCTGCAGCACGTCCCGCCAGGTCCGGCCCCAGTCGGAGTCGTCGCACAGGGCCGCCAGCGCCATCCGCAGGTCGCCGGGAGGCAGCACGCCCAGCTCCTCGCGGAGCCGCCCGGACGAGCCCCCGTCGTCCGCGACCGTGACGACGGCGGTGATCCGGTCGGTCATCAGCCGCAGCGCGGACAGGGACGCGGACAGGCCGTGACCGCCACCGAGTGCGACGACGGCCGGCGCGGCCGCCCTCATTCCTTGCCGAGGTCGCGGGCCGACACGGAGACGAGGTGCCCCCGGTCCCGCAGCCTGGCGGCGATGGCCTCGCTCACGGCGACCGACCGGTGCTTGCCGCCGGTGCAGCCGACCGCGATGGTCACGTACCGCTTCTCCTCGTTGAGGTAGCCCGCGAGCACCGGCTCCAGCGCGTCGACGTACCGGTCCACGAACGTGATCGCGCCCGGCAGGCCGAGCACGTAGTCCCGCACCGGAGCGTCCCTGCCCGTGAGGTGCCGCAGCTCGGTGATCCAGTAGGGGTTGGACAGGAACCGCATGTCCACCACGTGGTCGGCGTCGAGCGGCAGGCCGTACTTGAACCCGAACGACACGACCGAGATGCGCAGGGCGTCCTCGGCGCCGCTGGCCACGACCGAGCGGACCTCGCGGGCGAGGTCGTGCACGTTGAGCTCGGAGGTGTCGATGAGGGTGTCGGCCCGCTCCCGCAGGTCCGCGAGGATCGCGCGTTCCTCCGCGATGCCGTCGAGGATCCGGCCCTGGCCCTGCAGCGGGTGCGGGCGTCGGACCTGCTCGAACCGCCGGACCAGGACCTCGTCGGAGGCGTCGAGGAAGAGGATCCGGTACTCGACGCCGGACTCGCGCAGGCCCTGCAGCACCGGGGACAGGTCACGGAAGAACTCGCGCCCGCGCACGTCGATCACCGCGGCGAGGCGCTGCGCCCCGGCCCCGGCCGGTCCGCTGGTGAGCATCCCGACGAGGTGCGTGAGCATCTGCGCGGGGAGGTTGTCGATCACGTACCAGTCGAGGTCCTCGAGGACCGCGGCCGCACGCGTGCGACCGGCCCCCGACATGCCGGTGATGATCAGGACCTGCGGCTGGCTCAGGTGGGGCGCCTCGGTGGCCGCCTCGAGGGCGGGGATCCCGGCGGGCACCGTGATCGGCGAAGGCTCGTCGCTCATGCCTCCAGCATGCCAGCCGACTCGGCGACCTGGTCCGACGCCACTCCCGGGGAGGCCAGCGCAGCGACGACCGCCGCAGCCGTGCGCTCCCCCATCCCCTGCACCGACGCGATCTCCTCGACCGACGCCGCCCGCAGCCGCTTGACCGACCCGAAGTGCCGCAGGAGCGCCGCCTGTCGCGCGGGCCCGAGCCCGGGCACCCCGTCCAGCACCGACGTCGTCATGCCCTTGCTCCGCCGCTTGCGGTGCGCCGTGATGGCGAAGCGGTGGGCTTCGTCGCGCAGACGCTGGAGCAGGTACAGACCCTCCGAGCTGCGCTGCAGGATCACCGGGTACGCCTCCCCCGGCAGCCACACCTCCTCCAGCCGCTTGGCCAGCCCGACGAGCGCGACGTCGTCGATGCCGAGCTCCGCCATGGCAGCGGCTGCCGCGGCGACCTGAGGTGGGCCACCGTCCACGACGATGAGGTTCGGCGGGTACGCGAACCGGACCGGCTTGCCCGTGACCTCGTCGATGGGCCCCGACCGCAGCGGCAGGCCGTCGTCGTCCTCGCCGGTCCCCAGCTCGACGTCCCGCGCGTCGGCACGGTCGGCCAGGTAGCGCCGGAACCGGCGCGTGATGACCTCGTGCATCGCCGCGGTGTCGTCGCGCGCGCCCTGCCCCTCGGGGCCACGGATGGTGAACAGGCGGTACTCGCTCTTGCGGGCCAGGCCGTCCTCGAACACCACCATCGACGCCGACTGGTACGTGCCCTGGTTGTGCGAGACGTCGTAGCACTCGATCCGCAGCGGCGCGGACGGCAGGTCGAGTGCCTCCTGGATCTCCTGCAGCGCCTGGCTCCTGGTGGTCAGGTCCCCGGCGCGGCGGGTGCGGTGCAGGACGAGCGCGTGCTCGGCGTTCCGGTGCACCGTCGCCGCCAGCTCGCGCTTGTCGCCCCGCTGCGGGATCCGCACCGACACCCTGCTCCCGCGCAAGCCCGTCAGCCACGCCTGCACCTGGTCGACGTCAGGAGGCAGCACAGGGACGAGCACCTCGCGCGGCACCGCCGACGAGCCTGCCCCGCCGTCGCCGGCCGCCGCCTCGGAGCCGTAGATCTGCTGGAGCAGGTGCTCGACCAGCTCGGCGTCGGTGACGTCCTCCACCTTCTCCACCACCCAGCCACGCTGACCGCGGATGCGCCCGTCACGCACGTGGAACACCTGCACCGCGGCCTCGAGCTCGTCGCCGGCCAGGGCGAAGATGTCCGCGTCGGTGCCGTCCGCCAGCACGACGGCGTTCTTCTCGGTGGCTCGCTGGAGCGTCGCGATGTCGTCCCGCAGCCGCGCCGCGCGCTCGTAGTCGAGCTCCGCGGCGGCCTCCTTCATGCGCGCCGTCAGCCGCCGCGTGAACTTGGCGGTGTCGCCCGCCATGAAGTCGCAGAAGTCCTGCGCCAGGAGGTGGTGGTCGTCCGGGGAGATACGTCCGACGCACGGCGCCGAGCACTTGTCGATGTACCCCAGCAGGCACGGCCGGCCCTGCTGGTGCGCGCGCTTGAACACGCCGGCCGAGCAGGTCCGGACCGGGAACACCCGCAGCAGCAGGTCGACCGTCTCCCGGATGGCCCACGCGTGCGCGTACGGACCGAAGTAGCGCGTGCCCTTGCGCTTGGCACCCCGCATCACCTGGATGCGGGGGAACTCGTCCGCCAGCGTCACCGCCAGGTACGGGTAGGACTTGTCGTCCCGGTACTTCACGTTGAACCGCGGGTCGAACTCCTTGATCCACGAGTACTCGAGCGCGAGCGCCTCGACCTCGGTGCCGACGACGGTCCACTGCACCGACGCCGCCGTCGTCACCATCTGCTGCGTGCGCTGGTGCAGGCCGGACAGGTCCTGGAAGTAGCTGGACAGGCGCGACCGCAGGCTCTTGGCCTTGCCGACGTAGATGACTCGGCCGTGCTCGTCACGGAAGCGGTAGACGCCCGGCGAGTCGGGGATCTCCCCCGGCGCGGGACGGTACGTGGCGGGATCAGCCATGCGGTCGAGCGTAGTTCGCGGCACCCACGTCACCGAACGGCAGGACCGCTACCGTGGGCTGATGGGCCCCCTGCACACGTACTCCGTCGACCTCACCTGGACCGGCGCCGGCCGGACCGGCACCTCGAGCTACACCGCGTACAGCCGCGACCACGAGGTGCGGATCGGGTCGAAGCCGCCGCTGCTGGGGTCGTCCGACCCGGCCTTCCGGGGGGACCCGTCGCGGTACAACCCGGAGGAGCTGCTGGTCAGTGCGCTGGCGCAGTGCCACATGCTCTGGTTCCTGCATCTCGCCTCCGCGGCGGGGGTGGTCGTCGTCGGGTACGAGGACCAGGCCGTCGGCACGATGCGCATCGAGGCCGCCGGTCAGGGCCAGTTCCGCGAGGTCGTCCTGCGACCGCGCGTGACGGTCGCCGCCGGGGCGCACCTGCCCACCGGCGCCGCGATCACCGACGGCGTGCTCGCCGGGATCCATCACCAGGCGCACGAGCACTGCTTCATCTCGCGGTCCGTGAACTTCCCCGTGCGGCACGAACCGGTGCCGGTGCGCACGGCGCAGACCGTCCTGCACTGACCGGCTCACGGACGTAGCCGAGCCCACGAACCGGTCGCGTCACGCCGGGACGCGCTGCTTGACCGCGCGGCGCTTGACCGGAGTCGCGACGGGCTCCAGCACCTCGGCCAGGAACCGTCCGGTGTGGCTCGCCTCCACCGAGGCGATGTGCTCGGGCGTGCCCTCGGCGATGACGAGCCCGCCGCCGCTGCCGCCCTCGGGACCCATGTCGATCACCCAGTCGGCGTTCTTGATGACGTCGAGGTTGTGCTCGATCACGATGACCGAGTTCCCCTTGTCGACCAGGGACTGGAGCACGCCGAGCAGCTTGCGGATGTCCTCGAAGTGCAGCCCGGTGGTCGGCTCGTCGAGCACGTAGATCGTCCGTCCCGTCGAGCGGCGCTGGAGCTCCGCCGCGAGCTTGACGCGCTGCGCCTCGCCGCCGGAGAGGGTCGGCGCCGGCTGACCGAGGCGCACGTACCCGAGGCCGACGTCGACGAGGGTGCGCAGGTGCCGGGAGATCGCGGGGACCGCGGCGAAGAACTCGGCGGCCTCCTCGATCGGCATGTTGAGCACGTCGGCGACCGTCTTGCCCTTGAAGTGCACCTCGAGCGTCTCGCGGTTGTACCGCGCGCCGTGGCAGACCTCGCAGGGGACGTACACGTCCGGGAGGAAGTTCATCTCGATCTTCAGCGTGCCGTCGCCGGAGCACGCCTCGCAGCGGCCGCCCTTGACGTTGAACGAGAACCGGCCGGGCGTGTAGCCGCGGACCTTGGCCTCGGTGGTCTCCGCGAACAGTCGGCGGACGTGGTCCCAGACGCCGGTGTACGTCGCCGGGTTGGAGCGCGGCGTGCGCCCGATCGGGCCCTGGTCGACGTGCACGACCTTGTCCAGGTGCTCCAGACCGGTCACGCGCTTGTGCCGGCCCGCCACCTGGCGCGCGCCGTTGAGCTCGTTGGCGAGCACCGTGTAGAGGATCGCGTTCACCAGCGTCGACTTGCCCGACCCGGACACGCCGGTCACCGCGGTGAGCACACCGAGCGGGAACGAGACGTCGATCCCCTGCAGGTTGTGCTCGTGCGCGTTGATCACCGTGAGCTGGCGCTTCGAGTCGACGGGCCTGCGCAGCGGGGGCATGGGGATCGAGCGACGCCCCGACAGGTAGGCACCCGTCACGGACTCCGCCGACGCCAGCAGCCCCGCGAGGTCTCCCGAGTGCACGACGCGCCCGCCGTGCTCGCCGGCACCCGGTCCGATGTCGACGATCCAGTCCGCGGTCCGGATGGTGTCCTCGTCGTGCTCGACGACGATCAGCGTGTTGCCCAGGTCCCGCAGGCGGGTGAGCGTGTCGATGAGCCGGCGGTTGTCCCGCTGGTGCAGCCCGATGCTCGGCTCGTCGAGCACGTAGAGCACGCCGACCAGGCCGGAGCCGATCTGTGTGGCCAACCGGATGCGCTGCGCCTCGCCGCCGGACAGCGTCGCGGCCGGGCGGGTCAGTGAGAGGTAGTCGAGGCCGACATCGAGCAGGAAGCCGAGGCGCGCCTGGATCTCCTTGAGCACCTGCGCGGCGATGGCACGCTCGCGCTCGCCCAGCTGGAGCCCGTCGAGGAACTCGCGGGCCTCCCGGATGGGGAGCGTGCAGATCTCGGCGATGGACCTGCCGCCGACCTTGACGGCGAGCACCTCGGGCTTGAGGCGCGCGCCCTCGCACACGGGGCACGGGACCTCGCGCATGTAGGCCTCGTACTTCTCCTTGCTCCAGTCCGAGTCGGTCTCGTTGTGCCGGCGCTCGAGGAACGTGATGACGCCCTCGAACCCGGTCGAGTACTGCCGCTCGCGACCCCAGCGGTTCTTGTACCGGACCTTCACCTCGTGGTTCTGGCCGTGCAGCACAGCGTCCTTGGCCCGCTGCGGCAGCGCGCGCCACGGCACGGACGTGGAGAAGCCCATGTCGGATGCCAGCGCGCTGAGCACGCGGGAGAAGTACTCGCTGGAGATCTGCGCCCAGGGCGCGACGGCGCCGTCGTCGAGCGACAGGTCCTCGTCGGGGACCACCAGGTCGGGGTCCACCTCGAGGCGCGAGCCGATCCCGGTGCACTCGGGGCACGCGCCGTACGGGGCGTTGAACGAGAAGGTCCGGGGCTCGATCTCGTCGAGCGTGAGCACGTGGTCGTTCGGGCACGCACGGTGCTCGGAGAACCGCCGCTCGCGCGTCAGGTCGTCGATGTCGGCGTCCACCAGCTCGACGACGAGGAGCCCCCCGGCCAGGCCGAGGGCGGTCTCGACGGAGTCGGTGAGCCGGCGCTGGACGCCCTCGCGGGAGACCAGGCGGTCGATGACGACCTCGATGTCGTGCTTGAGCTTCTTCTCGAGCGCCGGGGGCTCGGTGAGCTGCACGACCTCGCCGTCGACCCGGGCGCGGGCGAAGCCCTTGCTCTGCAGCTCCTTGAACAGGTCCGCGTACTCGCCCTTGCGGCCGCGGACGACCGGCGCCAGCACCTGGTAGCGGGTGCCCTCGGGCAGCTCGAGCAGGCGGTCGACGATCTGCTGCGGGGTCTGCGCGGTCACGCGCTCGCCGCACACCGGGCAGTACTGCGTTCCCGCCCGCGCGAACAGCAGGCGCAGGTAGTCGTACACCTCGGTGATCGTGCCGACCGTGGACCGCGGGTTCCGGTTGGTGGACTTCTGGTCGATCGACACCGCGGGCGAGAGCCCCTCGATGAAGTCGACGTCGGGCTTGTCCATCTGCCCGAGGAACTGACGCGCGTACGCGGACAGGGACTCGACGTACCGGCGCTGCCCCTCCGCGAAGATGGTGTCGAAGGCCAACGACGACTTCCCGGAGCCGGACAGACCGGTGAACACGATGAGCTTGTCACGCGGGAGATCGAGGTCGACGTTCCGAAGGTTGTGCTCGCGGGCGCCCTGCACCACCAGTCGTTCATTCACGCGGGGAGTCTACGTGGCCCCACCGACAATCGCACATCTGTTCGACGTGAGTGAAACCACAGCCGGCCGACGTGCCACTCCCCCGGTGCCGGAGGATGCTCACCTCGTGGACAGACCCGACGCCGCCGTCGACCCCCCGCTGGTGCCCATCGGGGACTACGCCGTGCTCGGCGACGGCCGGACCGCCGCCCTCGTCTCCCTGCGCGGCTCGATCGACTGGATGTGCCTGCCGACGTTCGACTCGGCCGCCGCGTTCGCCCGCCTGCTCGGCACCGCGGACAACGGGCGGTGGCTCCTCACGGTCAGGGACGCGACGTCCGTGACCCGGCGCTACCTCGACGACTCGTTCGTGCTGGAGACCACCTACGAGACCGCGCACGGGACCGCCGTCGTGCTCGAGACGATGCCGCTGAACGACGGCCGGTCGGACATCGTGCGCCGGCTCGCCTGCACCCGCGGCACCGTCGAGGTCGAGCACGAGTGGGTGGTCCGGTTCGGCTACGGGGCGGTCGAGCCGTGGGTCCGCCGCCTCACCGACCAGGACGGCAACGAGGCCATCCGCGCGATCGCGGGGCCGGACTCCCTGCTGCTGCGCGGCGACCGGCTCCCCGCGCCGGCGGACCACCGGCACGCGGACCGGTTCACCCTGCACGAGGGCGAGGCCGTCGAGCTGGCCCTCACCTGGACCCGCTCGTGGGACCCGGTCGTGCCCCGGCAGACCATCGAGGACCGGATCGACTCCACCCGGATCGAGTGGGGCCTGTGGGCGCGCAGCTGTGCGTACCAGGGCTCCTACCGCGAGGCCGTCGTGCGCTCGCTGCTGGTCCTGCGCCTGCTCACGGACCACGAGACCGGCGGGATCGTCGCCGCCGCGACGACCTCCCTGCCGGAGGACTTCGGCGGCGAGCGCAACTGGGACTACCGGTACTGCTGGCTGCGGGACGCGGCGATGACGCTCGAGGCGCTGCTGGAGCACGGCTACCGCGACGAGGCGACGGAGTGGCGCGACTGGCTGCTGCGTGCCGTCGCGGGCAACCCCGCCGACCTCCAGATCATGTACCGCGTCGACGGTGGTCGGTACCTGCCCGAGGCCGAGCTCGACCACCTGCAGGGCTACGCGGGGTCGCGTCCCGTCCGGGTGGGCAACGCCGCCGTCGGACAGGTGCAGAACGACGTGCTGGGTGAGGTGATGTGCGCCCTGGAGCTGGCGCGCACCGCCGGGCTCCAGGAGACCGCCGACTCCTGGTCCCTGCAACGCCACCTCGTCGAGGACCTCCTCAGCCGCTGGCGGGAGCCGGACCGCGGGATCTGGGAGGTCCGTGGCGAGCCGCGGCACTTCACGCACTCGAAGGTCATGGCGTGGGCCGCCGTCGACCGCGCGGTGCGTGCGGTCGAGAAGCACGGCCTCGAGGGCCCCGTCGACAGGTGGCGCGCCGAGCGGGACGCGATCCGTGCCGACGTGCTGGCGCACGGCTGGGACGCGGAGCGCGGGACGTTCGTGCAGGCCTACGGCGCCACGCACACCGACGCGGCCCTGCTGCAGATCGCGCAGGTGGACTTCCTGCCCTCGGACGATGCCCGCGTCCTGGCCACGCTCGCAACGATCCGGGACGAGCTCGAGGTCTCCCCCGGGCTGCTGCGCCGGTACCGCACGGAACGGACCGACGACGGCGTCGCGGGCGACGAGCACGCCTTCCTCGCCTGCTCGTTCTGGCTCGCGGACGCCCTCGCGCGGACCGACGACGTCGAGGGCTCGACGGCGGTGCTGGACGTCCTCGTCGGCCTCGCCAACGACGTGGGGCTGCTGGCCGAGCAGTACGACCCGGTCGGGCGGCGGATGGCCGGCAACATGCCTCAGGCCCTGTCGCACCTGGCGCTCGTCCGGGCGGTGCACAGCCACGACCAGGCGCTCGAGCGGAGGAAGCGATGACCTACACCGGCGACGTGCGGGCGGGCGGGCCGTCGGCTGTCCGCGTCCTCGACGAGCTCGAGATCCGCAAGGCCGCCGTCGGCCCGATGGACAACAACGCCTACCTGCTGACGTGCCGGTCCGACGGTTCCCAGGTGCTCGTCGACGCGGCGGACGAGCCCGACCGCCTGCTCGAGCTGGTCCGCGAGGGATCGTCGACGCTGGACACCGTCGTCACCACCCACCGCCACCCCGACCACCTCCGCGCGCTCGAGTCGCTCGTGGCCGTCACCGGGGCCTCGTCGGCGGCCGGCGCCGACGACGCCGCCGCGATCACCGAGGCGACCGACGTGCCCGTCACCCGCCGCCTGCACGACGGTGACGTCCTGCACGTGGGCCGCGTCGAGCTGGAGGTCGTCGCACTGCGCGGCCACACCCCGGGGTCGATCGCGCTCGCCTACCGCGAACCCGGTGGGCGGACACACCTGTTCACGGGTGACTCCCTCTTCCCGGGCGGCGTCGGCCGCACGACGAGCCCGGAGGCGTTCGACCAGCTCCTCGGCGACGTGGTCACCCGGGTGTTCGACCGCTTCGACGACGACACCTGGGTCTACCCCGGCCACGGTCGGGACACCACGCTCGGAGCGGAGCGTCCCCAGCTCGAGGAGTGGCGCGCCCGCCGCTGGTGAGGTCAGCCGGCGAGGACCGACTCCCGCACGACCCGTCGGAGCACCTTGCCGACCTGCGACCGCGGCAGCTCGTCCAGGACGACGAGCCGGCGTGGGAGGGCGTAGCGCGCCAGGTGCCGCTCGCCCCACGCGCGGACGGCGTCCAGGTCGATCCCCCGGGCGCCGGGCTCGAGCACCACGGCGGCGACGACCGTCTCGCCGAGATCTCCGCCGGGCACCCCGACCACCGCGACGTCCGCCACCCCGGGCATCCCGCGCAGGTGGTCCTCCACCTGGGAGGGGTACACCTTGAAGCCGCCGCTGACGATGACCTCCTTGATGCGGTCCACCAGGACGACCCAGCCGGTCTCGTCGACGGTGACGATGTCGCCGGTCCGCAGCCAGCCGTCGTCGAGCAGCTGCTCCGCCGTCTCGTCGGCCCGGCCCCAGTAGCCGGCGAACACCTGCGGGCCCCGGATCAGCAGCTCGCCGCGCTCCCCCGGCTCGACCTCGCGCGTGACGTCGGTGGGGTCCACGACCCGGATGCTCGTGCTCGGGAACGGCAGGCCGAGCGTGCCGGGGCGGCGGGCGTCCGTGAGCGGGTTGCCCAGCGCGACGGGTGACGTCTCGGTCATCCCGTACCCCTCGACGACGAGGCCCCCGGTCACGTCTTCCCACTTCTGGGCGGTCGCCGCGGGGAGAGCCATCGCGCCCGAGATCGCGTACCGGAACGACGTGAGGTCGGCTCCCGACGCCGCGGCAGCGACGGCCAGCCGGTCGAGCATCGGCGGGACGGCGGGCAGGAAGGTGCCCGGCAGGCGCTTCTGGGCGGCGAGGACCATCGCCGGGTCGAACGAGGGGAACGCGACGAGGGTCGCGCCGACCCGCATCGCGTAGCTCAGGCAGAGCGTCAGTCCGAACGCGTGGAAGAACGGCAGAACCCCGTAGACGACGTCGGTCCCGGGCTCGACGCCCGTCCAGGCGTGGCCCTGCACCGCGTTGGCCACCAGGTTGCGGTGCGTGAGCATCGCGCCCTTGGGCGTCCCCGTGGTGCCGCCGGTGTACTGCAGGAGGGCGACGTCGGACGACGACGGCGCGGGGTGCTCCGGGTCGAGGGGCGCAGCCTTGGCGACGAGCCGGTGCCACATCGGGAACGCCGGCGGCACCGTCCCGCACATGGCGTGACGCGCTCGGCGGGCGCTCGGCAGGGGCAGGCGCAGGGCGAGCTGCTTGGTACGGGGCAGGTCGGCGGACAGGTCCACCGCGACGACGGCCTTGAGCGCCGTCCGGGCGAGCGTCTCGAGGACGCGCGGCACCGCCTTCTCCCACACGAGCGCGACGACGGCCCCGGAGTCGGCCAGCTGGTGCGCGAGCTCGCTCGCCGAGTAGGTGGGGTTGTGCTCGACGACGACCGCGCCGATGCGCAGCGCCGCGTAGAAGGCGATCACGTGCCCGGTGCAGTTCGGGATGACGAGGGCCACGCGGTCTCCCGGCCGGACGCCGAGGTCGAGCAGAACCTGGGCCCCGCGGGCGACGGAGTCGGCCAGCTCCGCGTACGTCGTGGCCGCTCCGAGGAAGTCCACCGCCGTCCGCTCGGGCCACCGCTGGGCCGCGCGGTCGAGCGCCGCGGTGAGCGGTTCGTCGGGGATCGCCACGTCTCGCGGGGCACCCGTCGAGTCGGCGGTCGGTCGGCTGGGTCCCACGGTCGTCATCCCCCGATCGTAACCTACGGGTGCGTAAGTTACTTGAGAGTAGGTTGTGAGTTCGGCCTGCACGACCACCGGGTCACCGACACGCCGTCGGGCTCCACCTCGAGTGCACCACGCCGGTACGACGCCCGCTCGAGCACCCGCTCGCTCGCCACGTTCCCGACCATCGTCCGGGCGTTCACCACGTCGGCGCCGTGCTCCAGGGCCCAGCGCGACAGCGCACGGACGGCCTCCGTGGCGAGTCCCATGCCGCGGCCCGCGGGAAGGAACGCGTAGTAGAGGTGCGGGCCGTCGACGCGCAGCCCCAGCCCGATCGTGCCGACCGCCTCCCCCGACCTCTCGACGACGAACCGCCCACCGCGGCCCTCGGCACGCTGGGTCAGGTTCCGTGCCACCCGCTCGCGCGCCTCGTCCACGCTGACGTCCGCGGGGTAGTACGTCCACTCCGGCACGTCCGCGACCCGGGAGAGGGCGTGGTCGAGCGCCCAGTCGTCCTCCCGCAGGGCGCGCAACCGTGCCCCGGGCAGGTCCAGCACGTCGGGCAGCTCCACGTCACGCCTCGGGCGGACCCAGGACCGACGTGGCGAGGGTGGCGTGCGCCGACTCGTCGTCGGACGGGTGGAACATCCCCGCCAGCACGTCGCGGTACAGCCGTCCCAGCTCGCTCCCCGAGAAGTACGACCCGCCCCCGGAGACGCGGATCGCGTTGTCGACGACCACCCGCGCGGACTCCGTCGCGCGGACCTTGAGCCCGACCAGCTGCGCGAACCAGCGCGACCCGTGGTCCACCTGCTCGTCGACGTCACGCGCGAGGGCGAAGACCTGCAGCTCCGCGCCGTCCTGGGCCAGCACAGCGTCCGCGATGCGCCAGCGGATGTCGGGGTCCTGCGCGTAGGACCGGCCGTCGTACTTCATCGACGACCGACGCCGTGCCGCCTCGACTCCCAGCTCGATCGCTCGCCGGCCGATCCCCGTGTAGACCGCGCCGAGCAGGATCTCGAACACGGCGAAGAGGGCGAAGACGAACGGGTCGGCGCTCGGACCCGGCGGGAGGGACCGGTAGACGCGGTCGGCGGGGGCGAGCGCTCCGTCGAGCACCGTGGTGGCCGACTGGGTGGCGCGCATACCGAGCGTGTCCCAGTCGTCGCGCGCCTGGGTCCCACCGTCGGCGCGGGAGACGACGCCGTGCACGAGCCGGGGGTCGTCGGGGTCGGAGTCGTCCAGACCGAACGTCGCCAGCCGCGTCCACACGGGCGACAGCGACGTGAAGATCTTCGTCCCGCTGTACCGGTAGGAGCCGTCGGGCTGCCGCTCCGCGCGCGTCCGGGAGCCGAACATCACCAGGTCGTTGCCGGGCTCGGAGTTGCCGAACGCGAAGATCTCCCCGGCCGCGGCGTCCCGCAGGATGAACTCGACCGAGTCGTCGCCCCGGGACGCCAGCAGGGCGGCGAGCCCGGTCACCACCAGGTGCATGTTCACCGCCAGCGCCGTGGCCGGTGCTGCCGCGGCCAGTCGCACCTGCTCGCGCGCGACCTCCTCGAGCGTGAGCCCAGCGCCGCCCAGCCCGGTCGGTACGAACGCCGTCAGGTACCCCGCAGCCACCAGGTCCGCGAGGTCGTCGTGCGGGAACGTGTTCTCCCGGTCGTGCCGAGGTGCACGCTCGTGGATCCGGTCCAGCAGGTCCTGGGTGAGCAGCGTGCGCAACGTCCGAGCCATGTCAGCACTCTGCCACCGGCTCGGGCAGGATGACGCCATGCCCACCTATGCCGTCCGCTACACCTACGACGAGCGCACCGACGTGCGCGACCGCGTCCGCCCCGAGCACCGCGCGTACCTGACCGCGCTGGCCGAGCACGGCACCCTGCTCGGCTCCGGCCCGTTCACCGACGGCGACCCCGGCGCGCTCCTGGTCTTCCGCGCGGCGTCACCGGAGGTCGTCGACGCGATCCTCGCGGACGACCCGTTCGTCCGCGAGGGCCTCGTCGCGCACAGCGACGTCCGCGCCTGGGACGTCGTGCTCGGCCCCTGGGCCGCCTGAAGGTCAGTCGGTGGGGTCCGCGACGGGCTCGTCGGGGACCGTCACCGCCCGGCGCTCGTCGCGCCGCACCTTGACGATGCTCGCCACCGCGGTCGTCCCGAGGATCACGACGATCGCACCCAAGGACACCCCGATCGGGATCTCCGGAACCCACGCCACCGGCTCGCCGCCGTTGATGAACGGCACCTCGTTCTCGTGCAGCGCGTGCAGCACCAGCTTGACGCCGATGAAGCCGAGCAGGACCGCGAGCCCGATGTTCAGGTACACCAGGCGCGTGAGCAGGTCACCCAGCAGGAAGTAGAGCTGGCGCAGACCCATGAGCGCGAACAGGTTGGCCATCAGGACCAGGTACGGCTCGCTGGTCAGCCCGAAGATCGCCGGGATCGAGTCGAACGCGAAGAGCAGGTCCGTGGCGCCGAGCGCGACGAGCACCACGAACATCGGGGTGATCAGCCGGCGGCCGCCCTCGACGACCGTGAGCTTGACGCCGTGGTAGTTCGGTGTGGCCGGGAGCCACCGCTGGACGAGCCGCAGGATCAGTGGCGGGTGGAAGTCGTCGTCGCCCGCCTCGCCCTCCCGGCCGACCTTCCAGGCCGTGTACACGAGGAAGGCACCGAAGAGGTAGAACACCCAGCTGAACGCGTCGATGACCGCGGCGCCCGCCCAGATGAACAGGCCACGGAACACCAGCGCGAGGATGATCCCGATGAGCAGGGCCGTCTGCTGGTACGCCTTGGGGACCGCGAACTTGCCCATGATCAGCAGGAACACGAACAGGTTGTCGACCGACAGCGAGTACTCCGTCAGCCAGCCGGCGTAGAACTGACCGGCGTACTCGGCGCCGCTCGTCAACCAGACGCCGATCCCGAAGAGGACGGCCAGACCGATGTAGAACGCGAGGTAGCGCACGCACTCGGCGGTCGACGGCACGTGCGGCCGGCGGGCCACGACGGCGACGTCGACGAGCAGGAGCGCACCGGCCAGACCGAGCGAGACGGCCCAGACAAGGGGGTCGATGTCCAACGGGTGGTCCTCAGCTCTCAGTCTTCGACGCGATGCTCGCGTCGCTTCGGGTCTTCAGCAGGCTCAGCACCGTGGCCACGACGAGGGTGCCGAGGATGACGGTGAGGGACAGCCAGATGGGGATCTCGGGCGCCCACTCGACGGGCTCGCCGTTGTTGATGAAGGGCAGCTCGTTCACGTGCAACGCGTGGAGCACCAGCTTGATGCCGATGAAGCCCAGGATGACGGCGAGCCCCTGCGACAGGTAGATCAGCCGCTCGAGCAGGCCGCCGATGAGGAAGTAGAGCTGGCGCAGGCCCAGGAGCGCGAACGCGTTCGCCGTGAAGACGATGTAGGGCTCCTCCGTCAGTCCGTAGATCGCGGGGATCGAGTCCAGCGCGAAGAGGACGTCCGTGGAGCCGATGGCGACCATGACGACGAGCATCGGCGTGAAGAACCGCTTGCCGTCGATCCGCACCGTGAGGCGGTCGCCGTGGTACTCCTCCACGGTCGGCACCAGCCGCTTGAAGAGGCGCACGGCCATGCCGTCACGCTCCTCGCGCGGGTCCGGGTGCTCGGCGTCGTGGTGCTCTCGGGCGAGCTTGATCGCCGTGTACACGAGGAACCCGCCGAAGATGTAGAACACCCACGAGAACTGCTCGATGGCGGCCGCGCCGGCCAGGATGAAGACCGTCCGCAGGATCAGCGCGATCACGACACCGACCAGGAGCACCTTCTGCTGGTACTCACGCGGCACCACGAACTTCGTCATGATGATGAGGAAGACGAAGAGGTTGTCGACCGAGAGGCTCTTCTCGGTGATGTACCCGGCGAAGTACTCGGTTCCCGGGCCCCAGCCCCAGGCCATCCCCACCACCACGCCGAACACCATGGCGAGCGCGATGTAGAAGATCGACCAGCGCGCGGACTCCTGGAAGCTCGGAGCGTGCGGCGTCCGCACGTGCGCGAAGAAGTCGAAGAAGATCAGACCGACGACGAAGACCGCCGTCCCTGCCCAGACCCAGCCGGACACATCCATGCAGAAACCTCCGGTACGAGAGATGCATCGGTACCGAAGGTCTCCCCCGCCCGTGCGACACATCCGCAGCGGACCGATCCCACCGGGCACCGCGCGAGCGGGTCCGTGATGACGACGGGATCGTGTGTGGGGTACTCCCCTTCAACGTGCGCCAGCATAAGGCACGCATGTGTCGGGCTCGTGTCCTGTCCACGGCGGTCCGACGTGGCTGACCTCAGGCGGTCGCGGCCTGCATCTGCCGGAGCTCTTTCTTCATCCCCGAGATCTCGTCCCGCAGGCGTGCGGCGAGCTCGAACTGCAGCTCGGCGGCGGCCGCGTGCATCTGGTCCGACAGCTGCTGGATGAGGTCCGCCAGCTCGCCCGCGGCCGCGCCCGTCAGACGCGTCCGCTCGTCGCGGGGTCCGCCCTTCGACCCGAAGCCCGGCACCGGCGCCTTGCCGCGGCTGGACTGCCGGCCCGCGCCCCCGAGCAGCTCCGCCGTGTCGGCGTCCTCGCGCGCGAGCAGGTCGGTGATGTCGCCGATCTTCTTGCGCAGGGGTGTGGGGTCGATGCCGTTCTCGAGGTTGTAGGCCACCTGCTTCTCGCGGCGACGAGACGTCTCCTCGATGGCGAGCGCCATGCCGTCCGTGATCCGGTCCGCGTACATGTGCACCTGGCCGGACACGTTGCGCGCCGCGCGCCCGATGGTCTGGATGAGCGAGCGCCCGGACCGCAGGAAGCCCTCCTTGTCCGCGTCCAGGATCGCGACCAGGGACACCTCGGGCAGGTCGAGGCCCTCGCGCAGCAGGTTGATGCCGACCAGGACGTCGTATTCGCCGAGCCGCAGCTCGCGCAGGAGCTCCACGCGGCGCAGCGTGTCCACCTCCGAGTGCAGGTACCGCACGCGGACGCCCTTCTCCAGGAAGTAGTCCGTCAGGTCCTCGGCCATCTTCTTGGTGAGCGTGGTGACCAGCACGCGCTCGTCCCGCTCCACCCGGTCGTGGATCTCCCCCAGCAGGTCGTCGATCTGCCCGGCCGTGGGCTTCACGATGACCTCGGGGTCGATCAGCCCGGTCGGCCGGATGATCTGCTCCACCACACCGTCGGAGATCGACATCTCGTAGTTGCCGGGCGTCGCGGAGAGGTAGACCGTCTGGCCGATCCGCTCAACGAACTCCTCCCACCGCAGCGGCCGGTTGTCCGTGGCGCTCGGCAGCCGGAACCCGTGGTCCACCAGGGCGCGCTTGCGGGACATGTCGCCCTCGAACATCGCGCCGATCTGCGGCACCGTCACGTGCGACTCGTCGATGACCAGCAGGAAGTCCTCGGGGAAGTAGTCGATGAGGGTGTTCGGCGCGCTTCCAGGGCTGCGTCCGTCGATGTGCCGCGAGTAGTTCTCGATGCCCGCGCACGAGCCGATCTGGCGCATCATCTCGATGTCGTAGGTGGTGCGCATGCGCAGCCGCTGCGCCTCGAGCAGCTTGTTCTGCCGCTCCAGCTCCGCCAGGCGGTCCTCGAGCTCCAGCTCGATCCCGTGGATCGCGCGCTCCATGCGCTCCGGGCCGGCGACGTAGTGGGTGGCGGGGAAGATGTGCATCTGCTGCTCGGAGTGGACCACGTCCCCGGTGAGCGGGTGCAGCGTGGCGATCGCCTCGATCTCGTCCCCGAAGAACTCGATCCGGATGGCCAGCTCCTCGTACACCGGGATGATCTCGACGGTGTCCCCGCGCACGCGAAACGTGCCGCGCGTGAACGCCATGTCGTTGCGGGTGTACTGCATGGTGACGAACTTGCGCAGCAGCTGGTCCCGGTCCACCTGGTCGCCCACGGAGAGCGTCACCATGCGGTCGACGTACTCCTGCGGCGTGCCGAGGCCGTAGATGCAGCTCACGGACGCGACCACGATGACGTCCCGACGGGTGAGCAGCGAGCTGGTGGCCGAGTGCCGCAGCCGCTCGACCTCGTCGTTGATCGACGAGTCCTTCTCGATGTACGTGTCCGTCTGCGCGATGTACGCCTCGGGCTGGTAGTAGTCGTAGTACGAGACGAAGTACTCGACGGCGTTGTTGGGCAGCAGCTCCCGGAACTCCGTGGCCAGCTGGGCTGCGAGCGTCTTGTTCGGGGCCATGACGAGCGTCGGGCGCTGGACCTGCTCGATGAGCCAGGCGGTCGTCGCGGACTTGCCGGTACCCGTGGCACCGAGCAGCACGACGTCCTTCTCCCCCGCCTTGATGCGCTCGGTCAGCTCCTTGATCGCCTTCGGCTGGTCACCGGAGGGCGTGTACTCGGAGATCACCTCGAACGGCGCGACGGTCCGCTGGAGATCGGTGACTGGACGCATGCCACAACCGTACGTGCCACCACCGACACCCGCGTCGACGGGGGCTCAGGCGAGCGTTCCGGCGGACTCCCGCAGGTCCGTGGTGGTCGACAGCGCGGCTCGCAGGAGGGCGTGCAGCGCCGAGGCGGCGTCCCCGACCTCCATCGACGCGCCACCGTCCTCGACCTGGGCCGGCGTGCGCGGCACGTGCACGAAGCCGCTGCGGACCTCGGGCCGTGACGACAGCAGGTGCTGCAGCGCGTAGAACGTCGCGTTGCAGACGTACAGACCGGCGGTGTTCGAGACCTCGACCGGCACACCGGCGTCGCGCACCGCCGCGGCGCACGCCTTGACGGGCAGCGTGGAGAAGAACGCGGCGGGGGCGCCCGCGATCACGGGGACGTCGACCGGCGCCGACCCGTCGACGTCCGCGATCCGGGCGTCGATCACGTTGACGGCGACGCGCTCCACGCCGACTGCCGCGCGTCCGCCCGCCTCGCCGACGCACACGACCAGGTCGGGCACCACCTCCGCGATCGCCACGCGCAGCTGCTGACGAGCGCCCCGGAACGACACCGGGAGCTCGCGCACCACGAGCTCGGGCGGCGCGGCCCACCGCGAGGCGAGCTCCTGGACCGCCAACCACGACGCATTGACGGTCTGCCCGTCGAACGGTCCGAAACCGGTGACCAGGACCCGCGTCACGGGGTCTCGGCAGCGAGCTCGTCCGCCCGCTCGACCGCCAGCCGGTCCCAGAGCTCGTCGACCTGGGCCCGCAGGAAGTCGTCGCTCCCGGTGCCGTCCAGCACGACGTCCGCGACCGCGAGCCGCTCGTCGTCGCTCGCCTGCGCCGACACCCGGGCCTCCGCCTCGCTGCGGTCCATGCCGCGCAGCCGCACCAGCCGCTCGACGCGCAGCACCGCGGGGGCGTGCACCACCACGAGCACGTGGAACGCGTCCGCCTGGCCGGTCTCGACCAGCAGCGGGATGTCGTGCACCACGACGGCTCCGTGGTCGGTCACCGCGGAAGCCGCCTCGCGCTCGGCGGAGAGCCGACGGACCACCGGGTGCACGATCGCGTCCAGCCGCGCCCTGGCCGCCGGGTCGGTGAACACGATCGAGGCGAGCGCTGTCCGGTCGAGCGCGCCGTCGGCTCCGAGCACGCCCGCGCCGAACTCCTCGACCACCGCGTCGAGCCCCGCAGAGCCTGGCGCCACGGCCTCCCGCGCCAGGACGTCGGAGTCGATCACCACCGCCCCGAGCTCAGCCAGTCGCCGTGCCGCGACGGACTTGCCGGCCGCGATCCCGCCTGTCAGTCCGATGCGTTGCATCCGTCCATCCTGCCCTGCCTTCGACGGATACGCCGATGGCCGGCCACCTCGGAAGGTGACCGGCCATCGAGCGGGTGGGTTCAGTTACCCGTGAGCTTCTCGCGCAGAGCGGCGAGCGCCTCGTCGGACGCGAGCGTGCCCGCGGCCTCCTCGGTGGACGACGAGTACGTCGACGGCACCGGGCCGGCGGACGAGCTCGAGGACGACGTCGCACCCTCGGCGGCGCCGCTGGCGGCCTCCGCGTCGGCCTTCGCGGCGTCGGCGACCTGCTTGCGGTGCGCCTCCCAGCGCTCGTGGGCCTGCGCGTACTGCGCCTCCCACACCTCGCGCTGCGCCTCGAAGCCCTCGAGCCACTCGTTCGTGGCCGGGTCGAAGCCCTCGGGGTACTTGTAGTTGCCGGCGTCGTCGTACTCGGCCGCCATGCCGTACAGCGCGGGGTCGAAGTCCTCGCTGGCCGGGTCAAAGCCCTCGTTCGCCTGCTTGAGCGACAGCGAGATGCGGCGGCGCTCCAGGTCGATGTCGATGACCTTGACGAAGACGTCGTCGCCGACCTGGACGACCTGCTCCGGGATCTCGACGTGGCGCACGGCCAGCTCCGAGATGTGGACCAGGCCCTCGATGCCGTCCTCGACGCGCACGAACGCGCCGAACGGAACCAGCTTGGTGACCTTGCCGGGGACGACCTGGCCGATGGCGTGCGTCCGGGCGAAGGCCTGCCACGGGTCCTCCTGCGTCGCCTTCAGCGACAGGGAGACACGCTCGCGGTCGAAGTCGACGTCGAGAACCTCGACGGTGACCTCCTGGCCGACCTCGACGACCTCGGACGGGTGGTCGATGTGCTTCCAGGACAGCTCGGAGACGTGCACGAGCCCGTCCACGCCACCCAGGTCCACGAACGCACCGAAGTTGACGATCGAGGACACGACACCGGGGCGGACCTGGCCCTTCTGCAGCGTCTGCAGGAAGGTGGAGCGCACCTCGGACTGCGTCTGCTCGAGCCAGGCACGGCGCGACAGGACCACGTTGTTGCGGTTCTTGTCGAGCTCGATGATCTTGGCCTCGATCTCCTTGCCGACGTACGGCTGGAGGTCGCGGACGCGACGCATCTCCACCAGCGACGCGGGCAGGAAGCCGCGNCGAGCTCGATGATCTTGGCCTCGATCTCCTTGCCGACGTACGGCTGGAGGTCGCGGACGCGACGCATCTCCACCAGCGACGCGGGCAGGAAGCCGCGCAGACCGATGTCGAGGATGAGGCCGCCCTTGACGACCTCGATGACGGTGCCGGTGACGACGCCGTCCTCCTCCTTGATCTTCTCGATCGTGCCCCAGGCGCGCTCGTACTGTGCGCGCTTCTTGGACAGGATCAGCCGGCCTTCCTTGTCCTCCTTCTGGAGGACGAGGGCCTCGACCACGTCGCCGACCTTGACGACCTCACCGGGGTCCACGTCGTGCTTGATGGACAGCTCACGGGAGGGGATGACGCCCTCGGTCTTGTAACCGATGTCGAGAAGGACCTCGTCGCGGTCGACCTTGACGATGGTGCCCTCGACGATGTCGCCATCGTTGAAGTACTTGATGGTGGCGTCGATCGCGGCGAGGAAGTCCTCGGCCGAGCCGATGTCGTTGATCGCGACCTGCGGGGTGGCGGGCTTCGCGGGGGTGGTGATGCTCATGTAGGGATGGGCTCCGATGCGGACAGGGAAGTTGTACGGACTGAACGTGTGTGCCGGCGGCACGGTGACATGCGTGTGGTGATCGCGATCTGATGGGACGCCCTCGACTCCCCGGAGAGAGCCCTCGCACGAGCAGTACGAGTGAGGACACGCCGACGCAACAAGGCGCGCGGCACCGCCGTCTACCCTATCCGGGTGACGATGGGCAGGTCAAAGCCGATCAGGCGAGCGCGCGCGCGACCGCCAGCAGCTCGTCGGGCACGTACTTGACCTTGCCGGCCACCTCGCTGAGCGGCACCATCACCACGGACTCACCACGCAGCGCCGTCATGACGTTCGACTGGCCGGCGCTGGCGGCGTCGATGGCCGCGACCCCGAACCGCGAGCCCAGGATCCGGTCGACGTGCGTCGGGATGCCTCCGCGCTGGACATGACCCAGCACGACGACGCGGGTGTCGAAGCCGGTGCGGTTCTCGATCTCCACCTTGAGCCGCTGACCGATGGCCCCCGCGATGATGTCGCCGAACTTGCCCATCGGCGTCTCGTAGTCCATCGAGGTCCCCTGCGCGGGCACGGCACCCTCGGCGACGACGATGATCGAGAAGCTCGCGTGGGCGCGGTGGCGGTGCTTGAGGAACTTCTCGATCTTGTCGATGTCGAACGGCGCCTCGGGGGCGAGCACGATCTCGGCTCCCCCGGCGATGCCCGACGTCGCGGCGATCCAGCCCGCGTGCCGGCCCATGACCTCGACGATCATCACGCGGTTGTGGCTCTCCGCGGTGGTGTGGATGCGGTCGATCGCCTCGGTCGCGATGGACACGGCGGTGTCGAACCCGATCGACTGGTCGGTGCCCCAGACGTCGTTGTCGATCGTCTTGGGGATCGCGACGATGCGGATGCCGGCCTCGGCCACCTTGCTCGCGGCGTGCAGCGTGCCGTCGCCGCCGATGCAGATGAGCGCCTCGATCTTCTCCGACTCGAGCGTGGACAGCACCGCGTCGAGCCCGCCGTTGTCGGCGTGGGGGTGGTACCGGGCGGTCCCGAGCAGGGTGCCGCCGACCGCCAGCTGGTTGCGGATGTGCTCCCGAGTCAGGGGCATGCTGAGCCCGTCGACGACGCCGCGCCACCCGTTGCGGAAGCCGGTGATCGTGTGCCCGTACTCGCCCTCGCCACGCTTGACGACGGCGCGGATCGCGGCGTTGAGGCCGGGGACGTCGCCGCCGCCCGTGAGCAGACCGACTCGCACGCTGGCACTCCTTGATCGCGGGAACTACTGGACGGGTAGCGCGTCATCGGGCTGCCGTACGACAGCGTATCCGCGGTGTCGACGCGGCAGACGTGACACTGGTCCCATGAGCGACGACCAGCTGGCCGAGGCAGGCTACCTCGACGTCCCGTCAGCCTCGGGGGGATCCGCGAGCCGCGGTTGGTGGGACGCCAACGCGCGGGAGTACCTCGACGAGCACGGCACCTTCCTCGGACCCGCCGACTTCTGCTGGTGCCCCGAGGGCGTGCGGGAGAAGGACGCGCACCTGCTGGGCGACCTGACCGGCCGGCGCGTGCTCGAGGTGGGCGCGGGAGCCGCCCAGTGCGCGCGCTGGCTCGTCGGCGAGGGCGTCGACGTCGTCGCGACCGACGTGTCCGGCGGGATGCTCGCGGCGGGAGCCCGGTACGACACCGAGGTCGGGCGGACGACACCGATGGTCCAGGCCGACGCCAGGGCGCTCCCCTTCGCGGACGCCTCGTTCGACGTCGCGTTCACGGCGTTCGGCGCGCTCCCCTTCGTGCCCGACGCCGACCGGGTCCACGCGGAGGTCGCCCGGGTGCTGCGGCCCGGCGGCCGCTGGGTGTTCGCCGTGACCCACCCGGTCCGGTGGGCGTTCCCCGACGACCCCGGCGAGGCGGGTCTCACGGCCACGCGGTCGTACTTCGACCGGACGCCCTACGCCGAGCTCGGCGAGTCGGGGCGCGTGCTGTACGCCGAGTACCACCGGACCCTGGGCGACCACGTGGCCGAGCTGGCGGCCGCGGGGTTCGTCCTCGAGCGGCTGGTGGAACCGGAGTGGCCCGTGGGCCACGACCGCACCTGGGGCGGCTGGGGGCCGGTGCGCGGAGCGCGGCTGCCGGGGACGGCCATCTTCGTCACGCACCGCGGGCGACCGTCCGCGTAGACGGCCGCCCGCGGTCAGTGCGTCAGTGCACCGTCGCCTTCTCGGAGCCGGCGCCGGTCAGCGACCGGACCTCCATCTCCGCGAACTTCTCGGGGTGCGGCGGTTCCTTGCTCAGGTAGGTGCCGACGATCCCGAGGACGAACGCGAGCGGGATCGAGATCAGGCCGGGGTTCTCCAGCGGGATCAGGTGGAAGTCGATGTCGGTGTTCTTGATCATCGACAGGCTCGCGCCCGTGACCGGGTCGACCTTGCCGGAGACCACCGGCGAGAACGT
Organism: Cellulomonas sp. Root930; assembly: GCA_001429255.1. Classification (GTDB taxonomy): domain Bacteria; phylum Actinomycetota; class Actinomycetes; order Actinomycetales; family Cellulomonadaceae; genus Cellulomonas. The sequence continues at coordinate 3,189,914 of LMJI01000001.1, forward strand.
GATGAGCACGAGGCAGGAGATGAGTCCCCCGTACATGCTCCACAGGGCGCCCGACGTGTTGAACCTCTTCCAGAAGAGCGAGTAGAGGATCGTCGGCAGGTTGGCGCTGGCGGCGACCGCGAAGGCCAGCGCCACGAGGAACGCCACGTTCTGCCCGTTGGCGAAGATGCCGCCGATGATCGCCAGGATGCCGATGACCACCACGGTGATCCGCGCGACCCGCACCTCACCGTCGGGCTTGACCTCGCCGTGCTTGATCACCGACGCGTAGATGTCGTGGGCGAACGAGGCGGCGGCCGTGATGGTCAGTCCGGCGACCACGGCGAGGATCGTCGCGAACGCCACCGCGGAGATCAGACCCAGCAGGATCGTGCCGCCCAGCTCGTACGCGAGCAGCGGTGCCGCCGAGTTCACGCCTCCCGGGGCTGCCTTGATCACCTCCGGACCGACCAGCGCCGCGGCGCCGTACCCGAGCACGAGCGTGAACAGGTAGAAGATGCCGATCAGCCAGATCGCCCAGACGACCGAGCGACGTGCCTCCTTCGCCGTCGGGACCGTGTAGAAGCGCATCAGCACGTGCGGGAGGCCCGCCGTACCGAGCACCAGCGCGAGGGCGAGCGACAGGAAGTTGAGCTGGCTCATCGCGCTCACGCCGTACTGCCGACCGGGCTCGATGATCGACTCGCCACCCTCGCCGGCCGAGTCGATGGCGCCCTGCAGGAGGTCGGAGAGGTTGAACCCGAACTTGGCCAGCACCCAGAGCGTCATGACGGCAGCGCCGGCGATCAGCAGGATCGCCTTGATGATCTGCACCCAGGTGGTGCCCTTCATCCCGCCGACGAGCACGTACAGGATCATCAGCCCGCCGACGACGGCGATGACCAGGCCCTGCGCCGCCGCACCCTCGACTCCGAGGAGCAGTGCGACGAGGCCGCCGGCGCCGGCCATCTGCGCCAGCAGGTAGAAGAAGACCACCGTCAGGGTCGCCAGCGCGGCGGCCATGCGGACCGGGCGCTGCCTGAGCCGGAACGACAGGACGTCCGCCATGGTGAAGCGGCCGGTGTTCCGGAGCAGCTCGGCCACCAGCAGCAGCGCGACCAGCCACGCCACCAGGAAGCCGATCGAGTACAGGAAGCCGTCGTACCCGTTGATCGCGATGGCGCCGCAGATGCCCAGGAACGACGCCGCCGACAGGTAGTCACCCGCGATCGCGGTGCCGTTCTGCGGGCCGGTGAACGAGCGCCCGGCGGCGTAGTAGTCCGCGGCCGTCTTGTTGTTGCGCGAGGCCCGGAACACGATCACCAGCGTGATGGCGACGAAGCCACCGAAGATCGCGATGTTGACCCACGGGTTGCCGATGTCCTCGGTCTCCGCGGCACGCAGGAGAGAGCTCAGGGAGGTGATCATGCGGGGCCACCGTCCAGCGCATCGCCGTTCTCGATGTGCAGGCGGAGGCGCTCGGCCACCGCGTCCTGCCGGTTGTTGGCCCAGCGCGCGTAGATCATCGTGATCGCGAAGGTGCTGACGAACTGCCCGAGGCCGAGGAGCAGGCCGATGTTGATGTTGCCCCACACCTTCGTCGACATGAAGTCGTGGGCGTAGGCCGCGAGCAGGACGTACAGGAAGTACCAGGCAAGGAAGAAGGCCGTCATGGGGAAGACGAAGCGACGGAACCGGTGCCTGAGGGCCTGGAACTCGTCGCTGGTCTGTACTCGTTGGTAGTCGGTCTCGCGTTCTCCGAAGGTCTCGGTCACCAGCGCCTCCCAGCAAGGGACGTCAGTGGCTCCGTCGCCACTGTGTGCCCGACACTGTGGCGCAGATCACCCCGAAGTGCATCCGATAGTTACGACGAACCTGCCGAAAACCGCCGAATCCCCACGATCGAGGGACAGATCAGTGCCCGGCGTCGTGCCAGGAGCCGCCCGCACCGACCGTCACGTCCAGCGCCACGTCCAGCGGGCCGTCGGCAGCCGCGTCCCCCGCGGCGCCCATCTGCTCGCGCACGAGCGCCTCGACCTCGTCCCGCTCCCCTGCCACGACCTCGAGCACCAGCTCGTCGTGCACCTGCAGGAGCATCCGCGAGCCGAGCCCGCGGCGGGTGAGCTCCCGGCCGACGCCGAGCATCGCCACCTTGATCAGGTCGGCGGCGCTGCCCTGGATCGGCGCGTTGAGCGCCATCCGCTCGGCCACCTCCCGTCGCTGGCGGTTGTCGCTCGTCAGGTCCGGGAGATACCGGCGGCGGCCGAGGATCGTGGCGGTGTAGCCGGTCTGCCGGGCGACGTCGACCACGCCCGTCAGGTAGTCGCGCACCCCGCCGAACCGCGAGAAGTAGTCCTGCATGAGCGCCGCGGCCTCGGACACCTCGATCGAGAGCTGCTGGGAGAGGCCGTAGGACGACAGCCCGTACGCCAGGCCGTAGCTCATGGCCTTGATCTTCGACCGCATGGCGGGCGTGACCTCGTCGGTCGGCACGCCGAACACGCGGGAGCCGACATAGCTGTGCAGGTCCTCGCCGGAGCGGAAGGCGTCGATCAGGCCCTCGTCGCCCGACAGGTGCGCCATGATCCGCATCTCGATCTGCGAGTAGTCGGCGGTCAGGAGCGTCTCGTACCCGTCGCCGACCACGAACGCGCGCCGGATCTGCCGGCCCGCCTCCGTGCGGATGGGGATGTTCTGGAGGTTGGGGTCCGCCGAGGACAGCCGGCCCGTGGCGGCGATGGTCTGCTGGAACGTGGTGTGGATGCGTCCGTCCGCGGCGATGGACCGCAGGAGGCCCTCGACGGTCTGCCGCAGCCGGATGGCGTCCCGGTGGGCCAGCAGGTGCTCGAGGAACGGGTGCTGCGTGCGTGCGAACAGGTCGGTGAGCGCGTTCGCGTCCGTGGTGTACCCGGTCTTGATCTTCTTGGTCTTCGGCATGCCCAGCTGGTCGAACAGGACCTCCTGGAGCTGCTTGGGCGACCCGAGGTTCACCTCGCGCCCGATGACCGCGTACGCCTCGGCAGCGGCGTTCTGCACCTGGCTGTCGAACGACTTCTCGAGTCCCGACAGGTAGCCGGAGTCGATCGCGATCCCGGTCCGCTCCATCCGCGCCAGCACGTCGACCAGGGGCAGCTCGAGCGTGTCGAGGAGGCTGGTGGCGCCCCGGTCGGCCACCTCGCCGCCCAGCACGTCGGCCAGGTCCCGGACCGCGGCGGCACGGACGGCTGCACGGCGGCCCTCGTCGGTGCCGTCCAGCTCGAGGTCCAGCGCACCCTGCGCACCGTCCGCGGCCTCGTCGGCGCCCAGCTCGCGATGCAGGTAGCCGATCGCGAGGTCGGTGAGGTCGTACGCGCGGCGGTCGGGCTGGCACAGGTAGGCCGCGAGCTCGGTGTCGAACACCACGCCGGCGAGCGGCAGACCGCGGCCGGCCAGCGCGTGCCAGGCCTCCTTCGAGGCGTGCACGATCTTCGGTGCCGCGGGGTCGGCGAGCCACGCCGCCAGCGCGGTCTCGTCCGGGGGCTGGATCTCGGCCAGGTCGAACGCGGCCGCCTGGCCGTCCGGGTCCGCCAGCGCGATCCCCCAGGCGTCGCCACCGGCGGGGGCACCCGAGCCGCGGACGTCCACGCCGAGGGGCTTCCCGGCCCGGGCGGCGAGCCAGTCGGCGAGCTCGCCGGAGCCGAGGACCGTGAGGTCAAGCTGGGCGGCGGCGACCGTCCCCGGTCCGTCGCCGGCCTCGTCGGGCAGCATGGCGAAGAGCCGGTCGCGGATCGCGCGGAACTCGAGCTCCTCGAGCACGGCGTGCAGGGCGGGCCGGTCCCAGGGCCGCGCCGCGAGGTCCTCCGGGCCCAGCGGCAGCTCGATGTCGGTGAGCAGCGCGTTGAGCTGGCGGTTCAGGCGCACCTGGTCGAGGTTGTCCCGCAGCGACTCCCCCGCCTTGCCGGGCACCTGGTCCGCGGCGGCGAGGATCCCGTCGAGCCCGTCGTACTGGACGATCCACTTCGCGGCCGTCTTCGGGCCGACCCCGGGGATACCGGGCAGGTTGTCGCTGCTCTCCCCGACGAGCGCGGCGAGGTCCGGGTAGCGGGCGGGCGGCACCCCGTACTTCGTCTCGACTGCCGCCGGCGTCATCCGGGCCAGCTCCGAGACGCCCTTGACCGGGTAGAGGACCGTGACGTCCTCGTTCACCAGCTGGAGCGCGTCGCGGTCGCCGGTGCAGATCAGCACCTGCATGCCCTGCGCCCGCGCCTGGACGGACAGCGTGGCCAGGATGTCGTCGGCCTCGAACTGGGGCTTGGACAGGTACGGGATGTGCATGGTCTCGAGGACCCGCTGGATGACTTCCACCTGCCCCTTGAACGGGGCGGGTGTGGCATCCCGGTTGCCCTTGTACGCCTCGTACACCTCGGTCCGGAACGTCGTGCGGCCCGCGTCGAACGCGACCGCCACGTGCGTCGGCGCCTCGTCCCGCAGCAGGTTGGCGATCATCGAGAAGAACCCGAACACCGCGTTGGTGGGCTCGCCGGACGACGTCGCGAACTTGTCCACCGGGAGTGCGAAGAACGCCCGGTAGGCCATCGAGTGACCGTCGATCAGGAGGAGTCGGGCAGGCGTTCCGGGAGTGGCCGGCGGAACCGCTGGCAGTGCGTCGCTCACGGGTGCCAACCTATCTGCCATGTCCGACACGACAACGCCATCGCCAGCCCTGCTCTCCACGTTCACAGGCACCCTCATCGAGCGCATGGGCATCGTGGTGACCGAGGCCTCCGCACAGCGCACCGTGGCCACCATGCCGGTCGCCGGCAACACGCAGCCCTACGGCCTGCTGCACGGCGGCGCGTCCGCGGTTCTGGCCGAGACGCTGGGCTCCATCTCCGCCATGGCGCACGCGGGCGAGGGACGCGCGGCCGTCGGGATCGAGCTCAACGCCACGCACCACCGGTCCGCACGGTCGGGCCTGGTCACCGGGACCGCGACGGCGCTGCACCTGGGCGGGACCCTCGCCACCTACCAGGTGGTGGTCGAGGACGACGGCGGTCGGCTGGTCTGCACGGCCCGGCTCACCTGCATGCTGATCGACGCGCGGCCCTGATCCGCGCCTGACGCGCGCGCGGGCTGGACCGGGTCCTCGACGGGCTGCCGTGCGGCGCGTGCCTGCCGACGACGGGCGATGAGGTCCTCGAGCCCGCGCGGGCCGGAGCGCCGTGCGGCACCCGCTGCGCCGACGTGGCCCTGGTCGTGCGCGAGCTTGCGCTGCAGAGCCGCGGCCGTCACCACCCGGTGCGACGCCGCCGGCGCGAACCCGAGCCGGGCGAGGAAGCGCTGCATCCCGCGGGAACCCGGCAGCGGCGACGAGTACAGCTCGGTCGCGCCGGCCTCCTCCGCGACCGTCGTCGCGCCGACCAGCAGGGCGTGCCCGAGGCCGCGACGGCGCGCGGCGGGCAGCACGTACACCGCCTCGATGTCGAGGCTCACGACGTCGGTGAACGGTCCGGGACCGACGACGCGGGCGAGCAGCAGCCCGGCCGGGTCGTCATCGAGCAGAGCCAGCAGCACGCGTCCGCCGGGGACGGCGAGGAGCGCTCCCAGCTGGTCGCGGAGTCGGTCGGCGTCGTCGGTGCAGAGCTGGGAACCCACACCGGCCTCCTGGCGCGCGGCGAGGCAGAGCTCGACAAGGCTCTCCAGGTCGCCCGGCAGGGCTTCGCGGACTTGCACTCCAAGACGCACGGCAGTGGTACCTCCAGACGGGACGAGGGGGATCCGGTCGGGGTGACGCCACCTCTGCCCACGACGGCGCCGTCATCGATCATGGCGCAGCCTCCACCGTATGCCTAGCCCCCGGGAGAGGGGCACCGCACTCGGTGGTGGGTCAAACTGGACGTCCGACCACAAAACCCGACACGCTCAGGCCCGCACGGCCCCGACACTCGCCATCGCGAAATGAACAAGACACAATCCCTGCCTATCGTCCTGCCACACGGCAGGCGTCGCGCTGGTTCGACAATGCCGTCGGACCCGTGCACGAGCCCGGCCCCCTAGAACCTGGACGGAGACCCACCGTGCCGCATGTTGCGACGACGGACAGGCCCCGCAGAACTCGATTGTTGATCGCGCTGAGCATGCTCGCGGCAGCACTCGTCGGCGTCATCGGCCTGCAAGCCGAGTCCGCCTCCGCCACCGCGGCGGTCACCTGCGTCGCCGACGCCGAGACCGGGTGCATCGGCGGGACGCTGCAGAACACCGCCGGACCCGTGGAAGGCGTCACCATCACGGTGTCGAACGAGGACGACGAGTTCGAGGAGTCGGCCACCACGGCCGCCAACGGCACGTGGGCCGTCGCGATCCCCGGAAGGGCGCGCTACACGGTCGAGCTCGACGAGTCGACGCTCCCCTCGACCGCGGCCCTCGCGGACTCGGCGGAGAACCCGGTCGAGCAGCTCGCCGTCGTCGGCGCCTCGTCGACCGTCGACTTCAACCTCGTGCTGGATGCCACGCCGAGCACCGGCGGCAGCTCGTCGACCACGACGGGCACCGTCACCCCCACGCGGCTGCTCCAGCAGTTCGCGCTCGGCATCCGGTACGGCCTGATCCTCGCCCTCGCCGCGGTCGGGCTCTCCCTGATCTACGGCACCACCGGGATGTCGAGCTTCTCGCACGGCGAGCAGGTCACCCTGGGCGCCCTGCTGACGTTCGTGTTCTCCATCCAGCTGCACTGGCCGATCGTCCTGTCGGTGCTGGCCGCGGTGGTCCTCTCGGCCGCCAGCGGCTGGCTCCAGGACGTCGGCATATGGCAACCATTGCGGCGACGCAGAGTGGGCCTGGTCCAGCTGATGATCGTCAGCATCGGGCTGTCGCTGGCTCTGCAGTACGCGTTCCAGTTCCGCTTCGGCGGCAGCACCCTGCAGGTCCTGCCCTCGATCGCCAAGTCCTGGAGCATCGGCCCGATCCGGCTGTCGATCCCGTCGTACATCGCGATGGGGTGCGCCACCATCGTGCTCGTCGGTGTCGCGCTCTTCCTGCAGCGCACCCGCACCGGCCGCGCCACCCGGGCCATCTCGGACAACCCCGCCCTCGCGGCCGCCTCGGGCATCGACGTGGACAAGATCATCCGGCTCGTGTGGATCCTGGCCACCGGCCTCGCCGGCCTGGGCGGCGCGCTGCTCGCGCTGGCCTTCAACGGAGCAGCCTGGGACCTCGGCCTGCAGATGCTGCTGCTGATGTTCGCCGCGGTCACCCTCGGTGGTCTGGGCACCGCCTACGGCGCGCTCATCGGCTCGCTCATCATCGGTGTCGTCGTGGAGATGTCGACCCTCTGGCTGCCGTCGAGCCTCAAGTTCGCCGTCGCGCTGCTGATCCTGATCCTCGTCCTGCTCATCAGACCTCAAGGCATCCTCGGCCGCGCCGAGCGGGTCGGCTAGGAGACTCCCATGAACTGGTCGGACCTGCTGTCCCTCACTGCGGGCGAGCTGATCGCCCCCACCACCGCGGCCTACGCGCTCGCGGCCATCGGCCTGAACATCCACTTCGGCTTCACGGGTCTGCTCAACATGGGGCAGGCGGGCTTCATGCTCGTCGGCGCCTACGGGTTCGCCGCCACCGCGCAGGCGGGCCAGGGCTTCCCGCTCTCGGCGCTGGTCGGGGTGGGTTGCTCGGTCGTCTTCGCGCTCATCCTCGGCATACCCACGCTGAAGCTGCGCGGCGACTATCTCGCGATCGTCACCATCTCCGCGGCGGAGATCGTCCGGCTCATCGGGCGGTCGTCCGTGCTCTCCGACATCACCAACGGCGCGGCCGGCATCCCCGCCAGCAGGTTCAACAAGGACTTCCTCGGCCTCTCGGTGCTCCCGGACGGGAGGACCGCGCTCGGGCCGTTCGCGTACGCCAACAACGTCGGTGACGGCTGGTGGACGCGCATCGTCGCGTGGGCCGCTGTCCTGCTCGCCGTGCTGCTGGTCTGGCGCCTCATGTCCAGCCCGTGGGGGCGTGTGCTCAAGGGCATCCGCGAGGACGAGGACGCCGTGCGCTCGCTCGGCAAGAGCGTGTACGGCTACAAGATGCAGGCGCTCGTGCTCGGTGGCGCTATGGCAGGCTTCGCGGGCGTCCTGTTCGTGATGCCCGCCAGCGTCCAGCCCGACGCGATGGGCCGGTCGATGACCTTCTTCATCTGGACGATCCTGCTGCTCGGTGGCGCCGCCACCCTGTGGGGTCCGGTGATCGGGTCGATGATCTTCTTCGTCGCGCTCATGTTCATCAAGACGGTCATGCGCGACGTGCTGCCGTCCGTCCTGCGGCCCGAGCAGCTCGAGCCGCTCGCGGGCATCCTGGTGGGCATCACGTTGATGCTCCTGGTGATCTTCCGGCCGCAGGGCATCTTCGGTGACAAGAAGGAGCTGATGCTCGATGTCCGCTGAGCTGTCCTCCCCCGCACCGCTCGCGAAGACGGCGGCTCAGGCGCTCGCGGGCGTGGCCCCCGAGCCCGGCGTCGCCAAGCCGGACCCGATCATCGTCGCCGACGACGTCGTGCGCCGGTTCGGTGGCATGACCGCGGTCGACGTCCGTCACCTCGAGGTGCAGCGCGGCGCGATCACCGCGCTGATCGGCCCCAACGGTGCCGGCAAGACGACGCTGTTCAACCTGCTCACCGGCTTCGACAAGCCCAACTCCGGCACCTGGGAGTTCGACGGTCGTCGTCTGAACGGCGTCTCCGCGGGCCGCGTCGCCCGGGCCGGCATGGTGCGCACCTTCCAGCTGACCAAGGCGCTCTCCCGGCTCACCGTCCTGCAGAACATGCAGCTCGGCGCCACCAAGCAACCGGGCGAGGGCTTCTTCACCTCGCTGGTCAAGCCGCTCTGGGCGGCCCGTGAGCGCGAGATCACCGCGCAGGCCGAAGAGCTGCTGATCCGGTTCAAGCTCGACGCCAAGAGCGAGGACTTCGCGGGGTCGCTCTCCGGCGGACAGCGCAAGCTCCTGGAGATGGCGCGGGCACTCATGGCCAAGCCCGAGCTGGTCATGCTCGACGAGCCCATGGCCGGCGTGAACCCCGCGCTCACGCAGTCTCTGCTCGGGCACATCCAGACCGTGCGCGACGAGGGCACCACGGTGCTGTTCGTCGAGCACGACATGCAGATGGTCCGCCGGATCGCCGACTGGGTGGTGGTCATGGCGGAGGGCAAGATCGTCGCCGAGGGGCCGCCGTCCGCCGTCATGGAGAACCCGGCCGTCGTCGACGCCTACCTCGGCGCCCACCACGACACCGACCTCGGCGACGAGAGCGTCATGGCCGAGGGTGTGCTCGAACAGCTCGAGGCCGAGGAGGCCACGGAATGACCGTCACCGAATCCGCCGCAGCACCATCCCCCGTGGACCGGGGCGAGCCCTTGCTGCGCGCCGACGAGCTCGTCGCGGGCTACATCCCCGGGGTGAACATCCTCAACGGGTGCAACCTCGACCTGTACCCGGGCGAGCTGGTCGGCATCATCGGCCCCAACGGTGCCGGCAAGTCGACCCTGCTCAAGGCGATCTTCGGCCTGGTGCACGTGCGTACCGGCTCGGTGACCCTGGGCGGCGAGGACATCACCAACCTCAAGGCGAACGACCTGGTCGCCCGCGGCGTCGGGTGCGTCCCGCAGAACAACAACGTCTTCCCGTCCCTGTCGGTCGAGGAGAACCTCCAGATGGGGGGCTTCCTCAAGCCGGGCAAGTTCGCCGAGCGGCTCGACTTCATCATCGACCTGTTCCCGAACCTCAAGGACCGCCGCGGTCAGCGCGCCGGCTCGCTGTCCGGGGGTGAGCGTCAGATGGTGGCCATGGGCCGCGCGCTCATGATGGACCCGAAGGTCCTGCTCCTCGACGAGCCCTCCGCCGGCCTGTCCCCCGTGCGGCAGGACGAGACGTTCATCCGCACCCGCAAGATCAACCGCGCGGGCGTCTCGATCATCATCGTCGAGCAGAACGCCCGGCGCGCCCTGCAGATCTGCGACCGGGGATACGTCCTCGACCAGGGACGCAACGCCTACACCGCCACGGGACGTGAGCTCATGCACGACCCCAAGGTGATCGAGCTGTACCTCGGCACGCTGGCGGCGGACGAGATCGCCCCCGAGGACTGAGAGCACGCACCAAAGAGGCCCGGCCGGAGAACATCCCGGCCGGGCCTCTTTCTGCTCGTCGCCACAACGACGAAGGCCCGGCAGGGGATCACTCCCCTGCCGGGCCTCGCGTCACGCGGGGCTGACTGTCGTCAGCTGCCCTTGACCTCGCCGAACTCCGCCTTCTGCCACACGGGCACGTTCTCGGCGTCGTACTTGTAGATGCCGACGAACGCCGACGACGGGTCGTTGTTGTCGTTGAACGGGCCGACGCCGGAGACAGCCTGGTAGGTGATCTCCTTGCCGTCCTTGATCAGCTCGACGCAGTCCGCGAACGTCGCGCACTCCTCGCCGTCCGTCGTGCCGGACACGGCAGCCATGTTGGCCTGCACGGTCGGGCCGTCGTTCTGGCCGCCCTTGACCGCCGCGAGGGCGGCAAGGATGGTCGCGTCGTAGGACTCGGGACCGTAGTTGAAGTCCTTCAGGTCCGGGTTGACCTCAAGCAGGCGAGCCTTGAAGTCGTCAGTCGGGTTGGCGCCCGGGTTGGTGCCCTGCGCGCCCTCCATCGTGCCCGGGTCGAAGAAGAACTTGGCGCTGTCGGCCGGGTCCTGCTTGAAGCTGGCCACGTTGCCGTCGACGAGGTACACGTTCGACATGTCGTAGCCGGCCTGGACCAGCTGAGGAACGATGACACGGACCTCGTCGAACGTGATGATCACGATCGCGTCGGGGTTCGTGGCGACGACCTCGCCCACCTCGGTGGAGTAGTCCTGCAGCTCCGGCGGGAAGTCCTGACCCGCGCCCTCGGCGCCGTAGGTCACGTTGACGCCCGCGGGCTCGAGGTTCTGCTGGACGAAGCCGCGCAGACCCGTGCCGTAGGGGTCGTCGAACACGAGGATGCCGACGTTCTTCTTGCCGTCCGCGATGATCTGCGTCGCGAGGGCCTGGCCCTGGACCTCGTCCGGCGGGGCGGTGCGGAAGTAGTACGGGCTGATGCCGGACAGGTCCGCCGCCGTGTTGGCGGGCGAGATCTGCACGATCTCGGCGTCCGTGATCGGGCCGACGACGCCGAGCGACAGGCCGGAGGACGCGGCGCCGATGATGACGTGCACACCCTCCTCGATGAGCGCCTTGGCGGACGGGGTGCCGATGGTCGCGAGGTCGGACGTGGGGCCCGAGTCCTTGTGCGAGACCGTCACCGGGACGCCGTTGACGCCACCGGCGTCGTTGATGTCCTTGATGGCCAGGTCGACGCCGGCGATCTCGGGCGGGCCGAGGTACGCGAGGTTGCCCGTGACGGGGAGCAGGGAGCCGATCTTGAGCGGGCCCGAAGCGGTGGGCGCTGCGGAGCTCTCGCTGTCGGCCGGCTCGTCCGAGCCGCTGCACGCGGTCAGGGCGAGGGCGACAGCGCCGGCCAAGGCGGCGGCGCGGACTACGTGGGTCGAACGAATCATGCCTGGTACCCCTCTGTGAGTACTGCGATCCACTGGAACCCGGTAGGGATCCTGCAGGTGTGGCGCGAAGGTACTCATTGTTTGTGTCCGCGATGTGAATCTGGGTGTCTCACGACGGGTTGTTGCCGAGTTGTGACCAACCAGTAACAAGGGGAACTGGACGCGCGACCGGCCTCAGGACGCCGGTGCGGCCGCCCCGGGGGCTACGTCCGACGACGTCGACGCACCGTCCGCGTCGGTGATCCCGAGCTCGTCGGCCAGGAAGAGTAACGCCCGCGCGTAGGGGTGCCCGACCGCGTCGGCGCGGATCCGCGGCCAGTCGAGCTGCTCGCGCAGCGCCCGCACGATGGCGAGGAGCCGCCCGAAGTCGCACGCGTGCTCCCCCAGCACCCGCAGCTTCGCCGAGACGATGTCGGTCGCCTGCAGCACGGGCATCCGTACCGCCAGCACCTCGAGCACGTCGCTGCGCGCCAGGAGCTCGCTCGTGATCGGCTCACCGACCATGCGGAACAGGACGTCGACCAGCTGGCCGTGGTGGAACGCCTTGAACAGCCAGTTCTCCGCAGGCTGCTCCACGGCCAGCCCGGCGGCCGCGATCGCCTCCTTGGCGCGCTCGACGTCCTCGGGGGTCACGGCGAAGTCCGCGTCGTGGCTCGGTTCGGGGGCGCCGCGTGCCCAGGCCGCGTACCCGCCGACGAGGGCGAAGGGGATCTCGGCGTCGGTCAGCGCCACCGCGACCAGTCGCAGGCCGTCCTGGAGGGCGGTGCGGTCGTCGGGCGGGTCGACCAGGGCGCCTTGCTGCGTCATGGAACGACTGTCTACACGCCGACGCGCGGGCTCGCAGGTCGGCCGGGACAATCGGCAGGGTGCGCCTGGCCACCTTCAACATCCTGCACGGTCGCTCGCTGGTCGACGGCGAGGTCCACGTGGGGCGGTTCGCCGACGCCGTGCGCGAGCTGGACGCCGACGTGCTCGCGCTCCAGGAGGTGGATCGTGACCAGCCGCGGTCCCACGGCGCCGACCTGACGGTGGTGGCCGCCGAGGCGATGGGCGCCCCCGCGCACCGCTTCGTCGCCACCCTGCACGGCGAGCCCGGCGTGTGGACCGCCGCGACCGGCGACCACCAGCCCGCCGTCGCGAGCTACGGGATCGCACTCCTGAGCCGGCACCCGGTGCGGTCCTGGCACGTCCTGCAGCTCCCCGTCCTGCGCCGCCGCGCCCCGGTGCGCTGGCCGGACGCGCGCTGGCCCACGCTCGTGCGCGACGAGCCCCGCGCGGCCCTCGTCGCCGTCGTCGAGCACCCCGACGGCCCCCTCACCGTCGTCGCCACGCATCTGACGTACATCCCCGGCTGGAACCGGCGGCAGCTGCGGCAGCTCGTCGGACTCCTGCGTCCGTACCCCCGCCCGCTGGCGCTCATGGGTGACCTGAACATCGAGCGGGATACCGCGGTCCGGACGTCGGGCCTGCGCGCACTGGCCGCGGCCGACACGTTCCCGGTCGCCGAGCCGGACCGCCAGCTCGACCACATCCTCGGCGACGGGTCGATCCAGCCCACCGGCCCCGCCCGCTCGGTCGACACGGGGCTGTCCGACCACCGCGCCCTCGTCGTCGAGGTGACCCGCCACTGAACGACGAGGGGCCGGTCGGATGTTCTCCGACCGGCCCCTCGTCACGCTCGCGTCAGGAGGACGCGCCACCCACCTGCTCGATGACCGCGTCGGCCACCTCGCGCATGGTGAGCCGACGGTCCATCGACGTCTTCTGGATCCACCGGAACGACTCCGGCTCGGTCAGGCCCATCTTCGTCATGAGCAGACCCTTGGCACGGTCCACGCGCTTGCGCGTCTCGAACCGCTCCGCCAGGTCCGCGACCTCCGACTCCAGGGCGCTGATCTGCGCGTACCGCGAGATCGCGATCTCCACCGCAGGCAGCAGGTCCGCCGGGCTGAACGGCTTGATCACGTACGCCATGGCGCCGGCGTCGCGCGCCCGCTCCACCAGCTCCTTCTGGGAGAACGCCGTGAGGAGCACCACCGGGGCCAGGTGCGCCTTGCCGATGCGCTCCGCCGCCGAGATCCCGTCGAGCACGGGCATCTTCACGTCCATCACGACGACGTCGGGCTTGAGATCGGTGACCAGCTGGACCGCCTGCTCGCCGTCGCCGGCCTCACCGACCACGTCGAAACCGGCGTCGCGCAGCGTCTCGACGACGTCCATCCGGATGAGCGCCTCGTCCTCGGCCACGACCGCGCGCCGCGCCGGACGGGCGGCGGGAGCCGTGGGCTCAGCCGTCGGAGCCGGGGTGCTCAGGTCGAAGGCGTCAGGGGCCGCCTCGGTGGGTTCGGGGGTCGCGTCAGTGCTCACGTGCTCAGAGTAGTGGTCGCCGCCGCTCGCTTCGCAGTGGTTGCACCTGTGAGGCAGCCCACGCGCTGCCCATCGGCGCGCAGCGGACGTAGCCTCGAGGAGACCCGACTCGTCCGAGGAGGCCCGATGATGCGCACCCACCGATCCGTCCGCGCGGCCCTCGCAGCCGCCACAGCCCTGCTCCTGCTCGGCGTCGCCAGCCCGGCGGCCCTCGCCCACGACCGGCCGGACAGCTACCTGCTCGACCCGGCCGGACCCGCGGCCGACGACATCTACCCGGAGGGCATCGCCGCGCGCGGCGACACGTTCTACGTCGGCAGCACGACCGACGGGACGGTCTACCGCGGCACGCTGCACTCCCCCACCGCGACGCCGTTCCTGCTCGGGGGCGTCGACGGCCGGACGTCCGCGGTCGGCATGAAGGTCGACGGGCGCACCCTGTTCGTGGCCGGCGGCGCCACCGGACGCGTCTTCGCGTACGACGTGCGGACGCGCGAGCTCACCGGGACGTGGCAGGTGGAGCAGACCGGCGCCCCGACGTTCCTCAACGACATCGCCATCGGTCCGCGCGGAGACGTGTACGTCACCGACTCCCTGCGGCCCGTGCTCTACCGCATCGACGCCGCCGACCGCCGCGCCCCCGGTGTAACGCTGCTGCCGACCTTCCTCGACTTCACCGGGACGGCGCTGCAGTACACGACCGGGTTCAACGTCAACGGGATCGTCGTGTCGCCCGACGGCCGGCACGCGGTGGTCGCGCAGTCGAACACCGCCACCCTGTTCCGGATCGGCCTGCGCGACCGGAGCGTCACCGCGGTCGACCTCGGCGGCGCGACCGTCGCCGGCGACGGGCTCGTCCTGAGCGGTCGCACGCTCTACGCCGTCGAACGCCAGGGACCGGTCGGGTACGTGGTGACCATCGCGCTCGATCGTCAGCTGCTCAGCGGCACCGTCGTCACGCGGACCACCGATCCGGGGTTCGACGACCCCACCACGGCCGCGCTCGTCGGCCGGTCGCTGCTCGTGGTGAACAGTCAGTTCGGCGAGCGGGCCGCCGGTGAGCAGCCCGACCCGTTCACCGTGAGCCGGATACGCGCGCCGAGATGATCGTGCGGTCGGGCTATCCTGCTGCACGGCCCCGATAGCCCAACCGGCAGAGGCGTTCGGCTCAAACCCGATCCAGTGTGGGTTCGAATCCCACTCGGGGCACTCCGTCACGCCGCACAACATCAGGTCAGCGATGAGGACGGTCAGCGCTCGCCGGCCGCCGCTACCAGCGCGGAAAGCACGGAGCTGTCGATGTCGGCAGCCAGGATGGCGGCCACCTCGGCATCCCCCCGGAAGCCCGATGCGGCCTCGTGGAGCATCGCCCGCACGGTCAGCTCCCGCATGCCGGTCCGCGATGACCTGTCGAGCATGGCGTCCGCCCACGACGCGGTCAGCGGGTGTCCGTGACGTCGTCCGATCTCGCACAGTGCGTCGAGAATGTGGACGTCGAGCCAGACGTACGGGTCGGCCAAGCGGTTGACACGCGCTCGCGCATCCAGGAGCACCGCGAATGCGTGGTCCACCTCGCCCTGAGCCTCGGCCAGCATGGCCAGCCCGCGGGCCGAGATCCCCTCCCAGCAGGGGTCACCGATCTGGCATGCCCGCGCGAACGACTGCTCGAGCGCGCGGGCGGCGGCGTCGAGGTCACCGAGCGAGAGCCAGGTCTGTCCGAGCATGGCCTGGGGCCATGGCAGGAACGAGAGCCAGTGGTCACGCTCGGCGAGGTCGCCGGCGGCCACAAGGAGCTCGGTGGCTCCGGCCAGGTCTCCCCGGAGCAGGCTGACCCGGCCCAGCATCGACAGCGCGAATGCCTCTCGCCGGGGCTCATCCACCCCGCGCGAGGCGCGGACGGCGCCCTGCAGCAGGGCGACGGCACGGGGGTACTCCGCGCGGTCGCTGGCCACGGACCCGAGGTAGGTCATCGCCTTGGCCCGGACCGAGGGCGACGTCGCATCCTCGGCGAGCACCTGGGTCAGCGATCGCTCGGCTCGGTCGTACCGTGCTCGGAGGAAGTCGACGTACCCCACCTCGGCCTGGACCCGCGTCGTGGCCTCGCGGTCACCGTTGGCAACGGCGATGCGCTCGGCCTCGGTGAGGATCGCCAGGCCCGCCTCGTCGAGTCCGCCCAGCGTGTGGATGAGGGCCTCCGCCAGCACCAGTCGCGTCGAGATCCGCTCGCTGTCGACGCCGCCGCGGTCGGCGAGACCGACGGCGTTCTCGAACGACGACACGCCGGCCACCAGGGCACCCGCGGAGACGGCCGCGACACCCGCCTCGGTCACCGCCTGGATCGAGACGCCCCCGGCACCGCCTGCCGGCCTGGGTCCCTCCCGCATCGCGAGCAGGACGGGAGCACCGGGGGGTGCGCCGAGCTCCCGCTCGGCGACCGCCGCCCAGGCGTCGTACTGGCGCCGGGCGGCCTCGTCCTCGCCTGCCAGACGATAGAGCCTGATCAGCAGCGCCTGGTGGTTCTCGTCCAGAGGACTGAGCACGGCGGCCCGCACGGCCAGGTCTCGCGCGCGGTCGAGGTCCCCGCGGGCGAGGTGCCCGAGCGCCGCCTCGTGCAGGATCGACTCCGTGGCGGCCGCGAGCCGACGGCGCTCGGAGAGCAACCACGACTCGAAGGCGTCGGCATGCAGGATGACGAGGCCGTCGAGCAGGTCCTGGCCCAGGCCCGGGAGATCGACCGCGGTGCTCCAGTGACCGCGGACCAGCACGTCCACGTCCACGGTGGTACCGACGGGCAGCGAGATCGTGACCGGGTCGCCATCCAGGACGACCGTCGAGCCGAGCGCGCGTCGGATCTCCGCCAAGCACCACCGCAGGGCCCCGAGGGGGTCATCCGCGTCGGCAAAGAGGAGCGAGGCCAGCTGGCTGCGTGCGGGCGGCCTCTCGCCCAGCAGCAGGAAGGCCAGGAGCGCCCAGCTCTTGCGGCTGCGCAAGCGGTATCCGGGTGCGCCATCGACGTCGGTGCGGGGCCGTCCGAGCAGCTGGACGACCAGCGTCGACGGCGGGATCCGCGCCGGCTCCTGCGCGCTCGCGCTCACGCCGAGCAGCCTTGCACAACACTCAGGTGCGCGGCCCCTGCATCGGTCGTTCGGTGACGTCGAAGGCGTCCCATCAGGCCGGACGCTCGAGCCCGCCGGCCTCGCCATCGAGGAGGTCGAGCAGCCACGCGTGCTCCCGCGGACCCAGCGCCTCCAGAAGGTGGGTGTGCACGAGACCGAACGCGCGCATGCGGGAGATCTCAGTACCGCCCGGATCTATCAGCGCCGCTGCGACACCCGGCGCGGACTGCGCTGCCACCTGGGACATGGCCTCGAGCAGGCGAGGTTCGGCGGAAGTGCCCATCTCGGCGACGCGGTGCGCGGCCTGGTCGAGGACGTGAGCCAGCTCGACCGAAGGTGGACGAACGGGCACCGGTGCAGACACCGCCAGCCTCCGGACGCCTGCGCCCGGCGGCTGCGAGGAACGGCTGTCCAGCCAGCGCGCGACGGTGGCCCATCGCTCTCGCAGGCGCACGGCGCGCCGTTCGTGCCTGACCTCGCGCCGCGATGCTGTCCGCGCGTGAGACGTCGCCCCCGCGGGCACCTTGCCCATCGGATCCATGGTGTTGCGCTTTCTGTCAAGACTCCCTGTACGCCCGATCGGGGCGCAGCAATGGAAGTCGGTGGGAGGGGAGTGGCCGGGCAGCGACGCAGCACGAGGCCGCGTCGCTGCCGACCCGCTGGGTCAGGCACCCTCTGCGACGGAGTAGATCTCGTCGGCGACGAGGCCATGGGCCTCGCGGTGCACGGTGGAGGCGGTCTCGGCGTCCGGTGCCTCGACGAGGCAGAAGATCTTGCCTGCCGCCTCGTCGACCCAGTACCGCACGTAGTTGACGCCGTACGCGTCCTGAGTCGCCAGGTCCGCCTGGTGGGCCGACGCGACGTCGCTTGCCGAGACTCCGCCGGCGATGGTGTGGGCGTCCATGAACAGGGCCATTGCACGTACCTTCCGATGCTCGGCCCGACGACGGTCGTCGGGCTCGAGGCACCAGAAGACCGCGCATCCGTGTGACGGAGCGTGTGACCCGACGCGCGGGTTGGAGCACGCCAGCCGTTCGCTACGCGCTCGTGTCGCGACCCGAGGATCGGAGCGGTCGAAGGGGACGCACATGATCGCCGGTGGCCTTGGGATCACTCCACGTCGTCGTCACCCCGGCACGCGCAGCAGCGCGGTGCCGATCGATCGGTACCGGCGGGGTCACGGGGCGGGCGACGTCGCCTGTCCGCAGCCACTCAACGCGCTCTGAGCGCGAGTCGCTCAGTCTCGTGCCCTCCGCCAGCGCGCGGCCGAGGAGGAACTCCAGCCGGTTCGCAGCTCCGAGCAACCGGCCGAACACCAGGATGCGCGGATCGTTGGCGGCCTCCCGGGCCGTGGCGAACTCTCTGTCTGCGGTCACGCCCCAACCCTAGAGACGCGGCATCGACGACTTGTGATCCCGCCGCGGCCCATGGCGCGACGTCCCCGGCGCGTGGCTCGTTCGTACCGGTCCCGATGCTGACTGTGTGCCCAAGGAGCGGTCGCCGCCCGGTCGACACCTCGGGTGAGGGAGACCTCTGCCCTAGCATCGCTCCCGTGCTCACGCACGCAGCACTCTGGGGTCAGAGGGGATGTCGGATGCCGCTGAGGTTGCTGAGGGTCTGGGTCGCCGCGGTTCTTGGCGCGTCGGGTGCGCTGATGATCGCCGCGTCACGGCAGCGATGGGCGTGCTCAGGCGTCGAGGCGTGCGAGCGGCTGCAGGACCACCTCTTCGACTTCCTGCCGCCGGCCGAGCCCTGGGAGCAGGCCGGCAGCGCCGCGCTGCTGGGCGGCGTGTCGTTGCTGGTACTCGCGATCGCGTTGCCGCTCCTGCCGTGGGCACTGACCGGGCGCCGTCCCGGGCTCGTCTCCGCGATCGGTCTGCTCGCCTCCGAGCTTGCGCTCGTGGCGGTCGCCGTGGCGACGCTCCGGTCCGGGCTCTCCGGTGCGGTGGTCGCCCCCACGCTCGGTGCGTGGTCGGTCGCGGTCTGGATGGTCGGACCGCCGGTCCTCCTCGCACGGTTCGCCGTCGGCGCCCGCGGGTGGGCGCGCGCTTCCGCAGTCCTCCTGATCCTGGCGACACCGCTCGTCGCTGCCGTCACCTACGCCATCGGGGAGTACGACGCCCGGCCCTGGTGGGAAGCGACCTCCGGGTCGATCACCGTTGCCGCCGCGCTGTGCTTGCTCGTCGCAGCTGCGTGGCGGGCTCCCCGCTCCCTCGAACCGGATGCGGCGCCCTTGGGGGCCGACGTCGGGTCCACCACTCAGCCTCGGTAGAGCACCGGAAGGCCAGAGCGCCCAGGCAGCAGCTCCCGACGCGGTCAGGACCGCTCGTCCTCCTTCGCCTTCTTCTCCTTCTTCACCTTCTTCGCCTTCGTTGCTGAGTCCTCGGGGTCCTGGGTGGGCGGCGACGTGGCGATCGGTGGAAGGGCCGTGGACGGGGCCGGCACCGGGAGGGGCGGTGCCGACTCGATCGACGCCGGCGGCGGTGTGGTCTCGGGCGCGTTCGTGGAGCCTGGTGAGGTGGGCGCAGCCCCGCCCCTGCCGTCGCCGGAGCGAGGTGTCCCGGTGGACACGTCGCCGCCAGGGACGGAGGTGGCCGACTCGGGCGAGAGCGGGACGTCGGCGAGCGCGATCCCCCCGGCGGTCGCTGTGGACACCGACAGCATGAGGCCGATCGCTCCGGTGCTCTTGAGCGCGCCCGCGGTGGTGACCCTCTGCACGACGGACGGCAGGTCGGTGGCGAAGGAGGGCAGGCCGGGCAGGACCGAGAGAACGCTCAGAGGTCCGGCGACGCGGCGCAGGCTGCCGAGCCCGATGGCGAGGAAGGCCCGGACGACCTGCGGGTCGAACTGCTCACCTGCGCACCGCGCCAGCTCTGCGCGGGCAGCCGACGCGGGCAGCGCGCGCTTGTAGGACCGCGCCGAGGTGATCACGTCGTATGCGTCGGCGACAGCAACGATGCGCGCACCCCTGTTGATGGCCTCACCCGCCAACCCGGCGGGGTAGCCGGCACCGTCCCAGCGCTCGTGGTGCTGGCCGATCACGTCCAGCCACGGGCCGAGCCACTCACCGAGCGGCTGGACGATCTCCATGCCGGCCTCAGGATGGCCCGCCAGGACGTCCCACTCCTTCGTCGTGGGCTCACCCGGCTTGCTCAGGAGACTCGCGGGAACGCTCAGCTTGCCGATGTCGTGCAAGAGCGCGGCCCAGCTCAGCTTGGCGGCGTCCTGGCCCGAGAGACCCAGCTCCTTGCCGATCAGCGCCGAGTAGGCCTGGACCCGCTCGCTGTGACCGCGGGTGAGCTGGTCGTGATCACTGATGGCCGCGACGAGGCCCAGGATGCGCGCGGCGTGCTCGTCGTCGGGACGCAGCTCGCGGGGGTGCCGGAGGGCGACCAGCCTCGCCTGGAGCGCGTTCGGCGAGTAGTGGCTCATGGCCACGGCGAGCCGGGACGGCGCACGGTCCGGGAAGTACAGCGTGAGGCGCAGCAACGTCGTCAACGGCAGGAACCTGCGGCCCAACCGCGACGCGAGCACCAGGACCACCGTCGCGCAGCAGATCTCGACGAGCATCCAGATCCACGGGTTGACCCCGAGCCGGCGCGGCGGGAACCAGTGCACGGCAGCCAGGCCCAGCCCGATCGAGAGGACGACGGGAACGGCGGCGATCAGCGTCCGGATGGCCCCCGCCAGGATCGGCCGGCCTTTCCAGACCCCGAGACTCGCGTCGTCGTAGTTCTGCGTGGGACCGAAGGCCATCTGCTGACTTCGACATTCCGGACGCCGACCTTGACACCACGTTCGGGTGACCGTCCGTCACACTTACTTGCAGGTCAGTAAGAGTTGTCGTTACTGTCGGCCCAAATCGGACAAGTCGCCCCCTCTCCGTGCGCAGCGTAGTGACACGTGTCATCGGGCGATGCCGACCACGGCCCGTCCGATCGACGACCGGTTCCAGGAGGCAACGATGCATCCCGTACGCCCACGCACCGCCACCCACCGAGCACGAGGGCTCGCCGCGGCACTCGGCGCCGCCGCGCTCGTCGCCGCCGGGCTCGTCGCCTCGACGGCTGCACCCGCAGAGGCCGCGATCGGCGACGTCATCTGGTCGCAGGAGTTCAACGGCTCCGCCGGCAGCGCCCCCGACTCCGCCGTCTGGAGCTACGACACCGGTGCCGGCGGCTGGGGCAACGCCGAGCTGCAGAACTACACGACGTCCCGCAACAACTCCGCGCTCGACGGGCAGGGCAACCTCGTCATCACCGCCCGGCGCGAGGGCGACGGGTCGTACACGTCCGCGCGGCTGCAGAGCAACAACAAGGTCGAGCTGACGTACGGCCGCGTCGAGGCCCGCATGCAGATCCCCCGCGGTCAGGGCATCTGGCCGGCGTTCTGGATGCTCGGCGCCGACTTCCCCCAGACGTCGTGGCCCTCGTCGGGCGAGATCGACATCATGGAGAACATCGGCAAGGAGCCGCACCGCATCTACGGCACGGTGCACGGCCCCGGCTACTCGGGCGGCAGCGGCATCACCGGCGTGTACCAGCACCCGCAGAACTGGTCGTTCGCGGACACCTTCCACACCTTCGCCGTGGACTGGAAGCCCGGCTCGATCACGTGGTCCGTCGACGGCAACGTCTTCCACCAGGTGACGAGGGCCAGCGTCGGCGGCAACGCGTGGGTGTTCGACAAGGCGTACTTCCTCATCCTCAACGTCGCCGTCGGCGGCCAGTGGCCCGGCTACCCCGACGGGACGACCCAGCTCCCGCAGCAGATGAAGGTCGACTACGTCCGCGTCTACGACAACGGCTCGGGCTCCGGTGGCGGCGGGGGCGGCGGCTCCCTCCCGACGGGCACCGGCACCATCCGCGTCGCGAACACCCTGTGCCTGGACGTCCCCTGGGCGCAGACGCACGACGGCAACCCGATCCAGGTCGTCGGCTGCAACGGCAACGCCGCCCAGCAGTGGACCCGCGGGTCCGACGGCACCGTCCGGGCGCTCGGCAAGTGCCTTGACGTCAGCGGCGGCGGGACCGCCAACGGGAGCGTCGTGCAGCTGTGGACGTGCAACGGCACCGGCGCCCAGAAGTGGACCTACGACTCCGCGACGCGAGCGCTGAAGAACCCGCAGTCGGGTCGCTGCCTCGACGCCGTCGGCGGCACGCCCGTGCACGACGGGCAGCGCGTGAACCTGTGGGACTGCCACGGGGGCGCGAACCAGCAGTGGTTCCTCTGACGCGGTGACCGCGGTCCGGCAGCCTGGTCGATCCAGGCTGCCGGACCGGGGGATGCGCGGAACGCGCTTTCGGCGTAGAACGGGTCGCATGTTCGAAGAAGGACAGCTCTACGCCCCCGTCACCGCCGACGAGGACGGCAAGGTCACCGTGCACCTGGCGGACGACCACCCCGGTGCGAACGACCCGGAGTACCGCCGTCGCCGCGAGGAGATCGCCGGTCCTGCACTGGGGTGGCAGCCCGGCGACCCTGTGCCACGCGTGCAGTACACCGACTCCGAGGACGAGATCTGGCGGACGGTGTGCCGCGAGCTCGCGCCGAAGCACGAGCGGCTCGCGATCCGTGGGTACCTCGAGGGCAAGGAAGCCCTCGCGCTGCCGACCGACCACGTGCCCCAGCTCGACGAGGTCAGCGCCGGCCTCGATCCGCTGAGCGGGTTCCGGCTGCACCCGGCGGCCGGTCTGGTGCCGCTCGACGTGTTCTACGGGTCATTGGCCGACGGGGTGTTCCACTCCACCCAGTACCTGCGCCACCCGTCGCAGCCGCTGTACACGCCGGAGCCGGACGTCATCCACGAGGTCGTCGGCCACTGCAACCTGCTCGCCAACCCCGCGATCGCCGAGGTCAAGCGCCGCGCCGGCGAGGCCGCGCGACGGTGCGAGACGCCCGAGGGGCTGCAGTACGTGGCGGACGTCTTCTGGTTCACCATCGAGTTCGGGGTGATGTACGAGCACGGCGAGCTCCGCGCGTACGGTGCCGGGCTGCTGTCGTCGTACGGCGAGATCGAGGAGTTCCGGGGCGCCGACATCCGGCCCGTCGACTTCCACCAGATGGCCACGCTGGCGTACGACATCAGCCACTACCAGCCGATCCTGTTCGCCTGCGACGGCATGGGCGAGCTCACCGACCGGGTGGGCGGGTTCTTCGCCGAGTTCGACGACGAGACGCCGGCCCGGCTCGCGCGCGGCGCCGCCTAGCCGACCGGCTGCCTGCTCGACTCGAGCAGGTGCTGCGCGAAGAACGCCGAGAGCTCGTCCGTGGCACGGAGCGGCAGGACGGCCGCGACGTACTGGTCCGGCCGGACGACGACGACGCACCCGGCACGGTCGACGCCCCGCAGCTCGAAGATGTCGTCGTCCGGGTGCGTGGCGAACACCCTCTCGTAGTCGACGAGCTCGAACGGCCCCGTGCGGGGCAGGAAGAGCTGCGGCACGGCCGCGATGTCGACGTCGACGTGCCGCTGCTGGTAGACGACCTTGAGGTCGACGACGTCCCCGCTCACCGGTGAACCGACCATCCACGTGGCCCAGGTGGTGAGCGCGTCGGCATCGCGGTCGGCGAACACGTAGACGCGCCAGCGGCCGTCGGCCCGGTGCTGGTGCCCGAGGTGCAACGGGTTCGCGTCGGCGACCCGGACGACGGGTGCGGACTTGAACCGCTTGCCGACCGGGAACCCCGTGGCGAGCGCCTGGTGGGTGGGCTCGGCGACGACCATCGACGGCGCGTACTGCGTCATGAACCCGAAGAGGAACTCGGTGGTGCGCACGTAGAACTCGGCGAGCCGGCCGGGGTCCCCGAGCTCCTCGGGCGTCTTCGCCATGAGCGTGGACCACTCCTTGTCGAAGTCGATGAGGTTCTGTGCGACCACCTGGCGCTCGGCGGAGTACGTGGCGAGCAGGCTCTCCGGGCTCCGGCCCGAGAGCACGTACCCGAGCTTCCACGCGAGGTTGAAGCCGTCCTGCATCGAGACGTTCATGCCCTGGCCGGCCTTGGCGCTGTGGGTGTGGCACGCGTCACCGGCGATGAAGACGCGCGGTGTGCGCGTGCCGATCTCCGCGACGGGCACGTCGTCGAACCGGTCGGTCAGCCGGTGCCCCACCTCGTACACGCTGTGCCAGGCGACGTGCCGCACGTCCAGCGTGTAGGGCTGCAGGATCGCCTGCGCCCGCCCGATGATCTGCTCGATCGTCGTGCTGCGTACCTCGTGGTGGGAGTCGGGGTCGATCTCGCCCAGGTCGACGTACATGCGGAACAGGTGGCCGCCCTCGCGCGGGATGAGCAGGATGCTGCCCCCCGCACCCGACTGGATCGCGCACTTCAGGCGGATGTCCGGGAAGTCGGTGACGGCGAGGACGTCCATGACGCCCCACGCGTGGAACGCCGAGTTCCCCTGCATGGTGCAGCCGATCGCGGATCGCACCCCGCTCCGGGCACCGTCGGCGCCCAGGACGTACTTGGCCCGCACCACCTTCTCCTGCCCGGCCCGCTCGCCCGCGGTCCGCACCAGCGTGACGGTGACGTGGTCGTCGGACCGCTCGAGACCGCGGAACTCGTAGCCGTAGTCCGGCGCCATCCGGCTCGGTGAGTTCGCCATGTACTCGGCGAAGTAGTCGAGCACCCGTGCCTGGTTGACGATGAGGTGCGGGAACTCGCTGATGCCGTGCGGGTCGTCGGGCGGCCGTTCGCCGCGCACGATCCGCGACGGCTCCGCCGCGTCCGGGTGCCAGAAGCACATCTCGGTGATGCGGTAGGCCTCCTCGGCGATCCGGCCGGCGAACCCGAACGCCTGGAACGTCTCGACGCTGCGCGCCTGGATGCCGTCCGCCTGCCCGATCGCGAGCCGGCCGTCGCGGCGGTCGACGATCCGGGTGACGACGTCGGGGAAGTGTGAGAGCTGCGCGGCCGCGATCATCCCCGCCGGGCCGGCGCCGACGATGAGGACGTCCACCTCGTCGGGGAGCTCGTCGGGCCGGTCGAGGCCCACGCCGGCGGCGGGCTGGACCCGCGGGTCGCCGGAGACGTAGCCGTGGTGGTGGAACTGCATGGGACCCGCTCCCCTGACGCCGGTGTCGAGGTGTGACGGATCGTATATTATCCCTTCCACGCCGCAACGACGCGGTCGCCCCGGCCCGAAAGGCCTTGACCCATGCCGACGGTTTCCGCGCACGTCGCGGTCACGCTCGCCGCCCACGTCGACCACGTCTTCGGGGTCATGGGCAACGGCAACGCGTACTTCCTCGACGCCCTGACGTGCCAGACCGACGCCCGCTTCGTCGCGGTGCGGCACGAGGCGGGCGCCGTCGTCGCCGCTGACGCCTTCCACCGGTCCTCCGGCCGGCTCGCCGCGGCGACGACGACGTACGGCGCCGGGTTCACCAACACCCTCACCGCCCTGGCCGAGGCGGTGCAGGCCCACGTGCCGCTCGTCCTCGTCGTCGGGGACGAGCCGACGTCCGGACCGCGACCCTGGGACGTCGACCAGATCGCGATGGCCTCGGCCGTCGGCGCCCGGACCTACACGGTGGGCCGCACGGACGCCGCCGCCACCACCGTCATCGCCGTCGAGCACGCGCTGACCTACCGGGTGCCGACCGTGCTCGCGATCCCCTACGACGTCGCGACCCTGGACACGGGCCCGGTGCCCGAGACGCCGACCCCGCGCCTGCCCCCGCCGCTCGCCGTGCGCGGGGCGTTCGCCGACGGTGTCGTGAGGGAGATCGCGACTGCCATGTCCGCCGCACGGCGGCCGCTGCTCCTCGCGGGGCGCGGCGCCTGGGAGGCCGGTGCGGGCGAGGCGCTGGGCGCACTCGCCGACGCGACCGGCGCGCTGACCACGACGACCGCGCTCGGTCGAGGGGTCTTCCCCCGGCCCGAGTTCGACCTCGGCGTCTCGGGCGGGTTCGGGGCCCAGGGGGCGATGGAGCTCGTCCGTGAGGCCGACGTCGCGGTGGTCGTCGGCGCCTCCCTCAACCAGTTCACGATGCGGTTCGGCGACCTGTTCGCCCCCGGGTGCCGCGTCTTCCAGGTCGACGTCGCGCCCGCGGCGACGCACCCGCACGTCGGGGGCTACGTCCGGGGTGACGCGGCGGTCGTCACCGAGGCGATCCTCAAGGAGCTCGACGGAGCCACACCCAGCGGGTGGCGCGAGTCCGTCGACCTCGCGGCCGCACGACGGCAGGAGCCCGGGGACGGCACCGCCGCAGACGGCCGGCTCGACCCGCGCACCGCGGCAGCCCGCCTCGCCGAGCTGCTCCCGGAGGACCGCGTGGTCGTGTCCGACGGCGGGCACTTCCTGGGCTGGTCGAACATGTACTGGCCCGTGGCCGCACCCGACCGGATGGTGATGGTGGGCACCGCGTTCCAGGCCATCGGGCTCGGCTTCCCCAGCGTGGTGGGCGCGGCGCTCGCCCGGCCCGAGGCCACGGTGGTCCTGACCACCGGCGACGGCGGCGGGCTGATGGCCCTGTCCGACCTCGAGTCGGCGGTGCGCGTGGCGGCCGGCCGCGGGATCGCGGTGGTGTGGAACGACGGGGCGTACAGCGCGGAGATGCACCTCTACGGGCGCAAGGGGCTGGCGCGCGAGCCGATGCTCATCCCCGACGTCGACTTCGCCGGCGTGGCCACCGCGCTCGGCGCGCAGGGCGTGGCCGTCCGGACGGTCGAGGACCTCGAGGCACTGACGCAGTGGCGCACCCGCCCGGAGATCGACCGCCCGTTCCTGCTCCTCGACCTGCGGGTGTCCGGCACGGTGGTCGCACCCTTCTGGGAGGAGATCTCCCGGGCGAGCGGCTGACGACGCAGGACCTCTCCACGACCGGCAAGGGAGCTCATGACCGACGACAGCACGGACCGCAGGTTCTCCGCCCTGCCCGGACGGCCGGGCAAGATCGTGGCGGTCCACCTCAGCTACGCGTCGCGCGCCGACCAGCGCGGCCGCCGCCCTGCGCACCCGTCGTACTTCTTCAAGCCCTCCAGCTCCGTCGCGCCCTCCGGCGGCACCGTCGAGCGTCCGCTCGGCACCGAGCTGCTCGCCTTCGAGGGCGAGATCGCGCTCGTCATCGGCACCGCCGCCCGGCGTGTGCCCCTGGCCCGGGCGTGGGACCACGTCGCGTGGGTCACGGCGGCGAACGATCTCGGGCTGTACGACCTGCGCGCGAACGACAAGGGCTCCAACGTCCGGTCCAAGGGCGGCGACGGCTTCACCCCGATCGGACCCGACCTCCTCGACGCCCGCGCGGTCGACCCGGGCGCGTTCCGGCTGCGCGCCTGGGTCAACGGCGAGCTCCGTCAGGACGACACGACCGCCGGGCTCCTCTTCCCCCTGGCCCAGCTCGTGGCCGACCTCTCGCAGCACCTCACGCTCGAACCCGGCGACGTCATCCTCGCGGGCACCCCGGCCGGCTCGTCCGTCGTCGTGCCCGGGGACGTCGTCGAGGTCGAGGTCGACGTGCCCGGTGGCCCCACCTCCGGACGGCTCGTCACGACCGTCACCCAGGGCGCGCACGGGTTCGACGACGCCCTCGGGTCCCTGCCCGCCGTCGACGACGTCCAGCGCGCAGAGGCGTGGGGCTCACGGGCTGCCGCCGGGCTGGCGCCTGAAGGCCTCTCCCCCGCGCTGCGCGAGAAGCTCATGCAGGCGCCGGTCGCCGCGCTCAGCGCCCAGCTGCGCAAGCGCGGCCTGGACGAGGTGACGATCGACGGGGTCCGGCCGATGCACCCCGGTGCCAAGCTCGTCGGCACCGCGCGCACCGTGCGGTTCCTGCCCGGCCGCGAGGACCTGGTCGCCCGCCACGGCGGTGGCCACAACGCCCAGAAGCGGGCGTTCGACGCGGTCGGCGAGGGCGAGGTCCTCGTCATCGAGGCACGCGGCGAGACCGGGTCCGGCACGCTCGGCGACATCCTCGCCCTGCGCGCCCACGCGCGGGGCGCGGCCGGCATCGTCACCGACGGCGGCGTCCGTGACTACGCCGCCGTCGCCGCCGTCGGCATCCCCGTCTACTCGGCGGGCGCCCACCCTGCCGTCCTCGGCCGCCGGCACGTGCCGTGGGACGTCGACGTCGCCGTCGCGTGCGGTGGGACCACCGTCGAGCCCGGCGACGTCCTCGTCGGCGACGGCGACGGCGTGGTCGTCATCCCGCCCGCGCTCGTCGAGGAGGTCGTCGACGCCGCCCTGGCCCAGGAGGAGGAGGACGGCTGGATCGCCGGGCAGGTGGCCGCCGGTCACCCCGTGGACGGACTCTTCCCGATGGACGCGCGGTGGAGAGCGAGGTTCGACGCATGGCGCGCGAGCAGATGAGCGAGGCGGCGGAGCGCAGCAAGTCGCAGCTCGCCTACCACTGGCTCAAGGAGCGGATCGCGAGCGAGGAGCTCACCCCGGGGTACCGCCTGGTGCTGGGGTCCATCGCCGACCAGCTGGGGATGAGCGTCGTGCCGGTGCGCGAGGCCATCCGCCGGCTCGAGGCCGAGGGGCTGGTGACGTTCGAGCGGAACGTCGGGGCGCGCGTGTCGATGATCGACGACACCCAGTACCGGCACAGCATGGAGGCGCTGGCCATCCTCGAGGGGGCCGCCACCGCGCTCGCGGCCAGGCACCTGACCGATGACGACCTCCGGCAGGCACGCGACCTCAACCGCCGCCTCGTCGAGTCGCTCGACGACTTCGACCCGCACCTGTTCACCGCGGTGAACCACAGCTTCCACGCGGTGCTCTTCGCCGCCTGTCCCAACCCCCGCATGCGAGCCCTGGTCGACGCGGAGTGGACCCGGCTCGGCCACCTGCGCGACTCGACCTTCAGCTTCGTGCCCGGCCGTGCGCAGGAGTCGGTGCGGGAGCACGAGGTGCTCCTCGACCTGATCGAGACCGGCGCACCCCTGCCCGACATCGAGCGAGCGGCCCGCGGGCACCGGTCCGCCACGCTCGCCGCCTACCTCAGCCACGAGCACCCCGACGGCGTCACGACCTCACTCTGAGAGGCACACCCCATGCCCACCGACCTCCCCGAACGCCTCCGGCACTACATCGGCGGCGAGCACGTCGACTCCGCCGACGGCGCGACGTTCGAGGTCCTCGACCCGGTGTCGAACGAGACGTACCTGCACGCCGCGGCCGGCAAGGAGGCGGACGTCGACCGGGCCGTCGCGGCAGCGCGTCGCGCGTTCGAGGAGGGGCCGTGGCCGCGGATGCTGCCGCGGGAGCGGTCGCGGGTCCTGCACCGCGTCGCCGACATCGTCGAGTCGCGCGACGCCCGGCTCGCCGAGCTCGAGAGCTTCGACTCGGGCCTGCCGATCACGCAGGCACTCGGCCAGGCGCGTCGGGCCGCCGAGAACTTCCGCTTCTTCGCCGACCTGGTGGTCGCCCAGACCGACGACGCCTACAAGGTGCCCGGCCGGCAGATCAACTACGTCAACCGCAAGCCGATCGGCGTCGCCGGGCTCATCACTCCCTGGAACACCCCGTTCATGCTCGAGTCGTGGAAGCTCGGCCCCGCGCTGGCCACGGGGAACACGGTGGTGCTCAAGCCCGCCGAGTTCACGCCCCTGTCCGCCTCGCTCTGGGCCGGGATCTTCGAGGAGGCCGGACTGCCCGTCGGCGTGTTCAACCTCGTGCACGGGATCGGCGAGGAGGCCGGCGACGCGCTGGTCAAGCACCCGGACGTCCCCCTCATCTCGTTCACCGGCGAGAGCCGGACCGGGCAGCTCATCTTCGCGAACGCGGCGACGCACCTGAAGGGTCTCTCGATGGAGCTCGGGGGCAAGTCCCCCGCCGTGGTCTTCGCCGACGCCGACCTCGAGGCCGCGATCGACGCGACGATCTTCGGGGTGTTCTCGCTCAACGGCGAGCGGTGCACGGCGGGCAGCCGGATCCTGGTCCAGCGCGAGATCTACGACGAGTTCGTCGAGCGCTACGCCGCCCAGGCGGAGCGGATCGTCGTCGGGCCCCCGCACGAGGCGGCGACCGAGGTCGGTGCGCTCGTGCACCCGGAGCACTACGAGAAGGTCATGGGCTACATCGAGCTCGGCAGGACCGAGGCCCGTCTCGTCGCCGGGGGCGGACGACCTGAGGGCTTCCCGACCGGCAACTACGTGGCTCCGACCGTCTTCGCCGACGTCCCTGCGGACGCCCGGATCTTCCAGGAGGAGATCTTCGGCCCGGTCGTCGCGATCACGCCGTTCGACACCGACGAGGAGGCGCTCGCGCTGGCGAACGGCGTGAAGTACGGGCTCGCGGCCTATGTGTGGACGAACGACCTGCGGCGGGCGCACACCTTCGCCCAGGCGGTCGAGTCGGGCATGGTCTGGCTCAACAGCAACAACGTCCGTGACCTGCGCACCCCGTTCGGGGGTGTCAAGGCCTCCGGCCTCGGGCACGAGGGCGGGTACCGCTCGATCGACTTCTACACGCACCAGCAGGCCGTGCACGTCACGCTCGGCGAGGCGCACCACCCGACCTTCGGCAAAGGACACTGACGTGAGCACGACGCCGCTGACCCCCGACGGGCCCGAGCCCGTCGTGACCGTCGAGGACCCGATCCGGGCAGCCGACCCGATCCCGACGCCGTCGTCCCCGCCGCCGGACATCCTGCGCGCCGCGTCCATGGAGCTCGTCGTCACCGACCTCGCCGCGTCACGGCACTTCTACGTCGACGTCCTCGGGCTGGTCGTGACCGAGGAGGACGCGGAGACGATCTCCCTGCGCACCTACGAGGAGTTCATCCACCACAACCTCGTCCTGCGCAGGGGTCCGGTGGCGGCGGCCGCCGCGCTCTCCTACCGGGTCCGCTCCCCCGGGGACCTCGACAAGGCGGTCGCGTTCTACCGCGAGCTCGGGTGCCGGGTCGAGCGGCGGGCAGACGGCTTCGTGACGGGCGTCGGAGACTCGGTCCGGGTGCAGGACCCTCTCGGGTTCCCGTACGAGTTCTTCCACGAGGTCCAGCACGTCGAGCGGCTCGCGTGGCGCTACGACCTCTACACGCCGGGCACCCTCGTGCGCCTCGACCACTTCAACCAGGTCACCCCCGACGTCCCGCGTGCCGTGCGATACATGGAGGACCTCGGGTTCCGGGTGACCGAGGACATCCAGGACGAGGCGGGGACCACCTATGCCGCGTGGATGCGCCGCAAGCCCACGGTCCACGACACGGCGATGACCGGCGGGAACGGTCCGCGGATGCACCACGTCGCCTTCGCGACCCACGAGAAGCACAACATCCTGGCGATCTGCGACAAGCTCGGCGCGCTGCGGATGTCGGACCGCATCGAGCGCGGCCCCGGCCGGCACGGCGTGTCCAACGCGTTCTACCTGTACCTGCGCGACCCCGACGGGCACCGGATCGAGATCTACACGCAGGACTACTACACGGGAGACCCGGACAACCCGGTGGTCACCTGGGACGTCCACGACAACCAGCGCCGCGACTGGTGGGGCAACCCGGTCGTCCCGTCCTGGTACACCGAGGCGTCCCTGGTGCTCGACCTGGACGGCAACCCGCAGCCGGTCGTCGCCCGCACGGACACGAGCGAGATGGCGGTGACGATCGGGGCGGACGGGTTCTCGTACACCCGCAAGGGGGACGCTCCCGACGAGCTCCCGAGCTGGAAGCAGGGCGAGTACAAGCTGGGGCACCAGCTGTGACCGGCCTGCCGACCGAGACGATCGCAGCGATCGCCGACGAGCTGGCCGACGCCGAGCGGGACCGGACCACCATCCCGCTCCTCACGGCGCGCCACCCCGGCATGACGGTCGACGACGCATACGCGGTGCAGGGCGAGTGGCGCCGGCGGGCGGTGGCCGCCGGGCGGCGACCCGTCGGCCGCAAGATCGGTCTGACGTCGAAGGTCATGCAGGCGGCGACCGGCATCGACGAGCCCGACTACGGGGCGATCTTCGCCGACATGGTCTACGAGAACGGCTCGGTGATCGAGCACGGCCGGTTCTCGAACGTCCGCATCGAGGTCGAGCTGGCGTTCCGGCTGGTGGAGCCCCTCGACGGGCCCGACGCGACGATCTTCGACGCCCTGCGGGCCACCGAGTACGTGGTTCCTGCGCTGGAGATCCTGTCCTCGCGCATCGAGCTCGCCGGCCGGACGATCGTCGACACGATCAGCGACAACGCCGCGATGGGTGCGATGGTCCTCGGTGGCACACCGGTCAGGCCCGACGACGTGGACCTGCGCTGGGTGGCTGCGATGCTGCACCGGAACGAGACCATCGAGGAGTCCGGCGTCGCGGGAGCGGTGCTCGGCCACCCTGCTCTGGGGGTGGCCTGGCTGGCGAACAAGCTGGCCCAGCACGGTGACCGGCTCGAGGCCGGCGACCTCGTGCTCGCGGGCTCGTTCACCCGACCGATCTGGGTGCAGCCGGGCGACACCGTGCTGGCCGACTACCGCGACCTGGGGACGATCACATGCCGCTTCGTCTGATGCCGACGTTCCGTGACGCGCTCGGGACGGCCCAGCGGCCGCTCGCGGGCATGTGGGTGTGCACGGGCAGCCCGCTCGTCGCCGAGATCTGCGCGGGCTCCGGGCTGGACTGGCTGCTCGTCGACATGGAGCACTCGCCGAACGGGCTGGAGTCCGTGCTCGCGCAGCTCCAGGCGGTCGCCGCCTACCCGGTCACCCCGGTCGTGCGGGTCCCGGTCGGCGACGTCGTCACCATCAAGCAGGTCCTGGACCTCGGGGCGCAGAACCTGCTCGTGCCCATGGTGTCGTCGGCGCAGGACGCGCAGGCGGCGGTCGAGGCCGTGCGCTACCCGCCGCGCGGCCGGCGGGGCGTCGGCTCGGCGCTCTCCCGTTCGGCCCGGTGGAACCGGGTCGACGGGTACCTCGACGACGCCGACCAGCACGTGTCGTTGTTCGTGCAGATCGAGACGGTCGAGGGTGTGGCAGCCGCCGGAGCGATCGCGGCGGTGGACGGCGTCGACGGCGTGTTCGTCGGGCCGTCCGACCTCGCCGCCTCGATGGGGCTGCTCGGCCAGCAGAGCCACCGGGACGTCGTCGCCGCGGTCCACCGGACGTTCGAGGCCGTGCGTGCTGCGGGGACGCCGGTCGGGGTCAACGCGTTCGACCCGACCCTGGCGCGCTCGTACACGGACGCCGGCGCCTCCTTCGTGCTCGTCGGTGCCGACGTGACGCTCCTCGCGCACGGGTCCGAGGAGCTCGCCCACCGGTTCGCCCCCGCGACCGTCGACCCGGACCGGGATCCCGCCGCCACGTGATCCCGGCCGCGGGCCGCGTCAGTCGGTCGCCGACTCCGTCGGCTCCGGCGTCTCGGCCGGTGGTTCCGGCGCTCGGGCGGTCGCGAGTGCGGCCTGGAACGCCGCGACCGTGGCAGCGTCGACCGTCCCCGTCACCGGGACACCGAGGGTCGTCTGCGCAGCACCGAGCGCGGCGGTGAGCTCGTCGGTCCACCTGCCGTCCACGGGACCGTCCCAGTAGCCCACGAGCTTGAGGGTCTGCTGGAGGGCGGCCGTCGACGCCAGCGACTCGTCGGCCGCGGCGCCACCCTTGGCGTCCAGCGCAGACTGCAGCGCCGCATCCGTCGCCCTGTCCATGGTGCCGGTCTGCGGCAGCCCGTTCGCCTCCTGCAACGCCGCGACCGCCGCCGCCGTCTCGGGTCCGTAGATGCCGTCGACCGCTCCGGCGTAGTACCCGATCGCCGCCAACGACTGCTGGAGCGCGGCGGTGTAGGCGCTCGCCGCGGCCGCGGCCTCGGCCCGCTGGTCGTCCGAGAGGCACCCGGACTGGGCGACGAGCTGGAGCCAGGCCATCTCCAGGGCGACCGCCGCGGCGTTGAACTGCTCCGCGGCCTCCCTCAGCGGGGTCTGGTCCGTGATGCCCGCCTGCGCGGTCTCGAACTCGGTCTCGGCCTGCTGGACGCGGAGCACCGTCGCCGGAGGCTGCGACGGCTCGCTGCTCGGCGGGTCCTCGGTCGGCGTCGGGGGTGGCTGGTTGGCGGCCACGGCCTGGGCGGTCGCGAGCGTGTCCTGCGCGTCGGCGAGCTCGCCCTCGGCGGTGGCGACGGCCTCGCGCGCGTCGACCGCGTCCTGGGCCGCGTCCCGGGTCTTCTCCGCCGGCTTGGTGAGGTCGCTGCCGGCATCCTTGACGTCGCCCACGGTCGGCGCCGTGTCGTGGAGCACGTCGCCGTACCGGTCGAGCGCGGTGAGGTACGTGGCGCTCGCGGTGCAGAACTGCGCCGAGGCCTCGGCCGCGGCCGCCTGGGCGTCGGCCAGTGCCTCCTGCTTCTCGGCGACGTTCTGCTGGGCCGCAGCGACCGGCGACTCGGCGGTGCACCCGCTCGCCACCGCCACGAGGCACGCGGCCCCGACCAGTGCCCCGACGCGCGCCAGACGGCTCGCGCGCCCGCGCTCAGCTGACGACGTCACGGCCGTGGACCGTCAGCGCCCAGATCACGAAGACGTCGATCGCGATGATCACGGCCGCCCACACGGGGTAGTACGGGAGCCACGCGAAGTTGACCACTGCGCTGAAGACCGCCACGGCCACGCCGATGGTGCGGGCCCACACCGCCCCGCCGAGGACGAAGATGCCGGCCGCGGCCACGAGGATGCCCACGATCAGGTGGATCCAGCCCCACGTCGTGACGTCGAAGGAGAAGATCCACTCCTGGCCGACGACGTAGAAGGAGTCGTCGAAGATCGCCACCAGCCCCTGGATGGCCTGGAAGACGCCGGTCACCATCAACATCGTCGCGGCGAAGACCGTCACGCCGACGGCAAACCCGCTGCGGTGCTCACTCATGGTCGAACCCCTCATTCGTCGTGGTCGTGGTACGGGTGGTCGAGCCGTTCACTGTCGCCGAAGACCTTCCTGCGCTGCCGCTCGAACTCGTCGGGGGTGGCCAGACCGCGCTCGACCAGGTCGGCGAGCTCGGCCAGCTGGGCGGCCGGATCGACGAGCAGGGCCGCCCACGGGTCCTCCGGCGGGTTCGCCGGCCGGGTGCGGTTGAGCAGGTCGGGGTGCTCCGTGCGCGAGCCGGGGACTCGGTGCATGCGCGATCACCGGTCCGTCCCGCGCGAGGACGTGTCGGGCGCC
Organism: Cellulomonas sp. Root930; assembly: GCA_001429255.1. Taxonomy (GTDB): domain Bacteria; phylum Actinomycetota; class Actinomycetes; order Actinomycetales; family Cellulomonadaceae; genus Cellulomonas. The sequence continues at coordinate 3,224,978 of LMJI01000001.1, forward strand.
AGCGCCGCCTCGACGCGCCGCCGGGCGATCCGCTCGCCCCCCACGATGCGCCCACCGGCGAGCCTGGCCGCCGCCGAGAGACGCGCCGCCCAGCGACCCTCGATCAGGAGGACCACCGCGGACGAGCCAGGACCGACCGCGAGCGACGCGGTCGCGATGTCGTGGGCGCTGAGCAGCCCCCCGACCTGACCTTCGACGTCGCGCAGACCCGACAGGCTCTCCACGTCCTCGAGCTCGAGCACCGTCAACCCGCCACCGTGCGCGCTCCTGGTGACGCAGACGAGATCGATGATCCGGATCGCCGAGGCCTCGACCAGCTCTCCGAGAGCGGGGACCAGTCGGTCCAGCGACCCGAGGTCGGGGACCACGATCACGAGGTACTCGACCAGGTCGGCGTCGGGTGCCTCGTGCACCGGGCGCCGGCCGGCCGCGTCACTCATCGGCTCGTCCTGGGCGAAGGAGAGGGGATCACCGTGTCATCGTCCGGGCGGGCAAGGTGGGCTGACACCACCCTGCACGGGGTGATCGCGACCCGTCAGCGCTGGTGCACGCCCCCGCTCACCCGCGCTCGGCTCTCGCTGTGGAGGTGACGGGCGACCTCGGCCGCCTCGAGCCGTGAGCCGACACCCAGCTTGCGGTAGATGACCCGGAGGTGGAACTTCAGCGTGTTCACGCTGATGTACAGCTCGTCGGCGATCTCGGGCAGCGTGAGCCGGCTCGGCAGCATCCGCAGCACCCCGATCTCGCGCTCCGTGAGGTGCTCCCCCGGCGGGCTGGGGTCCACCACGGACGTCGTCGCGTGAGGTGAGGCGGCCCGTCGCACCCGGTCGAGCCACGCCTGCGGAGCCACCACGGCCTGGACCTCGAGCAGCTCGAGGATCTCAGCGCCCTCGGAGGCGACCGTCTGCACCAGCCCGACGCCGGTCGCCAGCCCGATCGCGCGGGCGGCCCGCTCCAGGGCGAGCGGACGGGATCCCGCGGCCCGGGCGCGCAGCAGGTCACGCACCACCTCGTGGCGCGGGCAGCGTGGCACCACCGCCTCGAGCAGGGCCTCCGCCTCGGCCCGACCACCCTCTGCGAGCCGCACGCGAGCCAGCCCCACCCCACCCCAGAAGGGGTCGTCCACACGCTCGGCCCAGTTCTGGGCCTCCGCGATCCGGCCGGCGGCGAGGCACAGGACGGTCCCCGTCCGCGCCAACCACATCAGCCCGCCCGGTCCGGCGAACTCGCTGCGCACGAACTCGTGGGCGAGCTCGAAGCACTCGTCGGCAGCGGCGACGTCACCGTCGTCGAGCCGCAGCTCCGTCAGCTGGAGCATCGCGAGGCACTGCGCGTGCGTGACCGGGTCGCGCCACGGCGGGGAGGCCGACGTCAGCTCGGTCAACGCGCGGGCGCGGTCGCCGAGCTCGCGGTGGGCGAGCGCCTCGGCGATGCCCAGCTCGGCGGACAGGATGGTCATCGAGCCCACCGCGACGACGTCCCGGACGCCGGCGGCGATGCGCAGCGCGTCCAGCGGACGTCCCGCGAGCGCCTCGCCCAGCGCATGGATGCCCTCGTACCTGAGCCGACGCTCCGGGTCCGTACCGAGCTCCAGGCGGATCTGCTCCAGCTGCCCGGAGTCGTCGTCCCAGCGTTCACTGAGCGCCGCCTCGCGCGCGAGCAGGTTCCAGCCGAACCGCCCCAGCTCGTCGGTGCGGAGGTCCTCCCCCAGCAGCGCCATCGACTCCGTCGTCAGCTCGCGGCTCCTGCTCCAGTCGCCCGTCACCGTGGCGGCGACGGACTGCAGCATCGTCAGCCGCCCGGTCTGCGTGCGGTTCTCCCCGTCGGGGCGCTCCCGGGCCGCGCCGGCCCGGACCGTCTCGAGGAAGCGGCGCTTGTCGACGAGCAGGTGGCACCAGGCGAACTCGATCAGGGCCTGCAGGTCCGTCGAGGCGAGGTTGAGCGGGATCAGGGCGAGCGTGCGTGCGATCGTCGCCTCGCGCCCCGAGTCGTAGAGGCCCTCGACGCGGCCGGCGAGCAGCCGCAGTGCGTCGCGCGGCCGGCCGGCGAGGATCCAGTGCTCGAGGGCAGTGGCCACCTCGCCGGCATCCTCGAACCATCGGGCGGCGCGCGCGTGCTGGGCTGCCACCCGCTGCGGCGAGCGGCGAGTCGCCTCGGCGAGGAGCTCGTCCCGGACCACGGCGTGCACCTCGAACCACCCCGACGGGCCGAGCCTGGTGACGAACAGGCCGCGCGCCTCGGCCTCCAGCAGGAGCTCGCCGGCATCGCTGCGCCCGGTGAGCGCGGTGGCCAGGGAGGCGTCGGTCCGCTTGGCGACGCACGTGTCGAGGAGGACCTGGACGACGTCGGGACGCTCGGCGCCCAGCACCTCGCGCCAGACATAGTCGGCGAAGAGGAGCCCGCGCGTGTCGGCGCGAGGCATGGCCGCGGGCTGCGCCCTGTCGGACCGCGACGCGAGCGCCGAGAGCTGGAGACCCGCGGCCCAGCCCCCGGCTCGATCGACCACCTCGCCGACCTCGTCCTGCGCGAGGGACGCGTCCAGGCGGGCGAGCATGCACTCGGCCTCCTCGGGAGAGAATCGCAGCTCGGCGAACTGGACCTCCGAGAGCTGCCCGCGGACGCGGAGCCGGTCGATGGGCAGCTTCGGCGTCCGGCGCGACAGCAGCACGACGTGGAGCCACGAGGGGACGGACGTCAGGAAGAGCGCCATCGACCGGACGATGCCGTCGTCGTCGTCGACCAGGTGGACGTCGTCGATGATCAGCACGGCGGAGTCGGGATGGTCCGCGTGCTCCAGCCCGGAGAGGAGGACGGCCACCGCCGCGGCGGGCGTGCCGGGACGACGTGCGCCGCGCGCACCGGTCGTCAGCCCGTCGACGAGCTCCCCCAGCGCGACGGTGACGCCCGCCCAGAGCTGCCCGCCGTCCCGGTCCGTCTCGTCGACGGACACCCACGCGGTCGGGACCGCGGCCGACGAGAGCCAGTCGGCGAGCAACGACGTCTTGCCCGACCCCGCCGGCGCGACCACGACGGTGATCGGCGCGGAGGTGGCCTGGTCGAGGAGATCGACCAGGCGGGGCCGGCGCAGGTAGCGGGCCGGGGTGGGCGGAGCATGGAGCCGCGACCCATAGAACGAGGTCGCTGCGTCGGCGGGGTCGTGCCCGCCCGATCCGCTGCGCGTCACGGGACCCCCCCTTGACCAGCACGAGCAATCGCTCGAACTCGATCATTGCGGACATGTCGGTCGATGACCAGCATCGACGTCCTCGGCGCGTCCGCCGTCCTCCCCACCCGGTCGAGGATGGGGACCACCTACCCGGGCGGCTGCCATCCTCGCGCTATGTCTACGGTGCTGCAGCACGGCGTCGATCGGGAGCGACTCCTGCGCACCTTCCTGGACCTGGTCGCGATCGACAGCCCCACCGGTCAGGAAGAGGCGATCGGGCTCGACCTGGAAGCCCGCTTCACGGACCTGGGCTGCGCGGTGCGGCGCGACCGTGTCGGGAACCTCGTCGCCGTCCGGGCCGGTGACCCCGCCCGCACGATCCTCGTGTCGACGCACATGGACACCGCGGGGACCGATCGCGGCATCGTGCCGATCGTGGGGGCCGACGGCACCATCCGGACCGACGGCTCGACGATCCTCGGTGCCGACGACAAGTCCGGGATCGCCGGGTGCCTCGAGGTCCTGACGCTCCTGCGCGAGCACCCCGACGAGACCGTGCCGACGATCGAGTTCGTCGTCACCGTGGGCGAGGAACGCGGACTGGTCGGCTCCCGGCAGCTCGACGTGGAGCTGCTGGAGGCGAGCCACGGGTTCGTGCTGGACACCGCCGGAGTCATGGGCTCGATCACCTACTGGTCGCCCACGTCGGTGTACCTGACGATCACCTTCGTCGGCAGGAAGGCCCATGCCGGCGTCGAGCCGGAGAAGGGCATCAATGCCGTGCAGGTGGCCGCCGAGGCGGTCGCGGGGATGCCGCTGGGGCGGATCGACGAGGAGACGGTCGCGAACATCGGGACGTTCACGGGCGGGGAGGCACGCAACATCGTGCCCGGCACGGCCGTCCTCGAGGGGATGGCCCGCAGCCACGACCAGGGCAAGCTCGACCGTCAGCTCCAGGCCATGCGCTACGCGTGCCAGCTGGCCGCCGATCGCCACGACGCGACGGTCGACTTCGGCGTCGAGACCATCTATCAGACCTACAAGATCGCCGAGGACGCCGTGCCCTACCGGGAGGCGGCCGCAGCGATCCGCTCGGTCGGGCTCGACGTGGTGCCCCGCAAGTCCGGCGGCGGGACCGACGGCAACTTCTTCAACGCCAAGGGCATCCCGTGCGTGGCGCTGCCGACCGGGATGGTCGACGAGCACGCGACCAGCGAGCACATCGCCATCGACGACATGGTCCTCGCCTGCCGGGTGCTGCTGGCCATCGTCACCGGAGCCCCCCGATGAGGCGGCCCGCCGCCTGGATCGCTCTCGTCGTGGTCGCCGGCGGGACGCTCGCCGCGTGCGCCGACCCCGCCGACCAGGACCCGTGCGTGAGCTACGCCGCGCTCACCGCCACCGTCGACGACCTGCGCGAGCTGGCGCAGACCGAGGGCGGGTCCGCGAGCGTGGCGGCCAAGGCCGTCGCCGCGAAGGCGCAGCTCAACCAGCTCGAGGCGCTCTCCGAGGACCGCCTCGACGCCGCCGCCTCCCGACTCCGCACCGCGGTCGACGACCTCCAGCTCGCGGCGGGCTCGGACGCTCAGGATCCCGCTGCGCCGCTGGTCTCGGCGGCGGTCGACGACGTGCGGGACGCCTTCGCGGCCCTGGCGGAGTCGCTCGACACGCAGTGCACCACCGGATGACCGCGCTGAGGACTGGAACGGAGGAATCGGCATGAGCGTGAGCTTCGTACTCGAGGCCCTGGTGGTGCTCGGCGCCATCGTGATGGGCACCCGGGCCGGCGGTGTCGGCGTCGGGCTCTGGGGCGGCCTGGGCACGTTCGTCCTCGTCTTCGTCTTCGGCGAGGCACCGGGCGAGCCCCCCGCCGCCGCGATGGCGATCATCCTCGCTGTCGTCACGAGCGCCGCCCTGATGCAGGCCGCCGGAGGGATCGACTGGATGGTCAGCGTCGCGGCGCGGGTCATCGAGCGGCGTCCGAAGCAGATCACCCTCATCGCACCCCTGACCGCCTTCGCGTTCTCCGTGGGCGCCGGGACCAGCAACATCATCTATCCGCTGCTCCCGGTGATCTACGACGTCTCCTACAAGAACCACATCCGACCGTCCCGCCCGCTGACCGTCACCGTGGTGCAGTCGGGCATCGCGCTCGCGGCCTCGCCCGTCTCCGCGGCGATGGCCGCGATGCTGACGTTGACGGACGTCGAGCCGTACAACCTGGGGCTGACCCAGATCCTCGCCATCACGATCCCGGCGTGCGTGGTCGGCATCATCGTCACGTCCCTCGTGGTCAACCGGATGTGGAAGGACCTGGACGACGACCCCGAGGTCCAGGCCAAGATCGCGTCCGGGGAGCTCGTCGCGCCCCCGGCCGTGGCCGTCGGGGTCCCCGCCGGAGCGGTGTCGTCCGGCAGCGCGGGCCTCGGTCCGGACGTCACCGGTCCGTCGGGGGTCGCCGAGCCGGCACCCGCCTCCGCGCAGCTCACCTACACGCGTGCCGGCCGCAACTCCGCGCTCGTGTTCTTCGCGGGGGTCGTCGCGATCGTGATCCTCGGCCTGTTCCCCGGGCTGCGCCCCTCGTTCGAGGTCCCCGACGTGGGCACGGTGTCGCTCGACATGACCAACACCATCGTCCTGGTGATGTTCGTCGTGGGCGTCATCATCCTGTTCGTCGGGCGGCCGGACGTGAGGACGGTGCCGGACCAGTCGGTGTTCAAGGCCGGCATGATCTCGGCGATCGCCCTCTTCGGCATCGCCTGGCTCACTGCCACGTTCATCGCCGCGCACGAGGAGTTCATCATCAGCACGGTCGGGGCCTGGGTCACCGACTGGCGCTTCCTCTTCGCGCTCGCCGTGTTCCTCGTCGCCGCGCTCACCACCAGCCAGTCGACGGCCACGCGGACCATGGTGCCGATCGGTCTCGCTGTCGGCCTGCCACCCGGTGTGGTGACCGGCATGTGGGCCGGTGCGCTGGGCGGCGTCTACACCCTCCCGGCCAACGGCACGCAGATCGCCGCCGCGAACTTCGACCTCACGGGCACGACGAAGCTGGGCACCAAGCTGATCGACCACAGCTTCTTCATCCCGATGCTCGTGCTCTCGGTCACGACGATCATCGTCGGCTCGGTCATCGGGGCCGTCTTCTTCTGACCTCGCAGTTAGGCATCCACGCGGTGTCGAGCAGAGAACGGAGCACGTCGTGCAGACCAAGGAACAGATCGCGGGCAAGACGGCCGACCTGATGCCGGGCCTCCTCGAGGACCTGGGCACGCTCGTCGCCATCCCGTCCGTCGCGTTCCCCGGCTACCCCGCCGAGCCCGTGCAGCGGATGGGCGAGGAGACGCTCCGACTGTTCCAGGCGGCCGGCTTCGCGGACGCGCGCCTCATGGACGTGCCGACCGGGTACTCCCCTATCTACGGGCAGATCGACGGACCCGAGGGCTCGCCGGTGGTGGTGCTCTACGCGCACTACGACGTCCAGCCGGCCCCGGCCGAGCAGGGTTGGACCAGCGACCCGTGGACGGCCACGCGCAAGGACGACGGACGGATCTACGGGCGGGGGGCTGCCGACGACATCGGTGGCCTGATCATCCACCTCGGCACCCTGGGCGTCTTCGACGGGAAGCCGCCGTGCACGGTCAAGCTGATCCTGGAGGGGATGGAGGAGACCGAGAGCAACCTCGAGGCCTTCGTCGAGGCGCACCCGGACCTGTTCGACTGCGACCTGTTCATCATCTGCGACATGGGCAACCTGCGCGTCGGTGAGCCGGTCCTGACCACCGCTCTGCGTGGCGACGTCGCGTGCGTGGTCACCGTCAGCACGCTCGAGCACCCGCTGCACTCCGGGGTCTTCGGCGGCCCTGCGCCCGACGCCATGATGGCGCTCGCCCGTCTCCTGGCCACGTTGCACGACGACGCCGGCGACGTGGCCGTCGACGGGGTCACGTCCACCACCTGGGCGGGCGAGGACCTGAGCGCCGACGACCTGCGTGCCAGCGCCGACGTCCTGGACGGGGTCAGCCTCACCGGGACGGGTCCCATCAGCGCCCGGCTCTGGGCGCGGCCCTCGGTGAACGCGATCGGGCTCGACATGACGAGCATCGCCGGTTCGTCGAACGTGCTCATCCCGCAGGCCAGCGCCAAGATCTCCATGCGCATCGTGCCGGGGTCGGACCCGCAGCAGGAGCTCGACGCCCTGGTGACGCACCTGGAGTCGCACGTCCCCTGGGGTGCGAAGGTCGAGGTCCAGCGCACCAAGGCCGCCCCGGCGTTCACCTGTGCGACCGACGGGCCCGCGTACGCCGCAGCACGCGAGGCCATGACCGAGGCCTTCGGCGCGTCGGTCGGCGAGGCCGGCTGCGGCGGTTCCATCCCGCTGCTGCGCACTCTCGAGTCGGTGGCCCCGCGCGCGGAGTTCATCCTCTGGGGCTCCGAGGACGTCGCGCTGTCCCGGATCCACGCGTCCGACGAGAGCGTCGACCCCGCCGAGATCGAGACGATGATCGTCGCGCAGGCACTCCTCCTGCAGAACCTGGGTCGGCGCTTGTGACCCAAGCATCGTCGGGGCGGTCGACAGCACGCGGGGTCCTGGTCGCCGCGTGCCTGTCCACGCTGGTCGTCAACGCCAACACCTCCGCGGTGAGCATCCTGCTGCCCGCCATCTCCGCCGACACGGGCATGTCGGTCGAGACCCTGCAGTGGGCGGTCACCGGGTACTCGTTGGTGGGCGCGGCGACGATCGTCACGTCCGGGTCGCTCGGCGACGTGTTCGGACGAAAGCGGGTCTTCCAGATCGGCCTGCTCCTCTTCATCGCCTCCTGCGTGCTCATCGCGCTGTCGAGCTCGGGCGGCATGGTGATTGCGGGGCGCGCGATCCAGGGTGCGGCCGGGGCGACGATCCTGGCCTGCGGGCTCAGCCTGCTGTCGGTGGCGAACACCGGTGCCGCACAGCTCCGGGCCGTCTCGCTGTGGGGTGCCGCCGCCGCCGTCGGAGCCGCGGCAGGTCCGCTGCTGGGCGGTGTCATGGTGGAGGTCACCGGCTGGCACGCGCTCTTCTGGGTCGACGCGGTCGTCGCCCTCGGCGTCATGGTCCTGACGGCCATCACGGTGTCGGAGTCACGAGACACCGCCCGGTCCCGCTCCATCGACCTCGGCGGGAGCGTGCTCGTGGCCCTGACGCTGACGCCCTTCATCCTCGCGCTGAGCAAGGGCAGCGCGTGGGGCTGGACGTCACTGGCGACCCTCGGCTGCTTCGCGCTGGCCGTCGCAGCAGGGGTCGGGTTCGTCGCCGTCGAGCGACGGGTGGCTGTGCCGATGCTCGACCTGGCGCTCCTGCGCAACCGGATCCTCGTCGGCTCCACGCTCGCGATCCTCATCGGGGCGGGCACGATCAACGCCCTGATGTACCTGGTCAGCCTGTACTTCCAGGATCCCAGCACGCTCGGGCTCAGCCCGTTGCAGGCCGGCCTGGCGACGCTGCCTGCCACGGTCGGGCTCGTGCTCGTCGCGCCCTTCGTGCCTCGCCTCGCCGCCCGGTTCGGGGGACGCCAGGTGGTCGGCGCCGGCTTCGCCATCACCGCCGGCGGGTTCGCGATGCTCGGCTTCGCCGAGGGCTCCTGGCTCTACGGGGCGTTCGTCCTTCCCCTCATCGCCGTCGCCATCGGCATGGGACTGTCCAACGGCCCGGCCTCGGCGGCCGCCACCGCGTCGGTCGACGCCACGGACGTCGGCGCAGCGTCCGGCGTCTCCAACATGGCCCGCTACGTGGGTGCCGCTGTCGCGACGGCCCTCGCTGCCACGGTCTACGGGAGCGTCATCGCCGACGGGACCGCCGCCGGCCTGCCCCGGGCGGACGCCCTGTCGGACGGGCTCGCCGCGGCCTCGTGGCTGATGGCCGCGTTCAGCGCCCTGGGCGTCGCCATGGCCGTCGTCATGGGCCGCCGTGCACGCGCAGCACGGGGCACGCTGGCCGACTCGGCCGCGTCCGCCGCCGCCGGTTCCTTCACCCTGCCGACGTCCGCCACGCCCGTCGCGTCGACCCCGGTCGCACCGTGAGCCGCCGTCCGCCGTCCGCGCGACCTGCGCGGCCGCGACCACCCCACAAGGAGGCACAGTGAACCTGTCCGCGTCGTTCGGCAGCGGGGACATCCTGCTCTGGATGCTCGAGCTCTTCCTGTTCATCATCTGGTTCTGGCTGCTCATCGCCATCTTCGGCGACCTCTTCCGCGACCCGGACACCAGCGGCGGCGTGAAAGCGCTGTGGGTGGTCCTGCTCGTCATCCTCCCGTTCCTCGGGATCCTGCTGTACCTCATCGTGCGCGGGAAGAGCATGGGTGCCCGGCAGGCCGCGCAGATGCAGGCCGCACAGTCCGCGTTCGACGACCGCATCCGCAGCGCCACCGCGTCGTCGTCCCCCACCGACCAGATCGCCCAGGCCAAGGCGCTCCTCGACTCCGGCGCGATCGACCAGACCGAGTTCGCCAAGCTCAAGGCCACCGCCCTCGGATCGTGAGGGTGGACCGCACGTCCCACTCGAAGGAGCACCGCCATGTCCGATGACCAGTCCACCCTCAGCGCCGCCGCTCTCGTCTCGGACGGCGCCTACACCTTGTTCGTCGCCGACTTCACCGACACCGACACCGCATGGGAGGCGTACGAGGCGATCAAGGGCGCCGAGGACGGGACGACCCTGAACGTCGAGGGCGTCCTCGTCGTCAAGCGGGATGCCGACGGCACGCTGGAGATCCTCAAGTCGACCGATCACAGCACCCGCAAGGGCTTGACGTGGGGAGTCGTCGGGGGCGTCGCGCTCGGCCTCCTCTTCCCTCCGACCATCCTCGGCAGCGCGGCCGCACTCGGCCTCGTCGGCGCGGCGGCCGGCAAGGGCGTCGCGCTGCACAACCGCAAGGAGCTGGCCGAGGACCTGCAGGACTCGATCGTGGCCGGGCACTCCGGGATCGTCGCCCTGGTCTCCGACCCCAGCGCCGTGGCGCTCCGCAAGGCGCTGGACAAGGCGGACGCCATCCTCGAGAAGGCCATCGAGAAGGCCGAGGCCGACGCGATCAAGGCAGCGGCCGACGAGGTCCAGGCGGAGGCGAGGTAGCGCCGCGGGCAGGATCGGCCCCGGAGACCCGTAGCCTCCGGGGATGAGCACCCTTGACGAGGTCGGTTCGCGCGACGGCTGGCGATGCTGGCTGTGCGACGAGCCGGTCGACCCCGACGCGTCCGTCAACTCCGACCGCGGCCCGAGCATCGACGGCGGCGCGACTCCGAAGGGGAAGAAGGCTGCACCGGGTTCCGAGCGGCTCGCGCACCGCGCGTGCAACACCCGCAAGGGCGCAGTGAAGCCCGTCGTGGCCTGGTCGCCGGCGCTGTTCGTGGTGGAGCCGGCACCGATCGTGTCGACCGTCGAGCGGCTGACCCGCAAGGGCGGCCGTGAGGTCGTCGGCCGCTGCCCCACCAAGGCGGACGGCGAGGAGGCGGCCGCCTGGCTCGTCGACCGGCTCTCGCGGTTCGCTCCGGACCTCCCGGTGACCGCCACCGTCGAGCCGGGCGGTGGACAGTTCCTCCTCGTGGTGCAGACCGACCGTCGCTGACGGGAAGCCACTAGCTCGTGGGAGACCTGCCGCGCATCGGCCGCACCGTCCCAGGTCAGTCGTCATCGCCAGGAGGCTCGATGGCCGTCAGCACGGACCGGGCTCGCGACGGCGGGTTGGTCCGGATCTGGTCGTCTGCGGCCGACGCCCCACGGCTGCGTCGTCCGACGGACGTCATCCTGCTCGTCGCCTCGGTCCTCACCCTCGGGTTGCTCGCCCTGGCGGCACCGGGGCCGACCGGAGCCGACGATGCACTCGACACGGTGCTGGCGCGCCTGGAACCGCTGTTCGGCTGGCTGTGGAGCATCGTCTACGCCGTCCTGACCCTCTGGGCTGTGGGCGTCGTCCTGCTCGCCGCCCTGAGCCGAGGACGTCGCCGGCTGCTCCTCGACCAGGCCACCGCGGCTGCCCTGGCCTTCGGTGCCGCGCTCGTGGCCGGAGCCCTCGCCGGGACCGACGCGTTCACCATCGTCCAGGGACTGGTGTCCTCCGGACCCCCGGTCGTCTACGTCGCGACCCGGGTCGCGATGGTCACCGCCGTCGTCGTCACCGCGTCGCCGCACCTCGCCCGACCCTGGAGGTACGCGAGTCGTGTCGTCCTCGGCCTGGGTGCCGTGGCCGCGATCGGCCTGGGTGCGACGAACCTCATCGGGGCTAGTGCCGCCCTCGCCGTCGGGATCGGCGCGGCCGCCGTCGCGCACCTCGTCCTCGGGTCGCCCCAGGGGCGGCTGACCGACGCCCAGGTCCTGGTCGCGCTGGCAGATCTCGGTGTGCCCGCGACCCGGGTGACGGCGGCCCCGGGACGGCTCGCCGCGGAGAACCTGCTCGTCGCGCGCACCGATCGCGGGACGAACCTCCTGGTCAAGGTCTACGGGCGCGACGCGTGGGACAGCCAGGTCGTCGGATCGTTGTGGGCGGCACTGACGCGGCGGGGTGAACGGGCGCACGTCTGGGGCACCCGCCGGTCCCGCGTCGAGCACGAGGCGCTGGTCACGGTGCTGGCCGCCCAGGCGGGTGTGCCGACGCTCGACGTCGTCGCCGTCGGGGTGGCGGACCAGGGCGACGCCCTGCTGGTGACGAGCACACCCCGCGCGTCCCTGAGGCTCCTCGACGCCGAGGCTGTGGACGACGAGCTGCTCGGCGCCATGTGGCGTGCGGTGGTGACGCTGAACGGCGCCGGGATCGCCCACGGACGGATCGAGAGCAGCAGCGTCGTCATCCGCGCCGACGGCTCGGTCGCCCTGGCGGACTTCGACGGCGCGGCCCTCGCCTCGGACGGCGGCGAGCCGCGCGCCGACCAGGCCCGGCTCCTCGTCGTCACGGCGATCGCGGTCGGCCTGGAACGGGCGCTGTCGGCAGCGGTCGAGGCCATCGGGCCCGACGGACTCGCTGCGGTGCTGCCCTACGTGCAGCCGGCCGCTCTCGGCAGCCGGACCCGTGCCGAGGTGCGCGGAGCCGCCTGGACGCTCGACGAGCTGCGCGCGGCGGCCGTCGCCGTCGCCGGGGTCGAGGAGCCGCCGCTGGAGCGCCTGCGGCGGGTGACCCCGCGGTCGATCGGGACGCTCCTCGTCGTCGGGCTCCTGGTCTACGTGCTCGTCACGCTGCTGGCCGGCGTCGACCTCGCCAGCGTCGCGGCAGCGCTCGCCTCGGCGGACTGGGCCTGGCTGGTCGCCGCCCTGGTCCTGTCCCCGTGCATCCAGATGGCGCTCGCGGGCGCGACCCTCGGAGCGGCGACCGCGCGGCTGCGCTACCTCCCGGTGCTCATGCTGCAGTACGCCATCCAGTTCATCTCCCTCGTGCTGCCCGCGACCGCCGCCCGACTGACGCTCGAGGTCCGCTTCTTCCAGAAGTTCGGGATCCCCGCCGCGACCGCCCTCGCGTTCGGCCTCATCGACAGCGTCAGCGGGTTCGTCGTGCAGGTCGCGCTGATCCTGCTGATCCTGGTCAGCGGCCTGCCCGGCTTCACGTCGGCCCTCGCGTCGGGGTCGAGCACCACGGGATCCGACTCGAGCAGTCCCTCACTGATCGTCGCGCTGGTGGTTCTGATCGCGATCGGCGGCGTGGTCACCCTGGCCGTCCCCCGGCTCCGTCACAGCCTCGCTGCGACGGTTCCGCGAGCCCGCGCCGCCCTCGTCGGCCAGGCGCGTTCGGCGCGCTCCGCGCTGGGGGTGCTCCGCAAGCCCGCGAAGGTGTCCGCGATGCTCGGAGGCAACCTGGTCGCGCAGCTCCTGCAGGCCGGCGTCCTCGCTCTCTGCCTGCACGCGTTCGGCCAGACCGCCTCGTTCTCCCAGCTGATCCTCGTCAACACCGCCGTGAGCCTGTTCTCCGGCCTCATGCCCGTCCCCGGAGGCATGGGGGTCGCCGAGCTCGGCCTGACGGTCGGGCTGCAGGCCGTCGGGATCCCCAGCGACATCGCCGTCTCGACGGCCATCACCTACCGGCTCGTGACGTTCTACCTGCCGCCGATCTGGGGAGCGGCAGCGATGCGCTGGCTGCACCGCCACGAGTACGCGTGAACGTCGGACGCACCGACCTCACCGCGCCGGGCGCAGCTCGAGAATGAACCTCCGCACCCGGTCCGCCATGGCCTCCGGCACCTCGGCGACCGTGAAGTGGCCGCCCTGGGGCAGCACCTCGAACACCCGAAGGTCTCGGTAGAACCGCCGCGCCACCGACTCCGGGTTGTCGTGCTCGTGCCGCTGGATGAACACGGCGGCAGGGACCTCGACGGGCGGGATCACGGCGTCGGCCCCGTCGTAGTAGGTCCGGAACGACGTGGCGATGGTCTGCGTCACCCAGTACAGGGTCGCCTCGGTGAGGATCCGGTCGCGCGAGAGGCGCCGCTCCACGGCTGCGGGGTCGCCCGCGGGGGTGTCGCTCCACTCGACGAGCTTCTCGGTGAGCCACGCGAGCAGTCCGGCCGGCGAGTCGTTCAACCCGGCGGCAAGGGTGTCCGGTCGGGTGCCCTGGACGTGCGCGTACCCCGCCTGCTCGTACCAGCCCGCCGACATCCGGTCGTAGAACGCCCGCTCGCCCGGGTCGCTCGTGGCCTCGCGCTCGTCCTGGGACAGGAAGTGCGCGTGCGTGACGACGATCCCGGCGACCGCCTCCGGGTGCGTCGCGGCGATCAGGTCGCTCACGTTCGCGGTGACGTCCTCGCCGTAGGTGAGGTAGCTGGAGTAGCCGAGGACCTCTGTCATCAGTGCGTGCCCCAGCTCGGCGAGCCGCCGCTCGGTGGTGGGCTCGTCGAGCGGTGGCGAGAACGCGAAGCCGGGCAGGCTCATCACCACCACGTCGACGTCGGGCAGCAGGTCGGCGACGTCCAGCTGCAGCGCGAACGTGTGCGGCCACCCGTGCATCACCAGGAGCGCCGGGGCGTCCGGTGTCTCCGAGCGCCGGTGGGCGAAGTGCAGCGTGCTGCCGTCGACGTCGGCGAGGAACTGGGGGTGCCCGTTCAGCCATGCCTCACGGGCGCGCCAGTCGAACGCCTGCCACGACGCGACGAGCTCCCGCAGGTAGGCCGAGGTCATGCCGGACGCGGGCCGGCGGGGCGAGTCCTCGAGGAAGCGCGTGCGGGCGAGCCGGTCGCGCAGGTCGTCGAGAACCGGCTGCGGCACGTCGATGGCGAACGGTCGGACGGTCATCGGGCCACCGTACGAAGACCCTCCGACATCCCGACCGCCGCGTCGCAGCAGGACCGCGGTCGGGACCTCGGACCCTACGACCGGCACGCACGACCGTCGCAGGGTGAGGGGGAAGGCACCGATCTGTCGGAGGTGCGAGATGAGCCGCGCGATCGTGGTGGGCTACGACGGGTCCGCGCACGCCGCGGACGCGCTGACGTGGGCAGCTCGGGAGGCCGCACGCGCGCGACTGCCGCTACGGATCGTCTACGTCGCGCGGACCGTCGTGGACGGGTACGTCGTGAGCGACCGCCCGCTCGACCTGTCCACCCAGGTGGGCGGTCAGGTGCTCGCGGACGCGGTGGAGCGGGTCCACGCGGTCGCCCCCGCGATCGAGCTGGCGACGCAGGTCGACGAGCGCGAGAGCGTGGCCGCGGCCCTGACGGACGCGAGCGAGCACGCCCACCTGCTGGTCGTCGGGTCACGGGGACGGGGAGGCGTCGCGGGACTGCTGCTCGGGTCCGTGAGCGTCACCGTCGTCGCGCACGCGCACTGCCCCGTCGTCGTGGTCCGCCGGCACGCCGAGGCGGCCGCGCCCTCGTCGCCCCGGCCGATCGTGGTGGGCGTGGACGGGTCTGCGACCAGCGCGCGGGCGGTGGACGTCGCGTTCGACCAGGCCTCCCGGCGCGGTGCGCCCCTCGTCGCCGTGCACGCGTGGGAGCTGCCCTCGGTCATCGGCCCCGTCCCGCCCTGGATGCCGGAGGAGGTCGAGGAGCTTCGCGTCGCGGAGCGGGTCGTGCTCTCCGAGAGCCTCGCGGGACACGCGGAGCGGTATCCCGACGTGCAGGTCCGCGCGATCGTGCGGCGCGGCGCCCCCGCCTACGTCGTCCTCACCGCGGCCGACGACGCCGAGCTGCTCGTCGTCGGGTCTCGGGGGCGAGGCGGGTTCCGTGGCCTGCTGCTCGGCTCCGTCAGCCAGACGGTGCTGCACCACGCCACGTGCCCCGTGATGGTCGTGCACCCCGCCGGCTGACCGCGTGCCCGGGCCTCACCGGACGAGCTGCAGCCGTCCCGCGTCCCGCGGCAGCACCGCCACCGGACAGTCGGCGTGATGCAGCACGGCCTGACTCACCGAGCCGAGCAGCAGCCCGGCGAACCCCCCGCGGCCGCGGGAGCCGACGACGACGAGGCTCGCCGAGCGACTCTCCGCGATCAGCGTCTGGCGGGCGTCACCGTGCTGGACCACGCGCTCCACGGTCACGCCGTGCGCGTCGAGACTGCGCAGGGCTCCGTCGACCCGGTCCAGCTCGGCGGGGCCGTCGTCGGACGGTGCGACCGTGACCACCCGCAGGGTGGAACCGTGGGCGGCCGCGTAGACGAGCGCGAGCTCTGCTGCGGGCAGGGCGCCGTCGCTTCCGTCGAACCCGACGACGACAGGTCCGGCCGGCGCGGTCCGCCCGCGAAGGACGAGCACCGGACTGCGTCCGTGCGTGACGAGGGCGACCGCGACCGAGCCGACGAGCAACCCGGTGAACCCGCCGAGCCCCCGGTCCCCGACCACCACGAGCGCGGCGTCCACGCTCGCGCGCAGGAGCACCGGCGCAGGAGCGCCCGTGACCACACGCCCGGCGACGGCGACGTCGGGTGCGGCGCGACGGGCCAGCTCCACCGCCTCCGCCACGATGCGGTCGGCCTCGTGACGGAGCCCGGCCCCACCCGACCCGCCGACGAGCGAACCCTCGGGCACCCGCAGCTCCGGCCAGACGAACGCGTGGACGATCTCGAGCCGGCACCCGAGGGCGCGCGCCTCCGCGGCAGCCGTCTCGACCGCCCGGAGTGCGCAGTCCGATCCATCCGCTCCCACGACGATCGTCGGCGTCGGGTCGGGTGCTGCCACGGCTGCCACCACCTCTCGGTGCGCTCCGGCACGCGAGGCCCGCGCGCTGTCGTACCGATCGTCGAACCGGCATCGCGGCCGGGTCTAGAGCCGTTCGGCCCTGGACCCGACGAGCGGGGACCTTGTGCCCTACGCCCGAGCCGGCGCGCCGACGGACGCTGAAGGGAAGGACGCCCGCCGCACGGGTGGGCCACCCACGGGCGGAAGGGAGCAGTGCGATGACACGCACCTGGAAGGTTCGGATCGACCTGTTCGAGACCGACGATCTGCGGGGCGACGGTGACGTCACGACGGCGCACGCCGAGCTCACCACCTCCAGCGGCACCCGCCTGGACGGTCGAGGACGTGCTCGCCGGGCACCCCAGGACCGCGACGTCCCGGAGATCGGCGACGAGCTGGCCGCGGCCCGGGCCCTGCGCGACATTGCCGACCGCCTGCTGCGGGCCACGTCGGAGGACATCTCGGCGCTCGAGCACGAGGACGTGCAGATCGTGCGGTGACCTGGCACCCCGTGACGAGTCGCGGCCCGGCACGCCACGATGGTGCCGTCGCCGGCGTGCAGCGTCACCGGCGCCGGTGAGGAGACGCGATGGCGGTGCACGGCCTGAACGAGCCCGACACCACGGCGCACGTGCGGCGCGCCCGGCCGACGGACCTGCCCGCGATCCGTGCCGTGCTGGCGCGCGCGCTCGCGCCGGACCCGCTGATGGACTGGATCTTCGGACCTCATCCCCGCCGCGAGGCGGCCGTCGCGGCGTTCCTGTGGGCCCCCGTCGAGGCGTACACCCACGCCGGCAGCGTGTGGCTGTCCGTGGAGGACGAGCGGGCTGTCGGGGCCGCCGCGTGGTCCGTGCCCGGCCCGCAGCCGCCGACCGCCGACGGTGGGACTGACCTGCCAGGACGCTCGATGCTGGACCTGCTGCTACCTGCCGACCACGTCGCGCTCGTCCGCGCAGGCTTCGAGTCGATGCACGGGCAGCTGCCCGACGAGCCGCACGCCCTGCTGCACCTCCTGGGCGTCGATGCCGACCGGCGCGGCCAGGGCATCGGGGGCGCGCTCATCGAGGCCGGGCTCGCCGCGATCCCCGCGGACCTGCCGGCGCACGTCAACACCACCGTGGAGACGAACGCGCGCCTGTACGAGGCTCACGGGTTCGTCCGTGTCGGCTCCGTGCGGCTCGGCGACACCGGCCCGCACATGCACGCCCTCCGCCACCCCTGACGGGGGCCTGCTCCACCGGGTCAGAACCGGTAGGCCGTCTGGCCGTGCCCGCCGCCGAAGGCGAGGACCTTCCCCGGGACCACCCGATAGACCCACGCACCGTCCGAGCCGCCACCGGTGTCACCTGCTTCGACGAACCCCTGGCCGCGGACCTCGAACTTCCAGTCGTCGCCGTACTTCGCAAACCAGGCGTCCGCCAGCCGCTGCAGTGCGTCCGGCTCGGTCACCCGCGTCGCGGTGCCCTCGACCACCAGCTCGGTGCCGCTGTCCCAGCCGCCCGCACCCGTGCTGCCGGTGGTCACCGCGACGCGCGCGTTACCGTCGAGGTTGCGCGTCTTCTGCTCCTCGGGCCCGGTGCAGAACGCGAACGCGCCGTCCGCCCAGACGCCCACGAGAGGCACGGCGTGCGGACGGCCGTCCGCACGCACCGTGACGATCCAGTAGAGCTGCGCGTCCGCGAGCCGTCGTTCGATGGCGGCCCAGGTGGGTGCCGTGGCCGACGGGTCGCCGTACCGCGGGTCGATCACGCCGGTCGTCACACCCTGGTCCCGGCCCATGAGCTGCTCGTTCACCGTGGTGGCCCTTCCCTCGAGGACAACTCCGCCGGACGCGTCGTCAGCTGGGGCGACCCTCGACCGGCCGCTCGCGACAATACTCGGCTGCCGCCGCGACGTCCTCGGGTCGTGACCGGGACCGCCACGGCGCGGCCGCGACCGCACCGAGCGCCGCGAGCACCGTCAGGACGACGCTCACGACGGCCTCCGTGTCGTCAGGCCCGCTGTCCGCTCGCGCGACGTCGCCGGGCTCGGCCGGGTTGACGAGCACGTCGAGGGACTCCCCCACCGCCAGCACGGGGTCGTCGTCGCCCGACAGGACCTCTCCGGTCCTCGGGGCGCCGCGGGGGGCGGAGTACCGGACGACGTAGCCGTCGACGACGTCCCCCCACCTGCCGCCGTAGGTGTGCTCGACCACCGTGCCCGTGGTGACCACACCGTCACGCCGGAGCGCCGCGTTGTCGACGAGGTAGCCGGCGGCCGCCGCCCCGATCGCCAGGGCGGCCACCGAGAGGACCGCGACCGCGAAGATCCGGACGCGGCCGCGGTAGGTGTCGCGCACCCGCAGCACCCCGTGATCCCTCATGGCGCACAGTGTGCCCACCGCTGGGCGGCGCGGCGAGGGCCTCCTGATCGCGGTGCACGATTGACGGCACCCGCGGGGCCGTGGGCAGACTCGGCGCATGGGCACGGATGAGGCGTGGGTGCTGCACGTCGACCTCGACCAGTTCGTCGCGGCGGTCGAGGTGCTGCGGCGCCCGGAGCTGGCCGGCCTTCCGGTGGTTGTCGGCGGCCGCGGGGATCCGACCGAGCGGGGCGTCGTCTCGACCGCGTCCTACGAGGCGCGCGCGTTCGGGGTCCACTCCGGGATGCCCCTGCGGGTCGCGGCCCGCAAGCTCCCCGACGGCGTGTTCCTGCCCGTGGACGGAGCCGAGTACGAGGCCGTGTCGGAGCGGGTGATGGCGACGCTGCGGTCGCTGGGCGTCGTCGTCGAGGTGCTCGGCTGGGACGAGGCCTTCCTCCGTGCCCGGACCGACGACCCCGAGGCGCTGGCCCGGCGCGCACAGGCGGCGGTCCTGGCCGAGACGCAGCTGCACAGCTCCGTGGGGATCGGCGACAACAAGGTGCGCGCGAAGATCGCCACGGAGTTCGGCAAGCCCGCCGGGCTGTTCCGGCTCACCGCCGAGAACTGGTTCGAGGTGATGGGCGACCGGCCGACGATCGCCCTGTGGGGCATCGGGACCAAGGTGTCGCGCCGGCTCACGGCCCTCGGAGTCACCACGGTGCACGAGCTCGCCGCCGCGCCGGTCGACGCCCTGACGGCCGAGTTCGGACCGAGGATGGGCGTCTGGTACCACGAGCTCGGGTCGGGGCTCGGCCCGACCACCGTGGACGACAGCCCCTGGATCCCGCGCGGTCACAGCCGGGAGACGACGTTCCAGCAGAACCTCACCACTCCCGACCAGGTGCGCGAGGCCGTGCTCCGGCTCGCGCACGACGTGGTCGAGGATGCCGCCGAGGACGGCCGGTCGGTCGAGCGTGTGGCGGTGAAGGTGCGCTACGCGCCGTTCGTCACCAAGAGCACGAGCCGCAAGCTCCCGGCGCCCACCCGCGACGCGCAGACCATCGTCGACGCGGTCATGGCGCTGGCCGACACGATCGAGGACCGCGAGGTCCGGCTGCTCGGGGTGCGCGCCGAGATGACGATGCCCCAGGACGCGGACCCGACGGACCGGACGCCGGTCCGCGGCCGGATCTGACCACGGACCGGCGTGCTCGCGGGCCTCAGGGGCGGACGCGCACCGCGCCCGCCAGCTCGACGTCGACGGCCGAGCGTCCGATGTACACGGGAACCTGGCCCACGGGGGTCACCCACTGGTCGGCGTCGGCGTCCCAGTACGAGAAGTCGCGCCGGTCGAGCTCGATCCGGACCTGCTGGCGGTCGCCGGCGCCGAGCTCCACCTTGGCGAACCCCGCGAGCTTGAGCGGCGGCGAGTCCACGCCGGGGAGCGGGCCCAGGTAGACCTGGACGACCTCGGTGCCGTCGCGGTCGCCGACGTTGCGCAGCCGCACCCGCGCGTCGACGGTGTCCTGGCCGCCGGTGGCGCGGATGTTGTTGCCGACCCGGAGCCGGTCGATGACGAACTCGGTGTAGGACAGGCCGTGCCCGAACGCGAACTGCGGGTCGACGCCAGAGGCGAGGTAGCCCCGGTAGCCGACGTTCAGCCCTTCGGTGAACTCCACGTTCGGGTCGTCGAGCCACGGGTTCTGCACGCCGACAGGCAGTGCGTCCTCACTGACCGGGTAGGAGACCGGCAGGTGACCGGACGGGTCCTCGTCCCCGAACAGGATGGAGGCCAGCGCGTGGCCCTCCTCCTGGCCGCCGAAGTAGTTCATCAGCACCGCGGGAACGGCGTCGGCCCACGGCATGATCACGCCCGAGCCGGCGGAGACCACGACGACGGTGTTCGGGTTGGCTCCCACGACCGCGCGGATGAGCTGCTCGGCGTTCTGCGGCAGCTTGAGCGAGACCATGTCCCGCTCCTCGCTCTCGTAGGTGCGCACGTAGACCACCGCGACGTCGCTCGCAGCCGCCGCCTCGACGGCGTCGGCCACCGACGGCGGCACCGCGTCGGCCGGTGCGGACCACTGCAGCAGGAAGGTCCCCGGCTGCAGGCCCACGAGCGGACGGGTCTGGGTGTACTCGACGCGGAGGTCGTACTCCTGCCCGGCCGTGAGCTGCAACGGTGCGGAACGGACGTCGCGGCGACCGTCGGTGCCCGTCATGTCGACGACCAGGGTGCCGTCCAGGTACACGCGAGCGTCCCCCCACCCGGTGGCGCCGAGGACGTACGCCCCGGTGCTCGGTGCGACGAGGTCGCCGGTGTAGCGCACGGACTGGTCGCCGTTGCCGGCTGGTCCCGCGCCGGACAGGGTGGGCGTCGGCTGCACCTGCGAGCCGTACAGGCTGGCGAAGGCCGGCTGACCACCGATGAAGCCGACGTCGTAGGCGACCTGCCGCTCGGTGCGGGTCAGGCCCGGTGCTCCGGTCCAGTCCGCGTTCGGGTAGTAGCGCGCGGTGAGCCCGTCACCGATCCCGCGCTCGGGGCGCAGCACCGACGACGGCACGGCCGTCATGTCGAGCGTCTCGATCATGTTCGCGCCGTTGACGGGGTCGTTGCCCTGGGCGTAGCGCACCGACGCTCCGGTCTCCCGGCCCCGCTCCCGCATCGCGTCGAGCAGGGACACCTCGTACGTCGGCTGGACGTACGCCGAGCCGCCGAGCGCGGACGGGATGGTGGCGTCGGCACCGACGACGGCGATCGAGTCGATCGCCGTGCCGTCCAGGGGCAGCGCCGGCCCGTCGTTCTTGAGCAGGGTGATCGCGTCCTCCTGCACCTCGCGGGCCACGGCGCCGTGCTCCTCGACCGGGAGGGCGGACGGGGTGTAGTCGTTGTCGAAGATGCCGATGGCGAACATGGTGCGCAGGATGCGCAGCACGGCCCGGTCCACGAGCTCGACGCTCACCCGGCCGTCGTTCACCGCCGCGAGCAGCGCGTCGCCGTAGAACGACCGCGTGCCCGTCTCCAGGTCGGTCCCGGCGACGATCGACGCCTCCGTCGAGTGGATCGCCCCGAAGTCCGTGAGCACGAACCCTTGGAACCCCAGCTGCTCGCGCAGGATGTCGTTCAGCGTGGACTCGTTCTCGCACGAGTACACCCCGTTGATCTTGTTGAACGAGCACATCACCGAGCCGAGGCCGGCCTGCGCGATCGCGGCCTCGTAGGCGGCGGTGTGCACCTCGCGCAGGGTGCGCTCGTCGACGATGGCGTTCTGGTCACCGCCGCGGTACGTCTCCTGGGTGTAGGCCGTGTAGTGCTTGAGGTCGGCGATGACGTTGCGCGCCTGCACCTCCTGGACGTACGGGACGACGATCGCGGAGTTGAGCTGCGGGTCCTCGCTCGCCGACTCCGCCTGCCGGCCCCAGAACGGGTTGCGCGTGGGGTCGGAGTTCGGGCCGAGCAGGACCTCGTGCCCGGTCTGCCGCGCTTCGTCGGCGACCACGCCGGCGTAGTCGCGTGCCCGGGCAGGGTCCCAGGTCGCGGCCAGCGCCAGGTTGGCCGGCATCGCCGTCGCGGTGTCCGCGGTGTCGGGGAGCACCCAGCCGCGGGAGGCGATGCCCGGGGTCGCGTCCGCCATGCTCAGCTCGGGGATGCCGAGCCGCTCGATCGGCGCGTTGTAGAACGCCGCGGGGGCGGCGCCCTGGTCGCCGGACATGAGCTCGACCTTCTCCTCCAGCGTCATCGCCTGCAGCAGCAGGATCGCGCGCTGGTCGGGAGTCAACGACGTGTTCATCCATGGGTCGCCGACAGCCGCGACCGACGGAGACGCCGTCAGCGCGGTGACGACCAGCGCAGCTGCGCCCACCCCCGCCGCGATGCGTCGTCCCTTGCGTCCCACCCGAGCACTGCGCACCGCGGTCATCTCTGGCCCTCCCCCTCGAGGACGGTCCGCGCACCGCCGGGCCCGGGCGGGTCCATCGGTCACGGTCCGGATACCTGCCGATGACACTCCGCTCACCGCGCGGGCGTCGACCCCCGAGGGGGGACCAACTGTGGTCCCCCTGCCCACCGCTGGCCCGTCGCGCCGACGCGGTTAGCATCGAGTGTGCGCAACGAAGCGCTGCGCCAGTTCCTCATGGTGCGCCGGGCTCGCATCACGCCGGACAGAGCTGGCCTCACGACGCCCCGCGGTCCGCGACGGGTCACCGGCCTGCGACGCGCCGAGGTGGCCTCCCTCGCGGGGATCAGCACCGGGTACTACAAGCGCGTCGAACGCGGGGTGGTCACCGGGGTCTCCGCGTCGGTGCTGGCCAACCTCGCGCACGCGCTGCAGCTCAACGACGCCGAGCACGACTACCTCGCCGACCTGCTGCGCGGGGGGTCCTCGTCGAGCCACCCCGCACACCCGCTGCCGTCCGCCCAGACCGTGCGGCCATTCGTCCAGCAGCTGCTCGCAGCCACGAACCTGCCCTGCTGCGTGCTCGACGACCGGCTCGACGTCCTCGCCGCCAACGATCTGGCCCGTGCCCTCTACCTGCCCCTGTACGAGAGTCCGACCCGGCCCGTGAACCAGGCGCGGTTCACGTTCTGCGACGCGGCGTCCCACGACTACTGGGGCGACTGGGACACGATGGCCGACCTCGTCGTCTCCCTCCTGCGGGGAAGCTCGGGACGTGACCCCGTCGACCCCGGTCTCGCTCAGCTCATCACCGAGCTGAGGGCGCGCAGCGCCGACTTCCGGACCCGGTGGGCGGCGTTCGACGTCGCCTCCGACACGTGCGGCGTCCGGGAGATCAACCATCCGCTCGTCGGTCGCCTCACGCTCGAGACGCACTCGATCCCCCTGCCCGAGGACCCCGGCCAGCGCGTCGTGGTGCACACCCCCCATCCGGCGGCGTGCACCCAGCAGCAGCTCGCGCGGCTCGCGGCGTGCGGCTCGGCGGTCGACGAACCGACACCGGCGAGCGGCCGCTGACGTCGGCTCACTCGTCGGTGAGGTGCTGCGCTCCCCAGAGGGCGGCGCTCGTGCGGTCCGTGACCCCGATCCTGCGGAAGACGTGCCCCACGTGCACCTTCACCGTCCGCTCGCTGATCCCGAGCGCCCGGCCGATCTGCTTGTTCGCCATCCCCTTGCCGATGAGCCGGAGCACCTGCAGCTCGCGGGCGCTGAGCCCGTCCAGCGGAGAGACCGTCGTCGTCGGCAGGAGCGCACGCGCGACGCGGGGGTCCAGCGGGGCGTAGCCCTGCGCGGCCGAGCGCACCGCGGCGATCAGGTCGCGCGGGTCGCAGTCCTTGAGCAGGTAGCCGACCGCACCGGCGGCCAGCGCGTCGCCCACCCGGGCGGTGTCGGAGAAGGACGTCAGCACGACGACGGGGGTGCCCGGCCGCGCCGCGACGATCCGGCGTGTGGCCTCCACCCCGTCCAGCACCGGCATCGACAGATCCATCAGGACGACATCGGGATCGAGCTCCGCAGCCAGCGCCACGGCCTCGGCGCCGTCGGCCGCCTCGCCCACGACCCGCATGCCCTCGGCACCGTCGACCAGGCCCGCCAGCCCCGAGCGCACCAGGTGGTGGTCGTCCGCCAGCAGCACGGTCACGCCGTCGTCAGCCACCGGTCCCTCCGTCCACGGTCAGCCTCCAGCGGCAGCCCTGCCCCGGGGCGGAGCGGACCGCGAGCTCCGCACCGGCCGAGGTCGCCAGGTCGCTCAGGAGTCGCACACCGAAGTGTCCCTCGGGCGGGGCGGCCAGGACCTGCGGCACGTCGAAGCCGACGCCGTCGTCGTCCACCTCGAGCACCACCCGGTCGCCGTCCCGCGCCAGGCGCACCACGACCTCCTGCGCGTGGGCGTGGTCGACGGCGTTGCGCAGGGTCTCGTGGGCCACCCGGTAGACCAGCTGCTCCTGCTCGGGAGCCATCCCCACGGCCGCGTCCCGGTCGAGCTCGAGGCGCACCAGCGTGCCGCGCGCCGCCAGCCCCCCGACGAGGTCCGTCAGCGCGGCGGCGAGCCCGGCGGTCTGCAGGCTCGGCGGGTAGATGTCGACGAGGAGCGACCTCAGGCCCTTGATGCTGGCGCGCACGGCCTCGGATGCGCTGCGCAGCGGCTCCGCGAGCTCGGGGGCGGTCGACCGCCCCGCGCGCTCCGCCGCACCGGCGAGCGCGAACGACGATGCGGCGAGCTCCTGCACCACCCCGTCGTGCAGGGTGGCGGCGATGCGCCGCCGCTCCTGGTCGGAGGCCTCGACGGCGCGCAGCAGCAGCACCTCGCGCTGCCGCTGGCCGCGGCGCAGCCGGTCCAGCAACGTCCACAGGACGGGGAGCATGAGGACGACGAGCAGCAGCAGGCTCGTCACCGTGATGCCCGCGAAGCCTCGCCACAGCGCGGTCGACCTGTCGGTGACGACGTCGTACCGGCTGTAGGTCTCGAACAGCAGCGGTGTCCCGTCCGGTGTCCACACGGGCCGGTACACCTCGAGCAGCTTGCCCTGACCGCGCTCGTACACGTTCTCGGGCTTGTCGAGGTCGCTCACCTCTGCCTCGGTGGCCGGCGTCTCGAGCACAGCCAGCTCGTCGTCGTCGAGCGGGAACGTCCGCCCGACCAGCCGCTCGTCGTCGGAGTAGACGATCCGGCCGGTGCGGTCCCACACCTTGACCCGGATGATCCCGTCGCCCAGCACGCCGTCGCGGACCGCGGTGTCCAGAGCGGCGACTGCCGCCGCGTCGCCGGTGGCGAGCCCGTCGAGCAGCACGGGCTGGACGACGGCGTCCGCGACCAGGTCCGTGCGGCGAGCAGCGTCGTTGACCGACTCCTGCTCGGCGATCCGGCGGCTGGCGGTCAGCCCGAGCAGGGCGACGAGGACGAGCACGACCCCGGCCGCGGCCACCAGCTGGCCGAACACCCGCCACGTGCGCACCGGGCGTTCCTGACCCTCCGCGCGCCCGGTACCGACCCGACCGAGCGGGACCCAGCCGGTGTCCGCCGGCTCGTCGGTCGTGGTCCGCACGGTGCTCACCCTAGGGCCGAGGTACGCACGATCGGCGCCGGTCGCGCGTGCCGGGTCAGTCGTCGCTGCCATGGCCACCGTGATCGTCGCCGGCGTCGTGCGCCGACCCGTCGTCCGCGACGCCTCCGTGGCGCCCCGAGTCCTCGGTGCCGTCGTCGTGGCCGGAGTCGTCGGCCGAGGCGCTAGGTGCGGGGACCGGTGCCGTGACGCCGCCGTTCACGTCGCGGTCGTCGCCCGGCTCGACCCGGTCGTCACGGTCGATCGACCCGCCGTGGTCGTCCACGGTCGTCGCCGACGGCGAAGCGGAAGGGCTGGGCACGCCACCCTGCACCACGCGGTCGTCCCCCGGCTCCGTGCGGTCGTCGCGGTCGGTCAGGCCGCCGCGGTCGTCGACCACGACCGCCTGCGTCGGCGGATCCACGGGGACGGACGGGCGCAGGCTGCTGTTGCCGGCCAGACCGGCTGCGGCGGGGATGGCCGCCAGGGCGGCGGCCGCGGTGAACACGATCATGCGCTTCATCAGGACTCCTCGAACGGGTGTGCGTTGACGAGTCCTTTCTCCCGTGCCGCAGGTAGGCCGCACCATCAGACGTTGGTACTAGTACCTCGACCGGGCGTCAGCGCTCCTGGGCGGCCCGGACCACGTTCTGCGCCACCTGGGCGAGGGTCGACCCGTTCACCGACGACCGCGCGACCAGCTCGTCGTAGGCGTCCGCCATGTCGAGCCCCAGCTGGAACGCGAGCACGCCCTTGGCCTGCTCCACCACGACGCGCCCCTCGAGCGCCTCGGTCACGCGCTGCGCGAGGTCCTCGTCCCCCAGGGCCGCCGGCTGCACGATCGCGAGCGTCGCGAAGTCGGCGAAGCTCTGCGCTAGGACGAACGAGGGCGCGGAGAGCTCGGCCGCCGTGACGGAGAACAGGTTGAGCCCGCCGATCGCGTGCCCACGCCAGTGCATCGGGAAGGCGTGGACCGCCTGGAAGCCGGCCTCCACGATCTCGGTGCCGACATCGCCCCAGCGCGCCACGATCGCCTCGCCGCCGACGGCGCTCGCGGGTGCGCCCGTGCGCGCCGCCTCGACGGCAGGCCCGGACTCCCGCTGCGCGTGGTACAGCTCCAGCTCGTCGACACGGTGCGACGTCGCGCTGAGCAGCTCGAAGCCCCCGTCCGCGGTCCGCACCAGGAGAGCCGCGGCGTCCGCGGGGACGAGTGCCGCGCAGTC
This sequence comes from Cellulomonas sp. Root930, assembly GCA_001429255.1. Lineage (GTDB taxonomy): Bacteria > Actinomycetota > Actinomycetes > Actinomycetales > Cellulomonadaceae > Cellulomonas. The sequence goes on from LMJI01000001.1 coordinate 3,251,826, forward strand.
GGACACCAGCCGGGCGAGCAGGCCGGTGATCTCGTGGTCCTCGACCAACGCGCTCGCCACGTCCGCGAGGGCCTGCGCCGACGTCCGTGCGGTCATCGTCCACCACTTCCCGTGCTGTCGTCCGAGGCTGCCGCGTCGTGGGAGACGCCGTGGTCCGTGTGCGTGAAGGTCAGCCGTCGATCGACCACCTCGCGGGCGATCGCGTCGAGCGTCCCACTGCTCGCGTAGGCGTGCGCGCGCAGGATGGCGAGCGCGTCGTCGGGGGTGATCGCCAGCTGGGCGACGATCATGCCGGTCGCCTGGTGCACGCGAGCCCGGTCGGACCAGGTGGCGAACGGCGCCATGCCTGCGGTCATCCGGTCGTCGAGCAGCGCGGCACCGACGGCGTCCGCGAGGAACTGCGCGTCGTCGAGGCTCTCGGTCAGCGCGCCCGCCACGCGGTAGAGCGTGATCACCCCGATCGTCGTGCCTCCCGGGTGCATCGGGATCGCCCAGACGGTGACGGGCCCGGCGATGTCTCCGGCCATCTCGGTGAACATCGGGAACGGGCCGCCGTGGTCTCCGTCGACGTGGGTGACCACCGCCCGGCCCTCGCGGAAGGCCTGCTGGCCCGGGCCCTCGCCGAGGACGTCCTGAAGGTCCTCGATCCGCGCCGACGTCCCGTCGGACGTGCTCACGGTGAGCCGCTCGGGGCGGGTCGACGCGAGGGTGATCGCTCCCCCGTCGGCGCCGAGGATCGTCACGCACGCGGCGCAGAGCCGGACCGCGAGCGACTGGTCACGCGGTGCGGCTGCGACCAGGCTGGCGAGACGAGCCAGAACCGCGCTGCGGTTGGTCACGGCTCCTCCCCGCTCGCACTCATGTCCCCATCCTCCACCCACTCTTCGGGGTCGACGCCCTCACGACCGGCGCATACTGAGGCGGAGGACGCATGCCGGGCGCTCGTCGCTCGGCCTAGTCTCGAAAGAACAGCCTTGGCGGCGGGGCGAGCGTCCCCAGGGTTCAGAGGGAGCCCTCGGAGGAGTTCGCCCGACACCAGTCTGGGGGTCCCGATGCCCGCGACCACGCTCGTGGGGCGCTTCCGGTTCGCGTCGGCCACCGACCGGTGGTGGTGGTCCGACCACATGTTCCTCATCCACGGGATGCAGCCGGGCGACGTCGTCCCGACCCGCGAGCTCCTGCTCGCCCACGTCCAGCACGACGACCGCCCCGCGGTCGCCGACGCGCTCGACCGCTCCTTCGAGGGCTCCGACCCCGGGGGGTGCGAGTACGCGCTGCTCGACCTGTCCGGCAAGGCCCACCGCGTCGTGCTCGCGGTCGCGGGCGACGGTGGCGGGGACGTGACCGGGTTCCTCGTCGACGTCACTGCTGCACGGGATGCTCTGCTCGCCGAGCGCGTCAACGCGGACCTGGCGCTGGCCCTCGAGTCCCACGCGGCGATCGACCAGGCCAAGGGCATCCTCATGCTCATCTACGGGGTCGACGAGGAGGCGGCGTTCGCCCTGCTCAAGCAGAGCTCCCAGCGGCACAACGTGCGCCTGCGGACGCTCGCCGGTCGCGTGATCGACGCCGCTGCCGACGGACTGGACGCCGGTGCGCGCGAGCGTCTCGACGAGGCGCTGTGCACCGTGTTCGCCGAGGACGCCCTGCCGGCGCAGGCCCGTCGCGGCCCGCAGCTCGAGCTCTGCGCCGAGGTCGTGGACGACCGGTCGATCCTCCGCGTGTCCGGCCGGGTGGACCTGTCCAACCGGGACGACCTGTCGTCGGCGATCACGCTGGCCATGCTGCGCGCCACCGAGGCGTGCACCGTGACGATCGACCTGCGTGGTGTGGTGCGCGTCGGCGCGGCCGCCGCCGACGTCCTGACGACCGCGCTGCGCCAGAGCGCCGCCCACGGCATCACGATGACGATCATCGGCGGCGGCGTCCCGGTCGACTCGCCGGTCCCCGCGGACCGCCCCCAGGTCCCCTCTCACGGCTGACGTGGCAGTGAGTGGGTTGAGGAGTTGCTAAACTCCTCAACCGAGGAGGTCCCGTGCCCACGACTGCAACGACCGCGCCCCTGTACGCCATCAAGGCGGAGCTGTTCCGCTCGCTCGCGCACCCCACCCGGATCCAGGTCCTCGAGGTGCTCAGTGCCGACGCGAACCACGCGGCGTCCGTGAGCAGGCTCCTGACCGCCACGGGCGCGGAGGCCTCGGCCCTGTCGCAGCACCTCGCGGTCCTCAAGCGCGCGGGGGTCGTGACGTCCACGCGGACCGGGAACGCGGTCGTCTACCGCCTCAGCCGTCCGCTTGTCGCGGAGCTGCTGGTCGTGGCGCGCGCCTTCCTGCGGGAGACGCTCAGCGCGTCCGGCGCGCAGCTGGCCGCGACGGACGACCTGCCGCCGCTCTCCGAAGGTCACCCGGGGGGTGGCGGATCCTGAGCGCGTCACTGCGCGGGCTGCTCCCCGGCCGCGCCGACCTCGACCTGCGCCCGCGCACGGTCCGCGCCGACCTCGTCGCCGGGGTCACGGTGGGCATCGTCGCCCTGCCGCTGGCCCTCGCGTTCGGCGTCAGCGCCGGCGTGGGTCCTGCACCCGGGCTGGTCACCGCCGTGGTCGCCGGCATCGTGGCGGCCGTCTTCGGGGGCTCGCGCGTCCAGGTCTCCGGACCCACCGGGGCGATGGCGGTGGTGCTCGCACCGATCGTCGCGACGCACGGACCGACCGCCGTCCCGCTCGTCGCGATCCTCGCGGGCGTGATCGTCCTCCTGGCGGGCGTGACCCGGCTGGGACGCGTGGTGACGTTCATCCCGTGGCCGGTGGTCGAGGGGTTCACCCTCGGCATCGCGACGATCATCTTCCTGCAGCAGGTCCCCGCCGCGGTCGGCGTCCACGCGTCGGTCGGGGGCAACCCCCTCGTCGTCGCGATCGACGCGGTCACCCACGCCGGTCCGACGGTGTGGTGGGCCCTCGGGACCGTGGCGGTCGTCGCCGCGATCATGCTCGTGCTCCCCCGGTTCGCTCCCGGCCTGCCGGCGTCGCTCGTCGCGGTCGTCGTGGTCACGACCGTCGCCCAGCTCACCCAGGCGCCGCTCGCCCGCATCGGCGCCCTGCCCGACTCGTTGCCTCTGCCCGTCCTCCCGACGGTCGACCTGGGGCTGCTCCGCTCGCTCGTCGGACCCGCCGTCGCGGTGGCCGCGCTCGCCGCGATCGAGTCGCTGCTGTCCGCCCGGGTGGCCGCCGCGATGCCCGACCCGACCCCCGGGCGCACGGCCGCACCGCCGAGCGCGGACGACGACGCCCGTCGGTACGACCCCGACCGTGAGCTCGTCGGCCAGGGACTGGCGTCGATCGCGTCCGGCGCGTTCGGCGGCATGCCCGCGACCGGCGCCATCGCCCGGACCGCGGTGAACGTGCGCGCCGGCGCCCAGACACGACTGGCCGCGATCACCCACTCCGTGATGATCCTGGGGGTCATCTACCTCGCGACGGGCGCGGTCTCGGCGATCCCCCTCGCGGCTCTCGCCGGTGTCCTGATGGTCACCGCGACGCGGATGGTCTCGGTCGCGGCGGTCAAGGTCGTCCTGACCTCCACCCGGTCCGACGCGCTCGTGCTCGTGGTCACCGCAGTCATCACCATCGCGGTCGACCTCATCGAGGCCGTGCAGATCGGCCTGCTGGTCGCGGCGTTCTTCGCGCTGCGGGCGGTCTCGCGTGCCACCTCGGTCCGCCGTGAGCCCCTGCCCGGCCCCGCGCACCCCGGCGACGAGCACATCGCCCTGTACCGGCTGGACGGCGCCATGTTCTTCGGTGCCGCCGACCGCATCGGCGCCCAGATCCGCTCGAGCACCGACGCGCTCGTCGTCGTCCTGCGCCTCTCGCAGCTCCGCCTGGTCGACGCCACCGGCGCGCACGCCCTGGCCGAGCTGGTGGCCGCCCTGGAGCGCGCCGGCGTCACCGTGCTGGTCAAGGGCGTCCAGCCCCAGCACCTGCAGCTCCTCACCCGTGTCGGCGTGCTCGACGAGCTGCGGCACGAGAACCATCTGTTCGACGACCTCGAGCCCGCGCTCGAGCACGCCCGCTCGCACGTCGCCCGCAGCATGGCCGAACAGCTCGCGAACAACCCGGCTGCCTGACCCGGAGCCCGCCGGCGACGCCGGGTTCAGACTGGGTCGATGGAGGGGGGCTCCGAGCCTGCCCTGCGGGTCGAGCTGGAGCAACGGTTCCAGCTCACCGGCACGGCACAGCAGCTCATCGCGATGCTGGCCTCGCGCCAGACGGACGTCGACGCGGCGGTGGATGCGCACGTCGACGCCAACCCGGCGCTCGTCCGGCGGGCACCCCGGCGGTGCCGGTGGTGCGCCGCTGCGCTGGAGCGCGGCCGGTGCCCGGCGTGCAGCGGGACCGGTGCGGACGTGCGCGAGCTGGACCCCGCCGCGCCCGTGGACGCGCGCGAKCAGGTGCTGCAGGAGGCCCGCGCCCTCGTCCCCGCCGGGCACGAGGGTGACGTCGACCTGGTCATGGCTCTGCTGGACGGCCGGGGGCTCCTTCCCGCCGGTGTCGCGGGGATCGGCGGCCCCCAGGGCGAGCGCCTCCGCGTGGCGCTCGACGCGGTGCGCGCGGTCGCGCCACCCGGGACCGCCGAGCCCGACCTGCGCGCGTGCCTGCTCGCACAGGCCCGGTGGCACGCCGAGCACGGCGGACCGGCCCTCCTGGTGACCCTCGTGCGGGACCACCTGGAGGACCTCGGCGACGACGACCTCGCCGGACGGCTCGGGGTGACTCCCACCGAGCTGAGCGACGCCCGGGCGGTCCTGCGGACGCGGCTGACCGTCGCGCCGCTGCCGCTCGGGCGCGACGACGCCGGGCTCGCGCCGCCCGACGTCGTGGTGCGCGAGGTGCAGGGCCGCCTCGTGGTCGAGGCCCTGGACGCGGGCGACCTCGGGCTGACCGTCGACGACGAGCTCGCCACGCTCCCGCTCGGGGCCGAGGCGGCGCAGTGGCGGGACGCGCACGTCGCCGACGCCCAGCGGCTGCTGTACCTGCTCGACCGCCGCGCGGACACCCTCCGTCGCGTGACCGCCGCCGCCCTGGAGGTGCAGGAGGACTTCGTCCGGCACGGGCGCGCGGCGCACCGCCCGCTGACGCGCGCCCAGGTGGCCGAGCGCCTGGGCCTGCACCCGTCGACCGTGTCGCGGGTGGTCCACGGCGCGGTCGTGGCGGTGCCCGACCGGCGGGTGCTGCCGCTGGCGGCCTTCTTCGGCACGGCGGAGGCTCCGCGCGAGGCGGTCGCCCGGCTGTTCGCGTCGGACGACCCGCCGCACAGCGACGACGAGGCGCGCGCCCGGCTGGCCGCGCAGGGCGTCCACCTGGCGCGCCGCACGGTCGCCAAGTACCGGGCAGCAGAACGCCGCCACGGGGCCGGCGCCACCTGATCCCGCGAAGCGCGCTTCTCACCGACCCGTCCCGGCACGACGCCCGGACGAAGCGGGCTTCCACCGAGTCCTCGGCCACCCCCTCCCCGAGAGCACGCACCACCTGAGCGGATGCACCGCAGGGCCGATCGCGCCACGGCGTGGCACGGAACGTGCATGTGGTGAGGCACAGCGAGTTCACACGTCGGGGAAGGGATCCGCCCATGCATGACATCGACCGAGCCCTGTTCGAGATGGGCCAGGAGACCGCCTGGGAGGGCGAGTCGGAGGACGAGTTCGCGGGACAGGCCGAGATGGAGCTGGCGACCGAGCTGCTCGAGATCACCAACGAGGAGGAGCTCGACCGGTTCCTCGGGGACGTGCTGCGCGGTGCCGTGCGCGCCGGGTCCGCCTTCGCGAGATCGAGCGCCGGCCGGGCGGTCGGCGGACTGCTGAAGTCCGCGGCGAAGCAGGCACTCCCCCACGTCGGACGCGCACTCGGCGGGCTGGTGCCCGGCGGTGGCGACATCGGAGGCAAGCTCGGCAGCTTCGTCGCCAGCCGGCTCGAGGCCGAGCTCGAGGGCCTGTCGCAGGAGGATCGCGAGCTCGAGATCAGCCGCGCCTTCGTGCGCTTCGCGGACGCGACGGCACGCGAGGCGGCCGCCGCGCCGCGTGGCGTGCCCCCGCAGGTGGCCGCGCAGCGCTCCGCCATGGCGGCCGCGCGCCGCTACCTGCCGGCCCTCACCCCGGTGATCAGCCGTCTTGCCCCGCCGTCGGGCGGGCCCGGATCGCGCCGACCGCGGTCCACGTCGGGGCGCTGGGTGCGCCGCGGTCCGAACATCGTCCTGCTCAACGCGTAGGGAGACAGCCATGACGTACCAGACCGAGTGGGCCGCAGAGGGTCCGCTGCAGGAGTGGGAGATCACCGGCGAGAGCGAGTGGTCCGGGGAAGGGGAGAGCGAGTGGGCCGGGGAGGGCGAGAGCGAGTGGTCCGGCGAGGCTGAGGGCGAGTGGGCCGGCGAGGGCGAGGGCGAGTGGTCCGGCGAAGGTGAGGGCGAGTGGTCCGGCGAGAGCGAGGACGAGCTCGTCCAGGAGCTGTTCGAGATCACGTCGGAGGACGAGCTCGACCAGTTCCTCGGCAAGCTGGTCAAGGGTGCCGGCAAGTTCCTCAAGTCCGGTGTGGGCAAGGCCGTCACGGGCGTGCTGAAGAAGGTGGCCAAGACCGCGCTGCCCATGGTCGGCGGCGCCCTCGGCAGCCTGGTCGCACCCGGGATCGGCACCGCCATCGGCGGAAAGCTCGGTTCCATGGCCTCGAGCCTGCTCGAGGCGGAGGAGGCCGAGGTCCTCGGTGAGGAGGAGGCCGAGTACGAGGCCGCCCGGCGCTTCGTGCAGTTCGGTCGCGCCACAGCGAGGTACGCCGCGGCTGCCCCGTCGTCGCTGCCCCCGCAGGTCGTCGCGCGCAGCTCCGCCGTGAGCGCGGCCCGGCGCTACGCCCCGTCCCTCCTGCGCCCGTCGACGCCCGGCTGGCGCAGTCGGCGCCAGCAGCGCCTCGGCACCTCCGGCGGCCGTCCGAGCGCTGCCCGCTCCGGATACGGCAGCGCCTACGGCGGCCGGACCCCGAGCTACGGCGGCACCTCACGCAGCCGCTACCGCTCCTCGGCGGGCGGCTACCGCACGCAACCACGAGGTTCCTCCGGCTACGGCGGCTCGTCCTGGCCGTCCCGACGCCGACCCCGCGGTGGCGTCTGGGGTGGCGGGTACTGGCCGGTCTACAACCCCTGGGACGCCGGGTGGGACGAGCCGCAGGGCGGCGACTGGTTCGGTGACGACACCGGACCCGACACGGAGCTGGGGTTCGAGTTCGCATGATCACGCACGTCGAGCGGCGCGGAGCGGTGCCCACCGTCCTGGACGGCGAGGCACTGGCTCCCGCGCTCATCGCCCAGGAGGCCCAGGCGCTCCTCGTGCGGCTCGGGAGCCTGCGCCCCTTCGTCATGACCGAGACGATGGTGCTGGCCGCCGCCCTGCCGTACGAGGCGCACCGGGCGATCGAGCACTTCCTGCACTCCGGCCGGACGACCCTCCGCGAGCAGGTAGGGACGTTCCTCGAGTGGCTCGACGGCCCCGGCCGGGAGGCCCCCGCGTGGGAGCAGCAGCGCAGGTTCGTCGCGATCCGCATGCGGTTCAACGACGTGCTCTCGCAGCTCGACCTCTTCGCAGAGGTCGTCACGCAGCGCAGCGAGCAGGGCACCGGCGTCTGGCTGTCCGGACTCGACGGGCTCGCCCGCGACGCGGTCCAGGTGCCGGGCTCCCCCGTGCCTCCGCCTCCGCTCGTGTGCTACCTGGCGCGCGGTCCCGGTGCGGCCATCCGCCGTGCACGGACCCGGCTCCCCGGGGGGCGACTGTCGCCCGTCGCGATCATCCGGGTGCCCCGCGAGCGCATGGTCGGGCACGGCGTCGCGTCCTCCCTCGTGCACGAGGTGGGCCACCAGGTGGCCGCCCAGCTCGACCTCGTGCCGTCGCTGCAGGCCGAGATCGACCGGCGTGCGGCGCGCGGGGACAGCCGGGCGTGGGCCGGCTGGCGGTCGACCGTGTCCGAGTGCATCGCGGACCTGTGGTCCGTCGGCAAGCTCGGGATCTCCTCGACCCTCGGCCTGCTCGCGGTCGTGAGCCTGCCGCGCGCCCTGACGTTCCGCCCACCGCGCGGCGACCCGCACCCCATGCCCTACGTGCGAGTCCTCCTGTCGGCGGCCGTCGGGATGACCCTCTACCCGCACCCCCAGTGGGCGGCCCTGGTCGCGGCGTGGAAGGCCTGCTACCCGGTCGGTGACGTCACGCCCGAGGTGCAGGAGGACATCGCCCGGCTCGAGCGCACCGCACCGGCGATGGCGGAGCTCATGGCCGCCCACCGACCGCCCGCGCTCGGCGGACGCAGCATCGCCGACGTCCTTCCCCTCAGGTCACGCACGCCCGAGAGCCTCGTGGCGCGGTTCCAGGCCTGGGGCGACGACCTCGGGGTGCTGGCCCGCCAGCCGCCGAGCCTCGTGTTCGCCGTCATGGGCCAGGCCCGGGCGGCCGGACTCGTGGCTCCGCGCGCCGAGTCGGCCCTGCTCACCGACGTGCTGTCCGCCTGGGCGGTCCGCTCGAGCATCGACGTCATGCAACGCCCGCACACCACCGACGAACCCCTGCGCCCCGCGACGCCGGTCGCGGACAGCGCCCAGCCCTGAAGGGAACACCATGGTCCAGATCAGTAACCCGCAGCTGAAGTCCAAGGGCCGGGTCGTCATCGACGTCGCCGGCCTCGACCCGAAGGCCGTCTACCGCATGGTCCTGAGCGGCCCGGCAGGGTTCGTCCCGCTCGACAGGGACCCGGATCGGGGCAAGACGTCGACGCAGCTGAGGTTCGAGCTGGCGACCGCGCCCACCGGGGCGTACCAGCTCGTCGCGCTCGAGCGCGACGGCGAGGAGGAGATCCAGGTCGCCGAACGCGCCTTCCACCTGCTCGGCGCCTCGGACCCGGTGGTGAACGACCCGCCGGCCACGCGCGTCCAGCTCGACCGGACGCGGACGGTCCCCACCGAGGACCAGGTGCTCACCGACGAGATCCTGCGGGTGACGTCCGCGCGGAGCTTCCCGGAGTACCAGGACTTCGTGGACGCGGCGCTGCTGCGCGAGACGGGCGGGGCGTTCTCTCCGCAGGCCTACGACGTCATCATCCGGGCGACGCGGGAGTTCCTCGAGCTCGACACCACGGACATCATCGACGTCGGCGGACGCTTCCTCGTCAACGGTGCCCTGCCGTACCTGAACAACGTCGCCTCCCGGTTCCGGGACGTGCGCGGTGGCCTCGAGAGCACGGAGCGCGTCTCCGACATCGACGAGACCCTCCTGACGGCACCCGCCCCGGTGGAGCTCATCTGGTCCTACTGGAACGAGGAGGCCGGGGTGCCTCAAGCCCTGAACCACATCCTCGCCCGGTTCCAGAACCGGCGGCTGCCGGGGGGCATCGAGCCTCTGGCACGGTTCTCGCTGAGCTACCTGCGACCGCTGCGCAACCTGCTCTTCACCTGGGGCGACCGGGAGATCGACCGTCTGACCGTCCGCCGGCGCGCCGCCGAGTACCAGTACGAGTACGGGCTCGACCTCATCGGACGTGCCGTGCCCGACTCGGCCCGCTACGTCGAGCGGCGCAGCCGGTTCCTCGAGTCGTTCCACACGCTGCTCCACGAGGCGCTCGTCTTCTACCGGCTGGACGACGACACGACGGTCGTGGCCAACGCGTTCCCGGTGCTCAACGCGCTGCGGGACACGCACCTGGTGCTCGCAGAGGGGGCGGAGAACCAGTTCGACGGCGTGCCCCTGCAGTCGCGCATCGAGATCCTGGCGATGCAGTACATCCTGGCCCAGTCCGAGATGCGGGACTTCCTCGGCGGCCGGCCGATGGTCCCCTACGAGGAGGCGTGGATGGACCGCGTCGACACCATGCGGTCCCTGTACGGCTGGGGCGACACGAGCGTCACGCACTTCCACGAGCTGGCGGTCCACGGTGAGGCGCTGGTGATGAGCGTGCGCTGGGGCGACTGGAACGCGATCGGTCTCAAGGCCGACTCGGCCGCCAACTGGGCACGGCTGATGCGCGACGCGGTCCAGCGCTACGTCCACGCGTACCGCTCGGTCACCGGGGTCGACCTGCAGCTGGGGGTCGACGCGACGATGCCGGCCGTGCTGCTCGCGCGGCGCAACCGGACCCGCGCCCGGGCCTGAGGCGGTGCGCGGTGCTCGACCTGACGTCGTCGCTGTTCCTCGGCCTGCACCACGGGTCCGACGAGCTCGGCGGGTGGGCGACCCTCACCACCGGGCGCGCAGCGGCGCTCGGTGAGCCGGACCTCGCCCGCCGGGTGGCGGCACGGGTGGCGGCGAGCCAGGGCACGGCAGCGGGCGTCGTGCACCGCTCGGCCCTGCACGCGCTGGTCGACGTCGTGGACGTGCTCGCCCCCTCGGCGGTCGTCGTCGACGCGCACGCGTACCCGCTCGCCGGGATCGCGGCCGGGTCGGCGGCGGCTCGCCGGGGGGCGACCGTCCGGACGTTCGCCCACCACGACGTCGGTGACGCCCGCCGGGTCCTGACGGCAACCGGCGCGCGACGTCCCGTCCTGGTGACCGACGGGTGGTGCGTCGGCTGCAACCGGCCCGCCCCGCTGGCCGAGCTGGAGCGGGTCGTCCTGGCGCACGGGGGCACGCTCGTCGTCGACGACACCCAGGCGTACGGCGTGCTCGGCCACCAATCCGGGCACGGGGGCTTCGGGCTCGACGGGGGCGGCACCTGGCGCTGGTCGGGCGGTCGTCCGGTGTCCGCCTTGCAGGTGGTGTCGCTCGCCAAGGGGCTCGGCGCGCCGGTCGCGGTGACCACCGGGCCGCGGCCGCTCGTCGAGCAGCTGACGACGCACGGGACGCGCTGGCACTCCAGTGCGCCCACCTCCGCCGACCTGCTGGCCGCCGACCGAGCGACGGCACCGCGACTCCGTGACGAGCTGGCCGGGCGCCGCCGACGCCTCTGGAGGGTGGTGCAGGCGCTGCGCGACGGGCTGCGACGGCTCGGGCTCCGGGTAGCTGGCCTGCCGTTCCCGCTCGTCCACGTCCGTGCTCCGTCGGTCGACCCGGTGCGGCTCGTGCACGGCCTGGGCGCCCTGGGCATCCGCGGGCTGGCCCTCGCACCGGCGTGCCGCGCGGCACCGACCCTCACCTTCGCGCTCCGGGCCGACCTCACGGACGGCGACGTGCGCACCGTGCTCGCCGCGCTCCGCGAGGTGCTGGCGCAGGAGGTGGCGGCGTGATCATCGACGCGCACTGCCACGCGGGCCTCGGGGACGTCATGCCCGACCCGCTCGGAGGGCGGTCCACCGACGCACCCCTGCGTCGGTACGCCGCCCGGGCCGCGCGCGCCGGCATCAGCCACACGCTCCTGATGGCTCCGCCGTCGGACGACTACACGGTGGCGAACCGGGCGGTCGCGCGGCTGGTCCGGGCCGCGCCGCACCGGTGGACCGGGATCGTGTTCGTCGGCACCCGCGCGGACGCGGGCCGGGTCGCGACGATGGTCGGCACCGCCGTCGACCGGTGGGGCTTCCGCGCGATCAAGGTGCACTGGCGCGACGGGGACATGACCGACGAGGTCGCCCGGGTCGCGCAGGCCCGCCGCCTGCCGGTCGTCCACGACCCCGGCGGCGACGTGCAGCAGGTCGACCACTTCTCGGCGCGCTACCCCGACGTCGCCTGGGTCATCCCCCACCTGTCCTCGTTCGCCGACGACTGGCGCGCGCAGGTCCGGCTGACCGACCTGCTGGAGTCCCGACCCAACGTGTTCACCGACACCTCGGGGGTCCGGTACATCGACGTCCTCGTCGACGCCGTGCGTCGTGCCGGCGCGCACAAGGTCCTGTTCGGCACCGACGGGCCGTACCTGCACCCGGCCGTCGAGCTGGCGAAGGTGCAGGTCATGCAGCTCGCGCCCGCCGCACGGCACCTCGTGCTCGCGGGCAACGTCCAGCGCCTGGTCGCCCGTGTCCGCCGCAGCACACCCATCCCGCACTGAGCACCCCGGAGGAACCGATGTCCACCGTCGCCGCCTGGACCGTCCCCGCGTCGCCGTCGCCGTCGACCGCGCACCAGATGCTCCCCCACCCGGCCATCCCCGCCGGCACACCGCAGCACGCGTACTCCGGCCCGGGCATCGCCGAGATCAAGCCGCACAACCCGTCGGGCATCCGCGACGGTCTGCGGCAGCTGCACTCCCGGCGCAGGACGTTCCGCCGGGCGCACGGCAAGGACCCAGACATGTACCTGATCACGTACTGGCACCGCCCCGGCGCTGCCCCCACCCGGGTCACGTTCTTCCTGCTCAAGCCGCTGAAGAAGCACCTGCCGGACGCGCCGCGCCGGACCGGCGACGCGCGGTCCTGGCTGGCGTCGCTCGGCGTGTGGAACCGGCTCGGCAGCCCCGTGGACCTGCCTGGGCACTCCGCCCGGGCGTGGGCGCGCGCGATCGGGCCGGCCGCGCGCGGCCTGCTGGTGGAACCGCTCGCCCGCCGGGCGTTCTTCGCCCACCCGGGGTTCCGCGGACGCGCCACCGACCTGGCCCCGGCCAAGCAGTCGCAGATGCAGGGTCCGGACGTCTACTGGCGCGAGCTCGCCGAGTACCTCTACGAGCTCGCCTCGGAGCTGGGGTCCGTCGACCGCGCGGCATGATCCCGCTCCAGCGCCGCCGTCCGGTAGTCGAGCGCGCGGCGGCTCACGCCGAGCAGGTGTGCCGCCGCCCCGCTGCCGCCGGCGATGTCGAGGGCGGCGCGGGTCGCGACGTCGGCCGTGCGCGCCTTGAGCTCCTTGAGGCCGACCCCGGCTCGTAGCGCGTCACGCACCGCCCCCTCCAGGCCCCGCTCCCACCGATCGGCGGGGTCGGGCGAGCCGTCCGTCGACCCGACGGGCCTGTCCTCGGGGGGCAGGTCACCAGGTGTCACCGGCCCCTCTCCCACATGGCGCGCGGCCACCCGCGCGGCGACCTGACGCAGCTCGCGGACGTTCCCGGGGAACTCCCGCTCCTCGAGCGCCGCCGCCACCTCGGGCACCACGTCGGGCGCCCGGCCGTCGGCGCACTGCTCCGCGAGGAAGTACCGGAACAGCGGCACCACGTCCTCGCGCCTCGCCCGCAGCGGAGGGACGTGCAGGTGGGAGGCCGCCAGGCGGTGGTACAGGTCGGCCCGGAAGCCGTCCGCCTGCAGGTCCCGGTGCGTGGCGGCGACCAGGCGGAAGTCGGTGCGGCGCCGGTGCGTGCCGCCGACCGTCTGGTACGTCCCCTCCTGGACCACCCGGAGCAGCGCGGCCTGCAGACCCGTGGGCAGCTCGCCGACCTCGTCGAGGAACAGGGTGCCCCCGTCGGCGCGCGCGAAGGCGCCCTCGTGCGCGGCCGTCGCTCCGGTGAACGCGCCGCGCTCGTGCCCGAAGAACTCGCTGCCCGCCAGCGTCGGGACCACGGTCGTGCAGTCGACGAGCACCAGATCACCACCGGACCGGCGGGGGTCCAGGCGGTGCACCAGCCGGGCGGCGACCTCCTTGCCGACCCCGGTCTCCCCGGTGAGCAGCACCGGCGAGCGGGAGAACCGCGCGACCTCCACCAGCTCGCGCAGGAAGTCGCGCCACCGTGTCGACGTGCCGACCGAGGTCGCGGTGACCTCGCCGGAGGTCACCAGCCGGTCGACGGCCTCCCAGCGGGTGAGACGCTCGAGGACAGGGGCAAGGTCGTCGTCGCCGTCGAGGTGCACCACGTCCGCGGCGCCCCTGGCGAGCAGCCCCCAGGGATCGACCCGCACCCCGGGCAGGGCAGCGACGAGGACTCGACCCGACCCGCCGGGCGGCCACACCGGCCCCCCGAGGGCGGACGGCTCCGCGAGGACCACGACACCGGGCGCGCCCTCGGTCGAGGCCTCCGGCGTGCGGGCGTCCGCGTCGCGGAGCCCGGCCGCGAGCAGCCGGGCGCGCAACGGTGCAGATCGCGGCGAGGAGGCGAGCCGGAACCAAGCCATGGTGCCCCCCGTCTGCACCCACGGACACGGGCAGCGCCGCGGGCAGCACGCCGGACTGGCCCCCGGGACAACACCACGACACCGTGGCCACGGCGATCACGCACCTGTCCGGCCCACGGCCCGCGACGCCCACTGCGCCGGACCCGCCCGCGATGCCGACCGTCTGCAGCACCACCGAGCCGGGTCCGAATTGTCCTGCTCGACGAGTCTGTTTGCCCGACACACCACCGTCAAGGATCCGCGGTCCAGCGGTCCGCTCAACGCCAGATCGAGTCGAGGGGCCAGTAGGTGAGGCTGCGCAGCCGGGGTCGGCCGCCCTCGGAGACCAGCGACAGTCCCTGCCTGTCCCCCGCGGGGAACGCCAGCATCGTGCCGGTCAGCGCGCCGTCGTCGACGAACACCTCCACCGAGGACGCGTCGACCAGGAGGTGCAACCGGACGGTCCCGTCTGTCGGACGGTAGGCCGCCGAGCGCCGCACGGCGAAGCCGGCGAGCACACCACCCGTGCGCTCCAGGTAGATCTGGCCACCGTCGGCGGCGGTGTACCCGACCTCGACAGACTCCTCGACGAGCCCGTCCGCCCCACGGCTCTCGAGCACGCGCAGCCCCACGCGCCCCGCGTCACCCGTCTCGATCTCGGCCTCGAGCTCGTAGGGCGGACCTCCCAGCGGGAGCGGGGTGTCGCGCTCGATCGCTCGGGAGCCGATCCGCACGGGCTGCCCGCGAAGGGACGCGAGCTCCGGCGCGGGAGACTGCACGAGGCGGACCTGCCCGCCGACGGTGCGCAGGTCGAGGTCACGCGGCACGCTCATCGCATTCGTCCACGGTCGGGTCGGGGCCTCGTACGGATACCGCCAGTTCCCCATCCACCCGATCCACACACGGCGGCCGTCGGGCGCCTGCTCGTAGGACTGCGCGGCGTAGAAGTCTTGACCCACATCGGTCAGCTGGACCGTGTCGTCAGGCACGGACGGGTCCCGGGTGAAGGTGGTCCCGTCGAAGTCGCCGACGAAGTACTGCGCCGTCGACCCGCCCGTGGCGTCGCTCGCCCCGACGGAGACCGTCAGCACCCACCGCACCCGCTCGGGGTCCCCGTCGACCTGCAGGGGGAACAGGTCAGGGCACTCCCAGACCGCCGAGTGCAGGCCCTGGCCGCGGCCGAAGCTGCTGAGCTCCACCCACCGGAGGAGGTCGGTCGACCCGAAGAGCCCGATCTGGTCGCCCGTGCTCACCACCATGACCCAACGCCTGGTCGGCTCGTGCCAGAACACCTTCGGGTCGCGGAAGTCGGTGCGGCCCTCGTTGGCGATCACCGGGTTGTCCGCGTACCGCCGCCAGGTCAGCCCGCCGTCCGACGAGTACGCCAGGCTCTGCGCCTCGCCGCCCACCGTGCTGGTGTACACGGCGACCAGGCCTCCCGGCGGGCCATCGAACAGTCCGCTCGTGTCCGCGCCGTCGACCACGACGCTGCCCGAGAGCGCCTGCCCGAGCTCGTCGTGCTCCAGCGCGGTCGGCAGCGTCGTCCAGTGCACCGCATCCGGGCTCACCGCGTGCGCCCACGTGCCGTCCTGCTGGTGGAACAGGTGCCACTGCCGACCGTCGTGGACGAGTCCGTTCGGGTCCGCCAGGCGTCCTTCGGGCGGGGTGTAGTGGAGCTGCGGACGCCAGCGCTCGGTGTACGGGGGCGACGGTGCCGGGGAAGGGCGCTCGTCGTCGGCCGGGGTGCACGCGCACAGCCCGAGACCGACCGCGACCACCGCCGCCACGACGCGTCGCCCGCGCGCACGCCAGGTGACCCCCGCCGCCGGGGCGGGGGTCACCTGCGAGCTCGACTCCGGTCGGTTCAGGGGACCGGCCTGGGGTCGGGCGCCGGATCGACCGGCTGTGCCTTGTTCGCCGGGATGTCCCCGTAGGCGCCCAGCCCACCGTCGCCGTAGCTCCGGTCGACCACCGCGGACGTCCCCGCGATCGACAGGTGCACGGTCGGGGCCAGCGTCCCGCCACGCCGCACGTCCGGGTTGCCGATGGCGTCGATGAACGACTCCACGAGCCCGTTCGGCATGACGTAGTGCGAGTAGGCCTGGAACGTGTACGGCGACTGCCCCTCGGCCGGCATGGCCGAGGTTCCGATCCCGTAGTTCAGGTTGGTCGGGTTGCCGAGCGCGAGACCGCTGCCCTCGTTCAGCGGCTGGAAGTCCGAGCGGATCCCGTTGCCGACGAACCCGTAGACGCCGTCCGGGCCGTCCATGTACCAGAACCGCGGATCGGTCGAGTCCACCCCGGGCCCCCGAGCGAAGGTGCTGCGGTGGCTGATGGTGAACAGGTAGTACTTCCCGTTCTGCAGGTAGATCTGCGGCCGTTCTGTCTGGTCGTTGACGCAGTTGCCGGACAGGATCGGCGGGAGGAACCGCCACTGGGTCAGCGCCTTGTTCTCGGCGACCGCCAGCCCGACGTTGGCCATCTGGAAGTTGGCGCCGTTCGCCGTGACCGTCGCCGGGTCCTCGGCGTACGGGTCACCCTCGCGGTACCCCAGATCCGCGGCTGTGCAGGTCACGGCACCGCGCTGCCCTCCGGTGTTGCCCTCGAAGACCATGTACGTCTTGCCCGGGTGGGCGGGATCCTCGAAGGTGAACGGGTCACGGAAGTTGACGAACGGGTTCTGCTCCTTGGTCTGGTAGTACGTGCCGTCGGGGACGAGGAGCTGGTGCTGGTCGCGGAAGCCCGTCATCCAGACACCGTTCTCGTCGGCGAACAGCCGGCCCTCCGTCTGCACGATCCGCGGGTCGGCCGGCTTGATGTCCTGGTCGTTGGCGTCCCGGTAGAACGCGACCGCGGTGTAGAAGAGCCGCAGCTTGTTGCCCTCCATCAGTCGTGTCGATCCCGACCACTCCGTCACCGTGGTGAACGACTGGTCCTCGAAGATGGCACCGGCAGCACCGTCCGGGAACACGTACCCGCCGTAGATCCAGCCACCGTTCTCGGGCCGCTGCTCCGGGGGCACGTCCGCCTTGCGGTAGAAGAAGCCCAGGCGCGCGTGGGTGTGCCGGGCGTCGAACGTGTAGCCCGCGTTCGGGTCGGCGGTCAGCGAGAAGATGACCTCCCAGCCCTTGAAGCTGATCTGGTCGGCCGCGCCGTCAGTCAGCGTCCAGGTGTCCCACACCCAGACCTGGGTGCCGTCGGGCTCCGTGAGGATCGGGAAGTCCTGCGGGATCGGCGGCATGGAGTACTCGGGAGGCATCGAGCTCTCCCCGGCGGGAGCCTCGGGGTCGGACATCGCGCGCAGCTGGAGCGCGTCGGCGCGCGTCCACCTGGCGGTGAAGCTGTCCTCGGGGTCGTAGGCCCGCTGGCTGTGGATGGAGGGCGCCGGGTACCCCGGCAGCCGCAGCACGGAGACGTCACCGTCGTCCGGGGCGGGCGCAGCCACCTCGGGGGCAGGCGTCGTGGGCTCCGCGGTCGTCGCAGGCTCCGGCGTCGGCGTCGGGTCCTGGCTCGTGGTCGGTGTGCTGGTCGGCGAGCTGGTGGCCGCCGGGTCGTCTGCGAGCGCAGCGGGTGCGCCCAGCAGACCTGTCGCGACGAGTACGGACGCGGTCACGACGGCAGTCGCCGTCCTGCCGGCCGCACGCCGCCGGGGTGTGCTGGTCGAAGCATTCACGTCGGTTCGCTTCCTCGAGTGGTCGTGCAGGTGCTCGAGTGACGGCCCGTTCCTCCCCCATCGGCGACAGGGTAGGCACCGCGGATTCGCCGCTGTCAAGGCCGCATCACAGTTCGCCGTGACAATCGTCACCTACGGGTTGACGACCTTCCCGACGGGGTGTACGCCTGAGGTTTCACGGTCCGCAGGACGGCAGAGCAGCCGCCTCCCGGGCCCTCCGCGGCCGCCATCGCGGCCGCCACGAGCGCTCCGCGCTCCCCGTGCAGCGCGCACCGACGCGCGCCCCGGACCGGTGGAAGGAGAGCAGCGAACGTGCCGCCGACGGCCGGTGGCGCGAGCTCCGGGTGTGCGCCCCTGCGCGGCGCGCACCACCTCGGGTTGACGACCGATGAACCCCCATCGCGACCTGGCGCGCTCTGCGTGCCCGCGCCGGCGAGGCACTCTCTGCCGACGCACCCGACGAGGACCTGGAGCATCATGAAGCCTCCGACGACAGGACGCGGTGCGCGAAGGGGCGCACGCGCAGCGATCCTCGGGATCGCACTGACAGCACTGACCGCCGGCTCGTTCGCGGGCGCGGCGCAAGCGTCTCCCGGCCAGAGCGTGACGACGTTGCGTGACACGAACGCGATCACGCTCGCCAGCACGTTGACCGGTCGCAACGTCACCGTCCGCGCGGCCTCCTTCACCGGTGCGGCCGTCCAGGCCGGCCTCTTCGCGGACGCCGGGTTCGGCGCCTTCCCGACGACGGGTGTGGCGCTCACGTCGGGCTCGCTCATCGACGCGGACCCTGCCTCCGACGCGGACGTGGACTTCACGAGGTCCGCGATCCTCGGGCCGAACAGCTCGCTGACGACGACGGGCGATCTCGGCGGGAGCGGTGACGAGCCGCTCAGCGCCCTCGTCGGTGCGACGACGTACGACGCGGCGACCCTCTCGGTCGAGGTCGTCCCGCAGGGTCGCCGACTCCTGCTGACCTACGTCCTCGGGTCCGAGGAGTACGCCACCTGGGCGGAGACCGGGTACCGCGACGCGTTCGCTGTCTGGGTCGGCGGCACGCCGTGCTCGTTCGTCCCCGGCTCGGACACGCTGGTGGGCACGGACACGGTTAACGCCGCGACCAACAGCGCCTACTACGTGGCCAACTTCGCACCGAACGATCCCGGTGCCGTCGGCCACGACACGGAGATGAACGCCTTCACCGTGCCGCTGACCTGCACCGCCGACGTGACGCCGCGACAGCCCGTCACGGTGCGCATCGCGGTCGCGGACACCCGTGACGGGCAGCTCGACACCACCACCCTGCTGCAGTCGTCCTCGTTGCGGTCCACGCAGCTGCCCAGCCAGCTCGGCACGTTCCTGTGCCGGCTGCTCCCTTGGCTGCCGTGGTGCTCGGGCGAGGAAGGCACCGCTCCGGGGATCGCCGGCCCACGGGGCGGTATCCCGTTCTGATCGGACACGAGCCCCTCCCGTGGATCGCTCCACGGGAGGGGCTCGTCACGGTTCGGCCACGGGCACTTGACGTCGGGCGGATCTGGGGGCATCCTCACTCCAGGTGTTTAATCGATTTAGCACGTGACTGATCGGGCAACTCACGAGGGAGTGAGGTGTGACATGGCGCGAGTACGGATCTCGGACGTCGCCGCCGCGGCCGGTGTCTCCACCGCCACGGTGTCGCTGGCGCTCAACGACCAGGACGCCCGGATCCCCGAGGCAACCCGGGAACGGGTGCGGCGCGCGGCCGCGGAGGTCGGCTACACCCCCAACTCGGTGGCGCGCGGTCTGCGGACCCAGCGCACCCGCACCATCGGCCTGATCTCCGACCGGATCGCGACCACGCCGTTCGCCGGTCGCATGCTCTCAGGCGCCCAGGACGTCGCCCGGGAGCACGGCTACCTGGTGTTCCTCGTGGACACGGACGCGGACCCGACGGTGGAGCGCGAGGCCATCCGCGCCCTCGCCGACCAGCAGGTCGACGCCATGATCTACGCCTGCATGTGGCACCGGGTGGTGGATGTCCCGGCGTCGTTGCCTCGTCGCAGCGTCTTCCTCGACTGCCGGCCGGCCCAGGGCGGCTTCCCGGCCGTCGTACCTGACGACCGGGCCGGGGGTGTCGCGGCCGTGCGTGAGCTCGTCGCCGCCGGGCACCGTCGGATCGCGTACGTGGACGTCGACGAACCGCACCCGCCCGTCGCGTCCGGCCTGCGGCACGACGGGTACCTGGAGGTGCTCGCCGAGGCCGGGATAGAGCCCGACCCCGCGCTGCACGTCCGCGGTGACACCTCGTCCGCGGGCGGACGACGAGCCGCGGACCAGCTGCTCGACCTGCCCGAGGACCGCCGTCCCACGGCCTTGTTCTGCTTCAACGACCGCATCGCCGCCGGGGCCTACGTCGCGGCGCACCGCCGGGGCCTGCGCATCCCGCAGGACCTGTCCATCGTCGGGTACGACGACCAGCAGCTCGTCGCGGCGGACCTCGACCCTCCGCTGACCACCGTCGCGCTGCCGCACTACGAGATGGGCCGGTGGGCGATGGAGGTCGCCCTCGGTATCAGGACGCCGGACGACACCGGCGCTGCTCACCTCGTGCCCTGCCCGATCGTCGATCGGGACTCGGTGGGTCCGCCGCCGGCCACAGCTGCGAGCGACAGCCGGCGACGGACCTGACACGCAACCCCCAGCGGCCACCGTCGGTGGTCGTGGAGCGGTGACCCGACTTGCCGGTCGGGCACCAAGAGAGGAACCCCCGATGAAGCGCAGGTCCCTTGTCACGATCGTATCGGTGTCGGCGGCGTCAGCCCTGGCACTCTCCGCCTGCGGACAGGCAGGCCAGGGCGACGACGGCTCCGGTGACGGACCCCAGGAGCTCACCATGTGGACCCACTCGGCGGGCAACCCGGCCGAGCTGGAGGTCTACAGCAAGATCATCGACGACTTCAACGCGTCGCAGGACACGTACACGGTGGTCGAGGAGTCCTTCCCCCAGGGCGCCTACAACGACGCCATCGTCGCCGCGGCCGCCGCGGGCGACCTGCCGTGCCTGCTCGACATGGACGGCCCGATCGTCCCCAACTGGGCCTGGGCGGAGTACATCCAGCCGCTCGACCTGCCCACCAGCATCACGGACAACCTGCTGCCGACCGCGGTGGGCACCTACCAGGACAAGATCTACGCGGCCGGCTACTGGGACGCGGCGCTGTCGATCTTCGCCCGCAAGTCGGTGCTCGACGCCAACGGCATCCGGATCCCGACCATCGAGGAGCCGTGGACCGTCGACGAGTTCGACGACGCGCTGGCCACGCTGAAGGCCGCGGGCTACGAGACGCCGCTGGACATCGGCGCGGAGGACAAGGGCGAGTGGTGGTCGTACGCCTACTCCCCCATGCTCCAGAGCGCGGGCGGCGACCTCATCGACCGCGACACCATGCTCACGGCGGACGGCGCCCTCAACGGGCCGGAGGCGGTCACCTTCTTCACGTGGTTCCAGGACGCCTTCGCCAACGGCTGGGCCAGCAACTCCGGCACCATCGGCAACCAGGAGTTCAACGACGACGTCGTCGCGCTCAGCTACACCGGCGTCTGGAACGCGATGGACTCCCTCGAGGCCGCCGGTGACGACCTGCTGATCCTCCCGCCGCCGGACTTCGGCGACGGCCCGAAGATCGGTGGCGGGTCCTGGCAGTGGGGCATCTCGTCCACCTGCGACGCCGCGGAGGGTGCGCGCGAGTACCTGGAGTTCAGCTTCCAGGACAAGTACATCGCCGAGTTCAGCGACAAGCAGGTGGTCATCCCCGCGACCGCGGCCGCCGAGGAGCTCTCCGCCAACTTCGGTGAGGGTGACCCGCTGCGCCCGTTCGTCGAGCTCTCCCAGGAGTTCGCGCTCGCCCGTCCCGCCACGCCGGCCTACCCCGTCATCTCGAGCACGTTCGAGAAGGCGGCCAAGGACATCATGAGCGGCGCCGACGTGCAGTCGACCCTCGACGGAGCGGTCCAGGAGATCGACACCAACATCTCGTCCAACGACGGCTACGGCTTCTGAGCCGTCCTGACCGGCGGGGGCAGCACCGCTGCTGCCCCCCCCCCGATCGGACACGCGCCATGACCTCTTCCACCACGTCCGTCGCGCCTCCGCGACCGCCTGACGCCCCCGTTCGGCGGCGTCGAACCTCCGCCGGCGCCCGCGGCGAACGCCGCTCCGGGCTCGCGATGGCCGCACCGGCTGCCGTCCTGCTCGGCCTGTTCCTCATCGTCCCCGTGCTGCTGGCGTTCGGCCTGTCGTTCACCAACGCACGGCTCATCTCCCCCAACCCGCCCCGGCTCGTGGGGCTCGACAACTTCGTCCGGGCGTTCACGCAGGACCCCGTCTTCCTGCGGTCGGTGCTCAACACCTTCCTGTTCGCGATCGTCGTCGTCCCCGTGCAGGCCGGGCTGGGACTGCTCCTCGCGGTGCTGGTCAACCAGAAGCTGCGCGGTGTGACGTTCTTCCGGATCGTCTACTTCATCCCGGTGGTCACGTCGATCGTCGTGGTGTCGATCCTCTGGAAGTTCATGTACCAGCCGACCGGGCTGATCAACTCGTTCATCGACACGGTCACCCTCGGGGCGCTGCAGGGCGCGGACTGGCTGAACAACCCCAGCACCGCGCTGCCGGCGATCATCGTGCTGTCGATCTGGCAGGCCGTCGGCTTCCACATGCTCATCTGGCTGTCGGGGCTGCAGACCATCCCCGACGAGCTCTACGAGGCCGCCCGCATGGACGGCGCGGACGCCTGGGGCCAGTTCAAGAACGTCACCTGGCCGGGTCTGCGCTCGACCATGATCTTCGTCCTGGTCACCATCACGATCGCGGCCCTGGGCCTGTTCGTGCAGATCGACGTGATGACGCAGGGCGGCCCGCAGGACTCGACGACGACGATCGTCTACCACGCGGTCCGCAAGGGCTACCGGGAACAGGAGACCGGCTACGGCGCCGCGATCTCGCTCATCTTCTTCGTGCTGGTGCTCCTGATCGCCCTGGTACAGCGCTTCGTGACCCGAGAGAAGGACTGAGCCATGACCACCGTCACCGTCTCCCGGCTCGACCGGACGGAGCACCAGCAGCGTCGTCGGCGCCGCATCTTCTCCTACGTCGCGCTGGCGTTCTTCGCCGTCGTCTTCCTCTTCCCGCTCGTGTTCATGTTCGTGTCCAGCCTGAAGCCGGACGCGCAGATCCTGACCGATGCCCGCTCCCTGGACGCGTTCCTGCCCGTGGGTGACATCAGCCTGGACAACTACCGGGACGTGTTCGACCGGGTGCCGGTCGCCCGGTTCATGCTCAACTCCGTGCTGATCACCACGCTGATCGTGCTGCTCGGGCTGGTGGTGAACAGCATGTGCGGGTTCGCGCTGTCCCGGCTGGAGTGGAAGGGCCGCGGGGCTGTGCTCGCCGTCGTCATCGCGACGCTCATCGTGCCCTTCGAGACCATCGCGATCCCGATGGTCTACTGGGTGTCCAAGCTGCCCACCCTGGTGTTCGAGGGCGGCGTCCCGAAGTACGACTTCGGCTGGCTGAACACCTACCAGGTGCAGATCATCCCGTTCATCGCGAACGCGTTCTCGATCTTCCTGTTCACCCAGTACTTCTCGACGATCCCGAAGTCCCTCGACGAGGCCGCGCGGATCGACGGCGCCGGCTGGTTCACCATCTACCGCAAGATCGTCGTCCCGCTGGCCGGCCCGGCGTTCGCCACGGTCGCCATCCTCACGTTCCTGCCCGCCTGGAACTCCTACCTGTGGCCGCTGATGGTCGTGCAGGAGGAGAGCCTGCGCCCGGTCATGGTGGGGATGCAGTACTTCTTCCAGCTGAACCCCGCCTGGGGCGAGGTGATGGCCTACACGACCCTCATCACGCTGCCGGTGCTCATCGTGTTCCTCTCGTTCCAGCGGGCCTTCGTCAGCAGCGTCGCCGCCAGCGGCGTCAAGGGCTGACCCCTCGTACCCTCGAACCCCCGCCGGAAAACGGCGTGAAAGGCAGACATGTTCACCCTTCCCGAGTCCTGGGTGTGGGACTTCTGGCTCGCCGACGACGGCGACCAGTACCACCTCTTCTTCCTCTACGCGTCGCGGGCGCTGCACGAGCCGGACCGTCGTCACTACCGGGCCTCCATCGGGCACGCGGTGTCGTCGGACCTGCAGGACTGGACCCGCGTGACGGACGCGCTGGTGCGCAGCGACGCTCCGGCCTTCGACGACCTGGCCACGTGGACCGGCTCGGTCGTGCGGCACCCCGACGGCACGTGGTTCCTCTTCTACACCGGCTCGACACTCACGCCGGCGGGCAACGTGCAGACGATCGGGTACGCCACGTCGGACGACCTGATGACGTGGGACAAGTCCCCGAGCAACCCCGTGCTGCGCGCCGACGGCGAGTGGTACGAGGTGCTGGCGGACGGTCAGTGGCACGACGAGGCGTTCCGCGACCCGTGGGTGTTCGCGGACCCGGACGGCGACGGCTGGCACATGCTCGTCACCGCCCGCGCACGGACAGGTCCGGCCGACGACCGCGGTGTGGTCGGCCACGCCTGGTCGCCGGACCTGCGCACCTGGGAGCTGCGGCCACCGCTGTCCGAGCCCGGGCAGGGCTTCGGTCAGCTCGAGGTGATGCAGGTCGAGATCGTCGACGGCACCCCCGTGCTGCTCTTCTCGTGCCTGGCGACGGACATGTCCGCGGCCGCCGTCGCCACCGGTGCGACGGGAGGCGTGTGGGCCACCCCGGCGGCGAGCCTGCTCGGCCCGTACGACGTGGCCGACTCGCACCAGGCGACCGACGACACGCTCTACAGCGGGCGGCTGGTCCGCCGCCGAGCCGACGGCCAGTGGGTCCTGCTGGCCTTCCACCACACCGGAGCCGGCGGCGGCTTCGTCGGCGGCGTCAGCGACCCACTGCCCGTGAGGTGGGACGGCCGCCGGCTGGAGGTGCTGGACACGGTGCCCACCGACGTGCGGTGACCGGTACCCCGACACGGATCGACGAGAGGCGAGTCGATGACGACTCACGACCGAGCTCGACGGACACCCGGCCACCACGCGCGGCGGCGAGCAGCGATCGGACTTCTCGCCGCCGTCGTCGCGTGCGCGGGTGCGGCCGGCCCCCGGCAGGCCGCACCCGCGCAGGCGGCCGACGTGGCTGACACGTACCGGGCTCGGTACCACTTCACGGTGCCGGACCACTGGAAGAACGACCCGCAGCGACCGGTGGTGATCGACGGCACCACGCACTACTACTACCTGTACAACGCCGACTACGACGACGCCGTCGGCACCGCCTGGCGCCTGGCGACGACCACCGACAACGTGGTGTTCCACGACCAGGGGGTCGCCGCGCCCAAGGCGACCAACGCCAACTACGACCTGTGGTCCGGGTCGGCCGTGGTGGACACCGCCGGGACGGCAGGGTTCGGCGCGGGCGCCGTGATCATGCTCGTCACGCAGATGGACCACCCCACGCCGGCGCAGATCCTCGACGCCTCCGGCCCGCAGGCGCAGTTCCTCTGGTACTCCACCGACGGTGGCCGGAACTTCCGGCCGCACGGCGAGGCACCGGTGATCCCGAACGGGGGTCGCCGGGACTTCCGCGACCCGAAGATCGTGTGGGACTCCGACCGCGGACGGTGGGTGGCGCTGATCGCCGAGGGCCAGAGGATCGGCTTCTGGACGTCCCCGAACCTGAAGGACTGGACGCGGGTCTCGGAGTACGTCAACACCGGCCTGGGGATCCTCGAGTGCCCCGACCTGTTCCAGATCCGGGCGGACGACGGCGCACTTCGCTGGGTCATGGGCCTGAGCGGCAACGGCTACCTCACCGACTCCCCGAGCACGTACGCGTACTGGACCGGATCGTTCGACGGCACGAGCTTCGTGCCCGACCAGGCCGACCCCCAGTGGCTCGACCACGGGTTCGACTGGTACGGCGCGGTCACCTGGCCCGACCCCGCGAGCGCCCAGCTGGACCGTCGGTTCGCCGTCGGCTGGATGAACAGCTGGTCGTACCCGTACACGACCCCGACCTGGGCCGCCGACGGGTTCAACGGCACCGACTCGATCGTGCGCGAGATCCGGCTGGCCCGGACCGGGAGCGGCTACGCCCTGCTCTCCCAGCCGGTCGCGGCGCTGGACAGCCTGGCGACGTCCGTCACCGAGCTCGGCACGGTCCACGTGGACGGGCACGTGCCGCTCGACTACCAGGGGGACGCCTACCAGCTGGAGACCGACATCAGCTGGACCGACCTGGAGAACGTCGGGCTGCAGCTGCGCCGGTCCGCCGACGGCCGCCGGCACGCCGATGTGGGCGTGTTCGGAGACGTCACCTACCTGAATCGTGGCGGGACCGGGAACCCTGACCCGTCCGGCGAGAAGTGGGAGAGCCACGCGCCCTTCGACCCCGCCGCCGACCGCGTGCACCTGCGCATCCTCGTGGATCGCACGACCATCGAGGTGTTCGTCGACGACGGGCGCTACGTGCACTCCAGCCAGGTGTTCGCCGAGCCCGCGGACACGGGGATCGCCCTGTACTCCGCCGGGGGCGCCGCCACGTTCTCGAACCTCACGATCACCGCGCTCGACGCCCCCGACCAGCGTCCCGCGCGCGTGCTCGCCGACTTCGAGGGCTCCGACTGGGGGTCGGGCTGGACCGCGACGGGCAGCTTCGCCGGCGCCGTGCCGACCGCCGGGTCGCTCCCCGGCCAGGTCGGCCGGCAGGTGCTCGACACGTTCGTCGGTGGGGGCGACCCCGCGACGGGAACGATCACCTCTCCCCCGTTCACGATCGACCGGCGATACCTGCACCTGCTGCTCGGGGGCGGCGACCACCCGCTGGGCGTGGAGCCGGCGACGTCGGTCAACCTGCTGGTCGACGGCCGGCCGGTGCGGACCGCGACAGGCCGCGACGAGGGGGCCTTGCGACCTGTCCGCTGGGACCTGGGCGACCTCGCCGGCCGGCAGGCCCAGGTGCAGGTGCTCGACGACGCCACGGGCGGCTGGGGGCACCTGATGGTGGACCAGATCGTGCTCAGCGACTAGCCGTCAGGCGGACTCGGCGCGGCGGTCGAGCGGGTCGAGGACGTCCAGCTCGTCGCCGGGGCGGGCAGGGGGGTGGTGCTCCGACGGTGCTCCTCCCCGGGCCGCCAGCAGCACCTCCGCCGCGTGGTCCGCCAGCGCGAAGCCGGCCGAGCCGTACAGGTGGAACACCGCGTCGGCGCCGTGCCGCTGGAGCTCGGCGACGTCGTCGTCGTACCGCGCGACGGCGGCCACCTTGCCGGTGAAGCCTGCGGCCTGCAGCCGGGCCAGGGCGATGAGGTTGGCGTTGTGGAACGGCATGGCGAGGACGGCGACCCTGACGCGGCCGGCGCGCTGCACGCGGTTCCAGAACTCGAGGTCGGTGGCGTCGGCACGCACGACGTCGTAGCCCTCGTCGTCCAGGGCGAGCACCCGGGTCTGGTCGTGCTCGACACCGACGACGGAGAGGCCGTACTCGTCGCGCAGCCTGGCGTAGGTGGCGGCTCCGACGCGGCCGAGGCCGAGGACGAGGGCGTCGGCCTCGCCGATGTCCACGAGGCGGTCGTCGGGGTGCAACCGGTCGCTGTCGCGTGCCGGGAGCAGGCGCGAGAGCCGGGAGGCGAGCTCGACGCCACGCCGGTTGACGATCGCGGACAGCCCGAAGCTGAACGCGACGGCGAGCGAGAAGACCACCACCCACTGGTCGTCGAGCAGGCCCGTGCTCGCTCCGACGGCCACGACGATGATCCCGAACTCGGAGTAGTTGGAGAGCACGAGGCCGGCCAGGAACGACGTGCGGCGACGCAGCCGCATCAGCCACAGGACCCCCGCGTAGGCAGCGACCTGGAACGGCAGCAGCAGGAGCAGCAGCAGCGCCAGCCCGATCTCGAACAGGTGCGGCGTGCCGTGCAGCCCGATCTGCACGAAGAACGCGACCAGCATGAGGTCCTTGAACGTCATGAGCGACCGCGACAGCTCGCCGGCCTGCGGGTGCGACGACAGGAGCACACCGACGACGAGCGCCCCGACGTCCCCGGCGATGCCGACCAGCTCGAACAGCCCGTAGCCGAGCACGACCGCCACCGCGACGCCGAACAGCGCCTGCAGCTCGCCGTGGCCGACGCGGTCCCAGATCCGGTGCAGCACCCAGCGACCCGGGATCAGCAGGAACAGCAGCAGGGCCCACGGGCTGGGCGGCTCGCCGCTGGACAGCGACAGGAACACCACCGCGGCGACGTCCTGCATGACCAGCACACCCACGGCGATGCGCCCGTACAGCGAGGTGGTGTCGGAGCGGTCGTCCAGGACCTTGACGACGAACACCGTCGAGGAGAACGACAGGGCGAACCCGACCAGGGCGAGCGCACCGAACGACTCGTCGGCGAGGAACCCGAACCCGATCACCGCGAGCAGGCCGAGGAAGCCGAGCGCCATGGCGACGCTGATCCCCAGGTGCACGACGGTGGTCAGCCAGATCTCGCGGCGCAGCAGCGTGCGGACGTCGAGCTTCAGACCGATGGCGAACAGCAGCAGCACGACCCCGAAGTTCGCGATCGGCTCCAGGTACGGCAGCGTGGGAGCTCCCCCGGCACCCAGCGCGAACCCGGCCGCGAGGAACCCGACCAGCGGCGGCAGGCGCAGCAGCACCGCGAGCAGCCCGCCGAGCAGCGCGGCGCCGAGGTACAGGGCAGCAACTGCCATGAGTTCCCTCTCGCGCCGGCGGTGGGTGGTGAGTCCCTATCTTGCCCGCTCGGCCGGGCGCGCTCGTCCGGCGACCGCTCAGGAGAGCAGGCGCGCGAGGTCCTCCGGGTGCGTCGTCGGCCGGTCGCACACGAACCCCCGGCACACGTACGCGGCCGGGACACCTCCGACGAGGGGCCGGTCGTGCAGGAGCGGCGGGCCGTCGCCGAGCCCGCCGGGGTCCCCGACCGCGACCACCAGGCCAGGTGCGGTCGACGCCAGCGCGCGGTGGTGCAGCGCCACCGTGCGCGGGTCGTCACGGGGGCCGACGACGGCCGCCTCCCGGGGACCGTCGAGGACGGCCTCCACCACGGCCAGCGCCGAGCCCGCCGCTCGGGGGTACCGGGTGGCGAGAGACAAGGGGCCCCGCAGCGCGCTCAGCGCAGCCTCCCGGTGCCGGAGGGATCCGGTCAGTGCGGCGTAGGTGAGCAGGGCGCCCGCCGCGCTCGACTGGCCCGAGGGCGTCGGGCCGTCGGCCGGGTCCTGCGGGCGGCCGATCCGGGCGACGACGGCGTCCGTCTCGTCCTGCGCGGTGTCGTGGAACCCACCGGCCGGCGCCGCGAAGTGCCGGAGCACGGTGTCCAGCAGGCGGCCCGCAACCTCGAACCACCGGGAGTCGCCGGTGACCGCCGCGAGGGCGAGCAGGCCCTCGGCGAGGTTGCCGTAGTCCTCGAGCACCCCGGGCGCGTCGCCGGGCGCACCGTCTCGCGACGCGCGCACCACCCGGGTCGAGCCGTCCGCGGACCGCCGGAGGTGCGTGGCGACGACGAGATCGGCTGCCCGGACGGCCGCGTCGAGGAGCTCGGGACGGTCGAGCAGCACGGCCGACTCCGCGAGGGCCGCGACGGCCAGGCCGTTCCACCCGGTCACCACCTTGTCGTCCCGAGCGGGCCACGGCCGCCGTGCGCGCGCCAGCCGGAGCTGCTCGCGCACCCTGGCGAGGCGTGCCTCGTCGCCCGCGTCGCTGCGCCGCTGGAGCACCGACGTCCCGTGCTCGAACGTGCCGTCCTCCGTCACCCCGAACATGCCGGCCACCCACGCCCCGTCCTCCGCGCCGAGGACGTCGCGCAGCTGCTCGGGCGTCCAGGCGTAGAACGCGCCCTCCCGCCCCTCACTGTCCGCGTCGAGCGACGAGGCGAAGCCGCCCTCGGGGGTGGCCAGCTCCTCGACCATCCAGGTCGCGGTCTCGGAGGCGACGCGACGCATCAGCGGCGCGTCCGTCGTGCGCCAGGCGTGCAGGTACACCCGCAGCAGGAGGGCGTTGTCGTAGAGCATCTTCTCGAAGTGCGGCACGGTCCAGGTCGGGTCCACCGCGTACCGCGCGAAGCCACCCGCGAGCTGGTCGTACATGCCCCCACGCGCCATCGCGTCGAGCGTCCGGACCGCCATGTCGAGCGCTCCCGGATCACCGGTCCGCGCGTGATGACGCAGCAGCCACTCGAGCACCATCGACGGCGGGAACTTGGGCGCGCCACCGAAGCCGCCGCGCGCGGCGTCGAACGTCGTCGCGATGCCGGCCAGAGCCGCCTCGACCAGGTCGTCGTCGGAACCCTCCGCCGCCCGACCCGCCGTGGGCCGCCCGGCGAGGGCCTCGACGACCGCCCCGGCGGTGGACAGCACCTCCTCCCGGCGCGCCGACCACGCCGCCGCGACGGCGGCGAGCACCTCGGAGAACGACGCCATCTGCTGCACCCGACGCGGGGGGAAGTACGTGCCGCAGAAGAACGGCTCCCCCGACGGCGTGGTGAACGCGGTCATCGGCCAGCCACCCGAGCCCGTCATCGCCTGCGTGGCCGCCATGTAGACCGCGTCGACGTCGGGCCGCTCCTCGCGGTCCACCTTCACGCACACGAAGTGCTCGTTCAGGAAGGCGGCGACCCCCGGGTCCTCGAACGACTCGTGAGCCATGACGTGGCACCAGTGGCACGCGGCGTAGCCGACCGAGACGAGCACGGGGACGTCCCGCGTGACCGCTTCGGCGAACGCCGCGTCACCCCACTCCTGCCAGTCCACCGGGTTGTCGGCGTGCTGCAGGAGGTAGGGGCTCGTCGCGTTCACCAGACGGTTGGGCACGCCTCCCAGGTTCCGCCACTGCCCGCCCCGGCGCGACCTCGGCTCGCCCACCACGGCACGCGGCGGGAGACTCGCAGGGTGGCGAAGGAGCGGAGCGAGCGGCGGGGCTGGGCGCGTGCCGTGCTCGCCCTCTGGCGCGCGCAGAGCGTCCGCGCACTGCGCTGGCGCCAGGCCCGCTGACGACCTCGGACTACCGCGCACCCACCCGCAGCGCGTTGAGCGTCACCATCTGGTGCGCCACGTCGCCCCAGTCGACCGCCTCCACCCCGCTCCCGGTGGACCCGGGTGGCCGCCACCAGCGCCTGGCCGCCCGCCACCGACGGTCGGGCCGACGTCGGTCGACCAGGAGCTGCCGGGCGCGGCCGGTGCGCGGGTCGGCGCCGACGCCGACGCGTTCGAGGACGAGGAGCGCCTGGAGCACGTCGTAGTGCCAGAACGGCGGGTAGTGCGGGAACGCGAACGACTCGTGGATCGGCTCCCCCGTGCTCGTCGAGTACAGGACCTCGTGCGAGAGCAGCAGCTCGGCGGCCGAGCCGACCGCGTCCAGGGTTGTCCGGTCGCCGCTGGCCGCGCCGTACTCCGCGAGCCCCCACAGAGCAGGCAGGGTCTCGTGGAACGACGAGTGCGACGCCGTCGGCCGCAGGTCGCAGTTCCACCCGCCGTCCGGCCACTGCCACGACAGCAGGTGCTCGGCCAGCGTGACGGCGCGATCGTCCCGCCAGAGACCGAGGCGGCACGCGACCGCCAGTGCGTTGCCCTCCTGCGAGGCGCACCGCCGCGCTCGCCCGTCGACGACCGGCACCGCGGCCAGCCGCTGCGCCCGCGACCAGTAGCCGAGCAGAGCGTCGGCGGCGTGCATCACCGCCGGCTCCTCCTCGGCGACGCCGAGCTCCACGAGGGAGACCAGTCGCCAGTGGGCGCCGGTCCACTTCACGTAGGGGGCGCGCACGGAGTCGTCGAGGCCGGTCAGCAGGCGCTGGACGACGCGGCTCGCGGGTGCGTCCCCGACGGGCTCGCCCAGCAGGTCGCGGCGGGCCAGCCGGGCCACGGCCGGGTCGGCCTGCTCGACGAGCAGGCCGACGGCAGGGTCGGGACCGATCTCCGTGCGGGCCTCCGGCACCCGGGCGACCATCGTGGCCTCCTGCTCCTGGGACGTCCTCGTCCCTCGACCGAAGCACACCGTCCCGCTCCGGCGGTAGGGACCACAGCCCCGGGTCGGGCCAGCGCGCCCGTTCGGGAGCGCCGACCTACGATCGGGCCGTGACCGAGGCACGTGACCGGCGAGGACGCCTGACGCGAGGCGTCCTGCTGGTCGTCGTCGGCGTGGCCCTGACCGGCTGCGTGCCCGCCCGCCCGACGTCGGGCTCAGCGGTCGAGGTCGCCTCGGCGTTCTACGACGCCGTCGGCCGCCAGGACGGTGCAGCCGCCTGCGACCTCCTGGCGCCCGTCACCGTCGAGACCCTCGAGGGCGACGCCGACGAGGCGTGCGCCGACGCGGTCCTCCACGGTGACGTGGGCGACACGCTCGCCGCACGGACGGGCTCGATGTCGGGTTCGGCGTCCGTCGCGGGCCGCCAGGCGCAGGTCGTGCTGACGGGTGACGTCATGTTCCTCACCGTGTCCGGCACGACCTGGCGGATCACCGCGGCCGGGTGCGACGCGCGCCCGGACCGGCCCTACGACTGCGCCCTCGAAGGGGCCTGACGATGCGCGCGCTCTTCTGGATGTGCCTCGGCGGCGTCCTGCTCGGGCTCGCGTACTGCTTCGTGCTCGGGGTGCTGCACCGATGACCGCGCTGCGCACCGACCTCCGGCGGAACAGCCTGACCCTGTTCTTCGGCGCGCTCTTCGTCGCCGCGCTCGTCGGGCAGGCGATCTCCGGCGTCGCCCTGTTCAACGAGGAGCAGCGCAGCGCCGGCCTCGATCCGATCGACATCGGCGAGTACGTGACCACCTCGGCGTTCGCCGTCGACGTCACCGAGAACTGGCAGTCCGAGTTCCTGCAGTTCCTGCTCTTCGTCGTGGCCACCGTGTTCTTCCTGCAGCGCGGGTCGCCCGAGTCCAAGCCGCTGGACGACGCCGGCCGGGAGACCGACCAGGAGCAGAAGGTGGCCGAGTTCTCGACCGCGGAGTCCCCCTCCTGGGCCCGCGTGCGCGGGTGGCGACTGAGCCTCTACTCGCGGTCGCTGAGCCTGGTGATGGGCACGATCTTCGCCCTGTCGTGGCTCGCCCAGTCGGTGACCGGCGCCGTCGCGTACAGCGAGCAGCAGATGCACGACCTGCAGGACCCGGTGACGTGGACCGAGTACCTGCTGCTGCCCGACTTCTGGAGCCGCACGCTGCAGAACTGGCAGTCGGAGTTCCTGGCGGTGGCCAGCATGGTCGTCCTGTCGATCTACCTGCGCGAACGGGGGTCCCCGGAGTCCAAGCCGGTCGGCACACCGCACACGGCCACGGGGGTCGAGGGCTGAGATGGGTACCGAGCACGACTGGCTCGGGGCCGCCCGCGAGCTCGTGGCCCGGGACGTCGGGCGTGCGGACGTCGAGCTCCTCCACTCGACCGACGACCACGCCGTCCTGCACCTTCGCGCGGACGCGGCCGCGTACGTGCTGAAGCTGGCGTCATCCGCGACGCGGCCCGCGCTCGACTACACGCGGACGGCCACCGCCCAGCGCCTGGCAGAGGCGGCCGGGGTCCCCGTCGCGCGGGTCGTGGCGGCCGGCGACGACGGCGAGCTCCAGCACCTGCTCCAGAAGCACGTCGACGGCGCCGAGTGGCGGGAGGTGCGCCCTCGACTGGGCGCGGCAGAGCTCGCCACCGCGTCAGCGTGCATCGCCCGAGCCGTCCTCCGGATCCAGTCCGTCGCGCTCCCCTCGTTCGGCGGTCTCGACGAACCGCCGGGCGGCACGCTGGTGGACGCCCTGCACTCGCGGATCGCGCTGCGCGTCCGCGACGAAGAGCGGCGGGCGCTCGCCCACGGCGTGCTGGATCGCCATGCCGGACTCTTCACCGAGCCGGTCCGGCCGACGCTCACGCACGACGACCTGCACCACGCCAACCTCCTCGTCCGCCGCGCCACCGACGGGTGGTGCCTGGCGGCGGTCCTCGACTGGGACAAGGCGTGGGCCGGTCCCGCGGAGTCGGACGTGGCCCGGATGGCCTTCTGGGACGACATGACCGATCCCGTGTTCTGGTCGGTCTACCGCCGCGGCGAGCCGGCGGCGGACGGATGGGCGGAACGCGCGTCGGTGTACCAGCTGCTGTGGTGCCTCGAGTACGACGTCCCGACACCCCGGCACGAGCGGGACACCGCCGCCCTGGTGGCCCGCCTCGCCTGAGCCAGACCTACTCCGCGTCCTCCGGACGGCCCGCGCCGAGCCACGTCCCCAGACCGCGGAGCCCCACGGCGTACCGGCCGAGGTCGGTGACGTCGGCGTGGTCCGTGATCACCGTGAGCAGCTGGGCCACGGCGGCGTCGGTGCTGCCCGCCTCGGCGAGCGAGAGAGCGAGGAACACGCGGACGGCGTCGGACTGCGGGAACTGCGCACGGGCCCGCTCCAGCACCGCGACCGACTCCTCGAGCCGGCCGAGCCACCGCAGCGTGCTGCCGTACTGGCACAGGCACCGGCGGAGGTCGTCCCCGTCGAGACCCAGGTCGAGGGCCCGCTCGTACCTGACGGCGGCGTCGGCCTCCCGACCGGCGGCGTCGTACGCGCCGGCCACCTCGAGGACGAGGACGGGGTGCTCGGGGTGCTCGGCCAGGAGTCCTTCGAAGTACGCGATCGTGGGGGCCATGTCGTCGCGGTCCCGCCGGGCGTACCCCGTCGCGATGGCGTCCTTCAGATCCTCCGTCAGCTCCACGCGGCGATCCTGTCACGGGCTCAGCGCGCGACGTCTCGTTCCTGCAGGGCCGGCGACCCGGCCCGTCGAGCACGGTAGGCGGCGACGTGGGCCCGGTTGGCGCAGCCGTTCACGTCGCAGAACCGGCGCGAGCGGTTGCGGGAGAGGTCGACGAGCAGCGCGTCGCAGTCGTCGGCCTCGCAACGCTGCAGCCGGTCCCACTCGTCGGAGCGCACCACGTCGGCCATCGCCATCGCGGTCTCGACGAGCACGACCGTGCCCAACGGAGCGTCCGGTGCGGTGCCGTGCAGGTGCCAGTCGACGTCGCCGTGCCGGACGAGGAACGGGACGGCTCCCCCGCGCGCGAGGAGCTCGTTGAGCACGGCGGCAGCGGTGTCCCGGTCGACGTCCCAGAGCGCGGCGATCTGGTCGCGCGCGTCGCGCACCGCGGCGAGCTCGTCGGCGTCCCCGTCGTGCCGGACCGTGTAGCCCCACCGCGTGTAGAACTCGTCGACGTCCGCGACCGTCGCCATGGCGTCGTGCCCGTCCCGGCGACGAGCGGTGTTCACCAGCTCGACGGCCGCGGCGATGCTCATCTCGGTGTCAGGTGCGAAAACCACTTTGACTCCTGTCGGCGGGATGGGCTAGCGTCACGAGCGTAACGCCATTTCACCCATGACATCCCTGGCAGGGGCTCCCTATGTCCACGACCGCCGCGCCGGGTCGCGCCGCCGGAATCGTCGCCGGCCTCGTTGCCGCCGTCGCCTTCGCGACCAGCGGTCCCGTGGTCAAGCCCCTGCTCGCGGCCGGCTGGTCCCCCGGGTCCGCGATCCTCGTGCGGCTGTCGGTCGCGGCGCTGCTGCTGGCCGGGCCTGCCGCGTGGGCCCTGCGCGGTCGCTGGCACGTGCTCCGCGACGAGTGGCGCACCGTCCTCGGCTTCGGGGTCCTGGGGGTCGCCACCGCCTCGACCATGTACTACCTCGCGGTCGACCGGCTGCCCGTGGCCATCGCCCTGCTCATCGAGTACACCGGCCCGCTCCTGCTCGTCGCCTGGCGGTGGGCCCGCGAGCGTCGGGCACCCACGAGCGCCACGCTCGCCGGGGCGGCGCTCGCCACCGGCGGACTGGTCCTGGTGCTCGATCTCACCGGCTCGCTCGAGCTGGACCCGGTCGGGCTGGCGTTCGCGCTGGTCTCCGCGGTGGGCAACGCCGCCTACTTCGCGTTCACGAGCCGCCGCACGGAGCTGCCGTCGATCAGCCTGGCCGGTGCCGGCATGGCGGTCGGGGCGCTCACGGTCGCCCTCGTCGCCGCCGTCGGGGTGCTCCCCCTGGCCGCGCCGGACGTCCGCGTCGACCTGCTCGGCGCGCGGGTGCACTGGATCGTCCCGCTGCTCGTCGTCGCCACCGTGCCGACCGCGTTCGCGTACGGCGTGAGCGCGCTGTCCGTCCGCCTGCTCGGCGAGCGGCTCGCGTCGTTCCTCGCCCTGTCGGAGGTGCTCGTCGCCGTCCTGCTCGCGTGGGCGCTGGTCGCTGAGGTGCCCGTGCCGCTGCAGGTCGCCGGGATGGTGCTCGTCGTCGCCGGGATCGCGCTGGTCCGCCGTGGGACCGACGTGCCCGAACCGGCCGTCGTGCAGGCCGAGGCCCGGATCCCCGTCGAGACCCGCGCCTGACCCGACGTCCAGCATCCGAGAGCTCCCGCCGAACCCTTGACCGGCCGCACGGCTGCATGCTGCTCTGTGCCTCGCCACGACCCGACCGAGAGGAGCACCCGATGACCGCCACCCGCGTCACCGCGCTCCCGCCGCGTCGCGCCTCACTCCTCTCGCTGCGTTCCTGTCCCGCCTGCTGTCAGCACTGACGCACCCCCGGCTCATCCCGGACGCAGGCCCCGCCGACCCACGCCCTCCGGGACGCCGTGGAGATCGGCCCACAGACGCACCCCGAGAGGCACCACCATGAGCATCGACCTGTCCCCACGCCCCGCCCTCACCCCGCTGGGCGTCGACGCGCTGAGCGCACTGACCCGCTCCATCGCCGCACGCCCCGAGCTCTGGCGACCGCTGGTCCGGTTCCAGGAGAGCGGGCGCTGGTGGATCCGGCTCGACGGACCGCCCGACGTCGACGTGTGGCTCCTCACGTGGCTGCCGTCGCAGGGCACCGAGCTGCACGACCACGGCGC
Organism: Cellulomonas sp. Root930; assembly: GCA_001429255.1. Lineage (GTDB taxonomy): Bacteria > Actinomycetota > Actinomycetes > Actinomycetales > Cellulomonadaceae > Cellulomonas. The sequence goes on from LMJI01000001.1 coordinate 3,288,318, forward strand.
CTCCGCGGCCGCGTTCACCATCGCGGCGGGCACCCTGACGGAGATCCGCCCGCACAGCGACGGACGCCTCGTGCCGCAGGACTTCGCCGCCGGGCAGACCCAGACCGTGGACCCGGGCGACCTCCACGACGTGCTGAACACCGGCACGGAACCCGCGGTGAGCATCCATGCGTACTCCACGCGGCTCACCCGCATGACGTACTGGGCGACCACCGCCGATGGCCGGCTCGTCCCCACCCGCACCGTCGAGACCGACGAGCCGGAGACGGACACGTGAGCGCCGCCCGCCGTCGGACCATCGACGACGTGCTGGCCGACGCCCGCGCGGGGCTCCACCGCCTCGCGCCGCCGGCCGCGTGGGAAGCCGTGCGTCGCGGCGCGCTGCTCGTCGACATCCGCCCCGCCGCGCAGCGGGCGGCCGAGGGCGAGGTGCCGCAGGCGGTCGTCATCGAGCGGAGTGTCCTCGAGTGGCGGCTCGACCCGGCCAGCGACCACCGGATCCCGGCGGCCACGGGCTACGACCTGCAGGTCGTCGTCCTGTGCTCGGAGGGGTACACGTCCAGCCTGGCCGCGGCCGCGCTGGCCGACCTGGGCCTGCACCGCGCGACCGACGTGGTGGGCGGGTTCCACGCGTGGGCGGCGGCAGGCCTCCCGACGACGGGGCGGGCGGACGCGGCACGCGGCGCCCTCGTGGGTGCGGGAGCGCACTCCCCTCGGAGCTAGTCACAGGCCTGGGCGCGGGCGTCGTGGGGTGGTAGACCGGAACTCACCCGCCCACTCGCCCGAGGAGATCCCATGCGATCGTCCAGGCACTCCGGACCCGTCCTCGCCGTCGTCGTCGCGGCAGCCCTCGCGGTCACCACCGGCATCGCCCCGGCGGCCGCCCATCCCCGCCCGGGGGACAAGGTGCCCGTCGCCGTCGGCACCGGCGGGGCGGTCGCCACGGTGGACGCCGACGCCACCCGCGTCGGGATCGAGGTGCTGCGCAAGGGCGGGAACGCGGTCGACGCCGCCGTGGCGGCCGCCGCGACGCTCGGGGTGACCGAGCCGTTCTCCTCCGGCATCGGCGGCGGCGGGTTCTTCGTGTACTACGACGCGGCGACCCGCACCGTGCACACCATCGACGGGCGCGAGACCGCACCGATGACGATGCGGAGCGACTCGTTCGTGGAGGGCGGTGTGCCGATCCCGTTCGCCGACGCTGTGACCTCCGGGCTGTCCGTGGGAGTCCCCGGGACCCCTGCGACGTGGCAGACGGCGCTGGACCAGTGGGGATCGATCAGCCTGCACAAGGCGCTGAGCGGCGCGACCGAGGTGGCGCGGCGCGGCTTCGTGGTCGACCAGACGTTCGTGGACCAGACGACCGCCAACGTCGCCCGGTTCTCGGCGTTCCGGTCCTCGGCCGACCTGTTCCTGCGCCGGGGCGCACCGCCGGCGGTCGGTTCGGTGTTCCGCAACCGGGACCTGGCCGACACCTACGACCTGCTCGGCCGCAAGGGCGTCGGCGAGCTCTACACCGGGCGCCTCGCCCGGGAGATCGTCCAGACGGTCCAGCGCCCACCCGTGCGGCGGCACAGCCCTCTGGTCGTCCGGCCGGGCCTCCTGGAGCGCGCTGACCTGGCGTCCTACACGGCACTCCTGCGCCAGCCGACGCTGGTCTCGTACCGCGGGCTCGACGTGTACGGGATGGCACCGCCGTCGTCGGGAGGCTCGACCGTGGGCGAGGCCCTCAACATCCTGGAGGCGCTCCCCGCGACGACCGACCGGACGCAGACGCTGCACCGCTACCTGGAGGCGAGCGCTCTGGCCTTCGCGGACCGCAACCGGTACGTCGGCGACCCCGCCGTCGTCCAGGTGCCCCTGCAGGAGCTGCTCTCGGACGGGTTCGCCGGTGAGCGCGCATGCCAGATCAGTGCCACGAGCGCGCTGACCAAGCCGGTGGCAGCTGGCTCCCCGGACGGTGTCTACGGTCCGTGCCCCGCGCCTGCGACGGTCGGCACCGAGGGCTCTGACGGCCAGTCGACCACGCACCTGACCACCGCGGACCGCTGGGGCAACGTCGTGGCGTACACGCTCACCATCGAGTCGCTCGGCGGCAACGGCATCGTCGTGCCCGGTCGGGGCTTCCTGCTGAACAACGAGCTGACGGACTTCAACTTCACCGACACCCAGGGTGGGAACGACCCGAACCTGCCCGGCCCCGGGAAGCGCCCGCGCAGCTCCATGGCGCCGACGATCGTCCTGGCCGAGGGCACGCCGCTCCTCGCGCTGGGGTCGCCGGGCGGGTCGACGATCATCACCACGGTCCTGCAGATCCTGGTCAACCGGCTCGACCTCGGGATGACCCTCGACGCGGCCGTCGCGGCCCCGCGCGCCACCCAGCGGAACACCGCTGCCGTGCAGGCCGAACCCGGGTTCGACCGCGCCCCGCTGCAGGCGCTGGGGCACACCTTCGCGGACAACCCGGAGATCGGCGCAGCCACGGCGATCGAGTTCCGCGACGACGGCTCCGTGCTCGCCGTCGCGGAGCCGACGCGCCGCGGCGGAGGCAGCGCCGGAGTCGTGGAACGGCCCTGAGGACGCGCCCGGGCGCCCACGAACCCACGTAAAATCCCCGTAAACTTGCCCCGGTCAATTCGGGCAAAATACGGTCATTGTGGCAACAATGCCGGTGACAACAGTCACATCTGGACGGGCGTCCGTCTGATTCCTCCGTTACCGCCTGGTACGTTCGATTCATCGGGTTCACCCACGACCTCCTGACGAGGAGGGCGCGCGGTCGTTGCTCGCCCAGTGCGCCTCCGGGGGGAGGGGCAGACGCCCACGTCAGGCAGTGCCCTCAGGGCACAGCCGTGACCATCGATGCGGGGAAAGCGCCTACCTACGGGCGCTCCTCGACGTCCTCGCTGCATCGCCGACGGCGCCGGTCAGCTACACAGTTCCGTTGACCGAATGAGCGGGGTACCGCCATGTTCGTCTATGTCTTGCAGTTGCGGCAAATGTTCGAAGGCCAGTCCGAGTTCTATCTATTTGCATTCTTCTCGACGATCATCTGGGCGTTGTGGCTGCTCAAGGTGCTGTTGTCACGGCGCTACAAGCCCTACACCGGTGAGTTCCACGGCACGACGAGCGTGGTCATTCCCGTCGTCGACGAGCCCCTCGACCTGTTCCGGGACGTGCTCACCCGCATCGTCGACCAGCGCCCCGACGAGGTGATCGTCGTCATCAACGGCGCGGTCAACGTCCCCCTCCAGGAGATCAGCGACGAGTTCGCTCCCCTGGTCCGCTGGGTGCACACGCCGATCCCCGGCAAGCGCAACGCCGTGAAGATCGGCACCGAGATGTCGCGCGGCGAGATCACCGTGCTGGTCGACTCCGACACGGTCTGGACCGACGGCACGCTCTCCGAGCTGGTCAAGCCGTTCGCCGACCCGTCGGTCGGCGGCGCCACCACGCGTCAGCGCATCCTCGACCCCGAGCGGTCCTGGATCACCCGCTGGGCCGACTGGCTGGAGAACACGCGGGCGCTGTACTCGATGCCCGCGCAGTCCGCGCTCGGTCAGGTCGGCTGCCTGCCGGGACGCACCATCGCGTTCCGCCGGCACATCCTCGTGTCCGTCATGGACGACTTCATGCACCAGAAGTTCATGGGCGTGTTCCTCGAGGTCTCCGACGACCGCACGCTGACCAACCTCACGCTCAAGGCCGGCTACCGGTCCGTGTACCAGTACACGAGCCTCGTCTACACCGACGCTCCGCTGCAGGTGAAGAAGCTGGCCAAGCAGCAGCTGCGCTGGGCCCGCGGGAGCCAGTACAACACCCTGCGGATGCTGCCCTGGATGGTCGGGCACGCCCCGGTCCTGGCGATCTTCTTCATCGCCGACATCATCTTGCCGTTCCTGCTGTTCGGGACCATCGCCGGGTGGGTCTACCGGGCCGTCTCCGGCACCGGCATCAACCTCTACCAGGCCATCCTCGAGACCTACACGGGGCTGAGCGGCTGGGCGTGGGTCGTCGCGACCATGGTCGTCTCGTCCGTCCTGTCGATGGCCATCCGGCAGATCCGGCACCTGCACGAGAAGCCGTCCGACTTCCTGCGGCTGCCCGTGTTCATCATCGTCTCGACGCTCTTCCTCATGCCCATCCGGCTGCTCGGGTTCCTGCGCATGGCCCACGCCAGCGGCTGGGGGACGCGTGCCGGCGCCTACGCGGGCGGCGGCGACGACCTGATCGCCGAGCTCGAGAGCGCGCCCGCCGGGCCTGCCGACCTCGTCGACCGCACTCCCCCGGGCACGCTGCCGACCCAACGCACCGCGCCCGACGGCCACACGCTCCTCACCGACGCCCCGGCCACGGCCCCCGTCCGCGCTCGCCGCGCGGTGGCCACGGCACCGGTGGCGCCCTCGCGGCGCCGCCGGCTCAACCCGCTGGCCGCGATCCCGTACCTGATCGCGCTGGCCATCTTCGCTCTGGAGGCCCTTGTCTATGTCTGAGCACATCGAGCCCGCAGGATGGTGGTCCCGCGCCATCCGCCCCTCACCCCGCAAGCGGATCGGCGCCGCCGGCGTCGCACTCGCCCTCGTCGCCGTGACGGCCGGCGTGTGGCTGTCCCCGTCGGTCGCCACGACCACCTCCGCGAAGTCCAGCGCCGCGGAGATCCGGCTGGCTGCCGAGAACGAGAAGCTCCGCAACTCCCTCGAGGCGCGTGAGGACGAGGTCGCCTCCCTCGAACGGTCGCAGGCCAAGGCCGCTGCCGAGCGCAAGGCCGCCGCCGAGAACGGCAAGGCCAAGGCTGCCGCCGAGCAGCAGGCGGCCGCAGCCGAAGGGGCGCAGAAGGCCGCGGCAGAACAGGCCGAGGCCGCCGCCCGCACCCAGGCCAAGGTGGCCGCCGAGAAGACCGCCGCGGCCGCCCGCGGCAAGGCTCGCGACGCCGCCACCCGGGCGGACCAGGCCGAGGCCGACGCGGCACGCGCACGGGCGAGCGCCCAGGGCACCGCACCGCAGCCCGTGAGCCCCGCCCCTGCGGTCAAGCCGACCGCGCCACCGCTGTCCGAGCTGCTCGCACCCGAGAGGCGCCAGTTCGGCCTGTACACACCGCAGTCGCCGTTCAACTGGGCGGAGCTCGACAGCGTCGCCGCGAAGGTGGGAGCCACCCCGACCGTCGCGGGCTACTTCCAGGGCTGGGACGGACCGTTCCGACCCGACGCCGTCACGCGCTCCTGGGAGAAGGGCATGCTCCCGCTCCTGACGTGGGAGTCGCGTCCGCTCAAGGCCGCGAACAACGAGTCCGTGGACCCGGCGTACTCGCTGCCGACCATCATCGGCGGCGCCTACGACGACTACCTGCGGCAGTACGCGAAGGACATCACCGCCCTGGGCCTGCCCATGGCGATCCGGCTCGACCACGAGATGAACGGCGACTGGTACCCGTGGGGTGAGCGCACCTGGGGCGGCGACTCGCTCAACGGGAACGGCGAGGGCGACTACGTGACGATGTGGCGCCACGTGCACGACATCTTCGAGGCCGAGGGCGCCAACCAGTACGTCCTGTGGGTGTGGGCCCCGAACATCGTCAACTCGCTGGCGGACTACGCCAAGACCGACGCGACGTACATGCGGAGCCTGTACCCGGGCGACGAGTACGTGGACTGGGTCGGCCTGTCGGGCTACTACCGGCCGCCGTTCAAGGCCGACCAGACGCCGACGTTCTCGTACACCTTCGATCGCTCGCTCGACCAGCTTCGGTCGATCACCTCCAAGCCCATCTTCCTCGCGGAGATCGGGGCCTCGGAGGTCGGTGGCAACAAGCCCGCCTGGATCGCCGACCTGTTCGACTCCCTGGCCGAGCCGGAGAACGCGGACGTCGTCGGGTTCTCCTGGTTCAACCACACCGTCACCAGCACCACCGGCGGGCAGCTCGTCACCAACGACTGGCGCATCGAGTCCCGCGCGGACTCGCTCCAGGCCTTTGTCGACGGCGTGCAGGACCCCGCAGCCGGATTCGCCCCCACCACCACCCAGGAGCCGTGATGACCGACAACCAGATCGACCTGACCGACCTGTTCCCCCGCTCGACCTTCGACCCCGAGGCCCCGGCTCCGCGGATCGCGGTGCTCGGCACCGGCTACCTCGGCGCCACCCACGCGGTCGCCATGGCCCAGCTGGGCATGGAGGTGGTGGGCGTGGACACCGACCCGAACAAGGTCGCGATGCTGACCGCCGGCAAGGTGCCGTTCTACGAGCCCGGGCTCCCCGAGCTGCTCACCGAGCAGCTGGCCACCGGTCGCCTGCGGTTCACCACCGACGTGGCCGAGGCCGTGGGCTGGGCCGACGTGCACTTCGTGTGCGTCGGCACCCCGCAGTCCAAGACGAGCCACGCCGCAGACCTGCGCTTCGTCGAGGCGGCGACCACCTCGATCGCGAAGAACCTCACCCACGACGCGCTGATCGTCGGCAAGTCGACCGTGCCCGTCGGGACGGGAGCCCGCCTGCGCAAGCTCATCGCGAAGGCGGCTCCGTCCGGCGTCCGCGCCGAGCTGGTGTGGAACCCGGAGTTCCTGCGCGAGGGCAAGGCGGTGCAGGACACGCTGCACCCCGACCGCATCGTCCTGGGCGGCACCACCGCCGAGTCCGAGGCGCTGCTGCGTCGCGTGTACGCCGGCCCGATCGCCGAGGGCTCGCCAGTCGTCGTGTGCGACCTGCCGACCGCCGAGCTGGTCAAGGTCAGTGCCAACGCGTTCCTCGCCACCAAGATCTCGTTCATCAACGCGATCTCCGGCGTGTGCGAGGCGGCGGGAGCCGACGTCAAGGTCCTGGCCGACGCGCTCGGGCACGACGTCCGGATCGGCCGGCAGTTCCTCGACGCCGGTCTCGGGTTCGGTGGCGGGTGCCTGCCCAAGGACATCCGCGCCCTCATGCACCGGGCCAACGAGCTCGGTGCCTACCCGGCGTCGGCCCTGCTCCAGCAGGTCGACGAGATCAACATGGGCCAGCGGTCGCGCGTGATCGACCTTGCGATCGAGGCCTGCGGCGGGTCCGTGCTCAACCGGCGGATCGGGGTGCTCGGGGCAGCGTTCAAGCCGCACACCGACGACGTCCGGGACTCCCCGGCGCTCAACGTCGCAGCGGCGTTGCACCTGCGGGGGGCACAGGTCACCGTGTACGACCCGCAGGCCGGCGACACCGCGCGGTCGAGCTTCCCGACCCTCGGCTACGCCACCGGCGTGGAGGAGGCCGTCGAGGGCAGCGACGTGGTGCTCGTCCTAACCGAGTGGGACGAGTTCACCGACGCGGAGCCGGCCCGACTGGCCGAGCTCACGCACCAGCCGGCCGTGATCGACGCCCGCGGGAAGCTCGACGCCGCTCGGTGGCGCGAGGCCGGTTGGACGTTCCGGGGGCTCGGCCGCGCTGCCGCCTGATCCCTCTCCCACCTGCACGAACGGACGGTCCCGACGCCTGGCGTCGGGGCCGTCCGGCCGTTCGGGGGCCGCAGCAGGTCCGCCATGCAAGAAAGTCGACCAAACCCTCTGGTCAAGTCGGGATTGTTGTTATACCCGGTCCCAGCGAACCCGCACGGACCGTGCGGCGGGTTCACCGGAGCCGAGATCGAGGGACCAGCCATGACCCATCTGACGTCGTCGCAGCACACCGGAGCCCGTGTGGTGGTGCTGTCCGGCAACCCCCGGAGCGGGTCGCGCACCACCGCGGCAGCCGTCCACGTCGGCGAGGAGGTCGCGCGCCTGCTCGGCTCGGTCGAGCCCGTGGAGACCGTCGAGCTGGCCACGTTCGCCGCGGAGATCCTGGCCGAGTCCCACCCGACCGCGGACGCGGCCCTGCGCACCGTCGCGGACGCCACCGTCCTCGTCGTCGCGACGCCGGTCTACAAGGCGTCGTACACCGGCCTCCTCAAGGCGTTCCTCGACCTGTACGGCCCCGGTGCCCTCAGCGGCGTGATCGCGGTGCCGGTCGTCGTCTCGGGCAACCCGGCGCACGCGCTCGTCGGGGAGGTGCACCTGCGGCCGCTGCTGGTCGAGCTCGGCGCCGTGGTGCCCACCCGTGCGCTCACCCTCGTGGAGCACCAGCTCGCCGACCCGCAGCCCGTCGTCGACCGGTGGTGGCAGGACGGCGGCGCGGCCCTGACCGCGCTCGTCGTCGGTGCCTCCGCGACGCTCGAGGCGGCCCGCGCATGACCGCCGAGACGCTGCACGCCCTGGACCGCCTCCTGCGCGACCAGGACGAGCCCCAGCTGTCCCCGCAGCAGTACAAGGAGGTGTTCCGGCAGCACCCCGCGGGCGTCGCCGTGGTGGCGCTCCGGGACGGCGACCGGCGCGTGGGCTTCACCGCCACCTCGGTCATCTCGGTGTCCGCCGCTCCCCCGCTGCTGGCGTTCTCGCTCGCGTCGACGTCGTCGTCGTGGGAGGCCCTGTCCCGCGCGCGCACGCTCACGGTGAGCTTCCTGTCGGCTGACCAGGACGACGTGTCCGCGCGGTTCGCGACCAGCGGCATCGACCGGTTCGAGGCGGGCGGCTGGTACGACCTCGGCACCGGCGAGCCGGTCATCGAGGGCGCCGTGTCCTGGGTCCGCGGGCGGGTGCTCCAGCGCACCCCGGTGGGCGACAGCTACCTGGTCTCGCTGCGCGCGCTCGAGCACGGCACGTCCGACGACACCACGCCGCTGGTCTACCACGACCGCAGCTACCACCGGATCGGACCGCACACGGCGATCTGAGGACACGCAGGAGCCCCCGCCGGTCGCGACCGGCGGGGGCTCCTGTCCGCTCAGGCGGCGGCGCGCTCGGCGTCCCGGGCCGCGACCTCCGCGCGGACGAGCGGGATCACGTACCGGCCGAAGTCGATCGCGTCGTCGAGCAGGTCGTACCCCCGGGCGGAGATGACGCTCACTCCCAGGTCGTAGTACGCGAGCAGCGCCTCGGCCACCTGCTCGGGCGTGCCGACCAGCGCGTTCGAGTTGCCCGCCCCGCCGGTCGCCCTGGCGGGGGCCGTCCAGAGGACCGAGTCGAACCGGTCGCCCTCGGCGGCGATCTCGAGCAGCCGCTGCGAGCCGGCGTTCTCGGGCTTGCCGGTCGAGTACCGGCCCAGCAGACCTCCGGCCGCGGCCTTGCGGGCCTCGATGGCCCCGAGGATGCGATGGGCCTTCTCCCAGGCCAGCTCCTCGGTGGGCGCGATGATCGGCCGGAACGCGGCGTGGATGCGCGGCGGGGCGGTCGGTCCGGCCGCTGCGGCCTCGCGGCGGATCCGTGCGATCTGCTCGGCGGTGCGGTCCAGGGGCTCGCCCCAGACCGCGTAGATGTCCGCCTCGGCCGCACCCACGCGGTAGGCGGCGTCGGACGAGCCGCCGAAGGAGATCGTCGGCGACCGCCCCTCGAACGCCTTGGCGTCGAGCACGAAGTCGCGGAACTGGTAGAACTCGCCGTCGTGGTCGAACGGATCCGCGCTGGTCCACGCCTTCTTGACGATCTGGATGTACTCCTGCGTGCGCGCGTACCGCTGGTCCTTGGTGAGCGTGTCGCCCTCGCGCCGCTGCTCGTGGTCGTTGCCGCCGGTGATGAAGTGCACTGAGAGTCGTCCGCCGGAGAGCTGGTCGAGGGTCGCGAACGACTTCGCCGCGAACGTCGGGTACGACACGTTGGGCCGGTGCGCGAGCAGCAGCTCGATCGAGTCGAGGCGCGCTGCGGCGTGGGCGGCGAGCACCGACGGCTCCGGGCCACTGGAGCCGTACGCGAACAGCACGCGGGTCCAGCCGTTGTCCTCGTGCGCGCGCACGATCCGCTCGAGGTAGCGCAGGTCGAACGGCGCGGTGGTCGGGGCCTGGGTCTCCGAGGCGTTGCTGGTGGTGGCGATGCCGAGGAAGTCGACGGGCACGGTGGGCTCCTTCTCGTGGGGTGGTGGGTCAGGCGCCTGCGGGCACCAGGTCGGCCGCGTCGCGCGGCGCGGCCGCGGGCAGACCCCACACGTCGGCGAGCAGCTCGAACGAGCGGACGCGGTCGCGGGGGTCGTGGGTCTCGGTGGTCACCAGCAGCTCGTCGGCGCCGGTGACGCGCTGCAGGGTGGCCAACCCGGCCCCGACCTGGTCCGGTGTGCCGACGATCCGGGTGTCGATCCGGTCGCGGAGCACGTCCTGCTCCGCCGCGCTGCGCCGGTCCCACGGCGTCGTCGTTCCCGGCTCCGGGTACGCGATCGCGCCCTGCGCGCCGCGCCGGATGGAGAGCACCCACTCCGCGAACGGGTCGGCCAGGTGGTGCGCGCGCTCGGCGGTCTCGGCCGCGAGCACGTCGGCGGACACCACCACGTACGGCTCGGCCAGGACACCCGGCCGGAACGCCTCGCGGTACGCCTCGACGGTGCCGAGGACGCTGGACGGGCTGACGTGGTAGTTCGCAGCGAGCGGGAGTCCGAGGGCACCGGCGACCCGGGCGCTCTCACCGCCGCTGGACGCCAGCACCCACAGGTCGAACGCCGCACCGGCCACCGGCGGGCTCACGTACGAGTGCCCGGCGCCGTCGACGTAGGTGTCCGCCAGCAGACCGAGGACGAGCTCGAGCTCGGCACGGAAGTCCTGGCCGGAGCGGCTGGCGCCGACCACCTCCTTCTGCGCGAGCAGCCGGGCGCGCAGCGCCGAGTCGGTGAAGTCGATCGGCGGGGTGCCGGGCACGTGCAGCCCGTCCACGTCGTGGGCCTCGGTGCGCGGCGGGGCCACGAACCCCTCGGGCGGCGGCGAGAACGCGCGGCCGAGTCCCAGGTCGACGCGTCCGGGGTGCAGCGCCGCGATGGTCCCGAACTGCTCGGCGGCGACGAGCGGGCTCGTCGTCCCCAGCAGGACCGCGCCCGAGCCCACCCGCAGGCGGCGCGTGCGCTCCGCCGCGAGGGCGGCGAGCACCGCCGGGGCCGCCGAGGCGACGCCCGGCGAGAGGTGGTGCTCGGCGAACCACAGTCGGCGGTACCCGAGATGGTCGGCGACGACGGCCAGGTCCAGCGTCGCGCGCAGGGCGTCGGCGCCGGTCTGGCCGACGCCGACGGTCGCCAGCTCCAGGATGGACAGCGGGACGTGCGTGGTCATGCGAGCTCCTCGGGAATCAGGGGGTCGGGGCGGCGAGCCGCGCGACGGCGAAGGCCGGGTGGGCGGCGCGCGCGGGCGCGTCCGCGGGTTCGAGCGCGAGGTCGGCGAGCACGCGGCCGATCGCGGGCGCGAACTTGAAGCCGTGGCCGGAGAAGCCCGCGGCGACGACCACCCGCCCCCGCCGGTCCAGCACGAAGTCGTGGTCGGGGGTGGTGGTGTAGGTGCACGAGATGGGGACCAGGTGGTCGGGGTCGGCGCCGGGCACCCACCGGGCCACGTACTCGCGCAGGAGTCGCAGCTGCTCCGGTTCCGGGGTGAAGGTCCGGTGGTCGGGATCCGTGCGCGGTCCGACCCCGTGGAAGCCGACCTTGATCCCCTCGCCCGGGGTGGCCAGGCCGTAGACCCCGCTCGGCCAGGGGTGCGGGGTCACCGGGTCGTGCGTGAACGACGGCCACTGGTTCTCGTCGGGGGCGCCCGGTCGCAGGGCGAAGTGCGCCGGCTGCTCCTGGGTGACGACGAGCTTCTCGGCGAGGTCGATCTCGCCCCCGAGCAGCCCGGACGTCCAGGCGCCGACTGCCACCACGACGTTCTCGGCGTGCCAGGTCCCGGTGTCGGTCACCACGCGCACCCCGTCGGTGCGCTGCTCGATCGCGCGCACCGGGGTCTCGTGCAGCACCCGCGCTCCGGCCGCGACCGCCGCCTGCAGGAACGCCTCGACCGCGCGGTCCGCGTGCAGCCGACCCGCGGTGCTCGTCTCGTGCAGGACCTCACCCTCGAACGCCAGCCCGGGCCAGCGCTCGTGCGCCTCGTCGGCGGAGAGCCACTCGTGCGGGATCCCGCGCGCCGCGAAGGCCTGCGCGATCTCCCGCGAGGCGAGCGACCCCTGGCTCACGCCGCCCGTGAGCTGCAGCAGCCCACCGACCGCGGGTGCCTCGTCCTCGAGCGCGCGCCACAGGCCGAACGCCTCCTGCGCCAGGTCCAGGTACTCCGCCCGAGCGTAGGTGTTCCGGTAGATCCGGGACGCTCCGTGCGAGGCGCCCTGGACGTGTCCCCGGCCGAACCGTTCGAGCAGGACGACCTGGGCGCCACGCCTGGCCAGCTGCCACGCGGTCGCCGCGCCCATGACCCCGCCACCGACGACGACGTGGTCCACGTGCTCGCTCATCTGCTCTCCCGTTCGTGTGGGTCGGCCGGCTGGGCGACCCCCGTCCACCCAGCCGGCCGTGTGAGGCGACTCCCCCAGCCGCCTCGTCTGTGGGCTCAGTCTGTCTTCGGCAGACCGGGCGGGTTCGTCTCCGACGTGTCGATCGCCTCGTCCTGGAGACCCCAGCGCTCGAGCACCTCGGCGTAGGTGCCGTCCTCGAAGGCGTGGTTGAGGGCCGCGGTGATGGCCGGCGCGAGGCCGTTGCCCTTGAGGGTGCCGACCGCGATCTGCGCGGTCGCGGGCCACCCGCCGTTCAGGGTGCCGACGACCTTGAAGTCCTCCGGGGAGACGGCGGCCTTGTACGCGGCGGTCGCGTTCGGGCCGAACGACGTGTCGATCCGGCCGGACTGGAGCGCCAGGATCGTGTCCCCGTCGTTCTCGAAGTACTCGACGGTCGCGGGCTCGAGCCCGGCCGCGGTGTTCTCCTCGTCCCAGGCCAGCAGGATCTTCTCCTGGTTGGTGCCCGAGCCCACGGCGACCGTGAGGCCGGCGATGTCCGCAGGCTCGGTGATCTCCGTGATGTCGTCGTTGTCCGCACGCACCAGCCAGCCGAGCTCGTCGTTGCGGTACGACGAGAAGTCGTAGAGCTCCTTGCGCTCCTCGGTGACCGTGACGTTCGAGATCACGGCGTCGACGGCGCCGGACTGCACGGCGAGCGGCCAGTCGGCCCACGCCTTGACCTCGTGCTCGAGCTCCAGCCCGAGCGCGTCGGCGACCAGCTGCGCGATGTCGGTCTCGTTGCCGATCGGGGTCTTCTCGTCGTCGGCCAGGAAGGCGAGCGGGGCGACGTACGCGCTCACGGCGACCGTCAGCGTGCCCTTCTCCTTGATCGCCTCCGGCAGCAGCGCGATCGCCTCGGCCGACTCGGTGGTGCGGATCCGGTCCTGGTCCGCGGTCGTGTTGACGGTCAGGCCCGCCGCCTTGGCAGCCTCCTGCAGGTCACCGCCACCGGGCTCCTCCGCGGCGCTCGAGGAGCAGGCCGCGAGACCCGCGAGCACGGGGGTCAGGACGAGCGCAGCGAGCAGCCGGGTGCGGGACGGGCGGGTGGAACGGCGCGATACAGGGGACATCATCTTCTCTCTTCGGGTGGGATGGTCAGAGGACCTTGTCGAGGAACGCCTTGGTGCGGGCGTGCCGGGGATGATCGAGCACCTGCGCCGGCGGGCCCTGCTCGACGATCCGGCCGCCGTCCATGAACACGACCGTGTCGGCGAGCTCGCGGGCGAAGCCGATCTCGTGCGTGACGACGACGAGCGTCGTACCGCTGTGGGCGAGGGTCTTGATGACGTCGAGCACCTCACCGACCAGCTCGGGGTCGAGCGCGGACGTCGGCTCGTCGAACAGGAGGACCTCGGGCTTGGTGGCCAGCGCGCGGGCGATCGCGACGCGCTGCTGCTGCCCGCCGGACAGCTGCCGGGGACGCGCGTCGGCCTTGTCGGACAGACCGACGCGCTCCAGCAGCACGCGCGCCTCGGCCTCGACCTCCCGGCGCGGTCGGCCCTGGGCGTGCACCGGCGCCTCGACCAGGTTCTCCAGCACCGTGAGGTGCGGGAACAGGTTGAAGCTCTGGAACACGAAGCCGATGCGGGTGCGCTGGCGCAGGACGTCCCTCTCGCGCAGCTCGCGCAGGGTGTCGCCGCGACGCTCGTAGCCGACGACCTCCCCGCCGACGGCCACGAACCCGCTGTCGACGCGCTCGAGGTGGTTGATGACGCGCAGCAGGGTCGACTTGCCCGACCCGGAGGGCCCGATGACGACGGTGACCTCGCCCGGCTGCACCACCAGGTCGATCCCGGCGAGCACCTCGAGGGTGCCGTAGCTCTTGTGCACGCCGTGCACCTCGACGAGTCCGGCGGTCATCGGTCGCCCCCCGTTCGGACCAGGTGGCCGGCGCGCGGCGCGTAGGCGGGCGGCACGCTCGCGGGCAGCTCGCGCCCGGTCAGCCGGCTGGTCGTGGCCAGCACCGTCCACCGCAGCCGCTGCACGGGCGTCGGGGGCAGCGTGCGCAGGGCGCCCTTCGCGTAGTTCCGCTCCAGGTAGTACTGCGCCACCGTGAGCACCGTCGTCACGACGAGGTACCAGATCGCCGCGACCATGAGCAGCGGGACGACCTTGAGGTTGCGGCCGTAGATGACGCCGACCGTGTAGAACAGCTCGCCGTAGGCCAGCACGTAGACCACCGACGTGCCCTTGACCAGGCCGATGATCTCGTTGATCGACGTCGGCACGATGGTCCGCATGGCCTGCGGGAGCACGATCCGCAGCTGCTGACGGGCCCGCGGGATGCCGAGGGCGGCGGCCGCCTCGTGCTGGCCCTGGTCCACGCCGAGGATGCCGGCGCGGACGATCTCGGCCGAGTACGCCGCCTGCGAGAGCCCGAGACCGAGCACCGCGGCACCGAACTTGCCGACGATCGACAGGGTGTCCACCTCGGCGAACGCGGGCCCGAACGGGATGCCGAACGAGAGCACCGGGTAGAGGTAGGCGAGGTTGTACCAGAGCAGCAGCTGCAGGATCAGCGGCACGGACCGGAACACCCACGTGTAGCCCCAGGCCACGGAGCGCAGGAGCGGCGACCGCGAGAGGCGCATGAGCGCGAGCACGGTGCCCAGACCGAAGCCGATGACGGCCGCGACGAACGTCAGCCGCAGCGTCCCCCACAGACCGGTGAGCACCGACGGCCAGGTCAGGTACTCCGCGACGACGGACCACTGCCACCGGTCGTTGGTGATCAGCGAGCTGACCACCATGGCCAGCAGCACGGCGACGACCGCGGTGGCCACCCAGCGACCCGGGTGGCGGGCGGGCACGACGCGCAGCCCGGCGAGCGTCGACACCTCGCGCGCGGGCAGGACCGGCGGCGGTGCGAGGAGCCGGGACTCGTCCTGGAACACGCTCACGGGGTCACCTCCAGCCACTTCTCGAACGGGAGCGGTCCGGTCGCCTCGGCGTCAGGGTCGAACAGGGGCGTGTAGCCGGTGCGCAGGTAGAGACCCACGGCCTCCGGCTGGCGCGGTCCCGTGGTCAGGTAGAGCCGCGGGTAGCCGAGGGCGGCCGCGCGCTGCTCGAGCTCCACGACGACCCGGGACGCGAGACCACGCCGGCGGTGTGCGTGGTGGGTCCAGATCCGCTTGAGCTCGGCGGTCGGAACGGTCGGCACACCGGCCTCGTCGCGCCCCTCGGCGCGCGGCCGACGGTCGGGGTCACCGAGCTCGGGCTCGACGCGGCGCCGGAACGCCCCGCCCGCCACGGGGACACCGTCCTCGAGCAGCAGGACCAGCCCCCCGTCGGGCGAGGCGAACTCGTGCGCCGGGTAGTGCTCCAGCTCGGCCCGGATGTCGTCGACGGCCAGGATGCCCTGGTACCGGGTGGCGTACTCGAACGCCAGCTCGTCCAGCAGCGGGCGCACCAGCGGATCCGACAGCTCCGTCCAGCGCACCGTCAGCGTGGGGTTCGGCGCGGTCACGAGACGCCACCGCGGGGGTCGCGCTCGCCGGCCCGGACCGCGAACGGCAGGTGGTTGCCCTGCACGGGAGCGGGGCACGTGCCGAAGTCGCTGAACGCGTACGGGAGGTTGATCGTGCGGTTCAGGTCCAGCCGCAGCGTGTCCGTCCCCGCGTCCGCCTCCACGCTCAGCACGCGCCACGGCGCCAGGTCCTCGGCCTCGTCGCTGAACAGCACGCCGGCCGAGCCCGGTGCATGACCGGCGGTGAGCCGCAGGGTGTGCACGACGCCGTCGCGCTCGACGTCGATCTCCCCCACCAGCCGCACGTGGTGCACGAGCCCGTGCTGCGCGGCACCGACCGTCGCCGCGACCGGCTCGTCGTACCAGCGGACGGGGACGTCGAGCACCCACGACTCGTCGTACGGGAACGCCGGGACGCCGACGAAGCTCGCCCGGGCGGCTGCGCGAGGGTCGCGGACCCGCAGGTGGAGGCGGCCGGTGCGGCGGACGAGCTCGACCACGACGCGGTCCTCGTCGGGCCGGCCCGCGGGCACGACGGTCGCCACGAGGGTCGACAGGCCCTCGCCCACCGTGCCACGCCAGGTGGCGTCGAGCGGGGCTCGCGTCTCGGGGTCCTGCAGACCGGCGCCCGACCGGACGAACGCGTCGGCGCCGTCGGTCCACCACTCGCCGGGCAGTCCCGGGACGCTCCGGGGCGCTGCCGTCAACGCGTGCAGGCCGACGAGGCTGAGCCAGCCGTGGGGCTGCTGCAGGGTCGTCTCCCGTGCCGTGCGCCACCGCCGGAGATCGGTGAGCGGGTCCGTGGTCAGGGCGGTCATCGCGTGCTCCTCTCGAGGAGTTCAGGGGTGAGCTCGGCGCGACCACCAGGGATCGCGCCAACCAGCTCGGCGGTGTACGGGTCCTGCGGATGGTCGAAGACGTCGGCGGTGGGACCCACCTCGACCAGGCGGCCGTCGTGCAGCACGCCCACCCGGTCCACCACCTGACGCACGACGGCCAGGTCGTGCGAGATGAACAGGTAGGTCAGGCCGCGCTCGCGGCGGAGGCGGTCCAGGAGCGCCAGGATCTGCGCCTGCACCGAGACGTCGAGCGCGCTGGTCGGCTCGTCGAGCACGAGCAGGTCCGGCTCGAGCGCGAGGGCCCGGGCGATCGCGACACGCTGCCGCTGCCCGCCGGAGAGCTCGCCCGGGCGCCGGTCTGCGTACGCGGCGCCCAGCGCCACCTGCTCGAGGAGCTCGACCACGCGGTCGCGCCGCTGCGCGCGACTGCCCACGCGGTGTGACCGCAGGGGCTCGTCGACGATCTTCGCCACGGTGAACCGCGGGTCCAGCGACGCGAACGGGTTCTGGTGCACCAGCTGCGACCGGCGCCGCAGGACCGACCGGCCGGCCGGGTCGGACACCGGGGCCCCGTCGAGCAGCACGGTCCCGGAGTCCGGGGCCGTCAGCTGCAGGACCAGCCGCGCGACGGTCGACTTGCCCGACCCGGACTCCCCCACCAGCCCGAACGCTCCCCCGCGCGGGATGGACAGGCTCACGTCGTCGACCGCCTGCACCGTGCGGCCCGCGTGCCCGGGCAGCCGGAACGCCTTGCTCACCGAGAGCACCTCGAGCAGCGGTGCCGGACCGATGTCGGGCACGGGCGCTCGCGGGGTGGTCACCGTGAGCTGCGGCGCCGCGGCGAGCAGCGACCGCGTGTACGCGTGGGTCGGAGAACCGAGCACCTGCGCGGTCGGTCCCTGCTCGACGATCTCGCCGTCCTTCATCACCACCACCCGGTCGGCGCGGTCGGCGGCCACCGCCAGGTCGTGGGTGATGAACAGGACCGCGGAGCCGGCGCGCGTGGTGACGTCGTCGAGGAGGTCGAGCACGCGGCGCTGGACCGTCACGTCGAGGGCGCTCGTCGGCTCGTCGGCGATCACCAGCGCGGGCTCCAGGGCGAGCGCGATGCCGATGAGCACGCGCTGGCGCATGCCCCCGGACAGCTCGTGCGGGTACTGCCGGGCGCGGGCCTCGGGGTCGCTCAGCCCGACCGACCGGAGGATCTCGACCGCCTGCCGAGCCGCGTCCGCGCGCCGCACGCGACCGTGGATCCGGAGCACCTCGGCCACCTGGTCGCCCACGCGGGTCACCGGGTTGAGCGCGATGCCTGGGTCCTGCGGCACCAGCCCGATGCGCGCTCCGCGGACCTGCCGCCACGCCTTCGACGGCAGCCCGACCAGCTCGCCCTCGTGCAGCCGGACGCTCCCGCCGACCACGCGCCCTCCGGCGGGCAGCAGCCCGACCACGGCGTGCGCGGTCGTGGACTTGCCCGAGCCGGACTCGCCCACGAGTGCCACGACCTCGCCCGCGTGGACGTCGAAGCTCACCCCGCGGACCGCAGGGACGCGCACGCTGGTACTGCGATGGACCTCGTACTCGACCACCAGGTCACGGACCCGCAGGACGGGGGTCGCGTTCATCGGTGCGTCCTTCCCTCGAGCACGCGTCCGAGGCGGTTGGCGGCCAGGACGAGCGCCGCGATCACCAGCCCCGGCAGCGTGGTGAACCACCAGGCGACCGCGAGGAAGTTGCGACCCTCCGCCACGAGCGAGCCCCACTCGGGGGTCGGCGGCACCGCCCCGAACCCAAGAAAGCTCAGCGAGGAGACCGCCAGCACGATCACGCCCAGCTGCACCGTGGCGAGGACGAGGATCGGTCCGGCGGCGTTCGGCAGCACGTGCCGCAGGAGCACGGCCGGGCGGCGCGCCCCAGCCAGCACGGCCGCCTCGACGTAGGTGGTGGTCCGCACGCGGAGCACCTCGGCACGCATGACCCGGGCGAACGTGGCCACCTCGGCGACGCCGACGGCGATCGCGACCTTGAGCGTGCCGAACCCGAGCGCGGTCACCACCGCGAGCGAGAGCAGCAGGCCGGGGATGGCCAGCAGCACGTCCGTGGTGCGCATGAGCACCGCGTCCACGGCCCCGCCGAGGTAGCCGGCGAGCAGCCCGACGAGTGCACCCACGACGAGGCCGAGCCCAAGAGCGAGCAGTGCCGCCTGCAGCGAGACTCCGGTGCCGTGCACGGTGCGGGCGTACAGGT
This sequence comes from Cellulomonas sp. Root930, assembly GCA_001429255.1. Lineage (GTDB taxonomy): Bacteria > Actinomycetota > Actinomycetes > Actinomycetales > Cellulomonadaceae > Cellulomonas. Next base: position 3,307,148 of record LMJI01000001.1, read on the forward strand.
CGCGGCCCAGGTTGTCGGTGCCGAACCAGTGCGCGGCGCTCGGCGGGCTCAGCTTCTCGGCCGGCACGCCGACCAGCGGGTCCGCGGCCGTGAACAGCCCCGGCACGAGCGCCCAGCCGAGCACCACGAGGACGACCGCGAGCGAGGCGATCGCTCCGGGCCGGAGGAGAGGGTGCAGCGCACCGCGACCGGGAGCCGGCACGGCGGCAGGGGCGAGGACGGGGGCCGTCACGGTGAGCGGCGCGTGCGAGACGAGGGTCATGACGTGTCCTTCCGTGCGTCAGGCCGTGGCGGGGGTGCGGGAGATCCGCGGGTCGAGCGCGGGATAGGCCAGGTCGACCACGAGGTTGACGACCACGAAGACGAGCGCGCCGACCACGACGACCCCCTGCACCACGGGGATGTCCTGGGCGCGGACGGCCTTCTCGACGAGCCCGCCGAACCCCGCGCGGGAGAACACCGTCTCCACGACCACGGCACCGGCCAGCAGGTTGCCGACCGCGATCCCGAGCAGGGTCAGCGCGGGCAGCGCGGCGTTGCGCGTGACGTGCCGCCACTGCACCCGGCCGCGGGACGCGCCCTTGGCCAGCGCCGTCTCCACGTAGGGCGCGTCCCAGGCGGTCCGCATCGAGCGGGCGAGCACCTGGGCGACCACCGCGGAGAGCGGGATGGCGAGGGTGACCGCCGGCAGCACGATGCTCGCGACCCCCTGGTTGCCGACCGCCGGGAAGATCGGCAGCCGGAACGAGAAGAGCTGGAGCAGGAGGAGCCCGATCCAGAACGTCGGCATGGACACCCCGAGCGGCGGCAGCGCGAGCAGGGCGCCGCGCAACCGGGTCGAGCGGGTCCACGACGAGGTCGCCGCGATCGTGCCGCCGAGCAGCAGCGCGATCCCCAGGGCCACGCTGGTGAGCGCGAGCGTCTGCGGGAACGCGTCCGCGAGCAGCTGCGAGACCGGGGCCCCGGAGGTCACCGAGACCCCCAGGTCGCCCGTCACGGCCCGCCCGAGCAGCACGACGTACTGCTCGAGCGGCGGCCGGTCGAACCCGTAGCGGGCGCTCAGCTCGACGACCTGCGCCGGGTCGACGGTGCCGCCCGGGTTGGCCGCGTCCAGCATGATGCTCACCGGGTCGCTCGGCAGCAGGTAGAGCACCGCGAACGAGACCGTGAACGCCGCCCAGAGCACGAGGACCGCGGCACCGAGCCGCCGCAGGACGTAGCCCGTCACTGGTCGGCGCCGATCCAGGTGTCGTGGAAGAGCAGCCGCGACGAGGCGTCGAATGTGAGGTCGTGCACGTCGGACGCGACACCGATGGACTGCGCGAGCTCGAACAGCGGGATCGCGAGGCCCTCGTCGAGGATCGTCTCCTGCGCCGTGCCGAGGTCCGCGGCGCGCGCGGCCGGGTCGGCCTGCGCCAGCTGGGCGTCGAGCAGCGGGTCGAGCACCGTGTCCGCCGGCCGCTTGTTGATGTTGCGGAACTTGGACGAGAACTGCGTGCGCAGGATGTCGCCGTCGGCGCGCGTGACGTTGTAGTAGTACGTGTCGTAGTCACCTGCCGTGAGCGCTGCCTGCTGCTCCGCCGGGGTCTGCTGGCGCACCTGGAGGTCGACGCCGACGGCCTTGAGCTGCTGCTGCGTGAGCTCGAGCACCGCCTGGCTGCCCGTGAACAGCGGGGCGAAGACCACGTCGAACGAGAGCTTCTCGCCGCCCTTCTCGCGGATGCCGTCCGCACCGAGCGTCCAGCCGGCGTCCTCGAGCGCGTCGGCGGCGCCGTCCTGGTCGAACGCGAGCTCGTCGGACAGGTCCACGTAGCCGGGCGTGGTGCTGGCGAGCACGCTGGTCGCGGGCTTGAACGCCTCGCTCAGCACCGTGTCCACCAGCTCCTGGCGGTTGATCGCCACCTGGACCGCGGCGCGCACGGCGGGGTCGGCGAGCGGGCCGGTGCTCACGTTCGGCTGGAGCACGAACGCCACCCCGGGGTTGGTGCGCGTCAGCACCGACCCGCCGGAGCCCTCCACCTGCGGCACGTCCTGCGGCAGCACGTCGCCGACGGCGTCGAACTGGTCGGAGGCCAGCCCGCCCGACCGCACGCCCGACTCGGGGACGATCGTGAAGTCGATCTGGTCGAGGTACGCCTCGCCGGGGTTCTCGGAGTCGTCCGACGGCCACGCGTACCCGTCCCGCCGGACGATCGTCGCGCCCTGGTCCTGGGTGTACGTCTCCAGCGTGAACGGGCCGGAGCCGATGACGTCGCCCTGGAGCCGGGCCGCCGGGTCCACGGCCGCGGTCGCGTCGGACAGGATCGCCAGCGAGACGGTGGACGTGGCCTGCAGGAACTGCGCGTTGGGGCCACCGAAGACGACAGTGACCGTGCGCTCGTCGTCGACCGTCGTCTCCTGGTAGCCCGCGAGGTAGGAGCCGGCGAGCGGTGCGGTTGCGGCGAGCGGGCCGACGAGGGCGTCGAAGTTGGCCTTCACCGTCGTGGCGGTCAGGGGCGTGCCGTCCGAGAACGTGACGTCGTCGCGCAGGTGGAACGTGAAGTGCGTGAGGTCGTCGCTGACGTCCCAGCTCTCGGCCAGCCACGGCACGATCTCGCCGGTCTCCGGGTCCTGGTCGGTCAGCGAGTCGGCGAGCTGACGGGCGATGTAGATGCTCACGTTGGAGCCGACCTGCTGCGGGTCGACGCCGCTCGGTGAGGCGCCGAGGGCGAACCGCAGCGTGCCACCCGGGGTGGCGGCGGCCTCCGCGCTGGCGGCGGTGGACGGGTCCGACGCGGCGGGCGTGCCCGAGCCGCAGGCGGTGAGGAACAGCGCGGGGACGACGAGGGCGGCCAGGGCGGCCGAGCGGGCACGGGTCGAGCGGAGCATGGCGGGGGTCCTTCGTTCTGGGTGGAGAGGTGGGGGGTCAGCCGACGAGTGCGCGGTCGGAGGTGGAGCGGGTGGCGCGGGGCGCCGGGCGGGTGAGTCCGAGGTGGTCGCGCAGCGTGGTGCCCGCGTAGTCGGTGCGGAACGAGCCGCGCTCCTGGAGCAGCGGCACCACCTGGTCGAGCACGTCGTCCAGGCCGCCGGGGGTCAGGTGCGGGACGAGGATGAAACCGTCCGACGCGTCCTCCTGCACGTGCCGGTCGATCGCGTCGGCCACCTGCGTGGCCGTGCCGACGAACCCGCCGCGCGACGTCACCTCGATGACGAGCTGCCGGATCGACCAGCCGTTCGCGTCGGCCAGCTCCCGCCACGCGGCCGCGATGCTCCGCGGGTCCTTGACGTGCCGGACGCGCCCGCGGGTGATGTCGAGGTTCTCCACATCCGGCTCGATCCGCGGCAGAGCTCCCTCGGGGTCGTGGTCGGTGAGGTCGCGTCCCCACACCTGCTCGAGGAACGCGATGGCCGTCGGCCCCGGCACCTGTTGCAGCCGGATCTCGCGGGACCGCTCGGCGGCGTCCTGCGCGCTGTCACCCAGCACCACGGTCGTCGCCGGCAGGATCAGCAGCTCCTCCGGGCGCCGACCGTGCGCGGCCAGGCGACCCTTGACGTCGGTGAAGAACGCCTGGCCCGCCTCGAACGTGGAGTGCGCGGAGAACACGACGTCCGCGGTGGCCGCCGCGAAGTCACGGCCGTCCGAGGAGTCGCCCGCCTGGAACAGCACGGGGTGCCCCTGCGGGCCGCGCGGGGTCGTGAACTCGCCGCGCACCTGGAAGTGCTTGCCCTCGTGGCGCACCTCGTGGACCGAGCCGGGCCGGACGAACTGCCCGGAGCCGGCGTGGGCGATCACCGCGTCGTCGTCCCACGAGTCCCACAGCTTCCGCGCGACCGCGACCAGCTCGGCCGCACGCTCGTACCGCTCGTCGTGCGGGAGGAACCCGCCGCGCCGGAAGTTCTCTCCCGTGAAGGCGTCGCTGCTGGTCACGAGGTTCCACGCGGCACGCCCGCCGCTGAGGATGTCCAGCGTCGCGAACTGGCGGGCCAGCTCCCACGGCTCGTTGAAGGTCGTGTTGATCGTCCCGGCGAGCCCGAGGCGGTCGGTCACCGCGGCGAGCGCCGCCAGCACGGGCAGCGTGTCGGGCCGGCCCACCACGTCCAGGTCGTGGATCTGGCCCTTGTGCTCGCGCAGCCGCAGCCCCTCGGCGAGGAAGAAGAAGTCGAGCTTCGCCTCCTCGGCGCGCCGGGCCAGGTGCTCGAACGACGTGAAGTCGATCTGGCTGCCGGACCGCGGGTCCGTCCACACGGTGGTGTTGTTGACGCCCGGGAAGTGGACGCCGAGGTGGATCTGCTTGCGGGCGCCCATCAGGCGATCGCCGCGTAGCGGTTGACCGGTCGGGCAAGGCCCAGCTGGTCGCGCAACGTCGGACCGGCGTAGCGATCCCGGAACGCCCGTGCGTCCCGCAGGAGCGGGACGACACTGTCGACGAGGACGTCGAGGTCCGTGTGCAGCGAGGCCGGCCGCACGACGAACCCGTCGGCCGCCCCGACCGCGGACCAGTCGAGGAACGTCTCGGCGAGGTCCCGGGCCGTGCCGACGTGCGTGAGGGAGCCGGTGTCCCACTCGACGCCCTCGAGCTCGGTGAGCAGGTCGAGCCGGGCGCGAGCGCTCGCACGGTCCGGGCCGATGACCACGAACGCGTCGACGAGCACCCGCAGGTCGCCCGGCTCGCGACCGGCCGCCGCCGCAGCGGCCCGCAGCCGGAGCCGCAGGTCGAGTGCCTCGTCGCGGTCGGTCGCGCTGATCCGGACGACGTCGGCGTGCCGCGCGGCCAGGCCGAACGACGCCTCCGAGCCGACGCGCACCACGATCGGCGGCTGCCCCTGCGGCGGACGGGGGGTGATCGACGGACCCTTGACCGCGAAGTGCACACCGTCGTGCTCGACGTAGTGCAGCCTGGCCCGGTCGACGAACCGGTGCGTGGCCTGGTCGCGGATCTCCGCGTCGTCCTCCCAGCTGTCCCAGAGCGCGGTGACCACCTCCACGGCCTCCTCGGCCTCCGCGACGGCCCCCGCCTCGGTGAGGGCCGGGCCTCGGCCCACGTGCGCTGCGTCCTGCTCGTCGTCGGTCCAGCTCACCTGCCACGCCGCCCGACCACCGCTGACGTGGTCGATCGTCGCGATCGCCTTCGACACGTGGAACGGCTCGGTGTGCGTCGTCGCGACCGTCGGCACCAGGCCGATGCCCCGCGACCGCGGCGCCAGGCGCGCGGCGACGAGCGCGGCGTCGAGCCGGCCGCGCAGCGTGGTGGACCGGGACGGCTGCAACGAGAACGAGTCGTCGAGCACGACGAGGTCGAGCGTGCCCCGCTGGGCGACCTCGACGAGGTGCTGGAGCCGCTCGGCGTCGAACAGTCGCTGCGCCTGCGAGCCGTGGGTCCGCCAGGCGGCGGGGTGCGCGCCGGCGTCGCTGAGGTCGACACCGAGGTGCAGCTGGCGGGGGGTCACCGGAAATGCCATGGGGAAGGTTCCGTTCTGGGTCGTCAGAGCGCGCCCCGGCGCAGGAGGCTGCGGCGCACGGGGGTGCAGGCGTAGGTGTGTCGAGCGGCGCGGGTACCGCGGCTCAGTCGCTCAGGTGCCGGTCGGGGCCGGCCAGGCGGGAGGTGTCGTCAGCGACAACAGGCGCCGGGACAGCACGGGCGCAGGATCCAGAGAGCCGTCGTCAGCCGTCGGTCCGAGCTCATCGTGCGTCCCTTCGTACCCGCCTGGCGGGCGCTGCGTCGTTGTCGGGCACGAGCAGGACGCTCGCGCAGGACCAGGTCGTCACCCGGGGCACCCCACACGCAGGAGGGTTGCCACCCAGCAAGCCGGGGCTTGTCGCTGGAATTCATGACCTAACAGGTCGGAAAAGTAGGCATAGGTCGTCGGCGTGTCAATGGTCCGCGCCGAAAGTCCAGATGGTGGGACGGATCCGTCCGGTGCGAGGATGGGCGTCTCCACCACCGGCAAGGGAGCACGCGCACGCATGGGCACGACCACCGACGTGACGATCGGCACCGACGACCCGACTCGCCCCGACGTCCTCGGCCTGCTCGGGGAGCACCTCGCGGACATGTACGCGACCTCGCCGGCCGAGTCGGTGCACGTGCTCGACCCCTCGGCGCTCGCGGCCCCCGGCATCACGTTCTGGACCGCCCGCGCCGCCGACGGCAGCCTGCTCGGCTGCGCCGCCCTCAAGCCGCTCGGCCCGACGGACGGCGAGCTCAAGTCCATGCGGACCAGCGCCGCCGCACGGGGCCGAGGGATCGGGGCGGCGATGCTCGCGCACGTCCTGGGCGCAGCGGCGGAGCGAGGCCTCCGCACCGTGCACCTGGAGACGGGGACGCAGGACTACTTCGCACCCGCCCGCCGCCTCTACGAACGGGCCGGGTTCGTCGCGTGCCCGCCGTTCGCGGACTACGTACCGGACCCGCACAGCGCGTTCTACGCGCTCACGCTCCCGACGCGGCCGTGACTGCCTCACCGCGATGGCAGGTGGCGGTCTCCTGGGCGGTCGTCGGTGAGGGCGGGCACGTGGCCGTCCGGACGAGCCACTGGTGGGAGGTGGCCGCTGCCGCTCGGGAGCATCGGCCTGCGCGGACGCTCTACCACGGCGCCCTGGAGCTCGTGGTGGACGGCCGCCCGCTCGTGGTCGAGATGACACCCACGTGGGGCCGGGCCACTCGCGAGGTCGTCGCCACCGGCCCGGTCGGCTCGCGCTGGCTCGGCTGGTTGCCGTTCTTCCGCTACGAGATCCGCTACACCCGACCGCCCGGCCCCACGGGGCACGGTGCCACCGTGGTGAGTGACCGCCGCGAGGCCGTCGAGGCCGTGCTCGCCGCCGTCCCGCACGTGCCGCGACTGACGTGGGGCCGCGCGGTGGGACCGGCCCGGGACATGTGGAGCTCGAACTCCGTGGTCTCCTGGGTGCTCGCCGAGGCGGGTCTCCTCGACGCCTGCGCCCCGCCCCCCGGCGGACGTGCACCGGGGTGGGACGCGGGGCTCGACGTGCGCGGCTGAAGAGTCTCGTATTCCGACCAGCTGTGTCCACAATAAGAGACGGTCCTGTTGCCCAGGCTCCGGGACGGTCATCCTCGTCCCATGCAGACCCGCCGCGCCGCCTCGACGTGCTGTCACGTCGTCATGGCTTCCGCGCGCCTCTGCTGTCCGCGGAACGTCTGAACGCGGCCCCCGTCCTCGGCCGAGCGTTCGACGCCCGGCCCCCGTCCATCTGCGACGGCCCACGGCGTGACGCGCGTGCCACCACCCCCGTCCCCCGCGGAGGAAACGCCCTCATGGCGTCCACCCAGCTCTCTGTCGCCCGGCCCTCGCGGACCGAGCCGGCGCCGCGATGTCGTCGATGACGACCGCCCGCCCGCCCTTCGCGACCCCCAAGGACCTGACATGACCGCCCGTCCCGCACGCCGCACCGCCTCCGCCCTCCGCGTCCTGCTTGCCGCCGGACTCGCCGCGTCCCTCGCGGCCTGCTCCTCGTCCGCGGCCGACGACACGACCGCCGACGCCGGCACCGACCCGTCTGCCGCCTCGACCGCCGGCGCCGAGGCACCCGAGCTGCGCCTCGGCTACTTCGCCAACCTGACACACGCCGTGGCCCTCGTGGGGGTCGACGACGGCACCTACCAGGAGGCGCTCGGCGACACGAAGCTCACCACCTCGATCTTCAACGCCGGCCCGGCCGCCGTCGAGGCGCTCTTCGGTGGGGCCATCGACGCCACGTTCATCGGCCCGAACCCCGCCATCAACGCGTTCGCCAAGTCGAACGGCGAGGCGATCCGCATCGTCTCGGGCGCGACGTCGGGAGGTGCGCAGCTGGTCGTCCGCGACGGCATCGACTCCCCCGACGACCTCGTCGGCACCACGCTCGCCACGCCGCAGCTGGGCAACACCCAGGACGTCGCGCTGCGCGCCTGGCTCGCCGAGGAGGGCCTCGAGACCTCACTGACCGGCGGCGCGAGCGACGTGACGATCGCCCCGCAGGAGAACTCGCAGACGCTCGACCTGTTCAAGGCCGGGCAGCTCGACGGCGCGTGGCTGCCGGAGCCGTGGGCGTCCCGGCTCGTCGTCGACGCCGGCGCGCACGTCCTGCTGGACGAGAAGGACCTGTGGCCCGAGGGCGACTTCGTCACCACCCACCTGATCGTCGCCACCGAGTACCTCTCGAAGTACCCCGGCACCGTGAAGAAGCTCCTCGAGGCCGAGTACGCGACGTCCGAGTGGATCGCGGCGAACCCCGACGAGGCCAAGACCCTGTCGAACACGGTGATCGAGAAGCTCAGCGGCAAGCCGCTCTCCGCAGAGGTGCTGGACCGCGCCTGGGCGAACCTGCGGATCACGCTCGACCCGATCGCCTCGAGCCTGCAGACCTCCGCCGACCACGCGGTGGCGGCGGGCACGTCCGACGAGACGGACCTGCAGGGGATCTACGACCTGACCCTGCTCAACGAGGTGCTCGCCGAGAACGACCAGGAGCCTGTCTCCGACGGCGACCTCGGGGCGTCGGGCAAGTGACGAGCACCGTGACGGCGGTCGGCGGCCAGGGCACCACTGCCCCGGCCGCCGTCGCGGCGCGCCTGACGGGGGTCACCCAGCACTTCGGCGAGGCGTCGCGGCCGCCGGTGCTCGACCGCATCGACCTCACCGTCGCGCCCGGCGAGTTCGTCTGCCTGCTCGGGGCGTCCGGCTGCGGCAAGTCGACCCTGCTCTCGCTGGTGGCCGGGCTCGACAAGCCGGTCTCCGGCACCGTCGAGGTGCCCGGTGGCCGGCCCGCGCTGATGTTCCAGGAGCCGGCCCTCTACCCGTGGCTGACCGCGGCCGGGAACGTCGAGCTGGCCCTGCGCCTGCGCGGCATCCCCCGCGCGGAGCGCCGCGACGAGGCGCAGCGCCTGCTCTCGCTCGTCCGGCTCGACGGCGCCGGCCCCAAGCGGGTGCACGAGCTGTCCGGCGGGATGCGGCAGCGCGTCGCCCTGGCCCGCGCGCTCGCCCAGGAGGGCGACCTGCTGCTCATGGACGAGCCGTTCGCCGCTCTCGACGCCATCACGCGGGACGTCCTGCACGAGGAGCTCACGCGCATCTGGACCGAGACCGGGATCGCCATCATCTTCGTCACGCACAACGTCCGCGAGGCGGTCCGGCTCGGACAGCGGGTCGTCCTGCTCTCGTCGCGTCCAGGACGCGTCGCCCGCGAGTGGTCGGTGGACATCCCCCAGCCGCGCCGCATCGAAGACCCCGACGTGTCCCGGCTCAGCGCCGAGATCACCGAGGACCTGCGACAGGAGATCGCCCGCCATGGCCACTGACACATCCGCCCCGGCGACGACACAGCCGCGGCGCACGACGGACGACGACCTCGCCGCGGGGCTCGACGCCCTCGAGACCCCGATCGAGACGGCCCACACCTCGGCATGGGCTGCCGCGTGGCGCGCGATCTGGCCGGTGCTCGCCGCGCTCGGCGCGATCCTCGTCGTGTGGCAGGTGGCCTACCAGCTCGAGCTCAAGCCTCCGTACGCGCTGCCCAGCCCTGCGGACACGTGGCAGACGCTCCTGGGCACGATCCAGGACGGGTCGGCCTGGCGTGCGGTCACCCTCAGCGTGCAGCGGGCTGCGGTCGGCTTCGCGATGTCGGTCGTCGTCGGCGTGGCGATCGGGGTGTCGCTGGCCGCCTCCCCGCTGCTGCGGCGCGCGTTCGGCCCGATCATCACCGGCCTGCAGTCGCTGCCGTCGGTGGCCTGGGTGCCGGCGGCGATCATCTGGTTCCAGCTCACCGACGCGACCATGTACGCGGTCATCCTGCTCGGCGCCGTCCCGTCCATCGTCAACGGACTGCTCGCCGGGACCGACCAGGTGCCGCCGCTGTACCTGCGCGTGGGCCAGGTGCTCGGCGCCACCGGCTGGACGCGGATCCGCTTCGTGCTCCTGCCCGCCGCGCTGCCCGGCTTCCTCGGCGGGCTGAAGCAGGGCTGGGCGTTCGCGTGGCGTTCGCTCATGGCCGCCGAGCTGATCGTGCAGACCGGCCTCGGCACCGGGCTGGGTCAGATCCTCGACCTCGGCCGCGTGACCAGCGACATGTCCCTGGTCATCGCGTCGATCGGGCTCATCTTCCTGGTGGGCATCGTCATCGAGCTCGTGGTCTTCGCCCCCCTCGAGCGGCACGTGCTGCACTCCCGCGGACTGACCGGGCAGGCCTCCTCGCGCTAGCCGTCCGCGCGGCTCGGGAAGCACATGTCGCACCAGTGGTAGCCGGCAGGTCGGGCACCCACCGGCCACCGGTTGCGCGCAGCGATCTTCGACACCCACGCGCACGGGTGGTCCAGCGAGTGCGTCTCGCGCGTGCGCCGGTTGGCCAGCAGCCGCTCGCTGTCCGACGAGACCGTCACGCCGCACTCCGGCCGGCTGCCCAGCCGGTGGAAGCCGCCGAGGAACCCGCCCGCGAAGAACTCCTGCTCCGGCGTGAGGTCCAGGTCGGGGGGCACCAGGGACGACGGCACCTCGACGGCGAGGTTCGTCGCGAGCTCCGGCGGGAGGTACCGGGCGAAGAACATGGTCAGCAGGTCCGCGGTCGCCGCGGCGATCTCCGAGCACGAGCCGCTCCCCGGACGGCACGGGACGTCGATCTGGCTGCTCAGGTAGTCCCAGTGCTCACCTTCGTCGAACACGACCCGGTGCCGCGGCCGGTGCATCGCCTGCCACTGGGCCTCGGTGAGCTGGCTGAACAGGTCGAAGCCGAGGCCCCACATCAGCAGGGTCGGCATGTCGAGCAACGGCAGTGGGAACGGCTCAGCCCCGAACCAGTCCTGCCACCCGCCGCTCAGTCCGGCATAGGCACTGACCGGACGGCCGACGGCGAAGCGGGCACCGAGCATCGCCCCGAAGCTGTGCCCGACGACGCCGGTGGCCGGCGGCGGCAGGAGGACGTCGGCGTGCTCCCACCCGGAACGCGCCCACGTGAGCACCGCGTCGAGGGTGGCCTCGTCCGGATGACCCGGCACGGACGGGTTGTTGCCGCCCTCGTTGCCGGCCAGCCGGGGCACCACGACCACGTAGCCGCTGCGCGCCAGGAACGCCGGGATGAGGAACCAGCGCAGGTAGTGGTCGGCATCCTGCTGGCAGTGCCCGTGCGCGAAGAGGATCAGCGGGTACCGGCCGCACCCCTCGAGGAGCGGTGCCGACTCCACCGCGCCGTCGAGGCTCGGGAAGAAGATGCGCAGGTCCACCGGCGCACCGTCCGCCGGCCCGAGCGAGCGGACTCCCCAGAACACGGGGGCGAGGGCCTGCGGCTGCCACCCGATGGGGCAGCTGGCCGGTGGTGGAACGGGGCTGTCGACCACCCGACCAGTGTCCTGCCACGGAAGAGCCGAGGGGAAGGGCGCCGGCCGCGGTGCCCGACGTCAGTCACTCCTCCACCTGGTGTCAGGACAGGACCGAACGGGCCCTCCGAGCCGTCCCCTCGATGGCGTGCAGGCCGCGAGAGGCCATGGTCGGCCCGTCCTTCTCGAGCCGCTCTGCCAGCCGGCGGGCGAGCGACCCGACCACGGGCAGCAGGATCGCGGCGATGAGGAACAGGCGGACGCGCCTGAACAGGAATGCCCACATGGTGACCTCCGGTCATCGGGGTGAAGTGCGGACCGTGCCTCAGAAGACGGGCTTGCCGCCGGTGACACCGAGGACGGTCCCGGACACGTACGACGCGGTCGAGTCGGCTGCGAGGAACACGAAGGCGGGGGCGACCTCCGCGGGCTGACCGGCACGCCCGAGCGGGGTGTCGGCGCCGAACTTCTCGACCTTCTCGGGGAACTGGGTGGCGGGCTGCAGCGGGGTCCAGATCGGGCCCGGCGCCACGGCGTTCACCCGGATGCCGCGCGAGCCCACCTCGGCGGCCAGGTTGACCGTGAAGTTGTTGATGGCGGCTTTCGTCGACGCGTAGTCCAGCAGCGTCTCCGAGGGCTGGTACGCCTGGATGGACGAGTTGTTGAGGATCACGGCGCCTTCCCCCAGGTGCTCCAGCGCGGTCTGGGTGACCCAGAACAGCGCGTAGAGGTTCGTCTTGAACGTCCGGTCGAGATCGTCCGACGTGATGTCCGCGATCGACTCGCGACGAGCCATCTGGAACCCGGCGTTGTTCACCAGGATGTCGAGGCCACCGAGCTCGGTGACCGCCGTGGTCACGGCTCCGCGCGCGGACGACTCGTCGGTCAGGTCGGTCGGGATGAGCACGCACGTCCGCCCGGCCTGCTCCACCCACCGCCGGGTCTCGTCGGCGTCCGCCTGCTCCTCCGGCAGGTAGACCACGGCGACGTCGGCTCCCTCGCGGGCGAAGGCGAGCGCGACAGCCCGGCCGATGCCGGAGTCGCCGCCGGTGATGAGGGCCCGGCGACCGGTGAGCAGACCGTGCCCCTCGTAGCTCGACTCCCCGTGGTCGGGAGCGGGGTTCATCGGTGCGGTGAGGCCGGGCGGCTGCTGCTGCTGGGCGGGGAACTGCTCGGTCACGTGTGCTCCTGCGGGTCGGTCACCCTGCGCCGGCTGCTTCGGCCACGGCTCATCGTCATCCAGGGCGCGGCCGCGTGCACCCTGAGAACGGCGAGAGCGGCCCGCCGGACGGCGGGCCGCTCTGGTGCCGCTGCGTCAGCGGCGACGGCCCGAGCCGGCGACGATGGCCACGCCGATCGCGGCGAGGACGACCTGGAAGACCAGCTCGATCCAGTCGATGCCGTCGGTGGTCTGCACGCCGACCAGGCCGGCGAGCCATGTGCCCAGGAGGGCCGCGACGATGCCGACGATGATGGTGACGAGGATCGAGATGTTCTGCTTGCCGCGCACGAGCAGTCGGCCGAGGACGCCGATGATGGCGCCGATGATGATGGCGGAGATGATTCCTGCGGGGGTCATGGGGTGATCTCCTCGGTGTGTAAAAGGCGTCGGATCCGGCGCCGAGTGAATCTAGGGGCATTTCGACGGGTTCGCGCGCTGAAACGAAAGGCACCCACTCCGAGCGGCCGTCCGCGGGGCACCTGACCAGGCACTGCGTCTCCCGCCGCGCGCCGGCGCCGGACCCGTCCTACGCTCGCCTCTCGCAGAAGCCGCGACGAGGAGGTCGAGATGCACAGCGACGACAGGATCGTCCACGACACCGGTGACGACCGCCCGGTGATCCACGAGGTGGAGGTGGAGGTCGAGGAGACCGACGCCGAGAAGATCAAGGCCGACGGCATCGACGAGGAGAACGCCGAGCGCCGCTAGGCCTTCACGAGCGAGGCACCGCGCCCATGAGGGCTCGGTGCCTCGTTCTGTGCCCGGTGGTCGTCCTGCCCTTGCCGCTGGCACGCTGGCTCCATGGGCTCACCGGACGGCATCGTCGGCGTCTTCGACCGCGCTGCGGACACCTACGAGGCGGTCGGCGTCCCCTGGGCCGGGCCGATCGCGGCGCGGCTCGTCGCGGAGCTCGACACCCGGCCCGGTGAGCGCGTGCTCGACGTCGGCTGCGGCCGCGGGGCAGCTCTCGGTCCGCTGGCCGAGGCGGTGGGAGCCGGCGGGTACGCCCTGGGCATCGACCTGGCCCCGCGGATGATCGAGCTCGCCGCCCGCGACCTGGCCGGTCTCCCGCAGGCGGAGGTGCGGATCGGGGACGCCGGCGCGCCGGACCTGCCCCCGTCGTCCTTCGACGTCGTGGCGGCGAGCCTGGTCATCTTCTTCCTGCCCGACCCCGCCGCCGCGCTCAGGTCGTGGGCGGAGCTCCTGGTCAGCGGCGGGCGCCTCGGCGTGACGACCCTCGGCGAGAAGGACCCCGGGTGGACGGCCGTCGACCGGCTCTTCGAGCCGCACCTCCCCGCCGACCTGGTTGCGGCACGCGCCCGCGGCCTCCGCGGTCCGTACTCGTCCGACGCGGGCATGGAGCGGCTGCTCTCCGAGGCGGGCCTGACGAAGGTCAGAACCATTCCGGACCAGGTCACCGCGGTGTTCCACGACCCCGAGCAGTTCCTGGCGTTCTCCTGGTCGCACGGCCAGCGGTCGATGTGGGAGGCCGTGCCGCAGGACGACCACGCCCGGCTGCGCGAGGACGTGCTCGCCGAGATCGACCGGCAGCGCGACGCGACGGGCTCGGTGGCGTTCGTGCAGGAGGTGCGGCACACGCTCGGCGTGCGGCCGTGACGCGTACGCCCGCAGTGAACCGTGGGACTATCGCGGCCCTCTCGGTCGCTGTGCAGGAGATGGACGAGGAGCCCCTGGACGCGTACTCCCGCACGGTCGTCGGCGTCGCCGAGTCGGTGCTGCCGAGCGTCGCCAGCCTGACCGTGCGGACCCCGCGCGGCACCGGCGCCGGGAGCGCGAGCGTGATCACCACCGACGGCTACCTGCTCACGAGCGCCCACGTCGTGGCGGGCGCCACGGGTGCCGAGGCGGCGTTCACCGACGGGACCACGGTGCGGGCGGATGTCGTCGGACGCGATCCCCTGTCGGACCTCGCCGTGCTGCTGACCCGCGGCGACGTGCCGGCGCCCGTGGTCCTGGGCGACGCGGCCGGGCTGCGTGTCGGGCAGCTGGTGATCGCGCTCGGCAACCCGCTCGGACTGGCCGGGAGCGTCACGGCCGGCATCGTCTCCGCGCTGGGCAGGTCGTTGCCGACGGCGGCCGGACGGGTGGTCGACGAGGTCGTGCAGACCGACGCCGCCCTCAACCCCGGCAACAGCGGCGGTGTGCTCGCCGACAGCGCCGGGCGCATGGTGGGCGTCAACACGGCGCTGGCGGGCATCGGGGTCGGCCTCGCGGTGCCGATCAACGCCACGACGCGGGAGATCATCGCGACCCTGATGACGTACGGCCGGGTGCGTCGCGCGTGGCTGGGCATCGCCGGGACGCAGGTGCCCCTGCCGCCGCAACTCGCCGAGCGCCTCGGCTCGCCGACCGGGCTGCAGATCTCCGGCGTCTCCCCCGGCAGCCCCGCCTCGCAGGCCGACCTGCACCGCGGGGACATCGTGGTCGAGCTGGACGGCAGCCGTGTGGTGACGGCGACGGCGGTGCAGAAGCTCATGGTCGAGGACGCGATCGACCGGCGCATCGAGGTCACGGTCTGGCGCAACGGCGCGCTCGTCGACGTGCTGGTCTTCCCGCGCGAGCTCGCGCTGCCCTGACGGAGCCGTTCGGTACCGCACAATCGTCGCGTGAGCGAGAACCGGCGTCCCCCTGACCGACCCCGCGCCACCCGCGCTCTCGCCCTGATCCTCGGACCGCTGCTCCTGGCCGCGGTCGTCGCCATGGCGCTGACGTGGCCGCACGACACCGAACCCACGGGGCAGCGGGCCGGGCTGGTGGAGGTGGACGTCGAGCACGTGACCGCGCAGGTCACCGGCACGCGGACCGAGCAGTGCGAGTCCACCATCGAGGACCGGCTGCCCGACGGGACGCAGCCGGACCGGGTGGAGTGCCTGCGCGTGCTCGCCACGGTCACCTCCGGGGCGCAGGCCGGGACGGACATCGAGGTGTGGGCCACCTCGACCATCACGGACGGCGACGTGCCGGACGGGACACGGATCGTGGTCCAGCACTACCCCGCCGCCGACGGCGCCCCGGAGGCGTGGGCGTGGTCCGACTTCGCGCGCGGCGTGCCCCTGGCCACGCTCGCCCTCGCGTTCGTCCTGATCACCGCGCTGGTGGCGGGGTGGCGCGGGCTGCGCGCGATCGCGGGGCTGGTCATCGCCTTCGTCGTGCTCTGGCAGTACGTCCTGCCGGGGCTCATCGCCGGCGAGGACGCCGTGGTCCTCGCCCTCAGTGCGTCCGCCGTGATCATGGCGATCGTGCTCTACCTCGCCCACGGGTTCTCGCTGCGCACCAGCACCGCGTTGCTGGGCACCCTCACCGGGCTGGTCCTCGTCGGTGCGCTCGGGGCGCTCGGTGCGCACGCGGCGCACCTGTCGGGCGCGACCTCCGAGGAGGACTTCCGGCTGGCGGCCCTGCTCGGTGACAACGGCGCCTCCGCCCTGCGCGGGGTGTTCCTCTGCGGCGTCGTCCTGGCAGGCCTCGGCGTGCTCAACGACGTCACGATCACCCAGGCGTCGGCGGTCTGGGAGCTGCGCACCGCCGACCCCGGGGCGAGCTGGAGAGGTCTGTTCACCGGGGGGATGCGGATCGGGAGGGACCACATCGCCTCGACGATCTACACCATCGCGTTCGCCTACGCAGGGGCGTCGCTGCCGGTGCTGCTCCTGCTGCAGATCTACGGCCTGCCGCTGGCCCAGACGCTCACCGGCGGGGAGTTCGCGCAGGAGATCGTCCGGACCCTGGCCGGCGCGATGGGGCTCATCCTCGCCATCCCGTTCACCACCGCGATCGCGGCGCGTGTCGCGCTCGCCCAGCCCGCCGACAGCCTGCGCCCGGCGCCCGGCCACAGCCACGCGCACTAGCGGCCCCGGACGCGGGTGTCACGTCTCGGCGGGCTGTCCGGTCGAACGTGTGACCGGCGCGTCGCCGGGCATCGACACCGGGAGGTCACGTCATGAAGATCGTCGTCGTCGGGGGGACCGGGCTGATCGGCTCGAAGCTCGTCGCTCTGCTCACCACCCAGGGCCATGAGGCCGTCGCCGCCTCCCCGGGAACAGGCGTGAACACGCTCACGGGCGAGGGCCTGGCCGAGGCGCTGGTCGGCGCCGAGGTCGTGGTCGACGTGTCGAACTCGCCGTCGTTCGAGGCGGCGGCCGTCCTGGAGTTCTTCGAGACCTCCACGCGGAACCTGCTCGCGGCCGAGTCCGTCGCCGAGGTGCGGCATCACGTCGCTCTGTCGGTCGTGGGCACCGAGCGGCTGCCCGACAGCGGGTACTTCCGCGCCAAGATCGCGCAGGAAAGGCTCATCGAGAGCTCCTCGGTGCCGTACTCCCTGGTGCACGCCACGCAGTTCTTCGAGTTCGTCGCCGGGATCCTCGACGCCGCGACCGACGGCTCGACCGTCCGGCTGGCGCACGTGCTCATCCAGCCGATGGCCGCCGACGACGTGGCCGCCGCCCTGCTCGACGTCACCCTGGGCGAGCCGAGGAACGGGCGGGTCGAGGTCGCCGGACCCGAACGCTTCCGTCTCGACGAGCTCGGCCGCCGGTTCCTCGCCGAGCGGAGCGACCCGCGCGACGTGGTGACCGACCCCGGCGCGACGTACTTCGGCGCGGTGCTGGAGGAGGACACGCTCGTCCCGCTCGGCGACGTCCTGCTGGGCACCACGCGGCTCGAGGACTGGACGGCCCGGTGACCCCTAGCCTGTGACGGTGGCCAGCGACACCGCCGACAACACCGCCGCACCCGCCGCAGGGTGGAACGCGAACGTCCCGGACACCGACGTGAGCGCGTTCGAGGACGTGCGCCCGCGGCTGTTCGGCATCGCCTACCGGATGCTGGGCAGCGTCGCGGAGGCCGAGGACGTGGTGCAGGACGCCTGGCTGCGCTGGCAGGGCACGGACCGCCGCGGGGTGCGCAACCCCGCGGCGTTCCTCACCACCACGACCACGCGTCTCGCCATCAACGCGACGACCTCGGCGCACGCCCGTCGGGAGACCTACATCGGACCGTGGCTGCCCGAGCCGGTGGACACCAGCACGGACCCGGCCCTCGGGGCCGAGCGGGCCGAGGCGCTCGAGACGGCCGTCCTGCTCCTCCTCGAGAAGCTCGGCCCGACGGAGCGCGCGGCGTACGTGCTGCGCGAGGCCTTCGGGTACTCCTACCGAGAGATCGCCGACGTCCTCGACGTCTCGGAGGCGAACGCACGGCAGATCGCCCGGCGCGCGCGCGAGCACCTGGAGTCCGAGCGGTCTGCGCCGACGTCACCGGCTCAGCAGCGCCGGCTCCTCGAGTCGTTCGTGGCGGCCGCGCGAGTCGGGGACCTCGACGGGCTGGAGCGCCTGCTCGTCGACGACGTCGTGGTCCGTCCCGACGGCGGCGGGGAGGTGCACGCCTCGCGCGTCGAGCTGGTCGGCGCCGCACGCACGGTGACGTTCCTCGACAACGTCCTGCGCAAGTACTGGCAGGACGCCACCCTGCGGATCGTCGAGGCCAACGGCGGCACCGCGCTGCTGGTGACGGCGGCCGACGGGAGCCCGCAGGCGATCGTCACGCTCGACGGCTCCGAGCGCGGGATCGAGCGGGTGTTCATCCAAGTCAGCCCGAGCAAGATGCGGCGGTTCGCGCCCGCCGCCTGACGACTGTCACGTTCCGGCACGCTGCGTGGTCGAGAGGGTGTGACACACATGCAGAGGATCGTGATCGTCGGCGGTGGCTACGCGGGCTTCTACGCCGCCTGGAACCTGGAGAAGAAGCTGCGCCCGGACGAGGCGGAGATCACCGTCATCGACCCGCGCCCGTACATGACGTACCAGCCGTTCCTGCCCGAGGTGATGGCGGGTTCGGTCGAGGCCCGGCACGCGGCCGTCTCGCTGCGCCGGCACCTGCGCCGCTCCAAGGTGATCGCCGGCCAGGTGACCCGGGTGGAGCACCCACGTCGCACGCTGCGGTTCCGCCCCGCCGACGGGGACGACGTCGAGCTGGGCTACGACGTCATCGTGATCACCGCCGGCGCCGTCACGCGCAAGTTCCCCGTGCCGGGCATCGCCGAGCAGGCGATCGGCATGAAGCACGTCGAGGAGGCCGTCGCCATCCGCGACAGGCTGCTCACCGCGTTCGACCGCGCCTCGGCCCTGCCCCCCGGACCGGAGCGGCAGCGGCTGCTCACCGTGACGTTCGTCGGCGGCGGGTTCTCCGGCGTCGAGGGGTTCGGCGAGCTGTTGTCGCTGGCCACGTCCCTGCTCCCCGCCTACCCCGAGCTGTCGAAGGCCGACCTGGGCTTCCACCTGGTCGAGGCCGCCGGGCGCATCCTGCCCGAGGTGACCGACGGCCCGGGGCGGTGGGTCGTTCGCGCCCTGGAGGAGCGCGGCGCGCACGTGCACCTGAACACCCAGCTGGTCTCGGCGGTCGACGGGCACGTGGTGCTCTCCACCGGCCAGGAGTTCGACTCCGAGCTCATCGTGTGGGCGGCCGGCAACGCGGCCAACCCCGTGGTCGCCCAGCACACCGACCTCCCCGTCGACGAGCGCGGCTTCATCCGCGTCCGCGCGGACCTGCGGATCGGCACGGCCGACGCCGCGGTGCCGGATGCGTGGGCGGCCGGGGACGACGCCTCGGTCCCGGACCTCGCCCTCGGCTCCCCCGGTGCGCGCACCGTGCCCAACGCGCAGCACGCCGTCCGCCAGGGCCGGCACCTCGCGGCGAACATCACCGCGGTGCTCCGCGGCGGGACGCCGAAGGACTACGTGCACCAGAGCCTCGGCGTCGTCGCCACCCTCGGGCTGGGCCAGGGCGTGTTCCAGTACCGTCGCCTGGTGGTGACCGGCTTCCCGGCCTGGGTGATGCACCGCGGCTACCACGTCCTCGCGGTCCCGACGTGGGAGCGGAAGATCCGGGTCCTCGCGGTCTGGCTCGCCGCCGCGGTCTTCGGCCGGGACATCGTCTCGCTGGCGAGCGTCCAGCACCCGCGCGAGGCCTTCGTCCGGGGCGGTGTCCCGCGCTGACCGGTCTCATCGGTCGACATCCGGGTCTCACCCCCTGACATGGACCGGCCGCACACGGGTCCGTGGTGTTGCCTGGGGCGGTCGAGGGCCGAGTCACCCCCGCTCGGCCCCACCACGCACGAGCGGAGCACGGAACGTCATGAAGGAACAGCTGGGACGCGTCCTCGAGCAGGTGCTGGCCCGCAACCCCGGGGAGCGCGAGTTCCACCAGGCGGTGCGCGAGGTGTTCGACAGCCTCGGGCCCGTGCTCCGCAAGAACCCGCAGTACGTGGACGCCGCGGTCCTGGAGCGCCTGTGCGAGCCGGAGCGGCAGATCATCTTCCGGGTCCCGTGGGTCGACGACGCCGGGATCGTGCACACCCACCGCGGCTTCCGCGTCGAATACAACTCCGCCCTCGGCCCGTTCAAGGGCGGCCTGCGGTTCCACCCCTCGGTGAACCTCGGCATCGTCAAGTTCCTCGGCTTCGAGCAGGTGTTCAAGAACGCGCTCACCGGTATGCCCATCGGTGGCGGCAAGGGAGGCTCCGACTTCGACCCTCGCGGGCGCTCGCAGGGCGAGGTCATGCGGTTCTGCCAGTCGTTCATGACCGAGCTGTACCGCCACCTCGGTGAGCACACCGATGTCCCCGCGGGCGACATCGGCGTGGGTGGGCGGGAGATCGGCTACCTCTTCGGCCAGTACAAGCGCATCACCAACCGCTTCGAGTCGGGCGTGCTCACCGGCAAGGGCCTCACGTGGGGCGGCTCGCTGGTCCGCACCGAGGCCACCGGGTACGGCGCGGTGCTGTTCGCCGAGCGCATGCTGCAGACCCGGGGACAGTCGCTCGACGGCCGTCGCGTGGTCGTCTCGGGCACTGGCAACGTCGCCCAGTACGCGATCCAGAAGGCTCAGCAGCTCGGCGGGCGGGTGGTCGGCTGCTCCGACTCGACGGGCTACGTGCTCGACGAGCGCGGTATCGACCTCGAGCTCCTGCAGCAGACCCGCGAGGTCGAGCGGCTGCCCGTGTCGGTGTACGCCGAGCGCCGCGGCGCGACGTTCGTGCCGGGACGTCGCGTCTGGGAGGTCGGTGCCGAGGTCGCACTGCCGTGTGCCACGCAGAACGAGCTCGACGAGGACGACGCCGTGTCCCTGCTGGCCTCGGGGGTGGTCGCCGTCTCCGAGGGCGCGAACATGCCGACCACGCCCCAGGCCGTGGCCCTGTTCCGGGAGTCCGGCGTGCTGTTCGGCCCCGGCAAGGCGGCCAACGCCGGTGGCGTCGCGACGTCGGCACTCGAGATGCAGCAGAACGCGAGCCGGGACGCCTGGTCGTTCGAGTACACCGAGGAGCGGCTCACCGGGATCATCCGCTCGATCCACGACCGCTGCCTGGCCACGGCCGACGAGTACGGCTCCCCCGGCGACTACGTGCTGGGCGCCAACATCGCCGGCTTCACCAAGGTCGCCGACGCGATGCTGGCCCTCGGCGTCGTCTGACCCCGTGCACGACAGGCTCAGGCCAGCGTGGCGACGACCACCGCGAGGGCGGGGACGCTCTCGCCCAGCGCGCTGCGCCAGAGCCGGCGCTCGGACACGAACAGGACGACGCCGAGCAGCACGTGGCTGGCGCACACGACGAGCACGAGCGCACGGCCGACGGCGGGATCCCCCACGTGCAGCAGCAGGAGCCCGAGCAGCCCGGCCAGGCCGAAGCAGAGGTTGTAGAAGCCGACGTTGACCGCCCACATGCGCACGGCCGGGACGTCCTGCGGCTCGATGAGGATGCACGAGGACGTCGAGCAGCGGGTCGACGTAGGTGGTCCCGAGCGGGTGCCGGCGCGACCCGGCGAACCGGCGGAAGTCGTCGACGATCTCCGGTACCGGCCGGGCCGAACGACGCCTGGCCTCGGCGTCGATGGCGCGGTCGAAGTCGCCGCGCGCCCGGACTTCGCGCTCCCGTTAGTACGGTACTCTGACGACTTTAGACAGAGAATCTGACCATCGTCAAGGAGGCGTCGTGACCACGACCCCCACCGTCGGGCTGCTGCTCTTCCTCCCCTACCGGGCCATGGAGACGCGGGTGCTCGCCGCGCTCGCCGAGGCCGGCTTCGACGACGTCACGCTCGCACAGGCCCGCGTGTTCCAGCGGATCGGGCCGAACGGCACGCGCCTGACCGACCTGGCGGAGCAGGCCCAGGTGACCAAGCAGACCGCCGGTTTCCTGGTCGACCAGCTCGAGCGCGCCGGGTACGTCCGACGCGGCCCTGACCCCGAGGACGGGCGGGCGCGCCTGGTCCGGATCACGTCGCGCGGATCGGCCGCGCAGGCGGCCGCGGCGGAGGTCGTCGCCGAGGTCGAGGCCGAGTGGGAGAAGCACCTCGGGTCGCGGCGCATGGGCGCCCTGCGCGAGACCCTCGTCCGGCTCCGGGAGATCACGGACCCGTACGCCTGACGTCCGACTTTCGCTCGGACGCCGAGCGCGGTAGGAACAAGGTGTCCCGCCACGACGGCGTGCGGGCATCGACGAGGACGGTCCGATGCGCAACGAGGTGCAGCTGATCGCGTACGCCGACCGCCTGGGCGGTGACCTGGCCGGGCTCACGCGGCTGCTGCGCGGCCCGCTGGCCGGCGCGTTCGGTGGCGTGCACGTGCTGCCGTTCTTCACCCCGTACGACGGTGCCGACGCAGGCTTCGATCCCGTGGACCACACGGCGGTCGACCCGCGTCTGGGCAGCTGGGACGACGTCCGCGAGCTCGGCCGGACGCACGACACCGTGGTCGACCTGATCGTCAACCACGTGTCCGCCGAGTCGGCTGCGTTCGCCGACGTTCGGGCACGCGGAGACTCCTCACCGCACGCGGGCATGTTCCTCACCATGTCCTCGGTGTTCCCCGCCGGCGCCACCGAGGAGGACCTCACGCGGATCTACCGGCCGCGCCCCGGCCTGCCGTTCGCGCCGATCCGGCTCGGCGACCGGCTGCGCTTCGTGTGGACGACCTTCACGCCGCAGCAGGTCGACATCGACGTGCGCTCGACCGCGGGGGCGGCCTACCTCACGTCGATCCTCGACGCCGTCGCCGCCGCCGGGGTCTCGCTCGTGCGCCTCGACGCCGTCGGCTACGCGGTGAAGACGGCCGGCACGACGTGCTTCATGACGCCGGAGACCTTCGCGTTCATCGAGGAGTTCACCGGGCAGGCACGGGCCCGCGGTGTCGACGTGCTGGTCGAGGTCCACTCGTACTTCCGCCGACAGATCGAGATCGGGCGCTCCGTCGACCTCGTCTACGACTTCGCCCTGCCCCCGCTGGTACTGCACGCCCTCTACACGGGCGACGGTTCCGTGCTCGCCCGCTGGATGGCTGAGCGCCCGGCCAACGCCGTGACGGTCCTGGACACCCACGACGGCATCGGCGTCATCGACGTGGGCCCGGACCAGACGGTCCAGCCGGGCGAGGCACCGCGACCAGGCCTCCTGGACCCTGCGCAGATCGACGCGCTGGTGCACGGCATCCACGACCGCACGGGTGGTGCGTCGGAACGCGCCACCGGAGCAGCAGCCTCGAACCTCGACCTCTACCAGGTGAACTCGACGTTCTACGACGCGCTGGGGGGCGACGACCGCGCCTACCTGGCCGCCCGCGCGCTCCAGCTGTTCACCCCCGGGATCCCGCAGGTGTACTACGTGGGAGCTCTCGCGGGCGGCAACGACGTGGACCTGCTCGCACGCACGGGCGTCGGCCGGGACATCAACCGCCACCACTACACGTCGGAGGAGGTCGACGCCGCCCTCGCGCGGCCCGTCGTCGCCGCGCTGCTGGACCTGTGCCGGTTCCGGAACGCCCTGCCCGCGTTCGACGGCGGCGTCGAGGTCGATCTCGACGGCTCGGTGCTGCGGCTGACCCGCCGCGGGGTCGCCCGACCCGCCGCCACCGCTCGCCTCGCCGTGAATCTCGCCGACAGCTCGACGACGATCGAGTGGACGACCGCGACGGGCGCGACCGGCCGCACGTCCGACCTGCTGGGGGCTCCCCCACGTGCCTAGCCGACCGCGGACGTCGCCGTGACCACGCCCGAGCCGGTACTCACCGCGCGACGATGGCGCAGCCGACGGTCCGCAGCGGTCGCGGGCATCGTCTTCGGGGTCCTCCTCATCACCGCGCTCGTCATGATGCAGGTCGCGCTCGCGGGCGAGAGCCTCCAGTCCGTGGAGTCCGACCCCGGCCGCCAGGCGCTGATCCGGATCGGCCTGAACCTCGTGCCGTTCGCGGGCATCGCCTTCCTCTGGTTCATCGGTGTCGTCCGTGACCAGCTCGGAGACGTGGAGGACCGGCTCTTCTCCACCGTCTTCCTCGGCAGCGGCCTGCTGTTCCTGGCCATGCTCTTCCAGGGTGCGGTGACCGTGACGAGCCTGGTGCAGATGATCCCGAGCGAGAGCATCGACGAAACGATCTGGACCTTCGGACGGGGTTCCACCCAGGCGCTCGTGTCGGTGTACGCGATGCGGATGGCCGCGGTGTTCACCCTCTCCGTGAGCACCGTGGCCCTCCGGACCGCTGCCGTCCCGCGGTGGGTCCCGTTCAGCGGGTACGCCGTCGCCCTGGTGCTCCTGCTGGTCGCCGGCACGTTCACGTGGGCACGCCTCCTGTTCCCGGCCTGGGTGCTGGTGCTGAGCGTCGCCATCCTGCTGACCCCGGCACGCGCCCGCGCCCCCGAGCCGGGCTGAGGTATCTCCGCACGCGTCGAGTGCCCCTGCTCTGCATGAGCGCCGCCGTGGAGTACGTCGGGTTGCTGGCATCGGCCGGCTCCCTGACGTTGTGGTGGCCGCAGGCGGTCCGCCTCTGGCGCCAACGGCACTCCCCGGCCGCGCTCGGGGGCATCTCGATCACCACACAGGTGGTCCTCCTGGCGACGGAGAGCCTGTGGGCGGCGTATGCCGTGCTCACGGCCTCCTACTGGGTCGGGGTCCCGGCGATGGTCAACATCCCGCTGTCGCTCCTCGCGATCCGGCTGCTCCGCCGCGCCCGACGCGTCGTGCCCGCGGCCGAGCCGCTCCGGGCGCCAGCCGCGGGGGTTCCCGGGTGACCGCAGGCCTCGGGCCTCAGGCGATCGACCCGGCCTGCCGTGCCGCGGACTCCAGGCGCTCCCGGTAGGCCGGCCAGTCGATCGACGGGATGTTGGGGTCGTCAGGTCGGCCGCCCACGGCGCCGTCGATGAGCTCACGCACGATGTCGGCGTGCCCAGCGTGCCGGGCGGTCTCCACGCACATGTGCACGAGCATCTGGTGCAGCGTCACGCGGCGCTTGTCGCCCCACCACGGCACGTCACCGACGGCGTCGAGGGGCAGGGCCTCGATCGTCGCGTCGCTGTGCGCGGCCGAGTAGGTGTGCAGCGCGACGATCTCCTCGCGCGTCTCGTCCGGGGTCGCCCACATGTCGGCGTTCACCTCGGCGTCGTCGGCGAACCAGGGCAGCTCGCGGTCTGGCGGGCGGCCGAAGACCTCCCCGAAGTAGCCGAGCTCGACGCTGGCCACGTGCTTGACGAGGCCGAGCAGGTTGGTGCCGGTCGACGTCATGGGCCGTCGGACCTGGTACTCGTCCAGGCCGTCGAGCTTGCTCAGCAGGCTGGCGCGCTGCGTCCGCAGGTAGCGGTGCAGGGTCTCCTTGTCGTCCATCCCGCCACTATGCCGTGCGGCGCGAGGGGGCTGCGAGCGATCTGCGAGCGTGCGTCTGCACCCTGGGGTCATCGCAGACCGCACCCGACCGGGAGGAACCATGAGCACGACCACGCAGACCAGCACCGCCGGCATGACCGACCTGTTCGAGACGCCCGCCTCCGACGCCGACGTGGAGGTGTTCTCGACGCGCGTCGTCGCGGCCACCCTCGGCGCCATGGAGGTCCTCGCGCTCCATCTGGGCCGCACGCTCGGCTGGTACCAGGCGCTGATCGACGAGGGGCCGCTCACGTCCGTCGAGCTCGCGCACCGCACCGGCACGCAGGAGCGCTACGCCCGGGAGTGGCTCGAGCAGCAGGCGGTCACCGGCTACCTGCTGGTCGACGACGACACCGCCGCGCCCACGGAGCGCCGGTTCCACGTCGCCCCCGGAGCCGTCGAGGTGCTCACCGACGCGGACAGCCCCGCGCACACCGCCCCGCTGGCCGGGTTCGCGGTGGCGGCCGGCCGGCGGTTCGACGACTTCGTCGAGGCGTACCGGCACGGCGGCGGCGTCAGCTGGGCCCAGCTGGGACCCGACGCCCGGTCCGCGCAGGCCGCGTTCAACCGGCCCCTGTTCCTGCACCAGCTCGCGCAGGAGATCGTGCCCGCGCTGCCCGAGCTCCACTCGCGCCTGCTCGGCTCTGCACGGGTGGCGGACATCGGTAGCGGGGAGGGCTGGTCGACCATCGGGCTCGCCCGCGGCTTCGTGTCCGCGACGTTCGAGGGGTTCGACGTCGACGAGCCGTCCGTGACGGCTGCGCGTCGGCACGCGAGCGCGCACGGCGTCGACGACCGGGTCACGTTCTCGACCGTCGACGCCGCCGACCTGCGCGAGTCCCGGTCCGGGGAGTTCGACGTGGTGATGGCGTACGAGTGCGTGCACGACATGCCCGACCCCGTCGGCGTCCTCTCGGCGATGCGGGAGATGGTCCGCGACGACGGGTACGTCCTCGTCATGGACGAGCGCGCCGCCGAGACGTTCGCCGCGCCGGGCGACCTGACCGAGCGCCTGCTGTACGGGTTCTCGATCCTGTGCTGCCTGCCCGACGGGCTGTCGACGCCGGGCGGCGTGGGCACGGGGACGGTCATGCGTCCGAGCGTGCTCGCGGACTACGCCAGGGCGGCGGGGTTCTCGGCCGTCGAGATCCTCCCGGTGGAGCACGACTTCTTCCGCTTCTACCGCCTCCGGCTCTAGCGGCCTCAGGTGCGACGGGCCGGTGGTGGTGACGCAGCCTCCACCGGCTCGGAGCCCACCGGGAGCGTGGGGATCAGGCGGGAGAAGTAGAGCGCGAGCGCGGCCACGATCGCCAGCACCGCGAGGCTCGCCCGCAGCGCGTCGATCCGGGCCGCAGCGTTCTCCTCGGTGATCGCCGTGACCTCGTCCGGCGGGAGGCCGGCCTCGTCGAGCGCGGTCTGCAGCTGGGCGTCGGACACGAACGGCACGCCCCCGGCCAGCTGCACCTGCGCCGTGGCCGTGACCTCCGCGCTGACCTGCGGGTTGTCGCCGAGCCCGGTCAGGAGCGTCGACGTCAGCGTGACGATGAGGATGGAGCCCGCCACCGCGGTGCCGAGCGACGCGCCCAGGTTGGTCATCGTGTTCTGCACGCCGCCCACGTCACCGCTGAGCTCGTCCGGCACCGCCGAGACGGTGACCGCGCCCAGCTGCGACGCGAGCGCGCCGACCCCGAACCCGGCGAGCAGGAGCGGGACCGTGACGATCTCCGCACCGGCGCCCACCTCGAGCGCGCCCATGAGCACGACGATGCCGACCAGCAACGACGCGAGGCCCCAGCGCACCACCTCGCGCGGCGAGGCCCGGGGGAAGAACCGCGGGATCCCGACCGCCGCGATCAGGAGCGACACGGACAGCGGCAGGAGTCGCGCACCGGTCTGGAGCGCCGTCAGGCCGAGGGAGATGGACAGGAACAGCGGGACGACGAAGAAGAGACCCGCCTGGATCATGAACTGGAAGAAGAACATCGTCAGCCCGCCGACGAGCCGGGCGTTGCGGAGCAGCTCCAGGCGGAGCAGCGGCTCCCGGCCTGCCGCGGCGACGTGCTGCTCCCACGCGACGAACAGGCGGAGCACGACGAGCCCGGCCAGGACCAGCCACACCGTCGGTGACAGCCCCACCCAGGACGGCCCGCCGGGGCGCGTGAGCACCCATCCCCACTCCCCCGAGCGGAGCACGCCGAACACGCCGAGCCCGAGACCGAGGGCCGACAGGGCGGAGCCGACGAGGTCGAGGCGGAACCGCTCCTCCGGCTCGGCGTCGGCGATCCTGCGGGTGAGCGCCAGGATGCCGACGACCAGGACGACCTCCCCGGCGAACACGTAGCGCCAGGTCCAGTACGTGGTGACGAACCCGCCGATCAACGGCCCCGCGGCCACGGCGATCGCGCCGGCCGAGGCGACCAGGCCGTACGCCCTCGGGCGGTCGGCGGTGCCGAAGTTGGAGGCGACCAGCGCGACGATCGCCGGCATGATCAGCGCCGCGCCCAGTCCCTCGAGCACCGACCAGCCGAGGATCAGCACCGGCAGGCTCTGGGCGATCGAGGTGACGAACGAGCCGCAGGCGTAGATGACGCAGCCGATGGCGAACGCCCTCCGCCGGCCGATCAGGCTCCCGATCTTCCCGCCCGTGATCATCATCGTCGCCATGACGAGGGTGTAGAGCGTGATCGCGGTCTGGATGCCGGTCACGGTCGTCCCGACGTCCGCGGCGACCTGCGCGATGGACACGTTCATCACCGAGCTGTCCAGCGTCATGAGGAACTGCGCGGTGGCGAGCGTGAACAGGACCAGTCCCGCTGCGCCGCGGGTGCGAGAGGCCATCGGCCACCGTGTCCCCTCTCCGGCGTGCTGCCGGGTGTCCAGGAGTACCACCGCGCAGGCTCTGGCCGCTACGGCTCCGCGGGACCGACTGCCATGGCGGCCAGGGCGCGCCGGGCCGCCGTCTCCGGGTCGAGCGTCGCCCCGACGTCGGCGAGGTCGGCGAACCGCTGCGCGCCGAGCCGGATCTCGAGCCGCTCGCGGGCCTGGTCGAGCCGCGCACGCTCGGCACCGAAGCTCACCGAACCACCGCCGAGGACCACCGCTCCCCACAGCTCGGCAGCGGCGGTGTCGGCGCCCACCCGCTCGAGCAGGTCGACGAGGTTGCGCAGCGTGGTGACCAGGTGCGTGCGGTTCGCGCGGACCAGCCACCAGCGGACCACCTCGTCGAACGCGGCCATCGCCGCGGCCGGGTCCTGGTGCCGGGCCCGGACCGACGAGGCCGAGACACGCGCGATCCCGCCGAGGAAGGTGCACCCGGACTGCTCGGCCAGCGCTGCCGCCCGTTCCAGGTGCGCGAGGGCGACCGCCGGACGGTGCTCGATCTCGATCTCGCCTGCGGCGTACGCGAGGTTGCCCAGAACCGTCGGGCCGAGGTCGTCGAACCTCCCGAGCTCCTCCCGGGTCCGGGCGAGCCACTCCTGCGCCTCGTCGTGCCGCCCCGCGTAGGACGCGCACAGGAGCGGGTAGCTGAGCCCGGTCATCACGTAGTGCGGGTCGTCCAGCGACCGGGCGAGCTCGACGATGCGCAGACCCAGCGCCGCCGAGTCCTCCAGCCGGCCGTCGTAGAGCGCCACGTCGCCCAGCACCTCGAGCGCGGTCATCCGCACGCGGTCGTCGGGCGCCACCTCCAGCGCCCGCCGCGCCCGGTGCTCCCCCGCCTGCAGCTCGCCGCCGACCACGAGCCGCGCCGCGACCGAGACCTGCGCGGCGGCGCCCGACGGGTCGTCGTCGTCGAGCACCGGACCGAGCCGGGCGGCCCACCCCAGGATCTCGTCGTTCATGGTGCCCGTGGCGTGCACGTGCAGCGCCCCCGAGAGCCGGGCCGCCAGGGCGGGGTCGGCCCGTCGCGCCCACGCGTGCGCCGCGCGCAGGTCCGCCACCTGCACCGAGAGCAGGGCGCAGGCTTCGGGCTCGGCCGACGTGCGCAGCGCAGCGTCGGCCTCGGTGGCCACCCGCAGGAACCAGTCGGCGTGCCGACGCCGCAGCGCCGGCCGCACAGGCGCCGCGTCGAGCACGGCGGAGCGCACGGTGTGCAGCATCCGGTACCGCGTGCGACCGTCGCGCACGTCCAGGGCCAGCAGCGACCGCCGCACGAGGCGGTCCGGGACGTCCGCGCCGGCCTCGAGCACCGCCGTCGCGTCAGCCGGTCGCACCGGGCCGGCGAAGACGGGCCAGTCGGCCAGGACCGAGCGCTCGGCGTCGTCGAGGAGCGCGGAGGACCAGGCGATCACCGACGCGAGCGTGCGGTGCCGTGCGGCGGTGCCGCGGCCCGGGTGCTCGAGGCGCGCCGCGTCGACCTCCAGCTGGTCTGCGAGGTCGGCGAGACCGACCGTCGCCGCACGGGCCGCGGCCATCTCGAGGGCGAGCGGGAGCCCGTCCAGCTCGCGGACCACCCGGTCCAGCTCGGCCGGGTCCGGCTCGGCGCTCCAGGCGCCCGCCGCCCGTGCGCGCTCGACGAAGAGCCGGCGCGCCGACGGGTCGTCGCCGTCGACCGCCAGCGGCGCCACGGCGTACACCCGCTCGCCGGCCACCTCGAGCCGCTCCCGACTCGTCGCGAGCACCCGCAGCGGTCCCCCGGCCGCCAGCAGGTCCTCGACGACCGCCGCCACCGCCTCGATGACGTGCTCGCAGTTGTCCAGCACGACGAGCAGGTCCAGCGTCCCCGCGCGTCGCAGCATGGTCGAGGTGGTGCCGCCCTCCCCCGACAGCTCCAGCGCCGCCACCGTCGCCGCCGGCACCGCCGCGCCGTCGGTCAGCGTGGCGAGCTCCACCAGCCGCACGCCCGCCCGGTGCCGGCCCGCGCGGCGGCGGGCCACCTCGAGGGCCACCCGCGTCTTGCCGACCCCTCCGGGGCCCAGGAGCGTGGTGAGCGGCTGGGTGCCGACCAGGTCGTCCACCGCAGTGACGTCCGCCTCGCGGCCCACCAGCGTCGACGCGGGCACCGGGAGGGACGGGCGCGCGGTCGCCCGTGCCGGGCCGCCTCGCAACGCCTCCTGCTGCGCGGCCCGCAGGTCGGCCGACGGCCGCAGCCCGAGCTCGTCCAGGCTCGCGCTCGCCCTGGCCACCGCCGCGACCCCGTCGGCCGGCCGGCCTGCCGCCGTGAGCACGCGGACGAGCTGCGTCCACGCGGCCTCCCGGTAGGGCTCGTCCGCGACGAGCTCCTCCAGGACCGCCACCGCCTCGGCCGACCGACCGGCCGCGTGCAGCGCGGCGGCGAGCTGCTCCCGGGCGGCGGACCGGGCCTCGTCGAGCCGCAGCGCCTCGCCCCGCACCGCCACGAGGTCCGCGGCCCGGCCGAACGCCGCCCCACGCCAGAGCGCCAGCGCTTCCTCGAGCAACCTCGCCGCGTCCGACGCGGGACTCACGGCCGCGTCCGCGACGAGCGCCTCGAACCGCGCGCCGTCGACCCGGTCCGCCTCGAGCTCGAGCAGGTAGCCCCCGTCGACAGCCCGCAGCGGGATCCCCTGGGTGCGCCGGAGCCGGGAGGCGTGGGTGTGCAGCGTGTGCGTGGCGGTCCTGGGCGGGTCCTCGCCCCACAGCGCCTCGATCAGCACCTCGGCCGGCACGACGCGCCCCCGCCGAGCCACCAGCACTGCGAGCAGGGCACGCTGCTGGGCCCCGAGCACCGCGACGGTCCTGCCGTCCTCACGCAGCTCGAGCGGGCCGAGCACCCCGACCTCCATGCGCCGATGCTACGAGGGCGGTTCGTCCCGTGTCCGTCCCTTACTCGGCGCCGAGCGTCACCCACTGCGACCGCCACCCGGGCGGGTCGAACGGCTCCGCCCAGTACGCGGTCTCCCGCGCGATCCTCCCGTCCCGGAGCTCGAAGATGAACGTGCTGTGGAACACCGGCCCGTCGTAGTCGAGCGTCGCCTCCGCCACGACCAAGTCACCCGCCGCGAGCATCCGCCGCGGGGTGATCGTCGGCAGCACGGGGAACGCGCCGTAGACCCCGCGCCGGGCGTCACCGCCGACGATCTTCTCGCCCGACTGCGGCCAGTCCATCACGGCGTCCTCGTGGAACAGGTCGTCCATCACCTCGATCTTGCGGTCGTTCAGGCACTGGATGAGCCGCTCGACCACCGCCCGGTTCTCGTCCTCGCTCATCGGGCTCACCTCTGCCGGGCGTAGTCGCTCGCGCCGTACCAGTCGACGACGACCACGGGCTCGTCACCGAGCACCCAGGCGTCGTGGCCCTTCGGCAGCGAGGTGACGTCGCCGGCGGAGGCGATCATCTCGGTGCCGTCGTCCATCCGAATCCCCATCCGACCGCTCACGTGGTACTGGAAGTGCGGTGCCTCGCAGCTGGGGGTGCCTGCGATCGGCTGCACGTCGACGGACCACCGCCAGCCCGGCTCGAACACGAGGCGCCCGACCTCGCTGTCTCCCACCGTGACGATCTCGGCTCTGCCGTGCGGGAACTCCCGCGTCTCGTCGGGTGCCTGGAACGTCTTGTGCGCGGTCTCCTGCATCGTCCGACCTCCTCGTCGGCGGGGCGCTCTGCCCCGGTATGAACCCTTCCTGCTATCCTGACCTTCTAGTAGGTAGGTGTCAATGACTCTCACCCGACGGAGGATGCAGGCATGACCCCGACCGACACCCGCACGCGGATCCTCGACGTGGCCGAGCGCCTGGTCCAGACGCGCGGCTTCAACGGGTTCAGCTACGCCGACGTCGCCTCCGAGCTGGGCATCGCCAAGCCGAGCCTGCACTACCACTTCGCGACGAAGGCCGACCTCGGCGAGGCACTGATCCGCCGCT
This sequence comes from Cellulomonas sp. Root930, assembly GCA_001429255.1. Classification (GTDB taxonomy): domain Bacteria; phylum Actinomycetota; class Actinomycetes; order Actinomycetales; family Cellulomonadaceae; genus Cellulomonas. The sequence continues at coordinate 3,339,166 of LMJI01000001.1, forward strand.
ACGCCGAGCGGTTCGCCGTGGCGCTCACCTCGATCGCCGAGCGCCCCGACGACGCGCGCCGCAAGCTCGACGCCTACGTGGCCCTCTACACCGACGTCCTGCGCGACCAGCGGATGTGCCTGTGCGGCATGCTTGCCGCCGAGTACCCCACGCTCCCCGCGCCCATGCGCGCCGCGGTCACCACGTTCTTCGACGACAACGAGGCGTGGCTCGAGCGGGTGCTCGACGACGGCCGCGAGCAGGGCGGCCTGCGGCTCCCCGGCCCGTCGGACGAGGCGGCCCGGATCATCGTCGGCGGCCTCGAGGGCGCCATGCTCGTCGCCCGCTCCCACGGCGACCCGGCGCGGTTCGAGACGGCCGCGGGCCGCCTGCTCGCCGACCTCACGGGGGCACCGGCCTGAGACGCCGATCGGCCCCGGCGCAGTTGCGCGCGGGGCCGACCGGGTCGAGCGAGAGCGGTGCGTCAGGCGATGCGACCGCTCGAGTTCTCCTCGTCGCCGATCTTGTGCACGACGATCGAGTTGGTCGAGCCGACGACGCCCACCGGTGCACCGGCGACGACGACGACGTAGTCGCCGATCTCCGCGAGACCGTTGGCGCGCAGGGTCGAGTCGACCTGGTTGACCATCGCGTCCGTGTCCTCGACGGCGGGCACGCGGTAGGTCTGCAGCCCCCAGCTGAGCGACAGGACGTTGCGCACGTCCTCCGCCGGCGTGAAGGCCAGCAGGGGGATGTTCGAGCGCAGGCGGGACATGCGGCGGGCCGAGTCACCCGATTGCGTGAACGTGACCAGGTACTTGACGTCGAGCACCTCGCCGATCTCCGCGGCGGCCCGGGTGATCACGCCACCGCGGGTGTGCGGGGTGGAGCCGAGGGGCGCCATGCGCTCCCGGCCCATCTCCTCGGTCGCCTCGATGATCCGCGCCATCGTGCGCACGGTCTCGATCGGGTAGTCCCCGACGCTGGTCTCGCCCGAGAGCATGACCGCGTCCGCGCCGTCGAGCACCGCGTTGGCGCAGTCCGACGTCTCGGCGCGGGTCGGGCGCGGGTTGGTGGTCATGGACTCGAGCACCTGCGTGGCCACGATGACGGGCTTCGCGTTGCGGCGGGCCAGCTCGACCGCGCGCTTCTGGACGAGCGGAACCTGCTCGAGCGGCAGCTCGACGCCCAGGTCACCGCGGGCGACCATGATGCCGTCGAACGCGGCGACGATCTCGGCCAGGTTCTCGACGGCCTGCGGCTTCTCGATCTTGGCGATCACCGGGATGACCCGGTTCTCCTCCTCCATGATCCGGCGCACGTCGTCGTAGTCGGCGGCGGAGCGCACGAACGACAGGGCGATGATGTCGGCGCCGACGTTGAGGGCCCAGCGCAGGTCCTCCTCGTCCTTGTCGCTCATCGCGGGGACGGACACGGCCACGCCCGGCAGGTTGAGGCCCTTGTTGTTGGACACCGGGCCGGCGACCTCGACGCGGGTCACCACGCGGGGGCCCTCGACGGCGGTCACGCGGACCAGGACCTTGCCGTCGTCGATGAGGATCGGGTCACCGACGCGGGCGTCGTTGGGCAGACCCTTGTGGGTGGTGGAGACGAGCTCCTTGGTGCCCTGGACGTCCTCGGTGGTGATGGTGAACGTGTCGCCCACCGCGAGGTCGTGCTTCTCCGCGATGAACCGACCGAGGCGGATCTTCGGACCCTGCAGGTCGACGAGGACCGCGACGGACCGACCGGACGCCTGCGCGGCGGCGCGGACGTTGTCGTACACCGCCTTGTGGACCTCCGTGGAGCCGTGGCTGCGGTTCAACCGCGCCACGTCCATGCCGGCGTCGACGAGGGCCTGGATCTGCTCCGCGGACTCTGTGGCGGGGCCGATGGTGCAGACGATCTTTGCTCTACGCATGAAGCGAGCCTATGCCTTTCATTGTTTCTCGGCCGGACCGAAAGTCCCGTCCGACCACCGTGGCCGGCCGGTAGAGGACCGCGGTCAGGTGGGGTTCAGGGGCGCAGCGCCACGGTGCTGGCGGTGACCGGGGAGGGCAGCTCGGTGCTGCCGGAGAGGTAGGTGTCGACGGCCGCGGCAGCCGCACGGCCCTCCGCGATCGCCCACACGATGAGCGACTGGCCGCGGCCGGCGTCCCCCGCCACGAAGACGCCCGGCACGGTCGTCGCGTAGTCGTCGGAGCGCGTGACCAGGCCGCGCGGGGTGAGCTCGATGCCGATCTGCGCGGTGAGCGGGTCGACCTCCGGGCCGGTGAAGCCCATCGCCACGAGCACCAGGTCGGCCGGGATCTCGCGCTCCGTGCCCGGCGTCGGCACGCGGCGCCCGTCGGACAGGTACTGCGTCGTGGCCAGCTGCAGGGCGCGCACGTTGCCGGCCTCGTCGCCGAGGAACTCGACCGTCGAGGCGAGGTAGTCCCGCTCGCCGCCCTCGGCGTGCGACGACGACACCTCGAACAGGATCGGGTCCGTCGGCCACGGCTGGTGCGCGGGGCGGTCCTCCGGCGGACGCTTGCCGATCGCGAGGGTGGTCACCGACGCAGCCCCCTGGCGGAGCGCGGTGCCGAGGCAGTCCGAGCCGGTGTCGCCGCCGCCGATGATGATGACGTGCTTGCCCTCGGCGGTAATCTGCTCCGCGACCGGCTTGCCCGCCGCGACCGCGTTGGCCTGGTGCAGGAACTCCATGGCCACGTGCACGCCGCCGAGCTCCTTGCCGGGCACCTTCAGCTCGCGCGGCACGGTGGCCCCGGTGGCGATGACGATCGCGTCGTAGCGCGCCTGCAGCTGCGGCCAGGTGACGTCGCGACCGACCTCGACGCCCGGGCGGAACCGCGTGCCCTCGGCCTCCATCTGCGCCAGCCGGCGGTCGATGTGGATCTTCTCGAGCTTGAAGTCGGGCACGCCGTAGCGCATCAGACCCCCGATGGCGTCGTCGCGCTCGTACACCGCGACGGTGTGCCCCGCCCGCGTCAGCTGCTGCGCGGCGGCCATCCCGGCCGGGCCGGAGCCGACGACCGCGACCGTGTGCCCGGTGAGGCGCTGCGGCACCTGCGGGGTCACGTACCCGCGCTCGAAGGCCTCGTCGATGATCGAGACCTCGATGTTCTTGATCGTCACCGGCGGCTGGTTGATGCCCAGCACGCAGCTCGACTCGCACGGCGCCGGGCAGATGCGGCCCGTGAACTCCGGGAAGTTGTTGGTCGCGTGCAGGCGGTCGATCGCGTCCGACCACTGACCGCGCCAGACCAGGTCGTTCCACTCCGGGATGAGGTTCCCGAGCGGGCAGCCGTTGTGGCAGAACGGGATGCCGCAGTCCATGCAGCGGCCCGCCTGCTCCTTGAGGTACGGCTGACCGTCCTGGAGGTGCTCGTGCACGTCCTTCCAGTCGCGCAGACGCACCTCGACGGGGCGGTTGGGCGGGAGCTCACGGTCCCGCACCTTCAGGAAGCCGCGGGGGTCAGTCACGTGCCACCTCCAGGATCTGGTCCCACACGCCGGGCGCGGCCGGGTCGAGACCGTCGGCCTCGGCCTGGGCGAGCGCACGGCGGACGCGGGCGTACTCGGTGGGCAGCAGGCGCGTGAACCGCGCCCGCGTGGACGGGAGGTCCTCGAGCAGCTGGGCAGCCACGGGCGACCCGGTCTCGTCGAGGTGGGCGCGCAGGAGGCGCTCGACGAGGCGGGCGTCCTCGTCGTCCAACGGGTCGAGCGCGAGCTCCTTGGTGCGCCGGGCGTCGGTGTTCACCAGGTCGGGTTCGAGGTCCAGCACGTAGGCCGTGCCGCCCGACATCCCGGCGCCGAAGTTCCGGCCGGTCCGGCCGAGGACGAGCACCGTGCCGCCGGTCATGTACTCGCAGCCGTGGTCGCCCACCCCCTCGACCACCAGGGTCGCGCCGGAGTTGCGGACGCCGAAGCGCTCGCCGACCAGCCCGCGCAGGAAGATCTGCCCGGTCGTCGCGCCGTAGCCGATGACGTTGCCGGCCACCACGTTGTGCTCGCTGGACAGGGCGGCGTTGCGGTCGGGGCGCACGACGATCCGGCCGCCGGACAGCCCCTTGCCGACGTAGTCGTTGGCGTCGCCGAACAGCCGCAGCGTGATGCCCCGAGGCAGGAACGCGCCGAACGACTGGCCGGCCGAGCCCGTCAGCGTGACGTCGATGGTGTCGTCGGGCAGGCCGGCGCCGCCGAACCGCTTGGTCACCTCGTGGCCGAGCATGGTGCCGACCGTCCGGTTGACGTTGCGCACCGGCAGGTCGATGCGGACCGGCTCGCTGCGCTCGAGGGCGTCCTGCGCCAGCGCGATCAGCCGGTTGTCCAGCGCGCGGTCGAGACCGTGGTCCTGGTCCTTCGTGCGGTGCAGCTCCGAGCCCGCGACGGGCGTCGGGACGGCGAGCACCGGGGCCAGGTCGAGGCCGGAGGCCTTCCAGTGGTCGATCGCGGCGCGCGTGTCGAGCAGCTCGACGTGGCCGACAGCCTCGAGCAGCGTGCGGAAGCCGAGCTGGGCGAGCAGCGCCCGGACCTCCTGCGCGATGAACTCCATGAACGTGACGACGAACTCCGGCTTGCCGGTGAACCGCGCGCGCAGCTCCGGGTTCTGCGTGGCGACGCCCACGGGGCAGGTGTCGAGGTGGCAGACGCGCATCATGATGCAGCCCGACACGACGAGAGGGGCCGTGGCGAAGCCGAACTCCTCGGCACCGAGCAGCGCGCCGATGACCACGTCGCGACCCGTCTTCAGCTGACCGTCCACCTGGACGACCACGCGGTCGCGCAGGTTATTCAGCACCAGCGTCTGCTGGGTCTCCGCCAGGCCGATCTCCCACGGGGTGCCGGCGTGCTTGAGCGACGTCAGCGGGCTGGCCCCGGTGCCGCCGTCGTGACCCGAGATGAGCACCACGTCGGAGTGCGCCTTGGCGACGCCCGCGGCGATGGTCCCGACGCCGAACTCGCTGACGAGCTTGGTGTGGATCCGGGCGCGCGGGTTCGCGTTCTTGGCGTCGTGGATCAGCTGCGCCAGGTCCTCGATCGAGTAGATGTCGTGGTGCGGCGGCGGCGAGATGAGGCCGACACCGGGCGTCGAGTGCCGGGTCCGCCCGATCCACGGGTACACCTTGTTGCCGGGCAGCTGACCGCCCTCGCCGGGCTTGGCGCCCTGGGCGAGCTTGATCTGGATGTCGTCGGCGTTGGTCAGGTACTCGCTGGTCACGCCGAACCGACCGGAGGCGATCTGCTTGATCGCGGACCGGCGCGCGGGGTCGTGCAGGCGCTCCGGGTCCTCGCCGCCCTCGCCGGTGTTCGACTTGCCGCCGATGCTGTTCATGGCGATCGCGAGGGTCTCGTGGGCCTCCATCGAGATCGACCCGTACGACATGGCGCCGGTGTTGAACCGCTTGACGATCTCGCTGACCGGCTCGACCTCGTCCAGCGGCACGGGCTCGCGCTCGCCGTCCTTGAAGGCCAGCAGCCCGCGCAGGGTCATCAGGCGCGACGACTGCTCGTCCACCCGGTTGGTGTACTGCTGGAACACGTCGAACTGCCGCGTCCGCGTCGAGTGCTGCAGGCGGAACACCGTCTCGGGGTCGAACAGGTGGTCCTCGCCGTCGCGACGCCACTGGTACTCGCCGCCGACCGCGAGACGCAGGTGCGCCTGCCGGTTGCCGCTCGCCGGGTAGGCGTCGGCGTGCCGCGCGGCGACCTCGGCCGCGATGACGTCCAGGCCGATGCCGCCGAGCCGGCTGGTGGTGCCGGTGAAGTACTTGTCGACCAGGGGCTGCGACAGCCCGATCGCCTCGAACACCTGCGCACCGCGGTAGGACGCGATCGTCGAGATGCCCATCTTGGACATGACCTTCAGGACGCCCTTGCCGAGCGCCTTGATCAGGTTGGCGACCGCCTTCTCCGGCGCGACGCCGGGCAGGTAGCCGTGGCGCGCAAGGTCCTCGACGGTCTCCATCGCCAGGTACGGGTTGACCGCCGCCGCGCCGTAGCCGATGAGCAGGGCCACGTGGTGCACCTCGCGCACGTCACCGGCCTCGACGACGAGCGAGATCTGCGTGCGGGTGTGCCGGCGCAGCGTGTGGTGGTGCACGGCGGAGAGCAGGAGCAGCGACGGGATCGGCGCCAGGTCGGCGTCGGAGTTCCGGTCCGAGAGCACGAGGAAGCTCACCCCGTCGGCGACGGCCGCGTCGACCTCGGCGAAGATCTCCTCGAGACGCTGCTCGAGGGCCTCTCCCCCGCCGCTGACCTTGTACAGGCCGCGGATCAGGGTCGCCCGGAAGCCGAGCGCCGGCTCCTTGGCCACGTGCACGATCTTGGCCAGCTGGTCGTTGTCGATCACGGGGAACGGCAGGATCAGCTTGCGGGCGTGACCCGGGCCGTCCTCGAGCAGGTTCGGCTCGGGGCCGATCGCGCCACCGATGGCGGTCACCAGCTCCTCGCGGATGGCGTCCAGCGGCGGGTTGGTCACCTGCGCGAACATCTGCGTGAAGTAGTCGAAGAGCATCCGTGGCCGCGTCGACAGCACCGCGACGGGCGTGTCGGAGCCCATGGCGCCCAGCGGCTCGGCACCGGCCGCGGCCATGGGGCTGAGCAGGATCTTCAGCTCCTCCTCGGTGTACCCGAACGCGCGCTGGCGGCGGCGGACCGAGGCGGCCGAGTGCGCCACGTGCTCGCGCTCGGGCAGCTGCTGGAGGAACACCGAGTTGTCACGGACCCACTCGGCGTACGGACGCTGCGCGGCCAGGGACGACTTGATCTCCTGGTCGTCGATGATCCGGCCCTTGCCGGTGTCCACCAGGAACATGCGACCGGGCTCGAGCCGACCCTTGGCGACGATCGTCGCGGGGTCGATGTCGAGCACGCCGGCCTCCGACGCGCACACGACGAGCCCGTCCTCGGTCACCCAGTACCGACCGGGCCGCAGGCCGTTGCGGTCCTGCACCGAGCCGATCAGGGTGCCGTCGGTGAACGTGATCGCCGCCGGGCCGTCCCACGGCTCCATCAGCGTCGAGTGGTACTCGTAGAACGCGCGCCGTGAGGGGTCCATCTGGGCGTGGTTCTCCCACGCCTCCGGGATCATCATCATCACCGCGTGCGGCAGCGTCCGGCCCGACAGGTGCAGGAGCTCGAGCACCTCGTCGAAGCTGCCGGAGTCCGAGCCGCCGGGCGTACAGACCGGCAGCAGCGGCGCCAGGTCGCCCAGCTCCTCGCTGGCGAGCGTGCCCTCGCGCGCCGCCATCCAGTTGCGGTTGCCGCGGACGGTGTTGATCTCGCCGTTGTGGGCGATCATCCGGAACGGCTGCGCCAGGGGCCACGACGGGAACGTGTTGGTGGAGAAGCGCGAGTGCACCAGGGCGATCTCGGAGGCGTACCGCGGGTCGGACAGGTCCGCGAAGAACGGCTCCAGCTGACCGGTGGTGAGCATGCCCTTGTAGGCGATGGTGCGGGCGGACAGCGACGCGAAGTACAGGCCGTGCTCACGTTCGGCGCGCTTGCGCAGCCGGTAGGCGCGGCGGTCCAGGGCGATGCCCGACAGCTCGCGCGACGGGTCCGCGACGACCAGCTGGCGGAACACGGGCATGGAGGCGCGCGCGGTCGGACCGACGAGGTCCGCCGTCACGACGACCTCACGCCACGCGAGCACGTCGAGCTTCTCCTCGGCGGCGATCGACTCCAGCGCCGCGACGGCCAGCCGCTGCTCCGTCTCGTCGACGGGGAGGAACGCCATGCCGATCGCGTAGAAGCCCGCCGGGGGGAGCTCCGCGTCCACGACGTCGCGCAGGAACGCGTCCGGGATCTGGGTGAGGATGCCCGCGCCGTCGCCGCTGTCCTCCTCGGCACCCACGGCACCGCGGTGGTCGAGGTTGAGCAGGGCGGTCAGGCCCGCGTCGACGATGTCTCGCCCGGGCGTCCCGCGCAGGGTGGCGACGAACGCGAATCCGCACGCGTCGTGCTCGGCTGCAGGGTCGTAGAGACCCTGCGGCAGCGGCGCGCGCTGTGCGCCAGGGCTCGCGGGCGACGTCGACATCTGCACCGTCCTCACGGTCCCCGACGGGGTCGGGGAATTGCACGAACAAGGGGAACGCGGGACGTCGTCGGCCCAGGTCTGGTGACCATACAGCGCAGTCCGCGGACCGCCTGCATCGTCGTGCGGAGCGGGGCGACCGGGACCCGCGGGTCAGCGGGCGGGATCGGTCGCGATCTCCTCGTCGTCCTGCACGGTCGGGGGTGCCAGCAGGAGGGTCGTGTCACGTCCTGGGTGCCGGCGCCCGACCACCACGAACGCTACCAGCGCTCCGAGACCGACGATGATCGACGTCCAGACATTGATCCGTAGGCCCAGGACGTGCTCGGCCGGATCGATGCGGAGGAGCTCGATCCAGAGCCGTCCGGTGGTGTAGATGACGACGTAGAGCCAGAACACGCGGCCGTAGCCGAGCCGGAGCTTGCGGTCGAGCCAGATCAGCAGGGCCGCGCCCGCCAGGTTCCAGACCATCTCGTACAGGAACGTCGGGTGGTACAGCGTGCCCGCGGGGTCACCCACCGGCATGTTCGCCGGGTCGATGCGCAGGCCCCACGGCAGCGTGGTCGGACCGCCGAAGAGCTCCTGGTTGAACCAGTTGCCCAGCCGGCCGATCGCCTGCGCCACGAGCAGGCCCGGAGCGAGCGCGTCCGCCCACGGGGCCAGCCGGACACCCTGGCGACGCGCGCCGATCCAGGCGCCGACGCCACCGAAGGCCACGGCACCCCAGATCCCGAGGCCGCCCTCCCAGATGTACAGGGCGCGGATCGGCTCCCCGCCGACGCCGAAGTACGCGTCCGGCGAGGTGATGACGTGGTAGATCCGTCCGCCGACGATGCCGAACGGCACGGCCCAGAACGCGATCTCCAGGGTGGTGTCCGGGTCGCCGCCCCGCTCGATCCAGCGGCGTCGGGTCATCCAGAGCGCGACGACGATGCCGAGCAGGATCGCGAACGCGTAGGCGCGCAGCGGGAAGGGGCCGAGGTGCCACGTGCCCTGCGACGGGCTCGGGATGGCGAGCGGCAGCAGCGCGGTCATCGGGCGGACCTCACGCCGTCGGCGAGGGCGGAGGTGACCCGGGCGAGCTCGTCGAGACCCGCGGCCTCGTCGGGCGCGTCCAGCAGAGCGCGCACCAGGGCCGAGCCGACGATGACGCCGTCGGCGTACCCGGCGACCTCCGCCGCCTGCTCCGGACGGGACACGCCGAGGCCGACGCACACGTGCTCGGCGCCGGCGGCACGGGTGTCCGCGACCAGCTGCTCGGCGCGGTTGCCCAGCGTGGTGCGCTCCCCCGTCACGCCCATGGTCGAGGCGGCGTAGACGAACCCGCGGGACGCGGCGGCGGTCGAGGCCAGGCGCTCGGGCGTCGAGCTGGGCGCCACGAGGAACACCCGGTCGAGCCCGTGCGTGTCCGAGGCGGCGATCCAGTCGCTCGCCTCGTCGGGGATGAGGTCGGGAGTGATCAGGCCGGCCCCGCCGGCTGCGGCGAGGTCCCGTGCGAACGCGTCCACCCCGTACCGCAGCACCAGGTTCCAGTACGTCATGACCAGCACGGGGGCGCCGCGGCCGGCCACCTGCTCGACGGCGCGGATGGTGTCGCCGACGCGCGTACCGCCGGCCAGCGCCGCGTCGACCGCGCGCTGGATGACCGGGCCGTCCATCACCGGGTCGCTGTAGGGCACGCCGAGCTCGACGATGTCCACGCCCGCGTCGATCATGGTCCGGACCGCCGCGACGGAGCCGTCGACCGACGGGTAGCCGACGGGCAGGTATCCGATCAGCGCTGCGCGTCCGAGGGCGTCGAGATGCTCCGCCACCTGCGACCGGACCGCGACCACACCGCTCACAGCTGCTCTCCCTGGTCGGCCAGCACCACGGGCTCGTCCTCGATGAGGTCGAACCACGCCGCGGCGGTGGCCACGTCCTTGTCCCCGCGCCCGGACAGGTTGATCAGCAGCACGGGGTCGTGACCGTCGTCACCGGTCCAGCCGGACAGCTCCGCGCCCAGCTGGATCGCTCCGGCCAGGGCGTGCGCCGACTCGATGGCCGGGATGATGCCCTCGGTCCGGCACAGGAGCCGGAACGCCTCCATGGCCTCGTCGTCCGTCACCGGCCGGTAGTCCGCGCGACCGATGTCGTGCAGCCACGCGTGCTCAGGCCCGACGCTCGGGTAGTCCAGGCCGGCCGAGACGGAGTGGCTGGGCAGGGTCTGGCCGTCCTCGTCCTGCAGCAGGTACGACTTGGCACCGTGCAGGACCCCGGGCTGTCCGCCCGAGAACCGCGCGGCGTGCCGGCCCGACGAGATGCCCGCCCCGCCGGCCTCGAAGCCGAACAGCCGCACCTGCGGGTCATCGAGGAACGCGTTGAAGATGCCCATCGCGTTCGAGCCACCGCCGACGCACGCGGCGACGGCGTCGGGCAGCCGGCCGATCTCCTCGAGGAGCTGGGCCCTCGCCTCCTCGCCGATGATCTTGTGGAAGTCGCGCACCATCTCGGGGAACGGGTGCGGCCCCGTCACGGTGCCCAGCAGGTAGTGCGTCGTCTCGACGTTGGCGACCCAGTCGCGCAGCGCCTCGTTGATCGCGTCCTTGAGCGTCCGCGTGCCGATGGACACCGGGACGACCTCGGCGCCGAGCAGCTTCATGCGCGCCACGTTCAGCGCCTGCCGGCGGGTGTCCTCCTCGCCCATGTACACGACGCACTCGAGGTCGAGGAGCGCGGCCGCGGTCGCCGTCGCGACGCCGTGCTGGCCGGCGCCGGTCTCCGCGATCACGCGCGTCTTGCCCATGCGCTTGACCAGCAGGGCCTGCCCGAGCACGTTGTTGATCTTGTGCGAGCCGGTGTGGTTGAGGTCCTCGCGCTTGAGGAACACGCGCACCCCGGGCGCCACGTGCTGGGCGAACCGCGGCACCTCGGTGAGCGGGCTCGGCCGACCGGTGTACGTGCGGTGCAGGCGGGCGAGCTCGCGGCCGAACGCCGGGTCCGTCAACGCCTTGTGGTACTCGGTGTCCAGCTCGTCGAGCGCGGCGATGAGCGCCTCCGGCACGAACCGCCCGCCGAACTCCCCGAAGTACGGTCCGGCGTGCGTGGACAGGGGGCCACCCGCCGTGGCCTCGAGCAGCTTGTCCGAGAGCGGGCCGACGGTGGGCCGACCGGTCACTGCCGCACCGCCCGCAGGGACGGGTGCGCACCCGCGGCCACGAGGTCGGCGACCGACTCGCGCGGGGCGTCGTCCGTGACCAGCGCCTCGCCGACCAGCACCGCGTCGGCACCGGCGCGGGCATAGTCCATGACGTCGTGCGGGCCGCGCACACCGGACTCGGCGATCTTCACGATGTGCGACGGGATGGCCGGGGCCACCCGGGCGAACGTGGTGCGGTCCACCTCGAGCGAGCGCAGGTCGCGGGCGTTCACGCCGATCACGCGCGCACCGGCGTCGGCGGCGCGAGAGACCTCCTCGGCGTCGTGCACCTCGACGAGCGCGGTCATGCCCAGCGAGTGGACGCGCTCGACGAGCGACTCCAGCACGGTCTGCTCGAGCGCGGCGACGATGAGCAGCACGAGGTCGGCGCCGTGCGCGCGCGCCTCCCACACCTGGTAGGGCGTGACGATGAAGTCCTTGCGCAGGACAGGGATGTCCACCCGCGCACGGACCGCGTCCAGGTCGGCCAGCGAGCCGTGGAACCGGCGCTCCTCGGTGAGCACCGAGATGACGGCCGCGCCGCCCTTCTCGTACTCGGCGGCGAGGGCCGCGGGGTCCTTGATGGTCGCCAGTGCGCCCTTGCTGGGGCTGGACCGCTTGACCTCGGCGATCACCCGCACCGCGTCCTCCGCCCGCAGGCGACCCACGCACTCGATCGCCGACTCGCGGCGGCGCGCCCGCTCCTTGACCGTCGCGAGCGGCGTGGCCTGCTCCCGGACGGCGAGGTCCTGCCTGACTCCCGCGACGATGTCGTCCAGCACGGTCATCGACAACTCACCTTCTCCCCCGGTCGATTCCGGACCACTCTGCTCGATACCGAACGCGGTTGTGGCCCTGCGCCACATCGTAGGGCGGTCCGGGAGTGACCCCGACCACAGGCCGCGTACTGGACATCCCCGTCCGTCAGGGCGCCAGCCACGGCGCGAGCGCCGGCACGTTGCGCAGCACCCCGAACACGACGATCACCACCAGGAACGCCCACGCGGCCCAGGCCGGCGCCGGTCGCACCGGGCGTCCCTGGGCGCGGAGCACCACCAGCCGACCCCAGAGCGCGACCACCACGGGGACGGCGAGCACCCAGAGCGGGTTCATCGACCACGCCCCCGCGAGGTCGCCGTGCGCGAGGTCGTGCGTCGCGCGGAGGCCACCGCACGCCGGGCACCACAGACCGGTGAGCGTGTACAGGGGGCACACGCCGTAGCTGCCGGTGGCGTGCGGGTCCCGCACCGCGAGGACGACGGTCGCCGCGACGGCGACGGCCCCGGCGACGAGCGGACCGCGCACCGACGCACGACGGCCCGCCGCCGCCGGCGCGAGTGCGTCGGTCGGGGGCGGGCCGGTCGGCTGAGGCGGCGGACCGTCGTCGACGGTCGTCACGTCAGTTCGAGTAGGTGTAGTTGTCGTTGAACCCTTCGCGGAAGTCCGCGTTCGAGAAGAGCACGGCGAACAGGATGATCCCGAGGATCGACAGCACGATCGCGATCCACCCCAGGATGATGCCCGCGGTGGCCATGCCACCGTTGTTGGCCTCGCCGCGGGCGACGGCCTTCTTGGCGTTGTTGCCGACGATCACCGCGGGGATGCCGGTGAACAGACCGCACGACAGCACGAACGACACGATGCCGAGGACCAGCGACCAGACCGCGAGGCTGTTCTTCGGGTAGACGTACCCGCCGCCGTATCCCGGGGCGGGCTGCTGGTAGCCGGGAGCCGAGCCGTACGGCGTGGCAGCGGGGTACTGCGGCGTGCCTCCGGCCGCCGGGTACGGCGCGGACGGGTACTGCGGCTGCGGAGGGGGCGGGGGCGCTGCCGGGTACTGCGGCACCCCGGTCGGGTCCTGCGGCGGCTGCGGCTCTCCGCTGCCGTACGGGTTCTGCGGCTCGTTGGGGGTCGACATCGGTCCTCCTGGGTCGCGGGCGCCATCCGCTTCCCGGGTGGCGGTGGAACGAGGCGGGTCAGTGCCCGCCGGTGCGTGCCTGCCGGGCCTGCGTCTTGGCGCCGCCCTGGCCGTGGCCGGAGGCCTGCAGCACCTTGCCGCCGATCAGCACGAGGGCGACCAGGGCGATGCCGACCCAGAACAGCCACACCAGCGCGAACAGCACGCCGAGGGCGGCGACGACGAACGCGATCACCACGCCGTACGTGGTGAACCACGCGGCGAGCGTCTTGCCGTGGTTGGTCGGTGCGGCCGTCGGCGGCAGGTGCATCGCCTCGGTCGTCGTGGCGTTCTGTGCGCGGTGCGCCAGGGTGTCGTCAGCCATCAGTGGGTGCCTTCCGTGCTCGGTTCTGCGCTCAACCCTATCCGACCAGCGGGACGTCGCCCGGCACGGGACGGACGAGTCGGACCGCACGTCAGGACGGGTCGTCGCCCCTGGTGAGAGCGTCCCAGTCGGACCGCTCGTCGGGTGTGGTCGGCGACGCCGCGTCGGCGACGTTCTCGTGCCTCCGCGACGGTCCGGACCACGCACGGGACGCGACGACGAGCCACACCCCGGCGAGGACGTCGAGCACCCCCACCGCGACGGCGAGCCAGGGCCAGACGCTGGTCGTCACCGGGCCGGCGAGCTTGCCCACGCCGGTCTCCACCGCGACGACGGGGATCACCGCCGCCTCCGGGTCCCCGAGCACGCCGAGGGTGGTCCCGACGACGAGCACCCCGCACGCGACGACGACGGCCGCCACCACCCAGCGCCCGGCGCGACCGACCAGCCCCACGGCGGCCACCGCGGCGAGGATCGCGACCGAGGCCGCGAGGACCGCGGGTGCCACCTGGGAGCCCGCGGCCTGCACGGTCACGGTGCCCTGCAGCGCGGTCGTGCCGGTCGTCGTGAACCACGTGGGCACGGCGACCAGGGCGGTCAGGCCGGCGAGCAGGAGCAGCAGCCCGGCGGCGCGGCCACGCCCCGATCGACGCGGCCGGGCGGCGTGCGCCGGAACCGTCACGCGCCCGCCCGCCGCAGCCGGGAGGCGATCTGCACCGCCCGGACGGCCGCGGCGGCCTTGTTGCGCGACTCCTCGTACTCGAGCGCCGGCACCGAGTCCGCGACGATCCCGCCGCCCGCCTGGACGCTCGCGCGCCCGTCCCGGATCAGCGCGGTCCGGATGGCGATCGCCATGTCCATGTCCCCGGCGAAGTCGAAGTACCCCACGGTGCCGCCGTAGATGCCGCGGCGGGCCGGCTCGATCTCGTCGATGAGCGCGATCGCGCGCGGCTTCGGAGCGCCCGAGAGGGTGCCCGCCGGGAACGTGGCGACGAGCGTCTGCAGGGCGGTCGCGCCCTCGCGCAGCCGACCGACGACGGTCGAGCAGATGTGCATGATGTGCGAGTAGCGCTTGACCGCCATGAACTCGACGACCTCGACGCTCGCCGGCTCGCACACCTTGACCAGGTCGTTGCGGGACAGGTCGACCAGCATGATGTGCTCGGCCCGCTCCTTGGGGTCGGCGAGGACCTCGTCCTGCAGGCGGCGGTCCTCGTCGGGGGTGGCGCCGCGGGGGCGCGACCCGGCGATGGGGAACGTGACGACCCGCCCCGACGTGACCTTCACCAGCGTCTCCGGGCTGGAGCCCACGACGGCGAAGTCCCGCCCGTCGGCGTCCTGGAGCTGCAGGTAGTACATGTACGGGCTCGGGTTGATGGTGCGCAGGACCCGGTAGACGTCGAGCGGCTCCGCCGGGCAGTCCAGGTCCAGCCGCTGCGAGATGACCACCTGGAACACGTCGCCCTCGTGGATGGCCTCCTGGCCGGTACGCACCGCGGCCTCGAACTCCGGGCGCGTGGTCCGGAACGAGAGCTCGGGCTCGGCGACGTCCGCCAGCACCGCGACGGCCGACTCGGCGGGCTGCAGCAGCGCCGCCTCCATCGCGTCGATCCGGGCGACCGCGTCCGCGTGCGCGTCGTCCACGCGCTCGTCGGTGTCGTCGAAGTTGATGGCGTTGGCGATCAGCCAGACCGAGCCGTCGTGGTGGTCGACGACCGCGAGGTCGGTGGCCAGCAGGAGCGTGAGCTCCGGGACGCCCAGCTCGTCCGGGGCGTTCGCGGGCAGGGTCGGCTCCCAGTGCCGCACGATGTCCCACCCGAGCGCGCCGACCAGCCCGCTGGTCAGGGGCGGCAGGCCCGCGATCGACGGGGTGCGCAGCGCGTCGAGCGTGCGCTCCAGCACGTCCAGGGCGTCGCCCTCGGTCGGGACCCCGACCGGGACGTCCCCGACCCAGACCGCCGAGCCGTCCCGGACGGTCAGCGTGGCGCGCGACCGCACGCCCACGAACGAGTAGCGGTCCCAGCTCCCGTCGGCCTCGGCCGACTCGAGGATGAACGTCCCCGGCCGCCCGGCGGCGAGCGTGCGGTACAGCCCGACGGGCGTCACGTCGTCCGCGAGCAGGCGCCGCACCACAGGGACGACCCGACGGCCGCGCGCGAGCCCGCGGAAGGCCTCGAGCGACGGCCACGTGGTCCCCCAGGGAACCACGGCGACGGCGACGTCGGTCGGGACGGCGGGGGCGGTCACAGGGGTCCTCCGGTCTCGGTGGGGCGGGCTCCGACGACGACGGGCAGCGGGCCGCCCGCCTCGAAGCACGTGCGGGCGCCGGTGTGGCAGGCGGCGCCCACCTGGTCCACCTCGACCAGCAGCGCGTCCCCGTCGCAGTCGACGCTCACGGACTTCACGAACTGCGCGTGCCCGGACGTGTCGCCCTTGCGCCAGTACTCCTGGCGCGACCGGCTCCAGAACACGACCCGGCCGGTGGTGAGCG
The DNA here is from genome assembly GCA_001429255.1 of Cellulomonas sp. Root930. GTDB lineage: Bacteria > Actinomycetota > Actinomycetes > Actinomycetales > Cellulomonadaceae > Cellulomonas. The sequence continues at coordinate 3,355,134 of LMJI01000001.1, forward strand.
TGCGGCGCAGCGCCTCGTCGTCCATCCAGCCGAGCATGAGGACCTCGCGCGAGTCGTGCTGCTGCACGATCGCCGCCACCAGGCCGTGGTCGTCGCGCTTCAGGCGCTCGGCGACGGCGGGATCGAGGAGGGGTTCGGTGGGGCTGGAAGGCACGTCCCGATCCTGCCACGCAGCAGCGACGGGCACGGACCCGTCCACCGCCCGGTCACCGGGTCTGCGACACCCAGGCGGCGTGCATCGCCGCGTAGTGGCCGTCGCGCGCGACGAGGTCGTCGTGGTGCCCGACCTCCACCACACGGCCCGCGTCGACCACGACGACCGTGTCCGCCGCCTCGGCCGTGGACAGCCGGTGCGCGATGGTCAGCGTGCTGCGGCCGCGCGTGAGCGAGTCGAGGGCGCGCGCGATCCGGACCTCGGTGGCCGGGTCGACCGCGGAGGTCGCCTCGTCGAGCAGCAGGAGGTCCGCCTCGGCCAGGTAGGCGCGTGCGAGGGCCACGAGCTGTCGCTCGCCCGCCGACAGCGACTCGCCGCGCTGGCCGACCGGGGTGTCGAGGCCGTCGGCGAGCTCGTCCACCCAGCCGTCCAGACCGAGCGCCTCGACCGCCGCACGGATCCGCACGTCGTCGTCCTGCGCGGCCGTCGTCCCGTCCTCGTGCCGGAGCCCGTACGCCACGTTCTGCGCGAGCGTGCCGTCGAACAGGAACCCCTCCTGCGGCACGAGGACGACCCGGCGTCGCAGGTCCGCGACGGGGATGTCGCGCAGGTCCACCCCGTCGAGAAGCACGGAGCCGCTGGTCGGGTCCATGAACCGCGCCACCAGCTTGGCGATGGTGGTCTTGCCCGAGCCGGTCGCCCCGACGACCGCCACCGACGCGCCCGCGGGGATCGCGACGTCCACGCCCCGCAGCACCGGCGGGCCGTCCGGGTAGGCGAACCCGACGTCGCGCAGCTCGACGTGCGCGGGGCCACGAGGGCTGGGCACGCCCGAGGTGCCGGGGTCGACCACCTCGATCGGTGTCTCCAGCACGCCGAGCACCCGGCGCCACCCCGCGACGGCGTTCTGCAGCTCGTTGAGGATCTCGGTCGCCATCTGCACGGGTCCGGTGAACAGCTGGACGAGGAACAGGAACGCGAGCAGCCGCCCGACGGACATCTCGCCGGCGATGCCCAGGTAGGTGCCGGCGACGACCACCAGCGCGAGGACCAGGTTCGCCACGAGCACGCCGCTGGAGAACACCGCGGCGACCAGGTTCTGCGCGCGGACCATCGACGCGCGGGTGGCGCCGATCGCCGCGTCGATCCGGCGCTGCGTACGCCCGGCCACGCCGTACGAGCGGATCGTCTCGGCGCCGACGACGGCCTCCGAGATGGAGCCCAGCATCGCGCCGACGCGTTCCCGCACCGCGGTGTAGCGCGCGTTGACCCGCTTCTGCAGCGGCTGCAGCACCAGGAACAGGGGGACGAAGCCCGCCCACACGATCAGGGTCAGCTGCCAGGAGTAGACCGCCATGAGCACGGTCGCCACGGCGATCTGCAGGACCGAGACGAGCAGCATGATGCCGCCCCACTGGACGAACAGCGAGATCGTGTCGACGTCCGACGTCACGCGCGAGACCAGCGACCCGCGTCGCTCGGTGTTCTGCGTGAGCACCGACAGGTCGTGGACGTGCCGGAACGCGCGGGTGCGCAGCGCGAGGAGACCGCTCTCGCTCGAGCGGAAGAGCCGCACGTTGACGTAGGCCGAGCACACCGCGCCGAGCAGCAGTCCCAGCGCCGCCAGGCCGGCGAGCGCCACGACGCGCGGCACGTCCGGTCCACCGTCGGCGAGGATCCCGGTGTCTACCGTCTGCTGCACGGCGATGGGCACGAGCACGCGGCCGATCGACGCGATGACGGCGAGCAGCACCGTGAGCTGCCAGCCGACCAGCAGCTGCGGGGAGACCTGGATCCCGCGACGCAGCGTCGCCAGCACCCCGAGGGTGCTGGCCGGTGCGAGGCGGTGGTCCGTGCTCTGCTGCTCGCTCATGCCCGGTCCTCCGCGACCTCGAGGGCCTCCTCGTCCGCGACCTCCGCCGCGCGACGCGCCGTCTCCTGCTCGTAGGCCGTCGCCAGCTCGCGGTAGCCCGGGTCGCGCTCCAGCAGCTCGTCGTGCGTCCCGCGGTCGATCACGCGGCCACCGTCGACGTGCACCACCTCGTCGGCCAGCAGCACGGACGACATGCGGTAGGCGACCAGGAGCACCGTGGGGCTCGCCGCGTCGCCGTCGCCGCGCAGGCCGCGCAGGATCGCCTGCTCGATGCGCGGGTCGACGGCGGAGGTCGCGTCGTCCAGGACGAGGACGGCCGGGTTCCTGACCAGCGCGCGGGCGAGCGCGAGGCGCTGCCGCTGGCCGCCGGAGAGGTTGGCACCGCGCTCCCCGAGCGGGGCGTCCAGCCCACCGGGCAGCGCGCGGACGACGTCGTCGACCCGGGCCAGGTGCAGCGCGGCCCAGACGGCGTCGTCGTCCGGGGACCCGGGCTCGCCGTCGTCGGCCAGCGTCACGTTGGAGCGCACGGTGTCCTCGAACACGAAGGTGGACTGCGAGACGAGGGCCACGTGCCGCGCGAGGTCGGCGGGGCGGACGTCGCGCAGGTCGAGGCCGTCGACGTGCACCGACCCGTGCGACGGGTCGTAGAGCCGGTTCACCAGCGACACGAGCGTCGTCTTGCCGGCGCCGGTCGGTCCGACCACCGCGATCGTGCGGCCCGCGGGCACGTCGAGATCGATCTCGTGCAGCAGCTCCAGGTCCCCGCCGCCGGGCAGCGGGACCGAACGGCCCACGTCCCGCAGCTCGACACGCGCTCCCCCGGACGGCGCCCACGGTGTGGTCCCCACGCTCAGGGCCCCGTGCGAGTCGATGACGCGGGCGATCCGGTCGTAGCCGACGAGCGCGCGCGGCAGCTCACCGAGCACCCAGCCGAAGGCGCGGACCGGCACCGCGAGCAGGGTGAGCAGGTACGCGGCCGCGACCACGTCCCCGGTGTCCACCCGCCCGGCGCGGATCTGCACCGTGCCCACGACCAGCACGAGCAGGGTGCCGAGGCTGGGGAGCAGGTCGATCACGGGGTCGAACAGCGCGCGCACGACGCCCACGCGCACGTTGGCGTCCCGCAGCTGCGCGGCCCGCTCCGCGAACCGGGCCTCCTCCCGTGCCTCCGTGCCGAGCGACGTGACCAGCACAGCCGCCTCGAAGCTCTCGTGCGCGATGTCCGCCACGTCGGCGCGCAGCTGCTGCGCGCGGATCGCCGCCGGCGACATCCGGTTCTGGAACACCACGTTGGCGATGACCGCCAGCGGCAGCACCACCAGCGCCGCCAGCGCGAGCCAGACGTCGGTGCGCAGCAGCTCGACGGTGGCCACGACGAGCATCACCACGACGCCGATCGCGAAGGGCAGCGGGTTGAAGATCGATGTCGCGGCCTCGACGTCGGCGCTGGCGTTCGACAGGAGCTGGCCGGTCGGGTGCTGCCGGTGCCACGACATGGGCAGGCGCAGGTACTGCCGCGTCACCGCCGCGCGGTGGTCCTCCTGGATCAGGGCGTACCCCTTGCCGGCGAACATGCGCCGTCCGGCGACCGTCACCGCGAGCGTCACGGCGACGAGGGCGATCGCGAGGCCCGCCAGCCAGATCCGGTCGCGCGCCTGCGCCGATCCCGCCAGCGCGGGGACGACCACCTGGTCCGTCACCGCGCCGAGCACACGACTCACCACCACCGTGAGCACCCCGAAGATCGCAGACGTGCCGATGGCCAGGGCGTACGTGCCGGGATGGGCGCGCATCCCCCGGCCGATCAGCTGGAACGCCCGACGAGGGACGGAGCCGGTGAGTGCCACCGACCGCGGTGACGCGTCTCGCGAGGGCACGACAGGACCTTCCGTGGAGCTGTGGGGGTGCCGTCATCCTCTCACGAGGGTGCGAGCGCTTACCCGTCACGCGGCGCCCCCGCTCGCGTGCGATCCTGCGGGGATGACCTGGCACGAGATCGAACGCGAGCAGCTCGCGCAGGCCCTCCGCGACGTCACCCCCGACGCACCGACGCTCTGTGAGGGCTGGCAGGCGCGCCACCTCGCCGCGCACGTGGTGCTGCGGGAGCGCAACCCCGTCGTCGGTGCGGGGATCGCCGTGCCCGCCCTCGCGGCGCTCGCCGAGCGCAGGATCGCGGCGCTCGCCGAGCAGGCGACGACCGAGGGTTCGTACCGCGACCTGGTGGCCCGCGTGGCCGACCGCCCGGCGGCGTGGCACCCGGCCGCCTGGGTCGCCGACACCAGGAACGTCATCGAGTTCTTCGTGCACACCGAGGACGTGCGCCGGGGCGCTGGACCTGTGGCGGCGCGTGAGGTCGACACCGACCTCGTCGAAGCCCTGTGGAGCCAGCTCAAGCGCACAGGAGGGCTGCGCCTGCGCAAGGTCCCGGTGGGCGTCGTCCTCGTCCGCGGCGACGGCGTCCGCCACCACCTGCGCTCCCCGAAGGGAGATCACGGCACCGTCGTGGTCCACGGCGAGGTCGGCGAGCTCGCGCTCTACCTGTTCGGGCGCGGGGCCGCCGCCGACATCGCGATCGACGGTGAGCGCACCGACGTCGCGACGATCGAGAAGGTCCTGCCCTCGCGCTAGCCGGCAGCCTGCTCCGGGTGCCCGGTGGCCAGGATGTCGACCACGAAGGCCACCGTCTGACCGGCCAGCTCCTCGCTGTCGGTGACCCCGAGCGCGTAGGTGGGCGGGACGACCAGCATCACCTGGCTGCCCACCGGTTGGTCCACCAGGCCCTCGGCCCAGGCCTGGACGTCCTGGAGCGAGAACGAGACCGGGAGCCCGTGCGACCACGTGGAGTCGAACGCCTCGCCGGTCGTCCACGCGAAGCCGGTGTACTGCACGGTCACGACGTCGCTGGCGCCCACCTGCTCGCCGGAGCCGCGGACCAGCGGCTGAGCGACGAGGGTCGTCGGCGGCTCGGTCCCGGTCGGGGTGATCGACGGGGCCCCCGCGGCGTCCAGCGTCACCACCGGGAGGTTCGGGACCGGTGGGACGGGCTCACCCTCCGCGCGGGTGGGAAGCACGTCGACGACCGTCACGGTCGGGTAGTCCGACGCGCCGGACCCGCTTCCCGGGCTCACCTGGAGCAGCCGTGCCCCGACCTGCTGACCGCGGAGCGTCTCGTACAGGTCCGTGCCGAGGTCCTCCTCCGTCAGGAGCATCGCCGTCGGGTTGGACGAGTAGCTCTCCTTGACCAGGGACGCATCGGTGGCGTCCTCGAGCCAGAAGTCGATGAGCACCGGCGCTCCCTCGACGAGCTCGGCGCCCGTGCCCGGCCAGATCTGCTCCGTGCGCGTCTCGTCGACCTGCAACGGCGTCACGTAGGTGATCGTCGGCGCCTCGCCGGGCTCCCCCGACACCGTCACCGCGGCGGGTTCGGTCTCCGGGGTGGTGCACCCCGCGAGGGTCACCAGCGCGATCGCCAGACCGGCGACCAGGGCTCGGCCCTGCAGTCGTCGCACGTCGTTCCTTCCCGCAGCGGGGACCCGGCGCGGGCGCGTCGGGCTGTATCCAGGCCGCCACACTGTACGGCGCCGTGCTGTAGGGCCGGTGCTACATGGACTCGATGAGCCGGTCCACCCGCTCGTCGACGCTCCGGAACGGGTCCTTGCACAGGACTGTGCGCTGGGCCTGGTCGTTGAGCTTGAGGTGCACCCAGTCGACGGTGTAGTCGCGGCGGGCGTCCTGCGCGGCGCGGACGAAGTCACCCCGGAGCTTGGCCCGGGTGGTCTGCGGCGGCACGGCGGTGGCCTCGAAGATCTCCAGGTCGGTGGTCACCCGCTCGACCATGCCCTTGGCGGCCAGCAGGTTGTAGAGGCCCTCCGTGCGGGAGATGTCGTGGTACGCCAGGTCCAGGCGCTGCACCCGGACGTCCGACAGCTCCAGGTCGTGCTTGGCGCGGTACCGCTCGATGAGCTTGTACTTGATCACCCAGTCCAGCTCGCGGTCCACGAGCGTCAGGTCGCCGGTGCGCATCGCGCGCAGCCCGCGCTCCCACAGGTCGAGCACCTGCTTGTTCTCCGGGCTCGGACCGCCCTCGGAGGCCAGGAAGTCCGTCACCCGCGTGAGGTACTCCTCCTGCAGGTCGATCGCGGTGACCGTCCGCCCGTTCGCCATGGTCACCGGGTGCATGCCGGTGAGGTCGTGGCTGATCTCCCGGATCGCGCGGATCGGGTTCTCGAGGGCCATCTCCCGCATCGGGACGCCGGCCTCGATCATCCGCAGCAGCAGGTCGGTGGTGCCGACCTTGAGCATCGTGGTGGTCTCGGACATCGACGAGTCGCCCACGATCACGTGCAAGCGGCGGTAGTGCTCGGCGTCCGCGTGCGGCTCGTCGCGCGTGTTGATGATCGGCCGGGACCGGGTGGTGGCGCTGGAGACCGCCTCCCAGATGTGGTCCGCGCGCTGCGACAAGCAGTAGACGGCCCCGCGCGGCGTGGTGAGCACCTTGCCCGCACCCGTGAGGATCTGGCGCGTGATGAGGAACGGCACGAGCACGTCCGACAGCCGCGAGAAGTCGCCCTGCCTGCGCACGAGGTAGTTCTCGTGGCAGCCGTAGGAGTTGCCCGCGGAGTCGGTGTTGTTCTTGAACAGGTGGATCGTGCCGGGCAGGCCCTCGTGCTCGAGCCGCTGCTGCGCGTCCGCGACGAGCCCCTCGAGGATGCGCTCGCCGGCACGGTCGTGCGTGACCAGCTGCCGGACGTCGTCGCACTCGGCGGTGGCGTACTCGGGGTGGGAGCCGACGTCGAGGTACAGGCGCGACCCGTTGCGCAGGAAGACGTTGGACGAGCGACCCCAGGCGACGACCTTGCGGAAGAGATAGCGCGCGACCTCGTCGGCCGACAGCCCGCGACCGTCCTGGGCGGCGCACGTCACGCCGTACTCCGTCTCCAGGCCGAAGATCCGCCTGTCCATCGCCGTGCTCCCTCCGTCGCCCGGTGCGGTGTACTCAGTCTGCGTCCAGCAGGTCCTCCAGCAACGCCCCCGCGAGCCGCCGGAACGTGCGCCGGGGTCGCGTCCGGTCCAGCACCGCGACCTCCAGCTGCGCGGCCGGGATCGTGCGCGCCTCGCCGCCCTCCTCAGCCGGGGAGCCGAGCGTGCGCACGGCGAGCGCCAGGACCTCCGGAAGGGTGAGCCCGGCGCGCCACTCCTGCGCGAGCAGGCCGCCGAGGCGCTCGGCCTGGCCGCCCATCACGACGTAGCCGTGCTCGTCGGTCACCGAGCCGTCGTACGCCAGCCGGTAGATCTGGTCACCGGCCGGAGCCCGCCCTACCTCGGCCACGACGATCTCCACCTCGAGCGGCTTGGACTCCGTGGTGAACGAGGTGCCCAGCGTCTGCGCGTAGGCGTTGGCCAGCCCGCGCGCGGTGACGTCCTCCCGGTCGTACGAGTAGCCGCGCAGGTCGGCGTAGCGCACGCCGGCCACCCGCAGGTTCTCGAACTCGTTGTACTTGCCGACGGCCGCGAAGCCGATCCGGTCGTAGATCTCCGAGATCTTGTGCAGCGCGCGCGACGCGTTCTCGGTGGCGAACGCGATCCCGTCGTCGTACTGCAGGACCACGACGGACCGGCCGCGGGCGATGCCCTTGCGCGCGTAGTCCGCCCGGTCCTTCATCAGCTGCTCGGGCGAGACGTAGAACGGCATGCTCATCGCGCACCCCCACGGCCCTCGTGCGTGCGTCGCCGCTCCTGCTCGACCGTCTCCGCGACCGCGGCCAGGTCGGCGTCGCTCACCCGCAGGTACCCGGACTCGGTGACGGTGGCGACGACCGGCCAGATGCCCCGCGTGTGGTCCGGTCCCCCGGTGGCCGAGTCGTCGTCGGCCGCGTCCACGAGCGCCTCGACGGCCACGCGGATCGCACCGGGGGCGTCGAGCCCGGGGCGCCACAGCTTCTTGAGCGAGCCGCGCGCGAACACCGAGCCCGATCCGACGGCGTGGTGGTCGTGCTCCTCGTACCGGCCGCCCGTGACGTCGTAGGAGAAGATCCGGCCGAGGCGACGGTCCAGGTCGAACCCGCCGAACAGCGGCACGACCGCCAGACCCTGCATGGCCATGCCCAGGTTCCCGCGGATCATCGTCGCAAGCCGGTTCGCCTTGCCGTCGAGCGACAGCAGGCTGCCCTCGATCTTCTCGTAGTGCTCGAGCTCCAGCTGGAACAGCCGGACCAGCTCCACGGCGAGCCCTGCGGTGCCGGCGATGCCGACGGCCGAGTACTCGTCGGCCGGGAAGACTTTCTCGATCTCCCGGCTCGCGATCATCGACCCCATGGTCGCGCGGCGGTCACCCGCCATGACGATCCCGCCCTCGAAGGCGAGCGCCAGGATGGTCGTGCCGTGCGGCGCGTGCACCTCGCCGGCAGGCCGGTTACCCGGCAGCAGCTGCGGGGCGTGGCCGGACAAGAACTCCACGAACGACGACGAGCCGGGGGTCGTGAACGCGTGCGGCAGCCGCCCGGAAGCGGACGTGTCGTGTGAGCTCATCGGCGGTCACTGACCACCCTTCTGCACGAACCCGCGCACGAACTGCTCGGCGTTGGACTCCAGGACGTCGTCGATCTCGTCGAGCAGGGCGTCGACCTCCGCGTCCCGGGACTGCGCGCTCGGCGCGGCCGGGGCGGGCGTGTCCGGGCCGTCGTCCGGCTCCGCGTCCTCGCGGCGCGGGCGTACGTGTTCCTGACCAGCCATGGTGACCTCCCGGGGTGCCAGACGACGTGCTGACGCCCACCCTAGGCCCATCTTCCGACGCTCCCGGTCCCGACGCCCACGGTGCGGACGAGGAGGCGGGCGAACTTGGGTGGCGCCTGCACGCCGAGCGCTCGGGGGCCCATCGGCTAGTGCTGGATGACCTGGATCACGAGCTGACCGCCGTACATCGTCGCGAGAACCGTGGTCGCCTCGAAGGTCACCTCCACACCGGTCAGATCCGCGACCTGGTCGAAGATCGGCTCGACGTGACCGATCGACTGTCCGACCACCGCCCGCAGAGGGTCGGCAAGGGACGGAGTGGAGGGGTTCCACAGCCCGACCTCGACCGCGAGCTCCGCACGCCGCACTTCGTCCGCGTCTGCGTACGGGTCGAACCACGGCGTGGCCACGACCTCGAGTGTCCAGTCACTTCGCACATCGAACGTCGTGACGTCTCCGTCCGCCCACCCGAACTCGATCGGGCCGAACGTCGACGGGACATCGCCGGCGAACTGATGGTGTGCCCTCCGGACCGACACACACCGACGACCGGGCAACGACGCGATCAGTGCCAGCGCTCCGCTCACCCGGCGATCTCCCCGTCCACGCCGACGTCCGCTACGCGCCGAGCGCGTCGAGCAGGGCCGTCGCGTCGGGGCTCCGGTCCAGCAGCTCGCCCACGTGGGCGTGCGTCCCGCGCAACGGGTCGCGCATCGGGACCCGCTGGAGCGTCGCCGCACCGGGCACGTCGAAGACGACGGAGTCCCAGCTCGCCGCGGAGATCTCGCCGCCGTACCGCGCGACCGCCTCGCCGCGGAAGTACGCCCTGGTGTCCCGCGGCGGGTGCAGCACGGCGTCGGCCACCTGCTCGGGGGTCACCAGCAGCTCGACGGCACCGGCCTGGACGAGCCGGTGGTAGAGGCCGCGCTCGGGCCGGACGTCCGACCACTGCAGGTCCATCGCCGCCAGCCGCGGGTGGTCCCACGCCAGCCGGTCGCGCCGACGCATCCCCTCCAGCAGCCGGAGCTTGGCCAGCCACTCGACCTCCCGGGCGCACGACGCGGGGTCGGTGTCCAGCCGGTCGAGCAGGGACTCCCACCGGGTCAGCACGTCCGCCGTCTGGGCGTCGGGCTCGTCGCCGACGTGCGCCAGCGCCGTGCGGACCGCCGCGAGGTACTCGTGCTGCACCTCCAGGGCGGTCAGCCGGCGCCCGTCGGCGAGCTCGAGGCGCGTGGTGAGGCTCAGGTCGTGGCTGACCACGTGGACGGACTGCACGGGGTCCCGCAGGGTCAGCCGGTCGATCGCCGCCAGCGCGCCCCCGGCTCCGCCCTCGGCGACCGCGCGCTCGATGAGCCACAGGACCAGCGACGTGGTGCCCAGTCGCAGGTAGGTCGCCACCTCGAGCATCGTCGCGTCGCCGATGATCACGTGCAGACGGCGCCACCGGTCCGGGTCCGCGTGGGGCTCGTCGCGCGTGTTGATGATCGGGCGGCGCAGCGTCGTCTCCAGGCCGATCTCGGCCTCCATGTAGTCGGCGCGCTGCGACAGCTGGAACCCCTGCTCCTCACCGCGCTGCCCGAGCCCGACGCGGCCGGCCCCTGTGAACACCTGGCGGGTGACGAAGAACGGGATCAGCCGCGCGGCCAGGTCGTTGAACGGGACCGCCCGGTCGACGAGGTAGTTCTCGTGCATGCCGTAGGTGGCGCCCTTGCCGTCCACGTTGTTCTTGTACAGGGCGACGTCCGGCAGCGCGGCGGTGGACGCCAGGGCCCGCACCGACGCCAGCATGACCCGTTCGCCGGCACGGTCCCAGCGCACGGCGTCGAGCGGGTTGGTGACCTCGGGCGAGGAGTACTCCGGGTGCGCGTGGTCGACGTACAGGCGTGCGCCGTTGGTGAGGATCACGTTCGCCGCGCCGGGGTCCTCGTACTCCTCGGTCGTCGCACGGGGCAGGGCCTGCGGCCCGTCGCCAGACGGAGCCGGCTTCTCCGGGTCGTCCGTCAGCAGGGACGGGTGGGCCGAGGCACGCTGCAGGTGGAACCCGCGGGCGTCGTGCAGCGGGTCCTCGTCGTCGTAGTCCCAGCGGGCCTTGGTGCGGGCACCCTCGCGGGCTGCCGCGTGCACCGCGACGACGTGGCTGGACAGCAGCATGGGGTTGGCCAGCGGGCGTCCGGGCTGGAGGATCCCGTACTCGGTCTCGATCCCCATCACGCGGCGCACGGTCACCCGTCCACCCTAGGACGGTGCGACCGTGCGCCAGGACATCCGTCCGTCAGAGGTACTGCCCCGTGCTCGTGACGTTCTCGATGGTGCGCGAGCCCTCGGCGCCCTTCTTGCCCTGCACGATCGTCCGGATGAAGACGATGCGCTCGCCCTTCTTGCCGGAGATGCGCGCCCAGTCGTCCGGGTTCGTCGTGTTGGGCAGGTCCTCGTTCTCGCGGAACTCGTCGACGCACGCCGTCAGGAGGTGCTCGACGCGGATCCCGCGCTGACCGTTCTGCAGGAAGTCCTTGATCGCCGACTTCTTCGCCCGGTCGACGACGTTCTGGATCATCGCCCCCGAGTTGAAGTCCTTGAAGTACAGGACCTCCTTGTCGCCGCTGGCGTAGGTGACCTCGAGGAACCGGTTCTCGTCGCTCTCGGTGTACATCCGCTCGACGACGCGCGTGATCATCGCCTCGACGGCCGCGGAGGCCGACCCGCCGTGCTCGGCGATGTCGTCGGGGTGGATGGGCAGCGTCGGCACCAGGTACTTGCCGAAGATCTCCCGCGCGCCCTCCGCGTCCGGGCGCTCGATCTTGATCTTCACGTCGAGACGGCCGGGCCGCAGGATGGCCGGGTCGATCATGTCCTCGCGGTTCGAGGCGCCGATGACGATGACGTTCTCGAGCCGCTCCACGCCGTCGATCTCGCTGAGCAGCTGCGGCACGATCGTCGTCTCGACGTCGCTGGACACGCCGGTGCCGCGGGTGCGGAACAGCGACTCCATCTCGTCGAAGAACACCACGACCGGGTGCCCCTGCGACGCCTTCTCGCGAGCCCGGGCGAAGATCAGCCGGATGTGCCGCTCGGTCTCGCCGACGTACTTGTTGAGCAGCTCCGGACCCTTGACGTTGAGGAAGAAGCTCTTGGTGTCCGCGGTGGACTCCCCGCGCGCCGCCGCCGCCGTGGCCGCCAGCGAGTGCGCGACCGCCTTGGCGATGAGCGTCTTGCCGCACCCGGGCGGGCCGTAGAGCAGCACGCCCTTGGGCGGCTTGAGACCGTGCTCCAGGAAGAGCTCGGGGTGCAGGAACGGAAGCTCGACGGCGTCGCGGATGGCCTCGATCTGCGGTCCGAGCCCGCCGATGTCCTCGTAGTCGATGTCCGGCACCTCTTCGAGCACCAGCTCCTCGACCTCGGCGCGCGGGATGACCTCGAACACGAAGCCGCTGCGCGAGTCGATGGTCAGCGCGTCGCCGATGCGCACGTGCGCGTCCCTGACCTGCCCGGCGAAGCGCACGACGCGCTCCTCGTCGCCGCGGCCGACCACCAGGGCACGGTCGGTGCCCAGCAGCTCCTTGACGGTGACGAGCTCGCCGACCTCCTCGTAGCCACCGGCCTCGACCACGGTCAGGGCCTCGTTCAGCATGACCTCCTGGCCCGGCTGGAGGCGCGAGACGTCGAGGGACGGGCTGGCGCCGACGTGCATCTTGCGGCCGGACGACACGATGTCCACGGTGCCGTCGGCCCGCGAGCCCAGGAACGTCGCATACGTCCCCGGAGGCTTAGCCAGGTCGTCCACCTGGCGCTTGAGGTCGATGATCTGCTCACGGGCGGCCACGAGCGCGTCGCTGAGCCGCTCGTTCTTGGCCGCGAGCAGCGAGAGCTCGCGGTGCAGGTCCCGCCCAGGGGCTGCCGGATCAGTCATCTCGTCGGCCTCCGTTCCGCATGGTGCGTGGTCGTCACTCCGTCCACCGTGCACTGCGCTGTGCCTGCTGGTCCGACGACCCTAACCACCAGTGTCAACCGCCGGGGCACGACGCGCGCGAACGGTTCAGCTCGTGGCCGAGCACATGGTCGGCCCGAGCCTGCGCCCTGCTGCGATCAGGCCTCGGGCGCCTGGCCGACGTCGCGGCGCGCGCGGCGCAGCTTCTTGTCGGACACGAGCCGCTCCCCCATCGCCTCCGGCGACCACAGCTCGGAGTCGTCGACGGCGGGCGCGCCGTCGGGCGCCACGGGATAGGCGCCCTTGGCGGGGCGGCGGCGACGCTGCGGCGCCTCGACGCCGTCCGCGAGCCGGCGGGTGGTGAGCAGGAAGCCGGTGTGCCCGATCATCCGGTGCTGCGGACGCACGGCGAGCCCCTCGAGGTGCCAGCCGCGCACCATCGACTCCCATGCCTCCGGCTCGGTGTACCGGCCGTCGCTGCGGATGTCCTCCGCCAGCCGCGAGAGCTGGGTGGTCGTGGCGACGTAGGAGATGAACACGCCGCCGGGTGCGAGCGCCTCGGCGACCGCGTCGAGGTTCTCCCACGGCGCGAGCATGTCGAGCACCACGCGGTCGATGCTGCCGGGCTCGGCCACGGTGGGCAGCACGTCGGACAGGTCGCCGACCGACAGCTGCCATGCCGGGTGGGGGCCGCCGAAGAAGCCCTCGACGTTGCCGCGGGCGATCGCCGCGAAGTCCTCGCGCCGCTCGATGGAGTGCAGCGAGCCGCCGTCGCCCACCGCGCGCAGGAGCGACATGGTCAGCGCGCCGGAGCCGACGCCCGCCTCGATCACGCGGGCGCCCGGGTAGATGTCCGCCATCGCCACGATCTGGCCGGAGTCCTTCGGGTACACCACGGCGGCGCCGCGCGGCATGGACAGCACGTAGTCGGCGAGCAGCGGGCGGACGGCGAGGTACTCGATGCCGGCGGTGTTGCGGACCACCGAGCCCTCGGGCGCGCCGAGCAGCAGGTCGTGGCTCAGGTAGCCGCGGTGCGTGTGGAACGAGGCGCCCTCGGCGAGCGTGATCGTGTGCAGCCGCCCGCGCGGGTCGGTCAGCTGGACGCGGTCGCCCGCACGGAGGAGGCCGCGGCGCTGCGCGGCCCCGGTGGACGTCTGGTCGGGGTTCACGGTGCCCGAGTCTAGGAGCGGATGGCGGCGACGACGTCCATCGCGCGGATCAGCCCGACCACCCGGCCGTCCACCAGGGCGACGACCACGGGCGAGTGCTCGGTGGCGCGACCCACGGCGGCCACGAGCTGCTGACCGGTGAGGAGCCCGTCGACGACGGCTCCGCCGGGCAGCGGGACGGCGACCGCGGTCACCGGGGTGGTGCCCGCCGCGTCCGGCGGCACCGACGCGGCCGCAGCACGGTCGACGTACGCCGCGGGCCGTCCGTCGGGCGACAGGATCACGACCTCCTCGGCACCGGCCGACGCGGCGAGCGCCCCGGCGTGTGCGAGGGACTCGGTGTGCCCGACCCCGATCGCCCGGCGGCCCACCGAGCCGACGGTGATCAGGCCCACCGCCTTCTGCGTCCGCCCGCCCCGGACCGCCGCCGAGCCCCCCGACCAGAGGAAGGCGCCGATGAGTGCGCCCCACACGACGTCGTAGATCTCCGGCTGCCGGTTCAGCGCCAGCGGCAGCAGGAGGGCCCAGCCGAACACGAGGACCGCGACGATCCGTCCGACCCAGCCCGCGGCGACCGTCCCGGTGTGCCGGTTCTTGGTCGCGCCCCACACGGCCGCCTCGAGCAGGTACCCGCCGTCGAGCGGCAGCCCGGGGACCAGGTTGAACAGCCCGACGAAGGCGTTGGTCAGGCACCCGGACCAGACGAGCAGACCCACGAGGCTCCGCGCGTCCACGCCCTGCGCGACCGCCAGGAACCCGCCGGCCAGCACCAGGTTGGCGATCGGCCCGACGACCGCGATCAGCGCGCTGCTGCCCGGGGTCGGGGTCGCGCCGCCGAACGCGGTGTGCCCACCCCAGAGGGTGAGCACGAACTCGCGCGGCTGCTGCCCGCGGGCGCGCGCCATAAGCCCGTGCGCCAGCTCGTGCACCAGGACGGAAGCGAACAGCAGGACGACGAAGCCGAGTGCGACGACGTACACGAGCCCGCCGAGGTTCTCGGAACGGGCGCGGACGGTCGGGGCGAAGATGAGCGTCAGGACCACCGCGGCGATGAGCCAGCTCGGGGCCAGGATGATCGGGGCGCCGACGGCACGTCCGATCACCCAGCCGGAGGATCGTCGTGCGGGGGGTCGAGGGGCGCTCACCGCTCAAGAGTAGGTGGGTCGCTGGCCGGTCGTGTCGGCGGTCGCGCCTACGCTCGAGGGGTGACGGTGCAGCATCTCGACCAGGACTCGCCCGACGTCTCCCCCGACCTCGGCGTGACGGTCGACGACGCCGTGGAGACGGTGATCGAGGTCGCCGTCGAGGAAGCCGTCGCGGAGCGCCCGCCGTCGCGCCCGGGCCTGTCCCCCTCGCGCGCCAACGACTTCCTGCAGTGCCCGCAGCTGTTCCGCTTCCGGGTGATCGACCGGCTCCCCGAGCCACCGAGCTCGGCCGCGGCCCGCGGGACGCTGGTGCACGCGGTCCTCGAGCACCTCTTCGACCTGCCGGCCACCGAGCGCACCCTCGCGGCCGCGCACGGGCTGCTCCCCGACCAGTGGGCCACGCTCCTGGAGCGGTCCCCGCAGATCGGTGAGCTCTTCGCGGAGCCGGCCGACCTGGCCGAGTGGCTGACCAGCGCCGAGGCGCTGCTGGCGACGTACTTCACGCTCGAGGACCCCACACGCATCGAGCCACGCGAGCGCGAGCTGCTGGTGTCCACCGAGCTGGACGAGGGCGGCCCCCTGCTGCGCGGCATCGTCGACCGGGTGGACGTCGCACCCAACGGGTGGGTCCGCGTGGTCGACTACAAGACCGGCCGGTCCCCGCGCGCGGGGTTCGAGAGCTCGGCGCTGTTCCAGATGCGCTTCTACGCCTACGTCATCTGGCGCACCCGCGGGGTGCTCCCCAAGCGCCTGCAGCTCGAGTACCTGGGCGACGGCGTCATCCTCGCGCACGAGCCGACCGAGCCGGAGATGGCCACCATCGAGGCGCGGGTCCGCTCCATCTGGGCGGGCATCGAGGACGCGGCCCGGTCCGGGGACTGGCGGCCGCGGACGTCGAAGCTGTGCGACTGGTGCTCGTTCAAGGCACTCTGCCCCGCGTTCGGCGGCACCCCGCCGGAGATCCCGGCCGGCGCCGTCGAGCGGTCGATCGGCGTGGTCCCGGCCGCCTGAGCCGCGACCCGTCAGCCTGCTCGGCGCAGGTCCAGCACCTCGCCGCGCACCACGCGCCCGATCGCGGAGAGCGTCAGCTCGCCGAGCGAGGCGATGCGGCTCAGCCCCGGCTGCGGGGCGACCGGCTGCAGCACCTCGATCGCCACCGTGCGCGCCCCCGACGCGAGCGCGGAGGTGATGCCGGCGTGCGAGTCCTCGACGGCGATGCACTCGGCGATGTCCACGCCGAGCAGCCGCGCCGCGGTCAGGTACGGCTCGGGGTCCGGCTTCGGCTGGGAGACCTCGTCGCCGCTCACCACGACGTCGAACATCCCGGCCGCGGTCGCGAACGGTTCGGCGAGCATCCGGAAGGACGAGGTGACCAGCGCCATGGGCACGCCGGCGTCGCGCAGGTCGGCCAGCACCTGCTGAGCCCCGGGCTGCCACGGGATCCCGGCGGCCACGGCGGCGGCCACGCGGTCGTTGAGGAAGTCGACGATCGCGTCGGCGGACAGGTCGACGCCACGCTCCTGCAGCCGCGCGGCGGACGCGAGCATCGGGTTGCCGACCAGCGACAGCCCGTCCTGGTGCGTCCAGACACCGCCGTGCGCCTCGACGAGCTCGGTCTCGGCGCCGATCCAGTGGGGCTCGGTGTCGATGAGCGTCCCGTCCATGTCCCACAGGACAGCGGCGGGCAGCGTGAGGTCGGCGAAGGCGCGGGGCATCGCTCCATGGTACGAGCCCTCGCGGTGGTCCCCGACGCGCGCGCGGACGCGCCCGTCCGGGGTCGGCGCTCCCGTCGCTCTAGTCTGGACGGATGAGCGAGACCCCCCCGGCCGACCTCCCCGCCCGCGAGACCGTCCTCCTCGCCGCGTTCGAGGGCTGGAACGACGCTGGCTCCGCGGCGACGCAGGCGCTGGAGCACCTGCACGAGGTGTGGGACGCCGAGCAGGTCGACGAGCTGGACCCCGAGGAGTACCACGACTTCCAGGTCAACCGCCCGGTGGTGGGCCCTGGACTGGACGGCCGCCGCGAGATCACCTGGCCGACCACCGCGGTGGCCGTGGCGACCACCCCCGTCAGCGGGCGGCGGGTGGTCCTGGTGCACGGCATCGAGCCGTCCATGCGCTGGCGCCGGTACTGCACGGAGCTGCTCGACATCGCCGCCGGGCTCGGCGTCGACACCGTGGTGACGGTCGGCGCCCTCCTGGCCGACGTCCCGCACACGCGGCCCATCCCGGTGAACGCCACCAGCGAGGACGCCGGCGTCCGCGACGTCTTCGGGCTCGAGCCCAACACGTACGAGGGACCGACGGGCATCGTCGGCGTCCTCCAGCACGAGGCCGCCGCGCGCGGTCTGCGGTCCATGTCCCTGTGGGCGGCCGTCCCCCACTACGTCGCGCACCCGCCGTCCCCGAAGGCCACGCTCGCGATCCTGCACCGCCTCGAGCAGCTGCTCGGCGAGCCGGTCCCCCTGGGCGAGCTGCCGGACGACTCCGCCGCGTGGCAGCACGGGGTGGACGAGCTGGCCGCGGAGGACGCCGAGATCGGCGAGTACGTGCACCAGCTCGAGGAGGCCAAGGACACGGCCGACCTGCCGGAGGCGAGCGGCGAGGCGATCGCGCAGGAGTTCGAGCGCTACCTGCGCCGCCGCGACAAGGGCACCGGCGGCTAGAGCCGGATGCCCAGCAGGGCGTCGAGGGTGCGGCTGATCACGCCGGGAGCTCCCTCGACCGGGTCGGCCGTGCCCGCCAGCGACAGGTGCGACCAGTCGTCGATGAGGGCCAGCGCGGTCGGGGTGTCGAGGTCGTCGGCGAGTGCCGCCCGGACGCCGGCGAGCGTGCTCTCCGCGTCCGGTCCCCCGTTGCCGGACACCGCACGGCGCCAGAACTCGATCCGCTCCTGCGCCGAGCGCAGGGACTCGTCCGTCCAGTCCCAGTCGTCGCGATAGCGGTGCGCCAGGATGGCCGCGCGGACCGCCATGGGGTCCACCCCCTCCTCGCGCAGGCGGGAGACCAGCACGAGGTTGCCGCGCGACTTGCTCATCTTGTGGCCGTCGAGCCCGACCATCCCGGTGTGCAGGTGCACGCGGGCGCCGCGGCCCTCGTCGAGCAGGCGGGCGTGCGAGGTGCTCATCTCGTGGTGCGGGAACTGCAGGTCCGAGCCGCCGCCCTCGACGTCGAACGGCAGCCCGAGGGCGTCCCGCGCGATGACCGCGCACTCGATGTGCCAGCCGGGCCGACCGCGACCGAGCGAGCCCCCGTCCCAGGCAGGCTCCCCCGCACGCTCCCGCCGCCAGAGCAGCGGGTCGAGGGGTGCGCGCTTGCCGGGGCGGTCGGGGTCGCCGCCGCGCTCGTGCGAGAGGGTGCGCATGGTGTCGTCGTCGAGCCCGGCGACCGCGCCGAAGTCGATGTCGGCCGTGAGGTCCGCGTACACGTCCCCGAGGCCGTCGTCGACCAGCGCGTCCGGGGTGGGGACCCGGTAGGCCGCCCCCGCGGCGAGCAGCACCTCGACGGCCGCGACGACCGCGGGGATGACCTCGACCACGCCGGAGTACACGTCGGGCGGGATCACGGCCAGCGCGGTCATGTCCTCGGCGTACAGGGCGGTCTGCTCGGCCGCCAGGTCCCGCCAGTCGACGCCGGTGGCCGTCGCGCGCTCCAGCAGCGGGTCGTCGACGTCGGTGACGTTGGACGCGTAGCGCACGCGATGGCCGGCGTCACGCCAGGCGCGGCCAAGCACGTCGAACGCCACGTAGGTCGCGGCGTGGCCCAGGTGCGTGGCGTCGTACGGGGTGATGCCGCAGACGTAGAGCGTCGCGTCCTGGCCGGCCGCCGCGACCACCAGCCGGTCGGTCGAGGAGTCGCGCACCTGCACGGGGAGACCTCGTCCGGGGAGCTGCGGGATGTACGGGGTGGGCCAGGTGAGCACGGCGGAAGCCTAACCGCGTCCCAAGGTCCACAATGCCCAGGTGACGCACGAGACCTCGATCGACGACCCCCGTGAGCGCGTCTGCGTGAAGACGTCGGACGGCTGGACCCTGCGCGCGCCGGGCGAGCCGTCGAGGGGACCCCGCTGGGTGATCGTCGAGTCGATGGCCGACCTGCCCGAGGCTGCCCGCCGGCACGGCATCGGCGAGCACGCCATCGCCCTGCTGCTGCACAAGGGACCGGGCGCGCACCCGTCGGCCGCGGACCACCCGTTGCGCGCGCGGCTCGACCGGTCCCCCGACGGCGAGTTCGTCCTCACCGCGCCGACTCTCTCCTTCGTGGAGGCGACGAACGACGTCAACACCGGAGCGCTGACCTGCGTCGTCGGCAAGGACGTCGTGGTCATGTGCGAGCTGGGCGACGCCGACGTGATCGGGCACGCGATCGACAAGCTCACCGGCGGCTACCCGGTGCCGGACGAGGGCGTCCACCAGGTGCTCGCCGCGGTCGTGCTCTCGCTGGTCGCGGAGGCGTCCGACGTCGAGATCGCGCTCGGCGACGCGGTGGCGGACGTCGAGCGGCTGGTGTTCTCGTCGACCCGGCACCACAACCCGCTCGAGAAGATCTATGACCTCAAGCGCGAGATCGCCGAGGCCCGTCGCGCGCTCGGCCCGGTGACGTCCGTGCTCCCCGAGCTCATCGCCGAGGCGGAGGAGTCGCGCGAGCGGCGGCACTCGCAGCCGTGGCTCGGCCGGGCCGTGGCGTGGGTCGACCGCCTGGACAAGCACCTCGACGGCTACGACGACCTGCTGGGCGACATGCTCTCGGTGCACCTGTCGCAGGTGTCGGTGCGCCAGAACGAGGACGTCCGGAAGATCTCGTCCTGGGCGGCCATCGCCGCGGCGCCGACCCTCGTGGCCAGCATCTACGGCATGAACTTCCACCACATGCCCGAGCTGTCCTGGACGTTCGGGTACCCCTTGGCCATCGCCCTGATGGGCGGAGTCTGCTTCACGCTGTACCGGCTGTTCCGCCGGTCCGGCTGGCTCTGACGCGCTACGTCGTCACGGGAGCGCTGTTGGCGTCGAGCACGCCGGTGAGCAGCAGGATCACGACCAGCGCGGCGAGCCCGAGCCGGTAGTACACGAACGGCTTGTAGCTGAACGTGGAGACGATCTTCAGGAACACGATGATGACCAGGTACCCGACGACGAACGCGACGAGCGTCGCGACGAGGGTCGCTCCGAAGCCGGGCGTGCCGCCCTTGCCGAAGTCGTCGACGCTCTTGGCCAGCTGGAACAGCCCGGAGCCGAACACCGCGGGGATGGCCAGCAGGAACGAGTACCGCGCGGCGGCCTCCCGGGTGTAGCCCATGAGCAGCCCGCCGGTGATCGTGCCGCCGGAACGGGACACCCCGGGGATGAGCGCGAGCGCCTGCCAGAAGCCGAACTGGAGCGCGTGCCGCCCCGTCAGCTGGCTGAGCTCACGCTGCTTGGCCCCGCGCCCGTCGGCCCAGCCGAGCACGAGGGCGAAGCCCGCGAGGGTCAGGGCGATGAGCCACAGGTTGCGGAACGTCTGCTCGATCGCGTCCTGGAACAGCAGCCCCAGGATGACGATCGGCAGGGACCCGAGGGCGATGAACCACGCCATCAGGGCGTCGTGGTCGCTGGCCTGACCCGCCGGCATCCCCGCGCGCGACCGCCAGTCGGTGCCGTACGCACCGCGCAGCGCCCGCCACCATGCCGTCGCGATGCGCACGATGTCGTGCCGGAAGTACAGGAGCACGGCGGTCTCGGTGCCGAGCTGGGTGATCGCCGTGAACGCCGCGCCGGGGTCCGACCCCAGGAGGTCACCGATGATGCGCAGGTGCGCGCTCGACGAGATCGGGAGGAACTCGGTCAACCCCTGCACAAGCCCCAGAAGGATCGCTTCACCCAGTCCCATGGCCTCTGTCACGACCGGAACGATAGCCGGGGTGCGTTGCCGCAGATGACACACGCGCGCCGATTAGTGTTGCGCCTCATGGAACAGCGCCACCTGGGCCGCACCGGTCTGCGGGTCTCCCGGCTCGGGCTCGGCACGATGACCTGGAGCCGCGACACCGACGCGCACGACGCCACCGAGCAGCTGCGGGACTTCACCGACGCCGGCGGCACGCTGATCGACACGTCGGCCTCCTACGCCGACGGTGGCGCCGAGGAGCTGCTCGGTGAGCTCCTCGACGACGTCGTGCCTCGCGACGAGGTCGTGCTCTGCACGAAGGCCGGCATCCGGCGGACCAGCAACGGCGGGGTCGTGGACGCGTCGCGCGGGGGGCTGCTCGCCTCGCTCGACGGATCCCTGCGGCGCCTGCGGACCGACCACGTGGACCTGTGGCTGGTGCAGACCCCGGACCCGCGCACGCCGCTCGACGAGACGGTGTCCGCGCTGCGGCTGGCCGTCACGAGCGGGCGCGCCCGCTACGTCGGGCTCTCCAACCACGCCGGCTGGCAGGTGGCCCGGGCGGCCAGCCTGCTGGAGGGCGAGGTCGGTCTCACCGCGGTCGAGGCCGAGTACTCGCTGCTCCAGCGCGGGATCGAGCGCGAGGTGGTCCCCGCCGCGGTCGCGCTCGGCGTGGGCGTGCTCGCGTGGTCCCCCCTCGGGCGCGGCGTGCTGACGGGCAAGTACCGGCGCACCATCCCCGCGGACTCGCGCGCGGCGTCCCCGCACCTGGCCGGCTTCGTCGAGCCCTACCTCGCGCGGGCGTCGGCGACGATCGTCGAGGCCGTGGCCACCGCCGCCGAGGGACTCGAGCGCACGCCGCTGGAGGTCGCGCTCGCCTGGGTGCAGGCGCGCGGGGTGGCCTCGGCGATCGTGGGCGCCAGGACGGCGACCCAGCTGCGGGGATCGCTCGCGGCGCAGGACCTCGTGCTTCCCGACGAGCTCCGGCGGGCGCTCGACGAGATCAGCGCACCGACGCTCGGGTACCCCGAGCGGTTCTAGCGGGAGGTCTCGTCGGCCAGGTCGTCGACGTCCGCGTCGTCGTAGTCCTCGTCGTCCTCGTCCTCGTCGTCGTCGTCCTCGTCGTCGCCGTCGTCCTCCTCGGCGAGGTAGAACGGCGTGGCCTCGCCGTGGACGGTGCCGAGGGCGTCGTCGTACACCTCGAACGCGTCGGCCAGGATGTCGTAGGCGTCGTCGACCGCGGGGTCGTCCTCGCCGTGCGGTGCGGCGACGGCGGTGTAGTGGGCCTCGAGGGCTGCGATCAGGCGGTCCAGCGCGGCACGCGGGTCGACGGTCATGCGATGACCGTAGCCTTACGCGAGGCACAATGGCAGCGCGTAAGGTTCTTCGGCACCAGCATCGGGACGTAGGCGCAGAGCGCGCGGGACGGGGTGGTCGATGGCTTCGAGTCAGACAGGGACGAAGCGGCCCGACTGGGTCGCGCAAGGCGGTCAGTACGAGTACCGCGTGCTCCGGATCCCGGCGACGACCTCCCGGAACGACGCGCGTCGGATGCTGACCGAGCACGCGGAGCTCGGGCGCTGGGAGCTGTCACGGACCCTGCTGTTCGCCGGCGGCGAGCGGAAGGTGTGGCTGCGGCGCAAGGTCATCCGCGTGCGCAGCACCCTGGCGGAGACCTCGGACTAGAGCGCGTCGAGGGGCACGTCCTGCCGGGCCAGCCGGTCCGGCGCGATCTCGCGCCCCACGAGCGCCCGGAGCTGCTCGTTGACGTCCCAGACATTGACGTTCATCGCGGCACGGACGCGCCCGTCCCGCAGCCAGAACGCGATGAGCTCCCGCGTCTCCCGGTCCCCGCGGACCACGACGGTGTCGTCCGCGTCGGCGTGCCCGACGTACTCCATGCCGAGGTCGTACTGGTCGGTGTAGAAGTACGGCTGCCAGTCGTAGGCGGCGTCTGCGCCCAGGATCGACCGCGCCGCGAGGGCGCCCTGGCGGATCGCGTTGTCCCAGTGCTCGACCCGCAGGCGGTGCCCGAGCGCCGTGCAGTACGCGTTCGCCACGTCGCCCGCCGCGAGGACGGCGGGGTCGGCGGTCCGCAGGTGCTGGTCGACCACGATCCCCCCGGCGGCGTGGGCCTCCAGCCCTGACCGCACGGCCAGCTCCACGTTCGGCGCGGCACCCACACCGACCAGGACGACGTCCGCGGGGATCAGCTCGCCGCCCGCCCGGACGCCGGTGACCCGACCCGCGGAGCCCTCGAACCCCTCCACCCCGACACCCGTGCGCACGTCCACCCCGTGGTCCCGGTGCAGGGTGGCGAAGAACGCACCGAGCTCGGGGCCGAGCACCCGCAGCAACGGCTGCGCGGCGTACTCGAGGACGGTCACGTCGAGGCCGGCAATCCGAGCAGCTGCCGCGACCTCCAGCCCGATCCACCCACCGCCGACGACCACCAGGCGCGACCGCGCGGCCAGCTCGTCGCGCAGGAGGTCGCTGTCGCCCAGCCGGCGCAGCGTGTGCACCCCGTCGAGCTC
The DNA here is from genome assembly GCA_001429255.1 of Cellulomonas sp. Root930. Taxonomy (GTDB): domain Bacteria; phylum Actinomycetota; class Actinomycetes; order Actinomycetales; family Cellulomonadaceae; genus Cellulomonas. Next base: position 3,378,527 of record LMJI01000001.1, read on the forward strand.
GGATCCCGGGACGTCCAGCGTGCGGGGGCTCGAGCCCGTGGCCAGCACGAGGTGCTCGTACTCGAGCGCGGAGCCGTCCGACAGACCCACCGTGCGCGCTGCCCGGTCGATCCCGGTCGCGGCCGTGCCGAACCGGGTGGTCACGTCGTGGTCGGCGTACCAGCCCGGCTCGTGCACGAACACGTCGTCGCGCGGGCTCGCCCCCTGGAGGTAGCCCTTGGACAGCGGTGGGCGCTCGTACGGTCGGTCGAGCTCCTCACCGACGAGGGCCACCGGGGCGTCGTACCCGTCCGCGCGCAGCGTCGCGACGACGTGCGCTGCGGCGAGCCCGGCTCCGACGACGACGGTTCCTGCCATGGCGACCTCCTAGGGACGGACCGCGGCCAGGAACTCCGCGCGGGTGGCCGGCGAGTCCCGCAGGACGCCGGAGAGCGCCGACGTCGTCGTCACCGCCCCGCCCGCGCGGACTCCCCGCATGGTCATGCACAGGTGCTCGGCCTCGATGACGACGCCCACCCCCTGGGGCGCCAGCTGCGCGTCGATCCAGTCCGCCACCTGGCGGGTGAGGCGCTCCTGCACCTGGGGGCGACGCGCGAACATCTCGACCACGCGAGCGAACTTGGAGAGCCCGAGGATCCGACCCGCCGGCAGGTAGCCGACGTGGGCGACGCCGACGAAGGGCAGCAGGTGGTGCTCGCACAACGACTGGACCGGGATCGAGCGGACGACCACGAGCTCGTCGTACTGCTCGTCGTTGGGAAACGTCGTCATCTGGAACGGCCGGGCCGTGAGCATCGCGGCGTACGCCTCGGCCATGCGGCGAGGACTCTGCTCCGTCCCGGGGCTGTCGCAGGGCACTCCGAGCGCCTCGAGGAACACCCGCGCTGCCTCGGTCGCGACATCGGTGCGGGTCGGGGCGAGGGTCACCGCGGGCCTCATCTCTATCGGACGCTTCTCTGTACGTTAGAAACGTCCGCCAGTAGTGTCAAGGTCATGGGAGGCACGGAGAGCGGGACCTTCGCCGCCGACGCCGAGACCGTCGGCGCGCTCGCCGACCCCGTGCGGCTCGCGCTCTACCGGTTCGTCTGCGCCCAGTCGGAGCCGGTCAGCCGTGACCACGCGGCGGAGGGCGTCGGCATCCCGCGGCACCAGGCCCGGTTCCACCTCGACCGGCTCGCCTCCGACGGCCTGCTGCAGACCAGCCACGCCCGGCTCACCGGTCGGTCAGGTCCCGGCGCGGGTCGGCCGGCCACGCTCTACCGGCGTGCCGTCCGCGACATCGCGATCTCGCTGCCGGGGCGCGAGTACGAGCTCGCGGCGCGGCTCCTGGGCGACGCGGTCGCGGAGTCAGCGCGCTCGGGGACGCCGGTGGTCGACGCGGTGAACGGGGCCTTCGCGGCGTACGGCGAGGCGGCCGGCCGCGCGGCCACCCCCACGGAGTCGGACGGCGACGCGCTCGGCACCACGGTCCGGGTGCTGGCCGAGCACGGCTACGAGCCGCACCGGAGCGAAGGGCACGTCGACCTGCACAACTGCCCGTTCCACGCGCTCGCGCAGGTGCACACCGAGCTCGTCTGCGGGGCGAACCGCTGCCTCGTCGCGGCGCTCGCCGACGGGATCGCACCCGACCGGCTCGACGTCCGGCTGGAGCCGCGGCCCGACCGCTGCTGCGTCGTCCTCGACGCGCGCGACTAGCAGGTCCGCAGGAGCCGGTCGAGCACGCGGGTGCCGAAGTGGAGAGCGTCGGTGGGCACGCGCTCGTCGACGCCGTGGAACATCCCGGCGAAGTCGAGGTCGGCGGGCAGGCGCAGGGGCGCGAACCCGTAGCCCCTGATGCCCAGCCGCGAGAGCGACTTGTTGTCGGTTCCGCCCGACAGCGTGTACGGGAGCACGGTCGCGTCGGGGTCCTCGGCCAGCAGCGACTCGACCATGCGGTCCACCAGGTCGCCGCTGAACGGCACCTCGAGGGCGGTGTCGTGGTGGATGCGCTCGATCCGCACGTGCTCGCCGGCCAGCTCCGCGACGGTGCGGGCGAACTCGTCCTCAAGCCCCGGCAGGTAGCGGCCGTCCACGGTCGCCTCCGCGGAGCCCGGGATCACGTTCGCCTTGTAGCCCGCGGTCAGCTGGGTGGGGTTGGTGGTGTGGCGCAGGGTGGCACCGACGAACTTCGAGGCGGGACCGAGTGCGGCGACGAGCCGGTCGACGGCCGCAGGGTCCTCCGGGTCGAACGGCAGACCGGTGAGCCGGGCGACGCCGTCGAGGAGTGCCCGGACCGTCGGCGTGAGCTGCAGGGGCCACGGGTGGCGACCGAGCCGCGCGACGGCCTCGGCCAGGTGCGTGACCGCGTTGTCGGTGTTGACCTGGCTGCCGTGGCCCGCCCGGCCGTCGGCCACGAGCCGCAGCCAGGACAGCCCCTTCTCGGCCGTCTGGAGCAGGTACGCGCGATGGCCGTCGACGTCGACGGAGAAGCCGCCGACCTCGCTGATCGCCTCCGTGGCGCCCTCGAACAGCTCCGGCCGGTGGTCGACCGCCCAGCGCGCGCCGAGGCTGCCCCCGGCCTCCTCGTCCGCGAACATCGCGACGACGACGTCCCGCGCCGGCCTGCGACCCTCCCGGGCCATCTGCCGCACGACGGACAGGATCATCGCGTCCATGTCCTTCATGTCCACGGCGCCACGGCCCCAGACCAGGCCGTCGGTCTCCTCGGCGCCGAACGGGTCCACCGTCCAGTCCTCGGCCCGCGCCGGCACCACGTCGAGGTGACCGTGCAGGACGAGCGCCGGCCGGGTCCGGTCCGAGCCCTCCAGGCGGACCACCACGTTGGCGCGACCCGGGGTGCTCTCGAACAGCTCCGGGTCGAGGCCGACCTCGGTGAGCAGGCCCATCACGTGCTCGGCGGCGGCGCGCTCCCCCGGACCCGAGTCGTCGCCGTAGTTCGACGTGTCGATGCGGATGAGGTCGCGGCAGATCTGCACGACCTCGTCCTGCGCGGTCACGGTGGCGGGCGTGCCGGAGGCCGGGTGGGTGACGGGCATGCCGTCCACCGTACCGGCCTCCGGACGGGGTCTCCGCTCGCGTGCAGATCAGTGCGCGGAGGCCCCGAGCAGCCCGCGGCGGGCCAGCAACGGGTCGATCAGCGGGTCGCGGCCGCGCAGGTCGCGGAACAGCTGCATCGGGTCGAGCGAGCCGCCGCGCGAGAGCAGCCGTGCCCGGAACGTGTCTCCGTTGGCCCGGTCGAGGCCGCCGTTCTCCCGGAACCACTCGACCGTGTCCGCGTCGAGCACCTCGGACCAGATGTACGAGTAGTAGCCGGCCGAGTAGCCGCCGCCGAACACGTGGTTGAAGTACGTGGTGCGGTACCGCGGCGGCACGGGGGCGTAGTCCACGCCGGCGCGGTGCAGGGCGGCCGCCTCGAACGCCTCCACGTCGTCGACGTCCACCGGCACCTCGTCGGGGGTCAGCCGGTACCAGGCCTGGTCCAGCAGGGCGGCGGCGAGGTACTCCGTCGTCGCGAACCCCTCACCGTCCTGCCGTGCCGCCAGCAGCGTGTCCACCCACTCCGCCGGCATCGGCTCGCCGGTCTCGTGGTGCAGCGCGAACGCCCGCACGATCGACGGCTCCCACGCCCACATCTCGTTGACCTGGGACGGGTACTCGACGAAGTCGCGCGGCACCTCGGTGCCCGACTGCGACGGCCAGCGCACCGCGGAGAACAGGCCGTGCAGCGCGTGCCCGAACTCATGGAACATCGTGATCAGCTCGTCCCACGTGAGCAGCGTGGGCTCGCCCGGAGGCGGCTTCGGGATGTTCAGGTTGTTCACCACCACCGGCTGCTCGTCCAGCAGCGTCGACTGGTCCACGAGGTTGTTCATCCAGGCGCCGCCGCGCTTCGACTCGCGCGTCCAGTAGTCGCCGAGGAACAGGCCGAGCCCGCTGCCGTCCGCGTCGAACACCTCGAAGACGCGGACGTCCGGGTGGTAGCCGACCAGGTCGTGGCGCTCGGCGAACGTGAGGCCGTACAGCTCGGTGGCCGCGCGGAACACCCCGTCGGCCAGCACGCGCTCGAGCTCCAGGTACGGGCGCAGGATCGAGTCGTCGAGCGAGCGCCGCTCCTTCTTGACCTGCTCGGCGTAGAACTGCCAGTCCCACGGCTGGAGCTCCGCGCCGGGGTGGTCGCGGTCGAGTGCCTCGGCGAGGTCGGCCCCCTCGGCGCGCGCGTTGGCGACGGCCACCGGCGCCAGCCGCTCGAGGATGTCGGCGACGGCCTCGGCGGTCTTCGCGGTCGCGTCCGCGGCGATGTACTCCGCGTGGTGCGCGTACCCCAGCAGCTGCGCGCGCTCGGCCCGCTTGCGCGCCAGGCCGAGCAGCGACGGACGCGTGTCGTGCGGGCCGGAGGCGCCGCGACCGGCCGAGGCGCGGAACACCCGCTCCCGCAGGGAGCGGTCGCGCAGCACCGCGAGGGGCGCCTGCTGCGTGGGCAGGGCCAGCTCGAGGAACCAGCCGTCCTCGTGGCCCCGGTCGCGTGCCGCCTTCGCGGCGGCGGCGCGGGCGTCGTCCGCCATCCCGTCCAGCTCGTCCTCGTCCGTGACCAGCACCCCGGCCGCGTTCGTCGCCGCCAGGACGTCGCGCCCGAACGCGGTCTCCAGGCTCATGATCTCGGCGTTGAGCGTGCGCAGGCGGTCCTGGGACGCCTCGTCGAGACCCACCCCCGCGCGCACGAACTGCGTGTGGGTCCGGTGCAGGAGCCAGGCGGTGTCAGGCTCGAGCTCGAGGGCGCCGGAGTCGACGCCGGCCTGGAGCGCCGAGATCCTCGCGAACAGCCTGTCATCCAGGTAGATCGCGTCGTGGTGGGCCGCGAACAAAGGCGCGATCTCCTCCTCGACCGCCTCGATCCCGGGGGTCGAGTCCGCGCTCGACTGGTTGTAGAAGCTGTTGACCGCGCGGTGCAGCAGGCGGCCCGACCTCTCCAGTGCCTCGAGCGTGTTCTCGACGGTGGGCGGGGCGGGGTCGGTGGCGATCGCGTCGATCTCTGCGCGGTGCTGCGCCATGCCGGCGAGCAGGGCCGGGCGGTAGTGCTCCTCGCGGATCTGCGCGTGGTCGGGAAGGCCGTACGGAAGGGTGGACGGTGCACCGAAGGGGTTGTCGGCGGCGAGGTCGGTCGGCTGCATGGCGGCAATCATCGCCGAGCTTCGCGGCCTCCGCTCGTCACGACGACCGTTCCAGGTAGACGTCCTCGGCGGCGTACGCGAAGAAGTCGCCCATCGCCTCCATCCGCACGAATCCGGGGAACGCCTCGCGCCAGTCGCGCGCCGACGCGGTCTCGACGAGCCACTCCACGCACGCACCGACGGTGTCCTCGTAGCCGCCGGGAGCCACGTACCCGAGCTCGTCGGCTGCGCGCTGCAGGTCGAGAACGACGGGTCGCGGCACCGCCCACGGCGTGAGCCCGACACCGTCCACGGGGTCGCCCGGCACGGTGACCAGGCGGGACGTGACGCCCATCGCCGCGTCGACGGCGGCGGCGATCTCGACCACCGTCAGCGCGCGCGGGTCGGCGGCGTTGAGCACGCGGTGGCCCGGCCGCTGCGCCGCGAGCCGGACGAGCTCGCCCAGGACCGCGGTCGCGGTGGTGTGGAACCGGCTCGCCCCGTCGTACGCGAGCACCCGCACGTCACGCCCGTCGAGGACCCGCTTCACGAACGTCCACTCGCGCGGCTGGAGGCATCCGGGCCCGTGGATGGCGCCCGGGCGCAGGATCGTCGTCGGGACGTCCGAGGACGCCCACGCCCGCTCGAGCGCGACCTTGCCGGTGGCGTAGGAGTCGCGTCCGGGAGTGACGGTCGGCTGGTCCTCGGCGATCGGGACGGGGAACGCGGCGAACTCGTCCGTCTCGAACCCGTTCCCCGCGGCGTCGACGTACACCGCGGCGCTCGAGATCACGACGGCCGACCCGATCCGGTCCGCCCGCGCCAGCAGCGGCGCCGCCTGCCGGTCGTCGTACGCCACGACGTCCACGAGCACGTCCACCCCGCCGGCCAGGGCCTCGTCGAGCGCGTCGGGGTCCTGGCGGTCACCGAGGACCACGTCCGCTCCCCCGACGTCCGCGGCGTGGCGGGCGAGCACCCGCACGTCCCACCCGTCCGCGAGCAGCGCAGGCACCACGGCCCGGCCGATCTGCCCGCTGCCACCGATCACCAGGGCCGTCGTCATGGGGCGAGGCTAGGCGAGGGCGGTGGTCCGCGCGGTGTGCGTCGGGTAGCCGTGCGCCTGACCGACCGCGTCGTTGTAGAGCTCCCCGGCGTGCGTCGTGAGTCCGGCGCCGAGTGCGGGGTCCGCCGCGACGGCCGCGGTCCAGCCGAGGTCCGCGAGCGCGCTGAGGTACGGCAGCGTCACGTTGGTGAGCGCGCGCGTCGAGGTGACGGGGACGGCACCCGGCATGTTCGCGACGCAGTAGAACACCGAGCCGTGCACGCGGTAGGTGGGCTCGTCGTGCGTGGTGGGGCGGGTGTCCTCGAAGCAGCCGCCCTGGTCGACCGCGACGTCGACCAGCACGGAGCCGGGCCGCATGCGGGACACCAGCTCGTTGCTGACCAGGTGGGGTGCGCGCGCTCCGGGGACCAGCACCGCGCCGATCACCAGGTCGGCGTCGAGCAGCTCGCGCTCGACGGCGTAGGCACTGGACGCCACGGTGCGCACGCGCCCGCCGAACGCGGAGTCCGTGTCCCGCAACCGCGGCATGGACACGTCGAGCACGGCGACGTCGGCGCGCATGCCCACGGCGATCTCGGCGGCGTGGCGTCCGACGACTCCCCCGCCGAGCACCACCACCTTCGCGGCGTCGACGCCCGGGACCCCGCCGAGCAGCACCCCGGAGCCGCCCTCGTTCTTCATCAGGTGGTACGCCCCGACCTGGGTGGACAACCGGCCCGCGACCTCGCTCATCGGGGCCAGCAGCGGGAGCGTCCCGTCGCGCAGCTGCACGGTCTCGTACGCGATCGACGTCGTGCCCGCGGCGAGCAAGGCGTCGGTGGCCGGACGGTCCGCGGCGAGGTGCAGGTAGGTGAACAGCAGCAGGTCCTCGCGCAGGTACCCGTACTCGGACGCCACGGGCTCCTTGACCTTGCAGACGAGGTCGGCACTCCCCCACACCTCGGCGGCGTCGGCGACCACCTGCGCGCCGGCGGCGGCGAACTGGTCGTCGGTGATCGCGGACCCGGCACCGGCACCGGCCTGGACCAGCACCTGGTGACCGGAGCCGACCAGCTGGTGCACGCCCGCGGGCGTCACCGCCACGCGGTACTCGTGGTTCTTGACCTCGCTGGGGATGCCGACCTTCATGGTGGTCTCCGTCCGGGCTGATCTTCGGCAGTTGCCCTGATTCTGAACTTCCTGTGTTGCGATCACATGACGAAGATCGAAGATTCGCTAGATTCACCACATGTCCGCTGCCGATTCGTTCCAGCGCCTCTCACCCGGTCCGCACCGAAGTGCGTTCGGCGCCGTCGTCCTCGACGAGGTCGACCGCCGGCTCCTGAGCGAGCTCGAGCGGGACGGCCGGATCTCCAACAAGGAGCTCGCCGCCCTCGCCGGCATCGCCCCCTCCACCTGCCACGCGCGGGTGCGGGCGCTGCGTGAGTCCGGGGTCCTGCGCGGCTTCCACGCCCAGGTGGACCCCGAGGCGGTCGGCCGCGGCTTGCAGGCGATGATCGCCGTCCGCCTGCAGCCGTCGGCGCGCGCACGGCTCGCCGAGGTGGCGCACCGGTTGGCCCAGCGGCCCGAGGTGCGCGACGTGTACCTGCTGGCGGGTGTCGACGACGTGCTCGTGCACGTGGCGGTGCGCGACTCCCCCGAGCTGCGGGCGTTCGTGCTCGAGCACCTGAGCACCCGCCCGGAGGTGGCCCACACGCAGACGAGCCTGGTGTTCGAGCACGTGCACGCCCCGGGCACCGCCTCGCTCTGATCAGGCGAGCAGCCCGCCCCAGACGGCCGCCTGCCCCAGGATGCGTCGGGCGCCGGGCTCGTCGCGGAGCTCGTCCCAGACCCACAGGGCCGACTCGGTGCACCGCGCGTGCCCCCACGCGGCCACCCGCTCGGCGTCGAGGTCGAGCAACCCGGCCAGGAGCTCGATCCGCCCGCGCAGCACCCTGGCCGGGTCGGGGTGCGCGAAGGGGTCCTCGACCTGCTCGAGCAGCGGCCACAGGTCGTACGCGGGGTCCCCGCGCAGGGGCTTCGGGTCGATCGCGAGCCAGCGGCCGTGCCCGGCGGCCAGGATGTTGCCGGGGTTGAGGTCGCCGTGCACGAGCACGTCCGACGAGCCGGGCAGGGTGCGCAGCAGGTCCGCCGCGACCCGGACGTCGACCCCGTGCCGCGACCCGCGCTCCTCGAGCAGGTCCGCCCACCCGGCGCAGACGTCCCGCAGGTCCGGTACCACGACGTCGGACCGCGCGGACCACAGTGCCCGGGCCACCGACGCTGCGGTCGCCAGGCGCTCCTCGGCCGCGCCGGGCGCCACGCTCAGCGCGGTACCCGGGATGACCCGGTCCACGAGCAGGGCCCAGTCGTCCCGGTCGGACCCGAGCAGCTCGGGGACGCCGTGCCCGTGCCAGGCACGCAGCGCCGCCGCCTCGTGCCGAGCCTCGTCGTGCGGGAAGGAGATCTTCAGGACGACGGGCCGCCCGTCGGGGAGGGTGCCCGGCGCGCACCACGACGCCGCTCCGCTCGTGAAGGGGTCGTCCAGCGCGAGCGCCCACCGCCCGGTGGCGCGCGCGACGAGGTCGGGCAGCCGGTCGATCCAGGCGCGACCGGCGGCGGTGCGACCCGGCCCGTCCCACAGGATCGCGGGGACGACGAGACCGGCCACGCGCTGCTCCTCCCCCGGTCCCGCTCCTGGCACCGACGCGACGCCAGTATCGCCGCAGCAGCCCCGTTGCTCCTGCCGGGTGAACGCCGAGCCCCGGGCCGTACCGTGTGCGATCCTGCGCGCACCGACGGGCGGAACCACAGGGAGGGCACGGCGTGAGCACTGGCGAGCCGCAGGGGCTCAACCCCTGGGTCGGCGCGCGTGGTGCAGATCCGTTCCCGGTCCTGCTCCCCCGGCCCCACGGCCCCGCCGAGGATCGCGTCGTCCGGTTCCTCGGTCCAGCAGTGCGCGTCCGGCGCGGGCCGCGGCTCGGCTTCCTGCTGGTGATGGCCCTGCTGGTCGGCGGACTGGTGCTGGGTGGCCGGTGGTGGATGTCGACCTCCTCCGCGTTCGGACCTCCGGCCGGGCTGGAGGAGGCAGCGAACCCGCTCGGCGCGCCGCCGCCGGCGCCGGCCACGGCGGGAGCCTTCGCCTTCACCGGCCTGCAGCCGGACGGCGGCGGACCCGTCGCGTACAGCCCGTGCCGACCCATCCACTACGTGGTCCGCCCGGACGGCGCGCCCCCCGGCGGCGCGGAGCTCCTCCGAGGGGCGATCGCGAGCGTGTCGGCGGCGACCGGCCTCCGGTTCGTCGACGACGGCGCGACGCGGGAGACCCCGAGCGCCGACCGCGCGGCCTACCAGCCCGACGCGTACGGTCGCCGCTGGGCACCGGTCCTCATCACCTGGTCCACCGCCGCGGAGTCCCCCGAGCTGGCCGGTGACGTCGCGGGTGTCGCCGGCTCCGCCTCGGTGACCCGCGCGGGACGCTCGGTCTACGTCACCGGGTCCGTCACGCTCGACGGCGAGGACATCGGGGCGCTCGCCGCGGTGCCCGCCACCCAGCCCACCGCCCGCGGGATCGTGACCCACGAGCTGGCACACCTCGTCGGGCTCGACCACGTCGACGACCCCACGCAGCTGATGTACCCGAGCACCCAGCTCCACGTCACGGACCTCGCCGCGGGCGATCTCACCGGACTGGCCGCGCTCGGCACCGGCGGGTGCGCACCGCACGTCTGACCGAACCCTTCACACCGGGCGCGCACCTCCACCCGGGCACCTCCCAGGTCGCGCGCGTACGCTCGCCGGAGGCCACCCCCCGCCTCTGCCCCCGAGGAGTCCCTCATCCATCGTCGACCCATCGTCCTGGTGCACGGCACGCGGACGTCGTCCGTCATCTGGCGGCGACAGGTGGAGGCGCTGGAGCGCTCGGGTCACCCGACCGTCGCGCTGGACCTGCCCGGGCACGGGCTGCGGGCGCACGAGCGCTTCAGCCTCGTGGGCGCACTGGCCGCCATCGACGACGCCGTGGACTCCTGCCCCGAGCCGCCCCTGCTGGTGGGGCTGTCCCTCGGCGGCTACACGAGCCTGGCGTACGCGCGCCAGCACGGGGAGAAGGTCGCGGGCGTCGTCCTGGCGGGCTGCTCGACGGAGATCAAGGGCAAGCCCCTGCGCGCGTACCGGCGCGCCTCCGGCATGGTCACGCGTGCGCTGCGGATGGGCGGTCCCGACTGGCACGTGGTGACGGACATGCTCACGGAGCTCGCCGGGTACTCCCCGCTGGCCGACCTTCGTCGCACCGCCGTGCCGGTCTGGCTGGTCAACGGGCGCCGCGACCCGCTGCGGCTCGACGAGCGCCGGTACCTCGACGCGCGTCCGGGTACCCGGCTCACCGTCGTCCCGAACGCCGGCCACGACGTCAACTCGCACGCGCCCGTCGCGTTCAACCGCATCCTGCTCGACGCGCTGCACGAGCTGCGCAACCGCGGCGGTCTCGCGATCGCCTGAGCGCGCGCGGCGCACCGAGGCGCCCACCGCCAGGCACAGTAGGGGTGTGGACCCCGCGCAGCTCGCCGACGCCTCGCGGCTGCGGACCCGCGCCACCGTGCTGCACGCCGACGCGGACTCGTTCTTCGCGGCGGTCGAGCAGCGCGACAAGCCGTCGCTGCGCGGCCGCCCGGTGCTCGTCGGCGGCACCGGACCGCGCGGTGTGGTCTCCACGGCGTCCTACGAAGCGCGCCGGTCGGGGGCCCGCTCCGCGATGTCGATGAGCCGGGCGCGCCGGCTCAGCCCGGCCGCCGCGGTCCTCTTCCCCCGGTTCGAGGCGTACTCGGCGTACTCGCGGATCATCATGGCCGCGCTGGGCACGCTGTCCGAGCTGGTCGAGCCGCTGAGCATCGACGAGGCGTTCGTGGACCTGGAGGCGGGACCGTTCGCCGACGACCCCGCCGGCGCGGCCGCCGACGTCCGCGCCCGGATCCACGAGCGCACCGGCCTCGCGGTCTCGATCGGCATCGGCCGGACCAAGCTGATCGCCAAGCTCGCGTCCGACGCCGGCAAGCCGGACGGACTGCTGGTGGTCGAGCCGGCCGACGAGGACGACTTCCTCCTGCCCCTGCCCGTGCGCGCGATACCCGGCATCGGACCGGCGACGGCGGCGGCGCTCGAGCGGCTGGACGTCCGCACGGTGGCCGACCTGCGCCGACAGGAGCTCGACGTGCTCACGATGACCGTCGGCGAGTCGTCCGGGGTCAACCTCTTCCGGCTGGCCCGCGGCATCGACCTGCGTCCCGTCGCACCGGGTGGCGAGCGCAAGTCGGTCGGTGCGGAGCGCACGTTCGCGGAGGACATCTTCGGTGCCGACCTGATCGCCGCGGCGATCGACCGGGTGGCTGACGAGGCGCTGCGGCGCCTGACCGCGCACGGCGGCGGCGCGCGGACCGTCGTCGCGAAGGTCCGGTTCGCCGACTTCACCACCCTGACCCGCTCGGTCACGCTCCCCCAGCCCTCCGCCGAGCCCGCCGAGCTCCGGGCGGCCGCCCACCAGGCCGCGCGCGCGGCAGGCATCAGCGACTCCGTGCGGCTGCTCGGGGTGTCGTTCCACAACCTGTCCGCGCACGCGCAGCTCACCCTGCCGTGGGGCAACGACGAGCCGGCGCCGCCCGTCGACGACGACCTCGACGACACACCCGCGACCCTCGGCCTGCTCACGGAGGAGAACGCGCGGCCCGGCCTGGACGTGGAGCACCCGAGCCTCGGCCGCGGCTGGGTGGTGCACGTCCGCGGTCGGCAGGCCACCGTCCGGTTCGAGAGCGTGGACACGCCCCCGGCGCGATCCCAGGTGGTCGACCTCGACACCGACCCGCTGCAGCTCGTGCCGCCGCTCACCCCGGGGGAGATCGCCTGATCCGCCGCGCCCACGCGGCCGTGGGCCGTTGGTCACTGGTTCAGGGCGCGGCGCCCTCGGACGATGGCTGTGTCCCTGTCAGCCGGTCGCCGGACGTCCGCGCCCTCGGGACCTCGGGCGACGGCGCCCGAGTCGTCGCGACGAGCGGGAGAGCAGACGTGTCAGGCAGCAAGGCGCAAACCAGGCCCGGGCACGTCGAGATCGAGAGCGCGCACGGCAGGGTGGCCGCGTACGCACGGCACCCGAACGGCGGCGGGCTGGTCGAGGTCACGGCACGCGTGCACGTCGGCGCCACCGTGCACGAGTCCGCGTACGTCGAGGCCGGTGCGGTGGTCGGCGACGGCACCCACATCGGCGCCAGCAGCTGGATCGACTCGGACGTGATGATCGGCGCGCGGGTGCACATCGGCCGGAACGTCCACCTCGGCGCCGGGTCGCGCGTCGCCGACGGGGCGCAGATCAACGCCGGGGCCCGCATCGGGGAGGCCGCCGTCGTCGCCACCCGCGCGCGGGTCAGCACCGACACGGTGGTCCCGCACGGTGCGGTCGTGCTCGGGCCCGCCCGCCGGTCGCCGCGCTCGGACTTCGGGACCGCCGCCTAGTCCCACGCCGGACGGGCCGGTCTACGCTGGGCGGGCATGAGCTTCCTCTACGAGGAGCGCACCTCGCCGTCCCGCTTCGTCGACGTCGTCTGGCACACGCTCGACACCACCGACGGCACCTACCTGGCGTCCGCGGACGCGCGCTGGGACCTGATCTTCACCGTCACGGGCCACTGCAACCGCGTCCTGCTCAGCGGCCCGTCGTCGCAGCCGACCGTCGTCCACTACACCGCGGGCAACCGGAACCTCGGCATCCGCTTCGCCGCAGGCGCCTATTTCACGCACGTCCCCGTCGAGGCGATGCGCGACCGCACCGTCACGCTCCCGATGCCCTCCCCCGCGAGCTTCGACCTCGGCGGGTCGCACTGGCCGTTCCCGGGGACCGACGACGACCGCGTCGACGCCCTCCTCGAGTCGCTGGCCGGCCGGGGCCTCCTGGCGCTCGACGACGTCGTGGGCTCGGCTCTGGCCGGCCGTCCGGTCCCGCTGTCCACCCGCAGCGTCGAGAGACACTTCACGCATGCCACCGGGATGAGCCCGCGGCGCGTCCGGCAGATCGCCCGGGCACGCGAGGCGGTCGGACGGCTCCAGCACGGCACCGGCATCGCGGACGTGGCGCACGCCCTCGGCTACGCCGACCAGTCGCATCTCACGCGCGACCTCAAGCGGCTCACCGGGTACACCCCCGCGCAGTCCCAGGACCGCGACGAGCCCGTCTGAATGTCGCCCTGGTTCAAGACACGGCGCGCGGCGCGTGGCTGACTCTCCAGGTCGGACACCAGCCCGAGGGAGAGGACGCACGCCGTGGACATCCGACCGTACGAGATCGCCATCCCCGCCGCCGAGGTCGACGACCTGACCGAGCGGCTGGCCCGCACCCGGTGGCCCGCCGCCCTCACCTCCGGGTGGGAGCGTGGCACCCCCGTGCCCTACGCGCAGCGCCTCACCGAGCGCTGGCGGACCTTCGAGTGGCGTGCCCAGGAGGAGCGGCTCAACCGCCTGCCGCAGTTCCTCGCCGACGTCGACGGGCAGCCCGTCCACGGGCTGCACGTGCGGTCGAGCCGGGACGGCGCCACCCCGCTGCTCCTCTGCCACGGCTACCCGGCGTCGTTCGTCGAGTTCGCCACGCTGGCACCCGCCCTCGCCGAACCCGAGGACGGTGGACCCGCGTTCCACGTCGTCGCGCCCTCGATCCCCGGGTTCGGCTTCTCGACCCCGCTCACCGGCCACGGGTGGGACCTCACCCGGACCGCCTCGGCGTTCGACCGGGTGATGGTCGGGCTCGGCTACGAGCGGTACACCGTCTTCGGCGGCGACGTCGGCGCCGGCATCAGCGAGCAGCTCTGCCTCGACGCGGGTGACCGCGTCATCGCCTCGCTCGTCGCCACCGATCCCGGCGCGATCGCGACCGCCTACACCCCGCCGACCGACCACCTGACCCCCGAGGAGAGGGAGCGGCACGAGGCACTCAAGGCCGCGCGCGCCGAGGACTTCGGCTACCTCCAGGTCCAGACGACCCGGCCGCTGAGCGTCGCCTACGGGCTCACGGACTCGCCGGTCATGCAGCTGACGTGGATCGCGGAGAAGTTCCAGGAGTGGACCGACCCGTCGCGCGAGCTGCCCGAGGACGCCGTGGACCTGGACGACCTGCTCACCCTGGTGAGCGTGGCGTGGTTCGGCCGGGGCGGGGACGGCGGCGCGAACCTGCTGTACGAGGCGGCGCACTCCCCGATGGCCTGGGCCCGCACGCACGACCGCCCGCAGGGCATGGTGGCGTTCGGTGAGGAGCCGCTGATGCGCCGCATCCTCGACCCGCACGGGCACCTCGCCTTCTGGGCCGAGCATCCGCGGGGCGGTCACTTCCCCGCGATGGAGCGCCCGCAGGAGCTCGCCGGGGACATCCGGGCGTTCCTCGCGTCGGTCCCGGTGGGCTGAGGGTCTGTCCGGATGTGGGTGGTGTGCGGTCTGATCGTGTCGGGCGGTCGCGTGGGCGACCGCGGACGACCCAGGAGGACGCACCATGGCGACGATCGTCTCGACCCTGTTCATCTCGCTCGACGGCGTCGCCGAGATCGACCCGGCGTGGCACTTCCCCTACTTCGACGAGAACATGGGCGCCGCGGTCGGCGAGGACTACGAGGACGTGGACGTGCTGCTGCTCGGGCGCGTCACGTACGACAGCTTCGCGGGCGCCTGGCCGGAACGGGAGACCGCCGGCGGCCAGGACGCCACGTTCGCCGCGCAGCTCGGTGACGTCCGCAAGGTGGTGGCGACGCGCGGTGCGCAGGAGCTCGGCTGGCGCAACGCCGAGGCGGCACCCGACCTCGTCGAGACCGTGACCGCGCTGAAGGCCGACGCCGGCATCGGGAAGATCCTGGTCGCCGGGTCGATCTCCGTGGTCCGCCAGCTGCTCGCCGCCGGACTCCTCGACGAGCTGCGCCTGCTGGTGCACCCGGTCGCCGCCCGCACCGGCGAACGGCTGTTCGACGACGGCGAGCCCATCTACCCGCTGCGGCTGCTGCGCTCCGACGTCTTCCCCACGGGCGTCGTCCGGCTCGTCTACGCGCCGAGCCAGCTGCCGGGGACCCAGGGGTACGACGACGTCACGGACAAGGTGCCCGGTGCCGCCTGACCGGGTGACGTGGCCCCAGGCGCTCGCCTGGCGGATGCGGCGACAGCTGCTGGACCCGGTCGGCGACGCGTCGGCCGCCGACGTGGTCCGGACGCTGGGAGCCGTCCCCGCGCAGACCGACGCCACGACGGAGCTGGCGATCGGCGCCCGGCAGCGCAGTCCGCGGCCGGGCGAGCTGGTCCACGCGATCGCCGAGGGGGCGCTCGTCCGCACCTTCGCGTTCCGCGGCGCGGTCCATGTGGCGACGCCCGAGGACGCAGGCGTGTACCTCGCGCTGCGCGCCTCCAGCCGGATGTGGGAGCTGCCCAGCTGGCGGACCTACTACGGGCTCGCCCCGTCGGACTGGCCCGCGTTCCGGCAGGCGGCGCGCGACGCCCTCGCCGACGGCCCGCTGACACCGACGGCCCTCGGCGCCACCCTCACCGCCGAACCCGCGTTCCACCACCTGGAGACGGTGTTCGCCGACAACCCGTGGTCGCTGCTCAAGGCGCTCGCCTGGCAGGGCGACCTCTGCTTCGGCCCGTCACGCGACGGCCAGGCGACGCTCCAGCGGCTGGACGCGAACCCCCGCTGGGCCGGTCTCGTGGACGTCGACGACGCCGGCCCGCGGGCGGTCGAGTCCTACGTCAGGGCGTACGGTCCGACGACCCCCGCGCACCTGCAGTACTGGCTCGGTGAAGGGCTGGGCGTCCGGCGCGGGCACCTCCGGACCTGGATCACCGGTCTCGGGGACCGCCTCGCCGCCGTCGAGGTGGAGGGCGAACCGGCCCTCGTCCTGCGGGAGGACCTCGAGGAGGTGGCGGCGGCCCGGCCGACGACGGCCGTCCGGCTGCTCCCGCGGTACGACCAGTGGGTGCTCGGACCCGGCACCGCCGATCCGCACGTCGTGCCGCCCACCGAGCGCGCGGCGATCAGCCGGGGCGCGAACATCGCGGTGGTCGGCGGCGTCGTGCGCGGGACGTGGTCCCAGACGGGCGACGAGGTGCAGGTGACCTGGTTCGACGCCGAGCCCGCGCGTGCGCAGGTCGAGGACGAGGTCGAGCGGCTGGCGACGACCCTCGCCACACCGCTGCGTCTGGCCGCCACGCCGCGTTGAGCCACCCGGGACCGCCTCGCTGGCGCAACCGCTGGCCGCGTTGCTAGCGTCCGCGTGCCGCACAGGTGCGCGGGGGCGACCGCTGCCCATCGACTTCGACGAGTAGGGACTGCCCCATGAGCATCGGATGGCGTCTGCACGGTGACGGACGGACGGTCCCGGTCGGCGAGGTCGTCGCCCCCGACGAGCGCCTGAGCTGGCCGCGGACGGTCGGCATCGGCATGCAGCACGTCGTCGCGATGTTCGGGGCCACGTTCCTGGTCCCGCTGCTGACCGGGTTCTCCCCGGCGACGACCCTGTTCTTCTCCGCCGTCGGCACCGTGGTGTTCCTGCTCATCACGCGCAACAAGCTGCCGAGCTACCTGGGTTCCTCGTTCGCGTTCATCGCACCCATCGCCGCAGCGACCGCCACCGGCGGGCAGTCCGTGGCGCTGGGCGGCATCGTCGTGGTCGGTGTGCTGCTCGCCGCCATCGGCGCCGTGGTGCACGTCGCCGGGTCGGGGTGGATCGACACGCTCATGCCGCCCGTCGTCACGGGCACGATCGTCGCGCTCATCGGCCTGAACCTCGCCCCGGTCGCGTGGGGGACGTGCTCGCAGAGCGTCGTCGACGGGGCCATCGTCGAGACGTGCAGCAACGGCTTCCGGGCGGCGCCGATCACCGCGCTGGCCACGCTGCTCGCGATCATCCTGTGCACCGTGCTGTTCCGCGGCATCCTCGGGCGGCTCTCGATCCTGGTCGGCGTCCTGGTCGGCTACGCGGTGGCCAACCTCCGCGGCGAGGTCGACTTCTCGGGCGTGCGGGCCGCCGACTGGGTCGGGTTCCCCCAGTTCCTCGCCCCGTCGTTCGACATCGCCGTCCTCGGGCTCTTCGTCCCCGTCGTGCTGGTCCTCGTCGCCGAGAACATCGGCCACGTCAAGTCCGTCGCCGCGATGACCGGGCACGACATGGACCCGCTGGCCGGACGCGCCCTGTTCTCCGACGGCATCGCCACCACCCTGGCCGGGCTCGGCGGCGGCTCGGGGACCACCACCTACGCCGAGAACATCGGCGTCATGGCTGCCACCAAGGTGTACTCCACGGCCGCGTACTGGGTCGCCGCGGCGACGGCGCTGGTGCTCTCCCTGTCGCCGAAGTTCGGTGCGGTGGTGGCCTCGATCCCCGCCGGCGTCCTCGGCGGGGCGACCACCGTCCTCTACGGGATGATCGGCATCCTCGGCGCCCGGATCTGGGTGCAGAACCGGGTCGACTTCTCCGACCCGAAGAACCTCACGACGGCCGCAGTCGCCCTGGTCATCGGCATCGCCAACTTCACCTGGGCGCCCGGCGACCTCGTCTTCGGCGGCATCGCACTCGGCACCGCCGCCGCGCTGATCATCTACCACCTGATGCGCGTGCTGGCCGACTGGCGCGGCACCAGCCAGGAGCCCGCCTCCCCGGCCTCCGTCCCCGCGGTCGACCCGGTGGACCGGTAGCCGCCTGCGGGTCCCCCTGCGCCGAGCCGGCAGGTCCGGATCCCAAGACGGTGGGTGACGTCGGCGGAGTCTGGTCGCATCATGGCTGCACGTCGGCAACGAGGCCGGCGTCGCACCGGTGACGACACCGGACCCGAGCTGGGCGGTCGACGATGACGAACCCGCGAACGACGGCCCTCTGGGCAGCCGCTGCCCTCGCTCTCGTGCTCCTGGTCGCGCTGGTCTCGTCCAGCGAGACTCTCTGGACGTCGTGGCCCGGCGCCGCGGTGCGCTTCGGTGGCGTCGCCGTCGTCGCGGTGGGGCTCTACACGCTGGCCGGTCGCTGGGACCGCCGCGCCCGGTCCGAACGGGCCTGAGACGAACAAACCCCCGATCCGCGTCTCCGCAGATCAGGGGTAGCTCGTCGCTGTCTCAACGAGTGTCCGGAGGGGGACTTGAACCCCCACGCCCGTTAGGGCACTAGCACCTCAAGCTAGCGCGTCTGCCATTCCGCCACCCGGACAGGTGGACCGCAGGGCACCCGGAGGCGCCCTCAGGTGCGGCAGAAAAGATAGCACGGCGCGGCGGGCGAGCACGCATCGGCCCCCCGAGGCAGACTGGCGGCAGACGCCGAGACAGCAAGCCCTCGGCCGCGAAGCAAGGAGCCCGATGACCGACACGAGCACCTCGACGGGACGGGCTCAGGCCAGCCCCACGGCACGCAAGGTTGCCGGTGCACGCCGCAACCCCAGCGCGTACGGCACGGAGCACACCGCCCCGCGCTGGTTGCGCGGTGCGGCGGGTGTGTCGTGGCGGCTGCTCGTGGTCATCGCGATGGTGGCGCTCATCTTCTTCGCCACCTCCAAGGTGCAGCTGCTGTTCATCGCCGTGTTCCTCGCCTTCGTGTTCACCGCCGTCCTGCGGCCCGTGGTCGACTTCCTCGCCCGGTGGATCCCCCGCGGGCTCGCCACGGCGCTCGGCATCCTCGGCGGGATCGTGTTCTTCCTCGGGCTGCTGACGTACGTCGGCTACTCGATCGCCAACCAGTGGACCGACCTGACCAAGCAGTTCAGCGACGGCATCGACCAGATCACCGAGTTCCTGGAGAACGGGCCGCTGCCGTTCACCATCACCAACGACCAGATCGCGGAGTGGATCAGCAACGGTCAGCAGTGGGTGCAGGAGCACGCCGGCGACCTCGCGGGTCAGGCAGCCGCGGGCGCGGGGTCGGTGGTCGAGGTGTTCACCGCCCTCGCGCTCGCCATCTTCTGCACGGTGTTCTTCCTGGCGCGCGGCCGCGAGATGTGGACCTGGTTCCTCAACCAGCTGCCGTCGCGCGTGCGCGAGAGCTGGAAGACGGCCGGGGGCGCCGGCTGGTACACGTTCTCCGGGTACACCCGCGGCACCGTGATCATCGCGGTCACCGACGGCATCCTCGCGTTCATCCTGCTGAGCATCCTGCGCGTGCCCCTGTCGGCGCCGCTCGCCGTGCTGGTGTTCATCGGGGCGTTCATCCCGCTGATCGGCGCACCGCTGGCGATGGTCATCGCGATGATCGTGGCGCTCGCCGCGAACGGCCTGCTCTCGGCCGCGATCGTCGGCATCGGCATCGCCCTGATCGGCCAGTTCGAGGGGCACATCCTGCAGCCGATCGTTATGGGCAAGCAGGTGTCGATCCACCCGGTCGTCATCGCGCTCGCCGTCACCGCGGGAACCCTGACCGCCGGCATCCTCGGCGCGGTCATCTCGGTGCCGCTGGTGGCGGTGTGCTGGGCGATCTTCTCCCGGCTGCGGACGCTGGACCCGCCGATGGAGGAGGACGAGTCGGACGACGAGGTCGAACCCGTGGAGAGCGTCGAGGAGATCGACGACGACGAGGCCGTCAAGCAGCCCTGAGCCTCAGCGGAAGTCGCGCGACGCCGACCTGACCTTCAACGACATCGGGGCCAGGTGCTCCGCCACGAGGTTGGTGGCACCGTCCGCCCGTTCCAGCCGACCGCGCACCACCAGGGCGCGCGACGTCCGGGCGACCTTGCGGAACTTCTGCCACAGGCCGGCCGAGCAGATGACGTTGAGCAGCCCGGTCTCGTCCTCCAGGGACAGGAACGTGGTCCCACCGGCGGTGCCGGGGCGCTGGCGGTGCGTGACGACGCCGGCGACGGCCACCCGTCGGCCGATCTCGTGCGTGTACGCCTGCTCGACCCGCAGGACGCCGGCCGCGTCGAGCCCGTCGCGCACGAACTGCGTCGGGTAGGAGTCGACGGACACGCCCGTGGCCCACACGTCCGCGGTCGCGATCTCGACGTCGCTCAGCCCGGGCAGCATGGGCGCGCTCACGCCCACCGAGACGCCCGGCAGCGTGTCCGGCCCCTCCTGCGCGAGCGCGCCGGCAGCCCACAGCGCCTCTCGCCGCGTGACGCCCAGGCTGTCGAGCGCTCCCGCGGTGGCGAGCGCCTCGAGCTGTGCGGTCGACAGCTGCACCCGCCGCACCAGCTGCCGCAGGTCGGCGAACGGGCCGTGCGCGCGGCGCTCGTCGACCACCCGCTGCGCGACGTCCTCCCCCACCGACCGCACCGACGCGAGCCCCAGCCGGACAGCGAGGGACCGGTCGCCGTCCCCGGTCCGCACCCCCGGCGCGGTGACCGGCCCGGTCCCGCTCGGCGTCGGGACCAGCCGCGGCTCCCCGCCCGTGGGCGTCGGACCCAGCCGCTCGACGCACGCCTGCACGTCGGACGCCTGCACGTCCGGGCGCAGCACCTCCAAGCCGTGCCGGCGGGCGTCGGCGGCCAGGCTCTGCGGGGAGTAGAAGCCCATCGGCTGCGCCGCGAGCAGCCCCGCGTAGAACGCGGCCGGGTGGTACACCTTCAGCCACGCGCTGGCGTAGACCAGGAACGCGAACGAGTACGCGTGCGACTCCGGGAACCCGAAGTCGGCGAACGCCTTGAGCTTGTCGAAGATCTCCGTGCCGGTCTGCTCGTCGATCCCGTGCCCGGCCATGCCTGACATCAGGCGCCCCCGCATCGCCTCCATCCGCTCGGTCGACCGCTTCGAGCCCATCGCCCGGCGCAGCTGGTCGGCCTCGGCCGGGGTGAAGTCGGCGACGTCGATGGCCATCTGCATGAGCTGCTCCTGGAACAGCGGCACGCCCTTGGTCTTGGCCAGCGACTTCTCCAGGAGCGGGTGCAGGTAGGTGACCGGTTGGCGGCCGTGCGCGCGCTCGATGTACGGGTGCACCGAGCCGCCCTGGATGGGACCGGGGCGGATGAGGGCGACCTCGATGACGATGTCGTAGAACGTCCGCGGCTGCAGGCGCGGCAGGGTGCCCATCTGCGCGCGCGACTCCACCTGGAACACCCCAACCGTGTCCGCGGCGCTGAGCAGGTCGTACACCCGGGGGTCCTCCGCGGGCAGCCCGTGCAGGTCCAGCTCCTCGCCCTCGTGCTCGCGCACGGACGTGAACCCGATCCGCAGGGCGGTGAGCATGCCGAGGCCCAGCAGGTCGAACTTCACCAGCCCCGCGTCCGCACAGTCCTCCTTGTCCCACTGCAGCACCGTGCGCCCGGGCATCCGCGCCCACTCCACCGGGCACACCTCGATCACCGGCCGGTCGCACATGACCATGCCGCCCGAGTGGATGCCGAGGTGCCGGGGCAGACGCAGGAACCGGTCGGCCAGGTCGATGACGTGCTCGGGGATCTCGTCGAGGTCGCTGGCCGACGGCGGCAGCACGGCCGGGACGACGTCATGGCCGTCGGCGGTGGCCAGGCCGGGTGTGTCCACGCCCTTGGCGGAACGCAGCACCGACGGCGGCTCCCACGTGTTGCCCCACATCGACGCCTGCGTGCGTCGGCGCTCGTCGCGCGCGGTGGTCACGGAGGCAGGCGTCTCGGGCGCCAGGCCGGTGTGCCCGACGTGCGGACGTTCCTGCCGACGGCTCGGCCCGGCGGACGGCTTCTCGGGCGACGGCGTCGGCGCGGGCGACCGCAGACTCCCCCACCGCTCGATCGACGACGCCCACGCGTCCTGCTGCCCCGCGTCGTACCCGAGCGCCCGCGCCGCGTCCCGGACCGCCGACCGCGGCCGGTAGGAGATGACGTTGGCCACCTGGGCGGCGTGCGACCGGCCGTGCTTCTCGTAGACGTACTGGATGACCTCCTCGCGGCGCGCGGACTCGATGTCCACGTCGATGTCCGGCGGCCCGTCCCGCTCGGGCGCGAGGAACCGCTCGAACAGCAGGCCGTGCCGCACCGCGTCCACGGCGGTGACCCGCAGCGCGTAGCAGACCGCCGAGTTGGCGGCCGAGCCGCGGCCCTGCGCGAGGATCCCGTTGCGGCGGCAGAAGTCGACCAGGTCGTAGACCACCAGGAAGTACCCGGGGAAGCCGAGGTCCTCGATGACGGTCAGCTCGTGCGCCAGCTGCGCGTACGCGCCGGGCACCCGCTCCGACTCCGGCGGCCCGTACAGCTCCAGCGCACCCCGGCGGACCAGCTCACGCAGCCACGTGGCCTCGGTGTGGCCGGGCGGCACCGGGTAGGGCGGGAGCTGGGGCGCGACGAGGGACAGGTCGAAGGCGCACTCGTCGGCCAGGTCCGCCGCGGTCACCACGGCCGACGGGTGCCGGCGGTGCAGCGCGAGCATCTCGGTGGCCGACCGCAGGTGCGCCATCGGGCCGCCGGGCAGCCAGCCGTCCAGGTCCTCCAGCGACGACCGGGCGCGCACCGCGGCCAGCGCGGCGGCCAGGTCGGCGTCCCGCGGGGTGGCGTAGTGCACGTTCCCCGTGGCGACGAGCGGGAGTCCGGCGTCGGCCGCGAGGTGCGCGAGGGCGTCGGCACGGTCGGCGTCGTAGGGGTCGCCCATCGCGGTGACCTCGACGGCCACGTTGTCCTGGCCGAACAGGGCCACGAGCCGGTCCAGCTCGGTCCGGGCCGCCTCGATCCCGGCCGCGGTCACGCCGGTGACCCCCGACGGGTCGCCGCCGGCGAGCGCGCGCCGGACCGACCCCTTGCGGCAGCCGGTGAGCACGAGCCACTGCCCCGCAGCGGTCGCCGCGAGCTCCTCGAGCCGGTAGTCCGCGGCACCCTTGCGACCGGTGCGCAGGTGCGCCTCCGCGATCGCCCGGGACAGCGCGCGGTAGCCGTCCGGTCCGCGGGCGAGGACGAGCAGGTGGGACGCCCGCGGGTCGGGGATGCCCGTCGGCAGGTCGAGCACGGGCGGCCCGGGAGTGACTCGTGCGGCCTCTCGGGGGTGCCGCCGGCCGTCCGGCGCCGGCAGGTGCAGCTCCGCCCCGAACACCGTGGGCAGCCCGACCGCCTTGGCCGCCTGCGCGAACCGCACCACGCCGTACAGCCCGTCGTGGTCGGTGAGCCCGAGTGCGCGCAGGCCGAGCCGCGACGCCTCCGCGGCGAGCTCCTCGGGCTGGCTGGCGCCGTCGAGGAAGCTGAAGGCGGAGTGCGCGTGCAGCTCGGCGTACCGCGGCGGGAAGGCCGCACCCCGGTCAGCCACGTCAGTCATACGTCGCCTCGCACGTCCAGCCGGTCGCCGTGCAGGCCAGGAGCACCGCGCGGCCGTCGTCGAACGTCACCTGCAGGTGCGCCCGCAGGCCGGGGCGGTCGTCGGCCGCCACCCACCAGCGCTCGCTGAGCAGCCACGGTCCGGCCCACCCGGCCACGGCGCGTGGCCCGTCGGCGGCGGACCGCACCCGCTCGACGGCGACGTCCCACGCACCACCGCGGCGGGTCGGGCGAGTCACCGCGACCTCCGGCTCCCTCGGCAGCCACCGCACCCACGCCGGCTCGCTGCTCATCCCGCTGCGCACGTCGAGCACCACGGGCGCCCCCGTCGCGTCGCGCACGTCCACCCGGTCGGGCGGGTCCAGCACGGTGGCCGGCGCCGGATCGGGCAGCCGCCCGGGCCAGGGCCGGTCCACCGGCCGCACCGGCTCTGTCTGCTCGCCCCACGGCTGCAGGTGCACCTGGTCGCGGACGTCCCGGCCACCCTGCAGCGTCGCGACGAGGATCCCCGACCCCCCGACGATCCCCTGCACCCGGTCGAGCGCCCGGTGCGCGCGCAGGTCACCGCCCGACGGTCCGCCCCACAGCCGCCCCTGCTCGGCGCCCGCCGGGGCCACGTCGAGGGCGGTGATGGCGAGGTGGACCAGGGTCACCGCGTGGGACTCGTCGTCGGGCCACGGGTTCGTCGGCAGGTCGTCGTGGGCCCAGGGGTCCTTACCCGAGGCGACGGCGTCGCGCGCCGTCCGCGACCGGGCACGGGCGGCGGGGTCGTCGGCCACCCGGCTGCGCGCGTTCTCGATCGCGCTCGACGCCAGCCAGCCCTCCAGCTGCCACCGGATCCGGTCGGTGATCCGGGCGGGGGTCAGCCCGCCCCAGCCGCCCAGGTCGGTCCGCCAGGTGCGCACCAGGTCGACGCCCTCGTCGGTGCGTGCCGCGATCTGCAGGCGACCGCACGTCACGGAGTGCTGCATGAGCAGCGCGTGCAGCTCCTCGGCCAGGCGGCGACCGGCGAACGTCGCCGAGTCGACCCGGTCGAGCGGCGGGTCGAGGTCGGTGGCCACCTCGAGGTCGGCCTCCGGTCGACGCCGGGCGGGCGGGCGTTCGTCGTCGCCGCGCGCGAGCATCTGCGCCCACGCGCCCAGCCGCCCGAAGCGGGCGTGCACGTCGGTGGGCGGCAGGGCGGCGAGCTGACCGAGCTGCCGCAGCCCCAGGCGGTGCAGCAGGTCCACCAGTGCGGCGACCGCGGTGGCCGCCTCGTCGGTGACCGCCGCGTGCACCAGCTCGCTCATCGCGCGCGGGGCCAGGTACGCCGCCGACGCCCCCGCGGGCACCACCGCCCCGGTCCGGGTGGCCAGCACCGCCGCGAGCAGCCCGTCGGCCGTGCCCACCGCGCACTCGTGCCCCGACCCCGCCGCGACCGCGTCGATGAGCAGCTCCGCGAGCGCCTCCTCCGACCCGTGGTACCGGCTGGCCCCGCCCGCGGGCAGCAGCAGCATCCCGGCGCGGACCACCTCGATGCCCGCCACCACGGTCTCCGCCGCCGCCGCGACCGGCTCGAACAGCCGCACGTCGCGGGCGTCGTCCGCCGGCAGCAGCACCAGCTCGGGGCAGACCCCCTGCGCCTGCCGTCGACGCATCCCCCGGCGCACCCCCTCCGCCCGGGCGAGCGCCGACACCGCGGTGAGCTGCCGCCCGTCGTGCACCGCGGTGGGCACGTGCGGCGGGACCTGCTCGGACGTCGCCGCCGCCACCACCGGCCAGTCCGGGACCCACAGGACGGTCGTGCGCGTGCTCATCCGACGAGCCTCAGGCCCGGCATCGGCGCCTCGACCTGCGGCGCCGCGGTGGAACCGATCGGCAGGGTCAGGTCGAGCGCGCGCGGCACCGCGGCGCTCCCTCGTCCCGTGCGGACCAGCCGGATCTCGTGGGTGCGCAGCCGTCCCTCGCCGGCGTCGACCCCCGTCCACCGGCCCGACTCGACCGTGAGCACCACGCCGGCACCGGGCCAGTCGGCAGTGGACAGGAGCACGGACCCGCGGTCCCGGGCGCGCGCGGACAGCTTCCGGCGGTCCGCGTCGGTCAGGGCTGCCTCGGGGCCCACCACCACCACGTCGACCCCGTCGAGCAGCGCGGCCACCACCGTCGGCGCCTCGAGACCGGGGCGCGGCACCACGGCCAGCCGGTCGAGCGACACCCCCGCCTGGGACGCGGCGAGCAGGCCGATGGTCGGCTGCCCGACGACGGCTGCCCACGCCCCGCCGGCGCACGCGTGGGCGAGCATGGCCAGCACCAGCGAGGTCGACCCCGTGACCACCGTGGTGCCGCCGCGACGCAGCCCCTCGGGCAGGATCGGGGCCAGCGGGGGCGGGACCGCCATCGGGGGGCGCTCGCTGGTGATGATGCCGGTGGTGTGGTGCTCGACCGGCACCTCCGGCAGGTCCGGCACCAGGGCGACCAGCGCGGGCGCGGGTGGCTCCGCCGGACCGCCCAGCGGCAGGACGCTGCGCGCCCCGGTGCGCTGCTCGGCGCGCGCGAGGGCGGCCCGTGCGAGCATGACCCGTTCCTCGCGCGACAGGGTGCCGACGGACATGCGGACCTCCCCTCGACCGGCCGATGAGAGGGTGCTCTCGAGACCTTCATCGAACATCTGTTCGAAGTATCTCAGTACACGCTGACACTCCCCGCACTGTCAATCCGCGGCGTGCCGGACGGGTGACGTCGCAGGTCTCGGCTAGGTTCTCGTCGCCCGGCAGCGTGGCCGGCGTGGGACAACAGCACGGAGGGCACGTCATGGGAGTCGTCGTCGGGATCTACCGCCTCGCGCTGGCGGGGATCACGTTCCTCGCACTGTTCTGGGCGCCGAGCACGGGCGTGACGTTCGACATCGAGGACTACGTCTACTTCACCAACCAGTCGAACCTGCTGCTGGCCGTGGTGATGCTCTGGGGCGGCATCGCCGTGCTCGCCCGGCGCGCCGAGCCGCCGCCGTGGCTGTTCGGTGCGGTGACGCTCTTCCTGCTCATCACCGGGCTCGTCTCGTACCTGATCCTCGACCCTGCCCCTCCGGGCGAGGAGGTCATCGCCCTCGGGCTCACCCACGACCAGCTCGTGCACCGCCTGACGCCGATCGCGACGTTCGTGCACTTCCTGCTCCTGGTCCCGCACCGCCGCCTGCGCATCCGCACCGCCGCGTACTGGCTGCTCTACCCGGTGGCCTACTGCACGTTCAGCACGGTCCGCGGCCTGCTGAGCCCCACCAGCGACTACCCGTACGGCTTCGTCGACGTCTCGGACCTGGGCTACGACGGGCTGGTGCTCAACGTGCTCATCTACGGCGTCGGGTTCTTCGTGCTCGGCCTCGTCCTGGTGGGCCTCGACCGGCTCCTGCCCGCGCGGGCGATCCTCGGCAGGCACGAGCCCGAGCCGATCCCGCGCGCGCCGCTGGTCCCCGCGCAATGATGTCGCCATGCCCGTGAACCTCACCCGTCCCGTCGCGCCCGACCCCTACTCGCTGCTCCCGGCGGTCCCCGACTTCACGCTGACCAGCGACGACTTCCGGGCGGGCGAGCGCCTGCCGGACGTGCACACCAACACCGACGCCGGCCGCAACGTCTCGCCGCAGCTGTCCTGGGAAGGCTTCCCCGAGGCCACGCGGTCGTTCCAGATCAGCTGCTTCGACCCGGACGCGCCCGGTCCTGCCGGCTGGTGGCACTGGACCGTCGTCGACGTGCCCGCCACCACCACCTCGCTGGCCCGGGGCGCCGACCTGCCCGCGGGTGCGTTCGCCCTGCGCGGCGACGACGGACAGGCCCGCTACGTCGGCGCCGCTCCCCCGCCGGGCGACCAGGTGCACCGCTACTTCTTCGTCGTGCACGCCCTCGACGTGCCGTCCCTCGGGCTCGGCCCGGACGCGATGCCGGGCGCGGCGAACACCGCCGTCACCTTCCACACGCTCGCGCGGGCGGTCCTCGTCGGGACCTACCAGCAGTGACGCTCGGCACGCTGACCTGGGTGCGCGCGCTCGACCGCCCCGACCTGCTCGCCGTCTCCACGCTCGCCGCGATCGAGGCGTGGGCCGCGACCGACCCGACGGTGGCCGAGGCGGTCCTCGTCACGGAGATCGACCCCGACCTCGCGGACACCGCCGCGCTGACCGAGGCCTACCGCCTGCCGCCCGCGGCGTCGGCCAACTGCGTGCTCGTGGCAGGCCGGCGCGAGGGCGAGGAGCGGGTGGCCGCGGCGGTCGTCCGTGCGACCACCCGTGCAGACGTGAACTCCACGGTCAAGCGGCTGCTCGACGTCCGCAAGGCGTCGTTCCTGCCCATGGACCGCGCTGTCGAGGAGTCGGGCATGGAGTACGGCGGCATCACCCCGCTCGGGCTCCCCACCCGGTACCGGGTGCTGGTGGACAGCTGCGTGGCGGTGGACGACCCCGACGCCGGGGCGACCGTGATCATCGGCAGCGGGGTGCGTCGGTCGAAGATCGCGCTGCCCGGGGCGCTGCTCGCGCAGGCGCCCGGGGTGGGCGTCATCGAGGGCCTCGCGCTCGCATAAACTTTCTTCGAGTAGCATCGGAGGCAAGTTTACGAGCCGGGGAGGTGGGCATGGGCACCTACGTCACGCAGCAGTGGACACCGCGCGCGACCGACGGGGTCCCCCGCCGGTTCACGCGCTCGGGCAGCTACCAGGCGTTCGTCCCCGACTCGCTGCTCGACCTCGACGTGCACCTCGACGCGGCCCTCTCGGGGCTCCTCGACGAGGCGGAGAGCCGCGCCCGGGAGGCCGCCGACCTCGCCGCGCACGCGGGGCTCGGACAGATCGGCGACCTGCTCGTCCGCTCGGAGGCCGCCGCGTCGTCCCTCATCGAGGGCTACGAGCCGACGCCCCGCGCGGTGGCCGTCGCCGACTTCGTGGCCCGCGGCCGCGAGTCCGCCGTCACGGTCGCGCGCACCCTGCACGCCGTCCGCTCGTCGGTGGAGCGGGCCCTCGACGCGGACGTGTCCCTGGTGTGGGACGCCGTCGAGCTCCAGCGACTGATCGCGCCGCGGCACGCGGGCGTCCGCACCGAACCGGTGTGGATCGGCGGCCGGACACCCCTCGAGGCGCACTACAACGCCCCGCCGCACGAGCTGGTCCCCGGGCTCCTCGACGACCTCGACGCCTACCTGGTGTCCCGTCGGCACCGGCCGGTCCTCGCGGCCGCCTTGGCACACGCGCAGCTGGAGACCATCCACCCGTTCGCCGACGGCAACGGCCGCGCCGGCCGGGTGCTCATCGGGACCGTCCTGGCCCGGTACGGCGTCGCGCCCCGGATCACCCTGCCCGTCAGCACCGCCCTCTTCCGCGACCGCGAGCGCTACTACGCCGCGCTCGACACCTACCGTCGCGGCGACCACGGTGTCGCGATCGTGACCGTGGTCGCCGAGGCGGTCGTCGCGGCCGCCGCCGACGCGCTCGCGCTCTCGGGCCAGGTGACGGACTGGCAGCGCCGGCAGACGGACGCTCTCGACGCCTACCTGCGGGACAGGTCGCCGACCGGCCGCGTCCGGCGCGGCGTCGCGCACCGCCTGGTCTCCGACCTCCCGACGCACCCCGTGCTCGATGCGGCCTCCGTGGCGGCGCGGTACGAGATCAGCGCCGTCGCCGCACGCAACGCGCTCGACTCCCTGGCCGCGTCGGGGGTGCTGCGCACCGACCGGAAGGCCGACCGCACCCGCACCGTCTACGTGGCCACGGAGCTGCTCGACCTCGTCGCCGAACCGGGGATCGTCCCCGACGCGGAGCCGGCATCGGCCGTCGACGTCCCCGTGGCCGCCCTTGACCTCGAGACCGAGTCCGCGTGCGGCGCCTGGCTCCCTCGCGCCGGGCGCGCCTGCCGCCTGCCCCGCGGGCATCGCGGCCAGCACCGCTGAGCGTCGGTGGCCGTCGCTAGGGTGCGCCACATGAGCCGGACGACCCACCGCGTCATCAGGGACCGGACCGTGTGTCGCGCGCACGGGATCGCCGGCGTGCTGGCACGGCCCGCGGCCGGCGCCGAGCGGGCCGTCGTGGTGATCGGCGGGTCCGAGGGCGGGATGCACGAGCGGGACGCCGTCGCGCTCGCGGAGGAGGGGTTCGCCGCGCTCGCCCTCGCCTACTTCGGCGCGGCCGGCGTCCCGAGGATGCTCCTCGACGTGCCCCTCGAGTACTTCGGCCGGGCGATCGACCTGCTCGAGGCGCAGGGCTTCGCACCCGGCTCGATCGGTCTGCTCGGCGGCTCCCGCGGCGGCGAGGCGGCGCTGCTGGTGGGCAGCCGCGACGAGCGCGTGGGGTCGGTGGTCAGCGTCGTCGGCAGCGGGGTCGTCACCGCCGGCATCGACTACGACGTGGGCCGGCTGGACCGGATCCTGCGGTCGTCGGGACCGGCCTGGACCGTGGACGGCGAGCCGCTGCCGTTCCTGCCGTACGCGGTCACACCGGAGCTCGAGGACGCCATCGCACGCCACGACCCGGTCGCGCTGCGCGACGGGTTCGCGCCGCTGCCGACCGACCCCGACGCGCTGGAGCGCGTGAGCATCCCGGTGGAGCGGATCCGCGGCGGCGTGCTGCTGGTCGCGGGTGGCGACGACCAGATGTGGGACTCGCCCGGGTACCACCAGGTGGCTGCCGACCGCCTGGCCGAGCACCCCTACCCGTGGGCGAACGTGGTGCTCGACAGCGCCGGCCACATGATCGCCGGCCCGCCCGGCGGCGTCGCGACCAGCCAGGGCCCCGGTCCTGGCGTCACGTTCCGCTACGGCGGCGACCCGGTCCTCACCGCGCACGCTCGCCGGGAGACGTGGGCGCGGACCATGGGCTTCCTGCGCTATACGCTCCCCCGCGACGACCCGGCGTGAGTCAGGCCCGGGTCGCCCAGAACGCGACCGCGGCGGCCGCGGCGACGTTGAGGGAGTCCACCCCGCCCGCCATCGGGATCCGTACCACCAGGTCGGACTCGGCGACGGTCACCGGCTTGAGCCCGTGCCCCTCGGCGCCGAGCACGAGGGCGAGCCGCTCCGGCGGGTCGGCGACCAGCTCGTCGAGGGTGATCGAGTCGTCCGACAGTGCCAGTGCCGCGGTGACGAACCCGGCGTCGCGCAGCGCGGAGATCCCCTCGGGCCAGGGGTCGATGCGCGTCCACGGCACCTGGAACACCGTGCCCATCGACACGCGGACGGACCGGCGGTAGAGCGGGTCGGCGCACCGCGGCGTGACCAGCACGGCGTCGACCCCCAGCGCCGCAGCGGACCGGAACGCGGCGCCGACGTTGGTGTGGTCGACGATGTCCTCCAGCACGGCGACCCGCCGCGCGCCGGCGAGCAGCTCGGAGACCGGCGCGAGCGGGGGCCGGTGCATCGCGGCGAGCGCCCCCCGGTGGACGTGGAAGCCGGTGATCGCCTCGAGCACGGGCTCCTCGGCGACGTAGACGGGGACCTCGGTGTCGTCGGACGGCAGGCTCGCCAGCAGCCGCTCCAGGTCCGGCAGCCAGCGCGGGGACAGCAGGACCGAGCGCGGTCGGTGACCGGCCGCGAGCGCGCGACCGAGGACGGTGGAGCTCTCGGCGATGTAGAGGCCCTTGGCGGGTTCCTGCCGCGAGCGCAGCGCGACGTCGGTCAGGGAGACGTAGTCGGCGAGACGCTCGTCGGCGGGGTCGGTCACGGGCTGGACGGAGGCGACAGGCACGTGCTCATCCTTCCAGCCGGACGACGACCTCCCCGTCGCGCTCGAGCGAGAACGGCGTGCCGTCGACGGAGTAGGCACCGAGGAACCCGCTCACCGGCACGCGTCCCGTGGACGAGGTCCGCCGTGTCGTCGGCGCCAGCCACCACTCGTCCTTCACCAGACGCCGCAGCGCGTCGTACGCGGGCTTGGGGGTGCCGTCCGCCCGCACGAGCCCGCCGGGCGCGCCCAGCCACGCGCCGTCGTCGGTGATCCCCCAGTACGTCGCGGCCTGCACCGCGGGGTGCCCGACCAGCGTCCGGTAGTGCCGCTCGATCTCGTCGGCCTGGCGCGCCTCACCCTCGGGGGTCGACGGCCACGACGCGACCTGGTGGTCGTTGAGGTCCTCGATGTGCGCAGGCATGAGCTCGCCCGACAGCAGCGTCGTCTCGGTCAGGTGCAGCGGCAGGCCGAACCGTGCGAACCGGTCGAGGATCGCCAGCGTCTTCTCCTCACCCCAGTACCCCTGGTGCATGTGACTCTGCAGGCCGATCGCGTCGACCTGGATGCCGGCCTCGAGCACGCCCTCGATCAGGCACTCGTACGCGGTGGACATGTCGAAGTCGTTCAGCAGCAGCGTGGCCGACGGGTTGGTCTGCCGGGCGGCGTCGAACGCCAGCCGGATGGTCGGGATGCGTCCGCGGTCCCACGCCAGGCGCGTCAGCCCGTTGGGCTCCTTGTCGAACACCGGCATGATCACGACCTCGTTGATCACGTCCCAGGTGTCGATCACCCCGGCGAAGCCCGCGACCTCGCGACGGATGCGCGCGTCCTGCACGTCCGCGATCTCGTCGGTGCTCAGCTCCAGCAGCCACGGCGCGCACACGGTGTGCCAGGCCAGCGGGTGCCCCTTGACGACCACGCCTCGCTCGGCGAACCAGCGGGCAGCCCTCAGCAGCCGCGCGGTGTGCGGGCGGCCGCGCACGGGCTCGAACGTGCCCCAGTAGAACGGCAGCGTCGCGGCGTTGAACACGTCGAGCCAGAGGTCGGCGAGCGCCGCGGACCGCTCAGGCGCCTCGCCGTTGGCGAGCGCGACGAGGTCGAACCCGATGTTGCCGAACAGGAAGGCGTGCCGCTCCTGCGCGACCACGACGTCGGTGTCGGCGAGCGGGTGGCCGTCGGGGCCGAGGACGGTGACGACGGCGTCGGCGCGCCGGTGCTGCAGCGAGGACATGCGGGCCAGCCTGCCACGGCCGAAAACGTTATCGATCCGCCGCCACGCCGGGCTCGAGCTCGACGGCCGGCACCGGGCGAACCCGGATCGCGCGACCGCCGAGCACCGCGCCCACCGCGCCCGCCACGGCGACGACGGGCACCACCAGGAACGCCTGGTGCGTCCCGACGACGTCGGACAGGGCCCCGAGGGCGAACGGGCCCACCCCGATCGCCAGGCCGCCGACGAGCGTCGCGCGGGCCTGCATGGCGTCCGCGCGGCCGGGTGCCGTGGCCAGCAGGAGCGCGATCGACAGCGGGTACGTGGCGCCGTACCCGAACCCCGCCACCACCAGCCCGACCATCGCGACCCACGGTGTGGTCGCGGTCCACAGGATCGCCCACCCACCGATCGCCACGACGAACGCGACGGCGAGGAGCATCGCCGGCGGCACGCGCAGCGACAACGGCCCGACGACGAACCGGATCGCGGACATGCCCGCCACCAGCCCCGCGGTCGTCGCCGCGGCGATGCCCGCGCCGGCACCGGTCTGCTCGATCACCAGGCCGGTCGCCCAGTACGTCGTGGCGAACTCCATCAGGATCGCGGCCACCAGGGTCACCAGGAAGCACCAGGTGGGAACCCGGCTCCCGGTCTGGACCCCGGACCGGGGCGCGACCACGGTGTCAGGGGCGTGCGGTGGGGTCATCGCCCCGCCCACCGGGATCCGCGCCACGACGACGGCCGTGGCGAGCGCCAGCACGGCCGTCACGGCCACGGCGGGTCGCCACCCCCAGCCGACGGCCACGCACGCGCCCACGGCGAGCGGGCCGAGCAGCCCGACCGAGGACCCGACCCCGTTGCCCTCGGTGAGCGCCGCGGACGCCTTGCTGCCG
This sequence comes from Cellulomonas sp. Root930, assembly GCA_001429255.1. Taxonomy (GTDB): domain Bacteria; phylum Actinomycetota; class Actinomycetes; order Actinomycetales; family Cellulomonadaceae; genus Cellulomonas. The sequence goes on from LMJI01000001.1 coordinate 3,411,695, forward strand.
TGCTGCAGCGCGAGCCCCGCCTGCGTCGAGCTGATCGCGACGTTGCCGCCGAGTGGCACGACGACCATCGCGCCGAGGCTCCAGGCCAGACCCGGGGCCGCCACGATGCCGCACGCGCCGACGGCCACGAGCGCGGACGCGAGGACGATCGCCCCCCGCCGACCCCGAGCACGCACGAGCCGCGGTGTGGCGAGCGACGCGACGATGGCTCCGACGGCCATCGCCGTCCCGTGCAGCCCGGCCTGCGCGGCGGAGATCCCCAGCTCGTCGGCCAGCAGCGGCACACTCGGGTTGAAGCTGTAGAGCAGCCACCCCCACACGACGAAGGGTCCGTAGAACGCGATCGTCATGCGGTCGCGCGGGAACCCCTCGGAGGACATGCGCCCGAGCGTACGTGCCTGATCAGGGCGTTCTCCGGGACGTCAGTCCACCGGCGCCACCGCGGCGGCGAACTGGCTCGCGTACAACCGGGCATACGCACCGTCGGCGGCGAGGAGCTCGTCGTGCGACCCCTGCTCGACGATCGCGCCGTCCTCCATGACGAGGATCGTGTCGGCGTCGCGGATGGTGGACAGCCGGTGCGCGATGACGAACGACGTCCGCCCGTGCCGCAGCGCGTTCATCGCCTGCTGGACCAGCACCTCGGTGCGGGTGTCCACCGACGAGGTCGCCTCGTCGAGGATGAGGATCGCCGGGTCGGCCAGGAACGCGCGCGCGATGGTGAGCAGCTGCTTCTCGCCCGCGGAGACGTTCGAGCCCTCGTCGTCCACCGTCGTCTCGTAGCCGTCGGGCAGCGTCCGCACGAACTTGTCCACGTGCGTGGCCTCGGCCGCGGCGACGATCTCCTCCTGGGTCGCCCCGTCGGCGCCGTAGGCGATGTTCTCCGCCAGCGTGCCGCCGAACAGCCAGGTGTCCTGCAGCACCATGCCCATCTGCGAGCGCAGCGCGTCCCGGGTCAGCTCGCGGGTGTCGACGCCGTCGAGCGTGATCCGGCCGCCGTCCACCTCGTAGAACCGCATGAGCAGGTTGACCAGGGTCGTCTTGCCGGCGCCCGTGGGTCCGACGATCGCGATGGTCTCCCCCGGCTCGGCCACCAGGGACAGGTCCTCGATGAGCGGCTTGTCGGGCGAGTAGCTGAACGCCACGTGCTCGAAGGCGACCCGCCCCCGGGTCGGCTGGAGGGGCGGCGTCGGATCGGCCGGGTCGGGCGACTGCTCGGGCGCGTCGAGCAGCTCGAACACCCGCTCCACCGAGGCGACCCCGGACTGCAGCAGGTTGGCCATCGACGCGATCTGCGTGATCGGCTGCGTGAACTGCCGGCTGTACTGGATGAACGCCTGCACGTCACCGAGCGTCATGGTGCCGGACGCGACCCGCAGCCCGCCGACCACCGCCACGATCACGTAGTTGAGGTTGGCGACGAAGCCGAGCGCGGGCTGGATGATCCCGGAGATGAACTGCGCCCGGAAGCTGGAGTCGTAGAGCTTCTCGTTGCGCTCCGCGAACACCTCGGCCGCCTCCGCCTGCCGCCCGAACACGGTCACGAGGGCGTGCCCCGTGTACATCTCCTCGATGTGCGCGTTGAGCTTGCCCGTCCATGCCCACTGCTCCATGAACTGCGGCCGCGACCGCTTGGCGATCGCCCCGGCGATCATCACCGAGAGCGGCACGGTGACCAGGGCGATCACGGCCAGCAGCGGGGAGATCAGGAACATCATCACCAGCACGCCGACCACGGTGAGCACCGAGGTGATGAGCTGGGAGAGCGTCTGCTGCAGGGTCTGCGCGACGTTGTCGATGTCGTTGGTCACCCGGCTCAGGAGCTCGCCGCGCGGCTGGCCGTCGATGTACCGCAGCGGCAGGCGCGACAGCTTGGCCTCCACCCGCTGACGCAGCCCGTACACGACGCGCTGCACGACGACCGCGGTCAGCCGGCCCTGGAGCCAGCCGAACAGGAACGAGCCCACGTAGATGAGCAGCACGACCATGAGCAGCTGCCAGAGCCGGTCGAAGTCGATCCCCACGCCGGGCATGGCCCCGCTGCCGGCGACGACGTCCGCGAACGTGTCCTGCCCGCTCGCGCGCAGCGCCGAGACCGCCTGGTCGGTGGTGGTCCCGGCCGGGAACGCGGATCCGAGCTGGGTGCCGATGACCCCGTCGAAGATGATGTTGGTGGCGTCGCCCAGGAGCTTGGGGCCGATGACCGCGAGCACCACCGAGGCGACGGCCAGGGCCACGATGAGCGCCATCGGTGCCCGCTCGCCGCGCATCTCGCGCAGGAACCGGCCGGCGGACTCGCGGAAGTTCATCGACTTCTCGACGGGCATCCCCATCGACATCATCGGCCCGCCGGGGCCGCGGCGGGCCGGAGGGATGCGTTGCGTCTGGGTGCTCACGCCGCCTCCTCCACGCTGACCTGCGAGTACACGATCTCCCGGTAGGTCTCGGACGACTCCAGCAGCTCCGCGTGCGTGCCGACGCCGACCACCAGGCCGTCCTCCATGACCACGATGCTGTCCGCGTTCCGGATGGTCGCCACGCGCTGCGCGATCACCAGCACCGTGGCCTCCCGCGTCTCGGGGACGAGCGCGGCCCGCAGCCGGGAGTCCGTCGCGTAGTCGAGGGCGGAGAACGAGTCGTCGAACAGGTAGATGGTCGGCCGCCGCACCAGGGCGCGCGCGATCGCGAGCCGTTGACGCTGGCCGCCCGACACGTTGGTGCCGCCCTGGGCGATCGGCGCGTCGAGCCCACCGTCGAGCGCCTCGACGAAGTCGCGCGCCTGCGCGACCTCGAGCGCGTGCCAGAGCTCGTCGTCGGACGCCCCGGGCCTGCCGTACTCGAGGTTGGACCGGACGGTCCCGACGAAGAGGAACGGCTTCTGCGGGACCAGGCCGATCTGGGTCCACAGCTGGTCGGGGTCGAGCGCGCGCACGTCGACGCCGTCGATGAGCACCTCACCCCCGGTCACGTCGAACAGCCGGGGGATCAGGTTGAGCAGGGTCGTCTTCCCGGCACCCGTGGAGCCGATGATCGCGGTGGTCTTCCCCGGCTCGGCGACCAGGTCGACCCCGTGCAGCACGGGGCGCTCGGCGCCCGGGTAGCGGAACTCGACGCCGTGCAGCTCCAGCAGGCCGGGCCGCGACTCGGGCCCGGTCCGGAGCACGGCCGGCTGCGCGGGCGGGACCACGGAGGTGCGGGTGTCCAGCACCTCGCCGATGCGTTCGGAGGACACGACGGCCCGCGGGACCATCACGAACATCATCGTCGACATCATCACGGCCATGAGGATGTAGGCGATGTACGAGAGGAACGCGGTGAGCTGCCCGATCATCAGGTGGCCGGCGTCGATGCGCTGCGCGCCGAACCAGAGGACGGCGACCGTGGTGGCGTTGAGCACGAGCATGACGGCCGGGAACATCAGCGCCATGAGCTTGCCCACCCGCAGCGAGGTGTCGTAGAGGTCGGTGTTCGCCCCGTCGAACCGGGCGGACTCCCGGCGCTCGCGCACGAACGCACGCACCACCCGGACGCCCGCGATCTGCTCGCGCAGCACCCGGTTGATGGCGTCGATCCGCTTCTGCATGGACCGGAAGTACGGGATCATCCGCGTGACGATCAGGGCGACGACGATGCCGAGCGCGGGCACCGAGACCAGGAGCACCGCGGACAGCCCGACGTCCTCGCGCATGGCCATGACCACGCCGCCCACCAGCATGATCGGCGCCATGATCATCAGGGTGAACGTCAGCAGCACCACCATCTGCACCTGCTGCACGTCGTTCGTCGTGCGGGTGATGAGCGTCGGGGCGCCGAACTTGGCGACCTCCTGGGCCGAGAACGTCTGCACGTGGCCGAACAGCCGCTTGCGCACGTCACGGCCGAACGCCATGGCGGTGCGGGAGCCGAAGTAGACGGCGATCACGGCGGCGACCACCTGCACCAGGCTCACCGCGAGCATCACGCCGCCGAGCCGCATGATCTCCCCGGTGTCGCCCTGGGCCACGCCGTCGTCGATGATCCGCGCGTTGAGGCTGGGCAGGTAGAGCGTCGCGATGGTCTGCACCAGCTGGAGCACGACCACGGCGACGACTGCGCTCCGGTAGGGCCGCAGGTGCTCCTTGAGCAGGGTGATCAGCATCGCGGGCTCCCCTCGGCCAGCACGCCGTGCAGGACCAGGTCAGCCAGCCGCTCCGGGCTCGGGGGCGGGACCTCCAGCCCGCGCCGCAGCGCGTCGACCGTCCGCATCGACGAGCCCATCAGCACCGTGGTGAGGAGCTCGATCACGTCGTCGACGGGCAACCGGAACTGGTCGGCGTCGGGCTCCAGCAGCCATGCGAGCGTCGCGTTCACGGCCGCGGTGCCGGCCTCCTGCCGCCGCCCCCACATCCGCATCGCCGCCTCGCGGTGCTCGCTCGGGGACCTCCCCGGCTCGAGCCGGCTGATCTCGTGCAGCAGGGCCATCCACCGCATGGACTCGCCCACCCGCCCGAGTCCCTGGGCCAGGATCGCGACCAGGCGGTCACGCAGCGGCAGGGTGCGGTCGATCGTCGCAAGCTCGGGCACCGACGCGGCCGGGTCGACCGCGGCGAGGACGGCCTCGCGGACGAGCGTCACCTTGTCGGTGAACACCCGGAAGAGCGTGCCTTCCGCCACGCCGGCCGCGTCGGCCAGCTCGCGGGAGGTCACGGCGGCGCCGCGCTGCAGCAACAGGGGCCGCACGGCGAGCAGGATGGCCGCCCGGCGCTCGTCGGGCGGCAGCGGCGTCGCCCGTCCCGTCGGCGGTTGGAGAGTCGTGTCCACGACGCGACCGTAAGTGAGTGAGCACTCACTCCGGAACGATGTTCGCTGTGGGCGAACATGGGACAGGGCCGGACCCTCGTCGAGGTCCGGCCCTGTGCGTCAGGCGGTCGGTGCGTCCTCCGGCGGCGGCTCCGGCGCCCGCGGGGGCACCGCTCCCCCACCAGGACGCTGCCCGAGCTCGACCGACGGGTCGAACGGGAGACCGCTCAACGTGCCCGAGCTCGTCGCGTCCGCGGTCGCCGCGGCCGACTCGCGCCGCGCCTCGGCGAGCGCCTCGGCGGGGTCCGTCAGCGTGGTCGGCGGGAGGTCGTCACCCAGGGGCGAGGTGCCGGCCGGGCGGCCCGAGTCGGAGACTCCCCCGTCGCTCCCGGTGAACGCGCCGCCGAACCCCTTGGCGAACGTGCCGAGCGCGCTGGTCAGCTCCGACGGCAGGAACCACATCTTGTTCGACGGGGTCGCGGCGATCTTCGGCAGCATCTGCAGGTACTGGTACGCCAGCAGCTTGGGGTCGGCGTCGCCGCGGTGCACGGCGTCGAACACCTGCAGGATCGCCCGGGCCTCGCCCTCGGCCGTGAGGATCGCCGCCTGGGCGCCACCCTCGGCCCGCAGGATCGCGGCCTGCTTCTCGCCCTCGGCCGTGAGGATCTGCGACTGCTTGAACCCCTCGGCGGTCAGGATCGCCGCACGACGGTCACGCTCGGCGCGCATCTGCTGCTCCATCGACCCCTTGATGGAGTCCGGCGGGTCGATCGACTTGAGCTCGACGCGGTTGACGCGCACGCCCCACCGCCCGGTCGCCTCGTCGAGCACTCCACGCAGCTGGCCGTTGATCTGGTCGCGGCTGGTCAGCGTCTGCTCGAGGTCCATCGACCCGACCACGTTACGGAGCGTCGTGACGGTGAGCTGCTCGATGCCCTGGATGTAGTTGGCGATCTCGTAGACCGCCGACTTGGGCTCGGTCACCTGGAAGTAGATGACCGTGTCGATGCTCACCACGAGGTTGTCCGAGGTGATCACGGGCTGCGGCGGGAACGACACCACCTGCTCGCGCAGATCCACGCCGGCGCGCACGCGGTCGACGAACGGGATCAGCAGGTGCAGGCCGGCGTCCAGCGTGCGGGAGTAGCGCCCGAGCCTCTCGACGATGATCGCGACGGCCTGCGGGACGATCTTGACCGCCCGCACCAGCGCGATGACGACGAACAGCAGGACCAGCCCCAGCACGATGTAGAGGGCGATCTGCCCACTGCCCAAGCCGTCCATGAATCCTCCAGAGGGGTCACTCGCGGGCGAGCTGCCCGCGGTCGTTCAGGGCTCAGGCGCCGACGACGGGGACGACGACTGCCGTCGCTCCGTCGATCCGGGACACCCGCACCTCGGTGCCGGGCGGGATGGCCTCCGCGGCATCCGCCCGGGCGCTCCACACCTCACCGTTGAGCTTCACGCGGCCACCCTCGACGGTGACCGTCGAGACGACCACCGCGTCGCGGCCGACAAGCGCTGCGGCGTTGGTCTCCACCAGCGGCATCCGGTCCCGCAGGTGCCGCAGGAGCCACGGACGGAGCGTGGCGAGGAGGATGACCGAGGTCAGCGCGGCGACGACGAACTGCACCGGCACCGGGGCTCCGAGCCAGTACGCGATCGCCCCGGCGATGGCGCCGCCGGCGAACATCGCGAGCACCAGGTCGAGCGAGAGCATCTCCAGGATGCCCAGCGCGAGCGCTGCTCCGATCCACCACAGCCAACCCATCGGTGCCCACTCCCTCAGTCAGGCAGGTCCGGACGCCGGAGCCTGCTGTCCAACCGATACTAGACGGGTTCTTTGCGAACCTGTGGGGAAATGCTCAGCCCTCAGAGGAAGCCGCGCGCGCCGACCAGCGACCGTCGGTCTTGGCCACGACGAGAGGGAGGTCGAACGCGCCCGACAAGGTCTCCGGGGTGAGGACCTCGTCGATCGGTCCGGCCGCGAAGGCCTTGCCCTGGCGCAGCAGCAGGATGTGCGTGAACCCGGGCGGGATCTCCTCGACGTGGTGCGTGACCAGCACCAGGACGGGCGAGCGGTGGTCGCCGGCCAGCTCGGCCAGGGCCGCGACCAGCTCCTCGCGACCCCCGAGATCGAGACCGGCGGCAGGCTCGTCCAGCAGCAGCAGCTCGGGGTCGGTCATCAGCGACCGGGCGATCTGCACACGCTTGCGCTCCCCCTCGGACAGGGTGCCGAAGGTGCGGTCGGACAGGTGCGCCACCCCGAAGGCGGCCAGGAGGTCCGTGGCACGCGAGTCGTCGAGCGCCTCGTACTCCTCGCGCCAGCGCCCCGTCACGCCGTACGCCGCGGTGAGCACGACGTCGCGCACGCTCTCCCCCGCGGGGATCCGGTCCGCGAGCGACGCGCTCGACAGGCCGATGCGCGGGCGCAGCTCGAAGACGTCGACCCGCCCCAGCCGCGAGCCCAGCAGGTCGGCGGTCCCGCTCGTCGGGTGCATCCGGCCCGAGGCGACCTGCAGGAGGGTCGTCTTGCCCGCACCGTTGCGGCCGAGCACCACCCACCGCTCACCCTCGCGGACCGTCCACGTCACCTCGTCGAGGATCGTCGTCGTTCCCCGGCGGATCGTCACGGCCTGCAGGTCGAGCACGTCGGTCATGGGCATGACCCTAACCGTCGAGCCGCACGTCGGCGGCCTGCGACGGGCCGCTCGTCGGTGCGCTGGGTCACGTCTACCGTTGTCCCGTGGACCTGACCCTGGAGCTCCCCCGCTCCGTCCTCCTCGCGCTCTGGCTGGCGGACGAGAGCACCGACCGCGCGGTGCTCGTCGACGCCGTGCAGTCCGACGACGAGCCGCACACGGTCCAGCGGCGGCCGTCGCACGACGAACCGCTCCGTGACGACCTGACCGACGAGCCGCTGAGCGTGCTCCTCGACGCGTGCGCCGGCTCGCCCCGGGACGTCGCGGCGGTGCTGCCCGTGCCGGGTGACCCCGGAGCCACACCGGCGTCCGTGAGCTCGGCGGCGACCGAGGCCGGCGAGGCCGTGCTCGTCCGCACCCCGCAGGAGTGCCTCGTCGCGGTCCCGGTGGTGCAGCGCTTCGGCTCCGCACTCGAACCCGGGCACCTGGTCACCTGGGAGCTCTCCGACGTCGCCGACTGGCGCCACGCCGTGCACGCCCGCACGGGGTCGCTGCAGGACGCCGAGCGCGAGCTGCGCCAGGGGCTCCTCCAGGCGACCGAGGCACTGGTCAAGCTCGACGTCGCGCAGTGGCGTCCCGACGCCGCCGAGACCGTGGCGGCGCTGCGGGAGCTCGAGCTGCCCGCGTGGCGGCTGCCGGACAGCCTCGACGGCCGGCGCGTCCGGGTGCTCGCCAGCGCGGCGCGCCTGCGCGCGATCGTCGCGCTGGCCACGCAGGACGACGGCGCCGCCGTGAACCTGTGGCAGGCCGACCAGCGGTCGACGGCGCTGCGCGAGGTGGACCGGATGGCCCGCCGCGCGATGGCCGCGGCGGCGTCCCAGGTGACGGCCTGACGGTCAGCCGAGCGCCGCTCGATACACCTCCAGCGTCCGCTCGGCGATCGCCTCCCACGTGAAGTGGTCCTCGACGCGGCGGCGCGACGCCAGCCCCCACTGCGCGGTCCGGGCCTCGTTGCCGACGACGTCGGTGAGAGCGTCGGCCAGGTCGTGCACGAACCGGTCGGGGTCGACCGGGGTGCCGGTGCCGTCCTGCAGCTGGTCGATCGGGACGAGCCGGCCGGTGACGCCGTCGTCGATCACCTCGGGGATGCCGCCGGTGGCCGTCCCGACCACGGGCAGCCCGACCGCCATGGCCTCGAGGTTGACGATGCCCAGCGGCTCGTAGACCGACGGGCACGCGAACACCGTGCCGTGCATGAGGACGGCGATCAGCTCGTCGCGCGGCAGCATCTGCTCGATCCAGACCACGCCCGACCGCTTGGCGCGCAGCTGCTCGACCAGCCCGGTGACCTCCGCCATGATCTGCGGCGTGTCCGGCGCGCCCGCGCAGAGCACCACCTGGACCTCGGGCGGCAGGAGCTCGACGGCGCGCAGGAAGTACGGCAGGCCCTTCTGCCGGGTGATCCGGCCGACGAACACCACGCTCGGCCGGGACGTGTCGATGCCCAGCGCCGCGACGGTCGCCGACGCCTTCGCCACCGCCTCGTCGCTCGTCGGCCGCTGCCACTGGTCGAGGTCGATGCCGTTGTGCACCACCTTGACCCGTGCGGGGTCCACGCTCGGGTAGGCCCGCAGGATGTCCTCGCGCATGCCGCCGCTGACCGCGATGACGGCCGCGGCACCCTCGTACGCGGTCTTCTCGGCCCAGCTGGACAGGGCGTAGCCGCCGCCCAGCTGCTCGGCCTTCCAGGGGCGCAGCGGCTCGAGGCTGTGCGCCGAGACGACGTGCGGGAGCCCGTGCAGCAACCCGGCGAGGTGGCCGCCGAGGTTGGCGTACCAGGTGTGCGAGTGGACCAGGTCGGACGCGACGCCGTCGGCACCGACCGCGCCCACCGCGTCGGCCATCTCGAGGTCGACCCCGAACGTCTGCAGGGCCGCGTTCGCGCCGGCGAGCTCGGTGGGGACGGTGTAGCCCGTCACGCCGGGGGCGTCGCGGGGGCCGTCGAAGCAGTGGACGCGCACGTCGATCGTGCGCTCGAGGACACGGGTCAGCCCCGCGACGTGGACGCCCGCTCCGCCGTAGACGTGCGGCGGGTACTCCCGGGTCAGCAGGTCGACACGCACAGCAACCATCCCCTCGCCACCGGCACCGACGACCGGTTCTCCCGCCGACACGCTAGCGCGTGAGCGACGTCACGCCTCGCTGGGACCGCGCCTGGGGCCTAGGGTCGTAGCCATGGCAGCGCCGCGCGTCCTCGCTATCGTCCTCGCAGGTGGGGAGGGCAAACGTCTGATGCCCCTCACCGCAGACCGTGCCAAGCCGGCGGTGCCCTTCGGGGGGTTGTACCGGCTGATCGACTTCGCCCTGTCGAACGTCATCAACTCCCGGTACCTGCACGTCATCGTGCTCACCCAATACAAGTCCCACAGCCTGGACCGGCACGTGTCCAAGACGTGGCGGATGTCCCCGCTGCTGGGCAACTACGTCGCCGCGGTGCCCGCGCAGCAGCGCGTCGGCAAGCACTGGTACCTCGGCAGCGCCGACGCCATCTACCAGTGCCTCAACATCATCGAGGACGAGCGCCCGGACATCGTGGTCGTCGTCGGGGCCGACCACGTGTACCGCATGGACTTCTCCCAGATGGTCGACGCCCACATCTCCTCGGGTGCCGAGTTCACGGTCGCCGCGATCCGCCAGCCCATCGAGGAGGCCGACCAGTTCGGCGTCATCGAGGTCGACCCGACGGACGCCACGCGCATCAAGGCGTTCCTGGAGAAGCCGACCGACCCGGTGGGCCTGGCGGACTCCCCCGGCGAGATCCTCGCGTCGATGGGCAACTACGTGGCCAACGCGGACGCGCTGGTCGCCGCGGTGACCGCCGACTCCGAGAACGTGAACTCGCGCCACGACATGGGCGGAGACATCGCCCCGTACTTCGTGGAGCGCGGCACGGCCGGCGTCTACGACTTCCTGCGCAACGACGTGCCCGGCTCCACGCCGCGCGACCGCGACTACTGGCGCGACGTCGGCACCATCGACGCGTTCTACGAGGCGAACATCGACCTCATCTCGATCGAGCCCGTGTTCAACCTCTACAACGACGAGTGGCCGCTCTACAGCGGGTACACGAGCCTGGCACCCGCCAAGTTCATCCACGCGGGCGCGGGCAGGCTCGGTCACGCCGTGGACTCGGTGGTCTCTCCGGGTGTGCTGGTCTCCGGCGCGACGGTGTCCGGCTCGGTCCTCTCGCCAGGCGTCCGACTGCACTCGTGGGCGCAGGTCACGGACTCGGTGCTCTTCGACGACGTCCACATCGGCCGGTACGCGCAGGTCCACCGGGCGATCATCGACAAGAACGTCCACGTGCCCGAACGCGTCCGCGTCGGCCTCGACCACGACCACGACCGCGCACGCGGGTTCACCGTCACCGAGTCCGGGATCACCGTCGTGCCCAAGGGAACGATCATCGCGGAGTGAGCACCGGGCACGTCGCCCGGCGCGCGCCACTACCCTGCCGTCCGTGAACCAGTCGCCGCCCCGCCTCGTCGTGATGGACGTCGACTCGACGTTCATCACCGGCGAGGTCGTCGAGATGCTCGCCGCCCGAGCGGGCTCCGAGGAGCTCGTCACCGAGATCACCGAGCGGGCCATGCGCGGCGAGATCGACTTCGCCGAGTCCCTGCACGAGCGCGTGGCGACGCTCGCCGGCCTGCCGGAGTCCGTGCTGGCCGACGTGCTCGCCGAGGTCGAGCCGTCCCCCGGCGCCGCGGAGCTGGTGGCCGAGCTGGCTGCCCGCGGGTGGCCCGTCGGCCTGGTCTCCGGCGGGTTCATCGAGATCGTGCGCCCCCTCGCCGCGTCGTTCGGCATCACGCTGACCAGGGCGAACGCCCTCGAGGTGGTCGACGGCCGACTCACCGGCCGCGTGAGCGGAGCGGTCGTGGACCGGGCGGCGAAGGCGCGCACCCTGCGCGAGTACGCGGCCACGGTCGGCATCCCGATGGAGCGCACGATCGCCATCGGCGACGGCGCCAACGACATCGACATGGTGGTCGCCGCCGGCTTCGGGATCGCCTACAACGCGAAGCCCCTGCTGTGCGCAGCGGCCGACGCTGTCGTGCGCGACCGGCTGGACGCCGTCCTCGACCTGCCGGTCTTCGCGTCGTGACCTCGACGGATGCCACCGGGCCGGTCGACCACCGCGTGCGGATCCTCACGCTCGACACCCACGCCCTGCGCCGGCTGTACTGACCTCAGCCCAGGTCTGGCAGGGACCTTGCCGGCCCGGCCGGTACGTGGTCAGCCCTGGCGAGCCTGCTGACCGGCGCCGTGGGGATCGGTTCGTTGCGTCGGAACGTCGCACGCCAGGTCGACGTCTACGTCGACGAAGAGTCGCAGCCGGTCGTCCGCTGCCAACGATGCCAGCGCCCACTCGCGGCGGGCGGCGGTCGCGGCGGTCTCGACGTGGTCCGCCGTCGCCTCCAGTGCCTGTGCCTGTCGCAGCAGCCGCTCGTCGTCGGGGGCGGCGGCTGCGGCGACGGCTGCGGCGTCGGCGCCGTGGCGCGCCCGGCGGGCCGCGAGCATCAGATGGGCGGCCCGGGCTCGGGCCACGTGCTCCTGCCGACGCGCGCGGAGCTGCTCGGCGGTCGCGCCGGTGTGCGTGGCGGTACGGACCTGCTGCGTGGTGGTCATGTGGCTCGCCTCCCTGTCAGGAACTACGGCAGACGGCACGCCGCGCTTGAGGGTTTCCACCGCCTGGACTGACGGCTCTGACACAGTGCGACCGTGAAGAGAGCGATCGTCGCCGCCCTGGCCGTGGTCGTCGTGGCGAGCCTCGCGGCGTGCGACCCGTACGGGCCATCCGGCCAGACGGACGCCGTCGACATCCAGGTCGTCGTCAACACGGACGGTTCCACCACCGCCCAGGTGTTCCTCGACGACACCGCCGTCCGCAGCGATGCGCAGCTTCTGGCATGGGGCCACGCAATCGGCACCCGGCTGTTCCCGTCCGCGACGTCCCTCGCCGTCCGGGTCGAACCGAACGGCGCGGGGTACCCCTTCGCCGTCATCGACGCGCCTGACGTGTACGAGCCCGGGCCGCACCCCCGTGTCTCGCTCGATACTCGCGACGCCGTGACCTGGATCTTGGCCCAGGATGCGGAGCTGGTCGACGTCTACGTCGATGCCCCCGGTATCGCCCTGACGGCGACCTGGGAACCGTCCCGCGGCCAGGACGTCGCCGAGTGGGCGTGGATGGACGTCGCAGACGCAGCGGACGCCCCGGTCGGCGTCGTGGTGATGTCACCCGAGCCCTGGATCGGCCTCCTGGCCGTCACGCTGACGGCGCTGGGTGTCGCCGCGCTCATCGGAGCGTTCGTCGTGCTTCGGCGTCGCCCGCGTCGCCACCGCGTGATCGCGATCACGCTCGCCAGCGGCGCGTTCGTCGCCTCCTTGGCCGTGCTGCTCCGCGGAGGAGCGAACCTCCCGGAGAACCTCGGCGTGGCCGGTGTCGCCTCGAACACCTGGGTCGAGGTCGCTGCGATCGTCACGGCACTGGCGGTGCTCCAGATCCCGGCCGCCTGCATCATCGTCGCGGCCGCCGCCTCGCAGCGCACACCCTCCACCCAGCAGTTCGTCCCAGCGCCCGGGTGGCCACCGCCACCCGCCGGCTGGCGTCCGCCGCCGCGGTGGCGGCCCGACCCGAGCTGGCCAGCGGCCCCGGCGGGGTGGAAGTTCTTCGCGGATCCAGCCGAGGAGCGGGCGGACGGGCAGACGCCGCCGTCGTAGGTCGGCGGGCCCTCCAGCTCGCCGACCTCCGGCAGCTGCCCCGGCGGCGCGGCCAAGACTGGCGCCCTGAGCAGACCTCAGCCCGGCAGCACGAGCGTGCGCAGCGTCGCCGTCCCGCTCTCGAGGGCGTCCCACCCGGGGACCTCGAGCAGCGACCAGCTCGCGGTCGGCACTCCCAGGCGCACGCGCGCGAGCGTCGCCGGATCCGAGTCCGGACCGGCGAGCGCGGCCGCGGACTGCGACATCGTGGGCTCGTGCCCGACGACGAGGAGGGTCCGGACGTCCGCCTGCACCGCGCGCACCAGGTCGATCAGCGCGCGCGACCCCGCGTAGTACAGGTCGTCGAGGTACTGGACCGTGGGGTCCGCGCCGAGCGAGGCACGGGCGAGGTCCCACGTCTGGCGCGTCCGCACGCTGGCCGAGCAGAGCACGAGGTCCGGGACCAGCTGATCCTCCGCCAGCCGTGCACCGACGCGCGCGGACTGGCGCCGGCCCACGAGCGAGAGGGGCCGCTGGATGTCCGCGATGAGGTCCGGGTGCTCCGCCTTGGCATGGCGCAGCAGCAGCAGTCGCCGGGTGCCGGTATCGGGCCTCACGGGCTCAGAGTGCCATTCGGGGGCGCTCCGCGCAGCAGCGGTCACAGACCCATCGCGTGGTAGCCGCCGTCGACGTGCACGATCTCGCCCGTGGTCGCGGGGAACCAGTCGGACAGCAGCGCCGCCACCGCGCGGGCCGTCGGCTCCGGGTCGAACGCGTCCCAGCCGAGCGGTGCGCGCTCGGGCCAGCCGCCCTCCATCGCCTCGAAGCCGGGGATCGACTTGGCGGCCGTCGTGCGGATCGGGCCGGCGGAGACCAGGTTGATGCGGATGCCGTGCGGGCCGAGGTCGCGGGCGAGATAGCGCGAGGTCGACTCGAACGCCGCCTTGGCGACACCCATCCAGTCGTAGACCGGCCAGGCGTAGCGGGCGTCGAACGTGAGGCCGACGATCGCGCCGCCGGAGCTCAGCAGCGGCTGGGAGGCGACCGCGAGCGACTTGAGCGAGTAGGCGCTGACCTGCAGGGCCGTCGCCACGTCCTCCCACTCGCCGGCCAGGAAGTTGCCGCCCATCACGGACTGCGGCGCGAAGCCGATCGAGTGGACCACGCCGTCGAGCGAGTCGAAGCCCGCCTCGCGCACCCGGTCCGCGAGCGCCGCGAGGTCGTCGGCGTCCGTGACGTCGAGCTGGAGGACCGGCGCCTCCTTCGGGAGCCGTCGCGAGATCGCCTGCGTCAGGCGGAACTGGCGGCCGAACGAGGTGAGCAGGACCTCGGCACCCTCCTGCTGCGCGAGCCGCGCCACGTGGAAGGCGATCGACGCGTCCGTGAGGACACCGGTGATCAGGAGCTTCTTGCCGTCGAGCAGACCCATGTGCGTTCCGTTCTGTCGTGTCGCCGTGCGTCAGGAGAGTGGTCAGTGGCCCATGCCCAGGCCGCCGTCGACGGGGATGACCGCGCCGGAGATGTAGCCCGCCGCGTCCGACGCGACGAACTCGACGACGCCGGCCACCTCCTCGGGCAGCGCGAACCGGCCCAGCGGGATGGACTCGCGGTACGCCTTCTGCTTGTCCTCGGGCAGGGCGCGCGTCATGTCCGTGTCGATGAAGCCGGGGGCGACGACGTTGGCGGTGATCGCCCGCCCGCCGAGCTCACGGGTGATCGAGCGGGCCATGCCGACGAGGGCCGACTTGGACGCCGCGTAGTTCACCTGGCCGGCCGACCCGTACAGGCCGACCACCGAGGAGATGAAGATGATGCGTCCGCGGCGGAGCCGGATCATGCCCTTGCTCGCGCGGCGCGCGCAGCGGAAGGCACCGGTGAGGTTGACGTCGATGACGTCGTCGAACTCCTCGTCGGTCATCCGCATGAGCAGCTGGTCGCGGGTGACGCCCGCGTTGGCGACGAGGACCTCGACCGGACCGTGCGCGGCCTCGATCTCGGCGAACGCCGCGTCGACGCTCGCGGTGTCGCGCACGTCGCCGACCACGCCGAGGACGCCGTCCGGCAGGTCGCCCGAACGGTAGATGGTGGCGACCTTGTCGCCGTTGGCCACGAACCGCTCGGCGATCGCCCGTCCGATGCCTCGGTTGGCCCCGGTGACGAGGACGCTGCGGGCGGTGGCTGTGTTGTCGGAAGTCTCAGGCACGGGACACGACGCTATCCGACGACTCCCGTGCGTCGCGGCAGGGTCCGCGCCCATGTTCGTCGCGCCACGTTGTGGGACATGGACAACACGTCTCCTCAGCGCCGCCACAGGCTCACCGGACTACGATCAGGTAGTGAGCAGCATCCGTCGGCGACCGGACCTCCCCTCGGCGGAGGTCCCCAGCATCACCAGCGCGCCCGAGCCGCTCGCGGACGACCTGGCGCGCCGCCAGAAGCGCTATCTCGTCCAGATGGGCATCCGCATCCTCTGCTTCGCCGGCGCCGTGCTCACCTGGGGCGGGATCCCGATGTGGGCGTCCCTGCTGCTGATCGTCGCCGCCGTGGTCCTGCCGTACTCCGCCGTGCTGTTCGCCAACGCCGGCCGCGAGCGCCGCGACTCCGACGGGACGTTCATGGCCGCCCGCGAGATCGGTCCCGGCTCGGGCGCACCCCGGGGTCTCGGCCCCTCCGACCACCCGGAGGGTCGCGCGTGAGCCTCTTCGGCCCGGTCCCCGACGCGGTGGACGAGCTGATCTGCAGCGGGCGCGGCTGCCGTGCGGACGCGACGTGGGGGCTGCTCTGGAACAACCCGAAGCTGCACACGCCGGAGCGCCGCAAGGTGTGGCTCGCATGCGACGACCACCGCGAGCACCTCAGCACGTTCCTCGACACGCGCGGCTTCCTGCAGAGCGTGGTGCCCGTGGCGGAGCTCGAGTCCGCTCCCCGGTCATGAGCCCCGCGGCACGCCGCGCCACCGGCCTGGTCCTCGTCGGCCTGGTGCTCGCGGTCACCTGCACCCTGCTCGGCCGGTGGCAGTGGAACCGGCACGTGTGGCGTGACGGCGCGATCGCGGTGGTCGAGACCAACTGGTCGGCCGAGCCCGTGCCCCTGGGCAGCGTGCTCGACTCCCCCGGCACCGCGCTCACCGACGCGGACGTCTGGCGCCGGGTCACCGTGGTGGGGCACTACGAGCCCGACGGCACCGTCCTGTTGCGCAACCGCCCGGTCGACGGCGCCCCCGCCTACCACGCTCTCGTCCCGTTCGTCGTGGAGGACGCCGACGCTCCCGCGCTGTCCGGGAGCGTGCTCGTCGTGGACCGCGGCTGGGTGGCGCCCGGCGCGGACGGGAGCGTCGACGTCGTCCCGCCCGCGCCCCCGGAGGGCACGATCACGCTCACAGCTCGGCTGCGGCACGACGAGCCGGCATCGAACCGGACCGCGCCGCCGGGACAGGTCCAGGCGATCTCCGTCGACCAGGTGCTCGCGGCCGGCGGCGTCGAGGGTCGCTCGGTCGACGCCTACGTCGCCATGACCGCCGAGGACCCGTCCGTCGCGACGGCCCCCGGGCAGCTGCCCGCGCCGAGCACCGACCCGGGCTCGCACCTGTCCTACGCGTTCCAGTGGTGGACGTTCGCGCTCGGTGGCCTCGTCGCGTTCTGCCTCGGCGCGCGCCGCGAGCTGCAGGACGAGCGCGCCGCGGACGAGTCCCCGGCGCCGCCGCCCGTGACCACCGCCTCGGGCGTCGAGCTGTGGCCGACCCGGGACACCCCCCGACCGCGCCGTGCGCCCACGGCACCGGACGTCCCCCACCGCCGCGGCGGGCGCGACGAGGACCTCGAGGACGCGCTCATCGACGCCCAGCTCGCGGAGCCGACGGGACGCGACGAGCGCTAGGCGAGCGCGATGAGGTCCAGGTAGGCCGGGTTCCAGAGGTCCTCGTCGCCGTCGGGCAGCAGGAGCACCCGCTCCGGGTCGAGGGCCGCGACGGCGCCCTCGTCGTGCGACACCAGCACGACGGCGCCCGAGTAGCCGCGCAGGGCCGCGAGGATCTCCTCGCGGGAGGCAGGGTCGAGGTTGTTGGTCGGCTCGTCGAGGAGCAGCACGTTGGCGCTGGAGACCACCAGGGCGGCGAGCGCCAGACGGGTCTTCTCGCCGCCGGACAGGACGCGGGCAGGCTTGTCGGCGTCGTCCCCGGAGAACAGGAACGAGCCGAGCACCGACCGGACCTGGGTCTCGGTGAGGTCGGGCGCGGCGGACTTGAGGTTCTCCACGACCGTGCGCTCGAGGTCGAGCGTCTCGTGCTCCTGGGCGTAGTAGCCGAGCTTGAGACCGTGCCCGGGGCGGACCTCGCCGGTGTCGGACTTCTCGATCCCCCCGAGGATGCGCAGCAGGGTGGTCTTGCCGGCGCCGTTGAGTCCGAGGACGACGACCTTGCTCCCGCGGTCGATGGCCAGGTCGACGTCCGTGAAGACCTCCTGCGACCCGTACGTCTTGGACAGGCCCGACGCGGTCAGCGGGGTCTTGCCGCAGGCCGCCGGCTCGGGGAACCGCAGACGCGCGACCTTGTCCGACGCCCGCACGTCCTCGAGCCCCGACAGCAGGCGCTCGGCCCGACGCGCCATGTTCTGCGCGGCGACGGTCTTGGTGGCCTTGGCGCGCATCTTGTCGGCCTGCGCCATCAGGGCGGAGGCCTTCTTCTCGGCGTTGGCGCGCTCACGGCGGCGGCGCTTCTCGTCGGTCTCGCGCTGCTGCAGGTACGCGTCCCAGCCGAGCGCGTACTGGTCGAGCTGGGAGCGGTTGGCGTCCAGGTGGAAGACCTTGTTGACCGTGGCGCGCAGCAGGTCGGCGTCGTGGGAGATGACGACGAACCCGCCGGAGTACGTGCGCAGGTAGTCGCGCAGCCAGAGGATCGAGTCGGCGTCGAGGTGGTTGGTCGGCTCGTCGAGGAGCAGCGTGTCGACGCCCGAGAAGAGGATCCGGGCCAGCTCGACGCGGCGGCGCTGACCGCCGGAGAGCGTGCCGATCGTCTGGCCGAGCACGCGCTCGTCGAGCCCGAGGTTCGACGCGATCCGGTGCGCCTCGCTCTCGGCGGCGTACCCACCGGCCGCGTTGAACCGGGCGTCGAGACGCGTGTAGCGCTCCATCGCCTTGTCGCGCACGTCGTCGTCGGTGCTCGCCATCGCACCCTCGGTCACGCGCATCGCGCGGACGATCTCGTCGAGACCGCGCGCGGAGAGCACCCGGTCCATCGCGAGCGCGTCCAGGTCACCCGTGCGGGGATCCTGCGGGAGGTAGCCGACCTCCCCCGACCGGACGATCTGGCCGCCGGTGGGCTGGGTCTCCCCCGCCAGCGTCTTGGTGAGTGTGGTCTTGCCGGCGCCGTTGCGTCCGACCAGACCGATCCGGTCGCCGGCCGCGATGCGGAACGACGACTCCTCGAGCAGCACGCGTGCGCCGATGCGCAGCTCGACAGCCTGGGCAGTGATCACTTGACGGTTTCCTCCGAGTTCGCCGCGCTGGCGTTGGCCGCGGGCACAAACGCCAGCAAGTCTACGACCGGCTAGCGTGGCGTCCGGTCGCAAGGGTCCGAGGACGTGCCCCGGGATCGCACCGAAACGCCACGACGATCAAGGGGTAGCCATGACCAGCGCACCTGAGAACGAGACCGCCGCCGCACTTCCCGCCCCGATCACGCGCACCTCCGTCTCGACGGACGTCGCCCTCATCGCCACGTTCGCCGCGTTCATCGCGGTGTGCGCGATCCTGCCCGGCATCCCGACCCCGTCCGGCGTGCCGATCACCCTGCAGACGTTCGCCGTGATCCTCGCGGGCCTCGTGCTGGGCTGGCGTCGTGGCGGCCTCGCCGCTCTCCTCTACGTCGTCCTCGGTCTGGCCGGTCTGCCGATCTTCTCCGGTGGCGTCGGTGGGGTGGCCGTCCTGGCCGGGGCCTCGGTGGGCTACCTGCTGGCCTTCCCGTTCGCTGCGGTCCTCGCGGGCGTCCTCGGCGGCGTCGCGCTGCAGCTGGCTCCCCGGCTCCAGGCGTCGCGACTCGCTGCGCGCCTCGGCGAGTGGGCGGTCCGCTCGGCGTCGGCGTGGCGGTACCCGCTCCTGGTGCTCGCCGGCCTGGGAGCGAGCTTCCTGACCATCCACCCGGCCGGCATCGTCGGCCTGATGGCTCGCCTGGGGATCTCGTTCGGGGAGGCCCTGGCCATCGACGTCGTGTACTGGCCCGGGGACGTGATCAAGAACCTCGCCGCCGCCGCGGTGGCCGTCGCGATCTTCAAGGCGTTCCCCGACATGCTGCGCTCCCGCCGCTGACCTGGCCCATGATCGCGCTCGACGACGTCCTCGTCACCGCGTACAGCCCCGACCCGGCCGGCGGCGCCGACCGCGTCGTCCGGCTGCTCGGGCCGGTGACCCTGGAGCTCACCGAGCGTCGCATCGCGATCGTCGGCGCCAACGGCTCGGGCAAGTCGACGCTGGCCCGGCTGCTCAACGGCCTCGTCCTGCCCTCGTCGGGCACCGTCCGCGTGGACGGGCTGGACACCGCGCGGGACGGCGCCGCGGTCCGCCGCACGGTCGGGTTCATGTTCACCGACCCCGACGCGCAGCTCGTGATGCCGACGCCCGTCGAGGACGTCGCCCTGTCGCTGCGCCGCCTGCCGATGACCTCGGCCGAACGGGACGTCGCCGCGCGTGCTGCGCTCGCCCGGTTCGGGCTGGCCGACCGCGCGGAGGTGCCGGTGCACGCCCTCTCCGGGGGCCAGCGCCAGCTGCTCGCGCTCGCCTCGGTCCTCGCGACCGAGCCCGCGGTGCTGGTGTGCGACGAGCCGACGACGCTGCTGGACGTGCGGTGGCGCGGCGTGGTCGACCGGCTGCTGGACGATCTCGACCAGCAGGTGATCACGGTGACCCACGACCTCGACGCCGCGCTCCGGGCCCAGCGCGTCCTCGTGGTCGACGGGGGCGTCGTGGTGTTCGACGGAGACCCGACGGAGGCGGTCGCGTCCTACCGGGCGCTGATGCAGGTGCCGACGTGAGCGGGCCGATCCGCCCGCCGTGGGCCGGCCCTCTCGGCCTGTACCACCCCGGCACCACCGTCATCCACCGCGCACCGGCCGGGTTCAAGCTCGCGTGCCTGGCGCTCTTCGCGATCGCCGTCGTCGCCGCCCGAGGACCCCTGTCCGCGCTGGCCTTCCTCGGTGTCGCCCTGCTCGCGCAGCTGGTCGCCCGCCTCCCGTGGCACCGGACCACCCGCGGACTCGTCCCCGCGCTGCTCACCGCGGCACTGATCGGCGTCTACCAGTGGTGGGCGCGGGGGTGGGCCACCGCCGTGGAGGTCGCCGTCGACCTGGTGGCCCTCGTGCTCCTGGCCGCGGTCGTCACGGCCACCACCCGGGCGGACACGCTCCTGGACGCGCTCGCCCGTCTCGCGCGCCCGCTCCGGCACGTCGGCCTGCGCCCTGAGACGTTCGCCCTCGCCGTCGGGCTCTTCCTGCGCACCATCCCGGTCCTGGCGCGGATGTCGCTGGAGACGCGCGACGCCGCCCGCGCCCGCGGCCTCGACCGCGACCCGCGCGCGCTCCTCGTCCCCGCTGCGGTCCGCATGGTGGCCCACGCCCGCGCCACCGGCGACGCGCTCGCCGCCCGCGGCCTCGACGAGAACTGATCACCCGCTCTCGACGGGCGGACGCACCTGCACCCGGCTAGGTTGCCTGCGTGACGTTCCAGGAGGGTGGCAGCTTCGGTGGCGGCCGCGTCCGCAAGGGCGGCGGCGGCAAGGTCGCGGCTGGTGGCGGTGCCATCGGCCTGCTCGCGCTCGTCGTCTACCTGTTCACGGGCGTGGACCTGTCCGGTGTCACCGGCGGCGCCCAGCAGCCCGCACCGGAGACCGGGGAGACCGTCGGAGCGTGCACGGCCGAGCAGGCCAACACCGACCGCGAGTGCCTGTACAGCGCGACCCTCGACTCGCTCGACACGTACTGGGGCGCGACCATCCCGGCCGCCGGCGGCCAGTTCAGCATCCCCGAGGCGGTGTCGTTCAGCGCCGCCGTCAGCACCGGCTGCGGCAACGCGTCGAGCTCCACCGGCCCCTTCTACTGCCCGCCGGACGCGACCATCTACGTGGACGTCTCGTTCTTCGACCAGCTGGCCCAGCTCGGTGCCGAGGACGGGCCACTGGCCGAGCAGTACGTGATCGCGCACGAGTACGGCCACCACATCCAGCAGATCACCGGGGTGATGGACCAGGCCGAGCGCCAGGGCACCGGCGCGGACTCCGACTCCGTCCGCGTCGAGCTCCAGGCGGACTGCTACGCCGGCATGTGGGCGGGGAGCGCGGCGAACACCGTGGACCCGGACACCGGTGTCACCTACCTCGAGCCGATCACGAAGGAGCAGCTCCAGAACGCCCTGGGCGCGGCCGAGGCCGTCGGCGACGACAACATCCAGGAGCAGTCCGGCGGCGGCGTGAACCCGGACTCGTGGACCCACGGGTCGAGCGAGCAGCGGGAGCGCTGGTTCACCACCGGCTACCAGCAGGGCTCCCTCGCGGCCTGCGACACGTTCGCCACCGACCAGCTCTGAGGTCTCAGGCGCGGGTGCGCCCCACGCGCAGGACGACGAGCGCTGCCCCAGCCATGCACAGGGCGACGGCCAGCATCGCGACACCGTTCGAGCCCGACGTGTTCAGCGACTCCGCATCGACGAGCACGGGCCGGAGCACCGACGCGGCCGAGTGAGCGGCGAACCGGCCCGCACCCACCAGGGCCAGCAGCATCGCGGTCACGCACAGGAGCACGGCGACGACGCCCGCCCCGCTCCGCGTCCCTCGTCGCCAGAGCACGACGCCCACGACGGCGACGCCCACGAACCCGGCACCGAACAGAGCGGGCACGGCCTCCCGCAGCACGCTGTTCTCCGCACCCGGCACGTCCGCGAGCATCCACCCGACGCTCCCGATCGACCACGCCACGGCGAGCAGCGCGACCCCGGTCGCAGCCGTCACCGCACTGACGACCACGGCATCGGCGCGCAGCCGGAACGTGATCGGGGCGGCGGCGACGTTGCCCTCGAGTGCTCTCATACCCTCAGGATGCTCCATCGAGCTCCCCGCCGACCGCTGTTCCTGCACGCAGAAGCCCCGGTCGGCACAGGGCAGACCGGGGCTCCGCACACTGCGACCTCAGATGTTGAACCCCAAGGCCCGCATCTGCTCGCGGCCGTCGGGCGTGATCTTCTCGGGGCCCCACGGCGGCATCCACACCCAGTTGATGCGGAACCCGTCCACCAGGCCCTCGAGCGCCTGCGCCGACTGGTCCTCGATGACGTCGGTCAGCGGGCAGGCCGCCGACGTGAGCGTCATGTCGATGACGGCCGTGTTGGTCTGGTCGATCGTCAGCCCGTAGACCAGCCCGAGGTCGACGACGTTGATGCCCAGCTCGGGGTCGATGACGTCGCGCATGGCCTCCTCGACGTCGGCCACCGTGATGGGGGCGGGCGAGGGTGTGTCCGTGCTCATGAGTTCTCCCGTGCGCCGGTCTTGATGAGTGCGTCGGTCAGCGCCGCCCAGCCGAGCAGGGCGCACTTGATCCGCGCGGGGTACTTGGCGACGCCGGTGAAGGCGGTCGCGTCGCCGAGTGAGTCCTCGGCCTCCTCGTCCAGGCCCGCGCCGCGCGTCTGCATGAGCGCGCGGAACGTGCCGCCGAGCTGGTCCACCGTGGCGAGGTCGTTGCCGACCACCAGGTCGTGCAGCACCGAGACCGAGGCCTGCGAGATGCTGCAGCCCTGCCCGTCCCAGCGGACGTCACGGACGACACCGTCGTCCGAGAGGTCCACCTGCAGGGTCACCTCGTCGCCGCAGGTGGGGTTCACCTGGTGCGACTCGCCCGTGTGCAGGTGCAGGTCGGCCGCCGCGCCCAGTCCCTTGCCGTGCGGGAACTTCGCGTGGTCGAGGATGACCTGCTGGTACAGCTGCTCCATCGATCCCGTGCTCATGACACCTCCAGACCGAAGAACGCCCGGACCCCCGTCAGTGCTTCCCGGAAGACCTCGATCTCCTCGTCGGTCGTGTAGACCGCGGCGCTGGCGCGTGACGTCGACGCTACGCCGAACCGGCGGTGCAGGGGCTGCGCGCAGTGGTGGCCCACCCGCACGGCCACCCCGGCGTCGTCGAGCACCTGACCGACGTCGTGCGCGTGCACGCCGTCGACGACGAACGACACCGTGGCCAGCCGGTCGCGGGTGTCGGTCGGGCCGATCACCCGCACGCCGGGCACGGAGGCGACCGCGTCGAGCAGCAGCCCGGCCAGGTGCGCCTCGTGCGCGGCGACGGCGTCCATGCCCAGCTCGGCCAGGTACGACGCCGCGGCGCCCATCCCGACGGCCTGCGAGACCATCTGCGTGCCGGCCTCGAACCGCTGCGGCGGCGGGGCATAGGTGGTCGACTCCATGGTGACGACCTCGACCATCGACCCGCCCGTGGTCACCGGCGGCATCGCCTCGAGCAGCTCGCGCCGCCCGTACAGCGCGCCGACACCCGTGGGGCCGAGCATCTTGTGCCCCGAGAACGCGGCGAAGTCGACGCCCAGGGCTGTCAGGTCCACCGGCAGGTGCGGGACCGACTGGCAGGCGTCCAGCACCGTCAGAGCACCCACTGCGCGGGCGCGGGCGACGAACGCCTCGACCGGCGTGATCGCACCGGTGACGTTCGACGCGTGCGTGAACGCGAGCACCTTGGTGCGGTCGGTGACCACCGTGTCCAGCTCGTCGACGCGGATCCGCCCGTCGTCGTCGACCCCGAGCCACCGCAGCGTCGCGCCGGTGCGCAGCGCGAGCTCCTGCCACGGCACGAGGTTCGCGTGGTGCTCGGCCTCGGTGACCGCGATCTCGTCGCCCGGGCCGAGGGCGAACTGCCGGGCCGCCGCTCCCCCGCGGCCGAGCGACGCGTTCGACATCGCGTACGCGACAAGGTTGATCCCGGCCGTCGCGTTCGACGTCCACACCAGCGACCCCGGCGACACCCCGACGAACGACGCCACGCGGTCGCGCGCGTCCTCGAACGCCTCCGTGGCCTCCTCGGCGAGCTGGTGCGCCCCCCGGTGCACGGCCGCGTTGCGCTGGACGTAGAAGTCCTGCTCCGCGTCGAGGACGACCTCGGGCTTCTGCGAGGTGGCCCCCGAGTCGAGGTACACCAGCGGCCGGCCGCCGCGGAGGGTCCGCGCGAGCAGCGGGAAGTCCGCGCGCACGGCCGCGAGCTCGGACGCGTCGAGCGTCCGGGCCGCGTCGTGGAGGAGGCTGGTCATCAGGTGCTCAGAGAACCGTGGCGCTCGACAGGAAGCGGTCGTAGCCCTCGTTCTCGAGGCGGTCGGCCAGCTCCGGGCCGCCCTCCTCGGCGACCTTGCCGTCGACGAAGACGTGCACGAAGTCGGGCGTGATGTAGCGCAGGATCCGCGTGTAGTGCGTGATCAGCAGGACGCCGACGTCGGGGTTCTGCTTGACGCGGTTGACGCCCTCGGACACGACGCGCAGCGCGTCGACGTCGAGGCCCGAGTCGGTCTCGTCGAGGATCGCGAACTTCGGCTTGAGGAGCTCCATCTGCAGGATCTCGTGGCGCTTCTTCTCGCCACCGGAGAAGCCCTCGTTCACGGACCGCTCGGCGAACGTCGGGTCCATGCGCAGGTTGTCCATCGCGGTGCGGACGTCCTTGACCCACGAGCGCAGCGGCGGGGCCGTGCCGTCGATCGCCGTCTTGGCGGTGCGCAGGAAGTTCGACACGCTGACGCCGGGGACCTCGACCGGGTACTGCATGGCGAGGAACAGGCCGGCACGAGCGCGGGCGTCGACGGAGAGCGCGAGGACGTCCTCACCGTCGAGGGTCACGGTGCCGCTGGTGACGTGGTACTTCGGGTGGCCGGCCAGCGAGTACGCGAGCGTGGACTTGCCGGAGCCGTTGGGGCCCATGATGGCGTGCGTCTCGCCGCTCGCCACGGTCAGGTCGACGCCGCGCAGGATCTGCTTGGGGCCTTCCTTGGTCTCGACGCTGACGTGCAGGTCGCGGATCTCCAGGGTGGACATGCTGTTCCTTCCGGGCTGCTTCAGAGCGGGGCGTCGACGTCGACCAGCACGCGCTGGCCGTCGACGGTCACGGGGTAGACGGGGACGGGCTGGACGGCGGGCGGGCCGGTGGGCTTGCCGGTGCGCAGGTCGAAGCGGGAGCCGTGGAGCCAGCACTCGATCGTGCAGTCCTCCACCTCCCCGTCCGACAGCGAGACGGCGCCGTGCGAGCAGATGTCGCTGATGGCGTGGAGCTCGCCGGCCGAGTCGCGCACCAGCGCGACCTCGACCGTGCCGTGCTCAGCCTCGAGCTCCACGCGAAGGGTGCCCTCGACGGGCACGTCCTCGTCGTAGCAGGCCAGCTGGGCGCTCATGCACGCTCCGTCGTGAGGGACACCTCGGAACCCTCGACGTGGCCGCCCTCGGAGAGCGCGTCCAGCACGCTCATCGACTTCTCGAGCTCGCGCTCGATCGCCTCGATGAGGCGCTCCTCGATCGACGGGACGCCGATCTCGTGGATGAGCTCCGCGAAGAAGCCGCGCACCACGAGGCGACGCGCGTCGGTCTCCGGGATGCCGCGGGCGCGCAGGTAGAAGAGCTGCTCGTCGTCGAACCGGCCGGTCGCGCTCGCGTGACCGGCGCCCTCGATGAGACCGGTCTCGATCTCGAGGTTGGGCACCGAGTCGGCGCGGGCACCGTCGGACAGGACCAGGTTGCGGTTGAGCTCGTACGTGTCGGTGCCCTCGGCGGCCGCGCGGATGAGCACGTCACCGACCCACACCGTGTGCGCACCCTCGCCCTGCAGGGCACCCTTGTACGTGACGCGCGAGATGCAGTTGGGCACCGCGTGGTCGACGAAGAGGCGCTGCTCCTGGTGCTGGCCGGCGTCGGCGAAGTACAGGCCGACCATCTTCACGTTCGCGCCCTCACCGACGAACTCGGCGTCGGGGGTGATCCGCACGACGTCGCCGCCGAGCGTCACCGCGATGTGCTTGACCGTGGCGTCGCGGCCGATGCGCAGCCGGTGCGAGGAGGCGTGGATCGACCCCTCGGCCCAGTCGTGCACCGTGACGACGGTCAGGTGGGCGCCCTCGTCGGCGACGATCTCGACGGTCTCGGTGAGCGCGGCGTGGCCGACGTGGTCGATGACGACGACGGCCTGCGACAGCGCCTCGGCGTGCACCAGCAGGTGGGTGGCGCTCGGCTCGAGCGAGGCCTCGTGCGTGCCGGCTCCCTCGACGCCCTCGATGCGGATCGACGTCACCTCGGAGGCGACAGCCTCGCGCGGGATCGTGACGATCGTGGCGCGCGGGAACGAGGCCCACGCGACGGCCGCGGTGCGGTCGCCGGGCTCGCCGGCCTTGCCGAGGCGGGTGTCGTCGCGCTCGACGATCTCGACGCGCACCTCGGGCGCCTCGACGACCGTGGTGAGCACGCCGTGGCCGCTGAGCACGCCGTCCGAGTCGGCCGCGAACAGCGGGGCGAGCCGGCCGACGGGGGCGAAGCGCCACTCCTCCTCGCGCCCGTTGGGCACCGGGAAGTCGGCCACGTCGAACGACGTCGGGCGAGACGCACGGGAGGCTTCGGGCAGCGGCCCGACCCCGTGTGAGTGGCTCCCGTCGGCAGTGGCCTTGGAATGATCTGTGGCCAGGGAGACGGGGTTGATGGGCTCTGTTGCGGTCGTCATCAGCCGACGGCCCCTTCCATCTGCAGCTCGATGAGGCGGTTCAGCTCGAGGGCGTACTCCATGGGCAGCTCGCGGGCGATGGGCTCGACGAACCCGCGCACGATCATGGCCATGGCCTCGGTCTCCGGCATGCCTCGGGACATGAGGTAGAACAGCTGGTCCTCGCTCACGCGCGACACGGTCGCCTCGTGGCCCATCGACACGTCGTCCTCACGGACGTCCACGTACGGATAGGTGTCCGAGCGGGAGATCTGGTCGACCAGCAGGGCGTCGCAGAGCACGTTCGACGCCGAGTGGTGGGCGCCCTCGAGCACCTGGACCAGTCCGCGGTAGGACGTGCGGCCACCGCCGCGCGCGACCGACTTGGAGACGATCGAGCTGGAGGTGTGCGGCGCGGCGTGCACCATCTTGGCGCCGGCGTCCTGGTGCTGGCCCGCACCGGCGAACGCGATGGACAGCGTCTCGCCGCGCGCGTGCTCGCCCAGCAGGTAGATGGCCGGGTACTTCATGGTCACCTTGGAGCCGATGTTGCCGTCGACCCACTCCATGGTGGCGCCCTCGGCCGCGGTCGCCCGCTTGGTGACGAGGTTGTACACGTTGTTCGACCAGTTCTGGATGGTCGTGTACCGGACGCGCGCGTTCTTCTTGACGATGATCTCGACGACCGCGGAGTGCAGTGAGTCGCTCGAGTACACCGGAGCGGTGCAGCCCTCGACGTAGTGCACGTACGAGCCCTCGTCGGCGATGATCAGCGTCCGCTCGAACTGGCCCATGTTCTCGGTGTTGATCCGGAAGTAGGCCTGCAGCGGGATGTCGACGTGGACGCCCGGGGGGACGTAGACGAACGAGCCGCCCGACCACACGGCGGTGTTGAGCGACGCGAACTTGTTGTCCCCGGGCGGGATGACCGAGCCGAAGTACTGCTCGAAGATCTCCGGGTGCTCGCGCAGAGCCGTGTCGGTGTCGAGGAAGATGACGCCCTGCTCCTCGAGCGACTCCTGGATCTGGTGGTAGACCACCTCGGACTCGTACTGCGCGGCGACGCCGGCGACCAGGCGCTGCTTCTCGGCCTCCGGGATGCCCAGGCGGTCGTACGTGTTCTTGATGTCGTCCGGCAGGTCCTCCCAGCTGGTGGCCTGCTTCTCCGTGGAGCGCACGAAGTACTTGATGTTGTCGAAGTCGATGCCCGACAGGTCGGAGCCCCACCAGGGCATGGGCTTCTTGTCGAACAGGCGCAGCGACTTCAGGCGCGTCTTGAGCATCCACTCGGGCTCGTTCTTCAGCGCGGAGATCTCGCGGACCTTGGCCTCGGACAGGCCACGGGTCGCGGTCGCGCCGGCCGTGTCGGCGTCGTGCCAGCCGTAGTTGTAGTTCCCGATGGAGGCGATGGCCTCGTCCTGGGTCATCTGCGGCGCGTTGGCCGCAGTGCTGTCGGTCTGTGCACTCATGCTTGGTGTCCTTCCACGGAGAGCACGGGGTGGGCAGAGGTGTTCGTCTGGGGGACGTTCGAGAGGGGGATGTTCGTGGTGCAGACGTGGCCGCCGCCGGCCAGCGTCGAGAGGCGCTGCACGTGCACGCCGAGCAGGCGGGAGAACGCCCGCGCCTCGGCCTCGCAGAGCTGAGGGAACTCGTGGGCGACGTCCTGCACGGGGCAGTGACCCTGGCACAGCTGCATGGCGGCGCCACCGGGGGCGGGCCGCGCCGTGGCCGCGTAGCCGTCGGCGGCCAGCCCGTCGGCGAGCACCCGCACGCGCGCCGCGACATCCGGTCCGGCGGCGGCGACCGCCTCGGCGTGCCGCTCCTCCAGCTCGCGGACGCGCTGCTCCGCGAAGCCCTGGACGGCCTGGGCGCCGGCGGTCTCGGCGAGGAAGCGCAGCGCCTGGGTGGCCAGCTCGGAGTACCGGTGCGACAGCGCGGACTGGCCGCGGTTGGTCACCACGTACCGGCGCGCGGGACGGCCGCGACCCTTGGGTCCGTTCGCGGCGTCGTGCACGGCGATCTGGTCGGTGACCTCGAGCACGCCCAGGTG
This sequence comes from Cellulomonas sp. Root930, assembly GCA_001429255.1. Classification (GTDB taxonomy): domain Bacteria; phylum Actinomycetota; class Actinomycetes; order Actinomycetales; family Cellulomonadaceae; genus Cellulomonas. Next base: position 3,440,631 of record LMJI01000001.1, read on the forward strand.
ACGACGGATCCCCGCCGGGGCGAGGTCCAGCTGTGCGGCGAGCTCGGCGGCGGACACCGGTCCGGCGGCGGCGATGATCTGCAGCACGCGCTGGCGGGTGCCGGCGTCGGGGTCCGGGGCGGGTGCGTTCGCGGCGGTGTGGTCGACCGCACGCAGCGTCGCGTTCATGCACACCTCCGTCGGATCTCATCGGGCAGAGCAGCCGCGCACGGGTCGCACGAGAAAAGGGGCTGCGATATTGGCAACATCCTTGTTGCCAATATCCATCCCCGCAAGCAAGGTGAGCCTTCACTCAGGGTCGCGTCCCTCACACCGGGCGACGTCCGCGTGCGCCCTAGACTTCCCTCTCGTGCCCGACTCCCCCGCGCTCGAGATCTCCGGGCTCGTCAAGCGCTACGGCGGCCGTGCCGTCGTCGACGGGCTGGACCTCGTCGCCCACCACGGCCAGGTGACCGCGGTCCTCGGGCCCAACGGCGCGGGCAAGACCACGACGATCGAGTGCTGCGAGGGCCTGCGGGAACCTGACGGCGGCTCGGTGCGCGTGCTGGGGCAGGACCCGCTCACCCACGCTCGCGACCTGCGTCCCCGGGTGGGCGTCATGCTCCAGGACGGCGGCCTGCCGACGGGCGTCAAGGCGCACGAGATGCTCGAGCACGTCGCGCGGATGTACGCCGACCCCCGGGACCTGGGCGAGCTGACCGAGCGCCTCGGGCTGGCCTCCTTCGCCCGCACCACGGTTCGGCGACTCTCCGGGGGCCAGCGCCAGCGCCTCGCGCTCGCCGCCGCGATCGTCGGCCGGCCCGACGTCGTGTTCCTCGACGAGCCCAGCGCCGGCATGGACCCGCAGACCCGGCACGCCGTCTGGGACCTCGTGCGCGAGCTGCGCGACGAGGGCGTCGCCGTGGTCCTCACCACGCACCTCATGGACGAGGCGGAGGACCTCGCCGACCACGTCGTCGTGGTCGACCACGGACGCGTGATCGCCGAGGGCTCGGTGCCGTCGCTCGTCTCGTCGGCCGACGACCGCACCCTGCGGCTCGAGACCACGCCCGGCCTCGCCCTGCACGACGCGCTGGGCACCGGCTTCGACGTCACCGAGCCGCGCGACGGCTCGTACACGGTCACCGGTGCCGTCGACCCCGACGCGGTCGCGGCCGTGACGGCCTGGCTCGCCGCGCAGGGGGCGCTGGCCACCCGGTTGACCGTCGGGCGACGCACCCTCGAGGACGTGTTCCTCGATCTGACCGGACGGAACCTGCGATGAGCACCGCGGCACCCGCGTCCCAGCGCGTCCTCGCGCAGACCGCGTTCGAGGCGCGCGCCATCCTGCGCAACGGCGAGCAGCTGCTCGTCACGATCATCGTGCCCGTGCTGGTGCTCGTGGGTCTGTCGAGGGTGACCGCGATCGACCTGGACACCGGCGGCGCCAGCCGGATCGACTTCCTCACGCCCGGCATCCTGGCGCTCGCGGTGATGACCTCGTCGTTCACCTCGCAGGCCATCGCGTCCTCGTTCGACCGCCGCAACGGGGTGCTCCGTCTCCTGTCCACCACCCCCCTCGGGCGCGGCGGGCTGCTCGCGGGCAAGGTGCTGGGTGTCCTCGTGGTCGAGCTCGTGCAGGTCCTCGTGATCGGCGCGGTCGCCCTCGTGCTCGGCTGGAGCCCCGACCCCGCGGGCATCGCCCTGGCCGTGGTGGCGATCGTCCTGGGCACCGCCGCCTTCACCGCGCTCGCGCTGCTCGTCGCCGGGACGCTGCGCGCGGAGGCGGTGCTCGCGCTCGCCAACCTCCTGCTGCTCGTCCTCGCGGTCGCCGGTGGGGTGGTCATCCCTGCCGAGCAGCTGCCCGGCCCGATGGCTCACATCGCCCTGCTGCTCCCCTCGGGCGCCCTCGGCGAGGCCATGCGCGAGACCCTGATGCACGGCGTCCTGCCCGCCTGGTCGGTCGTGGTCCTCGTCGGCTGGACGGCCGCGCTGGGCTGGGGTGCGAGCCGGCTGTTCCGCTGGCACTGAGCGCTGCTCCGCCGGCACGGAGCGCTGTGACGAGCCTCGCCTACGGTCCGGTCCGGCGCGCGGTGACCGGACCGTAGGCTGGTCGTCGTGAGCTCGTCCCCCGCCCTCGACACCCGCCAGTCGACCCTGGACAGGTTCCGCGACCGGTGGACCTGGACCGCCGTCGTCGCCAACCTCGTCGGGCAGATCGTCATCATCGTCACCGGCGGCGCGGTGCGGCTCACGGCCTCCGGCCTCGGGTGCTCGACGTGGCCCCAGTGCGAGCCCGGCCAGTTCACCCCCCAGCTCCACAGCGCGACGTCGTTCCACCCGTACGTCGAGTTCGGCAACCGGACCGTCAGCGTGCTGCTCGTGGCCGTCGCCGCCGTCGTGGCCGTGCTCGTGGTGCTCGACCGGCGCCGTCCGTGGTCCTACCGGCGCCTGGGCCTGGTCCCCGTGGTCGGCGTGCTGATCCAGGCGGTCATCGGCGGGATCACCGTGCTGGTGGACCTGCACCCCGCGATCGTCGGTGGCCACCTGCTCATCTCGATGGCGCTCGTCGCGTTCTCGGCGTGGCTGGTCGTGCGCACCCGCGAGGGTGACGGCCCGGCCGTCCCGCTCGTCGACCGCACGACGACGCTCGTCGTCCGCGTGCTCGTCGCGCTCACCGCCGTGGTCCTCGTCCTGGGCGTCGTCGTCACCGGTGCCGGGCCGCACTCGGGCGACGACGAGGTCGGCTACCGGTTCGACGTCGACCCGTGGACCATGTCGAAGCTGCATGCCGCGTCGGTCTGGGCGTTCGTCGCCGTGCTCGTGGTGGTGCTCGTGCTCCTGCGCCGCCGCGGAGTCACCGGGCGGCCCTGGAGCACCGGTCTGGTGCTCCTCGGCGTGACGCTCGCGCAGGGCGCCATCGGCTACGTCCAGCTGTTCACCGGCCTGCCGATCGCGCTGGTCAACCTGCACATGCTCGGCGCGGCACTGCTCGCGGCCGCGGTGACGTTCTTCGTCGGGAGCCTGCGCTCGCGCGACGCCTGACCAGGTTCCTCCCGGTATCCGCTGTTCCGGTGTCGGTGGTCTCTCCTAGCCTCGAACCATGGCAGACGCGATCACCGCTCAGGGACTCGTCAAGCGCTACAAGACCGTCACGGCCCTCGACGGGGTCGATCTGGCCGTGCCCACGGGCTCGGTCCTGGGCCTGCTCGGCCCCAACGGGGCGGGCAAGACCACCATCGTCCGCATCCTCACCACGCTGCTGCAGCCCGACGCCGGGTCCGCGACGGTGGCCGGGGTGGACGTCCTGACCAGGCCGCGGGACGTCCGACGCCGCATCGGCCTGTCCGGCCAGTACGCGGCCGTCGACGAGTACCTCACCGGCTTCGAGAACCTCGACATGATCGGCCGGCTGTACCACCTGGGCGCCAAGCGCTCCCGGGCGCGGGCGCGGGAGCTGCTCGCGTCGTTCCGGCTCGAGGACGCCGCGGACCGACCGTCCAAGACCTACTCGGGCGGCATGCGCCGCCGGCTCGACCTCGCCGGCGCGCTGGTCGCGGACCCGCCGATCATCTTCCTCGACGAGCCGACCACCGGCCTGGACCCGCGCGGCCGCACCGAGATGTGGGAGGTGATCCAGAACCTCGTCGCCGGCGGCACCACGCTGCTGCTCACCACGCAGTACCTCGAGGAGGCGGACCTCCTGGCCGACGACATCGTGGTCATCGACCACGGACGGATCATCGCGCAGGGCACGGCCGACCAGCTCAAGATGCAGGTCGGCGGCGAGCGGCTCGAGCTCACGGTCCGCGACCCGGTGACGTTGTTGAGAGCCCGCGACCTGCTCGAGCCCCTCGGGGTGGGCAAGGCGGCGCTGGACGAGGGCCGCCGCACCCTGCTGATGCCGATCAGCGGCGGAGCGCAGGTGCTCACCGAGGCGCTGCGTGTCCTCGACGACGCGCAGATCGGCATCGACGACGTCGGGCTGCGCCGTCCCACGCTGGACGACGTGTTCCTGTCGCTCACCGGGCACGCGAGCGAGGAGCAGGACGCCGGCCCCGAGGAGTCACCGCCGCCACCGCCGGCCGAACCCACCGGTCCGGGCCGTCACGCGGCCGCCGCCCACGAGTCCTCCACCGGAGGTGCCTGATGGCCGCGCCCACCGTGTTCTCGGACAGCTACGTCGTCGCCAAGCGCAACATCATCAAGATCAAGCGCGTCCCCGACCTGCTGGTCTTCACCACGCTCTCGCCGATCATGTTCGTCCTGCTGTTCGCCTACGTGTTCGGCGGCGCGATCGACGTGCCGGGCGGTGCCGACGCCGACGCCTACCGCGAGTTCCTCATGGCCGGGATCTTCGCCCAGACGGTCATCTTCGGCGCCACCATCACCGGCGCCGGGCTGGCGGAGGACATCAAGAAGGGGATCATCGACCGGTTCCGGTCGCTGCCCATGGCGCCGTCCGCCGTGCTGACGGGTCGCACCATCTCGGACGTGGCCAACAACATCCTGGTGCTCATCGTCATGTCGCTGACGGGACTGCTGGTGGGCTGGGGCATCCACAGCTCCGTCGCCGAGGCGGCGCTCGGGTTCCTGCTGCTGCTGATCTTCTCGTACTCGATCTCGTGGATCATGGCGTGGCTGGGGATGCTGGTGCCCAGCGTCGAGGTGTTCAACAACGCCACGTTCATCGTGATCTTCCCGCTGACGTTCGTCGCCAACACGTTCGTGCCGCTCGAGACGCTGCCCGCGCCGCTGCAGACGTTCGCCGAGTGGAACCCGGTGTCGGCGGTCACGCAGGCGTCCCGCGAGCTGTTCGGCAACATCCCGGAGGGGGTGCCGACGCCGGACGCGTGGCCGCTGCAGCACTCGGTGGTCTACACGCTGATCTGGTCGGCGATCTTCATCATCGTGTTCGTCCCGCTGGCCAACCTCCAGTACCAGCGCTCGACCAGCCGCTGAGCCCGGGCGTCGACGGTGCCGACCCCGGCACCGTCGACGCTCAGAGCGTCACAGCCTCCAGCGTCGACCACCCACGCGCGCGCGCCGCGGCCGCGGCGAGCACGCCGGTGACGGCCGTCGGGCTGTGCAGGTGCCCGGACAGCGCGGCCTCCACGGCGTCGTCGAGCGGGACCCAGACCGGCACCATGCCGGCTTCCTCGTCCGTCCGCGTGTGCAGGTCGGCCTCCGCCACGGGCCGCAGGTCGCGGGCGAGGAACACCCGGATCCGCTCGTTCGAGCCGCCCGGCGTGGTGAAGAAGTCCACAAGCCGCCACCAGGAGCCCGCCACCAGGTCGGCCTCCTCCGCGAGCTCGCGTGCGGCGGCCACGGCGAGCTCCTCGTCCGGGACGTCGCGCAGCCCCGCGGGCGGCTCCCAGAGCTCGGAGCGCACCGGGTGCCGGTACTGCGAGAGCAGCAGCACGCGGTCGTCGTCGTCGAGCGCGATGACCGCGACCGCCCCGGGGTGCGACACGTACTCGCGGAGCACCTGCGTCTCGCCGAGGTCCACCACGTCGCCGACCAGGTCGAAGATCTTCCCCGCGTGGATCACGTCGTGCGACACGACCGGGCGGGGCGCCTCGACGTCAGCGAGCATCAGGACTCGTCACCGCGCTGCGCGAGGGCTGCCTCGACGAGCCCGGCGAACAGCGGGTGCGCCCGCGTCGGACGCGACTTGAACTCGGGGTGCGCCTGCGTGGACACGTAGTACGGGTGCACGTCCTTCGGCAGCTCGACGAACTCGACCAGCGAGGTGTCGGGCGAGACCCCCGAGATGACCAGGCCGGCGTCCTCGAGCTTGTCGCGGTACGCGTTGTTCACCTCGTAGCGGTGCCGGTGCCGCTCGGACACCCGGGTCGCCCCGTAGGCCTCGGCGACCACGGACCCGGGCGTCAGGACTGCCTCGTAGGCACCCAGACGCATGGTGCCACCGAGGTCACCGTCGCCACCGACGATCGCGAGCTGCTCGGCCATCGTGGCGATCACCGGGTGCGCGGGGTCGGCGTCGAACTCGGAGGACGACGCCCCCTCGAGCCCGAGGACCGTGCGGGAGTACTCGATGACCATGCACTGCAGACCCAGGCAGATGCCGAGCGTCGGGACGAGGTTCTCGCGCGCCCAGCGCAGTGCGCCGAGCTTGCCCTCGATGCCGCGTACGCCGAACCCGCCGGGCACGAGCACCGCGTCCACGCCCTCGAGTGCGAGCCGGGCACCCTCGGGCGTCTGGCAGTCGTCCGAGGTGACCCACCGGATGACGACCTTGGTGTCGTGGTGGAAGCCGCCGGCGCGCAGGGCCTCGGTGACGGACAGGTAGGCGTCGGGGAGGTCGATGTACTTGCCGACGAGGGCGACCTCGACGCGGTGGGCGGGCTGGTGCACACGGTGCAGCAGCTCGTCCCAGCCCTTCCACTCGACGTCGCGGAACGGGAGGCTGAGCCGCTGCACGACGTAGGCGTCGAGGCCCTCCGAGTGCAGGACCCGCGGGATGTCGTAGATGCTCGGTGCGTCCTTGGCGGTGACGACACCCTCGATGTCGACGTCGCACATGAGCGCGATCTTGCGCTTGGTGGACTCCGGGACGTCGCGGTCGGCGCGCAGCACGATCGCGTCGGGCTGGATGCCGATGCTGCGCAGCGCGGCGACCGAGTGCTGGGTCGGCTTGGTCTTGAGCTCGCCCGAGGGGCCGATGTAGGGCACCAGGGAGACGTGCAGGAAGAAGCAGTTGTCGCGGCCCAGGTCGTGACGCACCTGGCGGGCGGCCTCGAGGAACGGCAGCGACTCGATGTCGCCAACCGTGCCGCCGATCTCCGTGATGATCACGTCGATGTCGGAGTTCGCCTGCTGGCGCATCCGCGTCTTGATCTCGTCGGTGATGTGCGGGATGACCTGCACCGTGTCACCGAGGTACTCGCCGCGACGCTCCTTGGCGATCACCTGCGAGTAGACCTGGCCCGTGGTCACGTTGGCCGTGCCGACGAGGTCCACGTCCAGGAACCGCTCGTAGTGCCCCACGTCGAGGTCCGTCTCCGCACCGTCCTCGGTGACGAAGACCTCGCCGTGCTGGAACGGGTTCATGGTGCCCGGGTCCACGTTGAGGTACGGGTCGAGCTTCTGCATCGTGACGCGGAGGCCACGGGAGCGAAGGAGTCGGCCGAGGCTGCTCGCCGTCAGGCCCTTGCCGAGGGAGGAAGCGACACCCCCGGTGACGAAGATGTGCCGGGTCGTGGAATCCGACCGCCCGGAGAGTCGATGCGCGCGCTCTGTCACGGGATTCCAACCTACCCGACGAACGCCCTCTCCCGGAGCACGGCGCGGGGTGAGTCCGGACACGTGCTGCCCCTACAGGAGCGGCGCGCCCGGGTTCGCGGGGTCGGGAACCCGGTCCGCGGCCGGCCGCGGTTCCGCCTCGATGCGCCGGAAGTCCCGCAGGGTCCCGCGATCCCCGGCGGCGAGCGCGCCCGCGACGACGAGGGCGGCGATGATCCCGCCGCCCGCGGCCGCACCGAGCGCGGTCAGCACACCGTGCCCCGCCAGCTCGATGACGGCGTCCACCACCCACCGGCCGACGAGGGCACCGAGCCCGGCACCGAGCCCGAGCACCAGAGCGCTGCGCAGCAGGCCTGCCGTGGCAGCACGGCCCGCCGCGCGGCGCAGCAGGACCACCGCGACCGTGCCGCCGACGAGCATCCCGAGCGAGCTGGCCTGGGCGAGCGCAAGGAGCGTCGCCTCCGGGTCGTTCCCGGCGGGCGCCCGCGCCGCGGCGAGCAGAGGCGTCGCCACGGCGACGGTCCCCCAGCCCGCGACGTTGGCCGTGATGGCGGCGCGGCCCCGCTCGAGCGCGTAGAGGGCGCGGGATGCGTGGAACATCAGCGCGAAGCCGAGCAGACCCGGCATGAGCCAGGTGATCGTCAGCGTCATGGCGCGCATGCCGGGGCCGCCGTCGGCGATGAACACGAAGACGTTCGTGACCGCGGGAGCGGCGGCGGCGAGGGCGGCCCCGCCGAGTGCAGCGGCGGCCAGGACCGCGCGCGTGGTCCCGGACGCCATCCGCGCGAACGCCTCGTGCTCACCGGACGCCGCACGCTGCGCGAGCCGGGGGAACGTCGACGTCGCCAGCGGCACCACCAGCACCGCGTACGGCAGCAGGTACACCTGCTGCGACCACAGGTAGACCGACCAGGTGCCGGCGTTCCCTCGGTCGGCGGCCACCAGCAGCGCCACCAGCACCGAGAGCTGCTGGGCCACCAGCGAGCCCACCCCGGCGAAGGCGAGGGCAGCGAGGCGTCGACCCGTGCCCTCGGGGAAGCGCAGGGTCGGCCGGATGCGCACGCCCAGGCGCCGGACCGGCACGAACATCGGGAAGCACATCGCCGCGACGCCCAGCGTGGTCCCCCACCCGAGCACCGCCAGCGCCTCGGACGTGACGGCCGCAGGGTCGTCGAGCTCCCCGCCGGCGAGCGCCGCGTAGACCAGGTAGGTCGCGATGACGACGACGGACGACAGCACGGGGGCGAACGCCGGCCAGAAGAACTTCTTGTGCGCCTGGAGCACCGCGTAGAGGAGCACCGCGATGCCGTACATGGGCACCTGGACCGCGAAGACGGCGATGAAGTACTGGAGCAGGTCACGCTGCGCGTCGTCGAGGCGCCCCGGCCACACCGAGGCGATGAGCCCGCTGGAGGCGGCGAGTGCGGCGCCGAGAGGCACGAGCACCAGGAGCGTCCAGCCGAAGGTGGCGGAGGTGATCGCGTCGATGTCCTTGCGCAGGCCACGGGCGACCGGCAGAGCGAGCAGCGGGACGAGCGCGCCGGCCAGCGCGCCGCCGGCTGCCACCTCGAACAGCACGTTCGGCAGGGTGTTGGCCGCGTTGTAGACCCCGCCGATGGCGCCGTCGTGGAACGCGTGGGCCTGGACGAGGTACCGGCCGAACCCGAGCACCCGGCTCAGGACGGTGACGGCGGCGATCATCGCGGCCGCGCCCCCGAGTCCGGCGAGCGTGCGCCGCGCCGCGGGGCTCACCCGGACCGGTCCGCGGGCGGGTCGACGGGCCGCCGGCCCCAGCCGTCGATGTCGCGCAGCACCGGCGTGCGCTCGATGACCTGCGTGAAGCTGATCTTCTCGCTGGCGACGGTGAGACCGACGACGACCGCGAGGCAGGCGAGCCGGACCGGCCGCGGGGCGCTCAGCACCACGGCGGCGCCCAGCGTGGCGCCCACGGCGTTGGCACCGCCGTCGCCGAGCATGTCGGCCTCGGCCAGGTCCTGGTCCATCGCGGCGCCGACCACACCGAGCACCGAGGCACCGGCCCCCGCGCCACCGCCCGGCCCGAGCGCGAGCGGAGCCGCGACGAGCGTGGCCGCCTTGAGGGCGCGTCCCGGACGCAGGTCGAGGAGGTTCACCAGGTTGGCGCTCGAGGCGATCAACGCTCCGGATGCGGCGACGTCCGCGAGCCAGCCGACCGTCGAGCGCCGCGTGCCGTCCGTCCGGTGCACCGGCGTCGCCACAGCGGCGGCGACGAGCGCGCCGCCGCCGATGCCGAGGACCTTGAGGCCACCGGTCGTGAGCTGCCCGCGCGCGAGGGCGCCGAGGTGGCCGCGCAGACCCTTGCGCCGCGATGAGGAGTCCTCGCCGAGGTCGTCGACCAGGCCGAAGGCCGCGCCGGACGCGGTCGCGAGCGTGAGCGCGACGGCCCCTCGCGGCGACGGCGCGCCGACGAGTCCGGCGGCGAGCAGTCCCGCGGCCACCGACGGCCCTTCGAGCAGGCTGATCGGCTCTCCGCGGTGGTTCGTACGGGTCCAGCGCGCCTGCCCGCCGGGAGCCTGGTGGTCGAACGCGCCGCGCACGACCGCGGTCACCGCACCTGCGACAGCGCCCGCGAGGACGCGACGCGCGACGCCTACCGTCATCCCTCGGTCCCGGCAGTCGACTCCGCACCCTCGGGCAGCCGCGGCGTGCGGTCGACCGGCGGGAGCACCACGGCCGCCGGCAGCGGGGTCTCGTCGTCACCGAACCCGTAGTGACCGTTGGTGCCGGCGATCCGACCGGCCAGGGCGAGAGGCACGTTGACCTGCCCGGTCACGACGGCCGTCCCGGAGACGGTGGTGATCGTGGCCGCCAGGTCCTGGTCCGCCAGCACGGCGTCCGTGAGGCTGCCCTCGCCGCGCGGCCCGTCGGCCAGGACGGCCCCGCTCGAGAGCTCCTGCGCGGCGCTGAGGACCGCGAGCTGGGCCACGACGGTCGACTCCGACGGCGCGGGGCTCGGGGTCGCGTCCGCGGCGGCCTCCTCCCGGGGCACGCCGATGACGACGATCGCGTCGGCAGGCACGGTGACCTGGTCGGCCACGGTGACCAGGGGGCTGTCGCTCTCGCTCGACGAGAGGAGCTCGAGCAGCACGGAGGCGTCGTCGGACAGCACGTCCGGGTTGCTCGGGTCCGACGTGACGAGGGCCTGCACCAGCGCGGAGGCGAGCTCGTCCTCGACGCCCGCGTCGTCGGCCGGGACCGGGTCGAGGTACGTGAGCAGCTGGCCGACCAGCGCCTGCCGGAACGTGCGCGCGTCCGGGTCCATCCACGTGTCCGTCAACGTGACGTGGGCCGTGACGCTGGCGCCCGACTGGGTCAGGCGCGTGTCGATCGCGGTGCGGACCGCCTCGTCGACCTCACCGAGCGCGATCACGGCGACCCGGCGGTCCGGCAATGTGCCGTCGAGGAGCTGCGGACCGGCGGCGTCGATGTAGGTCTCGGCGTCCTGGAGCTCGCCCGACGTGGTGTCGAGCTCGGCCCGGAGCGCGTCCTTCTCGCCGCGGAGCTGCTCGACCTGGCCGGTGAGGGTGTCGCCGATCGTCTCCTTGAGCGGGCCGGCACCCAGGGCGATGCCGACGGCCAGCGCCAGGAAGACCGAGATGAGCGAGACGATGTGGTAGCGGAAGTCGATCACGGTGCGAGGTCTCCGTCGGGTACGTCGCCGGCGTTCACCGGGACCAGGTGCAGGGCGGGGGCGGCGGTGCTCATCCGAAGAGTCCGCTCACCCACGACGTGATGTCGTCGATACGGGCGCCCGAGAGGCCGATCAGGGTCTGGCCCGCCGCGGTCGACGCGAGCGCCACGCCGAGGGCGAGCAGGCCCGCGAGGACCAGGAGGGTGAGCTGCAGGTTGGAGATGCGGTTCCGGTAGAGCCGCGAGACGCCCTTGGCGTCGACCAGCTTGCTGCCGACCCGCAGTCGCGTGAGGAAGGTGCTCGCCATGCCCGACCGGCCCTTGTCCAGGAACTCGACGAGCGTGGCGTGCGTCCCGACCGCCACGATCAGCTCGGCGCCCTTGTCGTCGGCGAGCAGCATGGCGACGTCCTCGCTGGTGCCGGTGGCGGGGAACACGACGTGCTTGACGTCGAGCTGTTCCACTCGCGCGAGCCCGGGCGCGCGACCGTCGCGGTAGGCGTGCACCACCACCTCCGCGCCGCACGTCAGGGCGCGGTCGGATACGGAGTCCATGTCTCCGACGATCAGGTCGGGCTTCCAGCCGGCGTCGAGGATCGCGTCCGCTCCCCCGTCGACGCCGATGAGCACCGGCCGGTACTCGCGGATGTAGGGCCGCAGCGTGACCAGGTCTTCCTTGTAGTGGTAGCCGCGGACCACGATGAGCACCTGCCGACCGTCGATCACGGTGGAGATGTCGGGCACGCCGACCCCGTCGAGGAGCAGGTCCCGCTCGCGGCGCAGGTAGTCCATCGTGTTCGCGGCGAACGACTCCAGCTGCACGGAGAGGCCGGCACGGGCCTCCTCCATCGCGGCGGCGACCGTCGCCTCGGTCTGCAGGACACCCTCCGCGACCAGCGTCTCGCCCTCGTAGACGGCACCGTCCACGATCCGGAGCCGGTGGCCCTCGGTCAGGGACATGACGTCCGCACCGAGGTCGTCGATCAGGGGGATGCCGGCCTCGATGAGGATCTCCGGGCCGAGGTTCGGGTAGCGACCCGACGTGGAGCGCGCAGCGTTGAGCACGGCGGTGGGCTGGCACGCGACCAGCGCCTCGGCGGACACACGGTCGAGGTCCAGGTGGTCGATGACCGCGATGTCACCGGGGCGCAGACGCTTGGTCAGCCCCTTGGTCCGGGGGTCGACACGTGCCGGACCGGCGACGACGCCGGCTTCGGGCAGGGCGGTGCGCTTGCGCAGGGAGGCTCTCATCGCCGCTCATCGTCCCACGGACGAGAGCTCGAGCAGTTCTGCGGCGTGCGTCCGCGCGGCGTGCGAGTCCTCCTGGCCGGACAGCATGCGGGCGAGCTCGCGCACACGGTCCTCCCGCGTGACCAAGCGCACGTCCGACTCGGTGACCACGTCCACCCCGTCGGCCGTCGACTTGGTGACGACGAGGTGCCGGTCGGCGAACGCCGCTACCTGCGCGAGGTGCGTCACGACGAGCACCTGGCTGCCCTGCGCGAGTGACGACAGCCGACGTCCCACCTCGACCGCGGCCCGACCGCCGACGCCCGCGTCGACCTCGTCGAACACGAACGTCCCCGGCCGTGTCGCGCCCGGCGCGGTGGCCAGCGCCACCTCGATGGCCAGCATGACGCGGGACAGCTCCCCACCGGACGCGCCCTTGCCCAGCGCGCGAGCGGGCGCGCCCGCGTGCGGCACCAGGAGCATCTCGACCTTGTCGGCGCCGTGCGGTCCGGGCTCGTCGGCCGGCTCGACGACCACGCGCAGCTCGGCTCCACCCATCGCCAGGCCCGCCAGCTCCTCGGACACCACCGCGGACAGACGCTCGGCGCCGGCGCGTCGCCCGCTCGTCAACCGGTCCGCGAGCGTGTCGAGCTCGGCGCGCAGGCGAGCGCGTTCCTCCCGCAGCTCGTCGATCCGCTCCTCCCCGCCGTCGAGGTCGAGCAGACGGCGACCGGCGGTGTCCGCCCAGGCCAGCACCTCCGCGACCGTCGACCCGTAGCTCCGGGTGAGGCTGCCCAGCTCGGCGCGCCGGCGCTGGGCTGCCTCGAGGCGCAGCGGGTCGGCCTGCAGGTCCTCCAGGTAGGCGGCGAGGTCCGTCGACACGTCCGCGAGCAGGTAACCCGCCTCCGCGATGCGGGTGGCGAGCGCGGCGAGCGCCGGGTCGTGGCTGCCCTCGTGCTCGAGCAGCCGGCGCGCGAGCTCGATCGTCCCGACCGCCGTCCCCTCGTCCGTCCCGTCGTCGCCGCCGACGAGCGCGGTGTGCGCCCCGGCCGCGGCCGTCCGCAGGTCCTCGGCGTGCGACAGCCGCTCGACCTCGTCGGCCAGCGTCACGTCCTCGTCCGGCTGCGGGTCCACCCGCTCGACCTCCGCCAGCCCGAGGCGCAGCAGCTCCGCCTCCCGCGTGCGGTCCCGCGCCCGGTCGACGAGGTCCGTGAGCTCCGCCTCCACGCGTGCCCGCTGCGCCCACGCACCGCGGTAGCTCGCGAGAACCTCGCGGTGCGCCGGACCGACGAACTCGTCGAGCGCCTCCCGCTGCACCGCGGGCGAGCGCAACCGGGCCTGGTCGGCCTGGCCGTGCACCGTGACCAGCTCGTCCGCCAGCTCCGCGAGAACCCCCTGAGGCACGGACCGACCGCCCACGAACGCACGGGAGCGGCCGGTGGTGCCGTCCGAGCCGGCACCGACCGTCCGCAGGAGCACGAGGCTCCCGTCGTCGTCCAGGTCGGCACCGGCCTCGGCGGCGCGCGCGAGCGCAGGAGCACCGGCGTCGAGCACCACGCGGCCCTCGACGGAGGCCGACGCCGACCCCACCCGTACGGTCGCCGGGTCGGCCTTGCCGCCGAGCAGCAGGTTCAGCGCCGTCAGCACCATCGTCTTGCCCGCACCGGTCTCGCCCGTGAGCACCGTGAGCCCCGGGCCGAGCTCGACGTGCGCGCGGCCGATGACCCCGAGGTTCTCGATCCGGATCTCCTCGATCACGGTGCCACCTCCGGCTGCACGGCGCGCACGGGCCGCGGCGCGCTGGGCCGCCCGCGCCAGCCGTCGACCGGGAGACCGAACTTGTTCACCAGGCGCGTCGTGAACGGCGCCATCGTGAGCCGTGCGAGTCGCACAGGGACGGGGCTGCGGGTGACCTCCACCCGCGACCCCTTGGGCACCTCGAGCCGCCGGCGGCCGTCGAGCGTGACCAACCCGGCGGCGGGCGAGCGTTCCAGCACCTCCACCGCGAGGGTGCTCCGGGGACCGACCACCAGCGGCCGGGCGAACAGGGCGTGCGCCGACAGGGGCACCAGGATCATGCCGTCCACGTCCGGCCACACCACGGGGCCGCCGGCGGAGAACGCGTGCGCGGTGGACCCGGTGGCGGTCGCCGCGACGATCCCGTCGCAGCCGAACGACGACAGCGGGTGGCCGTCGACCTCGACCAGCACCTCGAGCATGCGCGACCGGTCGACCTTCTCCAGCGCCGCCTCGTTGAGCGCCCACCCGGTGCCGACGCTCCCGTCCGGCCGCAGCACCCGGACGTCGAGGGTGACGCGCTCCTCGACGACGAACTCGCCCGCGGTCAGGCGTCGAACCGCCTCCCCCAGGTCCTCGCGCTCGCTCTCGGCGAGGAACCCGACGTGACCGAGGTTCACGCCCAGCAGGGGCACGGACGTCCCCCGTGTGAGCTCGGCGGCCCGCAGGATCGTCCCGTCGCCACCGAGCACGATCGCCAGCTCGAACGCCGGCAGGTCGGCAGCGTCGGCGTCCTCTGCGGCCAGCACCGGCTCGACGCCCGCGCGCTCGAGCTCGCGCACCACCTCGCGGGTGGCCGCCACGGCTTCCTCGCGGCCACCGTGGGTGACCACCAGGGCGCGCCGGGTCACGGGGCCACCTCGGCGTCCGCGAGCACGGCGGCGGTGATCCGGTCGACGGGGACATCGACGGCCGCGTCGCCCTCCGGCCGCCGGAACCACACGAAGAACTCGACGTTGCCGCTCGGTCCCGGCAGTGGGCTGCGGACGACGTCGCGGACCTCCAGACCGAGCTCGGCACCGGCGCGCGCGACACCCAGGACGGCGTCGACCCACAGACCGGGCAGACGCACCACACCACCCGAGCCGAGTCGCTCGCGCCCGACCTCGAACTGCGGCTTCACCATCAGCAGCAGGTCGGCGTCCGGCCGAGCGACGTCGACGAGCGCGGGAAGGACGAGGGTGAGCGAGATGAACGAGAGGTCGGCGACGACCAGCTCCGGGGCGGGGCTGACGTCCCCACGCGTCAGGGTGCGGACGTTGACGCCCTCGCGCACGTTCACCCGCGGGTCCGCACGCAGCTCGTCGACCATCTGGTCGTGACCGACGTCGACCGCCACGACGCCCGCCGCCCCGCGGCGCAGCAGCACGTCGGTGAATCCTCCGGTGCTCGCCCCCGCGTCGAGGCAGTGCCGGCCGGCGACCGCGGGACCGTCCGCGCCGAGCGCGTCGAGGGCACCTGCCAGCTTGTGCCCTGCGCGCGACGCGTAGCCCGGGTCACCGTCGTCGGACCGGACGGCGACCTGGCGCTCGTCCGTCACCTGCGCGGCGCTCCGCGAGACCGCGGAGCCATCGACGGTCACCCGACCGGCCGCGATCAGCTCTCCGGCGTGCCGCCGCGACCGGGCCAGTCCGCGGCGCACGAGCTCCGTGTCGAGGCGTGTGGTCACCGCGGGTCAGCCCTCCGCGTCCGCGAGCCGGTCCTGGAGCGCGCCGTGGACCGCGTCGAACACGGCGACGTGCGACCGCAGCGGCTGGTCCTCGAGGCCCACCAGCGTCGACAGTGCTTCGTCGACCGCCGCGTCCGAGGTCGAGCTCAGCCCGGGCACCTGTCCCGGTGTCACGTCCGTCCCGCCGGTCTCGCTCACTGCGCCGTCTCCTGAGGTGGTCGTCGTCCTGCGTCGGTCCCGGTCACGCGAGGATCACCGGCGGCGCTGCCGCCCGAGTCCGAGGTCCGGGACCGCGCCCACGCTACCTGCCGGAGCCGACCTCGACCGGTCGCCACACACAGGCGACCCCGCTCGCGATCACTCGCCGTCGAGCGCGGTCGCCAGCTCCGGGACCGAGGACGGGTCGAGCTCGACACCGGCGTCGACCGCGGTCCACGCCGCAGCGCACGCCGCGCGGACCACGTCGACCTGGCCCTCGACGGACGTGTCGGAGCCGCGACCCAGCTCGAGGCGACCCTCGACGACTCGCGCCGACGCCTCCCGCACGGTCCACCAGCCGTCCTCTCCCTGCTGGGGCTCGGGGTGGGCGACCAGCAGCGAGCGCAGGTCCGCGCCGATGAGGTGCGGCCGCTCCCCCGGCACCGCCAGCACGTCGTCGCGCGCCGAGCTCACGCCGGTCAGCACGTGCAGACCGATGTAGCCGCCTGCGCGCGCACCGCCCAGGTCGGTGTCGAGCCGGTCGCCGATCACGAGCGTCTCGCGCGCGCCGACCCGCTCCACAGCCATCTGGTACATCGTCGGGGACGGCTTGCCCGCGCTGTCCGGGACCACGCCCGTCGCCGCCTGGACGGCGCCGACGAGCGATCCGTTCCCCGGCGCGAAGCCCCGCGCGGTCGGCAGGCTCAGGTCGAGGTTCGACGCCACGTGCCACGCACCGCGGCCGACGGCGTACGCCGCCTCCGCGAGCTGCGGCCAGCCCACCTCCGGCGAGAAGCCCTGCGCGACGGCTGCGGGCTCGTCGTCGGCGGAGTGCACGACCTCGTACCCGGCCAGCCGCACGGCGGTGACCAGCCCGGCGCCGCCGACGACCAGCACCTTCGACCCGCGCGGCAGCCGGGTGCGCAGCAGCTGCGCAGCCGCCTGCGCCGCGGTCATGACCTCGGAGGCGTGCGTGACGATCCCGAGGTCCGTGAGCTGGTCCGCGACGGACTCCGGCTCGCGCGACGCGTTGTTGGTGACGAACACCAGCCGCATCCCTCGCTCGCGCGCCGCCGTCAGCCCCTCGGCCGCACCGTCGATCGGCTCGTGACCGCGGTAGGCCACGCCGTCCAGGTCGACCAGCGCGAGGTCGAACCGGTCCGCGAGCGGTGTGGCCGAGCCGATGAGCCCCGCCGTCACCGACCGCCCTCCGCCTCGTCCGACCCCTGACCGCCCAGCAGCTGCTCCGGCTCCTCGTGCGTCCGGTCGCCGTCTGCGGATGCGTCGGGCGTCTCGTCGAGGGCTCCGGCGACATCGTCGACCGGCTGCTCGGACTCGTCGGACGACACGTCGACCGACTCGTGCGCGTCGTCGGCGACGACATCGGTCTCGTCGTCGTCCTCGACCTCCTCGTCGTCCTCGTCGTCGTCGGCTGCGGCCGAGTCGTCCGCGACGGCGGGCGCCTCGAACGCGTCCTCGTCGTACTCGCCGTCCGCGTCGAACTCGCTGAGGTCGAACGAGACCACCTCGTCCTCGACCTCCACGTCACCCGCGGCCTCGTCGAGCTGGTCCTGCGTGTACGGCGCCAGCTCGGCCGCGGCCTCGTCGGTACGTCCGGCCGCCTCGAGCGCGGTCGCCCGCGCCTGAGCCACCCGCACGGCAACCAGACCGGTCGCGGCACGTACCGCCACGGTCGACAGGGCCGCCACGGCGGCATCGGCCTGACCGAGGTCCAGGCGCGCACCGCTGACGACGATCGCCAGCTCGATGCTCGACTCCGCATCGAGCGTCTCGGCCTCCGGCTCCTGCGCCAGGGCGAGCGCGCGCTCGGGCCTGCCCAGCCCACGCTCGCAGTCCGCCATGATCGCCAGGTGCTCCGACGACCCGTTCAACCGGCGCACCGTCCGCAGCTCGCGCAGCGCCTCGGCGTACCGACCCGTCCGGTAGGCAGCCAGACCGGCGGCCTCCCGCACGACGTCGACGCGCCCGGCACGGCGAACCGCGGCCTGGGCGTGCTCGTAGGCACGCTCCGGCGCGGCGTCGAGCAGCCGGCCCACCATCACCAGGTGACGGCCGACGCCATCGGCGTTGTCCTTGCTCAGCGTGCGCAGCCGGCCGCGGACGGAACGGTCGAGGTCGCTGAACACGACCTCGTCCGGGATCTCGGGCGCGACGACGCGCTCCTCCTGCGGCGGACGCGTGAGCCGACGGTCGTCGGTCGCCGGGCGATCGGTGCCCCCGCCGTACCCAGCGCGCGCACCGGAGCGGTCGTCGCGCACCGGCCGTCCGCCGGGGGGTCGACGATCGCCCGTCGCGGGACGGTCGCTGCGGTTGCCCGAGGCGGGCGGACGAGACGAGGTGCGCTCGGGGCGGTCGCTCCGGTCGGAGTACGAGGGGCGCTGACCACCGGACGCCGGACGGTCGCCGGACGGACGTCGGTCGGCCCCGCCGGCCGGACGGCCTCCCCGATCCGGTCGGTCGCCGCTCGAGCGTCGGTCATCGGCCGGACGGCTGCCGTAGGACGGGCGGTCCCCGCCTGAGCGCTGCCCGTACGAGGGACGGTCGCCACCGGAACGGTCTCCATAGGAGGGACGGTCACCCGAGGGGCGACCACCACCGGAACGGTCACCGTAGGACGGGCGGTCACCCTGGGGGCGACCACCACCGGAACGGTCACCGTAGGACGGGCGGTCACCCTGACCACCACCGGAACGGTCACCGTAGGACGGGCGGTCACCCTGGGGGCGACCACCACCGGAACGGTCACCGTAGGACGGGCGGTCACCCTGGGGGCGACCACCACCGGAACGGTCACCGTAGGACGGGCGGTCACCCTGGGGACGACCACCACCGGAACGGTCACCGTAGGACGGGCGGTCACCCTGGGGACGACCACCACCGGAACGGTCACCGTAGGAGGGACGGTCACCCTGGGGACGACCACCACCGGAACGGTCACCGTAGGAGGGACGGTCACCCTGGGGACGACCACCGGAACGATCGCCGTACGACGGGCGGTCTCCGGAAGGTCGGTTGCCGTACGCGGGACGGTCCCCGCCGGAGCGGTTGCCGTAGGACGGGCGGTCACCCTGGGGACGACCACCAGAGCGGTCACCGTAGGACGGGCGGTCACCCGAGGGGCGACCACCACCGGAACGGTCACCGTAGGACGGGCGGTCACCCTGGGGACGACCACCAGAGCGGTCGCCGTACGCGGGGCGGTCTCCGGAAGGTCGGTTGCCGTACGCGGGACGGTCCCCGCCGGAGCGGTTGCCGTAGGCGGGACGGTCGCCGCTGCCAGCTCGCTCGCCGGCAGGGCGGTTTCCGTATGCCGAGCGGTCACCCGAGGGGCGGTCTCCGTACGCGGGCCGACCGCCGGAGGGTCGGTTCCCGTAGGACGAGCGGTCGCCGCCGCGGCTGGTTCCGCCGGAGCGATCTCCGAAGCCCGTTCGATCGCCCGACGGACGACCGTAGCTCGGCCGATCCCCGCTGGGACGGTCACCGTACGACGGTCGGTCGGCTCCACGGCCGCGGTCACCCGCGCCGGAGCGGTCACCGTACGGGGGGCGGCCGCTGCCGGAACGGTCGCCGTAAGACGGGCGGTCCGCACCCGGACGCCCGCTGCCGGACGGCCGGAACCCGCGGTCGTCGCCGGCCGGACGCCCGCCGGACGACGGGCGGTAGCCCCGGTCTCCGCCCGAGCTCGGACGCGCGCCACCGTAGGAACCGCCACGACCGGACGAACCGCCGCGAGGCGCGCCGCCGCCCTGCGAGCCACGCGGGCCTCGTGCCGAGCTGCTGCGTTCGCCGTCGGGTCGACCGCGGCTCGCTCCACCCGATCGACCCCGGTCGTCGGGTGTGCCCTCGGCACGATTCTCGCTGTTCATCTGTGTGCTCTCCTCGTCGCGATCGACCGCCCCATCGTCTCATCCCCTGCTCCGGACGCCGAACGGCGGCCGAGTGGGCCGCGCCGAATATGGCGGAGCGGGGACGACACTGCGGTGAATAGTGCTGATCAATACGCCCGACGTCGCGCGCACAGAACATTCTTGGGAAACAGAAGAAGCCACCCCCGTCGGGGGTGGCTTCTCCTGAATGATGTCCGGCGGCGTCCTACTCTCCCACACCCTGGCGAGTGCAGTACCATCGNTGAACAGCATGGTGACCATCACCGCGGTGCTCAGCGTGAGCGCGAGGGCGGCCAGGCTGTCCGGGAAACAGAAGAAGCCACCCCCGTCGGGGGTGGCTTCTCCTGAATGATGTCCGGCGGCGTCCTACTCTCCCACACCCTGGCGAGTGCAGTACCATCGGCGCTGAAGGGCTTAGCTTCCGGGTTCGGAATGGGACCGGGCGTTTCCCCTTCGCTATGACCGCCGTAACGTTGTCGAGTTGTCAAACGGGTTCCCGTTCGTCTCTCGGGAACCGCACAGTGGACGCGTAGCAAAGCAGTGAATGAAGTGGTGAAGTTGTCGGCTTATTAGTACCGGTCAGCTGCGAGGGTCGTTAGTCCCCTCTTCCACATCCGGCCTATCTACCCAGTGGTCTAGCTGGGAGCCTCTCACCCCTCAAGGGGGCATGGAAACCTCATCTTGAAGCAGGCTTCCCGCTTAGATGCTTTCAGCGGTTATCCCTTCCGAACGTAGCTAACCAGCCGTGCTCCTGGCGGAACAACTGGCACACCAGAGGTTCGTCCGTCCCGGTCCTCTCGTACTAGGGACAGCCCTTCTCAAGTTTCCTGCGCGCGCAGCGGATAGGGACCGAACTGTCTCACGACGTTCTAAACCCAGCTCGCGTACCGCTTTAATGGGCGAACAGCCCAACCCTTGGGACCTACTCCAGCCCCAGGATGCGACGAGCCGACATCGAGGTGCCAAACCATGCCGTCGATATGGACTCTTGGGCAAGATCAGCCTGTTATCCCCGGGGTACCTTTTATCCGTTGAGCGACGGCGCTTCCACAAGCCACCGCCGGATCACTAGTTCCGACTTTCGTCCCTGCTCGACCTGTCAGTCTCACAGTCAAGCTCCCTTGTGCACTTGCACTCGCCACCTGATTGCCAACCAGGCTGAGGGAACCTTTGAGCGCCTCCGTTACATTTTAGGAGGCAACCGCCCCAGTTAAACTACCCATCAGGCACTGTCCCTAGTCCGGATCACGGACCGAGGTTAGATATCCAGAGCGACCAGAGTGGTATTTCAACGTTGACTCCACCGACACTGGCGTGCCGGCTTCACAGTCTCCCACCTATCCTACACAAGCCGCACCGAACACCAATACCAAACTATAGTAAAGGTCCCGGGGTCTTTCCGTCCTGCTGCGCGTAACGAGCATCTTTACTCGTAGTGCAATTTCGCCGAGTTCGCGGTTGAGACAGCGGAGAAGTCGTTACGCCATTCGTGCAGGTCGGAACTTACCCGACAAGGAATTTCGCTACCTTAGGATGGTTATAGTTACCACCGCCGTTTACTGGGGCTTAAATTCTGAGCTTCGCCTTGCGGCTGACCCGTCCTCTTAACCTTCCAGCACCGGGCAGGCGTCAGTCCGTATACATCGTCTTGCGACTTCGCACGGACCTGTGTTTTTAGTAAACAGTCGCTTCTCCCTGGTCTCTGCGGCCCTTCACGCTCCCCGAGCAAGTCGGTTCACGCTTCAGGCCCCCCTTCTCCCGAAGTTACGGGGGCATTTTGCCGAGTTCCTTAACCACGATTCTCTCGATCGCCTTGGTATTCTCTACCTGATCACCTGAGTCGGTTTGGGGTACGGGCGGCTAGAACCTCGCGTCGAGGCTTTTCTTGGCAGCATAGGATCACCAGATTCCCGCATTCGCGGTCACCGTCAGCTCTCAGGCTATATGAGGTGCGGATTTGCCTACACCTCGCCCTACGACCTTGGACGTGGACTACCATCGCCACGCTTGGCTACCTTCCTGCGTCACCCCTGTTAATACGCTTACCTACTACCGGTTCGGGTCACGCGCTCCACGCCACGGTGTCCCCGAAGGGACGATGTGGCATCTCGGGCGTTTAGCATCACCGGGCTCGGTATGGGCGGTTCTTCGCCGGTACGGGAATATCAACCCGTTGTCCATCGACTACGCCTGTCGGCCTCGCCTTAGGTCCCGACTTACCCAGGGCGGATTAGCCTGGCCCTGGAACCCTTGATCATTCGGCGGACGGGTTTCTCACCCGTCATTCGCTACTCATGCCTGCATTCTCACTCGTGTGGCGTCCACCGCTGGGTTCCCCCGCGACTTCACTCGCCACACGACGCTCCCCTACCCATCCACACGCCTGAACACACCCGAAGGTGCGCTGAGCTGATATGTGAATGCCACAGCTTCGGCGGTATACTTGAGCCCCGCTACATTGTCGGCGCGGAATCACTTGACCAGTGAGCTATTACGCACTCTTTCAAGGGTGGCTGCTTCTAAGCCAACCTCCTGGTTGTCTGTGCAACTCCACATCCTTTCCCACTTAGCATACGCTTAGGGGCCTTAGCTGGTGGTCTGGGCTGTTTCCCTCTCGACTACGGAGCTTATCCCCCGCAGTCTCACTGCCACGCTCTGGCTTACCGGCATTCGGAGTTTGGCTAACGTCAGTAACCTGGTGGGGCCCATCGGCTATCCAGTAGCTCTACCTCCGGCAAGAAACACGTGACGCTGCACCTAAATGCATTTCGGGGAGAACCAGCTATCACGGAGTTTGATTGGCCTTTCACCCCTAACCACAGGTCATCCCCCAGGTTTTCAACCCTGGTGGGTTCGGTCCTCCACGCGGTCTTACCCGCGCTTCAACCTGCCCATGGCTAGATCACTCCGCTTCGGGTCTAGAGCACGCGACTGAATCGCCCTATTCGGACTCGCTTTCGCTACGGCTTCCCCACACGGGTTAACCTCGCCACGTACCACTAACTCGCAGGCTCATTCTTCAAAAGGCACGCTGTCACCCCTGCTAGGGAGGCTCCAACGGATTGTAGGCACACGGTTTCAGGTACTATTTCACTCCCCTCCCGGGGTACTTTTCACCTTTCCCTCACGGTACTTGTCCGCTATCGGTCACTAGGTAGTATTTAGGCTTACACAGTGGTCTGTGCAGATTCACTCCAGGTTTCTCGGGCCCGGAGCTACTTGGGATCCCCTTCGGGAGGCCACGCCATTTCGTCTACGGGGGTCACACCCTCTGTGCCGGGCCTTTCAATGCCCTTCGACTATGACGCGACTTTCTGACTCCCTGTCGGATCGGCAGATCCAACGGAAAGGTCCCACAACCCCGTGCACGCAACGCCTGCCGGCTTGAACACGTACACGGTTTGGCCTGATCCGCTTTCGCTCGCCACTACTCACGGAATATCTCTTCCTGGCGGTACTGAGATGTTTCACTTCCCGCCGTTCCCTCCACACACCCTATATATTCAGGTGCAGGTCACACGACATGACTCGTGCGGGGTTTCCCCATTCGGACATCCTCGGATCACGGTTCGTTTGCCAACTCCCCGAGGCTTATCGCAGGCTACAACGTCCTTCTTCGGCTCCTAGTGCCAAGGCATCCACCCTGTGCCCTTATAAACTTGACCACAAAAATCATTCAAAAAAGATGCTCGCGTCCACTGTGCAGTTCTCAAGCTACGACCGGGAAACCAGTACCCTCACCCCAGCACCTACCCCCACCACCTCGCGCARAAGCGCAACGCAGTGCCGGCGGTTTGACTGAGCGGTACCAGCCCGCAGCCACCCGCACCCACCCCACACCCTCAGGTGCGGACCGCGTGCGTAGCGACCCTGAACGAACAACCTTCCGGCTGTTCCCTCAGGACCCAACAGCGTGCCCAGCCGACCCCTCCCCAGCAACGATCCGTTCCCACCCAGAACCCCGAAGGGCCTGGCGTACTAGGTCGCCACCAGCTCGTAAGCCGGCCAACAGTCGATGTTCCACCCTCGAGCACCGTCCCCCACTCGTTCGGCAGGGACAACGGGCCTGGACACCCTCCACCACCCATGACAGGCGATGTGGCTGCCAGATGCTCCTTAGAAAGGAGGTGATCCAGCCGCACCTTCCGGTACGGCTACCTTGTTACGACTTAGTCCCAATCGCCAGTCCCACCTTCGACAGCTCCCTCCACAAGGGTTGGGCCACCGGCTTCGGGTGTTACCGACTTTCGTGACTTGACGGGCGGTGTGTACAAGGCCCGGGAACGTATTCACCGCAGCGTTGCTGATCTGCGATTACTAGCGACTCCGACTTCATGGGGTCGAGTTGCAGACCCCAATCCGAACTGAGACCAGCTTTTTGGGATTCGCTCCACCTCGCGGTATCGCAGCCCTTTGTACTGGCCATTGTAGCATGCGTGAAGCCCAAGACATAAGGGGCATGATGATTTGACGTCATCCCCACCTTCCTCCGAGTTGACCCCGGCAGTCTCCCATGAGTCCCCGGCATAACCCGCTGGCAACATGGGACGAGGGTTGCGCTCGTTGCGGGACTTAACCCAACATCTCACGACACGAGCTGACGACAACCATGCACCACCTGTACACCGACCTTGCGGGGCAACCATCTCTGGAAGTTTCCGGTGTATGTCAAGCCTTGGTAAGGTTCTTCGCGTTGCATCGAATTAATCCGCATGCTCCGCCGCTTGTGCGGGCCCCCGTCAATTTCTTTGAGTTTTAGCCTTGCGGCCGTACTCCCCAGGCGGGGCACTTAATGCGTTTGCTGCGGCACGGAACTCGTGGAATGAGCCCCACACCTAGTGCCCAACGTTTACGGCATGGACTACCAGGGTATCTAATCCTGTTCGCTCCCCATGCTTTCGCTCCTCAGCGTCAGTTGCGGCCCAGTGACCTGCCTTCGCCATCGGTGTTCCTCCTGATATCTGCGCATTCCACCGCTACACCAGGAATTCCAGTCACCCCTACCGCACTCTAGTCTGCCCGTACCCACTGCAAGCCCAAGGTTGAGCCTTAGGTTTTCACAGCAGACGCGACAAACCGCCTACGAGCTCTTTACGCCCAATAATTCCGGACAACGCTTGCGCCCTACGTATTACCGCGGCTGCTGGCACGTAGTTAGCCGGCGCTTCTTCTGCAGGTACCGTCACTTTCGCTTCTTCCCTGCTGAAAGAGGTTTACAACCCGAAGGCCGTCATCCCTCACGCGGCGTCGCTGCATCAGGCTTGCGCCCATTGTGCAATATTCCCCACTGCTGCCTCCCGTAGGAGTCTGGGCCGTATCTCAGTCCCAGTGTGGCCGGTCGCCCTCTCAGGCCGGCTACCCGTCGTCGCCTTGGTAGGCCACTACCCCACCAACAAGCTGATAGGCCGCGAGCCCATCCCAGACCGATAAATCTTTCCAGACACCACACATGCGTGTGCGTCTCGTATCCGGTATTAGCCATCGTTTCCCATGGTTATTCCAGAGTCTGGGGTAGGTTGCTCACGTGTTACTCACCCGTTCGCCACTGATCAGACCAGCAAGCTGGCCATCACCGTTCGACTTGCATGTGTTAAGCACGCCGCCAGCGTTCGTCCTGAGCCAGAATCAAACTCTCCGTAAATGTCTACATGGCACCCCACCACCCAAAAGCAGTGAAGCAACCGACACACGAAATGGTCCCGATAAGGACCGTTCAGATTCGGCTGAATTTTGGCACCGCCCCCCACGGAGGTGGAAAAACGGCACCTATCTCAACCAAGACCCACCACCCTCGAACACCCCACCCCGAACGGGACAAGACATCCTCCGATAGCGAGCCATATGGCATCGACTATTTGGCACACTGTTGAGTTCTCAAGGAACAGACGCGCATC
>LMJI01000002.1 GCA_001429255.1 Cellulomonas sp. Root930
CGATGGTACTGCACTCGCCAGGGTGTGGGAGAGTAGGACGCCGCCGGACATCATTCAGGAGAAGCCACCCCCGACGGGGGTGGCTTCTTCTGTTTCCCGGACAGTTGGGTGCGGGTCTCGGGCTGTCCCCGGAGTGCGTCGGTGCAGGTCAGAGGAGTGCCTCGACTGTGTCCGCGAGCGCCTCGACCGACAGTCGGCCGTCGAGGACGAGCGTGGCTCCGCGCCGCAACAATGGTTCGACGGTGGTGACGTATTCAGTGATCTGCGCGCGTTCGGCTGCATTTCTTCCGTAGGGGTTGGTCGTCCGCGTGGCGACGCGGGCGAGCAGGACGTCGAGCGGTGCAGTGAGCAGGACGACGTGCTCGAAGCGGTCGTAGAAGCGGCCCTGGTTCTCGACGGTGCCGGAGATCACGACGTCGTGGTGTGCGGCGAGCAGCTGCGCCATCCGCGGTTCGTCCCACGTGCCGTCGGGCAGCTGCCAACCGTCGTGGTCGGTGTCCACGGTCCGGTGTCCCCGCGTGCCCAGTGCCGCGAGCAGGGTGGACTTCCCCGCGCCGGACATGCCCGTCACCAGTACTCGCGACATGAGCCCGACCGTAGACGAGAAGGAGCCCGCACCGACTGGTGCGGGCTCCTGTGTTCTCGAGGCAGGATCGAGGTCAGCCGGCCTCGAAGACCACGACGCCCAGCGGGGGGACGCGGATCGAGGCGGAGTAGGGCCGACCGTAGTGCGGCTCGGGCAGGGCCTCGATCTCGCCGAGGTTGCCGACACCGGATCCGCCGTAGGCCTCGGAGTCGGAGTTGAAGATCTCGCGCCACCGGCCACCGCGGGGCAGTGCCAGGCGGTACCCCTCGTGCGGGATGCCGGCGAAGTTGATCACCACGGCGACCGGCGGGGAGTCGTACCCCTTGCGCAGGTAGGCGAGGGTGTTGCGGAACGCGTCGTCGGAGTCGATCCACTCGAAGCCGTCGGGCGTGTGGTCGAGCTGCCAGAGCGCCGGCGTCTCCTTGTAGACCCGGTTGAGGTCGGCGACGGAGCGCAGGACGCCCTGGTGGGCGGGGTCGTCGAGCGCGTGCCAGTCGAGGGAGCGCGACTCGGCCCACTCGGTCTGCTGGGCGAACTCGGAGCCCATGAAGAGCAGCTGCTTGCCGGGGTGGGTCCACTGATAGCCGAGCAGCAGGCGGACGCCGGCGAGCTTCTGCCAGTGGTCGCCGGGCATCCGCTCGTACAGGGAGCCCTTGCCGTGCACGACCTCGTCGTGGCTGATGGGGAGCACGAAGCGCTCGGAGTAGGCGTAGACCATCGAGAAGGTGATCTCGTTGTGGTGGTAGCGCCGGTGGACGGGCTCCTCGGCCAGGTAGCGGAGGGTGTCGTTCATCCAGCCCATGTTCCACTTCAGGCCGAACCCGAGGCCGTTGCCGTCGGTGGGGGCGGTGACGCCCGGCCACGCGGTCGACTCCTCGGCGATCATCATGATCCCCGGGGTGCGCCGGTAGGCGGTGGCGTTGGCCTCCTGGAGGAACGAGATGGCGTCCAGGTTCTCGCGGCCGCCGTACTGGTTGGGCCGCCACTGCCCGGGCTTGCGGGAGTAGTCGAGGTAGAGCATCGACGCGACGGCGTCGACCCGCAGGCCGTCGACGTGGAACTCCTCGAGCCAGTAGGTGGCGTTGGCGACGAGGAAGTTGCGCACCTCGGAACGGCCGAAGTTGAAGACGTACGTGCCCCAGTCGGGGTGCTCGCCCAGGAGCGGGTCCGGGTGCTCGTACAGCGGGGTGCCGTCGAACTGCGCGAGCGACCACTCGTCCTTGGGGAAGTGCGCGGGGACCCAGTCGACGATGACCCCGACCCCCGCGCGGTGCAGGGTGTCGACGAGGTAGCGGAAGTCGTCGGGGTGGCCGAACCGGGAGGTCGGCGCGAAGTACGACGAGACCTGGTAGCCCCAGGAGCCACCGAAGGGGTGCTCGGCGACGGGCAGCAGCTCCACGTGCGTGAAGCCGAGGGAGACGACGTGCTCGGTCAGCTGCACGGCCAGGTCGCGGTACGACAGCCCGACGCGCCACGAGCCGAGGTGGACCTCGTAGACGCTCATGGGCGCGGTGTGCGGGTCGCGGGAGCTGCGGGCGGTCAGCCACTCGGAGTCGGACCACTCGTAGTGGGACTCGATGACGACCGAGGCGGTCGCGGGCGGGATCTCCGTGCCCTGCGCCAGCGGGTCGGCCTTCTGGCGCCACGACCCGTCGTTGCCGAGCACCTCGAACTTGTACCGCGCACCGGCGCCGACCCCGGGGGCGAAGACCTCCCAGACGCCGCTGTCGCCGAGCGAGCGCATGGCGTGCGACGCGCCCTGCCAGTAGTTGAAGTCACCGACCACGCGGACGGCGCGGGCGTTCGGGGCCCAGACCGCGAAGGACGTGCCGCTCACGTCCCCGAGCTCGCCCGGGTAGCTGCGCGTGTTGGCCCCGAGGACGGTCCACAGCTGCTCGTGCCGGCCCTCGCGCACGAGGTGACGGTCCAGCTCCTGCACCGTCGGCAAGAAGCGGTAGGGGTCGTCGACGACGGAGGCGTGCCCGTCGTAGGTGACCTCGAGCCGGTAGTCCGGGACGTCCGCGCCGGGGAGCACCGCCACCCAGATGCCGTCCTGCTCGTGCCGAGCGGCGACGCGTGACGTCGACGTCGTGACGACGACCGACTCGGCCAGCGGGCGCAGGGTGCGGATGGTGACGCCGCCCCCGCCGACGTGCGGGCCGAGGACGTCGTGCGGTGAGTAGTAGGCCCCATGGGCGACGGTACGAAGGGTGTCGACGTCGACGGGGACCGGGGACGGTGCGGCCGGGCTCATGCCCCTACCCAACCACCCGCGGGGTGCGAGCGCAGGACGGTCCTCCGGGTGACCTGCGTCTCAGGCGTCGTCGCGAGGCGCTGTGGTCGTCGTGCCGCGTGCCACGAGCCGCGGAAGTGGGGCCGTGTACGAGCGGACGGTGCCGGAGGCGAGCAGGTTGAGGACGCAGTCGGCCACCTGGACGCCCATCGCGTGCACGTCGAGGCTCATGGCCGACAGGGCGGGGTGGGAGAGCCGGCAGAGGGCCGAGTCGTCCCAGGCGAGCAGGGAGAGCCGTTCGGGGACGGCGATGTCCATCTCGTGCGCGACGCCGAGGCCCGCGACGGCCATGACGTCGTTGTCGTAGATGATCGCGGACGGCGGGGTGCCGCGGCCGAGCAGGGCGCGGGTGGCCCGGGTGCCGGACTCCTCGCCGTAGTCGCCCTCGACGACCACGCCGTGCGCCCCGAGGCGGGCGCACTCGCCCATGAACGCGTCGGTGCGGGCCTGGGTGTGGGCGAGGTGGCGCGGGCCGCTGACCCGGGCCAGGCGCCGGTGGCCGAGACCGACGAGGTGGGTGACCGCGGTCCGCATCGCCTGGGCGTTGTCGATCCACACGTTGGCGAACGGCAGGTCGGGACGCGGTCCGCCGACGACGACGGTGGGGATGCCGAGCTCCTGCAGGACGTCGAGCCGGGCGTCCTCGAGCGCCACGTTGACCACGACGACGCCGTCGACCAGCTTGCCCTCGCCCCAGCGTCGGTAGGTGCGGATCTCGGCGTCGTGGTCGGGCACGACGTGCAGGAGAAGCGACCGGCCCTCGACCGCGAGGGACTCCTCGATGCCACCGATGAGCTCCATGAAGAAGGGCTCGAAGCCGAGCATCCGGGCGGGTCGAGCCAGGACCAGGCCCACCGCGTCGAGACCATTCGCCATGGTCGCGAGCGTACCTGCGGTGGGCGTCCGGTCAGGCCGGCGACTGGGTGAGGTCACGTGCACCGAGCCGGGGCACCACCACGTCGTTCGCCGACCGGAGCACCGGTGCCCGGGTGAGGTCGGCCGAGTCGAACGCGCCGCGGGTGCGGACGTGGAACGACGCGGTGGTCCCGGCGGGGATGTCGACGAGGGCGGTGTCGACGATCGCGTCGGGGTCGACGCGGTCGACGAGCAGCGTGACGTCCCGGGCGAACGAGGTCGCCGTGACGTCCACGCGGTAGCCGTCCTGTACCGGCGTCACCGACGCGCGCAGCGGGGCCGGGTCCAGGGCCAGGTCGACGTCCTCGACCCACGTGTGGACCGTCTGCAGCGTGCCGAGCCGCACGACGAGCACCTCCTGCGCCGGGTCGTCCGGCGTCGCGACCGTGGTCGGCAGGGTGAAGTGCCCGACGGACCACGCCCCGACGGCCAGCGTGAGGTCCTCCTCCGCGAGCACCGTGCCGTCGAGCCGCTGGCGGGAGAGCCGGACCGTGCCCTGCCAGATGACGGGGGTCTCGTTGACGACCGCGAGGACCTCGCGACCGTCGCGGGGCTGCACGGTGAGCAGGCGGGTGGCGTACGCCGTGCGCAGGGCGTACCAGAGGGGCTTGCGGCGCTCGTCGCCGTCGATCGCCGACCACGAGGTCACCGGCCAGCAGTCGTTGAGCTGCCAGACGATCGCGCCCGCCGTGCGGGGCCACCAGGAGCGGTAGTGCTCGACGGCGAACTGCACGGCACGTGCCTGGTTGAGCTGGGCGGCCCAGTGCCAGTCGGCGAAGTCGTCGGGCACGCCCAGGTGCGGCTCCATGCCGCGGTCGAGCTTGCCGTTGCCGTCCTCGGCCTTCTGGTGCAGGAGGAACGCGGGGTCGTCCTTGGTGAGCGGGCCGCCGTCGACCGCGTGCACCGCGCGGGTGAGGGTGGCCCAGGTGGGCGGTCCCTGGAACCCGAACTCCGAACAGAAGCGCGGGACCTCGTCGCCGTAGACGCGGTAGTCGACGCGGTTCCACACCTCCCACTGGTGGTGCGTGCCGTGGTCGGGGTCGTTGGGGTGCACCGCGGTCAGGGCCGAGCCGGGGGAGTAGGGGCTGCCGTCCGCGTAGGGCCGCGTCGGGTCGAGCTCGGCGACGACGCCCTTGAGCAGCTCGGTGGCGTACCGGAAGCCCCAGGTGCGGCCCTGCAGCTCCTCCTGCCAGCCCCAGTCCAGGAAGCCCCACAGGTTCTCGTTGCCCCCGTTCCAGAGCACCAGGGACGGGTGCGGGGTGAGGCGGGCGACGTGCTCGCGCGCCTCGGCCTCGAGCTCGTCCCAGAGAGGCTGCTCCTCCGGATAGGCCGCGCAGGCGAGCAGGAAGTCCTGCCAGACCAGCAGCCCGCGCTCGTCGCAGAGCTCGTAGAAGTCCTCCGACTCGTAGATCCCGCCGCCCCAGATGCGCACGAGGTTGAGGTTGGCGTCGACGGCCTGGTCGAGCCGGTGGGCGAGGCGTTCGCGCGTGATCCGGGTGAGCAGGTGGTCGTCCGGGATCCAGTTGGCGCCCTTGACGAAGATCGGGCGGCCGTTGATCCGGAACGTGAAGGCGGTGCCGTCCTCGTCGGCGCTGGTGTCCAGCTCGACCGTGCGGAACCCGATGCGCCGGCTCCACGTGTCCAGCGGCTCCTCGGCGTCGGGCTGCGCGAGCGCGACGACGAGCTCCGCCAGCGGCTGGGCACCGTGACCGACGGGCCACCACAGGGGCGCGTGCGGCACCTCGAGGCTCACGACGGCGGTGGTCTGCTCGCCCGGCACGGTGACGGTCACGTCCGCGCCGGAGACGTGAGCGCGAACGGTGAGCGGTACGTCGCCTCCGGGCAGGCCGGAGCGCTCCACGTCGACGTGCACCTCGACGTGGCCCGTGCCCGTCGCGTCGACCGTGACGAGCGGGCGGACTGCGGCCAGGCGTGCCACCGTCCAGCGCTCGACGCGGACGGGTCGCCACAGCCCGGCGGTCTGCAGGTCCGGTCCCCAGTCCCAGCCGAACGAGCACGCCATCTTGCGGACCATGTTGAACGGCTGCTCGTACGCCAGCGGGCGCGGGCCGAGCCGCGCGGCCTCGGCCTCCGCGTGCACGAGGGCGGAGCCGAGCAGCACGCGCAGGCGCTGCGCGGTGGGCCGCAGGAGGCCGCGCAGGTCGAACCGGTAGGAGCGGTGCTGGTTGGCCGTGCGACCGAGCTCGTGGTCGTCGAACGTCAGCGTGGCGACCGTGTCGATGCCGTCGAACACCAGGTCGACGCGCTCGTCGGCGGCCGCGGGGGCGAGATCGAGGTCGCGCTCGTACGCCCAGTCCGTGCGGCGCATCCAGGCGAGGTCCTCCTCGTGGCGGTCCAGGTACGGGTCGGGGATGAGCCCCGCCTCGAGCAGCGCCGTGTGGCTGGTGCCGGGGACGCGTGCACGCACGCGGCGTCCGACGAGCTCCGCCGGGACGGGGCCGGCGACGGCGGTCAGCGTCCAGCCGTCGTACAGGTCCTGGGTGTGCATGGTCGAGCTCCTGGGGTCCGGGGGTCCGGCGCGTGTCCGCCGCATCCTCGCGACGCACGTCGTCGGCACCCTCAGGAGGGGCCGATCGTCTGGCAAGTACCCTGGAGTCATTCTTAGACAACTGAATAAAGTAAGTCAATGACGCGCGCACGTAGCGTGGAGTCGAACCCTCGCACCGACCTGGAGACACGCTCGTGACCGACGACACCGCGCGCCCTGTGCCCGCCGACCTGCTCCACCTGCGCGCCTCCGGCGTGAGCGTGGTGGTGGACCTGACCGGCGGCACGCTGCCGCGCGTCCTGCACTGGGGGAGCGACCTCGGCGACCTCGACGCGGCCGGCCTCGACTCGGCGCGCAGCGCCTGGCGGCCGGTTCCGCACGGCTTCCCCGTCGACGGCGAGGTGGAGATCGCGGTGCTGCCGCAGGAGTCGGCCGGCTTCCTCGGCACGCCCGGCCTCGTCGGGAGCCGGGCGGGGCAGGACTTCTCGACGCAGTTCGCGGTCCGCACCCACGACGTCGCGACGACGGACGACGGGACACAGCGACTCACCGTGCACGCGGTCGACGACGCGGCCCGGCTGGCGCTCACGCTCGTGCTCGAGCTGACCGCGCAGGGCCTGGTCCGGCAGCAGGCGGTGCTGACCAACGAGGCGGACGACGTCTACGGGCTCGACGGGCTCCTCCTGACGCTCCCCGTGCCCGCCGTGGCGACCGAGCTGCTCGACTTCTCCGGTCGGTGGGCACGCGAGCGCAGCCCGCAGCGGACCGCCTTCACGCACGGGACCCGGCTGCGCGAGAACCGCCGCGGGCGCACCGGGTACGACTCCGCGTTCGTGCTGGTGGCCGGCACCCCCGGCTTCGCGAACCGCACCGGCGAGGTCTGGGGCCTGCACACGGCATGGTCCGGCAACCACCGGTCGTTGGCCGAGCGCAGCCACTACCACTCGGGCCTGCTCGGCGGCGGTGAGCTGCTCGGATCCGGCGAGATCCGGCTGGGCCGCGGGGAGTCGTACAGCAGCCCGTGGGTGTACGGGTCGTGGGGGGTCGGGCTCGACGCGCTCGCCGGACGGTTCCACGCCTGGATGCGGGCGCGCCCGCAGCACCCGCCCACGCCCCGGCCGGTCACGCTCAACACGTGGGAGGCCGTCTACTTCCAGCACGACCTCGGCCGGCTGACCGCGCTCGCGGACGCCGCGGCCGCTGTCGGTGCCGAGCGGTTCGTGCTCGACGACGGCTGGTTCGGTGACCGTCGCGACGACACCCGCGCACTGGGGGACTGGTACGTGTCCGCGGACGTGTGGCCCGACGGGCTGCACCCCCTGGTCCAGCACGTCACCGGGCTCGGCCTGCAGTTCGGCCTGTGGGTGGAGCCGGAGATGGTGAACGCCGACTCCGACCTCGCCCGCGCGCACCCCGACTGGATGCTGCAGGTGCCCTCGCGGCTGCCCCGGGAGGCGAGGCACCAGCAGGTGCTCGACCTGGCCGTCCCCGAGGCCTACGCGTACATCCTCGAGCGCCTGGACGCCCTGCTCACCGAGTACCCCATCGGCTACCTGAAGTGGGACCACAACCGGGACCTGGTCGACGCGGGCCACCGGGGAGTCCCCGGCGTCCACGGCCAGACGCTCGCGGTCTACCGGCTGCTCGACGAGCTGCGGGCGCTGCACCCCGGGGTCGAGATCGAGTCCTGCTCGTCCGGCGGCGCGCGGGTGGACCTCGAGATCCTGCAGCGGACCGACCGGGTGTGGGCCAGCGACTGCATCGACGCCCTCGAGCGCCAGCAGATCCAGCGCTGGACCAACCTGCTGATCCCGCTCGAGCTCATCGGCGCGCACATCGGGTCCGGCCACGCCCACAGCACCGGACGCCGGCACGAGCTGCCGTTCCGGGCGGCGACCGCGCTGTTCGGGCACCTGGGGATCGAGTGGGACCTGCAGGAGGCCGACGACGCCGAGCGGGCCGACCTCGCCGCGTGGATCGGGCTCTACAAGGAGGTCCGGCCGCTCCTGCACACCGGGACGGCCGTGCACGCGGACGTCGTCGACCCGGTGCTCGCGGTGCACGGCGTCGTGGCGCAGGACCGCGCGGACGCGCTGTTCGCGATCGCGATGACCGGCCGGTCGACGAACACAGCCCTCGCGCGCGTCACGCTCCCCGGTCTCGACCCCGACGCCCTCTACGACGTGCGCCCGCAGGCGCCGGGCGACGCGGTCGACCACGCGCCCGCGTGGTGGACCGCGCAGGGCGTGCGGCTGCCGGGCCGCCTGCTGTCGGACGTGGGCCTCGAGGCGCCGCTGCAGCTGCCGGAGCACGCCGCGCTGGTGCGGGCCACGCGGGTGTGAGACGGGGATGGGGCAGCCGGACCGGCTGCCCCATCCGTCACTTCGTCGCGCCCGAGGTGAACCCGTTGTAGATGTACCGCTGCAGGAACAGGAAGAGCACGAGGATCGGGATGATCGTGATGACCACGCCCGCCGAGATGACCTCCCACTGCGAGCCGTACGGGCCCTTGAAGTCGAACAGCGTGGTGGAGATCGGCCGCAGCTCCTTCGAGGGCAGGTAGAGGAACGGCAGGTAGAACTCGTTGTAGATCCCGATGCCTTTGATGATGACGACCGTCGCGATGGCCGGCTTCAGGTTGGGCAGGATGATCTGGAAGAAGATCCGCAGGTGCCCGGCGCCCTCGATCATCGCCGCCTCGTCCAGCGACTTCGGGATCGCCCGGATGAACTGCAGAAAGATGTAGATCGAGATGATGTCGGTGCCCATGAACAGCAGGATCAGCGCGAAGCGGGAGTCGTAGAGACCCAGCCCGTTGATGATCTGGAAGGTCGCCACCTGCGTCGTGACGCCCGGGACGAGCGTCGCGAGCAGGAACAGCCCGAGCACCGCGGAGCGTCCGGCGAAGCGGAACCGGTCGAGCGCGTAGGCGGTGGCCGCACCGATCAGGATCGTGCCGACGATCGCGGCGGCGAAGATGAAGACGGTGTTGCCGAAGGCCGCGAGCATGTTGCCGCGGGTGAACGCCGTGACGTAGTTCTCGACGTTGCCCCAGCTGGCCGGCGGGGTCATCGGTCCCGTCGCGAGGAACTCCTGACCGGTCTTGAACGACCCGAACAGGATGAGGCCGAGGGGTAGCAGCATGGCGATCGAGGCGAGGACGAGCGACACGTACTTCGCGGTGCTGGTGGCTGCGCGGATCATGTGAGGTCCACCTCCTCGTCGGGGATCACTCTGCGCTGGATCCAGGTCACGATCAGCACGATGAGCAGGAGCACGACGGCCATGGCCGAGGCCAGGCCGACCAGGTTGCGGTTGAACGCCATCCAGACCGTCCGGATGACGAACGTCTCCGTGCCGTTGGCGCCACCCGTCATGACGAACGGGACCTCGAACACCGAGAGCGAGCCCGAGATCGCGAGGATCAGCGACAGGCCGATGATCGGGCGGATCGACGGCAGGATGATGTACCGGAACTGGTGCCAGCGGTTGGCGCCGTCGAGGTCCGATGCCTCGTAGATCTCGGAGTTGATCGACTGGATCGCGCCGAGGAACATCACGAAGTTGAGACCCATGTAGCGCCACACGGACACCCCGGCGAGGGAGAAGTTCGCGACGTCGGGGTCGCCGGTCCACTGCTGGATCAGGCTCTCGAGCCCCGCCGTCATGAGGACCGTGTCGAGTCCGCCACCCGGCTTGAGGAAGTTGAGGAAGATCAGGCCGATCGCGACGCCGTTGATCAGGTACGGGAAGAACAGGATGCCCTTCCACAGGTTCTTGAACCTGATCTTGAAGGACAGGATCGTCGCGAAGTACAGGGCGAGAGCCATCTGCACGAACGAGGCCACGAAGTAGTAGAGCGAGACGTAGAAGACGCGGACGTTGTCCGGGTCGGTGAACACCTCGACGTAGTTGTCGAAGCCCACGATGTTCTTGGTCTTGTCGAGTCCGTCCCAGTCCGTGGCCGAGTACCAGAACATGTTGATGACGGGGACGAACGTCAGGAGAAGCAGGAGCCCGACAGGGATCAGCAGGAAGTAGTACGGCGTCAGCCGGCGATACCACGCGGTGCCGCGGCCCGCACCGCCCCGGGGCTTCCGGGGGGTGCGGGCCGCGTCGGACTTCTGCGCGGCCGCCGTCGTCGGGTCGGACAGACCCGAAGGAGCGGTCGTCATGGGAGCAGCCTCAGCTTGCCGACGCCCGACCCTCGGCCCACTGGGCGTTGAGGTCGTCGAAGATCTGCTGCTTGGTGCGGGCGCCGGAGCGGGCGTCGTCGATGTTCTTCTGGCGGAACTTCGGGTCCGTCGTGACGATGCCGGACGCGGTGTCGATGTCCGCGAACAGGGACTCCTTGCCCTCGGGCGCCGCGTTCAGCGTGATGAGCTCGACCTCCTCGACGAAGCCTTCGAGGGCCGCCGGGACGGCTCCGTCGATCATCGGGGACAGGCCGGCCTGCGACTCCGAGAACCCGGAGTCCTTGTTGAACCAGTCGATCCACGCGCGCGCGGTCGCCTTGTTCTTCGAGTTCACGTTGATGCCGAGGTTGTAGTCACCGCCGGCGACGGAGTGGAACTTGCCGTCCACCTGGACCGGCGTGGGTGCGTAGGCGATGTCGTCGCCGCTCGCGCCGGCAGCCTCCGCGGCGGCCGCCATCTGCGGGATGGCCCACGAGCCGAGGACCATCGTCGCGACCTCGCCGGTGCCGAGCAGTCGCTTCGACTCCTCCCAGTTGGTCGTCGTCGGGTCGGCCTCCGTCAGGCCCTGGGCGACGGCGTCGTACACCAGGCCGTCGACCACGCCGTAGTCGCTGTCCTCGGTCCACGGGGTGTCCGACTCGACGATCTTGTTCTTCCAGTCGGGGTCGGCCGAGACCGCGCCGAGCCAGCCGTCCCACTGCGAGAGCGGCCAGCCGTCCTTGTAGTTGGTGTAGAGCGGTGCGATCTCGACGCCGTTGTCCTTGATGGCCTGGAGAGCCTCGAGGAACGCCTCGGGGGTGTCGGGGAACTCGGTGACCCCGGCCTCCTCCCACACGCGCTTGTTGTAGACGTAGCCCTGGACGTTGCCCACCACGGGGATGCCGTACGACTTGCCCTCGAAGGACTTGTCGTTGATCCAGCGGTACTCCTTGCCCAGCTCCTCCTGGTCGCCCAGCGGCTCGAAGAAGTCGCCGAGCTGGTCGGGCGTGACCGAGCCGGGGATGGCGAGCACGTCGCCGTAGTTCTCCGTGTTCATGCGCGTCTTGACCTCCCCCTCGTAGTCGGTGAGGCCCTCGACCTTGACCTCGGTGACCTCGGGGTACGCGGCCTTGAACTCCTCGACATACGTGTCGAACGTGCCGTCCTCCACGAGGTCGGTACGCCACGTGAGGACGGTGATCGCGCCCGAGGGGGTGCCGTCGTCGTTGCCCTCGTCGTCGCCGCTCCCGCCGCCGGAGCAGGCGGCCGTGAGGGCGAGGATCGAGGTGGCAGCCGCCATCGCCATGAGGCGTGTGCGTCGCTTCTGAGGGAACATCGTTGATCCTCTCGTCGTGCCGGCACCTCCGCGTGCCGACCGGGGTCTGATGAGGCAGAGCGGCCCGGGGGTCGAGCCGCTGTGCTCCGTGTGGCATTCTTAGGCAAGTGAACAAAGTAAGTCAACGGGCGTGTCGTGGGCATGGCCGTCCGTTCCCGGATCGTTATGGTGTGCGACGAGGGGGACACCCCACGGAGGAGGACGGGTGAGCGGCTCCCAGCCGGGTCTCGGCGCCGCGCACGCGAGCAGTCGGTCGGCGATCCTCGACCTCATCCGGGCCGCCGGCACGATCAGCCGCGTCGAGCTGACGCGCGCGACCGGGCTGACCGCGGCCACCATCTCCACCGTCGTCCGCCGGCTCATCGACGACGGCCTCGTGCTCGAGGTCGGCCGCGCCGAGTCCACCGGCGGCAAGCCCCGCATGCTCCTGCAGCTGGACCCGTCGGCGCGCTACGCCATCGGCGTCCACCTGGACCACGCCGGCATCACGTACGTCATCGCCAACCTCGGCGGCGCGATCGTCGCCCGCTGGCGCCGGCCGGGCGCAGGCTCGGACGACCCGCGCGAGGTGGTCGCCCGCATCGCCGCGGAGATCCGCACGACCGTCACGCGCGTCGGCGTCGACCCGGCACGCATCCTGGGGCTCGGCGTCGTCTCGCCCGGACCCATCTCCGCGTCGACCGGCATGACACTCACCCCTCCGGTGATGCAGCGGTGGACCGAGTTCCCCCTGGGCGCCGCGCTCGAGGAGGCCATCGGCCTGCCCGTCTTGCTGGACAACGACGCCACCGCCGCGGCGATCGGCGAGTACTGGTCGGGCGGCATCTCGACCGGGTCGGCGTTCGCCGCGCTCTACATGGGCACCGGGATCGGCGCGGGGATCCTCGTCGACGGCACGGTGTACCGGGGCTCCAGCTCGAACGCCGGGGAGATCGGGCACATCTGCGTCGACCTCGACGGCCCGGAGTGCTGGTGCGGCAATCGCGGGTGCGTCGAGGCGCTGGCCGGCCCGGCCGCTGTGGTGGCCGCCGCCCGGGACGCGGGCCTCGAGCTCGCCGGCCGGAACGTCGCGGAGAACTTCGGCTCGCTCGCGCGTGCCGCGAGCCGCGGTGAGGTCCTCCCCATGGAGCTCCTGCAGCGGTCGGCGCGCTACCTCGGGGTCGCCGCGCAGACGCTCGCCAACGTGCTCGACCTCGAGCTCGTCATCCTCACCGGACCCGCGTTCGCGCTGGCCGGGTCGCTGTACCTGCCCGAGATCGAGCGTCGGCTGGGGCAGTCGTTCTTCGCCCGCGGCAGCCACCCGGTGCGGGTGGTGATCTCCTCGAACGCCCCCGAGGCCGCGGCCGTCGGAGCCGCTGCGCTGGTGCTGCAGAGCGAGCTGGCACCGCGGCAGGTGGGCGTCCGGATGCCGCTGGAGCTGCCGCTCGAGGTCACCGCGGGCTGATCAGCCTGCCAGCCGCTCCAGCCCGGCGATCGGGATGGGCAGCCACGACGGGCGGTTGCGGGACTCGTACACGGCCTCGTAGAGCGTCTTGTCCAGCTCCAGCGCGCGCAGGAGCGTCTGGTCCCCGCCGCCGTACCCGCGGAGCAGCCCGGCGCGGGAGTCGGCCGTCCAGCCCGCGGCGTCGCCGCCCGTGAGCCCGCCGACGGCGGCGGCGTAGTCGATCGAGCGCAGCAGCCCGGCGACGTCCCGCAGGGCGAGGTCGGGACGCGTGCGCTGGGCGAGGGGGGCGAGGGGCTCACCCTCGAAGTCCATGATGAACCACGCGTCGTGCGACCGGAGCACCTGCCCGAGGTGCAGGTCCCCGTGGACGCGCTGGCGCGGAGGTGCCGACGCGAGCGCGCGGACCTCGGCGACGACGGCCGAGACACCGTCGGCGAAGCGTGCCAGCACCGGCACGGCGGACAGTGCCCAGGAGTACCGGGCGGCCACCGCGCGGGCGACCTCCTCGGGCCCCTGGTCGGTGTCCTCGACGCCGTAGGCCGTCACGAGGGCGTCGTGCATGGTGGCGGTGATCGCGCCCAGCTCGGAGGCCAGCTCGGCGAACGACTCGTTCCGGCCGGCATAGGCGCAGGCCAGCTCGAAGCCGTCCTCGGCCGCGTCGACGAACGCGGCGAGCACGCCGAGGTAGCCGGTCGCCGGCTCGCCGTCGTGACCGGGCCACTCGGCCTGCAGCCACGCCAGAGGCGCGGGGACGTGCTCCCAGCCGACGTCGACCAGGTGGCGCGGGACGTCGACGTCGGGGTTCTCCCCCGGCGCGACCGCGCGCAGCACCTTGAGGATGCCCGGCCGGGCGCCCGGCAGGATCACCGAGGTGTTGGACTGCTCGCCGGAGACGACCCTGGCCGCGGACACGTCGACGTCGGCCCCCGGGCCGTCCGCGGCGGCGAGCCACGCGCGCAGGAACGCCGGGTGGTGGGCGCCGTCGAGGACGCTGCGGCCGTCCAGCGTGCCGAGCGCGTCCGGGGTCGGCTCGTCGGTGAGGACCAGCGGCACCTGCAGGACCGCGTCGATGGATCCCGCCCGGACGCGGACCAGCAGCACGGTCACGTCGGGGGCGAACGGGAGGGACGCCACCGCCGACAGCTCCGCCGCCTGCCCCTTGGCCGGGAACCAGCGGCGCGTGGGCAGCCAGTCGCGCAGCACGTCCAGCAGGCGCGCGTCGTCGGGGGAGGTCCGGGCGGTCAGGCTCACGGGGCGGTCAGCTCCAGCCAGTAGAAGTCGCGCGACCCGAGCGTGAACGACGCGGTGCCGTCGGGCCGGATCGAGGCGAACGGTGCCCCGCCGAACACGTCGTGCACCGACCAGCCGGCGCGGTCCTTCAGGGTCACCGTGGCCGCGCGCGCGGTCGACGCCATGTTGGCCACGACGAGGATCGTCTCGTCGGCGGTCCGCCGGCAGAACGCCAGCACGGAGTCGTTGTCGCAGGCCAGCACCTCGAAGTCGCCGGCCCCGAGCGCCGGGTGCTGACGCCGGACGGTGAGCATGCCGTGCACCCAGTGCAGCAGGGACGTCGGCTGCGCCAGCTGGGCCTCGACGTTGGTGTGGCTGAAGTGGTGCACCAGCGACTGGACCAGCGGGAGGTAGAGCTTGCCCGGGTCGGCGGTGGAGAACCCGGCGTTGCGGTCCGGCGTCCACTGCATCGGCGTGCGGACGGAGTCGCGGTCGGGCAGCCAGATGTTGTCGCCCATGCCGATCTCGTCGCCGTAGTACAGGCAGGGGCTGCCGGGCAGGGAGAGCAGCAGGGCGTGCGCGAGCTCGATCTCCTTGCGGGAGTTGTCCAGCAGCGGGGCCAGCCGGCGGCGGATCCCGACGTTGGCGCGCATCCGCGAGTCGGGCGCGAACCAGCCGTACATCGACGCGCGCTCCTCGGTCGAGACCATCTCGAGCGTGAGCTCGTCGTGGTTGCGCAGGAAGGTGCTCCACTGGGCGCCGTTGTTCGGGATGGGCGGGGTGTCGGCCAGGATGTCGATGATCTGCGTCGCCCGCTGGTCGCGGATCGAGTAGTAGATCCGGGGCATCACCGGGAAGTGGAAGCACATGTGGCACTCCGGCTCCTCCTCGGTGCCGAAGTAGTGCACGACGTCCTCGGGCCACTGGTTTGCCTCGGCCAGCATGATCCGGCCCGGGAACTCCTCGTCGATCATCCTGCGGACCTTGCGCAGGAACGCGTGCGTCTCGGGGAGGTTCTCGCAGTTGGTGCCCTCGGCCTCGAACAGGTACGGCACCGCGTCCAGGCGGAACCCGTCGACGCCGAGGCCCAGCCAGTACCGCCCGACGTCCATCATCGCCTCGACCACGCGCGGGTTCTCGAAGTTCAGGTCGGGCTGGTGGCCGAAGAACCGGTGCCAGAAGAACTGCCGCCGCACGGGGTCGAACGTCCAGTTGGACGTCTCGGTGTCGACGAAGATGATGCGGGCGTCCGGGTACTTGGTGTTGTCGTCGCTCCACACGTAGAAGTCGCCGTAGGGACCCTCGGGGTCGGACCGGGACGCCTGGAACCACGGGTGCTGGTCGCTGGTGTGGTTCATCACCAGGTCGACGACGATCCGCATGCCGCGCGCGTGCACCTGCTCGATGAGCTCGGTGAAGTCGGCCATCGTGCCGTACTGCCCGGCGATCGCGGTGTAGTCGGCCACGTCGTAGCCGCCGTCGCGCAGGGGGCTCGGGTAGAACGGCGGCAGCCACAGGCAGTCGATGCCGAGCCACTGCAGGTAGTCCAGCCGGTCGATGAGGCCGCGCAGGTCGCCGCTGCCCTGGCCGGACGAGTCGGAGAACGTGCGGAGCATGACCTCGTAGAACACCGCGGTCCGGTACCACTCGCGGTCCTCCGTGAGCCCGCCGGGGGACTCGACGGGGTGCGGCATCGCCGGCAGCCGGTGGCCGGGAAGCACGATCTGCGCGGTGGTGGGCGCAGGCTCGCGGGCGTGCCGGCCGGTGGGGGGCGTCTCGGTCACGGCGCCACCAGGTTCACCACGTGGGCGGCCCGGATCATCGGGTCGAGCCGGACGAACACCGACGGGCCCCAGTCGTACGTCTCGTCCGACAGGACGTCGTGCGCGACCACCGGCCGGTTCGGGTCGAGGCCGTACGCGTGCAGGTCGAGCTGCACCGAGCCCTCGCGCGCGTTCCAGGGGTCGAGGTTGACGACGACGACGATGGTGTCGGCCCGGCCGGTCGGGGAGTGCTCGGCGTCCAGGTGCTTGGAGAACGCGACGAGCGCGTCGTCGGACGTCGGGAGCACCGTCAGGTTCCGCAGCTGCTGCAAGGCGGGGTGCGTGTGCCGCAGCTCGTTGAGGCGGCCCAGCAGCAGGTTGATGCCGATGGCGTCGGCCTTGGACCAGTCGCGCGGCTTGAACTCGTACTTCTCGTTGTCGATCTGCTCGTCGACCCCGGGCCGCGGCACGTCCTCCACCAGCTCG
The DNA here is from genome assembly GCA_001429255.1 of Cellulomonas sp. Root930. Lineage (GTDB taxonomy): Bacteria > Actinomycetota > Actinomycetes > Actinomycetales > Cellulomonadaceae > Cellulomonas. The sequence continues at coordinate 16,738 of LMJI01000002.1, forward strand.
TAGCCGGAGTAGATGCCCCACGTCGGGGCGCCCAGCGCGGCGAGCACGGCCCGGACCGCGAACCCGCGCACACCCGTGGCCTGCAGGTACGGCGGCAGGATGTCGTGCGTGGTCGGCCAGAAGCTGGGCCGCATCCACGCGCCCTGCTCGCCCGAGACCTCCGCGAGGTACTCGTCGATCTCGTCCTTGGTGTTCCGCCAGGTGAAGTACGTGTACGACTGGTGGAACCCGATCTTGGCCAGCGTCTGCATCATCGCCGGCCGCGTGAACGCCTCGGACAGGAAGATGACGTCGGGGTGGTCGGCCCGCACGGAGCGCAGGATCCGCTCCCAGAAGTCGAGCGGCTTGGTGTGCGGGTTGTCGACGCGGAACAGGGTCACCCCGTGGTCGATCCACACCTGCAGGACCCGGCGGATCTCGGTGTAGATGCCCTCGGGGTCGTTGTCGAAGTTCAGCGGGTAGATGTCCTGGTACTTCTTCGGCGGGTTCTCCGCGTACGCGATCGTCCCGTCGGCCCGCGTGGTGAACCACTCCGGGTGCGAGGTCACCCACGGGTGGTCGGGCGAGCACTGCAGCGCGATGTCCAGGGCCACCTCCATCCCGTGGCCCCGGGCGGCGGCGACGAAGTCGTCGAAGTCGTCGAAGGTGCCCAGCGACGGCTCGATGGCGTCGTGCCCGCCGGCGGGGGAGCCGATGGCGTACGGCGAGCCGGGGTCGCCCAGGTCGGCGAACAGCGAGTTGTTGGGGCCCTTGCGGTACTTCTCACCGATGGGGTGCACGGGGGTCAGGTAGACGACGTCGAAGCCCATGCCGGCGATGCGGGGCAGGTCGAGGGCGGCGGTGCGCAGCGTGCCGGAGTGCCACTTGCCGATCTCGGGGTCGTACTTCGCGCCCTGCGAGCGGGGGAAGAGCTCGTACCAGGACCCGGCGAGAGCGAGCGGGCGGTCCACCACCAGGGGGTACTGGGAGGACCGCGTCACGGACTCCCGCAGCGGGTGCGCAGCCAGCGCCGCGTGCACCTGCGCCGACAGGCCGGCGGAGAGCCGGTCGCGCGGGGTGTCGCGGATGTCGCGCAGCCCGATGACCGCGTCGGTGAGCACGCGGGCGGCCGTGCGGGGCATCGCGTCCTTGCCGGTGCGGGCCGCGGCGCGCTCGAGCAGCAGGGCGCCCTCGGCGAGCATGAGCTCGACGTCCACGCCGGCCTCGACCTTGATGGTGGCGTCGTGCACCCAGGTGCCGTACGGGTCCGACCAGCCCTCGACGCGGAACGTCCACTCGCCGGTGCTCGTCGGGACGAGGCGGGCCTCGAAGCGGTCCAGACCGGGCGCGATGTCGACCATGCGGGCGCTCGCGCGGTCCACGCCGGTCGGGTCGGTGAGCACCGCGGTGGCCGCCACGGCGTCGTGCCCCTCGCGGAACACCGTGGCTCGCACGGGGACGGCTTCACCGACGACGGCCTTGGCCGGGAACCGTCCGGCTTCCGCGACGGGGGAGACATCGACGACGGGGATACGGCCGACAGAGGTGCCCAGGGGCACGGGGCTGATCGTCACGCTCCCGAACCTATCCGTTGGTCCAGGTCGCGGGCATCTGGAGCGCCGGTCAGGCGCCCAGCGCGCGGCCCACCGTCCGACCCGTGAACAGGCAGCCGCCGAGGAACGTCCCCTCGAGCGCGCGGTGTCCGTGCACGCCTCCGCCGCCGAACCCCGCGGCCTCGCCCACCGCCCACAGACCGGGCAGGACCTCGCCGTCGGGGCGCAGGACGCGGCCCTCGAGGTCGGTGTGCAGGCCGCCCAGGGTCTTGCGGGTGAGCACCGAGAGCCGCACGGCGAGCAGCGGCCCGTGCTGGGGATCGAGCAGCCGGTGCGGCTTGGCCACGCGGATGAGCTTGTCGACGACGTACCGCCGGGCCATCGCGGTGGCCACCACCTGGGAGTCCTTGCCGAGGCCGGTCTCCACCTGCCGGTCGCGCGCCACGAACGTCCGCTCCAGCGCGTCGGCGTCGATCCGGTCGGTGCCCGACAGCGCGTTCATCTTGGCGGCCAGCTCCGCGGGCGTGTCCGCCCAGAGGAACTCGTCGGACTTCTCGGCGAACGCCTCGACCGGCCCGACCGCACCCGGCTTCACGCGCTCCAGCAGCAGCGACACGTCCTTGCCGGTGAGGTCCGGGTTCTGCTCCGAGCCGGACAGCGCGAACTCCTGGCCCAGGATCGTCTTGTCCAGCACGAACCAGGAGTGGTCGTCGCCGCGCTCGGTGACGTGCCGCAGCGCGCCGAGCGAGTCGAAGCCGGGGAACAGCGGGGCGGGCAGGCGGTGCCCGTCGGCGTCGAGCCACAGGCTGCTCGGCCCGGCGAGGATCCGGATGCCGTGCTGCGACCAGACCGGCGAGTGGTTGGTGATGCCCTCGGGGTAGTGCCACATGCGGTCCTCGTGCACGACGGCAGCGCCGGACGCCTTCGCGGCGGCGATGCCGGAGCCGTCCACGTGGTCCGGCACCCCGGCGAGCATCCGCGCGGGCAGCCGACCCGCCGAGGCCGGCCAGGTCGAGCGGACCAGGTCGTGGTTGGCGCCGATGCCGCCGGTGGCGACGACGACGGCGGCCGCGGAGATCTCGAACGGTGCGACGACCTCGCGGGAGCTGGGCACGGCGCGCGCGACCGGGTCGGCGACGAGCACGTCACCCCGCACGCCGGTGACCCGCCCGTCCGTGGTCACCAGGTCGGTCACCCGGTGCCGGAACCGCACGTCCACCAGGCCGTCGCGGCGGGCGTCGAGCAGGGCACGGACGAACGGCTCGAGGACTCCCGGCCCGGTGCCCCACGTGATGTGGAACCGCGGCACCGAGTTCCCGTGCCCGTCGGCCAGGTACCCGCCCCGCTCGGTCCACTGCACCAGCGGGAACCAGCGGACGCCCTTGGCGTGCAGCCACGACCGCAGGTCACCCGCGGCGAAGTCGACGAAGCCCTCGGCCCAGGCGCGGCCCCACCGGTCGGAGCCGTCGTCCGCGAAGTCGGCGGACCCCAGCCAGTCGGCGAGCGCCAGCTCCGCGGAGTCCTTGACGCCGAGGCGCCGCTGCTCGGGGGAGTCGACGAGGAACAGGCCACCGAACGACCAGAACGCCTGCCCGCCCAGGCTCGCGGCAGGCTCCGCGTCCAGGAGCGTGACCCGGCGTCCGGCGGCGACCAGCTCGGCGGTGGCGACGAGACCGGCCAGGCCCGCGCCGACGACCACGACATCGGAGTGCGTCATGGTGGGCAACTCTACGATCCGTCTCGTGACCTATGTGCTGAGCGACGACGTCGACCGCATCGACCGGGACGCGGTCTGGCGGCTGCTGTCGACCGAGGCCTACTGGGGGCGGTGGCGCAGCCGCTCCGACGTGGAGCGCCAGATCGACGGCGCGTGGCGGGTGGTCGGCGTCTACGTCGGGTCGACCGGGGAGCTCGTCGGGTTCGCCCGCGCGGTGTCCGACGCCGTCGCCTTCGCGTACCTGGCGGACGTCATCGTCGACCCCGCCCACCGGGGAGCGGGCCTCGGCCGCCGGATCGTCGCCACCATGATCGACGAGGGACCGGGCGCCGACTTCCGCTGGACCCTGTTCACCGGCGACGCCCACGGCCTGTACCGGGAGTACGGGTTCGCGGAGCCGGACGAGACCGCGATGGTCCGCCCGGGCCGTCAGGGCTGAACGAGCACGTACACCCGCAGGCTCAGCGCCTCGACGACCGTGGCCTCCCCGGGCTCGGCGTGCAGGCTGCCCTCGATCGCCGCCGCGCGCTCCTCCGCGGGGTTCTCCCAGACGGAGTCCCACGCCAGGCGCCACCGACCGCCGTGGTCGTCGGCCAGGATCAGGTGCACGGCGTCGAGCGAACCGTTGATGACCAGGAGCACCGTGTCCCGCTCGGGCAGCGGCGCGGTGCGCACCATCTGGAGCGTGCGGACGGACGGGTCGTGCCAGCGGTCGTGGTCGAACGGCAGACCGAACGAGTCGAACCAGGCGAGGTCCGGGCGCTGGCCGGGCACCGCGGGACGGCCCGAGTAGAACTGCTCGGTGCGCAGCGCGGGGTGCTCGCGGCGCAGGAGGAGCAGCCAGCGCGCGGTGGCCAGCATGTCCTTGCGCCACGGGGTCAGGTTCCAGTGCACCCAGGACATCTCGTTGTCCTGGCAGTAGGCGTTGTTGTTGCCCTGCTGCGTGCGCCCCATCTCGTCGCCCGCCGTGATCATGGGCGTGCCGGCCGCCAGCACGAGCGTGGCGAACAGGTTGCGGATCGAGCGCCGGCGCAGGGGCACGATGTCGACCGCGGGGGAGTCCGGCCCCACGTGCCCCTCGATCCCGTGGTTCCAGGACCGGTTGTCGTCGCTGCCGTCCCGGTTCTGCTCGCCGTTGGCCGCGTTGTGCTTGTGGTCGTAGGCCACCAGGTCGGCGAGCGTGAAGCCGTCGTGGGCGGTGACGTAGTTGACGGACGCGCCCGGCCCGCGCACCAGAGGCGGGTCGCTGTGGCCGAACAGGTCCACCGAGCCCGACAGCCGGGTGGCCAGGTCGCGGACGCGGTGGCCGGGCAGACCGTGCGCGGCGCGGCCGGGGTCGGCCAGCCAGAAGGACCGGGCGGCGTTGCGGAACCGGTCGTTCCACTCCGCGAACGGGACAGGGAACTGCCCGGTGCGCCACCCGCCGGGACCGACGTCCCACGGCTCCGCGACGAGCTTGAGGCCGTGCAGCGACGGCTCGGTGGCCATCGCGACCAGAGCGGCGTGGTCGGGCGAGAAGCCGGACGGGTCGCGGCCGAGCGTCACCGCCAGGTCGAACCGGAACCCGTCGACGCCCACCACGTCCGCCCAGTACCGCAGCGAGTCCATCGTCATGCGGACCACCTCGGCCCGCCGGAAGTCGAGCGAGTTCCCCGTGCCGGTGACGTCGGCGAGCGCGGCCGGCGCCCCGCCGTCGTGCGCGTAGTAGGTCGCGTTGTCGAGCCCGCGCCACGACAGGTGCTGGCCGGGCAGACCGCCCTCGCACGTGTGGTTGTAGACGACGTCGAGCAGCACCTCGAGGCCGGACTCGTGCAGGGCGTGCACCGCGCCGCGCAGCTCGGCGAGCACGGCGGCCGGGCCGGCAGCCTGCGCGGCGGCCGTCGCGAACGCCGCGTGCGGGGCGAAGAAGCCCAGCGTGCTGTAGCCCCAGTAGTTGGTCAGGCCCTTCTCGACGAGGTGCGGCTCGGAGGAGAACGCGTGCACCGGGAGCAGCTCGACCGCGGTGACGCCCAGGCCGAGCAGGTGGTCGACGACCGCGGGGTGCGCCAGGCCCGCGTAGGTGCCGCGCAGCTCCTCGGGCAGCCGGTCGTCCAGCATGGTCAGGCCCCGGACGTGGGCCTCGTAGACGACCGTGTGCGACCACGGGGTCCACGGCCGGTTGGTGGTGGGGTCCGGGCCGGGCAGCTCCCGGGTGTCGACGACCACCGAGTACGGCACGTGGCCGACCGAGTCGCGCGGGTCCGCGGGACCGTACGGGTCGCCCGCGAGGTCGGGGTCGACCACGTGGCCGTAGGTCTGCGGCGTGTGCGCGACCTCGCCGTCGAGGCCGCGGGCGTACGGGTCGACGAGCAGCTTGGCCGGGTTGTAGCGCAGGCCGGCCGCCGGCTCCCAGGGGCCGTGGGCGCGGAAGCCGTACCGCTGGCCGGCGCGGACGCCGGGGACGGAGGCGCTGAACACGCCGTGCAGCGGCTCACCGAGGGGGAGGCGTCGCTCCGTCGGCCCGTCGAACAGGCACAGCTCGACACTCGTGGCGTGGGCCGCGTAGACGGCGACGTCGACGCCCGTGTCGGTCACGTGCACACCGAGGCGGGGCGCTCGGCGGCGCGGGGAGGGCGGGGTCACCCGCACATTGTGCGGGACACAACCCCACACGTGTCGGGTGTCTCCGCCCCTGGACCGGTGTCGGCCGCGCCCGGGACGGGCGGTAACGTTCCGCGGGTGAGGATCGTCGTCTGCGTGAAGCATGTCCCTGACATCCAGTCCGAGCGGGCCCTGGGCCCCGACGGTCGCGTGGTCCGCGACGGCGGGGACGGCACGATCAACGAGCTGGACGAGAACGCCGTCGAGGCGGCGCTGGCGCTGGTCGAGGCGAGCGAGGGATCGGTCGTCGCCCTGACCGTGGGTCCCGACGACGCCGCCGACGCGGTCCGCCGCGGCCTGCAGCTGGGTGCCGACGAGGCGGTCCACGTGGTCGACGACGCGATCGCCGGGTCCGACGTCATCGGCACCGCCCGCGTGCTCGCCGCTGCGATCCGGCACCTGGACGCGCAGGAGCACGTCGACCTGGTGATCACCGGCATGGCCGGCCTGGACGGGCTGACGTCCCTGCTGCCGACCGCGCTCGCCGAGCTGCTCGACCTGCCCGCCCTCCCGCTCGCCGCGGAGCTCACCGTCGAGGGCGGCACCGTGCGGGTCCGTCGCAACCTCGACCACGCGTCCGAGGTGCTCGAGGCCGCCCTGCCGGCGCTCGTCTCCGTGACGGACCAGGCCAACGAGCCGCGCTACCCCAACTTCAAGGGCATCATGGCGGCCCGCAAGAAGCCGATCACCACCCTGACCCTGGCGGACCTGGAGGTCGACGCGTCCCGCGTCGGCGCCCAGGGTGCCCGCACCGAGGTGCTCGAGGCCGCCGCCCGCCCGCCCCGCGACAACCGCGTGCTGGTGCAGGACACGGGCGACGCCGGGGTCCGGCTCGCCGCGTACCTCGTCGACAACCAGCTCGTCTGACGTCCCGAACCGAAGGATCACTGCCGTGACCGCACCCGTGCTCGTGCTCGTCGACCACACCGAGGCCGGAGCCGTCCGCGCCCCCGTGCGCGAGCTGCTCACGCTCGCCAGCCGGCTGGCCGGCGACGCCGGCGTGCACGCCGCCTGGGCCGTCGACGGCGTCGAGCCGTCCGCCGAGGTCGTCGCCGAGCTCGGCGCGCTCGGTGCCACGCACGTCCACCGGGTCGTCGCCGACGCGGACCTGCACCTGTCGGGCGTGCTGGCCGAGGCGCTGGCCTCGCTGCTCGACGCGACCGGTGCCGGCCTGCTCCTGGTCGTCTCGTCGTTCGAGAACAAGGAGGCCGCCGCGCGCCTCGCGGTGAGCACCGGGGCGGGTGTCGTCACCGACGCCGACGGCCTCGCACTCGTCGACGGCCGGTACGTGGCGTCCAAGACGGTGTTCGCCGGCACCTGGACCACCACGTGCGCGGTCACCGCGCCGCTGGCGATCGTCGCCCTCAAGCCCAACTCGGTGCAGCCGGCCGCGGTCGACGGTGCGGCCGCGCCGCAGATCGGCGAGCACGTGGTCGCGGTCAGCGACAAGGCGCGCCGGGTGACGCTGGTCGAGCGCACCGAGCGGCCTGCGAGCGGGCGGCCCGACCTCGGCAGCGCGAGCATCGTCGTCGCCGGTGGTCGCGGCACCGAGGGCGACTTCTCGGTGGTCGAGGAGCTGGCCGACGTGCTCGGCGGTGCGGTCGGCGCCACGCGCGTCGCCACGGACGAGGGCTGGATCGGGCACGACGCGCAGATCGGCCAGACCGGCGTCACCATCGCACCGCGGGTCTACATCGGGGTCGGCGTCTCCGGCGCCGTGCACCACCGCGGCGGCATGCAGGCGTCCGGCACCATCGTCGCGATCAACTCCGACCCCGATGCCCCGATCTTCGAGATCGCGGACTTCGGCGTGGTCGGCGACCTGTTCACGGTCGTTCCCCAGGCCGCCGCGGAGATCCGGCGCCTCAAGGGCTGATCCCCGCGCAGTACCGTGCGCTCATGTCTCGTCGCGCGCAGATGCTGGCGGTCGAGCTCGTCGAGCACGACGAGCTCGAGGACGCGCCGTCGGCACGCGCGACCGTCCGGTGGCGCCCGTCGTGGCGGTGGGTCGCGCTCCCGGTGGCGCTGGTCCTGGCGCTGGTCGGCATGCAGGCGGTCACCGACGCCCAGGAACGTGCGCTCCTCGCGGAGCTGGCCACCGTGCCCGGCGTCGTCCGCCCCGTCGACGAGGACGTGCGAGAGCTCTGGGCGCTCGAGGACGGGACCGAGCCGGTGCTCTGGTCCGGGATCGAGTCGGCCGGCGCGATGGTCGGTCTGGAGCGCGCACGCGACGGCTCCCAGGCGCTGGTCGCGCTCGACCGGCTGACCGGTGACCGCCGGTGGACCACCCCCCTGGCCCCGGCGCGTCCCGTCGACCCGAGCGACGGCGGCGGGAGCGGCGTGGGTGGCTGTGTGACTGTCCCGGAGGTGTCCGGTCGCGCCCTGTGCCTGGTCAGCGACACGTACCTGGAGTACGGGGAGCTGTCCGTCCAGGTGGTCACGGGGACGCTCAGCCGGGTCGTCCTACTGGACACCGACGACGGAGCCGTCCTCGCCGACCATCCCGCGCCGGGTGCCGTCGCGTTCACGGCCCGGCCGGGCCTCGCGGTGGTCGGGGTCCCGGTGGAGGGCGGCGGGCTGGTGGTGACCGCGTCCGACCTGGACAGCGGGCAGCAGCGGTGGCAGACGACGCTCCCGGCCGCACCCCACGACGAGGAGGACGACCTGTACGTCGACGGCCGGACGTCCGTGCTCGGCACGGCGGACGGGGTGGCCGTGATCCAGTCCCCGGGCCGGATGACCCTGCTGGACGGCGAGGGGGCCGTGGTCCGTTCCGGCATCGACGCCCGCGCCGGGTACGAGGTCGACCCGGTCACCCGTGCCGTCGCGGCGATGTCGTTCGCGCCCGACGGCCTCCTGCGCACGACGTTCCTGAGCCGCGGGCCGGACGTCATGCTGACCGGCAGCCGGGTGCTCCTGTCGGCCGACGACGGCAGCGTGCCGGGCCTGGTCCTGATGTCCGACACGACGGTGCGCGCGTACGACCGCGGCCGCTCGACCCCGCGCTGGTCGATCCGGAACGCGACCACGGCGAACGCGCTCGTGCTGCGCGGGCGGGTCTACCTGAGCACGGAGGCCGGCCTGCTCGCGGTCGACGCACGCACGGGCGAGGAGCTGTGGCGCGTGTCCGCTCCGGCGGGCCGGAGCATCGGCGCCCTCGTCACCGACGGCCGTCACCTGCTCAGTGCGCAGCAACGGCCCGACGCGACGGGCAAGGTGACCCAGGACGACTGGCCCCAGGTCGACGAGCTCGTCGCGTACCGGCTCACCGACGGTGGCGAGGACTGGCGCACCGAGCTGCCCGACGGCCTGTTCGGCATCTGGTCGACGGGGTCGTCGCTCGTCGGCTCGGGCGACGCCGGCGCGATCGTGCTCGGCTGACTGCTCCGACCGGGTGACCGCGACGAAGCGCCGGACAGGGGGCTGTCCGCTCCGCTAGCGTCTCGGTCGGTCCTGGCCCTGGTGCGCCGGGAGGGGCGCCCGAGGAGAGACCGTGATCCGCTACCTGCCGTACGTGATCGAGCTGGCGCTGCTCGTCTACTGCCTGATCGACTGCATCCAGACCGACGTCCCACGGAACCTGTCCAAGACCACCTGGGTGTTCGTCATCATCCTGGTGCCGATCGTCGGTGGGATCGCGTGGCTCGTCGCGGGCCGGCCCGAGTACCGGGCGTCACGGAACGTGCCCTGGCCGTCGACGCAGACCGCCGGGTTCCCCGAGTACGAGCGGCCGCGGCGGACGTCCCCGGACGACGATCCCGAGTTCCTGGCCGGCATGCGGGCGTCCGACGACGAGCACGAGAAGATGCTCAAGGACTGGGAGGCGCAGCTGCGCGACCGGGAGCAGAAGCTGAGGTCGGACGAGCCCCCGACAGCCTGATCAGGACAGCTCGCGCAGCCAGCGGACGGTCGCGACGCCCTGCGCGGCCTGGAACCGGCGCAGGTTCGGGATGCCGAGCGGTGCGGGCTGCCGCGAGCTCCACGCGAAGTAGCCCGAGAGCCCCGCCAGGCCCGCGCGCAGGTCGTCGTCGTGCACGCCGTCCGAGACCGCGTGGTTGCGGAAGTTGGTGGCCGGGTCCCCGCCGCCCTGGAGCGCGACGCTCGGGAGCATGAACGCGAGGTCGAGCCAGGGCGCGCCGACGCTGGCGTGCGGCCAGTCGATCAGCCACACCCGGTGGTTGTGGTCCGGGTCGATCATCACGTTGTCCGCGCGCAGGTCGCCGTGCACCAGCGCGTCGCCGGCGCACACCCGCAGCGAGTCCTGCTCCCAGCGGATCAGCTCCTCGACGTGCTCCAGGGCCCACCGCCCGACGTCGCCCGCCAGCTCGGCGTAGCTGGTCAGGGTCTCGAGGTCCAGCGAGTGCAGCTTGCGCCACCCCGTGAAGTCGTCGGCCAGCTGGTCGTCCGTGCGCGGCAGCGAGTGACCCGGCAGCGGCTCGGCGTCTGCGAGCGCTCCCAGGGCGTCCGCGACCGCCTGCAGGTCGGCGGGCTTCCACGGCAGCTCGGGGGAGCGACCGTGCACCACCTCGAAGCCGAGGATGACCCAGTCGTCGTCGTCGGACGACCACAGCAGACGCGGCGCGGGCACCTGCGGGGGCAGGGCGTGCGAGACGCGGATCTCGTTGCGGGCGAGGTCGGGGGACAGCGGGTTCTGCTCGGCGGAGACGGCCTTGACGAAGACTCCGCGGCCGTCGGCGAGCTCCAGCACCGCGGCGAACCCGGGGCTGAACCCGCTGGTCGCGCTGATCTCCGCGGTCACCTGGGAGCCGGCCAGCTCGGCGATCCGTGCCCGCACGTGGCGGGGGAGATCACGCCAGTCCAGCCGCTGGCCGCTGAAGGCGAGCGGGAGGGCAATGACGTCGTCGGCACTCACGCGGCACATCCTGCCAGTTCGCGCGCGGCACCCGGTGGGTGATCCCACCAGGTGTGCGGTCGGGGCCTGGGCCGTTCCGTTCGTAGACTGGAGCCGATGAGCGTGTATCTCGATCATGCGGCGACCACGCCCATGATCCCGGAGGCCGCGCGGGTGCTCGCCGAGCAGCTCGCGCGCACCGGCAACCCCTCCTCCCTGCACGCGTCCGGCCGCGCGGCCCGCCGGGTGGTCGAGGAGTCCCGCGAGCGCCTCGCTGCCGCGCTCGGCGCCCGCCCCAGCGAGGTCGTGTGGACCTCGGGCGGCACGGAGGCGGACAACCTCGCGGTCAAGGGGCTGTTCTGGGCCCGCCGGACGCAGGACCCGCGACGTCGTCGCCTGCTCGTGTCCGCGGTGGAGCACCACGCGGTGCTGGACCCGGCGTTCTGGATGGCCGAGCACGCAGGGGCCGAGCTGGTCCTGCTGCCGGTCGACGCGGACGGCGTCCTCGACGTCGACGCGCTGCGCGAGGAGCTGGAGCAGCACGGCGAGCAGGCCGCGCTGATCTCCGTGATGTGGGCGAACAACGAGGTGGGCGCGCTGCAGCCGCTCGACGACGTGGTCTCGCTCGCGCGCCGGTACGGGGTGCCGGTGCACGCCGACGCGGTGCAGGCGGTCGGGCAGGTGCCCGTCGACTTCGGCGCCTCCGGGCTCGACGCCATGACGGTCACCGGGCACAAGGTGGGCGGTCCGGGCGGTGCCGGTGCGTTGCTGGCGCGGCGGGGGCTCGACCTGACGCCCGTGCTGCACGGGGGCGGTCAGGAGCGCGGGGTGCGGTCGGGCACGCTCGACGCGGCGCTGCTGGCGTCCTTCGGCCTCGCGGTGGAGCGCTCGGTCGCGGGTCGGGCGTCGTTCGCCGAGCGGGTGGGAGCGCTCCGCGACGCCCTCGTCACCGGCGTCGAGCAGCTCGTGCCGGACGCGGTCCTGCGGGGTCCGGGGGACACGTCCCGGCGACTTCCGGCGAACGCGCACTTCACCTTCCCGGGCTGCGAGGGCGACTCCCTGCTCTACCTGCTGGACTCCGCCGGGATCGAGGCGTCGACCGGCTCCGCCTGCCAGGCCGGGGTGCCGCGGCCGAGCCACGTGCTGCTGGCGATGGGGGTCGACGAGCTCGCGGCCCGCGGAGCGCTGCGGTTCAGCCTCGGGCACACGTCCACCGCCGACGACGTCGAGGCCCTGCTCGCGGTGCTGCCCGGCGTCGTGGACCGTGCCCGCGCGGCCGGGCTCGCCACCGTCGGGGCGGGCTCCTGATGCGCGTCCTCGCGGCACTCTCCGGGGGGGTGGACTCGGCCGTCGCCGCCGCACGTGCGGTCGACGCCGGGCACGACGTGGTCGGCGTGCACATGGCGCTGTCCCGCACCCGCGACCAGTTCCGCACCGGCTCGCGAGGATGCTGCTCGATCGAGGACGCCGGCGACGCCCGCCGGGCCGCGGACGTGCTGGGCATCCCGTACTACGTGTGGGACCTGTCGGAGCGGTTCGAGGAGACGGTCGTCGCCGACTTCGTCGCCGAGTACGAGGCCGGCCGCACCCCCAACCCGTGCGTGCGCTGCAACGAGCACATCAAGTTCGCCACGCTGCTGGACAAGGCCGTCGCCCTCGGGTTCGACGCCGTCTGCACCGGCCACTACGCGCGCATCGAGACCCGCACCGACGGCACCCGGGAGCTGCACCGCGCGCGGGACCTGGCCAAGGACCAGTCCTACGTGCTCGCCGTGATGGGCCCGGAGCGGCTGGCGCGCTCGATGTTCCCGCTGGGCGACGTCGCGTCCAAGGAGGAGACGCGCGCCGAGGCCGCCGCCCGCGGGCTGTCCGTGTCCTCCAAGCCGGACTCCTACGACATCTGCTTCGTCGCCGACGGCGACACCCAGGGCTTCCTGCGCTCGCGCCTCGGGTCGCAGCCGGGAGAGATCGTCGACGCCTCCGGGACCGTGCTCGGCGCGCACGACGGCGCGTACGCGTACACCGTGGGCCAGCGCCGGGGGCTGTCGATCGGCCGGCCCGCCGCCGACGGGAAGCCGCGGTACGTGCTCTCGGTCGAGCCGGTGAACAACCGGGTGGTCGTCGGGTCCGCCGACGATCTCGCGGTGCGCTCGGTCGAGGCGGACCGCGCGGTGTGGTTCGACGGCACCGACCAGTCCTTCGACTGCTCCGTGCAGGTCCGCGCGCACGGGACCCCGGTGAGCGCGCGGGCCACCCGCCGGGACGGCACCGTCGAGATCGCCCTCGACGAGACCGGTGCGCTGCGCGGGGTCGCCCCCGGGCAGTCGGCCGTGCTGTACGACGGCACCCGCGTGCTCGGACAGGCCACCGTGACCGCAGCACAGCGCGCCACCGCCGGCGTCGCGCGGTGAGCGGGGGACGACCGGGCGTCACGGGCACAGGGCCGTGGCCAGGCCTCGACGTGCTCGAGGCGCAGACCGTGGTGGTCGGCGACCTCGTCGACACCCCGTCCGAGGTGGTCGGCCTCCCGTTCACGGTGACGCTCGCCGAGCGAGGGCCGTGGAGCGACCGGGTGGGTCGGGCCGCCGCGCTCCTCGCCGAGCTGCCCGCCGAGCTGGGACCGCACGGCTGGAAGCTGGCCGACCGGCCCAGCCGGGACCTCGCCCGGGCTCAGGCGTACGTGCGCGAGGACGTCGACGCGCTCGCGGTCGCCGGGCACGGGTGGACCGGCCCGCTCGTCGTCCCCGTGCTGGGGCCGATGACCCTCGCCGCCTCCCTGTACCTCGCCCGCGGCGACCGCGTGGTCTCCGACGTGGGCGCCGTCCGCGAGCTCACCGCGTCGCTGGCCGCGGGGATCGCCGAGCACCTCGCGGCGATCCGCCGCTCGGTCCCCGGCGCCGAGCCCACCGTGCTCCTGCACGAGCCTCTCCTGGCCCAGGTGATGGCGGGCGTGCTGCCGTCGTTCTCCGGCTACTCCGCGCTGCGCTCGGTCCCCGGCCCGGTGGCGGCGGAGCGCATCGGCGCGGTGGCGCGCGCCCTGGACGGCGTGCGCGTGATCGTGCACGGCGGCACGGCATGGACCTCGCTCGGGGCGATCCGGGCCGCCGAGGTGGACGGGTTCGGCCTGGCGGTCACCGCACTGGACGAGCGGAGCTGGGAGAAGGTCGCCGAGGTGGTCGAGGGCGGGCTCGCGTTCTGGCCCGAGCTGCCCCCGCAGGCGTCCTCGCAGTGCGCCGGTCCGGACGTGACCGGTCAGGCCGATACGCTCACCCGGCCGTGGCGGTCCGTGGGACTGGCGATGGCGGGGCTGCGCGACGTCGTGCTGCTGGCCGGCGACATCACCGGCAGGGGCAGCCCGGACGACGCGCGGGCCGTGCTGGCCGGTCTGGTGCGCGCCGCCCGGATCGTGGCCGAACGAGCGGAGGACTGAGCGTGGCTGCAGCACAGCCGAGCGTGGCGCGGGCACTCGCGCTGCTGGTGGCGTCGGGGGCGGCGATCGTCGGCATGGTCCTGCTGGCCGTCTGCTACACCGGCATCGGCGTATCCACCCTGACCTCGCAGAAGGACGACATGGACCCGTGCGTGGCGGCCTACTCGGCCGGCACGGACTCCGCGTCCGTGCGGTACACGGCCGTCCCGCCGCGGGCCATCTGCACGTGGGACGTCGCCGGGGAGCCGACCGAGGTCGTCGTGGCGTCGGCGTCGACCACGCTCTTCGCGGTCGGGGCGGTGCTCGCGGTCGGTGGCGTGCTGACCTGCGTGGGCCTGCTGGTCGCGCCGCGACTCCGCAGGTAGGTCGCCGCGCGTGTGGGCGCCGCGCGACATGATGTGACGGTGAGCAACGAGATCGACGACCCCGCCGCCACGCGTGAGATCCCCGCCGAGGCCCGGCACCGGTGGGCCGAGCTGGCCGGCCTGATCGAGGCGGACCAGTTCGCGTACTACATCCGCGACGCCCCGGTGTCGTCGGACAAGGAGTACGACGAGCGGCTGCGCGAGCTGATGGCCCTCGAGGACGAGCACCCCGGGCTGCGCACCCCGGACTCCCCGACGCAGCGGGTGGGCGGCACGTTCTCCACCGAGTTCGCGTCCGTCGAGCACGTGGAGCGGATGCTCTCGCTGGACAACGCGTTCTCCGACGAGGACATCTCCACCTGGGCCGGCCGGCTGCACCGGGACCTCGAGTCGGACGCCGCGCTGCACTACCTGTGCGAGCTGAAGATCGACGGGCTGGCCATCGCGCTGCTCTACGAGAAGGGTCGGCTGGTCCGGGCCGCGACACGGGGTGACGGGCGCACCGGCGAGGACGTGACGCTCAACGTCCGCACCATCTCGACCATCCCGGACGTGCTCGGCGGGGACCCTGCGACCCACCCCGACCGCATCGAGATCCGCGGCGAGGTGTTCCTGCCGGTCGCGGCGTTCACCGAGCTCAACGCGTCCCAGGTGGAGGCGGGCAAGAGCCCGTTCGCCAACCCGCGCAACGCGGCCGCCGGCTCCCTGCGGCAGAAGGACCCGCGCGTCACGGCGTCCCGGGACCTGCGGATGTACGCGCACGGCATCGGCGCCCTGGTCTGGGGTGCCGGGCGGGGGACAGGGATCGAGCGGCAGTCGCAGGTGTACGACCTGCTGGCGTCCTGGGGCGTCCCGGTGTCCGGGCACACCCGGATCGTCGAGGGCCTGGACGGCGTGCGGGAGATGATCGCCTACTACGGCGAGCACCGGCACGACGTGGAGCACGAGATCGACGGCATCGTCATGAAGGTCGACGAGATCGCGCTGCAGCGCCGGCTCGGGTCCACCAGCCGGGCGCCGCGGTGGGCGATCGCGTACAAGTACCCGCCCGAGGAGGTGAACACCAAGCTCCTCGACATCCGCGTCAACGTCGGCCGCACCGGTCGCGTGACGCCGTACGGGGTGATGGAGCCGGTGTTCGTGTCGGGGTCCACCGTCGAGATGGCCACGCTGCACAACGCCAGCGAGGTGGCGCGCAAGGGCGTGCTCATCGGCGACACCGTGGTGCTGCGCAAGGCCGGGGACGTCATCCCGGAGATCGTCGGCCCGGTGGTCGACCTGCGCGACGGCACGGAGGTCGCGTTCGTCATGCCCACCGAGTGCCCGTCCTGCGGCACCCCGCTGGCGCCGGCCAAGGAGGGCGACGTCGACATCCGCTGCCCCAACCAGCGGTCCTGCCCGTCGCAGCTGCGCGAGCGGCTGTTCCACGTGGCGTCGCGCGGGGCGTTCGACATCGAGGCGCTCGGCTGGGAAGCGGCGAACGCGCTGCTCACCGCGGGGGTGGTGACCGACGAGGGCGACCTGTTCGCGCTCGACGCCGACGCGCTGCGCAAGGTGCCCCTGTTCACCCTGTCCACCAGCTCGAAGGTCGGCGGGGTGGTCCGCGAGGCGGGGGACCTCAACGCGACGGGGACGGCGCTGCTGGGCAACCTGGAGAAGGCCAAGCGGGCGGCGCTCTGGCGCGTGATCGTGGCCCTGTCGATCCGGCACGTGGGTCCGACGGCGGCGCGCGCGCTCGCGCAGCACTTCGCGTCCGTCCCCGCGATCGCCACGGCCACCGAGGAGGAGATCGGCGCCGCCGAGGGCGTCGGTCCGACGATCGCGTCAGCGGTGGTCGCCTGGTTCGAGCAGCCCGGCGAGGACGAGAAGTGGCACGCGGCGATCGTCGAGAAGTGGGCGGCGGCGGGCGTGCGGATGCAGGAGGAGCGCGACGAGTCCGCGCCGCGCACGCTCGAGGGGCTGACGGTCGTGGTCACCGGCGGGCTGGAGCGGTTCAGCCGCGACGGTGCCAAGGAGGCGATCCTGGCCCGCGGCGGCAAGTCGGCGGGGAGCGTGTCGAAGAAGACGGACTACGTGGTGGTCGGGGAGAACGCGGGGTCCAAGGAGGCCAAGGCGCGCGAGCTCGGGCTGCGGATCCTCGACGAGGCCGGCTTCGAGCGGCTGCTTGCGGAGGGGCCCTCGGGCGTGGGAGACGCTCCGGCCGCACCCGCGGAGGCGTGACGTGGCCGGCGGCGCGGTCGTCCGGGTGGCGGCCGGTCCGCAGGTGGCCGACGCGGGGGCGCTGACCGCCGAGGCGTACCTGGCCGACCGGCTGGTGGACGCGACCGACTCCTACGCGGACGAGCTGCGGGACGCCGAGCGCCGGGCGCGCGAGGCGACCCTGCTGGTCGCGCTGCTGCCCAGGGACGACGGCGAGCCGGTGGTCGTCGGCACCGTGACCCTCGCGCCGTACGGGACGTCGTACGCCGAGATCGCGGAGCCCGGGGAGCTGGAGATCCGCATGCTGGCGGTGGCCCCCGAGGCGCGGAGACGGGGGATCGCGGAGCTCCTGGTCGCGGCGGCCCTCCGGGAGGCGGTCGCAGGCGGGGCTCGGCGCGTGGTGCTCTCGACGCTCGACTCGATGGAGGCCGCGCAGCGGCTGTACAAGCGGCTCGGCTTCGTGGCGGTGCCGGAGCGTGACTGGGGACACGTCGAGGTCCACCTGCGCGTGCACACGTGGACCCCGCCGGACGCACCCGGTGCCCTGGTCGAGTCCGCGACCTGGCCGCCCGCACGCGTGGTCGACGTCGACGGCTGGCGCGTGGGCCTCTCCGGCGGCCTGACACGGCGGGCCAACAGCGTGCTGCCGCTCGGGGCGCCGGCCGACGTCACCGCGACGCTCGACCGGGTCGAGGAGCTCTACGCGCAGGAGGGTCAACCCTCGATCGTGCGAGTCTGCCGGGCGTCGCCACGCGGCCTGGACGACCTGCTCGCGCTCCGCGACTACGAGGTGATGTCCCGGACCGACGTGCTGGTGCGGGAGCTCGACGGGATCGAGACGCCGCACGGCACCGTGCGCACCGGGGCCGGACCGGTGCGCATCGCGGTCGCCGACCGACCGGACGACGAGTGGCTCACGGCCTGGTCCGGCTCCAAGGCCCGCCTGCACGCCACCGGTGCCGCGGCGGAGGCCGACGAGACGAGCCTCCGGCTGGCTCGCGCGGTGCTCGGCGGTGCGCCGGCGATCTACCTGACGGCGACGGACCCCACCGGACTGGCCGGCGTGATCCGTGCCGCGTTCGCCGAGGAGTGGGTCGCGCTCTCGTGCCTGGTCGTCGCTCCACGAGCTCGGCGGAACGGGCTGGGCCGAGCACTGACCCTGCGCGCGCTGGACGAGGCCGCCCAGCGGGGTGCCCGGAGGGCGTTCCTGCAGGTCGAGGCCGAGAACTCCGCCGCGGGGTCGCTCTACTCGAGCCTCGGGTTCCAGCCGGCGGAGCGGTACGTCTACCGCGAGCTGCGGGGATCGGCCTGATCGACCGACCGGCCCGTCAGCGGCGCACCGTCGCGCGCCAGACGGCTCGTGCGTCCTGGTCGGCGGGCAGCCCCGCCTGAGCGGCTGCTGCCTCCGCGAGCATCCGCAGGCGCGCGAGATCGACCGTCGACGTGACCGTCGCGACGACCCGTTCGTCGGGTGTCGCCGCCAGCTCGACGACGTGGCCGTCGATCGTGATCACGTCCGTGTACTCGCCGTCCGAGACGTCGGGCCACTCGACCCATGCCGCGAGGTGGTCGACGTCCTCGTGCGCCGAGACGTCGCCCGACAGGTCTCGCACGAACGTCCCGACCCGGCGCAGGCCGTCCGTGGCACGCAGGCCGTAGGGCGCGTGGTGCGCGGCGGAGCGCCACATGCCCGGCCAGGGCAGGCCGCGGCGCACGGTGACGACGGTGCCGTCGTCGAGCAGGACCCTGAGGTGCTGACCCGATCGGCCGGCCTCGGAGGCCCGCCCGGCGAAGACGGCCGTGGCCAGCACGGAGAGCCACTCCATCGGAGCGCTGAGCCCGGCGAACTCCCCGGTGGTGGCACCCACCGTGACGAGGAGCGAGAGGTCGGCGCGATCGTCGACGGCCACCTCCAACGGCGCAGCCCCGCGCGCCCGCGGCGTCACGACCGTGAACCAGGTGTGCGCGGGCTCGGACCAGCTCAGCGCGACGTCGGCGACGTCGGACCCGAAGGGTGCCAGCGCTGCGACGAGGGCGTCGCGCACCGCGAGGTCGTGCTCGTCCGGCTCCGGCGTCACCGACGCGAACCTACGACTCTCGGCTGGCCCAGAGCAGGCCGCGCTCGATCATCGTCCGCACCGCGGGCACCTCGAGGTCCGCCAGCTGGTGCCCGGGAGCGCAGACGAACACGCGGCCGGCACCCCAGCGGCGGGTCCAGACGGCGGGCGACGTCACGGGTGCGTGCCAGGGGTCGTCGGGTCCCGGGGTGATCGTCGTGGTCGCCAGCACCTCGTTCAGCGGGTCGGTGAGCAGCCAGTACTGCTCGGACCGCAGCGTGAAGTCGTGCACGCCCGCGACGATCGGGTGGTCGCCGGTCACGTTGATCGTGTGCTCGACCAGCGTGCCGCCGGGATGCGCCGCGAACTGGCCACCCACCAGCTGCAGGTAGTCGGTGGCGATCCGGAACGAGTCGATGATCCCGCCGTGCCAGCCCGCGAAACCCGTGCCCGCAGCGACGGCGGTGCGCAGGCCGCGGAGCTCGTCGGCCAGGATGTCGCCCATGGTCCAGCACTGCACCACCAGGTCGGTCGCCGCCATGAGCTCGGCGTCCGCGTACGCCTCGAGCGATCCCTCCACGACGACGTCGAAGTCGTGCTCCCGCAGGAACGGCACGAACAGCTCGGCGGCCTCCTCGGGCGCGTGCCCGTCCCATCCGCCCCGGACGACGAGGGCTCGACGTTGATCGGTCACGACGGAGTCTCCTAGCTGATCAGGGCGTCGATGGCGGCGGCGGACAGCACGTGCTCGGAGGCCATGGCGGAGGCGCCGAGCACTCCGGCGCGGCCCTTGGTGCGGGACGCGACGATGCGCAGGTGCTGGGTGGCCAGCGGCAGCGAGCGACGGTAGACGACCTCGCGGATGCCGGCCAGCAGGTGCTCGCCGGCCTCGGCCACGACGCCGCCGATGACGATGACCGACGGGTTGAGCATGCTCACGCACGCGGCGAGGACCTCGCCGATGTGCCGACCGGCCTCGCGCACCTCGCGGCTGGCGTCCAGGTCGCCGGCGCGCACGAGCGCGACGACGTCGGCGCTGGTCGTCGCGTTCTTCAGGGCGTTCGCGATCGCCGGGCCGCTGGCGACCGCCTCGAGGCAGCCGGTGTTGCCGCACCGGCAGGGCAGGTTCAGGCCGCCGGGCACCGCGATGTGCCCGAGGTCGCCGGCCGCGCCCTGGGCGCCACGGCGGATCTGCCCGTCGGAGATGATCCCGGCGCCGATGCCCGTCGCGACCTTGACGAACAGGAGGTGGTCGACGTCCGGCCACTGCGACGTGTGCTCACCGAGCGCCATCACGTTCACGTCGTTGTCCACGAGCACGGGGACGCGCAGCTTGCGGGACAGGAGCGCGGGGACGTCCGCGTCGTCCCACCCGGGCATGATCGGCGGGTTGATGGGCCGGCCGGTCGAGTGCTCGACCGGGCCGGGGAGCCCGACGCCGACGCTGACCAGGTCACTGACCGGCCGGCGTGCGGTGGCCAGCAGGTCGAGGCCGACCTCGACGACACGGTCGAGCACCGGAGCCGGACCCTCGGCGATCGAGATGGGCTCGTGGTGCTCGGCCAGCACGGTGCCGACCAGGTCGGTCAGGGCGAGCCGGGAGTGGGTGGCGCCGAGGTCGACCGCCAGGACCACCCGGGCCGCCGGGTTGAACGCGAAGGTGGCGGGCGGACGGCCGCCGGTGGAGCTGGCCTCGCCCGCGGGCGCGACGAACCCGGAGGACAGCAGGAGGTCGACGCGGGCGGCGATCGTGGAACGCGCTTGCCCGGTGAGCGTGGCCAGGTCGGAGCGGGTGCGCGGCTGGCGGTCACGGAGGAGCTGGAACATCTCCCCGGCGCCCGTCGGCCGAGGAGCGAACTTGAGGAGCTCGTCCATGCGCACAGTGAACCATTCCGCCTTACGTAGGTCACGTTCACGTAACCATGACACAACAGTGGCGACTTTTGCTTGACCGACGGCAGAAGTGGTTCTACGTTCCTGCCCATGGTCAACGAGGACCCGCCGCTGTTGCAGATGCGCGGCATCGTGAAGCAGTTCCCGGGAGCCCGGGCGCTGGACGGCGTCGACCTGGAGATCCGGGCGGGCGAGGTCCACTGCCTGCTGGGCCAGAACGGCGCGGGCAAGTCCACGCTCATCAAGGTGCTCGCCGGCGCCCACCAGCCGACCGAGGGCGAGATCCTGCTCGACGGTCAGCCGGTCACCATCGCGCACCCCGTGGCCGGCCTCAAGCTGGGCATCGCGACGATGTACCAGGAGCTCGACGTCGTCGACGGCCTCTCGGTCGCGGAGAACATCTACCTCGGCCACGAGCTGGCCACCGCGGGGTTCTCGCAGCGCCGCGCGGCGACCGCCAGCACGCGGGCGCTGCTGGCCCGGCTCGGGCACGCCGACATCTCGCCCCACCGCGAGGTCGGCCGGCTGTCGGCCGCGGGCAAGCAGATCGTCAGCATGGCGCGCGCCCTGTCGCACGACGCCCGGGTGATCGTCATGGACGAGCCGTCGGCCGTGCTGGACGCCGAGGAGGTCACCAACCTCTTCCGCGTGGTCCGGGAGCTCACCGCGTCCGGCGTGGCCGTCGTCTACATCTCGCACCGCCTCGACGAGATCCGCCAGATCGGCGACCGCATCACGGTGCTCAAGGACGGCCGGACCGTCGCGACCGGCCTCCCGGCCGCGCAGACACCGACCGCCGAGCTCATCAAGCTCATGACCGGCCGCACCGTCGAGTACGCCATCCCGCCGCGTGACACGGTGGCGGAGGACGCCCCCACGGTGCTGCGGGTCGAGGGTCTCTCGCTGCGCGGGGCGTTCAGCGACGTGTCGTTCCAGGTCCGCGCCGGCGAGGTGATCGGGCTCGCCGGGCTCGTCGGGTCGGGACGCACCGAGATCCTGGAGACCGTCTTCGGCGCGCGCAAGGCGACGACCGGCACCGTGCACGTGGGGGAGGACCAGCTGCGCGCCGGCTCCGTGAGCGACGCGGTGGCCGCCGGCATCGGGCTCTGCCCCGAGGAGCGCAAGAGCCAGGGTCTGATCCTCGACGAGCCGGTGTACCGGAACATCACGCTCTCCACGTTCTCGCGCAACGCCACCGCGTCGTTCCTCGACGAGGGCGCCGAGCGGCGCGTCGCGCGCGAGCAGATCGACGCCCTCGACGTCCGTCCGTCGGACCCCGACCGCAGCGCGCGCACGCTCTCGGGCGGGAACCAGCAGAAGGTCCTGCTCGCGCGCTGGCTCGTGCACGGCTGCCGGGTGCTGCTCCTCGACGAGCCCACCCGCGGCGTCGACGTCGGGGCGCGGGCCGAGATCTACGGCCTGATCGCCGACCTTGCCGCGCAGGGCGCCGCCGTGGTGGTCGTCTCCAGCGACATCCCGGAGGTGATCGGCCTGTCCGACCGCGTCCTGGTGATCTCCGAAGGGCGGGTGGTCCACGAGGGACCCGCGTCCCGCATCGACGAGCACCGCGTGCTCGACCTCGTCATGGAAGGAAGTGCCGCGTGAGCGAGCATGACGTGACAGCCCCTGCCGCCGACGAGTCCTCGCGGGTCGAGCAGGTGGCCAAGGCCGGGGAGAGGTCCCGTCGGGGACTCCTCGGCGGAGCCACCGGGCGCAACCTCGGCCTGGTCATCGCCCTCGTGGCGATCTGCGCCTTCGGCGTCATCACCGCCGGCGAGCGGTTCGCCAGCATCGACAACCTCCTGACGATCCTGCGGCTCGCGTCGGTGCTGGGCGTGATCAGCATCGGCATGACGTTCGTCATCACGGGTGGCGGCATCGACCTGTCCGTCGGCTCCGTCATCGGGCTGGCGTCGGTGTGGGCCTCCACGCTGGCCACGCAGACCATGGCCGAGGACGTCCACTGGACGATCATGGTGCTCTGCGCGCTCGGCGTCGGCATCGGCGCGGGACTGATCAACGGCGTGCTCATCGCGTACGGGAAGGTGGTCGCGTTCATCGCGACGCTGGCCATGCTCGTGTCCGCCCGCGGCCTGGCGGAGATCATCGCCAGACGGCAGACCCAGATCGTCAAGGTCGACCCGTTCCTCGACTTCTTCCGGTCGTCGCCCCTCGGCGTGCCGATGCTGGTGTGGATCTTCGTGCTGGTGTCCGTCGCCGGCTGGATCCTGCTCAACCGCACCACGTTCGGTCGCCGGACCATCGCGGTCGGCGGCAACCCGGAGGCCGCGCGGCTGGCCGGCATCAAGGTCAAGCGCCACACGATGTACCTGTACGCCCTGTGCGGTCTCACGGCCGGCATCGGCGGCGTGATGATGCTCGGCCGCACCACGGCCGGCAGCTCCACCAACGGCCAGCTCTACGAGCTCGACGCCATCGCCGCCGTGGTCGTCGGCGGCACCCTGCTCATCGGCGGCCGCGGCACCATCGTCGGCACCTTCCTGGGCGTCCTGATCTTCACGACGCTCAGCAACGTGTTCACGCAGAACAACCTGTCCATCTCGGCGCAGGCCATCGCCAAGGGCGTGATCATCGTCGTCGCCGTGCTGCTCCAGCAGCGCATCGCCGAGCGCTCCCGCGCCGGAACCTGACCCCAGCAGCTCTGCCCCCTGCACACCCGTTGTTCGATCAAGGAGGATCGTCATGTCCGTAGCACTGCGCCGCAGGTGGCTCGCCGCCGCCGGCACCGCGGCAGCCCTCGCACTCGTCGTCGGCTGCACGTCCAACACCCCCGAGGCCGAGGACACCGGCGCCGCGCAGGCGCCGGCGGCCGCAGCCACCGGCAACGACGAGCCCGGCGACAAGGTCGTCATCGGCTTCTCCGCCCCGGCGGCCGACCACGGCTGGATGGGCTCGATCACCAAGTCGGCCGTCGCCGAGGCAGCCAAGTACCCCGACGTCGAGCTGGTGCAGGCCGAGGCCACCAACGACGTGAACCTGCAGATCAGCCAGATCGAGCAGTTCATCAACGACGGCGTGGACGCGATCGTCCTGCTGCCGTTCGACGGGGCCGCGCTCACCGAGGTCGCCATCAAGGCGATGCAGGCCGGCATCGTCGTCGTCAACGTCGACCGCGAGTTCGAGGACTCCGACGCGGCGCGCACGACGATCCTCGGCGACAACTACGGCATGGGCGTCAGCGCCGGCGCCTACATCTGCGGCGAGCTGGGCGGCAACGCCGACGCCAAGGTCGCGGAGATCGCCGGCATCGACTCGCTGCCCCTGACGCAGGACCGCAGCCGGGGCTTCTCCGACGCGCTGTCCGCGTGCGGGCTCGAGGTGAGCAACCGCGTCGCGGCCGACTTCACCGTCCAGGGCGGCGAGGCCGCGGCGGCCAACCTGCTGCAGGCGGCGCCGCAGCTCGACGCCATCTGGAACCACGACGACGACCAGGGCGTCGGCGTCCTGGCGGCCATCGAGAACGCGGGCCGCGACGAGTTCTTCATGGTCGGAGGTGCCGGCTCCAAGAACGTCATGGAGGCCATCCAGGCCGACGACACGGTGCTCAAGGCCACGGTCATCTACCCGTCCACGCAGGCCGCGGACGGCATCAAGCTGGCCCGGCTGCTGGTGCAGGGCAAGTCGATGAGCGACCTGGTCGAGGTCGAGGTGCCGCGCACGATCCAGCTGTACGCCCCCGTGGTGACCAAGGACAACGTCGAGCAGTACCTGCCGACCGCGTTCGAGTCCTGAGCCAACCTGACCCGTCCGGGCGGGCCGTTCCGCAGCGGCCCGCCCGGACTCCACAGGACTCGAGGAGGAGTCGTGACAGAAGCAGTCCCGCGCCTGGGCATCGGCATGGTCGGGTACGCGTTCATGGGCATCGCGCACTCGCAGGCGTGGCGCAACGCCCCCAGGTTCTTCGACCTGCCGCTGCACCCGGACATGGCGGCGGTCGCCGGTCGTGACGCCGCCGCGGTGAGCGCAGCCGCCGCGAAGCTGGGGTGGTCCAGCACGGAGACCGACTGGAAGGCGCTCGTCTCCCGGGACGACATCGACCTCGTCGACATCTGCACGCCGGGCGACACCCACGCCGAGATCGCGATCGCCGCGCTCGAGGCGGGCAAGCATGTGCTGTGCGAGAAGCCGCTGGCCAACTCGGTCGAGGAGGCCGAGGCGATGGTCCGGGCCGCCGAGCGCGCCCCGGGGCTGGCGATGGTCGGCTTCACGTACCGTCGCGTCCCCGCCATCCAGCTGGCCCGCACGCTGGTGGCGGACGGCCGCATCGGCACGGTCCGGCACGTGCGGGCGCAGTACCTGCAGGACTGGATCGCGGACCCGCAGGCGCCGCTGTCGTGGCGGCTGGACAAGCAGAAGGCGGGCTCGGGGGCGCTCGGGGACATCGGCGCGCACATCGTCGACCTGGCGCAGTTCGTCACGGGCGAGTCGGTCACGGGCGTCTCGGCGGTGCTGGAGACGTTCGTCAAGGAGCGCCCGGTCGCCTCGGCGCACTCCGGCCTGCACGGCACTGCCGGCAGCGAGACCGGACCGGTCACGGTGGACGACGCGGCGATCTTCCTCGGCCGGATGTCCGGCGGGGGACTGGCCACCTTCGAGGCCACCCGGTTCGCGTGGGGCCGCAAGAACGCGATCCGGCTCGAGATCAACGGCTCCGCGGGCTCGCTCGCGTTCGACTTCGAGGACATGAACGTCCTGCACTTCTTCGACGCGTCGCAGCCCGCTGCGGAGGCCGGGTTCCGGCGGATCGTCGTCACCGAGCCCGAGCACGCCTACGTGGCAGCCTGGTGGCCTGCGGGTCATGGCCTCGGGTACGAGCACGCGTTCACGCACCAGGCGGTGGACCTGATCACCGCGATCGCGTCGCGCACGCAGCCGGAGCCGAGCTTCGCCGACGGGCTGGCCGTGCAGCGTGTGCTCGACGCCGTCGAACGGTCGGCCGCCGACGACAGCAGGTGGACCTCTGTGACCAAGGAGAGCTGACGATGGCACGACCGATCACCCTGTTCACCGGCCAGTGGGCGGACCTGCCGTTCGAGGAGGTCGCGCGGCTGGCGTCCGGGTGGGGCTACGGCGGCCTGGAGATCGCCTGCTGGGGCGACCACCTGGACCCGTGGCGCTGGGACGACGAGGAGTACGTCGCCGGCAAGCTCGCGCTGCTGGAGAGGTACGGCCTGAAGGTCTACGCGATCTCCAACCACCTCAAGGGTCAGGCGGTCTGCGACGACCCCATCGACCAGCGGCACCGTGACATCCTGCCCGACGTCGTGTGGGGCGACGGCGACCCCGAGGGCGTCCGGCAGCGTGCGGCCGAGGAGATGAAGCACACCGCCCGGATCGCCGCGAAGCTGGGCGTGAAGACGGTCGTGGGCTTCACCGGGTCGAGCATCTGGAAGTACGTCGCGATGTTCCCGCCGGTCTCGCAGGAGGCCGTCGACGCGGGCTACCAGGACTTCGCGGACCGGTGGAACCCGATCCTCGACGTGTTCGACGAGGTGGGTGTGCGGTTCGCGCACGAGGTGCACCCGAGTGAGATCGCGTACGACTACTGGACGACCGTGCGGACCCTGGAGGCCATCGGGCACCGAGAGGCGTTCGGCCTCAACTGGGACCCGAGCCACTTCATCTGGCAGCAGCTGGACCCGGTGGACTTCATCCTCGAGTTCCGTGACCGGATCTACCACGTCGACTGCAAGGACGTGAAGCTCCGGCTCGGCAACGGCCGCAACGGCCGGCTGGGCTCGCACCTGGCGTGGGCCGACCTGCGCCGCGGGTGGGACTTCGTGTCCACCGGCCGCGGCGACGTGCCCTGGGAGGCGTCGTTCCGGGCGCTCAACTCCATCGGGTACGACGGGCCGATCTCCGTGGAGTGGGAGGACGCGGGGATGGACCGGCTGCTCGGCGCGCCCGAGGCGCTGGAGTTCGTGAAGCGCAACGCGTTCGACCCGCCGGCCGCCTCGTTCGACGCCGCGTTCAGCACCCGGTAGGTCTCAGCCCCGGTCGTGGAGCGTGATGTGGTACCCGTCCGGGTCGGCGAAGGTGAACGTGCGACCGAACGGCCCGTCGACCAGGGCGGACGCGATCGGCACCCCAGCCGCGACGAGTGAGTCGTGGATCTCCTGCGCGTCGGGCGCGTGCAGCCAGAGGGCCGCGCCGAGCCCGGGCTGCCCGGTCGCGTCGAGGTCGACGCCCGGTGCGACGTCGCGCACGGCGAACGCGATCGGGCGCGTGTCGAACACCACCGCGTGCGGCGGGCTGAACGCGGCGCGGACCACGCCGAGGAACCGCTCGTAGAACGCGGCGGACCGCTCGAGGTCGCGCACCTGCAGGGAGACGAAGTCGGGTCGTGCCTGGAGCTGCTCGCGCAGCGGCCCGGGCTGTCCAGCAGCGACCTCGCTCGTGGCGCGTTCGTGTCCCGGCAGTCGATGAACGTCCTCCTGCAGCAGATGGCGCGGGACGGGCTGGTCTCGCGTGCCGAGCAGGCGCCGGTGGGCCGGGTCCTGCCGACCCGCATCACGGCGCTGGGGCGCGAGCGGCTGGCGAGCGCGAGCGCCGCGGTCGCCGCGGTGGAGTCCCGGATCGGGGCGCTGCCCGTGGGGGACCGGGCCGAGCTGCGACGGCTGCTGCGGGAGTGCGTGGCGGCGCTCGCCGACGGGTGACCGTCAGGACACGGGCGCACCCGCGGCGGATACTGGATCGATGATCTCCGTCGCGCGCGCCCAGCAGCTCCACGAGGCCGGGCTGAGCTGGCACCCCCGCCCTGGGGACCGGTTCGCCGTCCGGACGCTCGAGGACCAGGTGTTCACCATCTCGGACATGGTGGTGGAGCCGCACGAGTACCCGACCGGCACCGTCCTGGGCTTCAACGGGACCACCGAGTGGGCGCTCGACTCGGTCGCGCAGGAGGACGCCCTGTGGCTGCCGCGCGAGGACCAGCTGCGCGAGCTGCTGGGCGGCACGTTCCGCAGCCTGGCGCGGTCCACCGACGGGCAGTACGGGGTGCTCATCGAGCACTCGGGGCGGCCGGAGCGGCTGTTCACCGCGGACACGGCCGCGGACGCCTACGCGCGGGCGCTGCTCGCGCTGGTGGCCGCCGCGATCGAGCGGGTCTAGCCAGTCAGTCGTCGTAGCGGCGGACGGGGTCCTCGACCGGCACGTAGGTGCCGGTGTCGCCGGACACCGACCACCCGGGGCCGTCGTCGCGCGTGGACGTCCGGGGCGGGATGCGGATCGGCTGGGTATCGCCCGGGCGGTGCTCGTGGACGGCCGGCCAGGCGGGCCGACCCTCAGGTACAGGTCTCCGCACGGCGACGGACGGCGGCCTCACGTTCGGCGACTGGGTGGGCGTGAAGATGATCGCGCACAGCTCGCGGTAGGTGGCGTCGGGGTCGGCCACCCACGCGATGCGGCCCAGCGCCTGGTCCTGCCCGGCGGACTCCAGCAGGAACTCGCCGTAGCCGAGGATGCGGCCGGGGATCGACCGGGAGTACCGCATGTCGGTGACCTTGACCAGCGGCATCATCGAGACCTTGTGCGTGATGAGCCCGTAGAGCATGAGCATCCGCTTGTCGGTGGCGACGAGCCACTCGTTGCGCCAGTCGAGCACCCGCCAGCCGAGCCGCGCGAGCAGGGCGAACCACAGCAGCCACAGCCACGCCGACCGGTCGCCGGCGACCGTGCCGGCCACGTCGACGAGCCACGCCACGAGCACGAAACCGACGAGCGTGGTGAGCGTGGGCTCCAGGAGCTTGGCCCAGTGGGACCGGCGCGTCAGGACGACGCGCTCGCCGGGCAGCACGTACTTGCGCAGCGTCCGGTGCCCCGCCAGGGTCTGCTCGACGGTGTCCATGTCACTCGGTCAGGTTGGAGAAGAACTGACCGAAGCTGGAGAAGGCGCTGACGATGATGTCCCAGAGGGCACGGACGAGGTCGGCGGCGCGGTCCGGGCTGGTGACGATGGCGTACACGAGGAAGATCGCGATGATCCAGAACAGAGCGGTCTTGAGCTTCGGTGGCATGGCGGCCTCGCAGGGGCGTCGTCGGGGGCGCGTGGCCCTGTCGGGGGAGCACGGTCGGGAGCAGGCGGCGGATCAGGACCCGCGGGGCAGGGGCCGGCCACGCACCACCAGTCTCGGCAAATCGTACTTACCGGGCGGCGTCGATCGGGGAGCACACACCGGGGAAAGTGAACGCCTGTCCGACTACCCGCCGTTCTGCTCGTAGGCGGCGCGCAGGAGCGGGAGGAGCTCACCGACCTGGGAGACGTCGGTGACGGCGACCCGGTGCGTCGCCGAGCCGGGCGATCTCGCGGGGACGAGGCGGGGGTCTTCCGGCGGGTCGACGAACCGCAGGCCGACGTCGACGCGCGTGGCCGTGGTCGCGGCGACGGCGGCGAACTGGCGGGCGCGGACGAAGGGCACGTAGGTCGACCGGCCCTCGCGGCGCACGTCGTCGCCCAGTGCGAGCAGCGCGCGCTCGAGGGCGACGTAGATCGGCCGCAGCCCGGCCGTGCGGCCCGTGTACTGCAGCTCCACGTAGCCGTCCACGTCCGGCCGCTCCCACCCCGCCCGCTCCGCGACCTCGAACGCGATCGTCCACCGGGTGTTCTGCGGGACGCCGTGCACGTCCTTGAGCCAGCGCCGCACCGCGTTCTGGTCGAGCGGGTCGACACCGCTGGTGTCGTGCACCAGGGTCGCCCACTGGTCGAGGGTCCGACCGGTGCGGTCGGCCATGCTCGCCGTGACCGCCGCTCGCATGTCGTCGGGACTCGTCGCCATGCTGCCCAGCGTAGGGAGCCGGTCCCCAACGTCTAGACTCCGAGCCATGTCCACCCTCTCTCGCGACGAGGTCGCGCGCGTGGCGGGCCTGGCTCGGATCGACCTCACACCGGCAGAGCTCGACCGCCTCGCGGGCGAGCTCGACGTCATCGTCGAGTCGGTCGCCCGCGTGAGCGAGATCGCCACGCCCGACGTGCCGGCCACCAGCCACCCCCTGCCGCTGACCAACGTGTTCCGCCCCGACGTCCTCGTGGAGCCGGTCGACCGCGACCTGGTGCTCGCGGCCGCGCCCGAGCACATCGACGGCAAGTTCGCGGTCCCGCAGATCCTGGGGGAGGACGCGTGAGCGACCTGACGCGCATCTCCGCGGCGGCCCTGGCCGAGAAGCTCACGGCGAAGGAGGTGTCCAGCGTCGAGGCGACGCAGGCGCACCTCGACCGGATCGCCGACGTGGACGGCGCGATCCATGCGTTCCTGCAGGTCAGTGGGGATGCCGCACTCGCCACGGCCGCCGACGTCGACGCGCGCCGCGCCGCCGGGGAGTCGCTGCACGCGCTCGCCGGCGTGCCGATCGCGGTCAAGGACGTCGTCGTCACCAAGGGCCTGGAGACGACCGCCGGCTCGCGGATCCTCGAGGGCTGGATCCCGCCGTACGACGCCACGCTCGTCGAGCGGATCAAGGCCGCCGGGCTGCCGATCCTCGGCAAGACCAACATGGACGAGTTCGCCATGGGCTCCTCCACGGAGCACTCCGCGTACGGCAACACCCACAACCCGTGGGACCTCGACCGGATCCCCGGCGGCTCCGGTGGCGGGTCCGCCGCGGCGGTCGCCGCGTACGAGGCGCCGCTCGCGATCGGCACGGATACCGGCGGCTCGATCCGCCAGCCCGCGGCGGTCACCGGCACGGTCGGCGTCAAGCCCACGTACGGCGGGGTGTCCCGCTACGGGCTCATCGCGCTGGCGTCGTCGCTGGACCAGGCCGGTCCCGTCACGCGCACCGTGCTCGACTCGGCGCTGCTGCACGAGCTCATCGGCGGCCACGACCCCCGCGACTCCACGTCGATCGACGAGCCGCTGCCCGCGCTCGTCGCTGCCGCCCAGCAGGGCGCGAAGGCCGACCTGACCGGCGTGCGCGTCGGTGTCATCCGCGAGCTGCAGGGCGAGGGCTACCAGCCCGGCGTGCTCGCACGGTTCGAGGAGTCGCTCGAGCTGCTGCGCGGCGCGGGTGCGCAGATCGTCGAGGTCTCCTGCCCGCACTTCACCTACGCGCTCGCGGCCTACTACCTGATCCTGCCGGCGGAGGCGTCCAGCAACCTCGCCAAGTTCGACGGCATGCGGTTCGGCCTGCGCGTCGTGCCAGAGGACAACCCCACCGCCGAGCGCGTCATGTCCGCCACCCGCGGCCAGGGCTTCGGCGACGAGGTCAAGCGCCGGATCATCCTGGGCACCTACGCCCTGTCGGCGGGCTACTACGACGCCTACTACGGGTCGGCGCAGAAGGTCCGCACGCTCATCCAGCGCGACTTCACCGCCGCGTTCGAGGCGGCCGACGTGCTGGTCTCCCCGACGGCGCCGACCACGGCGTTCAAGCTGGGGGAGAAGCTGGACGACCCGCTGGCGATGTACCTCAACGACGTCGCGACGATCCCGGCCAACCTGGCGGGCGTGCCGGGCCTGTCGCTGCCCAGCGGGCTGTCCGACGACGGCCTGCCGGTCGGGTTCCAGGTGCTGGCCCCGGCCAAGGCCGACGACCGGCTGTACCGGGTGGGCGCGGCGCTCGAGGCCCTGCTGGAGAACGAGTGGGGCGGGCCGCTGCTGCTCAAGGCTCCCGAGCTGGAGGTGGCCCGATGAGCACGCTGGTCGACTACGACGACGCGGTGACCCGCTACGACACGGTCATCGGCATCGAGGTGCACGTCGAGCTGGGCACCGTGACCAAGATGTTCGACGGTGCCCCCGCCGGGTTCGGCGAGGAGCCGAACACCTCGGTCACTCCCGTCTCGCTCGGTCTGCCCGGGTCGCTGCCGGTGGTCAACGGCAAGGCCGTCGAGTACGCGATCCGCATCGGCCTCGCGCTGAACTGCTCGATCGCGGAGACGTGCCGGTTCGCCCGCAAGAACTACTTCTACCCGGACGTGCCCAAGAACTTCCAGACGTCGCAGTACGACGAGCCCATCGCCTACGAGGGCTGGGTCGACGTGGAGCTCGACGACGGGAGCATCTTCCGCGTCGAGATCGAGCGCGCGCACATGGAGGAGGACGCCGGCAAGAACACGCACATCGGCGGCTCCGACGGGCGCATCCACGGCGCCGAGTACTCGCTGGTCGACTACAACCGCGCGGGCATCCCGCTGGTGGAGATCGTCACCAAGCCGATCACCGGTGCCGGCGCCCGGGCGCCCGAGGTGGCCCGCGCGTACGTGCAGACCCTGCGGGACCTGTTCCGTGCGCTGGAGGTCTCCGAGGCACGGATGGAGCGCGGCAACGTGCGCGCGGACGTCAACGTCTCGATCCGCCCGACGCCGAACTCGCCCCTCGGCACCCGCACCGAGACCAAGAACGTCAACTCGTTCCGGTCGGTGGAGCGGGCCGTGCGGTACGAGGTCAGCCGGCAGGCGGGCGTGCTCGACGACGGCATCGCGATCATCCAGGAGACGCGCCACTGGCACGAGGACACCGGCACCACCGCGTCCGGCCGCGTGAAGTCGGACGCGGAGGACTACCGGTACTTCCCGGAGCCGGACCTGGTCCCGATCGCCCCCGACCGCGCGTGGGTCGAGGAGATCCGCGCCGGCCTGCCCGAGCTGCCTGCGGCCCGCCGCCGACGGCTGCAGGGGGAGTGGGGGTACGCCGACGCCGAGATGCGTGACGTCGTCAACGCCGGCGCCGTGGAGCTCATCGAGACCACGATCGCCGCGGGTGCCAGCCCGGCCGCCGCGCGCAAGTGGTGGATGGGCGAGCTGGCCCGCACGGCCAAGCAGCAGGAGATCGAGCTGGCCGAGCTGCCGGTGACCCCGACGCAGGTCGGGCAGCTGCAGAAGCTGGTCGACGACGGCCGGATCAACGACAAGCTGGCCCGTCAGGTGCTCGAGGGCGTGCTCGCCGGCGAGGGTGACCCGGAGACGGTGCTCGTCGCGCGCGGCCTCGAGGTCGTGTCCGACGACGGCCCCCTGCTCGAGGCCATCGACGCCGCGCTGGCCGCCCAGCCGGACATCGCGGAGAAGATCCGGTCCGGCAACCTCGGCCCGGTCGGCGCCATCATCGGCGCGGTCATGAAGGCGACCCGCGGGCAGGCCGACGCCGGCCGCGTGCGCGAGCTGCTGCTGGAGCGGATCGGTTCCTGACACCCTCCGCGCCCCGCTGGACGGCGGGGCGCGGTCCGGTGCCGGTGATCCGCCGGTAACGTCCCCGCCATACCCGGGCCGTAGCGTTCGCCGCGGCGACAGGAGGCAGCGATGGAGAAGCCCACGCTCCAGGGCGAGATGATCGTGCTCCGACCGATCCGGGCGGACGACGCGGACGCCGTGTGGGAGTCGGTGAGCGACCCGGACGGGCGGCGGCTGACCGGCACGACGGCCGTGTTCACCCGTCCGGAGATCGATGTGTGGTGTGCGTCGGTGGGTTCCGCCGAGGGCCGGATCGACCTCGCGGTCACCGTGAACGGGTCCGACGAGTACCTCGGCGAGATCGTGCTCAACGACATCGACGACGTCGTGCTCTCCGCCAACCTCCGGCTGGCCATGCGTCCGGGCTACCGCGGCCGCGGGTACGGCACGGAGGCGATCCAGCTCATGCTCGGGCTCGCGTTCGACGGCCTCGGGCTGCACCGGGTGGAGCTGGACGTGCTGAGCATCAACGCGCGCGCCAAGTCCCTGTACGAGAACCTCGGGTTCCGCATCGAGGGGCGCAAGCGCGACGCGTACCGCGACGGCGAGGGCTGGTGCGACGGGATCGTCATGGCGCTGCTCGAGGACGAGTTCCGCGCGAGCCAGATCCCCTCGTAGGCGCCTACCGCGGCAGGTACTTCTCGACGCTGGTCAGGTACGCCTCCGCGTCGAAGTCCGGCACCATCGCCGACTGCACCACGAAGCCCTGCACCGCGGCGATCAGCAGCGGCACCTGCTCGGCGGCGAGGGTGTCGGCGTCGTCGGGCGGGGTGCCGTGGGTGCGCTGGTGCCACAGGGACGTGTACCGGGCCAGGGCTTCCCGCAGCCGCACGATGACGTCGAAGGCGAGCGTGCGCACCGCCGGGTCGGTGACCCCTTCGCCCCAGAGCTGCAGCATGATCGCGGGGTTGCCGATCGCGTCGAGCATGCCGCGGACGAGCACGCGGGGGATGGTGGGCGGCGCCGGCAAGGGGTCGCGTTCCGCCAGCCGCTCGACGTCGAGGATGCGGTTGCCGACGACGCGGGAGGCCACGTCGACGATGATCGCGTCCTTGCTCGCGTAGTGCCCGTAGATCGCGCCGGCCGACAGCCCGGACTCCGCGATGATCTCCGCCATCGACGTGGCCTGGAACCCCTTGCGCCGGAACGCCCGAAGCGCTGCCTCGGCGATCTCGTCGCGGCGGGCGACGCGGTACTCCTCGGTGACCTTGGGCACGCCGCAGCATAAAAACGAATGATCGTTCTTGACAACTGCGACACGCGGGGACGACGATCGTCTAGAAGAACGAACGTTCGGTTTAGACGAGAGGATCGTGTCATGCACGCGCAGCCCCACACTCCGTGGCGTCGCCTCCTCGGCCTGGGGGTCGGCCTCGCCGCCGCCCTCACCGTGCTGGTGCTCGCCTTCCTGTGGCCGGCGGTCACCTCCGAGCCGCACGACCTGCCGGTCGCCGTCGCCGGGCCGTCCGCCGCGGTCGGGCCGTTCACCCAGGCGCTCGAGGAGCGTGCGCCCGGCGTGTTCGACGTCGTCGCCGCGCAGGACCGCAGCGCTGCGGTCGACCTCGTCCAGACGCGCGACGTGTACGGCGCAGTCGTGCTCGGCGCGCAGCCGGAGATCCTCACCGCGTCGGGCGGGAGCCCGCTCGTCGCGCAGCAGCTCACCGCCCTGGCCCCCGCCCTGCAGGCGCAGGTGGGTGCGCCGGTCCCCGTGACCGACCTGGTACCTCTGCTGGAGGGGGACCCCCGCGGCGCCATCCTCGGCGCGGTCACGTTCCCGCTGGTGATCGGCGGGATGATCGGCGGGATCGCGATCTCGCTCACGGTCGTCGGCGTGTGGCGCCGGGTGACCGCGGTCGTCGGGTACTCGGTGCTCGGCGGGCTCGCGGTCGCGGGCGTCCTGCAGGGCTGGTTCGGTGCGCTGGCCGGCTCGTACGCGGTGAACGCAGGCATCGTCGGGCTCGCGATCCTGGCGATCGCCGGGGTGATCGTCGGGTGCGTGTCGGTGGTCGGCCGCGCCGGGGTCGCGATCGGTCCGGTGCTCTTCCTGCTCGTCGCCAACCCGATCGCGTCCGCCGCCCAGCCGTGGCAGATGCTGCCGGCCCCGTGGGGTGCGATCGGCCAGTGGATGCCCCCGGGTGCCGCCGCCGCGTTGCTGCGCGACGAGTCGTACTTCCCGGCGGCCGACACCACGCAGCTGTGGGTGGCGCTCGCCTCGTGGGCGCTCCTGGGCCTGCTTCTGGGGACGCTCGGCCAATTCCGCGACGCCGGTGCCGCGACCCGTGCGGCGGTCGAGGAGGCCACCCCGGAGCTCGCCAGCGTCTAGCCGTCGCGACCGCGGTGGAAGTCGTCGAGGGCGACCTTGCGCTCCGCCGCGTGGTCCACGATCGGGTCCGGGTAGTCCTCGGGCGCCTCGAGCCCCAGCTTCCACGGCTGGTGCACGGCGCGCCCGGGGATCCCGCGCAGCTCCGGCACCCACTCGCGGACGTAGGCGCCGTCGGGGTCGAACCGCTCGCCCTGCGTCACCGGGTTGAACACCCGGAAGTAGGGCGCGGCGTCCCGGCCGGTGCCGGCGACCCACTGCCAGTTGAGCTGGTTCTGCGGCACGTCGCCGTCCACGAGCCAGTCCATGAAGTGCTGGGCACCCCGCTGCCAGCGCACGTGCAGGTCCTTGACCAGGAACGACGCCACGACCATGCGGACCCGGTTGTGCATCCAGCCGAGCGCGCGGAGCTGGCGCATGCCGGCGTCGACGAACGGGTACCCGGTCCGGCCCTCCGCCCACGCGGCGAACGAGGCGTCCCCGTCGTCCCACGAGTCCTCCGGCACCACGGTCCGCAGCGACCGCTGCGTCGCACCGGGGTGGTGCCACAGGACATCCGCGTGGAACTCGCGCCAGGCCAGCTCGGACCGGAACGTCGCCGTGTCGAACGGCGCCTGCGCCAGGTCGGCGAGGAGCGTCCGCGGGTGCAGCTCCCCGTACTTGAGCGGGATGGAGAGCATCGACGTGCCGTCGAGGTCCGGCCGGTTGCGCAGGGTGCCGTACTCCTCCAGGCCGTCCCGCAGGTACTCCGACCAGCGCGCGAGGGCGGCACGCTCCCCGGCCGGACGCAGGCGCACGTCCGTCGCCGGGTCGGCGGGGACGCCGTCGGACGGGACGCCGGCCCACGGGACCCGCTGCGGTCGTCGCGCCGGGGCGGACCAGCCGTGGTCCAGCCACGCGCCGCGGAACGGGGTGAACACCTGGAACGGGGTGCCCGCCTGCGTGGTCAGCCGACCGGGCGCGACCGCGTACGGGGACCCGGTGCGGACG
Organism: Cellulomonas sp. Root930; assembly: GCA_001429255.1. Taxonomy (GTDB): domain Bacteria; phylum Actinomycetota; class Actinomycetes; order Actinomycetales; family Cellulomonadaceae; genus Cellulomonas. Next base: position 52,917 of record LMJI01000002.1, read on the forward strand.
AGCGGCACGTCCAGCGCACGCTCCACGGTCTCGTCGCGACGCCGGCCGTACGGCTCGGTCGCTGCCGTGACGTGCACGCTCGGCGCACCGACCTCCCGGGCGATCGCGGGGAGCACGACCGAGGCGGTGCCGTGCCGGACGACCAGCCGTCCGTCGAGCGCCTCGTCCAGAGCCCGGAGGCTGCGCGCGAGGTAGGCCAGCCGCGGTGCGCCCGCGGAGCGCCACAGGGCCGGATCGACGACGAAGAGCGGGACGACCTCGTCGTCGGCGGCGCGCGCCTCCTCGACGGCGGCGAGCAGCGCGGGGTTGTCCGCGAGCCGCAGGTCGCGGCGGAACCAGTGGATCGAGGGCACCCGGTGACGGTAGCCGGGGGACCGCCGCGCCGCCGCCCGAGCACCCGGGGGTGGTGGCCCACCGGGTGCGAGGCCACGATGGGCCCATGAGCGACGCGAACGCGGGGGGCTCGGCGCCGGCTCGCAAGGCGGACACGTTGCCCGGTGACCGGGCCTTCTTCGGTCAGCCGATGGGCCTGTTCACCCTGTTCGGCACCGAGCTGTGGGAGCGGTTCAGCTACTACGGGATGCGCGCCATCCTGCTGTTCTACCTGACCGACACCGTCGCCAACGGCGGCCTCGGGATCGAGCAGACGTCGGGCGAGGCGCTCGTCGCCATCTACGGGTCGTCGGTCTACCTGCTGTCGGTGCTGGGTGGCTGGCTGGCCGACCGCGTGATCGGGGCGCGGCGGTCGGTGCTCTACGGCGGCATCGTCATCGCCGCCGGCCACGTGGCGCTCACGGTCCCGTCGGCCGGCTTCTCCTACCTCGGCATCGTCCTGGTCGCGCTGGGAACCGGCCTGCTGAAGCCCAACGTCTCGAGCATGGTGGGCGAGCTGTACGACCGGGAGGACCCGCGTCGCGACTCGGGCTTCTCGATCTTCTACATGGGCATCAACATCGGCTCGCTCGCGGCGCCGTTCCTGGTCGGTGCGGCCCGGGCCGTCGGCGGGTACCACTGGGGCTTCGCCGTCGCGGCGATCGGCATGGCGATCGCGCTCGTGTTCTTCGTGCTCGGACGCAAGTACCTGGGCGGCGCCGGCGACGTCCCGCCGAACCCGCTGACGCCGCAGGACCGCCCGGGCGTGGTCCGGCTGTTCGCCGCGGTGCTGGTGGGGATCGCGCTCGCGGTCGTGATCGCGTGGCTGGTCCAGGGCGGGTTCGGCCTGCCGACGTTCATCGACGCGATCTCCTACCTCGCGTTCGCAGCACCGGTCGCGACGTTCATCGTCATGTTCCGGTCGCCCAAGGTGAACGACCACGAGCGGACCCGCCTGCGCGCCTACATCCCGCTGTTCGTCGCGGCCATGATCTTCTGGATGATCTTCGAGCAGGCGGCGAGCACGTTGGCGTCGTACGCGCAGGACAACACCGAGCTGTCGATCTTCGGCAGGGCGGTGTCGCCGGAGCTGTTCCAGTCCATCAACCCGGCCGCGATCATCCTGCTGGCGCCGGTGTTCGCATGGCTGTGGATCAAGCTCGACGACCGCCCGCCGACCGCGGTGAAGTTCGCGCTCGGGCTGACGTTCGCGGCGCTGAGCTTCGTGTTCCTGGCGGGCGCCTCGTGGTTGGCGGACGGTGGCAAGACCGCCGCGTGGGTGCTCGTGGTGGTCTACGTCATCCAGACGATCGGTGAGCTGTGCCTGTCCCCGGTGGGCCTGGCCGCGACCACCCTGCTGGCCCCGAAGGCGTTCCGCGGGCAGGCGATGGCGCTGTGGTTCCTCGCTCCGTCGGCGGGCAACGCGATCGCCGCGCAGGTCATCCAGTCCACGCCGGACGCCAGCCCGGCGGCGTACTTCGGCACCATCGGGCTCATCGCGCTCGTGTTCGCCGGCGCGATGTTCGCGCTCGCCCCGTGGGTCACCCGGCACATCCGGGCCGGGGCGGACTCGGCCGAGGAGGCGGCGCTGCAGCACTGACCGCGGCGCGTGTGGGCGTCCGGTGGCAGGGTGGACGGATGGCTGACACCACCCTCCTGCGCCACTCCGACGTCACGGCCGCGGTCGACTCCCGGCACTGGCGCGTGCTCCTGCAGTCGCTGCGTGCGACGTTCGCGACCCCCGACTTCAGCACCGCCGCGGCGTTCGTCGCGCGGATCGCCACGGCCGCCGATGCGGCGAACCACCACCCTGACGTGGTCCTGCGCTGGGGACAGGTCACCGTGACCACCACCAGCCACGACGCCGGCGGGCTGACCCAGCGCGACGTCGACCTCGCCGCGACCGTGAGCGCGCTGGCCGACGAGCTCGGGGTGACCGGAGACGTCCCGCGCAGCGAGATGCTCGAGATCGCCGTCGACGCGCTCGACATCCCGGCCGTGCGGCCGTTCTGGGCGGCCGTGATGGGGTACGACCTGACCGCCGCGGAGGATCTGGTGGACCCGGCGGGGATCGGGCCGTCGATCTGGTTCCAGCAGATGGACTCGCCCCGGCCGCAGCGCAACAGGATCCACTTCGACGTGATCGTCGCGCACGACCAGGCGGAGGCACGCGTGGCCGCGGCGGTGGCTGCGGGCGGGCACCTGGTCAGCGACGAGCGGGCGCCCGCGTTCTGGGTGCTGGCCGACGCCGAGGGCAACGAGGTGTGCGTGTGCACGTGGCAGGCGCGCGGCAGGAGCTGAGCGCGGGCGAGCCGAAGGCCCCGGATCGGAGTGGAGGTTGATCCGGGGCCCTCGGCGGTCAGGGGTGGAGAGGCGTCAGCGGCCCGTCACCTCCTGTGAGGGCTGGGCGAGACGGTCGCGGTGGTCGTGGTGGCCGTGCCCTCGCTGTTGGCGAACACGGCCCGGTACTCGGTCGCCCGAGTCGCCACCTTCACCGTGAGCGAGGTGCTGTGCGCACCCCGGACCCAGGTCCAGTGCCCGCTGACGGAGCGCTGCTGCCAGCGCACGGTCGGCTCGGGGTACCCGGTGGCCGCCGCCCTGAGCGTCACCTTGGAGCCCGCCTTCGCGGTGACCGAGGTGGGCTGCACCGTGACGACCGGGGCCGTGCGGGCGATCCGCACGGTGGCGACCGCGGTGGTGGCCGACCCCTCCGTGTTGGTGAACACCGCGCGGTACCGGGCGCCGATGCGCTCGGACACCGTGAGCGTCAGGGACGGGGACGTCGCACCGGCCACGTTCTTCCACTGCCACGGGAAGCGGCCGCGCACCTGCCACTGGACGGTCGGCTCGGGGTAGCCCGACGCCGCCGCGGTGAGCGTGACCTCGGATCCGAGGGCACCGGCCACGGACGTCGGCTGCTGGGTCACCACCGGGGCAGCCGGCTCCGGTGCCACAGGACCGACCAGCTGGGCGACGCCCCACCGCGAGGTGTTCTGGTAGGACCGCCCGGTCGGGTCGGACCAGGTCCGGACCGACCCGCGCACCCCGGCGGTGCCGTCGTTGACCTGGAAGTCCAGGCCGGCGAGGTCACCGGGCGTGACGGTGCGCCCCAGCGAGAGCGACGCCTCGACGACGTACCCGCCGTCGACCACCGCGGTCGCGCTGGTCAGCCGGTCGCCGATCACCGCGAGGGCCCCGCTGATGGACACCGCGTTGAGGTAGCTGATCCGGTACTGCCCGTCGGCCGGGTTGTACGGACCGGACTTGGCGTTGACGGGGTCGAGGAAGATCTCGACCGAGTCCTGCTCCCAGGCGTTGGAGCTCGTCGCGTCGAGTGACGGGTCCGTGACCTGCGCCAGCACGTCGATGCGGTCGTCGTGCCAGAGCACGCGCACGTCCGCGGTGGCACCGGGCGTGCCCTCCACCTGCACGTCGGTCCGCAGCACGGGGGCGTCGGCCCACGCGTCGTCGACCGCACCGTCGATGGCCGGGGCCGCAGAGGCCTGGGGGACCGCCACGTAGCCGACCGGCTCCACCAGGGTGACGACGCCGAGCGGGCCGCCGGTCTCCTGGTGGTGGGCCAGGTCGTTCCACGACACGAGCCCGCCGCTGCCGTCGGCCACGCGGACGTCGAACGGCACGGTCGTCCCGACGGCACCGGGCGCGGCCAGGGGCAGCTGCGCCACCGCGGTCCACCCGTCCGCAGTAGGCGTCCCGGCGTCCCGTGTGACGACGACGGGGTCACCCGAGCCGAAGAACGTCACGGTGTCCGCCGCGCCGTCGTCGGTCGCGTCGACCACGTGCACGTACGCGGTGAGCCGATCGCCGGACCAGCGCAGCTGGAACCCGGTCCCGCCCGAGATGGTCTGCAGCGGCAGCAGGCTCCACTGCAGGGCGTCCGGGGCCTCGGCCTGCGGGGCGTTCGCCTGCCGGGTGAGGGTCGGCAGCTGTGCCGGGTCGACGATGCCCCAGTAGGCCGGCTTGGCCTGCAGGTCGTCGTCGAACGGCAGCGGCGCACCGTCTCGCCAGCTCCGGCTGTCGTACGGACCCCAAATGGTGACCGCGAACAGGTCCGGGAACTCCCGCAGCATCGAGAAGACGCTGGCGTAGTAGTAGCCCTGCTCGACGAGCTTCTCCTGGGTGACCGTGCCGTCGATCTGCACGTCCAGCTCGCTCACGTCCTGCAGCAGACCCAGGGGGGCGAACGTCTGGAGCGTGGTGCGCATCTGGTCGACCGACTGCGACAGGCTGATGTGGAACTGGTGCCCGACGCCGTCGACCGGCACGCCGTCGGCCAGCAGACCCTCGACCAGGTCGAACATCGCCTGGCGCTTGGCGGGCAGCTCCGTGTTGTAGTCGTTGATGAACAGCTGGACGGGTCCGTCGGGGTCGCCGCCGTTGAACGCCTCGGAGGCGATCTCGAACGCGTCGGTGATGTAGCTCGCCCCGAGCGTGGCGAACCACGCGCTGCGGCGCAGGCCGTCGGCCTCGCTCTCGGCGATGACCTCGTTGACCACGTCGACGCTGACGATCGGGTTGCCGGCGGTGCCGAACTCCCCGTACTTCGTGCGGTAGTGCTCGGCGACGGTCTCGATGTGCGTCCGCATCCGCCCGAGCAGGAGGGCCTGGTCGGCGGCGCTGTCGGTCAGCGGGGTGCCGTCGGCGTGCTGGAAGAACCAGTCCGGCGTCTGGCTGTGCCACACGAGCGTGTGGGCGTGCACGCGCTGGCCGTTCGCGATCGCGAAGTCGATGATCTCGTCGGCGGCCTCGAACGTGAACGTGCCCTCCGTCGGCTGGATCGCCTCAGGCTTCATCGCGTTCTCGTGGGTGATCTGGTCGTAGTGCTTGGTGACCAGCTCGGCGCCCGTGCCGACCGTCTCGCGAGCGTCGATGGCGACGCCGACGGGCCACGGCAGCACGTCCTGCAGGGACGGGATGTCCTGCTGGACCGGGGGAGCGGTGGATCCGGTCACCACGATGTCGTCCACCAGGAACGAGGGCGTGCCCGACGCGGTCTCGACGTAGAGCAGTGCGCTCTCGGCCGCGGCCATCGTGTACGACGCCTGGACCTGCACCCACGCGTCCGCGGTCACCCCGGTCGCCGTGCCGACCGTGTCGTAGGACGACGAGCCGGCGTTGTCGCGCTGGACGCTCACGCGCACGTCGGCCGGAGCCGTCTCGCCCGCGGCGAGCTTGACCCACGCCGAGATCTGGTAGGTCCGGCCGGCCTGGAAGATGCCGGTGACCGGTGCGCCGAGGCCGTGCCAGGTGTCGGTGCGGCCGGAGACGGAGGCCGCCTGCACGCCTCCGTGCGCCTCCGCCGTGGTGGTCGCGACGACTGGTGCGGTGCCGTTGCCGCGCGCGGTCCAGACGCCGAGACCGTCCTCGAACCCGGTCGACAGGGACGTGGTGGGGACGCCGGGGTCGTCGGATCCGCCCGCGGGCAGTGTGAACTGCCAGCCGGCGGCCAGCCGCTCGGAGACGACGGTGCGGACCGCGGCGAGCGTGCCGGTGCGGTCACCTCCGCCGTCGTGCGCGAGCACCACCTGCCCGGGCTTCATGGCCGCGCGCAGGTTGGTGGTCAGCGTCGGGACGTCCTGCGTCTCCCAGTCGCTGATCGTGTTGATCACCGCGAGCGGCTGCATGCCGAGCGCCACCGCGACCGACGGGGACTGGCCCCAGCTGCCGTTGGGTGCCCGGAAGTAGGGCACCTTGGCGTTCGGGTCGCCCAGCGCGTCCCGGATGATCCGCAGGTTCTCGACGAGGTCGGCCTGCACCTGCTCCGGCGTCCAGCTGCCCAGGTCGGCGTAGCTGGTGGTGTGGTTGCACAGCGTGTGGCCCTCGCGCACGATGCGCTGCAGCACCGCGGCGCCGCCGGGGGCGGTGATGTTCTGGCCGATCACGCAGAACGTCGCGTGGATGCCTTGCTCACCGAGGTAGTCGAGCAGCGCCTCGGTGGTGGCGCCGTTGGGGCCGTCGTCGAACGTCAGCGCGGCGACGTCGCCGGTGCCGCGGGCGGCGGTCACGGGTGTAGCGACCGGGTTCACGGCACCTCCGGGCACGACGCCGGGCACGGGGTCGGTACCTCCGGCCGCGGTGATGAGGACGTCGTCGACGAGGAAGCTGGGGTGCGCCGTGCCGATCACGCCGGCCTCGAGGTAGAGCGTCGCGGCCGTCACGGCGGCGTCCCTGGTGTACGTGCCGCCCACCTGCACCCAGGCGTCCGCGGTCACGTCGACGGGGGAGCCCACCCAGGCGTACTGGTTGTCGGCGGGTGTCTGCTCCACGGTGAAGTGCACCGGAGCCGTCCCGACGGTGCCCGGGGCCAGCTTCACCCAGGCGGACACCGTGTAGGTGGTGCCGGCGTCGAACAGGGCGGCCACGTTCGTCGCGGGCCCGTTCCAGTCGCCGGTCCGCCCGCTGACCAGCAGGCTCCCGGTGCCGGCGTGCGCGTCGTCCGCGGTCACCGCCAGCGTGACCGGCCCCCGCGGACCCCAGGGGGCCGGGTCGGGTGACTCGAAGTCGTTCTGCAGGACCACTGTCGGCCCGGTCTCGGCGGCCAGCGCGGGCGGGGTCGTCGTCAGACCCAGTGCCACAGCTGCTGCCACCGCGGTGAGGACTCGTGCACGTCTCATCAGCGCTCCTTTGCGCGATCGTCTCCACTCCGGGCGGGAGATTACGCATCAACCGGACACGAGCGCCAGAGTTCTCGACAACGTTATTGATAACGTTATCGAATCGTGAAGTCGGTCCCGCAGGATCGCGCGGGTGTGCTCAGTGGCGCGGCGGCGCGCAGGACGCGCGGACCACGAGCTCAGTCGGCAGCCGCAGGTGCGTGGACCGGTCCTTGCCGTCGATCAGGTCCACCAGCAGGCGCAGCGCCTCGGCACCCATCTCCTGCAGCGGCTGGTTGATCGTCGTGAGCGGGGGAGAGGCCAGCGCCGACTCCGGGACGTTGTCGAACCCGATGACGGAGAGGTCGGCGGGCACCGACATGCCGAGCTCGACGGCGACCGCCATCACCTGGATCGCCGAGAGGTCGTTGGCGGCGAACACGGCGGTGGGCCGGTCGTCGCGGTCCAGGAGCACTCGCGCGGGGGCATCGGCGGTCTCGCGCCGGTACCCGCCGACACCAACCAGCGACTCGTCGACCGGCAGGCCGGCCACCTCCATCGCGTGGCGAAACCCGGCCTCGCGCAGCCGCGCGGACTCGAGGTCTGTGCGCCCGCCGAGAAAGCCGATACGTCGGTGGCCGAGCCCGACGAGGTGCTCGGTGGCCAGCACGGCGCCGGCGTAGTTGTCGGAGTCGACAGTCGGCAGCCCGGTGGGGCCGGTGTGCGGGTCGACGGCCACGACGGGGACGCCGGTGTTGGCCTCGACGACCGTCGGGGTGACGATGATGGCGCCGTCGATCAGCGTGCCCGACAAGCGGGAGAGGTACCGGCGCTCCCAGCCCACGGAGCCGCCGCCACCGCCGGAGTACGCGAGGAGCTCGTAGCCCGTGGCTCCGACCGCCGACGACGCACCCTTGAGCAGCTCCGTGCTGAACGGTTCGAACTCCGCGACGAGGATGCCGAGGACGTTGGTCTTGTGGCTGCGCAGCGACCGCGCCCCGAGGCTCGCCTCGTACCCGAGCTCGTCGATGACCTCCTGCACACGGGTCAGGGTGCTCTGCGCGACGCCGTACCTGCCGTTGACGACCTTGGACACCGTGGCGACCGAGACGCCGGCCGTGCGGGCGACGTCTTCCATCTTCACGCGAGGTGTCGAGTCCACGTGGGGAGCATAGAGCATGGTTTCGATAACGTTATCGAGTCGAGATGATTCGTTTCGATAACGTTATCGACAACGATTGACATCCACAGACTCCGGTGCCAACCTTGGCGCCGTCCAGCCCTGTCAGTGACGACGAGGAGATTCAACGATGATGAGGACAGCAGTCCTTCGCACCCTTGCCCTGGGTGCTGGTGTCGCCCTGCTGGCGTCCGCCTGTTCCGGCGGCGCGGGAGACGACACGACCGGCGACGCCTCCGGCGACGCGACGACCATCACCTGGTGGCACAACTCGAACACCGGCGACGGCAAGGACTACTACGACAAGGTCGCGGCGGACTTCGAGGCCGCGAACCCTGGCGTGACCGTCGAGGTCAGCGCCATGCAGCACGAGGACATGCTCACCAAGCTCGACGCCGCGTTCCAGAGCGGAGACGCTCCTGACGTCTACATGGAGCGCGGTGGCGGCGAGCTGGCCGACCACGTCGAGGCCGGCCTGACCAAGGACATCTCCGAGGCGGCCGCCGAGACGATCGAGAAGATCGGCGGATCCATCGCCGGCTGGCAGGTGGACGACAGGACGTACGGCCTGCCGTTCTCGGTCGGCGTCGTCGGCTTCTGGTACAACAAGGCGCTCTTCGAGCAGGCCGGCATCACCGAGCCGCCCGCCACCTGGGACGACTTCAACGCGGACGTCGACAAGCTCAAGGCCGCGGGCATCGAGCCCGTCTCCGTGGGTGCCGGCGACAAGTGGCCGGCCGCGCACTACTGGTACTACTTCGCGCTGCGCGAGTGCTCGCAGGACGTCCTGACCGACGCCGTGCAGACCCTCGACTTCTCCGACCCGTGCTTCGTCAAGGCGGGCGAGGACCTCGAGGCGCTCATCGGCACCGAGCCGTTCAACGCGGGCTTCCTGTCCACCCCGGCCCAGACGGGCGCCACCAGCGCCTCGGGTCTCCTGGCCACCGGCAAGGTCGCCATGGAGATGCAGGGCCACTGGGAGCCCGGCGTCATGCAGGGACTCACGGAGGACGGCAACGGCCTCGGCGAGAACACCGGCTGGTTCCCGTTCCCGGCCGTCGACGGCGGCGAGGGTGACCCGGAGGCCGCACTCGGTGGCGGTGACGCGTGGGCCGTGTCGCAGGAGGCGCCCGACGCCGCGGTGGACTTCGCGGTCTACCTGCTGTCGGACGAGGTCCAGAAGGGCTTCGCGGAGCTCGACATGGGTCTGCCGACCAACTCGACGGCCTCGCAGTACGTGTCGGACCCGGCCCTGGCCGAGCTCCTCAAGATCCGTGACGCGGCGCCGTACGTGCAGCTCTACTTCGACACGGCGTTCGGTGCCTCCGTCGGTGGCGCCATGAACGACGAGATCGCCCTGGCCTTCGCGGGCCAGGCCACCCCGCAGGACATCGTCGACGCCACGCAGGCGGCGGCTGACGCGGAGAAGTGACCGACGTGGCAGACGAAGCGACCGCCCGCGTGGGCGTCACCGCCTCGCCTGCGACGTCCACCCCAGAGGTCTCGGTCGCCGGTCGCGCTTCGGCGCGGCCGGCGGCCCCGGCCCCGGGCGGACGCCGTGGGACGGGATCGGCTCTCCGCAAGCGCCTGGAGATCGCCTTCTTCGTGGCACCCGCCCTCCTGCTGTTCCTGTTCTTCGTGGTGGTGCCGATCGTCCGCGCCATCCAGCTCTCGGCCTACCGGTGGAAGGGCTACGGCCCGCTGGTGGACTTCGTCGGCCTGAAGAACTACGTCAGCGTGCTGCAGAACGACGTCTTCATCGGCGCGCTCCAGCACAACCTGATCATCGTGGTGGCCTCGATCGCCATCCAGCTCCCGCTCGGCCTGGCCATCGCCCTGCTGCTCAACCGCAAGATGTGGGGCCAGGGCATCCTGCGCACGATCATCTTCGTCCCGTACGTGCTGGCCGAGGTCATCGCGGGTGTCGTGTGGTTCCAGCTGCTGCAGCCGAAGTACGGCGTGATCGACACGCTGTTCGACGCGGTCGGCATCCAGGGACCCGAGCAGGGCTTCCTCGGGACCCCCGAGTACGCGCTGTGGACCGTCATCGTCGTCCTGACCTGGAAGTACCTGGGTCTCGCGGTGATCCTGTTCCTCGCCGGCCTGCAGAGCGTGCCCGAGGAGCTGTACGAGGCCTCGCAGATCGACGGCGCCAGCTGGTGGCAGACGCAGCGGAAGATCACCATCCCGCTGCTCGGCCCGACCATCCGCACCTGGGCGTTCCTGTCGATGATCGGCTCGCTCCAGCTCTTCGACATGGTCTGGATCCTCACCGGCGGCGGCCCCGCCAACGCGACCACGACCATGGCCACGTTCCTCATCAACGAGGGCACCAAGCGGCAGAACTACGGGATCGCCTCGGCGGCCTCCGTGATCCTGTTCGTCGTCGCCCTCGTCCTGGCCCTGCTGTACCAGCGCTTCATCCTGCGCCGGGACATCCAGGACCCCGCACTCCAGAAGAAGGCGAAGGCATGAGCGCCGCGACCCTGACCGCGACGTCGCCGACCACCGAGGGGTCGCGACGCAAGAGCGGCAAGTACACCGGCGGCAACCCGCTCGTCTACGCCCTCGCCCTCGTCGTCGTCGCCCTGACCGTCGGCCCGGTGCTGTACGGCGTGCTCGGCGGCTTCCGGACCAACGCGCAGCTGGCAGAGACGCCCGCCGGCCTGCCGGACCCGTGGGTGCTGACCAACTACACCGGGGTGCTGACCAACCCGAACTTCTGGAAGTACGCGCTCAACTCCACGGCGATCGCGCTGCTCACCACGGCCCTCGTGGTGGTGTTCGGGATCATGGCCGCTTACCCGCTGGCCCGGTACAAGTTCAAGGGCCGTGAGCAGCTGTTCATGGTGTTCGTGCTCGGCCTGCTGTTCCCGGCCACGGTCGCGATCATCCCGCTGTTCATCCTCATCACCGACCTGGGCATGGGGAACACCTGGTGGGGCGTCGCGCTCCCGCAGGCGGCGTTCGCGCTGCCGGTGACCGTGGTGATCCTGCGGCCGTTCCTGCAGGCGCTCCCCGACGAGCTGGAGGAGGCGGCGCTGCTCGACGGCGCGTCCCGCATCGGCTTCTTCTGGCGGATCCTGCTGCCGCTGTCGGGTCCCGGGATGGTCACGGTCGGCGTGCTCGCGTTCGTCGGCTCGTGGAACGCCTACCTGCTCCCGCTGCTCCTGCTGCAGAGCGACATGAAGACCCTGCCGCTCGGCGTGGCGGACTTCTCCTCCGAGCACGCGTCGGACACGGCCGGCGTCTTCGCGTTCACCACCCTGGCCATGATCCCCGCGCTGGTGTTCTTCCTCGCCATGCAGAAGCGGATCGTCAACGGCCTCCAGGGCGCGGTCAAGGGCTGATCCGTGACCACCCCGTACGTCACCACCGAAGGAGACAGATCCGTGACGGATCTCCAGATCCTGGCCGAACCTCGGGTCGGCGACCGCGCGAGCGAGCTGCTCACCCGGATGACCCTCGAGGAGAAGCTGGCACAGATTGTCGGGTTCTGGGAGAAGGGCGACGGCGAGGTCGTCGCGCCGCTCCAGGGCGAGTTCACGCACGAGCAAGGGCTCGACGAGGCCACCCGCCACGGGCTCGGGCACATCACCCGCGCCTACGGCACGCGCCCCGTCGACGCGGTCGAGCGGGCGCAGTGGCTGTGGAACCTGCAGCGGCGCCTGGTGCGTGAGACGCGGCTCGGGATCCCGGCCCTCGTCCACGAGGAGTGCCTCACCGGGCTGTCGGCATGGCGCGCCGCGACGTTCCCGACACCGCTGGCCTGGGGGGCGTCGTTCGACCCCGACCTGGTCGCCGAGATGGGTGCGGCCATCGGGGACTCGATGCGGACGCTCGGCGTCCACCAGGGGCTGGCCCCCGTGCTCGACGTCATCCGTGACCCGCGGTGGGGACGGGTGGACGAGTGCATCGCGGAGGACCCGTACGTCGTCGGCACGATCGGGACGTCGTACGTCCGCGGGCTGCAGTCGACCGGGGTGCACGCGACGCTCAAGCACTTCGTCGGGTACTCCGGCTCGCAGTCGGGCCGCAACTTCGGCCCGGTGCACGCGGGACCGCGCGAGGTGGCCGACGTGCTGCTCGTGCCCTTCGAGATGGCCGTGCTCGACGGCGGCGCCCGCTCGGTGATGTCCTCCTACACCGAGATCGACGGCGTCCCCGTCGCGGCGGACCCGCAGCTGCTCACGGGCGTGCTGCGTGACCGCTGGGGCTTCGACGGCACGGTCGTCGCGGACTACTTCGGGGTCGCGTTCCTGCACCTCCTCCACGCGGTGGCGGGTGACCTCGGCGAGGCTGCCGGTCTGGCCCTCGCGGCCGGCGTCGACATCGAGCTGCCCACCGGCGACGCGTACCTGACCCCGCTCGCGGAGGCGGTCCGTGCCGGGCGGGTCGACGAGGCCCTGGTCGACCGGGCGGTCCTGCGCGCGCTGCGGCAGAAGGACGAGCTGGGCCTGCTCGACGCCACGTTCGACGACGAGCCGCCGACGAGCGTGGACCTCGACAGCCCCGAGCACCGTCGGATCGCGGCGCGGCTGGCCGAGGAGTCCGTCGTCCTGCTCTCCAACGACGGCACCCTGCCGCTGGCCGGCCCCGCCCGCGTGGCGGTCATCGGCCCGAACGCGGACCGCGCCGAGGCGCTGTTCGGCTGCTACTCCTTCCTCAACCACGTGCTCGCGCACCACCCCGAGGTGGAGGTCGGCTTCGAGAGCCCGACGGTCCGCCAGGCGCTGGCCGCCGAGCTCCCGGGTGCCGAGATCGTCTTCGCGCTCGGCTGCGCGGTCGACGACGACGACCGCTCGGGCTTCGACGCGGCCGTCCAGGCGGCGGCGTCGGCCGAGGTGGCCGTGCTCGTCGTCGGCGACCACGCCGGGCTGTTCGGCCGCGGCACCGTGGGGGAGGGCTGCGACCGCGACGACCTGGAGCTCCCGGGCGTCCAGCGCGAGCTGGTCGAGGCCGTGCTGGCCACGGGCACGCCCGTCGTGCTGGTCCTGCTCACGGGCCGTCCGTACGCGATCGACTGGGCGCTCGAGCGGTGCGCCGCGGTGGTGCAGGCGTTCTTCCCGGGCGAGGAGGGCGGTACGGCGATCGCGGGCGTGCTCTCCGGGCGGGTCAACCCGTCGGGGCACCTGCCCGTGAGCATGCCGCGCTCGGCCGGCGCGCAGCCGTTCAGCTACCTGCACCCGCCGCTGGGCGGGAACGGGGACGTGACCAACCTGGCCAGCACCCCGGCGCTCCCGTTCGGGCACGGGCTCTCCTACACGACGTTCGTGCACAGCGAGCTTGCGGTGGGCGCGCAGGTGCCCACCGACGGGCACATCGGCGCGAGCGTCCGCGTCACCAACACGGGCGAGCGTGCCGGCGACGACGTGGTGCAGCTGTACGCGCGCGACCTCGTCGGCTCGGTGACCCGCCCGGTGGCGCAGCTCGTCGGGTACCGGCGGGTCCGCCTCGAGCCGGGGGAGTCGACGGTGGTGACGTTCTCCGTGCCGACCACCCGGCTGGCGTTCTCCGGCCGGGACCTCGCGCGCGTGGTCGAGCCGGGCGACGTCGACCTGTGGGTCGGGCCGTCGTGCGCCGAGCGCGAGACCGAGGGCCGCCTGACGCTCACCGGCCCGGTCCACCGGGTCGGCGTGGACGCCCCGCGCTGGACCACGGTGTCCGTCGCGGGCTGAGCAGACGCGAGGCCGTCGTCCGTGGGGTTCCGCGGACGACGACCTCGCCGTGCCTCGACGGTGCGGATGACAAGTAAACTTGACATCGCGAGCTCCTCATCCGTACCGTGTCAAGTGTACTTGACACGGCGGAAAGGGGTCGGATCGTGCACGCACCGCAGGACACCAGCACCTATCGGGCCGAGATCAGGGCGACCGGCGGACTCGCAGCCTGGACGCTCGCCTGGGTGGGGAGCCTTGCCCTGGCCCGCTTCGGGCCCGAGCTCTGGGGAGAGGGGCGACCGGCGGCGACGTGGGCGGCCGTGGTCGCGAACCTGGTCGTCGGGGTCCTCTGGATCGTCGCCTACACGCGCTTCCTCCGCGCGATCGACGAGCTGCAGCGCAAGATCCAGCAGGACGCGCTGGCGGTCACGCTCGGAGCGGGGTGGATCGCCGGGTTCGGCTACGTCGCCGCGGACGCCGCCGGACTGGTGCAGGCCGAGATCAACGTCGCGGCGCTCCCGGTGCTCATGAGCGTCGTCTTCCTGGTCGCCATCGCCGTCGGGCAGATCAGGTACCGATGAAGAACCGCATCGCGGAGCTCAGGTCCGACCGCGCCTGGACCCAGGCCGACGTGGCGCTGCGCCTGGGCGTCTCCCGGCAGACGATCAACGCGATCGAGACCGGCAAGTTCCATCCGAGCCTTCCCGTGGCCTTCCGCATCGCCCGGCTGTTCGAGCTGACGATCGAGGAGGTCTTCGTCGACGAGCAGTGAGCGGTCGTCCGCAGGGTGACCCTCCCGCGGCATGGGCTGAGCGCGGTCATACACTCGCGAGCATGACCGTGACGTCGGACAACGCTCCCAGCTCCACCGCTCCCTCAGTCGACATCAAGCCCCGCTCGCGCACCGTCACCGACGGTCTGGAGGCCACCGCGTCGCGCGGCATGCTCCGCGCCGTGGGCCTCGGTGACGACGACTTCGCGAAGCCCCAGATCGGCGTCGCGAGCTCCTGGAACGAGATCACCCCCTGCAACCTGTCGCTCCAGCGGCTGGCGCAGGCGGCCAAGGCGGGGGTGCACGCCGCGGGCGGCTACCCGCTCGAGTTCGGCACCATCTCGGTGTCCGACGGCATCTCGATGGGCCACGAGGGAATGCACTTCTCGCTGGTGAGCCGCGACATCATCGCCGACTCCGTGGAGACCGTCATGCAGGCCGAGCGCCTCGACGGCTCCGTGCTCCTGGCGGGCTGCGACAAGTCTCTGCCGGGGATGCTCATGGCCGCGGCCCGCCTCGACCTGTCCAGCGTGTTCCTGTACGCCGGGTCGATCGCGCCGGGCTGGGTCAAGCTCGAGGACGGTACCGAGAAGGACGTCACGATCATCGACGCGTTCGAGGCCGTCGGTGCCTGCGCGCGCGGGCTGATGAGCCGCGAGGACGTGGACCGCATCGAGCGCGCGATCTGTCCCGGCGAGGGCGCGTGCGGCGGCATGTACACCGCGAACACCATGGCGTCGGTGGCCGAGGCGATCGGCATGTCGATCCCCGGCTCCGCGGCCCCGCCGTCCGCCGACCGCCGCCGCGACGCGTTCGCGCACAAGTCCGGCGAGGCGGTCGTCGAGCTGCTGCGCAAGGGCATCACGGCGCGTCAGATCATGACCAAGGAGGCGTTCGAGAACGCCATCGCCGTCGTCATGGCCTTCGGCGGCTCCACCAACGCGGTCCTGCACCTGCTGGCCATCGCGCACGAGGCCGAGGTCGACCTCACGCTCGCCGACTTCTCCCGCGTCGCCGCCAAGGTGCCGCACCTGGGCGACCTCAAGCCGTTCGGCCGCTACGTCATGAACGACATCGACCGCATCGGCGGCGTCCCCGTCGTGATGAAGGCGCTGCTCGACGCGGGCCTGCTGCACGGCGACTGCCTCACGGTCACCGGCAAGACCATCGCGGAGAACCTCGCGGACGTGAACCCGCCGGACCCGGACGGCAAGATCCTGCGGGCCATGAACAACCCGATCCACAAGACCGGCGGGATCACGATCCTGCACGGCTCGCTGGCGCCCGACGGTGCCGTGGTGAAGTCGGCCGGCTTCGACTCCGACGTGTTCGAGGGCACTGCGCGGGTGTTCGAGCGCGAGCGTGCCGCGATGGACGCCCTGGAGAACGGGACGATCGTGGCCGGCGACGTGGTCGTCATCCGCTACGAGGGCCCCAAGGGCGGTCCGGGCATGCGCGAGATGCTCGCGATCACCGGCGCGATCAAGGGCGCCGGCCTGGGCAAGGACGTCCTGCTGCTCACCGACGGCCGCTTCTCCGGCGGGACAACCGGCCTGTGCGTCGGCCACGTGGCCCCGGAGGCGGTGGACGGCGGACCGATCGCGTTCATCAAGGACGGGGACCGGATCCGGCTGGACGTGGCCAACGCGACGCTGGACGTGCTGGTCAGCGACGAGGAGCTCGAGGGCCGCAAGGTCGGCTGGGCGCCGCTGCCCCCCACCTACACGCGCGGGGTGCTGGCCAAGTACGCGAAGCTGGTGCAGTCGGCGTCGAAGGGCGCCGTGCTGATCTGAGTGCACGCAGAGACGGGCCCGCTCCTCTCGGGGAGCGGGCCCGTCGTCACGTCGGCCTACTTGATCGACCCCCGGGTGACCCCGGAGATGACCCAGCGCTGGCTGAAGATGTAGACCACCAGCAGCGGCGCCATGGCCATGAGGTAGGACGCGAACGCCACCGTGTAGTCGGTGTTGAACTGCCCCTGGAACACGTACTGCGCGAGCGACAGCGTCCGCGCCCCGGGGTCGGTGAGCACCACGAGCGGCATGATGAAGTCGTTCCACGCCCAGACGCACGTGAGGATGCCGACCGTCGCGTTCATCGGTGTCAGCAGCGGGAAGATGATCTGCCGGAACACCCGCCACGTCGACGCACCGTCCACCCGCGCCGCCTCCTCGAGCTCGATCGGGATCGAGCGGATGTAGGCGGTGTAGATGAAGATGTTCAGCGACAGCCCGTAGATCGTGTAGAGCACGATCATCCCGGCCTGGTTGTCCAGACCCAGGAGCGAGGTCTGCTTCACCAGCGGAAGCATGATGATCGGGAACGGGATGAACAGGGCGGCCAGCAGGTAGAAGAACACGCCCTTGAAGAACGGCCGGTGGATGTTCCGCGCGATGCCGTAGGCGACGACCGAGCTGGTCAGCAGCGTGAAGACGACCGACCCGACGGTGATGATCGCCGTGTTCATCAGCGCCTGCGGGAAGCTGGTCCGCTCCCACGCCTCGGCGAAGTTCCCCCAGCTCACCGGGTTCGGCCACTCGAAGCCGGTACCGGCCGCGAGCTGGTCGGGGGTCTTGAGCGCCACGACCACGGCCAGGTAGAGCGGGACGAGGATCGTCAGCGAGCAGACCGCGATCAGTGCGGTCACCCACCAGTTGATCTTGCGGGTGTCGTCGTCGGCGACGTTCTTGGTGCGTCGCCGACGCGGTTCGGGAAGGACCGGCTCGGCCTGGCCGAGCATGGTTCCGGCGGTGGTCATCAGAAGTCCGCCTCTCTGCGCTGAAGCACTCGGAACTGGAAGAGCGAGACGATGGTGATGACGATGAAGAAGATCACCGCGTTCGCGGTCTGGTAGGCGAACTCCCCGCCGGAGAACCCGCCGCGGAAGATGAGCAGGGTGACGGACTCCGTCGCCGTGCCGGGCCCGCCGTTGGTGAGCGCGACGATCGGGTCGAAGACCTGCAGGAAGCCCTTCAGGCTCAGCACGACGTTGATCGTGAAGAAGGCGCTGATCAGCGGGAACGTGATCGACCGGAACGAGCGCCACGCCTTCGCGCCGTCCAGCGACGCCGCCTCGTAGAGCTCGCGGGGGATCGTCTGCAGGCCGGAGAGGTAGATGATGATCGCGAAGGCGCAGGACTGCCAGACGGCCAGGGCGACGATCGCGGTCCAGGCCCACGTCTCGTTGGTCAGGATGTTGTCCGCGAACAGCGGGATGCCCGACAGGATCTTGGGCAGCGAGCTCGAGAAGAAGAACTGGAAGACGTACCCGATGACCAGGATCGCCAGCACGTAGGGCACGAAGTACACGCCCCGCCAGAAGTTGCGGGCCATGATCTTGGCGTTGAGGCCCATGGCGATGGACAGCGAGATCAGGTTGGTCAGCACGGTCGCGGCGATGGCGAACAGGAACGAGAACCCGTACGCCTGCAGGACCCGGTCGTCCTTGAACAGGTTGACGTAGTTGGACAGGCCGACGAAGTTCCAGGCCCCGTACCCGGCGTAGTTCGTCAGGCTGAAGAAGATGCCGACGAGCACCGGGACGGTGTGGAACAGGAAGAACGCGATGACCGCGGGCCAGACCATCCAGTAGAACGTGGTCTGTGCGCGGTCCTTCATGGCGCGCCGCGGCGCGCCAGTGCCGGCGTCGCCGGCCCCGCGTGCCGCGGGCAGGGCTTGCGTGGAGGACGTCATCGTCATTCTCCCGTCACGGGGATGGTGCGAGCGGCGACCTTGCTCCACTCGCTGTCGAGGGTGGCGAGCGCGGCCTCGGCGTCGCCGCTGAACAGGAACTGCTGGTCGATCGCCGCGAGCGGGATGCTGGGCGGGATCTGGTGGTCGATGAAGCCCGCGATGCGGCCCTCGTCGAAGTACGGCGCGACCGACTGGATCGCGGGCTCCTCACTGAGCTCGGCGCCCTCCACGGACGGGATCATGTTCTGCGAGGCGGCGAACTCCTCGATCACGTCCTTCTGGAACAGGTAGTCGATGAAGCGCAGCGCCTCCTCCTGGCGGGGGGTGTCCTTCGCCATGGTCACGACGACGTCGACACCGGAGACCAGCACGCGGTCGGCGGGGTCCTCGGTGGCCGGGTACGGGAAGATCCCCGCGCGGATGTCCGGGTTGATGCCCTTGATCGGGCTCAGCGCCCAGATGCCCTGCAGGAGCATGGCGACCTCGCCGTTGGCGAACGCGGCGTTGCCGTCGTCGTACGTGGCCCCGCGGTAGCCGTCCTGCATGTAGTCGAACAGCTGGTACTGCTGGTCCATGGCCTCGGCGAAGTTCTTCTGGAACGACACCTCCGAGTCCGGACCCGTCTCCTCGCCCTGCTCGCGCATCTGGTCGAAGAAGTCGTCGCCGGCGGGGTAGGCACCGAGCGCGTTGAAGGAGGGCAGTCCGGTCCACGAGTCGGCGAGGGTCCCGTAGAACGGGGTGATGCCGGCCGCCTGGAGCGCGTCGCAGACCGCGATCAGGTCGTCCCAGGTCTCGGGGACCTCGAGGCCCTGCTGCTCGAAGATCTCCTGGTTGTAGATGACCCCGTTGGCGTTGTTGACGTAGCCGAGGCCGTTGACCTCGTCGCCGTACGTACCCAGGTCCGCGATGATCTCCTGCACCGCCGGGTTGATGGTGTCCAGCACCGGCTCGTCGGCGAAGTCGTAGAAGACCCCGGCCTGCACCAGTCGGCCGAAGTTCCCGCTCGCGTTCAGGGTGATGACGTCGGGCGTCTTGTCCTTCACCAGCAGCGTCCGGATGGCCGTGTCGGCGTCGGCGACCTGGTTCTGGACCACCTTGATGTCGGGGTTCTCGGCCTCGAAGTCCGCGATGATCTGCGTGAAGTCCTCGAGCGCCTCACCCTTGAACTGGAAGAAGCTCAGGGTGGTCACGCCGTCGGACGGTTCGTTCGCACAGCCGCCGACGGCGGCCAGCAGGGCGACCAGGGCGGCCGCGGCTGCAGTGCGACCCCGTCGCTTCTCTCGGTTTCTCATCGTGCGCCTCCTTGCGCGTGTGGACGTGCTCAGGTCTGGGCTACGAGCTCGATGACGGTGGATCGCTGGGGGTACTGGACCGGCGGCCGGAGGCCGACGGCGTCGAGCTCGCGGCCCGTCAGGGTGGTGTCGTGCGTCTGCCAGGCGAGCTCGGACTGACCGGCGGTCCCGGTGGGGCCGCCGACGACGCTGATCCGGTACCGCCGCCCGGGGTCGAGCCCGGGGATCCGGACCCTGCCCGGCGGGTAGGACGCGGTGGTGTCGGTCTGGGTGAGGGTGAACACGGCGGACGAGCCGTCCTGCGCGACGACGCCGCGGACGTCGATGCCCGGCTCGGTGCCGTCGACGTCGACCGTGCGACCGGTCGCGACGAGCGGGCGGATGCGCTTGGCGTACTCCACCCACGCCGCGATGCGACGGCGGATGGTCTCGTCCGTCGTCGTGAGGTCCCACTCGATCCCGACGTGGCCGAACAGCGCGACCGCGGCGCTGAGGTCGAGGTCCACGGTCCGGCCGGTGGAGTGCACGACGGGGCTGGTCAGGTGCATGCCCATCATCTCGGGCGGCACCACCAGCGCCGTGTACCGCTGGTTCACCAGGCGCTCGAGCGGGTCGAGGTTGTCGCTGGTCCAGATCCGGTCCGTCCGCGCCAGGATGCCGAGGTCGACCCGCGCACCACCGGAGGCGCAGCTCTCGATCTCGAGCCCGGGATGGGCCGCCTTGAGCTCGTCGAGGAGCCGGTAGAGCGCCAGGGTGTGCTCGCGGACGCGGGCCACGCCCCCCGGGCCGCTGCCGGCGTCCAGCAGGTCGCGGTTGTGGTCCCACTTCAGGTAGGCGATCGGGTACTCGTCCAGCAGGGCGTGCAGCCGGCCGGCGATGAAGGCGTACGCCTCGTCGTGCGCGAGGTCGAGCACCTGCTGCTGACGGGCCGACGGTGGAAGGGTCGTCCGTGCGCGCAGGATCCAGTCGGGGTGCCGACGAGCGAGGTCGCTGTCGGGGTTGACCATCTCGGGCTCCACCCAGAGGCCGAACTCCATGCCCCGGGCGACGACGTGGTCCACGAGCGGGTGGAGCCCGTCCGGCCAGACCGTCGGGTCGACGTACCAGTCGCCCAGGCCGGCGGTGTCGTCGCGACGGCCGGTGAACCAGCCGTCGTCGAGCACGAACCGCTCGACGCCGACGGACGCGGCGGCGTCGGCCAGCGCGGTGAGCCGGTCGAGGGAGTGGTCGAAGTACACCGCCTCCCAGGTGTTGAGGGTGATGGGCCGGTCCCGGCGAGGATGCGCCGGCCGACGGCGCCACTCGTCGTGGAACCGGTGGGCGAGCTCGCTGAGCCCGTCACCCCAGGACCCGATGACCTCCGGCGACGTCAGGGTCGCGCCCGGCGCGAGGACGACCTCCCCGGGGGCGAACAGCTCGCCGCCCGCGAGGATCGCCTCGCCCGACACGGTCCGCTCCGCGACGAGCCGGTGGTTGCCGCTCCAGGCGACATGGACGGCGTGGACGCGGCCGCGCTCGAACCCGAACCCGGGCCTACCGGCGGCCAGCACGAGGGTGGCGTCCGCGCCGGGCCGGCCGCGGCGGCTCTCCCGCAGGTAGGTCCCGAAGCCGAAGGGGTGCCGCTGCGGGGATCGTTCGCGCAGGTGGCGGCCGGTGGTGTCGAGGATCTCGGTGGCGTCCCACGGCACGGGGAACGCGAGGTGCAGGTGCTGGAGCGTGTAGGGGGAGTCGCCGGAGTTGCGCAGGGTGATCCGCTGGTGGAGCAGGCCGGCGGTGCCGACGCTGAGCTCCAGGTGCGCAGCGAGCCTCGCCTCCCGGTCGACGAGCGACAGCAGTGCTCGGTGCTCGTCGACCTCGACGCCGACCAGCTCCAGGCGGACGCTGAACGACGCCCCGTCGCGGTGTCCCTCGAGCCCGGGGGTGCCGAGCCAGCCGCCGGCGGGTGAGGCGACGAGCGTCGCGCGGGCGGTCTCGTCCAGCCCGCCCGAGACCCGCTGCGGACGCGCCGCGACGGCCAGGCTGCGCAGCGTCTGCTCGGTCGAGTCGGTCAGCTCCTCGCCCCAGTGCACGATCGCCGGGTTCGGGGCCGCATCGAGGTCGATCACGACGCTGGTGCCGCCGCGGTGGAGGTGGAGCACGCGTCCCTCCGGGGTGGAGCGCGGCCCGTCGGCGGTGATCACCTCGTCGTGGAAGAGCATGAGATAGTTCTAACACGGAATAAACAAGGACCACAAGCCGTGCGAATCGCCGATTCACCCCCGTGCGACCGTTCCTTCATGTCATGATGGAACCAATGAACGGGTCGAGCGGGTGCTGAGCGAGAGCGAGCGCGCGCTCGCGCGCGCGGTGCTCATCCACGGGCCGATCTCGCGCAGCGAGCTGACCAGCCGGCTCGGTCTGTCACCGCCGAGCCTGACGCGCCTGGCCAAGCCGTTCCTCGACCGCGGGCTGCTGATCGAGCTCGACGACCGGACCGACGGCTCCGTCGGTCGCCCTGTCCGCCCCCTTGACGTGCGGCCGGGCCTCGCCCACTTCGCGGGCGTCAAGATCACGGGCGAGTCCCTCCACGTCGTCGCGACGGACGTGCGCGCCGGGCTCCTCGCGTACGAGGAGCACCGCCTCGAGCGCCGCGACCCGGAGGGCGTGGCCGCCGAGATCGCCCGAGCCGTGCGGGGCCTGGGCGTCGACCGCCTCGCGGGCGTCGGTGTGTCGCTCGGCGGTGCCGTCCGGGACGGCCGCGTCGAGTTCGCGCCGTTCCTCGACTGGACGGACGTGCCCTTCGCGGCGCTGGTCGAGGCCGAGCTCGGGGTCCCCGCGTCGATCGAGAACGACCTGGTCGCCCTCGCTGAGGCCGAACGCTGGTTCGGGATGGGCCGGGGCATCCCCGGGTTCGTCGTCATCACCATCGGCGCCGGCATCGGTTACGCGCTCGTGGTGAACGGGCAGGCCGTGCACTCGCGCGAGGCGGGCGTCGGGCTAGGCGGGCACATCCCGCTCGGCACCACCGGACCCGTCTGCCACGCGGGCCACCGGGGGTGCGCCGAAGCCATGCTCACCTCCGGATCGATCGCCTCGCAGGTCTCGGCGGCGCTGCAGCGCCCGGTCGACTACGACGAGGTGCTGCGCCTGGCGGCGCTGGGCGACCCGGCGGCGGCCACCGTCGTCGACGAGGCCGCCGCCGCCCTCGGACGCCTTGTCGCGATGGCCGTCAACCTGACCCTGCAGCCAGCGGCGGTGCTCGCCGGCGAGGGCATCGCGCTCTTCTCCCTCGCCGAGGAGCGGGTGCGGGCGGCGATCGCGGCCGACCGGGACCCGCGCGCCGAGCCCGTCCAGCTGTTCGTCGACGAGTCGGGCTTCTCCGCCTGGGCCCGCGGTGCGGCGACGATCGCGATCCAGGATGCCGTCGACCGCATCGACCTGGACCAGGAGGTGCAGGACCTGGTGCCCGCCTCGGCGGCGACGAGAGGAGCCCTCGCATGACGTGGACGACGCAGGACGCCCCGTGGTGGACCCGGGCCGTGGTGTACCAGGTGTACCCGCGCTCGTTCGCGGACTCCGACGGCGACGGCATCGGTGACCTGCGGGGCATCCTCGGGCGGCTGGACCACCTCGCGGAGCTCGGGGTGGACGTCGTGTGGCTGTCGCCCATCTACGCCTCGCCGCAGGACGACAACGGGTACGACATCAGCGACTACCAGGCGGTCGACCCGGTGTTCGGCACGCTCGAGGACCTCGACGAGCTGGTGGCGGCCCTGCACCAGCGGGGCATGAAGCTGGTCATGGACCTCGTCGTCAACCACACGTCCGACGAGCACCCGTGGTTCGTCGAGTCCCGCGACCCGGCCAGTCCGAAGCGCGACTGGTACTGGTGGCGCCCACCCCGCGCGGGGATGGCGGCGGGTGCACCAGGAGCAGAGCCGACCAACTGGCGCTCGTTCTTCCAGGGGTCCACCTGGGAGCTCGACGAGCGGTCCGACGAGTACTTCCTGCACCTGTTCAGCCGCAAGCAGCCGGACCTCAACTGGGAGAACCCGCAGGTCCGCGAGGCGGTGTACTCGATGATGCGCTGGTGGCTCGACCGGGGGGTCGACGGCTTCCGCATGGACGTCATCAACCTGATCTCCAAGGACACCGCCCTGCCGGACGGCGTGGTCACCGACGGCCTGCTCGCCGACGGCTCGGGGTCCTACGTCTGCGGTCCGCGCATCCACGAGTTCCTGGCGGAGATGCACAAGGCCGTGTTCGCCGGTCGCCCCGAGCGGCTGCTGACGGTGGGGGAGATGCCCGGCGTCACCGTCGAGCAGGCGCGCGACTTCACCGACCCGGCGAGGGCGGAGGTCGACATGGTGTTCCAGTTCGAGCACGTCGGCCTCGACCACGGGCCGGGCGGCAAGTTCGACGTCCGTCCGCTGCGGCTGCGTGACCTCAAGGCGTCGTTCGGGCGCTGGCAGGCCGCGCTGGCCGACGTCGGCTGGAACAGCCTCTACTGGGACAACCACGACCAGCCGCGGATCGTGTCGCGGTTCGGCGACGACGGTCGGTACCGGCGCGAGTCGGCCACGATGCTCGCGACCGTGCTGCACCTGCACCGCGGCACGCCGTACGTCTACCAGGGCGAGGAGCTCGGGATGACGAACGCGCACTTCACGCGGTTCGACCAGTACCGGGACATCGAGACGCTCAACCACGTGGCGGTGGCGACGACGGTGGGCACCGGGTCCGACGAGGACCTGCTGGCCGGCATCGCCGCGATGGGCCGCGACAACGCCCGCACGCCCATGCAGTGGGACGCCTCCCCGCACGCGGGCTTCACGACGGGCACCCCGTGGATCTCCGTCAACGAGAACTACCCGATGGTGAACGCCGAGGCGGAGCGCGCCGACCCCGACTCGGTCTTCCACTACTACCGGGCGCTCATCGCGCTGCGGCACGACGACCCCGTGGTGGCGCTCGGCGACTTCACGATGCTCCTGCCGGACCACGAGCACGTGTACGCGTTCACCCGCCGGCTCGGCGACGTGACGCTCACGGTCCTGGGCAACTTCTCGGGTGAGGTCCAGGAGATCGGGCTCGACCTCGGCGAGCTGGTGCTCGGCAACTACCCGGACCCCTCCGGCCCGGACCTGCGACCGTGGGAGGCGCGGGTCCACCGGTCCTGACCGTCGGGTCTGCCACCGTGCCGACCCGGGGGCTGGCGGGACAGACCGGGGCGTTCCGCGCTCGTTAGCGTCCCGATCATGACGATCGCGACGGCCCCGCCCCACCCGCTGCCCGTCCGGACGCGCCGCCGCTGGGCCGGGTGGACGGCGGTGCTCCTGACCTCGCTCGCGATCGCCGCGTACTCCGTGACGCCGTACCTGACCTCCTCCCTGCGGGCGCTCACGGACGAGGGGTTCGGGCTCGCGTCCGCCTACGTCGACCAGCCCGCGGCCGTGCGAGCCGCGTTCTACGTCCACGTCGTCGGCGGAGGGCTGGCGCTCCTGCTGGGCCCGTGGCAGTTCTGGGCGGGGCTGCGCCGGCGCCTCCCGCGCGTGCACCGGTGGACGGGCCGCACGTACCTGACGGCGGTCGGTGTGGGCGGGGTGGCCTCGCTGGTGATGGCGCCGTTCAACAGCGTGGGCTTCGTGGGGTTCTTCGGGTTCGGCACGCTCGGCGTCCTGTGGCTCTGGACCGGCTGGCGCGGCTACCGGGCGATCCGCTCCGGCGACGTCCGGGCGCACCAGGCCTGGATGATCCGGAACTTCGCGTGCACGTTCGCGGCGGTCACGCTGCGGGCCTGGACGGGCCTGCTGCTGGGGATCCAGATCCCGTTCGTGGACGGCGGGGCGGGCGTCGAGGCGGCGTTCGCCAACGCCTACGCGGCGGTGCCCTTCCTCGCGTGGCTGCCGAACCTCGTGGTCGCCGAGCTCATGGTGCGCCGCCGCGGGCTGCCCGCCCTGCGGATCGTCGACCCCGCGATGCCGGCCGCTGGCTACGCTCGCACGGAGGTCGTCGAGAAGTAGGAGCGGGCGTGGGCAAGGTGCACGAGAGCATCGACGGCCGGCTGCGGGCGTTCGTCGAGGCGCAGCCGATGTTCTTCGTCGCGACCGCCGCGAGCGGCCCGGACGGGCACGTGAACCTGTCACCCAAGGGGATCGCCGGGTCGTTCGTGGTGCTCGACGAGCACACGGTGGCGTACCTCGACCTGACTGCCAGCGGCGCCGAGACGATCGCGCACCTGCGGGACGACGGCCGCATCACGCTCATGTTCTGCGCGTTCGAGGGCCCGCCCAACATCGTCCGGCTGTACGGCCGCGGCCGCTTCGTCACGCTCTACGACGAGGGCTTCGACGAGCTGGCCGCCCTGTTCCCGGAGACCCGCGGCGCCCGGGCGGTGATCGTCGTCGAGGTGGACCGCGTCTCCGACTCCTGCGGCTACGGCGTCCCGCGGATGACGCTGGAGGGGGAGCGGGACCTGCTGCCGCCGTACATGGAGCGCAAGGGCGCCGACGGCCAGGCCGCGTACCGACGCCTGAAGAACCGGACCAGCATCGACGGGCTCCCCGCGTTCGACATGGACCCCGAACCGTCCGCCCCTTGATCCCGTGAACCACGATGTGAGATGGGCGGGAGGCGACGTGACACATCGGAAACGTGGGCGTAGTGTCCACAGCGTGCAGACGATCCTTCTCGTAGTACTTCCTGAGCGCGCCGGCTAGAGGCCTCCCGCACAGGCCTCGTCAGCGCGCTCGCCCCTCGTCCAGCCCGTACGCGGCTCGAGGGGCTTTTTCGTGCTCAGGCAGTACCCACGCAGCACCACCCAGGGAGACATCGATGGTCCAGGGCCCTCACCCGGCACCGCCGCGAACATCCGCGCCCGGCACCTCCGCCGCGTCCCGCGTCCCGGTCCCGACGACGGTCGAGCAGGTCACCGGCGCGCAGTCGATCGTCCGCTCGCTCGAGGAGGCCGGCGTCGAGGTCGTCTTCGGCATCCCCGGCGGCGCGATCCTCCCCACCTACGACCCGCTGATGGACTCCACCAAGGTCCGCCACATCCTGGTCCGGCACGAGCAGGGCGGCGGCCACGCGGCTGCCGGCTACGCCGCCGCGACCGGCCGCGTGGGCGTGTGCATGGCGACGTCCGGCCCGGGCGCGACGAACCTCGTGACCCCGATCGCGGACGCGCACATGGACTCCGTGCCGCTGGTCGCGATCACCGGGCAGGTGGGCGCGTCGCTCATCGGCACGGACGCGTTCCAGGAGGCCGACATCGTCGGCATCACGCTGCCGGTGACCAAGCACAACTACCTGGTGACCGACCCGGACGACATCCCGCGGGTGATCGCCGAGGCGTTCCACATCGCGTCGACCGGTCGTCCCGGCCCGGTGCTCGTGGACATCGCCAAGTCGGCCATGCAGTCGCGCACCACGTTCTCGTGGCCGCAGGACCTCAACCTGCCCGGCTACCACCCGGTCACCAAGCCGCACGCCAAGCAGATCCGCGAGGCCGCCCGGCTCATCGCCACGTCCCGGCGGCCGGTGTTCTACGTGGGCGGCGGCGTGATCCGCGCCCGGGCGTCCGCCGAGCTGCGCGCGCTGACCGAGGCGGCCGGTGCGCCGGTCGTGACCACGCTCATGGCCCGCGGCGCGCTGCCCGACTCGCACCCGCAGAACCTCGGCATGCCCGGCATGCACGGCACGGTCGCCGCCGTGGCCGCCCTGCAGAAGGCCGACCTCGTCGTCGCCCTGGGTGCCCGGTTCGACGACCGCGTGACGGGCCTGCTGTCCAGCTTCGCGCCGAACGCGACGATCGTGCACGCGGACATCGACCCGGCCGAGATCGGCAAGAACCGCACGGTCGACGTGCCGATCGTCGGTGACCTCAAGGAGGTCATGGCGGACCTGCTGCCCGAGCTCGCCCGCGAGCACACGCAGCACGGCAAGCCGGACCTCGAGGAGTGGTGGCGTCAGCTGGACGACTGGCGCTCGACGTTCCCGCTCGGGTTCGACGAGCCCGCCGACGGCCACCTGGCCCCGCAGTACGTCATCCAGCGGATCGGTGAGCTGTCCGGGCCGGAGTCGATCTTCGCCGCGGGCGTCGGCCAGCACCAGATGTGGGCCGCGCAGTTCATCAAGTACCAGCGGCCCAACTCGTGGCTGAACTCCGGGGGCCTGGGCACCATGGGCTACGCGGTGCCGGCGGCGATGGGCGCCAAGGTCGGCGACCCGTCGCGGACCGTGTGGGCGATCGACGGCGACGGCTGCTTCCAGATGACCAACCAGGAGCTGGCCACCTGCACGATCAACGAGATCCCGATCAAGGTCGCGATCATCAACAACTCGTCGCTCGGCATGGTGCGGCAGTGGCAGACCCTGTTCTACGAGTCCCGCTACTCCAACACCGACCTGAACACGGGTCACGGCACCGTGCGGATCCCCGACTTCGTGAAGATGGCCGACGCCTACGGCTGCGCGGGGCTGCGCTGCGAGACCGTCGGTGAGGTCGACGCGACCATCAAGCGGGCCCTCGAGATCAACGACCAGCCGGTCGTCATCGACTTCACCGTGTCGCGCGACGCGATGGTGTGGCCGATGGTCGCCGCCGGCGTCTCCAACGACGACATCCAGTACGCGCGGGGCATCTCCCCGGCGTGGGACCGGGAGGACTGAGCCATGTCCCGTCACACCCTGTCGGTCCTCGTGGAGAACAAGCCCGGCGTGCTCACGCGCGTCGCCGGCCTGTTCGCGCGACGGTCGTTCAACATCCACTCCCTCGCGGTCGGTCCCACCGAGCACGACGAGATCTCGCGCATCACGGTCGTCGTCGACGTCGACGCCCTGCCGCTCGAGCAGGTGACCAAGCAGCTGAACAAGCTGATCAACGTCATCAAGATCGTCGAGCTGGAGGACTCCGCGTCCGTCCAGCGCGAGCTGCTGCTGGTGAAGGTCAAGGCCGACGCCACGCAGCGCACCGGGGTCCTCGAGGTCGTCCACCTGTTCCGGGCGCACGTCGTCGACGTCGTCCCGGACACCGTCGTCATCGAGGCGACGGGCGGACCGGGCAAGCTCGACGCCCTGCTCGCCGCCCTGGAGCCGTTCGGCATCCGGGAGATCGTGCAGTCCGGCACCGTGGCCATCGGCCGCGGGTCGCGCTCGATCACCGACCGCGCCCTGGAGCGCGTCAACCGCTCCGCCTGACCATCCGTTTCATCGCAGAACCCACCTGCACCAACCTGAGGAGACCCATCGTGGCCGAGCTGTTCTACGACGACGACGCCGACCTGTCGATCATCCAGTCCAAGAAGGTCGCCGTCATCGGCTACGGCAGCCAGGGGCACGCGCACAGCCTCAACCTGCGCGACTCCGGCGTCGACGTGACCGTCGGCCTGCGCGAGGGCTCGGCGTCCCGTGCCAAGGCCGAGAACCAGGGCCTTACGGTCGCCTCGGTGGCCGACGCGGTCCGCGAGGCCGACGTCGTCGTCATCCTGGCGCCCGACCAGGTGCAGCGGATCGTGTACCGCGACGAGATCGAGCCCAACCTCAAGGACGGCGCCGCGCTCGTCTTCGGCCACGGCTTCAACATCCGCTTCGGCTACATCAAGCCGGCCGCGCAGCACGACGTGCTCATGGTCGCCCCCAAGGGCCCGGGTCACCTGGTCCGTCGCGAGTACGTCGACGGGCGCGGCGTGCCGGTCATCGTCGCGGTCGAGCAGGACGCGTCCGGCTCCGCCTGGGACCTCGCGCTCTCCTACGCCAAGGCGATCGGTGGCCTGCGCGCCGCCGGCATCAAGACGAGCTTCACCGAGGAGACCGAGACCGACCTGTTCGGTGAGCAGGCCGTCCTGTGCGGTGGCGTGTCGCAGCTCATCCAGTACGGCTTCGAGACCCTGACCGAGGCCGGCTACCAGCCCGAGGTCGCGTACTTCGAGGTCCTGCACGAGCTCAAGCTGATCGTCGACCTGATCTTCGAGGGCGGCATCACCAAGCAGCGCTGGTCGGTCTCCGACACGGCCGAGTACGGCGACTACGTCTCCGGTCCGCGCGTCATCACGCCGGACGTGAAGGAGAACATGAAGGCCGTGCTGGCGGACATCCAGAACGGCGCCTTCGCCGAGCGGTTCATCAACGACCAGGACGCCGGGGCGCCGGAGTTCAAGGAGCTGCGCGAGAAGGGCCAGAACCACCCGATCGAGCCCGTGGGCCGCGAGCTGCGCAAGCTCTTCGCCTGGGTGAAGCCGGCGGAGTCCGACTACGTCGAGGGTTCCGCAGCGCGCTGATCCCTGCTCCATGGAGCGGCACCCCGGCTCCGGCCGGGGTGCCGTTCTGCGTGGTCGTGCCGGTCACCTGCGGGTACGCAAGGATGGGCGGACGACCGACGGAGGGATGACGATGACCGACCAGCAGGTGGAGCCGCCCGAGGGTGTCGAGGGTGCTGTCGAGGACGAGCGGATCGCGGCGTTCTGGCAGGCGGCCCGGGGGCACGTCGGGTTCGGCAAGCTGGACGCCATCGTCGGCGGGACGCCCGAGGACGTCGTGCCGCCGCCGTCGTGGTCGTACGGCGACGACGCCGAGGCCGAGGACCTGCTGGCCCGCGTGCTCGACGGACGCAAGACGGCCACCGCGCTCGCGGTCGCCGAGCTGGAGCAGGTCGGCCTGGAGCTCCCGCGCGTCGGTGACCTGTCGATCGTCGTCGACGGCGAGGGCACCCCGCGGGCGCTGCTGCGCACGACGGAGGTCGAGGTCGTCCCGTTCGACCAGGTCGGTGCCGAGCACGCCGCGGCGGAGGCCGAGGACGACGGCTCGCTGGAGCAGTGGCGCGTGCACCACGAGGAATCGTGGCGGCGGGTGCTCGGCGAGGCCTTCTCGCCGTCGCTGGACGTGATGCTGGAGCGGTTCGAGCTGATCTACCCGACGACCGGTCCGACGCCCGCGGTCGACTGAGCGGCGCGTTCCGTCAGATGAGACACCCGTCCCGAGCGGTGGGACGGGGTCTACGCTCGATCCATGGTCGACACCGCTGCTGCCCGGGACATCCGCCTCGCCGTCGTCGCTGGTGACGGCATCGGCACGGAGGTCGTCGAGCAGGGTCTGCTCGCGCTGGACACGGCGCTGCACGGCAGCGGGGTCACCGTCTCGACGACGGACTTCGACCTGGGCGCCCGCCGCTACCACGCGACCGGCGAGACCCTCACGGACGCGGACCTCGAGGCGATCCGTGCGCACGACGCGATCCTGCTGGGCGCCATCGGTGACCCGAGCGTGCCGTCGGGCGTGCTCGAGCGCGGGCTGCTGCTCAAGCTGCGCTTCGCGCTGGACCACTACGTCAACCTGCGCCCGAGCCGCCTGTACCCGGGCGTCGCCTCGCCGCTGGCCCACCCGGGCGAGATCGACTTCGTGGTGGTCCGCGAGGGCACCGAGGGCCCGTACGTCGGCAACGGTGGCGCCATCCGCGTGGGCACCCCGCACGAGGTGGCCAACGAGGTGAGCGTGAACACCGCGTTCGGCGTCGAGCGCGTGGTCCGCGACGCGTTCTCCCGTGCCGCGGCCCGCCCGCGCAAGAAGCTCACGCTGGTGCACAAGCACAACGTGCTCGTGCACGCCGGCCACCTGTGGCGCCGCACGGTCGAGGCCGTGAACGCCGAGTTCCCCGACGTGACGGTCGACTACCTGCACGTGGACGCGGCGACCATCTTCCTGGTCACCAACCCGGCGCGGTTCGACGTGATCGTCACCGACAACCTGTTCGGCGACATCCTCACGGACCTGGCCGCGGCCATCACCGGCGGCATCGGGCTCGCGGCGTCGGCCAACATCAACCCGGACCGCACGGCCCCGAGCATGTTCGAGCCCGTGCACGGCTCGGCCCCCGACATCGCGGGCCAGGGCAAGGCGGACCCCACGGCGACGGTGCTGTCGGTCGCGCTGCTCCTCGAGCACCTCGGTCTGCCGGAGGCCGCTGCGCGCGTCGAGAAGGCGGTCGCCGACGACATCGCCGACCGCGCGACGGACCGAGTACGGTCGACGGCCGAGGTGGGCAAGGACCTCGCCGCGCGCATCGCCGGCTAGTCCGTACGCAGGCACCACGCCTCCGTCTGTCACCCGGCCGTCCTCACCGGTACCGTCAAACCTGACTCTGGTGAAAGGCCCCCGCACATGAGCACCACGACCCACCCCACGTCCGCCGACCTCTTCAGCGTCACGCGGACCGACACCCCCGTCGCCGACGAGCAGCGCGAGGCAGCGCTGGCGTCGCCGAAGTTCGGCACCGTCTTCACGGACCACATGGCCCGCATCTCGTACTCGAACGAGGACGGCTGGAGCCGTCGACGGGTCGAGAAGTACGGCCCCCTGCTGCTGGACCCGGCCACGGCCGTCCTGCACTACGGGCAGGAGATCTTCGAGGGCATGAAGGCGTACCGGCACGCCGACGGGTCGGTGTGGACGTTCCGGCCGCGCGACAACGCGGCACGGTTCGCGCGCTCGGCCCGACGCCTCGCGCTGCCCGAGCTGTCCGAGGCGGACTTCCTCGGCGCCATCGAGGCGCTCGTGGCCACCGACGTGGTCTGGGTGCCGTCCGGCGAGGAGACGAGCCTCTACCTGCGCCCGTTCATGTACGCCTCGGAGACGTTCCTCGGTGTGCGGCCGTCGCTCGAGGCGGAGTTCCTCGTCATCGCGTCGCCCGTCGGCCCCTACTTCGCCGGCGGGGTGCGGCCGGTGGCCATCTGGGTGGACCAGAAGTACCACCGTGCCGGGGCGGGCGGGACCGGTGACGCCAAGTGCGGCGGCAACTACGCCGCGAGCCTGCTCCCGCAGCAGGAGGCCTACGCCAAGGGCTTCGAGCAGGTGTGCTTCCTCGACGCGTCGACCAACACCCAGCTCGAGGAGCTCGGCGGCATGAACGTGTTCGTCGTGCACGCCGACGGCAGCGTGGCGACACCCCCGATCTCCGGCTCGATCCTCGAGGGCGTCACGCGCTCGTCGATCCTGCGGCTGCTCACCGACGCGGGCCACGAGGTCTCCGAGCGCCAGATCCCGCTCACCGAGCTGCGCGAGGGCCTGGCCGACGGCTCCGTGCGCGAGGTCTTCGCGTGCGGCACCGCCGCGGTGATGACCCCGATCGGCCGCATGGCCAGCGACGACTTCGACCTCACGGTCGGCGACGGCGAGGCCGGTCCGGTCACCACGCGCATCCGCGCAGAGCTCACCGACATCCAGTACGGCCGCGCCACCGACCGGCACGGCTGGTTGCACCGCCTCGTCTGATGACACTGGCAGCGGACGTCGACCGCCTCGCGGCCGAGAGCGACTTCGCGGGAGTGGTGCGGGTGGACCGCGCCGGGACCACGGAGCTCTCGGCCGCGTACGGCCTCGCGGACCGGCGGCACGGCATCCCCCTGACGCCCGACTCCCAGGTGGCGATCGCGAGCGGGTCGAAGGGGATGACCGCGCTCGCGGTGATGAGCCTGGTCGAGGACGGCACGCTCTCGCTGGGGACGACCGCGCGCTCGCTGCTGGGCACCGACCTCCCGCTCATCGCCGACGACGTCACCGTCGAGCACCTGCTCGCACACACCTCGGGCATCGGCGACTACCTCGACGAGGACGACGACATCCCGATCAGCGCGTACGCGATGACGGTCCCCGTGCAGCACCTGGCCACCACGGAGCAGTTCCTGGCGGTCCTGGACGGGTTCCCGACCGCGTTCCCCGCGGGGCAGAAGTTCTTCTACTGCAACGGCGGCTACGTCGTGCTCGCCCTGCTGGCGGAGCGCGCGTCCGGGGTGCCGTTCCACGACCTCGTGCGCCAGCGGGTCTGCGCGCCCGCCGGCCTGGCGGACACCGACTTCCTGCGGTCGGACTCGCTGCCCGGCCGGGCGGCCCTCGGCTACGTCGAGATGGACGGTGAGTGGCGGACCAACGTGTTCCACCTGCCCGTGCTCGGGACCGGCGACGGCGGGATCTACACCACCGGCGCTGACGTGCACCGGTTCTGGACCGCCCTGTTCGCCGGCGCGATCGTGCGCCCGGAGACCGTGGCCCAGATGGTGCGGCCGCGCAGCACGGCGCCGTACGACGACCGGCGGTACGGGCTCGGGTTCTGGGTGCACCCGACCCGTGACGTCCCCCAGCTCGAGGGCTACGACGCGGGCGCGTCGTTCCTGAGCCAGCACGACCCCGCCGAGGGGCTCACGGTGACCGTCGTCGGCACGACCGCCGAGGCGGCGTGGCCGCTGGCGAAGCTGCTCCAGGCGCGGCTGGTGGACTGAGCCGCCTCAGTCGATCGGCGCCCCGGCGCGCAGCGTGCGGCTCAGCACGCCGAGCAGCAGCGACCAGATCGCGATGCCGATGAGCGCGTTCACGATGCCCGCGGAGATCGACGACTCGAGCTGGTCGGTCCAGGTCAGCGGCAGGAGCGCGGCGGTGAGCGTGCCGAGGAACATGATCCAGCCGAAGAACGCCTTGGGCTTCGGGGTGGTGAGCACGAGCAGGTGGAGCAGCCCGCCGGCGAGGACCGCGAGGACCGCGGCACCGACCACGTAGGCGGCTCCGGTCGAGTTCGTGCCGAAGAGGTCCTGCACGGCGAGCTCGATCGAGAGGATCTGGTCGACGATGACGACGCCGACCAGGCCGACGAGCGCCGCGACGAGCGCCGTCGCGACGACCCCGGCCCAGAACCGCCCGGCGTCCACCGACGGGTCCGCAGGGCGCGCCGGGCGCGCGGGGCTGGGTGCGGCTGCGGGCGGGACCTGGGCGGGTTGCAGCGCGGCCGGGAAGACCGCGGTGGGCTCCGGTGCAGGGGCTGGGGGCGGGGCGGGCGACGGGGCCGGCGTGGAGTGCGGGAAGGCGGACTGACGATCCGGAGGGGGAGTCGGGATGGACATGGTGCCTCCTGGTAGGTCGACCCACCTTGCGTACCGCCGATGACGGTCCGTGTCCACGGTAGCGAATCGGACAGCTCGGACACGGGGGGATCGGACATCCGTTGCGGCGCACCTGTCCAAGGCGTGGAACGCGTGACCACGGATGGTGACGTGTGCCACCATGCACGGGTGACCCGCTCCTCCCTCATTATCGAGTAGCGCGTCGGCCCACCAGCTGACGCGCAGACCTCCCGTACCCCGGGGGGTCTTTTTGTTGGTCGGAGCACCACCCCCGCCCCGACTACCGTCGACTGCACCGGCACACCCCCGCCGGCGGATCGTTCTCAGCAGCACCGACGTCGCCCGTCCCAGCACCGAAGAGAGCCCATCGTGTCCGTCCCCGCCAGCACCCCGTTCCAGGTCTACGACACGACCCTGCGCGACGGCGCGCAGCAGGAGGGGATGAACCTCTCCGTCGCCGACAAGCTGGCCATCGCGCCGCTGCTCGACGAGCTCGGGGTGGGCTTCATCGAGGGCGGCTGGCCGGGCGCGGTGCCCAAGGACACCGAGTTCTTCAAGCGGGCCGCCAAGGAGCTGGACTTCCGCAACGCCGAGCTGGCGGCGTTCGGCAGCACCCGCAAGGCGGGGACGCGCGCGGTGGACGACCCGCAGGTGCGCGCGCTCGTCGACTCCGAGGCGCCGGTTGTCGCCCTCGTCGCCAAGCACGACCTGCGGCACGCGGAGCGGGCGCTGCGCACCACCGGGGACGAGAACATCGCGATGATCGCGGACACGGTCGCGTTCCTGGTGCGCGAGGGGCGCCGCGTGGTCGTGGACGCGGAGCACTTCTTCGACGGCTACCGGTTCGACCCGGCGTACTCCCGGGCGGCCGTGCTGGCGGGCTTCGAGGCGGGCGCCGAGGTGGTCGCCCTGTGCGACACCAACGGCGGCATGGTGCCCGCGTGGGTCTCCGACATCGTGCACGAGATCCGCGACGCGGTCGGCCCCGACGCCGTGCTGGGCATCCACGCGCACAACGACTCGGGGTGCGCCATCGCCAACACGCTCGCCGCGGTCGAGGCCGGGTGCACCCACGTCCAGGGCACCGTCAACGGGTACGGGGAGCGCACCGGGAACGCCGACCTGCTGTCCGTCGTCGCCAACCTGCAGCTGAAGTACGGCCTGCCGGTGCTCAAGGTCTCCGAGGGGCTTCCGGGCGGCCTGACCGAGCTCACCCGGATCGCGCACGCGATCAGCGAGATCACCAACATCTCGCCGTTCGCGCGGTCGCCGTACGTGGGCGCCAGCGCGTTCGCGCACAAGGCCGGCCTGCACGCGTCGGCCATCCGCGTGGACCCCGACCTGTACCAGCACACCGACCCGGCCAACGTGGGCAACGACATGAGGATGCTCATCTCGGACATGGCCGGCCGCGCCTCGATCGAGCTCAAGGGCCGCGAGCTCGGGTTCGACCTCGCGGGACGTCCCGAGCTGCTCGGCCGGGTCACCGACCGGGTCAAGGACGCCGAGGCCAACGGCTACACCTACGAGGCCGCCGACGCGTCGTTCGAGCTGCTGCTGCTCGAGGAGATCGACGGCCAGCGACCCCAGTACTTCCGCGTCGAGTCGTGGCGGACCATCGTCGAGCGCTCCGGCGGGCGGGGCACGCCGGCCACCGCCGAGGCGACCGTCAAGCTGCACGCCGGCGGCGAGCGGATCGTCAGCACGGGCGAGGGCAACGGGCCGGTGAACGCGCTCGACCACGCACTGCGGCAGGCGCTGGTCACGGTCTACCCGGAGCTCGAGGCGTTCGAGCTCATCGACTTCAAGGTGCGCATCCTCGACTCGATGCACGGCACCGACGCGGTCACGCGGGTGCTCATCGAGATGACCGACGGCCAGCGGTCGTGGAGCACCGTCGGCGTGGGCCCGAACCTGCTCGAGGCGTCGTGGGAGGCGCTCACGGACTCGGCCATCTGGGGCCTGCGTCACCGCGGAGTCACCCCCCTCTGAACTTCATCCCTGCGCGTTCGACCGGAGCGGCCTAGCCTCGGGGGACCGGCCGCTGCAGTGCGGCCGCCGACATGCGGAGGGAGCGGTCGTGTCCGGCAGCGTGCCGCCGCTCGACCCGGGACCGACACCGGGCCGATCGCGGATCGGCTGGTGGTGGCTGCTCGTCGCGCTGCTCGCGGTCGGGCTCGTGACGGCGCTCGTGGCCCAGCCGTGGGCCCCGGTGGAGACCGAGCCGTCGGTGACGCCGACCGTCACCAGCCCCACCCCGGAGCCGTCGTCGGCCCCCAGCTCCGCGTCGCCCTCGGTCACCGTCCCGGGCGCCGACGCCGTCTTCGACGCGACGACGGCTCCCGCCCTGTTCGTCACCACCGACGACCTGCTCGCCGAGATCCCCGCGGCCGACCCCGAGGTGCGGCTGCAGATCCCGTCGGGCCAGCTGTCGTGGGGTCTGCCGATCGGGTCGACGATCGATCCGCCGGAGTGCCTCGTCGCGGCCACCGTCGTCGCGATGCCGCCCCCGTGGTACGACACCCTCCTGTGGGGCAACGACGCCCTCTCGTTCCAGCAGGAGGTCGTCCTGCTGGCCGACCCCGCCGCGGCCCGCGAGGCGTTCCGCGCCCTGGTCACCACCGTGGACGCGTGCCCGGAGTACAGCCAGGTGAACCCCGACATCGACGGCGCCACGTGGACCGCCGAGCCGGCGATCGAGGGGCAGGGCGTGTTCCCGTCGATCGTGCAGGAGGTGACGCACTCGGCGGAGGGCTCGGACGTCCCCGGGTACCGCGGTCACCTGCTCGTCGGGAACACGATCGTGACGTGGACGGCGGAGGCACTCACCACCGGCGACCGCGACGCGGCACTGGCCACCCTGGGCGACCCGGCGGACCTGTCCGCGATGGTGCAGGAGCGGGCGCAGGAGGCGGTCCGGGCGCTCGGCTGAGCGGTCGACCTACGCTGGGCCCGTGCATGGTGAGTACAAGGTGCCCGGCGGCAAGCTCGTCGCGGTCGACCTCGACGTGGTGGACGGGCTGCTGAGCGGCGTCAGCGTGAGCGGGGACTTCTTCCTCGAGCCGGACGAGGCGCTCGCCGTGGTGTCGTCGTCGCTGGAGGGGCTGCCGCGGGACTCGCCCGTGAGCCGGTTGACGGACGCGGTGACCACGGCCCTGGCCCACGAGGACGAACCGGTGACGATGGTCGGCTTCGACGCCCACGCGGTCGCCGTGGCGGTCCGGCGCGCGCTCGGGTTCTCCACCGCCTGGGCGGACCACACGTTCGAGCTGATCCACCCCGGTCCGCTGCCCCCCGCCCTGCACGCCGCGCTCGACCAGGTGCTCACCGAGGAGCTCGGCGCCGGCCGCCGCGGGCCCACCCTGCGGTTCTGGGAGTGGGTGGAGCCGGCGGTGATCATCGGCTCGTTCCAGTCGCTGCGCAACGAGGTGGACCTCGAGGCCGCCGAGCGGTACGGGATCACGGTGGTGCGCCGGATCTCCGGCGGCGGCGCGATGTTCATGGAGGCCGGCAACTGCATCACGTTCTCGCTGGTGGTGCCGGCGTCGCTGGTGGACGGGATGACCTTCGAGGACTCCTACGCGTTCCTCAACCAGTGGGTGCTCGGCGCGCTCGCGGACGTCGGGGTGCAGGCGTTCACCAGCGGGCTCAACGACATCGCGTCCCCGGCCGGCAAGCTGGCGGGCTCGGCGCAGAAGCGCATGGTCGGCGGGGCGGTGCTGCACCACGTGACGATGTCCTACGACATCGACGCCGCCAAGATGCTCGAGGTGCTCCGGATCGGCCGCGAGAAGCTGTCGGACAAGGGCACGACGAGCGCGAACAAGCGGGTGGACCCCGTGCGCTCGCAGACCCAGCTGCCGCGCGAAGAAGTGATCTCCGCGTTCGCCGCGTACTTCCGCAGCCGCTACCCGACGGTCGACGGGGCGCTCCGGCCCGAGGAGCTGGAGCGGGCGACCGAGCTCATGCGGACCAAGTTCACCGACCCCTCCTGGACCGCCCGGGTGCCCTGAGTCAGCGCCCCCGGAGCACGACGAAGGCCACCGCGGCGATCCCGATGACCACGACCCCGAGCGCGCTGGCGGCCACCAGCCGTCCGCCCGGCGGGAGTGCGCCGTCGGCGACGTGACGACGGTGCGAGACGGCCGTGAGGGCGAGGGCGACGACCAGGGCCGTGGCCGCCAGGCTCCACGCGGCGGCGCCGAGGTACTCCTGGAGCAGGTGCGCGGCAGCGACGCCGCCACCGGTGAGGCCGATCGCGGTGCGCCGCCAGGCCAGGTGCGTGCGCTCGGCAGCGAGGGTCGGGGCGGCGCCCGGCGTGCTCATGCGACCAGCAGCCCGACGAGCACGAGACCACCAGCGACGCACACGCCGACCACCAGCAGGCCGAACGCGGACGGTGCGGGCAGCGCGGAGCTGGTCCGGACGGCGCGCTCGGCGCGGGCCCAGCCGATCCAGGCGAGCACGGGAGCGAGGACGCCGATCGCGACGAGCACGATCGCGGCGGCGAAGCGGAGGTCGGGCTGCACGGGCAGGTCGAGGGCCTCCAGCGCCACACCGCCCGCCAGCAGGGCCAGCGAGGTGCGGATCCAGGCCAGGAACGTGCGCTCGTTGGCCAGCGAGAACCGCGCGTCGGGGTCGGTGCCGGTGCCGTAGACCCACCGGGGGAACCGTCGCTCGTCGCTCATGCGCCCATCCTCGCGTGCGGGCGTGTATCAGGAGCCCCGGCGCGCGCTCCTGCTGGACGACGAAGGGGAGATCCATGGACACGGACCTGGACCGCCAGCTGCGCCGACTGGGCGTGCTGCACGCGCGCGAGCTGTCGGCCGTCCGCCGCCGGGTGCCGGGCGCGTCTGCCCGCACCGCCGAGGTGGTGCTCCTGCGCGGTGGTCATGTGGCGCGGGCACCGAAGACCGCGCTGCCGACGCGCACCAGGCTGGCTCCCTCGGCGATCGCCAGCTCGAGGTCCCCGCTCATGCCCATCGACAGCTCCGTGGCGGTCTGAGTCCCCGACGCCACGATCTCGTCG
Source organism: Cellulomonas sp. Root930 (assembly GCA_001429255.1). GTDB lineage: Bacteria > Actinomycetota > Actinomycetes > Actinomycetales > Cellulomonadaceae > Cellulomonas. Next base: position 92,390 of record LMJI01000002.1, read on the forward strand.
CGCAGGTCGCGCAGCAGCGCGTACCCGGAGCGCACCACCGTGGGGTCCTCCGACCGCGCACCGACCGTCATGAGCCCCGCCACGCGCAGGTTCGGCAGGGCAGCGACGGCCCCGGCGAGCGCGACCGCCTCGTCGGGCACGACGCCGTGCTTGGTGTCCTCGCCCGACACGTTGACCTGCACGTAGACGTCCAGCGGGCCCGAGGCGCGCGCGGAGAGCCGCTCCGCCAGGTCCAGCGACTCCAGCGACTCGATGCACGACGCCCAGCGCAGCGCGGCGTTCACCTTGTTGGACTGCAGGGGCCCGATCAGGTGGAGTGCGGTCAGTCCGGCGAGCGACGGGCCCTTGGCGACGAGCTCCTGCACCCGGTTCTCGCCGATCAGCACGGCACTCAGCGTGGGGTCGTCGGCGCGCGCCCGGGCGTCCGCGGCCAGCGCGTCGAGCACGAGCTCGACCGGCTGCGTCTTGGTCGCCAGGAGGAGGCGGACCTCGGCGGGGTCGCGGTCCGCCGCCCGGGCCGCCACGGCGACGCGCTCGCGGACCCGTGCCAGGCGGTCGGCGATCACGCGTCGGACCGGGCGATGTCGGCCACGGTGGCCGACGTGAGCCGGACGAGGTCCTCGGGGGCAAGCTCCACGTCGAGCCCGCGGCGGCCGCCGGAGACCAGGACCGTGTCGAACAGCCACGCCGTCTCGTCGATCACGGTCGGGTGCGCGGTGCGCTGCCCCAACGGCGAGATCCCGCCGACGACGTACCCCGTGGCACGCTCCGCGTCGGGCTTCGGCGCCATCGTCGCCTTCTTGCCCCCGACGGCGTGCGCGAGCGCCTTGAGGTCCAGCTGCCCGGTGACGGGGACCACCGCGACCGTGAGCGTGCCGTCCACGACCGTCATCAGCGTCTTGAACACCTGCTCCGGCGGGACGCCCAGGGCGGCGGCCGCTTCCAGCCCGTACCCGAGGGTGCTCGCCGGATCGTGCGCGTACGCGTGCGCCGTGTGCGGGACGTCCGCCGCCGTCAGTGCCACGAGAGCCGGCGTACCGGTCGAGGCATGTTCCTTCTTCGCCACGCAGCCACGATAGGGGCGGATCAGGGTCATCCCGGATACCGTCCGCGACGGCGCAGGGTGCAGGCTGGGCGCGTGAAGACCCTGCTCAACATCATCTGGCTCGTGCTCGCGGGCTTCTGGCTGGCGCTGGGCTACGTGCTCGCCGGGATCATCTGCTGCATCCTCATCGTCACGATCCCCTTCGGCATCGCGTCGTTCCGGATGGCCAGCTACGCGCTGTGGCCGTTCGGGCGCACCGTCGTCGACAAGCCGACCGCCGGCGCGTGGTCCGTGATCGGGAACGTCATCTGGGTGATCGTCGCCGGCTGGTGGCTGGCGCTCATGCACATCGTCACGGGCATCGCGGAGGCGATCACGATCGTGGGCATCCCGCTGGCGCTCGCCAACTGGAAGATGGTGCCGATCTCCCTGTTCCCGCTGGGCAAGCAGATCGTCCCGGCCGACCGGATCATGGCGGCCTACGGCCAGTGACTACTGGCCGGTGATGAGCACGATCAGCAGGTAGACCAGGGTGCCGGCCGCGACGCCGGTGCTCGCCGCGAACCAGAGCGCGGGGTTCTTGCCGCGCGCCTGCATCACCATCGCGGTGACCACGAGCACCACCGCCGCGACGATCGTGAGGATCCCGAGCACCCAGATGGCGGACACCAGCGCGGCGACCAGGCAGATGAGGAACACGAACCGCGGCGACCTCGTGGTGCGTGCCGGGGGCTCGGTGGGCTGGGTGCTCATGCGCGAACGGTAACCCGGGGCGGCGGTCTCAGTCGGGACCGTCCGGATGGCTCTCCAGCCACGCCTTGGCCACGCGCTTGGGCGCCTGCGTCAGCCACGCCTCGACGACGAGGTCCTGCAGCTCGTCGGTGTCCATGACGTCGAGCCGTGCGAGCACCGCCGGGCAGCTGTCGAAGTGCGGGGTCACGAAGTAGACGTCGGGGGCGCGGACCAGCAGCTCCTCCTTGGCCTCCAGGTCGGGGACGCGGGCGCCGAGGATCGGTCCTGCGGGTGCCGACGGGCCGAGCGCCTCGTGGTCGACGGCGCGCAGCGGCCGGTCCCAGACGAGCGGCTTCGTCCCGACGCGCCAGCTGCGCCCCGGGCCCTCGGAGGTCTCGGGCAGCGCTGCCACGGCGTCCCGCACGTCGTCCCACGTGGCCATGACGGACACGCTAGGCCTCAGGCGCTGAGGTCGCCCAGAGGTCCGACGGCCACGGTCCGCAGCTGCACCTCGCTGGTCTCGTCGGAGCCGGCCAGGTCCACGACCGCGTCGATGCGCCAGTCGTGGTCGCCCTCCGGGTCGTCGAGCAGCTGGCGCACCTGCCAGGTGCCCCGGCCGGGGGTGACCTGGAACAGCCCCGGGCCGCGGGCGGGCGCACCGGTGAGGATCTCGTCGTGGTCGTCGTAGTACGGGTCCAGCGCGGTCCGCCAGCGGTCGGCGTCCCACGGCACGTCGTCCGGGTCGACGTCGCCCAGCTGCGCCAGCCCGCCGTAGAACTCCCGCGCGGCCAGCTCGACGCGGCGGAACAAGGCGCCGCGGACCAGCGCCCGGAACACCCGGGGGTTGGCCGTGATCGGCTCGGGCACGTCCTCGTCGATGCCGCCGGGGGCGTCGGCGCCGCGCTCGTCGAGCGGGTTGCTCAGGCGCTCCCACTCGTCGAGGAGGCTGGAGTCCGTGCGCCGGACGAGATCACCGAGCCACTCGATGATCTCCCACAGCTCCTCGGTGCGGGCCTCCTCGGGCACCGTCTGGCGCAGCGCGCGGTAGGCGTCGGCGAGGTAGCGCAGCAGCACGCCCTCGGTGCGGTCCAGCTGGTAGTAGGCGACGTACTCGGCGAAGCCCATCGCGCGCTCGTGCATGTCGCGCACCACGGACTTGGGGGACAGGGCGAGGTCGGCGACCCAGGGGTTGGTCTGCCGGTACGTGACGAACATGGCCTCGAGCAGCTCGGCGAGCGGCTTGGGGTAGCCGATGTCCTCGAGCAGGGCCATGCGCTGGTCGTACTCGAGGCCGTCGGCCTTCATCTGCGCGACGGCCTCGCCGCGGGCGCGGTTCTCCTGCGCGGAGAGCACCTGGCGCGGGTCGTCGAGGGTGGCCTCGATGACGGAGACCACGTCGTGCGCGTACGCCGGGTCGTCGCGGTCCAGCAGGTCCAGGGCCGCGTAGGCGAAGGGGGACAGCGCCTGGTTGAGCGCGAAGTTCGGGGCCAGCTCCGCGGTCAGCTGGACCGCGCGACGACGACCGTGCGGAGCGGTCGAGTCCTCCACCCAGGGGCGCTCGATCACGCCGGCGGTGCGCAGCGAGCGGTACACCGCGATCGCCTGGCGGACGTGCCGGCCTCGGGCGCCCTCGGGCTCGTGGTTGTCGGTGAGGAGCTTGGTCATGGCCGCGACCGGGTCGCCCTCGCGGGCGAGCACGTGCAGCACCATGGCATGCGACACCGCGAAGCTGCTGGTCAGCGGCTCGGGCGGTGCGTCGCGGAGGCGTTCGAACGTGCTGTCCGTCCAGTTGACCTGCCCCTCGGGGGCCTTCTTGCGGACGATCTTCCTGAGCTTGCGGGGGTCGTCGCCTGCCTTCTCCAGCAGCTTGCGGTTCTCGATCACGTGCTCCGGCGCCAGGATGATCACCTCGCCCACGGTGTCGAAGCCGGCCCGCCCGGCCCGCCCGGAGATCTGGTGGAACTCGCGCGCGGACAGGTGCCGCATGCGGACGCCGTCGTACTTGACCAGGCTGGTCAGCAGGACCGTGCGGATGGGGACGTTGATGCCCACGCCGAGCGTGTCCGTGCCGCAGACCACCGGCAGCAGGCCGCGCTGCGTGAGGCGCTCGACCACCCGGCGGTACTTGGGCAGCATCCCCGCGTGGTGCACGCCGACCCCGTGCCGCAGCAGCCTGTTGAGGGTGCGGCCGAACCCCGGGCCGAAGCGGAACCCCGCGATCTCGTCGGCGATCCGGTCCCGCTGCTCCCGGCTGGCCAGGGGCGTCGACATGAGCGACTGCGCCCGCTCGACGGCCTCCTTCTGCGTGAAGTGGACGACGTAGACGGGTGCGCGACGGGTCTTCACCAGCTCGTCGAGCAGCTCGTGCAGCGGCTCGATCGCGTAGCTGAACGTCAGCGGCACGGGACGCTCCGCGTTGGCGATGACGGCGACCGGCTGGTGCGTGCGGCGCGTGATGTCCTCGGCGAAGAAGCCGACGTCGCCCAGCGTCGCGGACATGAGCACGAACTGGACCTTGGTGAGCTCCAGCAGCGGAACCTGCCAGGCCCAGCCGCGCTGCGGGTCGGCGTAGAAGTGGAACTCGTCCATGACCACCTGGCCGACGTCGGCGCCGTCGCCGTCGCGCAGCGCCACGTTGGCCAGGATCTCCGCGGTGCAGCAGATGATCGGTGCACCCGGGTTCACCGCCGAGTCGCCGGTCATCATGCCGACGTTGGCCGAGCCGAACGCCTCGACGAGCGCGAAGAACTTCTCGCTGACCAGCGCCTTGAGCGGGGCGGTGTAGTACGTCCGGCGACCCTGGGCCAGGGCGACGAAGTGCGCGGCGACCGCGACGAGCGACTTCCCCGAACCCGTCGGCGTCGACAGGATCACGTGCGCCCCGGTGACCAGCTCCAGCAGCGCCTCGTCCTGGTGCGGGTAGAGCTCGAGCCCCTGGTCGGTGGCCCAGCCGGTGAAGGCCTCGTACAGCGCGTCGGGATCGGTGGGGTCGGCGGGGATGCGGTCGGCCAGGGTGGGGGTGCTCATCGTGCGTCGATGGTCCCATGCGCCTGGCCGTCTAGGGTGTGGGCCGTGAGCGAGCGGCCGACGGTGGAGATGTGGACCGACGGGGCCTGCAAGGGCAACCCGGGCGTCGGTGGGTGGGGCGCCTGGATGCGCTACGGCGACCACGAGCGCGAGCTGTTCGGCGGCGAGCCGGTGACCACGAACAACCGCATGGAGCTCACCGCGGTGATCGAGGGGCTGCGGGCGCTGACCAAGCCGTGCGACGTGATCCTGCACGTCGACTCGATGTACGTGATGAACGGCGTGACCAAGTGGATCGCCGGCTGGAAGCGCAACGGCTGGCGCACGGGGGACAAGAAGCCCGTGAAGAACCAGGAGCTGTGGCAGGCGCTGGACGCCGAGACCGCCCGGCACACGATCAGCTGGGTGTGGGTCAAGGGGCACGCGGGGGACCCGGGCAACGAGCGCGCCGACCAGCTGGCCAACCGGGGCGTGGATCAGGTGCGGGCGAGGGCCTGAGCTCAGCTCCAGCGCCAGGACGCGATCATGGCCTCGACGGTCGGGCGCCACGTGTCGTCGTCGGGGCGGTGCATCCACTCGACGAGGTAGAGGTACCCGTCGTGCTCGACGGCCCACTGGGTGATCGTCATCCCGCTCGTCATCGCCAGGTCCTTGCGCACCGCAGCGCCCAGGGCGCTGTGCTCGATCACGAGGTCACCGCCGACCTGCGCCTCCTCGGGACGGCGCCGCTGCACCTCGGTGTACGCCTCGAGCGAGGGGAAGTCCGCGGACAGCGGTGTCCAGAACACGCCGAGCGACGACAGCACCGGCAGGTCGGCGAGCTGGAGGGTGAGGATGTTCTCGGACATCACCGTGCCGGACGTGGGGGAGTCGAGCGAGAAGGCGGCCCCGTCGTCGCCGCCGGCCACGACGTGGACCGGGAGGTCGATGCCCGTCGGCGGGGCCAGGGTCTCCACCGCGAGGGGCGGCAGGGGTGCGGGCGGGCGGTTCGCCCAGGCCGTGGCGCCGGCGCCGACCAGCACGAGCGCACCGACGAGGGCGACGACCTGGTGGCGGCGGTTCACGCGCCCATCGTGGCGACCGACCGGACCCTCGGGAGGGAGGTCCGGCTGGCACTCACCCGGACGGCCCATCCGCCTGTCGTGACGGGGGACGGGCGCGTCGCCGGTGAGCCGCCTAGCATCGTCGTGCAGGGGATCCGCCGACCGGAAGGGCCCATGGTGCGCAGCCTCGCCGACGTGCGGGACCGGGCGGGCACAGCGTTGTTCCTGCGCGTGGCGGGGCCCGACGGACTGGCCAGCCGCGAGCGGATCCACGGCACGCCGGGACCGCGGTGGTTCGAGCCCGGCGCCGCGATCCGCACGGTGCACGGCGACGCCTCGATGTTCGTCGGCGGCATGCGCGCGCTGCTCCTGCAGTCGCTGCACCCGGCCGCCATGGCCGCCGTCGCCGCGCACTCCGGCTACCGGGGTGACCCGTGGGGCCGCCTCGCGCGGACCAGCACGTTCCTGGCCGTCACGACGTTCGGCACGATCGACGACGCCACGGCGGCGATCGACCGCGTCCGCTGGGTGCACGAGCGGATCCGCGGGGTCACGCCCGAGGGGCTCGCGTACTTCGCGGGTGACCCGACGCTGCTGCGGTGGGTGCACGTGGCCGAGGTCGACAGCTTCCTGCGGGCGCACAGGGTCTACGGGCAGCGACCGCTCGACGCGGCCGGCGCCGACGAGTACGTGCTGCAGGCGTCACGCGTGGCCGTCGCGCTCGGCGCCGAGCGGGTGCCGGAGTCCGTGGCCGAGCTGGCCAAGGCGCTCGACGAGTTCCGGCCCGCGCTGGGCCCGTCCGCCGCGGCACGCGACGCGGCCGACTTCCTCCTGCACGAGCCGCCGGTGCCGCGCTCGCTCCGGCCCGGGTACACGCTGCTGGCCCGGGCCGCGGTCGCGTCGATGCCGGCGTGGACGTTCGACCTGCTCGGGCTGGACCGCCCGGGCCCGGTGGGGCTGGCCGCGGCCCGGACCGCGGGAGCGGTGGCGACGCGGTCGATCCGGTGGATGCTCGGGCCCGACGACGCCAGCCGGGTGGCGGGGGTGGGATGACCCGGTTCCTGCTGCTCAGCTCCCGTGCCGAGGACGTGGCGTCCGTCGGGGAGCGCGCGGCGTTCCTGCGGTTCGGCGGCCTGCGGGCCGACGAGCTCGAGCAGGTCCGGATGGAGGCGGCACCGTTCCTGCCGATCGACCTGGACCGGTATGACGGCGTGTTCGTCGGGGGCAGCCCGTACGACGCGAGCAAGCCCGAGGCGCAGAAGTCGGCGGCGCAGCGTCGCGTCGAGGCGGAGATGTCGTCGCTCCTCGACGAGATCGTGGACCGTGACCTCCCGTTCCTCGGCGCCTGCTACGGCGTCGGCACGCTGGGGGTGCACCAGGGGGCGATCATCGACGGCACGTACGCCGAGCCCATCGGTGCGGTGACGGTCACCCTCAGCGACGCGGGCCGCGCGGACCCGCTGCTCACCGGGCTGCCCGAGTCGTTCGAGGCGTTCGTCGGGCACAAGGAGGCGTGCCGGGTGCTGCCGACCGACGCCGTCCTGCTCGCGTCGTCGCCCACGTGCCCGGTGCAGATGTTCCGGGTGCGGCAGAACCTGTACGCCACGCAGTTCCACCCCGAGCTCGACCTGGACGGCATCACCACCCGGATCGGCGTCTACCGCGACTACGGGTACTACCGCCCGGGGGAGTACGACGAGGTGATCGCCCGGGTGCGCAGCGCGGACGTCTGGGCGCCTCCGCGCATCCTGCAGGCGTTCGTCGAGCGGTACCGGACGGACTGAGCGGCCCGCTCTGAACGAATGAGAAACGGCACGGTGAATCGGTTCGGGAAACCGGTTCCCCTGTTCAGGCGCCGCTGCCCTGCCTAGCCTGGCCGACGAGCGGAAAGCGCTTCACCACAGGGGTGCGGATCGGCCGGTCCGCCCCCGTCCTCGACGCCCTCCCGGACGTCGTCGGCTCATCTCCACTCGAGCATCCCCAGGGGGATCGATGAGGATCCAGAAGAAGACCAGACGGTTCGTCGCCGCGGTAGCAGCAGGCATCACCCTCGCACTGGCCGGAGTCACGCTCGCCGCGCTGCCCGCCCAGGCCGCGACGGTCGACACCAGCGCCTGGTACGTGCTGGTCAACCGCCAGAGCGCCAAGGCGCTCGAGGTGCGCGACTTCTCCACCGCCGACGGCGGCATCATCCAGCAGTGGACCCGCAACGACGGGAACTGGCAGCAGTTCAAGTTCGTCGACTCGGGCTCCGGCTGGTACCGGCTGCAGAACCGGCACTCGGGCAAGGTGCTCGACGTGTGGGGCTGGAGCACCGCGGACGGCGGTGAGATCCGGCAGTACACCGACGCCAACGCGGCCAACCAGAAGTTCAAGCTGGTCGACTCCGAGGGCGGCCGTGTGCGGCTGGTGAACCAGAACAGCGGCAAGGCGGTCACGGTCACCGACCGGTCCACGGCCGACGGCGCCACGATCACGCAGCTCACCGAGAAGAACCAGTACAACCAGCAGTGGGAGCTGGTGAAGGTCGGCAGCGGCACGACGCCGACCACGCCGCCCACCACCCCGCCGGCCACCGGCCTCGTGGGCTGGGCGTCGCAGAACGGCGGCACGACCGGCGGCGGATCCGGGGCCACCACCACGGTGACCAGCTCGTCGGCCCTGTCCAGCGCCCTGTCCGGATCGGCACCCGTCGTCCGCGTGCAGGGCACCATCTCCTGCTCGGGCATGCTCACCGTGGCCTCCAACAAGACCGTGCTCGGCGCCAGCGGCGCCAAGATCGTCGGCTGCGGCCTGAACATCAAGAACGCGAAGAACGTCATCGTGCGGAACCTGACGTTCGACGACTGGGACGACGACGCCATCAACATCGAGACGTCGACCAACATCTGGATCGACCGCAACACGTTCCTCACGGGCTACGACGGCTCGGTCGACACGAAGCGCGGCTCGGACTACGTGACGATCTCGTGGAACCACTTCGACGGCCAGGACAAGAACTCCCTGGTCGGACACTCGGACGACAACGGGTCGCAGGACCGCGGCAAGCTGCGGGTGACCTACCACCACAACTGGTTCGACGGCACCAACCAGCGCAACCCGCGGGTGCGGTTCGGCAACCCGGTGCACGTGTTCAACAACCTCTACTCGAGCGTCGGCTCCTACGGCGTGGCGTCCACCATGGAGGGTGGCGTGCTGGTCGAGGGCAACTACTTCGAGAACACCGACGACACCTACCACCTCGGTGAGGGCTCGTCGCCTGCGGGCACGCTCGTCGCCCGCAACAACCACTTCGTCAACTCCTCGGCCGGTCAGACCGGGGGATCGGTGAAGGCCGTGACCTACTCGTACACGCTCGACACCGCCTCGTCGGTGAAGTCGAGCGTGAGCGCGGGGGCCGGCGCCCGCTGACCGTCGGTGGCCCGCGGCGGAGCCCTCCTCCGTCGCGGGCCACCGCACAGGGTGCGGACAGGTAGCTCCGAGAATCCTCTGAGAACCCCCGCCCAGACTCGACTCATGACCACGACCACCTGGGAGGCGCCGCCCCTGGCGCCGATCGCCCAGCCGCGACCGACCCGCACCCGCAGCGGCGTCCTGCCGACGCTCTGGCTCGGCGTCGTCGCGGTGCTGCTGTTCTGGTGGACGGGCACGCCCACGGCCACCGGCACGTCGCCCGGCGGCGCGCTCATGTCGCTCGGCGAGCTGGCGGGCCTGCTCGCCTCCTACCTGGTCTGTGCGCAGCTGCTGCTCATCGGCAGGGTGCCGTGGTTCGAGCGGGCCATCGGGTTCGACCGGCTCGTCGCCTGGCACCGGTCGCTCGGCACCTCCGTGGTGCTGCTGGTGCTCACCCACGTGGCCCTGATGATCCTCGGCGGGTCGCTGCTGGACGGTCTGAGCGTGTGGTCCGAGGTGCCTTCCGTGCTGGCGACGCAGCCGTACCTGTGGCCCGGGCTGATCGGCACGGTCCTGTTCCTCGCCGTGGGGGTGTCCAGCGCCCGGTTGGCCCGCCGGCACCTCTCCTACGAGGTCTGGTTCGCGGTGCACCTGACGATCTACGTCGGGATCTTCCTCGCGTTCGCCCACCAGGTGGCCGGTGGCACGCACTTCGTCGACTCGCCGGTCGCCCGTGGGCTCTGGGTCCTGCTCTACGCCGGCACCGCCGCCGCGCTGCTGACCTGGCGCGTGGTGCTGCCCCTGCTGTCGCACCGCCGGTACGGCCTGCGGGTCTCCGCGGTGGTGCCCGAGGCGAACGGGCTGGCCAGCGTGTGGGTGCACGGCCGCGGGCTGTCGCGCCTGGAGGCACGCGGCGGTCAGTTCTTCCTGGTCCGCTTCCTCACCCCGGGGCACCGCGCGACCGCGCACCCGTACTCGCTCTCCCTGGCGCCGACCGACGAGCACCTCCGGTTCACCATCGGGGCGCTCGGGGACCACTCGACCGCGGTGGCGGACCTCCGGCCGGGCACGAAGGTGCTGGTCGAGGGGCCGTTCGGGCACTTCACCGCGGACCGGGCGACCTCCGACCGGGTGCTCCTGGTGGCCGGTGGCGCCGGGATCGGGCCCGTGCGCGCGCTCGCCGAGGAGCTGCTGGCACAGGGCCGCCAGCTCGTCGTCCTGCACCGGGCGCGTGACGCGGCCGGGCTGGCGCTCGCGGCCGAGTTCACGCCGTCACCGAGCCTCACGTACCTGCCGGTCCCCGGGCGGCGCGCCCAGCTGGGTCACGACCCGCTCGACCCGCAGCACCTCGGGTGGCTGGTCCCCGACATCGCGTCGCGCGACGTGTTCGTGTGCGGCCCACCCGCGATGGCCGACGCCGTCGCCCGCTCAGCGCGCGCCCTGGGCGTGCCCCGGTCCGCCATCCACCGAGAGGAGCTCGACTCATGACCACACCACGCTGGCGCGGCACCCTGATCTACGTGGGGTCGCTGGCCGCCATGGGTGCGGCGGGCCTGACCAAGTTCGCTGTCCTGGCGCCGCCGGCCACCGTCGCGGAGTCGAGCACCGACGGGACGTCGTCGTCGACCTCGTCGTCCGACGACACGGAGTCCGGCGACGCCGACGACTCCGCGGCGGCAGGCACCGGACAGTCCGGGTCGACCACCGACCCCGCGACGAGCACCGACCCCGGGTCGACGACCAGCGACACCGTCACGATCGTCGGCTCCTCGGTGCAGACCCGGTACGGCCCCGTGCAGGTGTCGGTGACGTTCGCGGCGGGCCAGATCACCGACGTGCAGGCGCTGCAGGTCCCCGGGGGCCACCACGAGAGCGTGCAGATCAACGCGCGCGCGACGCCGATCCTCGCGCAGGAGGTCGTCGACGCGCAGTCGGCGCAGATCGACACGGTCTCGGGCGCCACCTACACGTCGGAGGCGTACGCCGAGTCCGTGCAGTCCGCCATCGACCAGCAGGGCTGACCCGTGCGCCACCTGGAGCTGGTGATGGGGATCCCGATGTCGGTGGACGTCCGGGACGTGGTGGACGAGCAGGTCGAGAGGGCGGCTGTCCGGGACGCGTTCGACCGGATGCACGACGCCGACCGACGGTTCAGCCGGTACCTGCCGGACAGCGAGGTGAGCCGCTACGACGGCGGGGGAGCCAGCAGCGACCTGCGCGAGGTCCTCGGCATCGCGGAGCGCTTCGGCGAGCTCTCCGGCGGCGCCTTCTCGGTCCGGCGGCCGGACGGCTCCCTCGACACGGACGGGGTGGTCAAGGGCTGGGCGGCCCAGCGGGCGGCGGACACCCTCACCGCGGCCGGGCTGACGACGTTCTGTCTGAACGCCGGCGGGGACGTCGTGGTCCGCGGCGAGCCCGAGGGGGGTCGCGGCTGGAACGTCGGCGTGCGTGACCCGTCCGACCCGCAGTCGTTCCTCACGGTGCTCGAGGTGCGCGACGGGGCCGTGGCGACCTCTGGCACCTACGAGCGCGGCGAGCACGTCTGGGACGGCCGCACGGGGCAGGTGGCGACCGGGCTGCGCTCGGCGACCGTCGTCGCCGCCGACCTCACCACCGCCGACGTCCTGGCCACCTGCGTCCTTGCCCTCGGTCCCGACGGGATCGCGTGGGCCTCGCAGCACGGCGCGGCGGCGGTGCTCGCCGTGGACGCCGACGGCGAGCTGCTCACGGCGCTGCAGGCAGCTCCAGCGTGATCGCGGCCCCGGGCCGGCCGTCCTCACGCGCGGCCGCCGTCACGGTGCCGCCGTGCTGCGCCGCCACCTCCGCGACGAGCGCGAGCCCGATGCCGTAGTGCCGCCGCGTGCCGTCCGCGTCGTCGTCGCGGTGCGACGCGATCTGCTCGAGCATCGAGGCGAGCTGCCGATCGTCCTCGACGAGGAGCAGCTGCGCGGGTCCGGGCATCGTGTCCTCCCTGCTCGGCGCGTGCTCGCATCGTACGGTGGCTGTGCCGGCTCCGAGCGTCGGGGTCGACGACGCGAGGAGAGCCATGACCGCACGTCGGCGCCACATCGCGGGGCTGGTCGTCTGCGCGAGCCTGCTGCTGGCGTCGTGCGCGGACGGCGGGCCGACGACGCCCTCAGCGACGGAGACGACGACGACCTCACCGGCTCCGAACGCCACCGCCACCAGCACGCCGCCGGCGCCGACGGCCACCGAGTCGGAGGAGCCCGTGCCCTTCCCTGCCGACCTGGAGCTGGACGAGCAGCCCTCCTCGGGGGACGTGGCGCTGACCCTGACCGACGTGAGGACAGGGGAGCACGAGGGCTACGACCGCGTCGTCTTCCGCTTCGACGGGACCGGCACGCCCGGCTGGATGGTGCGCTACACGGACGTGGCGACCGACGACCCGGCGGACGCCGTGCTCGACGTCGCGGGCGACGGCACGCTGCAGGTGGTCCTGCTGGGGGTGCAGATCCCCGACACGACGGGCATCCCCGAGAGGAGCGGCACCAACCCGATCCTCACTCCCGGGTACACCACGCTGCGCGAGGTGAACGTGCGCGGTCAGTTCGAGGGGCAGGAGCTCGCGTTCCTCGGCGTCGACACGCCCGACCACCCGTTCCGCGTCTTCGCGCTCACCGACCCCACCCGCGTGGTGGTCGACGTGCGGCACGACCGCTGACGTCCGTCAGGCGGGGAGCGCCTCGCACACGGTGACGAGCCGCGCCCGCAGCGCGTTGCCGCGCTCGGCGAACTCGCGCTGCCGCGCGACGTAGTGCGCCTTGCCCTCGGGCGTCTCGATGGTCACCGGGTCGAGGCCGTACGTCGTCACGTCGTACGGGGACGCCTGCATGTCGAGCGTGCGGATGTCGCGCGCCAGCTCGAAGCAGTCGAGCAGCAGGTCGCCGGGCACCGCCGGGCCCAGCTTCGTGGCCCACTTGTAGACGTCCATCCCCGCGTGCAGGCAGCCGGGCTGCTCCATCGCGGTCATCGAGTCGCGCGTCGGCCGGAGCGTGTTGCGGTCGACCGCCTGCGGCGTGAAGAACCGGTAGGCGTCGAAGTGCGTGCAGCGGATCTTGTGGGCCTCGACGACGGCGTCGGTGCCGGCCGACCCGAGCCGCAGGGGGAGCGGGTGGCGGTGCTCGTCGCCCTCCCGGTACACCATCGCCCACTCGTGCAGGCCGAAGCAGCCCGTGAGCGCCGGGCGACCGAGCGTGGCGGTCAGCAGGCCGTGGACGAACCGGACGGCCTCCCCGCGGTCGGCCACGAACGCGTCGGCGTCGAGCGTCACGGTGCCGTCGTCCGACGTCCGGTACCAGCGCCAGTCGGCGTGCGGGGCGGGGCTCTCCAGCGCGACACCGACCCCGGGGTGCCAGCGGCGCAGGACGGCGGGCGTGACCGGGTAGTACTCGAACAGGAAGTCCTCGATCGCGTGCTTCTGCTGGCGCGACCGGCGCTCGCGACGAGCGGCTGTGAACGCGTCGGCCCGCTCGGCGTGCGCGGCCGCGAGCGACTGCCAGGTGGCGGCGTCGAGCGCGGGCGCGGCGGTCAGGGGCATGCCACCAGGGTAGGCGAGCCTGCCAGACTGCCCTCGTGATCATCGCCGCATCGGTCTTCGCCGTCCTCGCCGCCCTGCTGCACGTCCTGTTCTTCGCGTACGAGTCCGTGCTCTTCGAGCGGCCCGACGTCCACGCGCGGTTCAGGACGCGCACCGAGGACGTCCCCGCGGTGAAGCCCTGGGCGTACAACCAGGGCTTCTACAACCTGTTCCTCGCGATCGGCGCGCTCGTCGGGGCCGGGCTCGCCCTCGCAGGCGAGGAGACGGTCGGTCTCGCGCTGATCCTGCTGGCCTGCGGGTCGATGCTCACCGCCGCCCTGGTGCTCGTCGCGACGAACCGCGCCATGGCTCGTGCCGCGGCGACGCAGGGCACGTTCCCGCTGCTCGCCGTGGTGCTCTCGGTGGCTGCCCTCCTCGCCTAGCAACCTCGACCCCAACGCCGTCAGGGTCGACAGGCGTTATGGGTTCAGGAGACGCGGACAGGGAGCGTGGTGCGTGAGCAGACGGTGGGAGGACCTGCTGGAGCAGGTCGCGCGCGAGCGCTATCAGCGCCTCGTCGCGCACGCGACGCTCGTGTCCGCGTCGCCGTCGGACGCCCAGGACCTGGTGCAGGAAGCGCTGATCGCTGCGTTCTCCGGTCGCGCGCGGTTCGGCTCCGTCGAGCAGGCCGAGGCGTACGTCCGCCGGGCCATCGCGTCGAGGGCGATCGACTCGGGACGCCGCAAGACACGGGAGGCACGCCTTCTGGCACGTGCGGCGGCCCAGACTCCTGCGGTCGTCCACGACGACGACCGGCTGCCCGGCGCGGACGTCGTGCGGGCGCTCGCCATCCTCAGCCCGCGGGAGCGCGCGTGCGTGGTCCTGCGGCAGATGGAGGACCTGTCCGTCACCGAGACCGCGTCCGTCCTCGGTCTGTCCGAGGGAGAGGTCAAGCGCTACACGTCCGACGGGCTCGCGCGGCTGAACGCCCACCTCGGCAGCACGGCCGACGCGACGGAGCGGATCCCCGTCACCCAGCTGACTCCGACGGAGGTGCGTCGTGACCGATGACCTGCACGCCCTGCTGGCTCGGGCGTCCGACGAGATCGAGGGCGCTGCGCCGGCGCTGGACGGCGTCCGGCTGGGCGCGGTCCGGTCGGCGGCGCGTCGCCGCCGGGTCGCGCGGCGGACGGCCGAGTCGTTCGCGGGCGTCGGCGTGGTGGGCGTGCTGGGCGTGGGTCTGTGGTTCGGGCTGGGCCGGCAGTCGCCGGAGCCGGTGGTGCCCGTGGTGACCCCGACGGTCACGCCGACGCCCACCCCGACGCCGAGCCCGACTCCCACGACGGCCCCGACGCCGACCGGGCCGGTGACCCGGGCGGAGTCGATCGACGACGCCACCGTGATCGCGCGGCTGAGCGCCCCGAGGACGGGGGAGGTGTGGCAGACGCCGACGCCGGTGCCGGACATGACCCAGCTGCGGCAGTTCGACGAGGACACATCACCGGTCTTCCTCGTGGGCACTCGCGGCGCGTCGTCGATCTACCTGACGACGTACGAGCAGCTCGGCACGTGGTTCGTCAGCGGGCTCTACGAGGTCGACGCACAGGGCGCCCGGCTGATCGCGTGCCCGAGCGCGCGCGCCACCGACCCGTGCGCCTCCGAGGTGAACATCTCCCTGCCCCCGGGGGTCGTGCGGGACGAGGAGACGTTCTACGACACCTTGACGCTGCCGACGTCGATCGACGTGGGAGACGACTTCAGGGTGACGACGACGAGCACCGTCGGGTCCCCCTTCTACACGTCCTCGCTCTACGGCGACGCCGATCCGCTCATGGACGACACGTTCGAGCACCGGGTCCTGCGCGAGCCCGGCCCGGTCGCGCTCGCGGTCCGGGTGCGGGAGTCGTCGGTGCCGGGACTGACCAACCTCACCTACGGGATCCTGACGCCGTTGGGTACGTTCCTCCGGCTCCGACCGGGCGACGTCCCGGGCGGGGACTTCACGGCGATCCGCTGGGACGACGGCGTCGCGCGTGGAGCACCGGACCCCGCGGACGAGTACGACGACCCGGACGTGACCCTGGCACCCGGCGGGCAGAGCTGCGTCGCGACGACGTACTCGCAGGAGGACGCGCACGTGGCCGCGGACTGGCGCCCTGCGGGGACGACGCCCGACGGGCACCGGGTCTACGTGCCGGTGGCCGGCGGGAACCCGGTCTCGCGGGCGGTGCGGGCGTGGCACGAGGACAACTCGTCGACCCTCGCGCCCGAGGGTGTGCAGGGCGACGAGTACGGGGCCGTGCACGGCGCCGCAGCGGGCTACCCGTACACCACCGACGCGGCGTTCCTCGAGGCGAACGCGCTGTTCGCCCTGCAGGGTCCGGCCGGCGAGTGGCTGCTGGGCATGCGGTCCGACGCCGCCAACGTCGTCTACGAGTGCGCCTGACCGGCGCGGTCCGTGTCGGAGCGCGGGGGTGACGGCGGGAGGTCGTCCGGGGCGATGTCGGCGGCCTTCGTCGACACCCGGTGCAGCGCCCACTCGAACGGCCCGCGCCCGACCGAGACGGCCCAGAGCCAGCACAGCGCCGTGGTCGTGAGGACGAACGCGAGCCACACCTCGAGGGTCGCCTGGTAGACGACGCCCTGCCCGAGGGCGGCGATGACCACGATGTGCACCGTGTACGCGGTGAGCGCCAGCGCGCCGACGGCCGCGAGCGGGGCGAGCACCCGGGGCCACCGGTCGGCGACCACGAGACAGCCGGCGATGACCAGCAGGGCGACACCGACGTTGCCGACCACCTCGAACGTCGTCGACGAGTGCGGCTCGGTCGTCGCCAGCGCCTCGGGCCAGCCCAGGACGTGCATCGCCACCCACGAGCCGCCGTGCCCGACGACCACCAGGCCGACGCCGACGAGCGCTCCGACACCTCGCAGCCGGGTCGAGCGCAGGTCGCTGCGCCCCACGGCGAGCCCGACCAGGAGGTACGCCGTCCACACGATCGCCGGGTAGTAGTGGCCGACCGTGATCTGGGCGAGCACCGTCGGCCGCGCACCCTCGAGGCTCGCCGCGATGCCCTGGCCGAGCGGGGGCCCGACGACGGCGACGACCCCCGCCGCGGTGAGCAGGGCCGCCCGGGACCAGCGCAGCGCGACGCACCCGATCGCGAACAGGAGCCCGTAGGTCGGCAGGATCACCACGACCGGCGTCGCGAGCAGGATCAGCAGCTCCCCGAGGGCGAACAGGAGCAGCGCCCGGACCAGGATCCGCACCCGCGCCTGCACGAGCCGGGTGCCGACGACGGGTGCGGAGCTGCCCGAGAGCAGGGCGAGCGAGACGCCCGCCAGCACCACGAACAGGGCCGCGGGTCGCCCGTCGGCGAGCTGCGAGAAGCCGCCGGGCGGGACCGGTCCGTGGTCGTCGGGACCCACGTGCGCGGTCATCATGCCCAGGACGGCGAGGCCCCGGGCGACGTCGATCCCCACGATGCGGCGCATGGACGGATGCTAGCGAGCCCCGGAATCTCGCATGTCGAAACGGTTCGTCCCGGTTATTGAACTGTTGGGCTCTCGGGTGATTACCCTCAGATGTGAACTCCCCGACGCACCCCGACGTGTACACCCACGGACACCACGAGTCCGTGCTGCGCTCGCACCGCTGGCGCACCGCCGAGAACTCCGCCGCGTACCTGCTGCCGGCGCTCGTCCCCGGGACGCGTCTGCTCGACGTGGGGTGCGGTCCGGGCTCGGTGACCATCGACCTGGCGGCGCGGCTCGAGCCCGGCGCGGTCGTCGGCGTCGACTCCTCCGCGGCCGTCGTCGAGATCGCCCAGAAGGCCGCGGCGGACGCGGGCGCGGACAACGTGACGTTCCAGGTGGCCGACGCCTACGGCCTGCCGTTCGAGGACGACGCGTTCGACGTCGTGCACGCCCACCAGGTGCTCCAGCACCTCACCGACCCGATCGCCGCGCTGCGGGAGATGCGTCGCGTGACCCGGCCCGGCGGCATCGTCGCGCTCCGCGACGCCGACTACTCCGGCATGACCTGGTACCCGGAGTCGCAGGGGCTGGACGAGTGGCTCGCGCTCTACCACGAGGTCACGCAGGCCAACGAGGCCGACGCCAACGCCGGTCGCAAGCTGCTGTCCTGGGTCCGCGAGGCCGGCTTCGACCCGGCAGGGATCGTGCCCAGCGCCGGGGTCTGGTGCTACGCCACGCCGGAGGACCGCACGTGGTGGGCCGGGCTGTGGGCGGACCGCTCCGTGGCCTCGAACTTCGCCGCGCAGGCCATCGCCCACGGGCTGGCCGACGAGGTCGGCCTCGAGCTGCTGGCCGACGCCTGGCGCGAGTGGGGCACGCAGCCCGACGGCTGGTTCGCGGTGCTGCACGGCGAGGTGCTCGCTCGCGCCTGAACTAGGGTTGCGACGTGCGCATCGCAAGGTTCACCACCGGGGGAGACCCCCGCTACGCCCTGATCGACGGAGCACCCGGCTCCGAGGAGCTCGTGGTCATCACGGGAGACCCGCTCTACACGCCGGTGCAGCCCACGGGCGAGCAGATCCGGCTCGACGACGACAGCGTCCGCCTGCTGGCGCCGGTCATCCCACGCTCCAAGATCATCGGGGTGGGCCGCAACTACGCCGCGCACGCCGCCGAGATGGGCAACGAGCTCCCACCGGCCCCGCTGCTGTTCCTCAAGCCCAACACCTCGGTGATCGGCCCCGACGACCCGATCGTCCTGCCCGACTGGACCGAGCACGTCGAGCACGAGGCCGAGCTGGCCATCGTCATCGGCAAGGTCACCAAGGACGTCGCACCGGACCGTGCCCTCGACCACGTGTTCGGCTACACCGTGGCCAACGACGTCACCGCGCGCGACGTGCAGAAGGCCGACCCGCAGTGGACGCGGGCCAAGGGCTTCGACGGCTCCTGCCCGATCGGTCCCTGGATCGTGCCCGGGCTCGACGTCGACGACCTGTACGTCCGCGCCCGCGTCAACGGCGAGACCAAGCAGGACGGCCGCACGTCGCAGATGATCTTCGACGCCGCCTACCTCGTCTCGTACGTGTCCGAGGTGTTCACGCTCCTGCCCGGTGACCTCATCCTCACCGGCACACCGGCCGGCGTGAGCCCGATCGTGGACCGGGACATCGTGGAGGTCGAGGTCGAGGAGATCGGGGTGCTGCGCAACCCGGTTCTGCGCCGCCACTGATCCTGCCGAACGTGCCCTGCCAGTCCGACTGAAGGAAGAACCGTGCACTTTGACGATGTCGCCGTGGAGACCACCGCGATCGATGGGCTGCTCGTCTTTCGCCTGAAGCAGGTCGAGGACCCGCGCGGAACTGTGCGGGAGTTCTTCCGAGCCTCCGTGTGGGAGCACGAGGAGCTGGCGTCCCGTGTGGCGGGTCCGTGGGCACAGATCAACATCACCGAGAGCCGGCGCGGCGCGATCCGTGGCCTGCACGGCGAGGCCATGAACAAGCTGGTCGGCATCGTCTCCGGCGAAGCGCTGGGGGCGTACCTGGACGCCCGGGAGGATTCGCCCACGTACGGTGCGGTCCACACGGTCGCGCTGACGAAGGGCACGCAGGTCTTCGTGCCGAGCGGTGTCTGCAACGGCTTCCAGTCCGTGTCCGACGAGACGCAGTACCTCTACTGCTTCGACACCGAGTGGCGCCCCGGGATGCCCGGGATCGCCTACAACCCGCTGAGCCCGGCCCTGGGCATCGAGTGGCCGGTGCCTGTCGATGTCGACGATCCGGCACAGCTGTCCGTGAAGGACCGCAGTGCGACGGTGTGGACCGTGCCGAAGGCCTGATCGAGCGCCAGTAACCTGGAGCCCGTGACCTCCTCCGCTCCCGTGGCGCCCGTGCGCGTCCGCTTCTGCCCCTCGCCCACCGGGACGCCGCACGTCGGCCTCATCCGCACAGCTCTGTTCAACTGGGCGTACGCGCGCCACACGGGCGGCACCTTCGTGTTCCGGATCGAGGACACCGACGCGGCGCGCGACTCGCAGGAGTCGTACCTGCAGCTCCTGGACGCGCTGCGCTGGCTCGGCCTGGACTGGGACGAGGGTGTCGAGGTCGGCGGGCCGCACGAGCCGTACCGGCAGTCGCAGCGGATGGACCTGTACGCGGACGTCGCCCGCCGCCTGGTCGAGGCCGGTCACGCGTACGAGTCCTTCTCCACGCCGGAGGAGATCGAGGCCCGCCACAAGGCGGCCGGGCGGGACCCGAAGCTCGGCTACGACGGCGTCGACCGGGACCTGACCGACGAGCAGAAGGCCGCGTTCCGGGCCGAGGGCCGCGAGCCGGTCCTGCGCCTGCGGATGCCCGACGCGGACCTGTCCTTCGACGACCTGGTGCGCGGCGAGGTGACGTTCAAGGCGGGCTCGGTGCCGGACTTCGTCATCGTCCGCGCCAACGGCCAGCCCCTGTACACGCTGGTCAACCCGGTGGACGACGCCCTCATGGGCATCACGCACGTGCTGCGCGGCGAGGACCTGCTGTCGTCGACGCCGCGGCAGATCGCGCTCTACCAGGCGCTGCAGTCGATCGGCGTCGGCTCCGGCGCGCCGGTGTTCGGGCACCTGCCGTCGGTGCTGGGCGAGGGCAACAAGAAGCTGTCCAAGCGTGACCCCGAGTCCAACCTCTTCCTGCACCGCGACCGCGGCTTCACGCCCGAGGGCCTGCTCAACTACCTGGCGCTGCTCGGCTGGTCGATCGGCCCGGACCGCGACATCTTCTCGATGGCGGAGATGACGGCCGCGTTCGACGCCGCGGACGTCAACCCCAACCCGGCGCGGTTCGACGTGAAGAAGGCCGAGGCGATCAACTCCGCGCACGTGCGGCTGCTGGCGCCCGAGGACTTCCGCGACCGGCTGGTGCCGTACCTGCACCGGGCCGGCCTGGTGCCCACCGACTCGTACGCGGACCTCTCGCCGGAGCACCGTGCCCTCCTCGACGCGGGCGCGCCCCTCATCCAGGAGCGCATCACGTTGCTGGGTGAGGCCGAGGGCATGCTCGGGTTCCTGTTCTTCGCGGACGACTCCCTGACGATCGCCGACGACGCCCGCGGCGCCCTGCGCGAGGAGTCCCCGGCCGTCCTCGACGCCGCCGCGGCCGCGCTCGGGGCCCTCGCGGAGTTCACGACGACCAGCACCCAGGAGGCTCTGCAGGCTGCGCTGGTCGACGGGCTCGGCATCAAGCCGCGCTTCGCGTTCACCCCGCTGCGCGTCGCACTGTCCGGACGTCGTGTGTCCCCGCCCCTGTTCGAGTCGATGGAGATCCTGGGCAAGGAGTCCACGCTCGCGCGGATCGCCGCCCTGCGCGCCACCCTGTGATGCGCGTCGACGGGGTCCTCTTCGACATCGACGACACGCTGGTCGACACGCGCGGTGCGTTCGGCCACGCGCTGTCCGGCGTCGCCCGCCGCTACCTGCCCGACCTGCCCGCGGACCGGCACGCCGAGCTGGTGACGGTGTGGCGTGCGGACGTCGGCGGCCACTACGCGGCGTACACGCGCGGCGAGGTCGGCTACACCGAGCAGCGGATGGCCCGCGCCAACGAGCTGCACGAGCGCTTCGGCGGCCCGGCGCTCGACGCCGACGGCTTCGCGCGCTGGGACGAGACGTTCGAGGCCGAGTTCTCGGGTGCGTGGTCGGCGCACCCGGACGTGGAAGCGGTCGTGGACCGCCTGCTCGAGGCCGGCCTCGCCGTCGGCGCCCTGTCCAACGCGGCGGTCTCGTACCAGACGCGCAAGCTCGACCGCACGGCTCTGCTGGAGCGCGTGCCGATGCTGGTCGGCGTCGACACCCTCGGCTTCGGGAAGCCCGACCCGCGCGTGTTCGTCGAGGCGTGCCGCCGGCTCGGCACCGACCCGACGAGGACGGCGTACGTCGGCGACGAGCTCGACGTCGACGCCCGGGCGGCGGTCGCGGCCGGTCTGGTGGGCGTCTGGCTGGACCGTCCGGGCGAGAGGCGGCTCCCGGTGTCGCCGGACGATCTCGCAGTCGCGCGGCAGGCCGGTGTGCGGGTCGTCGCGTCGCTCGCCGAGCTCCCGCGCGTGCTCGGGATCTAGGCGTACGGCGCGGTCGTGCTCCACACCAGGCGCGGCTTTCCCGGCATGGTCAGGAGCCATCCCTTGAAGCTCGACCGTGCGGCTTCGAGCACCGAGCCATCGGGCAGGCGCACGCGGTAGTGGGTCTGGCCGCGGCCGGTGCCCACCTCGACGGCGCCCGTGACCGCAGCGTCGACCACGGCTCTCACGGTCGCGACGCCCGCCATCGTGCGTGGAAGCTCCCACGGCTCGCACCCGTGGATGCCGGCGACGAGGAAGTCGTCGAACTGCTCCCAGCTCACCCCGACCGCGCCGACCGCGTAGGGCGTGATCCACGCTCCGCTCGCCGGCCGGGGTGCCTCGTCCAGCACGAGCTCGACCGTGGCGACGCCGAACAGCCGCGACACCAGGTCCGCGCACAGTGCGCCGACCTGCGCGGTCACCTCGTCGTCGGGGAGCACGATGCCAGGGCGGCGTTCGAAGAGGGGCACGCGGAGATCATGGCCTACCGCAGCAACGCTCGGTAGCACTCGGTCCGGTACGGCACCTCGATCCACTCGCGTCCACGCAGGTCCGGGTGGGTGGCGACCAGCTCGTCGACCGCGTCCAGCAGCTCGTCGCGCTCGTCGGCGGGCAGCAGGATCAGGTGGCTGCGGCTGGCGGCGAGGGTGCGCAGGTCCGCGGCGCGCAGGCGCTGGGTCCAGGGGAACGTGGCGTGCTCCGGCTCGGTGAACGCGTCGCCCAGCACCGGGTCGCGGTAGCTGGTGTCGAGGCTGTCCCCGCGGTGCACGATCTCCGTCCAGCGCGCCACCCAGTCGGTGTCCTGGTCGCGCACGTTCCAGATCGGGGCCACGGAGCCGCCCGGGCGC
This sequence comes from Cellulomonas sp. Root930, assembly GCA_001429255.1. Classification (GTDB taxonomy): domain Bacteria; phylum Actinomycetota; class Actinomycetes; order Actinomycetales; family Cellulomonadaceae; genus Cellulomonas. The sequence continues at coordinate 115,091 of LMJI01000002.1, forward strand.
AGGACACGGGCGATCTCGGCTGAGGCCGCGGGCGGGTCCACCCAGTGCCACGCCTGCGCGATGGTGACCGCGTCCACGGATGCGTCCGGCAGGCCGAGGTGCTCGGCCGTCCCGGGCAGCGCCTCGACGTCCGGCAGCGCGGCTGTCAGCTCCGCCCGCATCGCGTCCGACGGCTCCACCGCGACGACGCGCCACCCCAGCGCGACGAGCCGCTCGGTGAGCTTGCCGGTCCCGGCGGCGAGGTCGAGGACGTCCCGGGCGGTCCGGGGGACCGCCCATCGGACGGCCTCGTCCGGGTAGCCGGGCCGGGTGGCCTGGTAGACGGCCGCGGCCCGGTCGAACGAGGCGGCGCGGTCGTCGCGGTCGTCGGTGCTCATGCCACCGATCGTGCCGCGGCGGGCGGGGTCACGCCTCCGGCAGCGGGTCCAGGTACTCGAGGGCCGCCTGGTGGAGCCGCCCGTTGGACACCAGCGCGGACCCGCCGAACGGCCCGGGCACCCCGCGGATCGAGGTGAACGTGCCGCCGGCCTCGGTGACGATGGGGACCAGGGCCGCCATGTCGTGCAGCGACAGCTCCGGCTCCGCCGACAGGTCCACCGCGCCCTCCGCGACGAGCACGTGCGACCAGAAGTCGCCGTACGCGCGGGTGCGCCAGGTCCGCCGGGTCAGGTTGAGGAACGCGTCGAGCTGCCCGCGCTCCTCCCAGCCGCTCAGCGACGAGTAGGACAGCGAGGCGTCCTCGAGCCGGTCGACCTGGGACACGTGCAGCTGGCTGGCGGCGGCCAGGGACTTCCCGGTCCACGCGCCGTTGCCCTGCGCCGCCCACCAGCGCCGGCCGAGCGCGGGTGCGCTGACGAGCCCGACGACGACCTGGTCGCCGTCCAGCAGCCCGATGAGCGTGGCCCACACCGGCACCCCGCGGACGAAGTTCTTGGTCCCGTCGATCGGGTCGATGACCCAGCGCCGCGGCCCGTGGCCGGTGTCGCCCATCTCCTCGCCGTGCACCGCGTCCCGCGGCCGCGCCCGGGACAGCTGCCCGCGGACGATCTCCTCGGCCGACTTGTCGGCGTCGGTGACCGGAGTCAGATCGGGCTTCGTCTCCACCCGCAGGTCCTGCGACTTGAACCGCGCCATGGTGATCGAGTCGACCTGGTCCGCGATCACGTGGGCGAGGCGCAGGTCGTCGTCGTACCCGGGTCGCAGGCTCATGCCCGACACGGTAGTGGTTCGTCGGTGCACGTCAGGGACGTGCGGGCTCCCGGTTGTCCGGATCTGCGCTGCCCAGGCGGCTGGCCAGGAGCCGTCGGAACGACTCGAGGCGGGCGGCGCGCGCCTCGCGGGTCTGGTCGTCCGGCGCAGCGGCCACCCAGTCGTCGAGCGCGCAGTCCGGGGCGTCGTCCGCGTGCGTGCACCCGCGCGGACACTCCTCGGCCACCTCCGCGAGGTCCGCGAATGCGCCCAGCAGGTGCTGCGGATCCACGTGCGCGAGCCCGAACGACCGCACCCCCGGGGTGTCGATGACCCACGTGGGTGTGGAGGTTCCCGGCACGCGCAGCGCCACCGCGGAGCTCGACGTGTGCCGCCCGCGGCCCGTGACGTCGTTCACGACGCCCACCGCGCGGTAGGTGCCCGGCACCAGAGCGTTCACCAGCGTCGACTTGCCGACGCCGGAGTGCCCGACCAGCACGGAGGTCTTGCCCTCCAGGGCCGCGCGCACGTCGTCGAGCCCGTGGATGATCCGGCCGCCGACGGACTTCTCCGCGCTGGTCACCACCACCTCGACCCCGATCGGCGCGTACATCCCGACCAGCTCCGCCGGATCCGCCAGGTCCGCCTTGGTCAGGGCCAGCAGGGCGTCCATGCGTGCGTCGTAGGCCGCGGCGACGCAGCGGTCGATCATGCGCGTGCGGGGCTCGGGATCGGCCAGCGCGGTGACGATCACCAGCTGGTCCGCGTTCGCGACGATGATCCGCTCGATCGGGTCGGTGTCGTCCGCGGTCCGGCGCAGGACCGTCCGGCGCTCACCGATCCGCACGATCCGGGACAGGGAGCCGTCGTCGCCGGACGTGTCACCGACGATGTCCACCCGGTCACCCGGCACCACTCGGTCGCGGCCGAGCTCCCGGGCCTTCATCGCGATCGCCACGCGCTCGTCGGGACCGTCGGGGTCGACGAGGATCGCGTAGCGCCCGCGGTCGACGGCGGTGACCAGGGCCACCTCGGCGTCGGCGTGCTCGGGGCGCTGCTTGGTCCGCGGGCGCGAGCCGCGACCGGGACGGATGCGGACGTCCCGCTCGTCGTAGCGCCGGGCTCCCATCAGGCCAGCACGGCCGATCCGAGCATGCCGCCCCAGAGCCCCACGAAGTCGGGGAGCGTCTTGGCGGTCGTCGCGACGTCCTCGACCTCCACGCCCGGGACCCGCAGCCCGATCAGCGCGCCCGCGGTGGCCATCCGGTGGTCCTCGTAGGTGTGCCAGGTGCCGCCCGACAGCGGGCGTGGGGTGATGACCAGCCCGTCCGACGTCTGCTCCGCCTGGCCGCCCAGCCGGGTGATCTCGGCGGCCAGCGCGGCGAGCCGGTCGGTCTCGTGCCCGCGCAGGTGGGCGATGCCCCGCAGCCGCGTGGGGGAGTCGGCCAGCGTGGCGAGCCCGGCGATGGTCGGCGCGATCTCGCCGGCCGCGTGCAGGTCCAGGTCGACGCCGCGGATCACGCCGGTGCCGGTGACGCTCAGCACGTCACCGTCGAGCCGCGTGGTGGCGCCCATCCGCTCGAGGATCCCCGGCAGCAGGCCCCCCGGCTGCGTCGTCTGCGTCGGCCAGCCCGGCACGCGCACGGTCCCGCCGGCCACAAGGGCCGCGCACAGGAACGGCGCTGCGTTGGACAGGTCCGGCTCCACGCGCACGTCGCGCCCGGCGATCGGACCCGGCGCCACCTGCCAGATCGCGGGGCGGGAGTCGTCCACGTGCACCCCGGCCTCGCGCAGCAGGGCGACGGTCATCTCGATGTGCGGCAGGCTCGGCAGCGTTCGGCCGGTGTGCCGCAGGGTCAGCCCGCGCTCGAACCGCGCGGCGGCGAGCAGCAGCCCGGAGACGAACTGGCTGGACGCGGACGCGTCCACGTCGACCTGACCCCCGAGCACGGAGCCGTGGCCGTGCACGGTGAACGGCAGGTGCCCGGCCTCGCCGTGCTCCTCGACGCGCACGCCCAGGGTGCGCAGCGCCGTGAGCACCGGGCCCATCGGCCGGGCGAGCGCGGAGTCGTCGCCGTCGAACCGGACCGGGCCGTCCGCGAGTGCCGCGACGGCGGGCAGGAACCGCATGACCGTCCCCGCGAGCCCGCAGTGCACGGCGGTCGACCCCTGGACCGGGCCGGGCGTGACCACCCAGTCGCTGCCGTCCTCGTCGATCCGCGCGCCCAGGCTGGCGAGCGCGGCCGCCATCAGACGCGTGTCGCGGGACCGCAGCGCGCCGCGCAGGCGGCCGGTGGAGCCGGCGAGCGCGGCGAGGACCAGGTAGCGGTTGGTCAGCGACTTGGAGCCGGGCACCTCGACGAGCGCGTCCAGCGGGGCGTCGGCGAGCGGTGCGGTCCACAGGTCCATGGCCCCCAGGCTATCCGGGGTGCCGACGAGCGCTGTGAGCGTCTCAGGCCCCCTCAGTCGGACGCCTTCGCCGCCGCGTGCTCGCTGCGGGCCTTCTGCACGCGCCAGCTGATCCCGGGACGGCCCTCGAGGTCGACCCCGGCGATCAGGGCGCCGCCCGTGAACGCGAGAGCGCGCACGAGCTTGTCGCGGCGGGCGCGCCGCAGCAGCGGATCCTCGCCCTTGACGCGCTTGGTGGGCAGGTTGAGCAGGACGAGCGGAGCCGTCAGCGCCGCGAGCGCGAGCGCGGCCGTGCGTGGAGCCTTGCCGACCGCGAGCAGCACCCCGGCCGCGGCCAGCGCGGCACCGTGCGCCTGGACGATCGTGGTCAGCTGACGGTCGCTGAGCTCACGTCCCAGCACCTCGCCCGCAGGGCCGTTCAGCGCGGGCTCGGGGAGCCGGCGGCGCAGCGTCGTCAGCGCCCCGCGGGCGTCGGCCGCGTGCGCGGCGGGGTGCCGGACGACGTCGAGGCCCTCGGTGACGAACCACGAGGCGAACAGGGGACGCGCGATTCGGCGCAGCAGCACGGCAGCTCCTCCTACAGGGCGCCGCCGGCGGCGGACGGCGCGTCGGCGGACTCGCCACCGTCGCCGATCTGCTCGCGGGCGACGTAGTTCTCGAGGTCGAACAGGTTGTCGCCGGCACGCGTGGCGACCGTGAGCAGCGTGGTCGCGGAGGCGACCTCCTCCACCTGCTCCTTGAGGAACCAGAGCAGGAACTGCTCGCCCAGGGCGTCGCCCTCCGCGCGGGCGGCCGCGAAGATCGCCTCGATCTGCGAGGTGACCTGCTTCTCCTGCTGGAGCGCCAGGCCGATCGGCTCGGTGACCTGGGTGAAGTCGTTGCGCACGGGGCTGCCGGCGGGGATCGCCACCGGGAGGTCCCGGTCCAGCAGGTACTGCACGATCATCAGGGCGTGGTTGCGCTCTTCGATCGCCTGCCGGTAGTAGTGCCGCGCCAGCTGGGGGAGGTCCTGCCCGTCGAACCACACGGCGATCGCCACGTACTGCTGGTGGGCGTCGAACTCGTGGCCGATCTGCTCGCGGAGCAGGCGCAGGAAGGTGGAGTCCGCGGCGGTCGTCGTCATGCCGCCAACCTAGTGCGCGGTCCGGTGGTTGGCACGGGTGGGAATGGCGCGCGTCTCCGTGCCGTTGTGCCCACCATGACCTGCTCTACCGACACGCGACCTGCGACGGCGCCCGTGACCGGGTGGGCGATCGGTGTCCCCGTAGACACCATTCCCGCCCAGAGGTCCGCGCAGATGCAGTCCGCCGGGGTGAATGTGGCGTGGCCCACCCCGGTCGGTGGTCCTCAGACTCCGGGACTAGGCTCGTCCGCGATGAGCGAGGACACGAACCGCGCGCCCGAGTCCGAGGGCGACGCTGCACGGACCGAGAGGTTCGAGGCCGAGGCGCTGGTCTACCTGGACCAGCTCTACGGTGCTGCCCTGCGGATGACGCGCAACCCGGCCGACGCCGAGGACCTGGTGCAGGAGACGTTCGCCAAGGCGTTCGCCGCGTTCCACCAGTACCGCCCGGGCACCAACCTCAAGGCGTGGCTGTACCGCATCCTCACCAACACGTACATCAACTCGTACCGCAAGAAGCAGCGCGAGCCGCAGCAGTCCCGCTCCGAGGAGATCGAGGACTGGCAGCTGGCCCGCGCCGAGTCGCACACGTCGAGGGGCCTTCGGTCTGCCGAGGCCGAGGCGCTCGACCACCTCCCGGACTCCGACGTCAAGGACGCGCTGCAGCGCCTGCCGGAGGAGTTCCGGATCGCGGTGTACCTCGCCGACGTCGAGGGCTTCGCGTACAAGGAGATCGCCGAGATCATGGGGACGCCGATCGGGACGGTGATGTCCCGGTTGCACCGCGGCCGCGCACAGCTGCGCGACCTGCTGTCGGATTACGCCCGCGGGCGTGGCCTGGTCGCGGTGGCCCCCACCGTGCCGGAGGGCGAACGATGAACGAGAGTGACCTGTCGGCAGGCAACTGCGGCAACAACTGCGCGGACGCGCTGGACCGGCTGTGGGAGTACCTGGACGCCGAGCTCGGGGCGCCCGACGCCGAGACGGTCCGGGCGCACCTGGCCGAGTGCGAGGGCTGCCTCGAGGAGTACGACGTCGACGTCGTGGTGAAGACGATCGTGAAGCGCGGCTGCCAGGAGGCGGCCCCGGAGCACCTGCGGCTGAAGATCCACGAGCAGCTCACCGTCATGCGGGTCACGCTCGACTGAGCGTCCGCAGAGAGACGAAGGCCCGGTGCAGCGATGCTGCCCGGGCCTTCTGACTACCTGTCTGCCAACGCTCAGGCGTTGGGACGGTTGCCGTGGTTCGCTGCGCTGCCCTTGCGGGAGCGGCGCTTGCGGCCTCGCTTGCTCATGGGATCTCCTCGGTTGACGGCGCCCGTGCTGCACGCCGGACTCGCTCCATGGTCCCACATCTCACGTGCCCTCAAGTGCGCGGCCCTCGCGTCCGATATCCAGAGCGTGAGCCACCCGACACAGTCCGTGATCCCGTTCCTGCACGCCCTCGCGAGCACGGGCGGATCCGACCTGCACTGCAAGGTCGGTTCCGCGCCCCGCGTGCGCGTCGACGGCCGGCTGCGCAAGCTGCAGGTCCCCGACCTCAAGCCGGCGGACACCGAGCGCATGCTCGAGGAGGTCCTGCCCGACGACCTGGTGGACACCTTCCGCGAGCACAAGGAGGCCGACTTCGCGTACTCCGTGTCCGGCGTCGGGCGGTTCCGCGTCAACGCCTACCAGGCGCGCGGCACGTACGGCCTGGTCTTCCGCCGGGTAGCCGTCGGCGCCCAGGCGCTGGCCGAGCTGTCCCTGCCCGAGGTCATCGGCGAGCTGGCGCTGGAGCCCCGCGGGCTCGTGCTGGTGACCGGTCCGACCGGCTCCGGCAAGACGACGACCCTGGCGTCGATGGTCGACCTCATCAACACGCTGCGCGAGGTCAACATCGTCACCATCGAGGACCCGATCGAGATCCTGCACCAGGACAAGAAGTCGATCGTGTCCCAGCGTGAGGTGCGGCAGGACACGGCCGACTTCACGGTCGCGCTGCGCGCCGCGATGCGTCAGGACCCGGACGTGATCCTGGTCGGCGAGATGCGTGACGTCGAGACCGTCCGCGCGGCCCTGTCCGCCGCCGAGACCGGCCACCTGGTCCTGTCCACGCTGCACACCATCGACGCGGCCGAGACCATCAACCGCATCATCGACTTCTTCCCGCCGCACGAGCAGAAGCAGGTCCGCATCGCGCTGGCCCAGGCGCTGCGCGGGATCGTGTCCCAGCGCCTGGTGCGGCTGGCCAACGGCACCGGCCGTCGTCCGGCCATCGAGGTCATGGTCAACACCGGCCGCACCCGCGACGCGATCCTGGACCCGGAGGACGCCCCGCCCCTGATCGACCTGATCCGGGAGGGCGACTTCTACAAGATGCAGACGTTCGACCAGCACCTGTTCCAGCTGGTCCGCGACGACATCATCACCTACGACGAGGCGCTCTCGGCGTCGACCAGCCCGCACGACCTCACGGTCGAGCTGCGGCAGGCCGGCCTCGTGTCCTGAACCCTCCACTCGACGAGCCCGTGACCCGTGTGGTCACGGGCTCGTCTTGTCGTGCGGAAGACGCGATATGACTCGAGATCTTGCGGCGACGCCCAACGCGATATAACGTGTCTGTCGGAACGAGATATATCGCGAATGGAGAGCATCATGGCAAGCGAGTCCTGGGTCGTCGCCGGCCCGCAGATCATCGAGATCGAGTCCGTCACGGACCTCCGGGTGCAGCTGGTGGGCGGCCGTGTCGACGTCGTCGCGCACGACGGGCCCGGCGCGCGGATCGAGGTGCACGACGTCGACGGGCGGCCCCTGGAGGTCAGCCTGTCCGACGGAGAGCTCCGGGTCGGCTACCAGTTCACGCTGGGCGGCTGGGACGGGTTCCTCGAGAAGTTCCGGAACTTCCGCGGCAAGGACCGTGCGGACGTGCACATCGCGATCCCGCGGGGCATCCGCGCCAAGGTCGGCACCGTGAGCGCCGACGGCCTGCTCGCCGGAGTGGCGGAGGACGCCTCGGTGTCCACCGTCTCGGGCACGCTCATCACCGACGGCACCGTCGGCCGCCTGAGCGCCAACACCGTCTCGGGCGAGATCGTCGTGCGCAACCACCGTGGCGACCTCAAGCTCAACTCGGTCTCGGGCGAGCTCGCGGCCTCGGGGGAGCTGAGCCTCGTCCAGGCCAACTCGGTGTCCGGCTCGCTGACCCTGGACGTGACGTCCGGGACCTCGAGCGTGACGGCGACGACGGTCTCCGGCGACGTCACGGTCCGCCTGCCCGCGGGCAAGGGCGTCCAGGTGAAGGGCCAGTCCGTCTCCGGGCGGCTCGTCGTGGACGGCGAGGAGTACAAGGGCACGTCACCGGGGCACCGGAAGGTCGACCTCCGCACGGGCGACGGCGCCTGCTTCGTCTCGTCGACCACCGTCTCCGGGCATCTCACGGTGCTGCGCGGCGCAGGGACCGGGGTCGCGTGATGATGGCGCCCGTCTTCGCGCACGGACAGCTGCGCCTCTACCTGCTGTCGCTCCTGGAGAGCGGCCCCAAGCACGGCTACGAGCTCATCACGGCGCTCTCGGACCGCTTCGGGGGCACCTACCGGCCGAGCCCCGGCACGGTCTACCCCCGGCTCGCCCGCCTCGAGGAGGAGGGCCTGGTCCAGCGGGTCGACGAGGAGCGCAAGAGCACGTACGCGCTCACCGAAGCCGGCTATGCCGAGCTCAACGCGCGTCGTGCCGAGCTGGGCCACCTCGAGGAGGGGATCGCGGAGTCGGTCCGGGAGCGTGCCGCCCAGGTGCGCGAGGACGTGCGGGGGTCCATGCGCGGCCTGCGCGCCGACCTCGCCGCGGCCGCCCAGCAGGCCCGCGCCGCGGCCGTCCCGCACCCCACGACCGACGTGCCGGACGACTCGCGGCTCGCGTCGCACGTCCGGTCCAAGGACGCCGAGGCGATGATCCAGCGGTTCCGCGACGAGATCCGCGCCGACCTGCGCCGGGCCGACGCGCGCGGAGCAGTCGAGCAGCTCACGCTCGACACCCTGCGGACGGTGCTGGACTCCGCGCTGACCGCCGTGCGTGGCACGCTGAGATGACGCTCTGGGTCCGCTGGCTGTCAGGCGCCGTCGTCGGGCAGGCCGAGCCAGGAGTGCCAGCCGGTGTGCAGGACCAGCCAGGCCATCAGGCCGTACCCGGCCTGTCCTGGCAGGATCCCGTCGCCGGCGGCGAGGTCGCCCAGCCACTGGTCGTGGGCGGCCAGGGGCGTGTACATGTCGACGAAGGGCACCCGACGCCGGGTCGCCACATCCGCGTACGCGGCTGAGAGGTCGGCCAGCTTGTCCGCGTCGGCGGTGCCGCCCGGGGGTGGGCCGACGACGAACGCGGGGATCCGGCGCTGGTCCGCGACGTCGAGGATGTTGGCGAGGTTGAGCCGGCTGCGCGCGAGCGAGAGGCCGGCGGCGACGTCCGCCCGGCCGAGTGCGACGACGAGCCGGTTGTCGGCCTCGGGGGACAGGCGACGAGTGACCTCCTCGTCCCACCGCGCTCCCAGGGCGGTGCTCGTCTCGCCGGGGACCGCGAGCGTCAGCACGGTGAGCGGCTCCGGGGTGGGGGTCCTGGCGGTCACGCGCCCGACCCAGCCGAGCCCCTTGGGGTCGCCCGCGCCGGCCACGAGCTCGTCGCCGACCACCGCCAGCCTCAGCGGCAGCTCGCCCACACGCCTCACCTCTCGCCGTCTGACCCGTCGTGCGACGGCCGTCGCCGCACAGTGTCTCAGGCGGCGGCAGCGCCCGCCGGTTCATCGGCGGGCCTGTCGCGAGCGGGGGGGAGGGTGTCAGGCGCTGCGGTACGGGTGGCTCGGCAGGCCGGACGTCATGTCCGACCAGTCGGCGTGGGAGGCGGGCGGCGTGCTGCTGCCCAGGCCGTCGCGCCGGAGCGCGACGACCAGACGGGCGACCAGCCAGGCCGCGCTGGCGAGTGCGAGGACGATCCATACGGTGGTCATGGCAGAAAGTCTCCGCCCGGGCAGAACGCGCCACGAGTGGCAGAACTGACGCCTACCGTTGACATTCCGCCACTCCGTGCCGATGCTGGCGACATGCTCCGATCCGTGGCCGCCATCGCCCTGCCGAACGTCGCCCCCTTCGAGCTCGGGGTCGCCTGCGAGGTCTTCGGCATCGACCGCCGCGACACCGGCGGGCCGGCGTTCGACTTCACCATCTGCGGCATCGAGCCCGGCGTCGTGCCGACGAAGGGGGCCGGGTACTCCATCGTCGTGGAGCACGGCCTGGAGGCCACGCGCGACGTCGACCTCGTGATCGTCCCTGCCTACGGGGACACCGACGACGTGCCCGAGGTGGTGCTCGACGCCCTGCGGGCGGCGCACGAGCGCGGTGCCTGGGTGCTCAGCATCTGCAGCGGGTCGTTCGCGCTCGGCTACGCCGGCCTGCTCGACGGACGCCAGTGCACGACGCACTGGATGTACACCGAGGAGATGAGCCGGAGGTTCCCGCAGGCGCGGCTCAACCCCGCCGTCCTCTACGTCGACGACGAGCACGTCATCACCAGCGCCGGCACGGCCGCCGGCATCGACGCCTGCCTGCACCTGGTCCGCCGCGAGCTCGGCGCCGCGGCGGCGTCGGCGATCGCCCGTCGGATGGTCGTCCCCCCGCACCGTGACGGCGGACAGGCGCAGTACGTCGACACCCCGCTGCCCTGCGACGCCGACACGCTGGCCCCGCTGCTCGCGTGGATGATGGAGAACCTCGAGGAGGAGCTCAGCGTGCCGGACCTGGCCGCCCGCGCGTTCGTCTCCGAGCGGACGTTCGCCCGCCGGTTCCGGGCCGAGACGGGGACGACGCCCGCCGCGTGGGTCACCCGGCAGCGCGTGGTCCGGGCGCAGGAGATGCTCGAACGCTCCGACGCGAGCATCGAGGAGATCGCCCGGCTGTGCGGGTTCGGCACCGCCGCGGTGCTCCGGCACCACTTCGCCCGGACGCTCGGCACCAGCCCGCAGGCGTACCGCCGCACGTTCGCCCCCGCACCGGTCGGCTGAGACGACGAGAGCCGCACCCCGGCGGGGGTGCGGCTCTCGGTCGGCCAGAGGTCAGCGCTCGAAGGCCGTCTCGACGAGATGGGCCTGCTGCGCCTGGTGCTTCTTGGCGGACCCGGCAGCCGGCGACGCCGACTCCTTGCGGGACACCACCCGGAGCGTGCGGCTCAGCAGCTGCGGCAGGTGCATGGACAGGAACGTCCACGGGCCCTGGTTGCGCGGCTCGTCCTGCACCCACACCAGGTCGGCCCCGTCGAACGGTGCGACCGCGGCGCGGACCGCCTCCGCGTCGAGCGGGTACAGCTGCTCCAGCCGGACGATGGCCGTGTGCTCGTCGCCCGTCTTCACGCGGTGCGCGAGCAGGTCCCAGTAGACCTTGCCCGAGCAGAGCAGCACGCGGGTGACCTGCCCGGCCTTGGCGGCCGCGAGCTCGTCACCGATGACCGTGCGGAACGTGCCGGTCGTGAAGTCCTGCACGTCCGAGGACGCCGACTTCAGGCGCAGCATCGACTTCGGCGTGAACACCACGAGGGGGCGACGCGGCCGGGCGTAGGCCTGACGACGCAGCAGGTGGAAGTGCGACGCGGGGGTCGACGGCTGCGCGATCGTCATGTTGTCCTCGGCCGCGAGCTGCAGGAACCGCTCGATGCGCGCCGACGAGTGGTCCGGCCCCTGGCCCTCGTACCCGTGCGGCAGGAGCAGGACGACCGACGACCGCTGCGCCCACTTCTGCTCGGCCGACGAGATGAACTCGTCGATGATCGTCTGCGCCCCGTTGACGAAGTCGCCGAACTGCGCCTCCCAGAGCACCAGGGCGTCCGGACGCTCGACCGAGTAGCCGTACTCGAACCCGAGCGCGGCGTACTCCGAGAGCGAGGAGTCGTAGACCCAGAACTTCGCCTGGTCCGCCGACAGGTAGAGCAGGGGAGTCCACTCGGCACCGGTCTCGCGGTCGTGCATGACCGCGTGCCGCTGCACGAACGTCCCGCGCCGCGAGTCCTGCCCGGCGAGCCGGACCGGCGTGCCCTCGACCAGCAGCGAGCCGAACGCCAGCAGCTCGCCGTAGCCCCAGTCGATGCCGCCCTCGCGGGTCATCGCCTCGCGCTTGGCCAGCAGCTGCGCCAGCTTGGGGTGGACGGTGAAGCCCTCCGGCGGGCGCACGTGCGCGCGTCCGATGCGCTCCAGCGTCCCCGCGTCGACGGCGGTCTTCCAGCCGACCATGACGCCGGCGTCCTCGAGCTGCGACTCCGGTCGCTCCAGGCCCTTGACGGCCTCGGCCTCCGGAGGGGCGGGCAGGTACCCGTCCTCACGCGTCTCCGTGAACACCCGCTCCAGCTGCGACTGGTAGTCCTGCAGCGCCTGCTCGGCGTCGGCGATCGTGAGGTCCCCGCGCGCCACCAGCGTCTCGGTGTAGAGCTTGCGGACCGAGCGCTTGGCCTCGATGAGGTTGTACATCAGCGGCTGCGTCATCGAGGGGTCGTCGCCCTCGTTGTGACCGCGGCGGCGGTAGCAGACCATGTCGATGATGACGTCGCGGTCGAACTGCTCGCGGTACTCGAACGCCAGCTCGGCCACCCGCACGCACGCCTCGGGGTCGTCCCCGTTGACGTGGAAGATCGGCACCTGGAGGCCCTTGGCCACGTCGGTCGCGTACTGCGACGAGCGTGACGACGACGGCCCGGTGGTGAAGCCGACCTGGTTGTTGATGATCACGTGGATGGTGCCGCCGGTGCGGTACCCGCGCAGCTGCGCCAGGTTGAGCGTCTCGAACACCACGCCCTGGCCCGCGAACGCCGCGTCACCGTGGATGAGGATCGGGAGCACGGAGAAGCCGTCGCCACCGAGGTCGATGCGGTCCTGCTTGGCGCGCACGATGCCCTCGAGCACCGGGTCGACCGCCTCGAGGTGCGACGGGTTGGCCGCCAGGTACACCGCGGTCGTCGCGCCGGACTCGGCCGTGAACGTGCCCTCGGTGCCCAGGTGGTACTTGACGTCGCCCGAGCCCTGGACCGACTTGGGGTCCTGGTTGCCCTCGAACTCGCGGAAGATCTGCGCGTAGGACTTGCCGGCGATGTTGGCCAGGATGTTCAGCCGGCCGCGGTGGGCCATGCCGATGCCGACCTCGTCGAGACCGTTGTTGGCGGCCTTGGACAGGATCGCGTCGAGCAGGGCGATGACCGACTCGCCACCCTCGAGCGAGAACCGCTTCTGGCCGACGTACTTGGTCTGCAGGAAGGTCTCGAAGGCCTCCGCCGCGTTCAGGCGGCGCAGGATGCGCAGCTGGTCCTCGCGGGGCGTGCGGGCGTAGCCGGACTCCAGGCGCTCCTGGAGCCACTTGCGCTGGCGCGGGTCCTGCAGGTGCATGTACTCGCTGCCCACGGTGCGGCAGTACGAGTCGCGCAGCAGGCCGAGGACCTCGCGCAGCTTGGCGCGGGGCTTGCCGGTGAAGCCGCCCGTGGGGAACTGGCGGTCCAGGTCCCAGAGCGTGAGCCCGTGGGTCTGCACGTCCAGGTCGGGGTGCTTGCGCTGGCGGTAGGCCAGGGGGTCGGTGTCGGCCATGAGGTGGCCGCGCGACCGGTAGGAGTGGATGAGCTCCGCGATGCGGGCGGGCTTGATGGCCTCGGCGTCGGGGTCGGCGGCCTCGCGCACCCAGCGGACTGGCTCGTACGGCACGCGCAGCGACGCGAACACGCGGTCGTAGAACCCGTCCTCGCCGAGCAGCTTGCGGCCGATGATCCGCAGGAAGTCGCCGGACTGGGCGCCCTGGATGATCCGGTGGTCGTACGTCGAGGTGAGCGTCAGCACCTTGGAGACGCCCATCTTGTTCAGCGCGTCCTCGGACGTCCCCGCGAACTCCGCGGGGTAGTCCATGGCACCGACGCCGATGATGGTGCCCTGGCCCTGCATCAGGCGGGGGACCGAGTGGACCGTGCCGATGGTGCCGGGGTTGGTCAGCGAGATCGTGGTCCCCGCGAAGTCCTCGACCGTGAGCTTGTTGCCGCGCGCACGGCGGACGACGTCCTCGTAGGCGGTCCAGAACCCGGCGAAGTCGAGGGTGTCGGACTTCTTGATCGAGGGGACCAGCAGCTGGCGCGTGCCGTCGGGCTTGGCCAGGTCGATCGCGATGCCGACGTTGACGTGCGCGGGCGTCAGGACGCTCGGCTTGTCGTCGTGCAGCGTGTAGGAGGTGTTCATCGCCGGCATCTCCGCCAGCGCCTCCACCAGCGCGAAGCCGATGAGGTGCGTGAAGGAGATCTTGCCGCCGCGACCACGAGCCAGGTGGTTGTTGATGACGATGCGGTTGTCGACCATGAGCTTGGCCGGGATGGCGCGCACCGAGGTGGCCGTCGGGACCTCGAGGGAGGCCTCCATGTTGGTCACCACGCGCGCGGCGGGACCGCGCAGCTTCTGGATGTCGTCGGCAGCCTCGGCCTCGTCGGACGCGGAGGTGCGCTGCGCCACCTGGGCGTAGGGGGCGGTGGCCGGCTGCGCGGTGGCGATGGGCGACGTCACCGCGGGCGGCTCGACGAAGGTGGCCGGCGCGGCGGGGGCCGCGGGGGGTGCGGCCGGCGCGGGGGCCGGGGCGGCCTGGACCGGCGTCGGCTTCGTCGCCGGGCTGCCGTTCACCGCCGCGGGAGCGGGAGCCGAGCCGTTGGCGGAACCGTCCTCGGGCTTGTAGCCCTCGAAGAAGTCCCACCACGCCGGGTCGACCGAGTTCTTGTCCCTCTGGTACTGCTCGAACAGCTCGTCCACGAGCCACTCGTTGGCGCCGAAAACGGCACGCGTCGAGTCAGGATCCGCCATCTGGGTCACGCTGGGATCGCCCACTTCCGCTGCGGTCCGTGACCGCGCCTTTGCTGGTTGGGTTGCGACTTCTGTTGATGACAACACTACGGCCTGCGAGCGCTCGGCCCCGCCTCAGGACGGCTGTTCGGGACGGATCCGCAGCCGTCTTCACCTGGTCAGCACACCCGGGTCAACACGGGGCAACGTGCCAGTTCGGGGGACCTCAAGGTGGGGTTGTCGGCACCCCTGCGAGGTCATGCTTGTGCACACCCGCTCAGGGCGGGTGCACGCGGTCACGTGATGTCGCGGCGGAACGTGGTCAGGCGTCCCACGAGGGCCAGTCCGAGGCCGTACGCGAGGAGCACGAGGGCGCCCTGCCACCACTCCAGGAGGGTGCCGACGCCGGTCTCGGAGTAGAAGCTGCCGCCGGAGATCGCCTCCCCGGCCGCGCCCGGCAGGTACGCGGAGATCCCCGCACCCCAGCTGGTCAGACCGAGCACGAAGCGCAGGACCGGCTCGACGAACTGCGTGAAGGCCAGCACGACGACGATCACGGCGACCTGGTTGGTGAGCACCGAGCCGAACCCGACGCCGACGATCGCCCAGAGGGCCAGCGCCAGCACCGACAGCCCGATCGTCCGCCACGTCGAGGCCTGGTCGAGGAACGTGGGCTTGTCGAGCAGCGTCAGCACGGCGGCGCCGGCGCCGACCGCGGCGAGCGTGCCGACGAGCCCGTAGACGAGGCCGAGGACGCCCGCGGAGATCACCTTGGCGGACACGAGCACCGTCCGGCGTGGCTCCGCGAGCAGGGTGGGGGTGATCGTCTGGTGCCGGAACTCGGACGCGACGGCCAGCGCGCCGACGACCAGCGGGAAGACGTAGCCGAACGTCACGGCGATCGTGTAGACGGCGCGCACGACGGCGTCGGGAGCCAGGACCACCTCCTCACCACCCGTGCCGCTGGACATGTTCCCGCCCTGCGAGATGGCCCAGCCGAGGCCGGCGGCCAGGAACGCCATGTAGACGGCCATGGCCAGCAGGAGGATCCACCACAGGCGCGTGGTGACGAGCTTGCGGTACTCGGTGACCAGGGCGGCGCGCATCAGGCCACCGCCGACTCGACGGCGCCGACGAGCTGGAGGAACAGCCCTTCCAGTCCCGGGTCCCGGCTGCTCAGCTCGTGCAGCTCCAGGCCCGCGGCGAACGCGGCGGCACCGACCGTGGCGGCGTCGACGTCCCAGAGGTCCGCCACCCGGGGGTCGCCGGCGTCCGTGCGCGTCCACGCGGACCGGTCCACCAGGGCGGCGAGCCCGGCCGCGTCGGGGGAGACCGCGCGCACCTGGACGCGGGCCATGCCGGCCAGCTCCGCCAGGGAGGAGGCGTGCGCGAGCCGGCCGCGGGCGATGATCACGACGTCGTCCACGGTCTGCTCGACCTCGGACAGGACGTGGCTGGACACCAGGACCGTGCGACCCTCGGCGGCCAGCGCGCGCAGGAACCCGCGCAACCAGCGGATCCCCTCGGGGTCGAGGCCGTTGGCGGGCTCGTCGAGGAGGAGCACGCGCGGGTCGCCGAGCAGGGTGGTGGCCAGTGCGAGGCGCTGCCGCATGCCGAGCGAGAACCCGCCGACCCGGCGGTGTGCGGCCTCCGAGAGGCCCACGAGCTCGAGCACCTGCGCCGCGCGCGCGTCGGGGACGCCGACCTGCGGCGTGTAGAGCCGCAGGTGGTCGAGCGCCGTGCGGCCGGGGTGGAAGCTCGCGGCCTCGAGGGCGGCGCCGACGGTGCGCAGCGGGCGGCGGATCTGACCGTACGTCTGACCGCCGATGGTCGCGGCGCCCGAGGTCGGCCGCACCAGGCCGAGCAGCATGCGCAGCGTGGTGGTCTTTCCGGCGCCGTTCGGCCCGAGGAACCCGGTGACGCGACCGGGAGCGACCTGGAACGAGAGGTCGTCGACCGCGCGGACGGGCCCGAACGACTTGGAGAGGTGGTCGACGAGGATCGTGCCGTCGGTCGTCATGCGCCCGACCCTAGTGTTCTCGGCCGTCAGCCGGGCGCGGGGCTGGTCGCGGGGAGCGTGACGCGCATCGTGCAGCCGACCTCGGTGTCCGCGACCTCGATCCGGCCCCCGTGCAGCTCGACCGCCCACCGGACGATCGCGAGCCCCAGACCCGTGCCGCCCGTCGACACCTGCCCCGTGAGCGCGGGGGTGTTGCCCCGGACGAACCGCTCGAAGACGTGCGGCCGCTGCTCCCGCGCGATGCCCGGACCGTGGTCGACCACGTCGATGCGCACGTCGGTGCCTACGCGGGAGGCCTCGAGCCGCACCTCGTCGTCGTCGGGGGAGTGCCGGACCGCGTTGTGCAGCAGGTTCGCGACCACCTGGTGCAGCCGGTCCGGGTCGGCCGGGACCGTGAGGTCCGGGGGCTCGACGACCACGGGAAAGCGCAGCCGCTTCGTCGCGCCGACGAGCATGGCGCCCTCCGCCGCCTCCTCGAGGAAGTCCTGGAGGCGCACGGTGGCGACCTCGAGCGGGACGTCGCCCGCCTCCAGCCGGGACAGGTCGAGCAGGTACGTCACGAGCCGGCCGAGACGCTCGGTCTGCGCGAGCGCGGCCTGCATGGTGGCGGGATCCGCCTCGGTCACGCCGTCGACGATGTTCTCCAGCTGCGCCTGCAGCGCGGTCACGGGCGTCCGCAGCTCGTGCGAGACGTTGGCGACGAGCTCGCGGCGGAACAGGTCGGCCTGCTCGAGGTCGTCGGCCATCGTGTTGAACGCGTCCGCCAGCTGCCCCACCTCGTCGAGGCTGGTCGCCCGCACCCGGCGGCTGTAGTCGCCGGAGGCCATCCGCCGGGCCGCGTAGGTCATCTCCCGCAGCGGCGACGTCATGCCCCGCGCCAGCAGCTGCGTCACGATGAGCGACCCCACGATCGCGATCGGGAGCGTCCGCGACGGGCCGAGGTGGTTGTACAGCCCGAACCACGTGATGAACGCGGCGGCCGTGACGGTGGCCGCGACGAGGACGCCGAGCTTGATCTTGATCGAGCTCAGGCGGTCGAGCGGCCGGACGTCCGGGAGCCGCGAGCGGGCGAACTCGCCGCGGACGTGCCGGGGTGCGTTCACGCGCCCTCGGGGACCGTCGCCCCGCCGGCGTCACCGGTGCCGTCGTTCGGCTCGAACGCGTAGCCGACGCCGTGCACCGTGCGGATCAGGTCCGGCCCGAGCTTGCGGCGCAGCGCCTTGATGTGGGAGTCGACCGTGCGGGTGCCGCTGGCGTCGACCCAGTCCCAGACCTCCGCGAGCAGCCGCTCGCGCGTGAGGACCGTGCGGGGCGTCGCCGCGAGGGCGAGCAGCAGGTCGAACTCGGTCGGGGTCAGGTGCACCTCGGTCTCGCCGCGCAGGACCCGGCGCTGGGCCCGGTCCACCGTGACGTCGCCCAGCACCAGCGGGGGATCGGGCTGCTCGGCGGAGGCCATCTCGGCGGCTCGGGTGGCGCGCTCGGTGCGACGCAGCAGCGCCTTGGTCCGCGCCACCAGCTCCCGCATCGAGAACGGCTTGGTCATGTAGTCGTCGGCGCCGACGCCGAGGCCGATCAGCATGTCCGTCTCGTCGTCGCGCGCGGTGAGCATGAGCACGGGGACGGGGCGCTCGGCCTGGATGCGCCGGCACACCTCAAGACCGTCGATCCCGGGGAGCATGACGTCCAGCACCACCACGTCCGGGCGCAGCCGCGACGCCGCGCTGACCCCGCTGAGCCCGTCGCCCACCGACTCCACCGTCCAGCCCTCCGCGGAGAGCCGGTGCACGATCGCCTGCGCGATCGCCGGTTCGTCCTCCACCACCAGGACCGTCGTGCCGGCCGCAGCGCCGGGCGTCGTCAGGTTCGCCATGCCGCCAGCGTGGCACAGGCTCGCCGCGATGACGCCCCGATCGGTGGACGCGCCGGGTGGAGTCGCCGGGTCGCCCGTATGATCGAGCCCACCATGAGCAGCTCAAGTCGCTGCCGGCGTCGCGCCCGGGCCGATGAGCCCGGGGGAGACCATGCCGGCCACCTCTTCCTCTTCTCACTCCCCCCGGGGATCCCCACCAGCGCCGACCTCCGGGTCGGCGTTCGCCGTGCCCCCGGCGGCGGTGCCACGTGCTGATCGAGTGGCTCCTCGTGGGCCTGGGGGTCCTGCTCACCCTCGGTACCGCGGTGTTCGTCGCCAGCGAGTTCTCGCTGGTGACCCTGGACCCGGGCCTCGTCGAGGGCCAGGCGGCACCTGACGACCGGCGCAGCCAGTCCGTCCTCAAGGCGCTCCGCCGGCTGTCCACCGAGCTCTCGGGCGCCCAGCTCGGCATCACCCTGACCACCATCCTGCTCGGGTACACCACGCAGCCCGCCGTCGTGCGGCTGCTGCGCCTCCCCCTGGAGGAGTCGGTGCTCGGTCAGGCGATCGGCGGCATCGTCGCGGGGGTGCTCGCGATCGTCCTGGTCAACGGCTTCTCGATGGTCGTCGGCGAGCTCATCCCCAAGAACCTCGCGATCAGCCGGCCGCTGCCCACGGCCCGGATGGTCGCCCCCTTGCAGCGCGGCTTCACGAGTGCGCTGCGCCCGCTCATCGTCGCGTTCAACGGGAGCGCCAACGCCCTGCTGCGCAGCGTCGGCGTCGAGCCGCGCGAGGAGCTCTCCGGCGGGCGCTCGCCCCAGGAGCTCGCCGCGCTCGTGCGCCGCTCGGCGGAGGTCGGGACCCTCGACGAGTCCACGGCGACCCTGCTCACCAACTCGATCGAGTTCACCGAGCTGACGGCCGTCGACGTGATGACGGACCGGCTGCGGCTCGTCGTCGTCCGGCGCGAGGACCCGGCGTCCGACGTCATCGACCTGGCCCGCCGCACCGGCCACTCGCGGTTCCCCGTCATCGGCGACTCGAGCGACGACATCGTCGGGCTCGTGCACCTGCGCCGCGCGATCGCCGTGCCGTACGAGCGCCGCGCCGAGGTGCCCGCGGCCGCCCTCATGGTCGACGCGCCGCGCGTGCCGGAGACGGTGCACCTGGGCCCGCTGCTGGTCGAGCTGCGGGAGCAGGGCCTGCAGATGGCCGTCGTCGTCGACGAGTACGGGGGCACCTCGGGGGTCGTGACGCTCGAGGACGTCGTCGAGGAGCTGGTCGGGGACGTCGCGGACGAGCACGACCGCCGTCGCACCTCGACAGCGCGCTCGGCGGACGGCTCGTGGCTGCTGCCCGGCGTGCTGCGACCCGACGAGCTGGTGGAGGTCACCGGGCTCCACGTCCCGGCCGACGGGCCCTACGAGACCCTCGGCGGGCTCCTGATGTTCATGCTGGGCCGCATCCCGACCGACGGCGACGAGATCGTCGTCGACGGGGTCCAGATCCAGGTCGAGGCCATGGCCGGACGACGCGTCGAGCGGGTGCGGGTGCGCCCCGCCGCCCCGGACGAGCAGGACGAGTCATGAGCTCGAGCCTCGCCCTCGTCCTCGGAGTCCTCCTGCTCGCCGCGAACGCCTTCTTCGTCGGCGCCGAGTTCGCCATCATCTCCGCGCGGCGGAGCGCGATCGAGCCCCTCGCCCGCGAGGGGGACCGCCGCGCGATCACCGTCCTGTGGGCGATGGAGCACGTCTCGCTCATGCTCGCGTGCGCCCAGCTGGGCATCACCGTGTGCTCGACGAGCCTCGGTGTCGTCGCCGAGCCGGCGATCGCGCACCTGATCGAGGCGCCGCTCCACGCGCTCGGCGTGAGCGAGGACCTCACGCACCCGATCGCGTTCGTGCTCGCGCTCGCGATCGTCGTGTACCTGCACGTGGTGCTCGGCGAGATGGTGCCCAAGAACCTCGCCGTCGCCGGCCCCGACCGCGCGGTCCTCCTGTTCGGCCCGCCGCTGGTGTGGATCGCCCGCGTGGTGCGCCCCGTCATCACCGGGCTCAACTGGATCGCCAACCACGCGCTCCGGCTGTTCGGGGTCGAGCCCAAGGACGAGGTCGCGTCGGCGTTCACCGCACAGGAGGTCCAGTCGATCGTCGAGCGGTCACAGGCGGAGGGGCTCCTCGAGGACGAGCAGGGGCTGCTCGCCGGTGCGCTCGAGTTCTCCGACCGCACCGCGCACGACGTCATGATCCGGACCGACGAGCTGGTCACCGTGGGGGTGGGCAGCACGCCCGAGGACGTGGAGAAGCTCGTCGCGCGGACCGGGTTCAGCCGGTTCCCCGTGGTCGATGCGGACGGCGCGCCCACGGGGTACCTGCACCTGAAGGACGTCCTCTACGCCGACGAGGACTCACGGAGCACGCCCGTGCCCGCGTGGCGGGTCCGCTCGCTCGCCGTCGTCGGCCCGGAGGACGAGGTCGAGGACGCGCTCGCGGCCATGCAGCGCTCCGGGTCGCACCTGGCTCGCGTCGACGAGGCCGGGCAGACCGTCGGGGTCGTCTTCCTCGAGGACATCCTCGAGGAGCTGGTCGGTGAGGTCCGCGACGCGATGCAGCGGGGCCAGCTGTTCTGATCACTCGTGTCACTCGTCCGGTTGTGCGGATCGCGTGCCCGTCGTCGGCGTGTCGCTCAGCGTGTCGCCGGGTTTGTCCGGTCCGTGCACTGGACGGATGTCCAGAGACTTGGAAGCGGGTCCACGAGCCGTTATGGTTTCGTGACCGCACGACGCCGGGTTGCGTACAGCGCGCCCGACGACGACGTCGCGGCAGATCAGAGACGCGTGGACGATGGGAGGTGTCGTGGGGTCGCACAGCGAGGAGCCCATGACGGCACCCCCGACCCGCCGCAGCCTCCGGGAGGCAGAGCGGCGGGCCACTTCTGAACCCACCCCGGTGACCGCTCCGCGACCGGATCCCGACTCACCGACCGCCGCCCACCACGTGCCGACCTGGGCGCACCACGCACCCGCGCCGACACCCGTGACGGAGACGTTCGCGGTGCCGGCCCCCCGCGTGCAGGCCCCCGCCGCTCCCTCGGGCCGGTCGGCATGGACCTCCGCTCCGGTCCCCTCGTTCCAGCAGCGCACCGCGGCGTCCTTCACGCAGACGATCCCCGCGCCCCCGGCCCGCCCCGCGCCCGCCGCGGCGCTGACGACACCCGTCGCGACCATCGAGTGGCCAGCTCCGCCCGAGGCCTGGGTCAGTGCGCCGCCGGTCGCGACCGCCCAGCCCGCACCCGCACCGCCGGCCGCTGCCGAGGTCGCCGCTCCGGCCGTCGAGGACGTTCCCGAGCTCGCCGGCGTCGCGCACGGCACCGTCAGCCGCCGCACCCGCCGCCCCACGCGCACCGCCGCCCGGCTCAGCGTGCTCGGGGTGCTCGCCGGCATCACCGTCGTGATCCCCGTGAGCCAGGGCGTCGTCACCGGCCCGGCGGCGTTCGGCTCCGACGCGCTGGCCGACTCCACCCTGCCGAGCACCGTCTCGGCGCTCGCCGGGTCGTCGCTCTCCGCACTGCCCCCGTCGTCCCTCGTGTCCGCGGACGGCGCACTGCAGGCCCGCGGCCTGGCCGCCGCCAGCCGCACGGAGGAGCGGTCCGTGCTCCCGGGCTGTGACGGCTCCCTGCGGCCGGCCGGCCAGAACGGTCTGCTCAAGGTCGCGGACCTGTGCACGCTCTGGGACAACCACACGCAGCTCCGCGCGGACGCCGCCGTCTCGCTCGCCGAGTTCAACCAGGCCTTCGCCGCGCGGTTCGGTGGCGACCTGTGCCTCAGCTCCGGCTACCGGACGCTCGCCGCGCAGCGGGCCGTCAAGGCGCAGAAGGGCGGCCTCGCCGCCGTCCCCGGCAAGAGCAACCACGGCTGGGGCCTCGCCGTGGACCTCTGCCAGGACCAGACGTCCGGCGCGAAGTGGCGCTGGATCACCGAGAACGGGCCCACCTACGGCTGGGAGAACCCCGCGTGGGCGCAGCCGGGTGGCAGCGGCCCGTTCGAGAAGTGGCACTGGGAGTTCACCAAGGGCGTCCAGCAGGACGGCGAGTACTACGACGGCTGAGGCCGCCCCCCTCAGATCAGCGCGAGACCCCAGGTGATCGTGTGGCCGGCGCCGGGCGCCAGGTGCACCAGGTCGTCGCCCGTACGGAACGCGTCGGCGATGCACGTCATCGGCTCGGCAGCGACGCCCCGCCGCGCGATGTGCACCACGGTGTCGCCCGTGCACACCTGCCACGCCCGGGTCGCGTCGTCCGCCCAGAGCGCGACCGTGCGCCCGTCCGGGCAGCCGAGCCGGATCCAGGACAGGCCCTCCGCGTCGCGCGTGACGTCGATCCAGGCGTCGTCCAGGTCGAGACCCGTCAGCGAGCGCGGCTCCCTCAGGTCGTAGTCCCCGTCCACGCGCTCCGCTCCCGTCGGGAGCAGCCGCTCGTCGACCGTCACGTGCCGGGTCGCGTCCACCTGGAGGGTGCAGTCGTCGACCTCGGCGCCGCCGGGGGACAGCCACGGGTGGAACCCGATGCCGTACGGGGCCGTCGTCGCGCCCAGGTTGGTGCCCTCGGCCCGCACGTGCAGGCCGGCGTCGGTGAGCGAGTAGGTGAGCCGCACCCGCACCGGCCAGGGGTACCCGTGGGTGGGGACGACGACGTGCTCGAGGGTGACCGAGGTCGCGTCGGCGTGGGTCGTGTCGAACACGGCGTGGGCGACGAGGCCGTGCAGCGCCGTCTGCCGGGCGTGCTCGGTCAGGGGGACCTCGTAGGTGTGACCCTCGTAGCCGAAGACGCCGTCGCGCAGCCGGTTCGGCCACGGGGCGAGCACCGCACCCGAGAAGGCCGGCGCGATCTCGGTCTCGTCGAACGGCAGGACGACGTCGCGGCCGTCGACGGAGTATGAGCGGATGCTGGCACCGACCGCCGTGATGACGGCGCGCTGGCCGCCGAGCTCGAGGACGTGCTGGCGGCCGGTCGGCAGGGGAGTGGTGAGGGTCGTGGACACGCTCACACGCTAGCGGGCCGGAGCCACGACCCGTGGGAACGAGTCATGTGTCCGGCCCGGCGGTCAGACGTCGGTGTCGTCGCCCCGCATGCGGGACAGGATGACGAGCGTCGTCCCGCCGACGAGGGCGACGGCTCCCAGCACGAGGAGGGTGCGGGTCGCGAAGCCGGTCGACGCCAGCTGCGCGTGCGGCGCTGCCAGGACCTCGCTCGTGAACGGGGGGTCCGTGGCGAGGAGATCCGCGATGGGCGTCGGGTCGGGGTCCACCGGCGTGGCTGGGTTCGCGGGCTCGACCGGGTTCACGGGGTCGACGGGCTCGATCGGGTCCACAGGCTCGATCGGGTCCACAGGCTCGATCGGGTCGATGGGGTCCACCGGGTCCACCGGCTCGACCGGGTCGACGGGCTCGACCGGGTCCACCGGGTCGACGGGCTCGATGGGGTCGACGGGCTCCACCGGGTCGACCGGGTCGACGGGCTCGATGGGGTCGACGGGCTCGATCGGGTCCACGGGCTCGACCGGGTCGACGGGCTCGACCGGGTCCACCGGGGCGATCGGGTCGGTGCAGACCGGCGCCTGCCCGCCCTCGCCGAAGTGCTCGTTGAAGCCGCTGATCTGGACCCAGGTGACGCAGTGCCCGTCGGGGAACGCGGCCGCGAACGTCGGGTGGTCGGCCCAGGGGTAGTAGTCCTTGCCGACGTATGCCGCGCGGGGCCAGACCCCGTTGTGCGGCACGGACTGGTGGACGTTGAAGGTCCGCGGGCCGGTGCCGTCGAGCGCGGTCACCCGGTAGTTGAGGTGGCCGTTCGCCTCGAACGTGGTGCCCGCGGGGAGCGTGACGCCCTCGGCGGTGACCGTGTACGGGGTCGGGCTGTCGGAGCCGCCGGCGTGGGCGGCCGTCGGGAGGAGGACGAGTGCCGCCGTCAGGGCAGCGGCACCGAGGGTGCGCAGATGCATGGGTGATCCTTCCTGGGCGCGAAGGCGCGCCTCGAGGTGGGTGCGGAACCGGTGATGATGACGACGGCGGGAACCCGGCGGGCCTCAGCTGGGGCCCGGGATGCGGAGTCGGGACGGGTCGTCGACCGCGTCCGCTCTCTCCCTGCTCGCGTTATGACAATTGTCGCTTATCCGGTTGCCTCGGGCATGGGCCCGAGGTCCCACGTAGGTCCTTCGTGCGGGTGAACGGCGTCCTGTCTGTGGACAGCGAGGTGTGCCACCCCTGCGCCGTCCCCTAAAGTTCCGGCCAGTGCAACCGGACATGACGGATGAACCGGACACCCATGACGCGAGGAGGGATCGCCGGTGGACGGTGTGGCGATCCTCGAGACCGAGGTGCGCGAGCTCATCCGGCGGCGGGGGCTCGACCCCGTGCGGGACCGGCCGGGGGTCGTCGCGCTGGTCTCGGACGCCATCGCCGACTACGACGAGCGGTCGGTCGTCGGTGCGGTCCCGCCGCTCGTGGACGCGGTCGCGGCGCACAAATCGGTGGTCGACGCGGTCGCCGGGCTGGGTCCGCTGCAGAAGTACCTCGACGACCCCGAGGTCGAGGAGATATGGATCAACTCGCCGACGCAGGTGTTCGTCGCCAGGCGCGGTGAGGCCGAGCTGACGACGACGATCCTCACGGACGGCCAGGTGCGGGATCTCGTCGAGAAGATGCTGAAGGTGTCGGGCCGGCGGCTCGACCTGTCCAGCCCGTTCGTGGACGCCAGCCTGCCGGGCGGGGAACGGCTGCACGCGGTGATCCCGGACGTCACGCGGCGGCACTGGTCGGTGAACATCCGCAAGTACGTGGTCCGCGCGACGACGCTCGACGACCTCGTCGGCCTCGGCACGCTGACCCCGCACGCGGCGGCCTTCCTGCAGGCGTCCGTCCGGGCCGGTCTGAACGTGCTGGTCTCCGGAGGAACTCAGGCCGGCAAGACCACGATGCTGAACGCTCTCGCGGGCGCCATCCCCGCGCGCGAGCGGGTCATCACGTGCGAGGAGGTCTTCGAGCTGCGGCTCGTGGCGCGTGACTGGGTGGCCATGCAGTGCCGCCAGCCCAGCCTCGAGGGGACCGGGGAGATCCCGCTGCGGCGGCTGGTGAAGGAGGCGCTGCGGATGCGCCCGAACCGGCTCCTCGTCGGCGAGGTGCGGGAGGCCGAGGCGCTCGACCTGCTGATCGCACTCAACGCGGGGGTGCCGGCCATGTGCACCATCCACGCCAACTCGGCGCGCGAGGCGCTGACCAAGCTCTGCACGCTGCCGCTGCTGGCGGGGGAGAACGTCTCCGACCGGTTCGTGGTGCCCACGGTCGCGTCCGCCGTGGACCTGGTGGTGCACCTGGACCTGGACGGCAGCGGGCGGCGGCTGGTGCGGGAGATCGTCGCGGTGCCGGGCCGCGTGGAGCAGGGGATCGTCGAGACCGCCGACGTCTTCCACGCGCGCGACGGGCACCTGGCGCGGGCGGACGGCTACCCGCCGCACCCCGAGCGGTTCGCGCGCACGGGGACCGACCTGTCCGCGCTGCTGCGGGGTCGGGCCTGATGGGGGTTCTGGTGGGCCTGCTGCTCGGGGCCGGGGTCGCGTGCATCTGGTGGTCGTTCTGGGCGGAGCCTCGGCACCCCAGGTCGGCGCGCAGGGTCGGGTGGCACGCCCGCACGCAGGACGCCCTGGTCCAGGCGGGGGTCACCGGTGTGACGCCGCACGGGCTGCTGGTGACCAGCGTCCTGCTCGGGCTGGTCGTCCTGCTCGTCGGGACCGCCCTCACGCGCATCCCGTCGATCGCGCTCTGCTTCGCGGTGTTCGCGGCGATGGCCCCCTGGGCGGTCGTGCGCTCGCGGGCACGTCGGCGGCGCGCCCGGCTCCGGCAGCTCTGGCCCGAGGTGGTCGACCACCTGGGCTCCGGCATCCGCGCGGGGCTGGCGCTGCCCGAGGCGGTCGCCCAGATCGGGGAGCGCGGGCCGGTCGAGCTGCGCGAGGCGTTCACCGCGTTCGCCGAGGACTACCGGGCGACCGGGCGGTTCGGGGAGTGCCTCGACCTGCTCAAGGCCCGCCTCGCCGACCCGGTGGCCGACCGGATCATCGAGGCGCTGCGGCTGACGCGCGACGTCGGTGGCACGGACCTCGGTCGGCTGCTGCGCACCCTGGCCTCGTTCCTGCGCGAGGACGTGCGGACGCGCGGTGAGCTCGAGGCGCGGCAGAGCTGGACCGTGTACGCGGCGCGTCTGGCGGTCGCCGCTCCGTGGATCGTCCTCGCGCTCCTGGCCACCCGACCGGAGGCTGCGAGCGCCTACGACACCCCGGCGGGCTTCGCCGTCCTCGTCGTCGGCGGTGCCTGCACGGTGGTCGCGTACCTGATCATGCTGCGCATCGCGCGGCTTCCCGACGACCCGCGGGTGCTGCGGTGAGCCCGGCCGTCGCCGGTGCCCTCATCGGGCTGCTCGGGGGCCTCGGCCTGACGATCGTCCTGTTCCGCCTGCGCGCCCGCCGCATCACGCTCGACCAGCGGCTCGCGCCCTACCTGCGACCGCAGCCCACGTCCTCGGGACTGCTGCGGGCGCCCACCGTCCGCGGACCGTTCGCCACGGTGGAGCGGCTCGTCGCCCCGGTGATGGCCGACGCCGTCCGGCTCGTCACCCGTCTGGGCTCGCCCACGTCGGAGCTGCGCCGCCGCCTGTCGCGGGCCGGCCGACCCGAGACCGTCGAGCAGTTCCGCGCCGGGCAGGTGGTCTGGGGCGTGCTCGGCCTTGCCGGAGGCCTCGCGTTGGCGCTCCTCCTCGCGGCGACGCGTGGTGCCGGTGTCGTGGCGCTCGTGGTGCTGGTCGCCGTCTGCGGGCTGGTCGGCGTGCTCGCGCGCGACTGGGCTCTCACGCGGGAGCTGCAGGCTCGCGAGTCGCGGATGCTCACGGAGCTGCCGACGATCGCGGAGCTGCTCGCCCTGGCGGTCGGCGCCGGGGAGGGCGCGGTCGGCGCCCTGGAGCGCGTGGTGCGGAGCACGCACGGCGAGCTCTCCGCCGAGCTGGCCCGCACCCTCGCGGACGCTCGCGCGGGCGCCCCGCTGACCGTCGCGCTCGACAACCTGGCAGACCGGACCGGGCTCACCGCGCTGGCCCGCTTCGCGGAGGGCGTCGCCGTGGCGGTCGAGCGGGGGACGCCGCTGGCGGACGTGCTCCGGGCGCAGGCGCAGGACGTCCGCGAGGAGGGGCGCCGGGCGCTCATGGAGACCGGTGGGCGCAAGGAGGTGCTGATGATGGTCCCGGTGGTCTTCCTGATCCTCCCGGTGACCGTCGTCTTCGCCGTCTTCCCCTCGATGGTGGTCCTGCGGGTCGGTCTGTGACCCGCAGGGGAACGTGGCACGGCGCCCGAGCGGCGTCCGACGAAGGGAGAACCGATGACGAGCGGCACCGAGAGCACGGACGACCGGCCGCCCTCGCGCACCGGGGCGCTGCTGTGGGGCTCGCTGGTGTGGGGCGGGACCGCGTGGGACGGGTCCAGCGGCGCGTCGCGGCCGGGGGATCGGACCGGGGCGACGTCCCGGGGTGGGTGCTGGTGACCCTGATGACGGCGGGGCTGGTGACCGCGCTGTGGATCATCGCCGGGGACGCCCTCGGGCGGGTGTTCGAGGACGCCATCAACAGCGTCAAGGCGCCCTGACGTCGGACGCCGGCTCCGCGATAGTCGACTTCGCGCTCGTCGGCGGGCTCGTGACGGTGCTGTTCGTCGCGGTGCTCCAGCTGACCATCGTGCTGCACGTGCGGAACACGCTCGTCGACTCGGCGGCCGAGGGCGCTCGCTACGGGGCGCTGGCGGGTCACGAGCCCGGGGACGGGGCCGAGCGCTCGCGGGTCCTGATCGCGCAGTCGCTCTCGTCGGCGTACGCGCAAGGTGTGAGCGCCACGCGGACCACGCTCGACGGGCTCGACGTCGTGGAGGTCCAGGTCGAGGCGCCGCTCCCGCTGGTCGGGCTCGTCGGCCCCGCCGGGACCCTCACGGTCCACGGGCATGCCTTGGTCGAGGAGCCGTGAACCTGACCGACGACGAGGGCAGCTCGGTGATCGAGTTCCTCGGGCTCTCGCTCGTCCTGCTCGTGCCCCTGGTGTACCTGGTGCTCGTGCTCGGCCGCATCGAGGCCGCGACGTTCGCCGCGGAGGGTGCCGCGCGCGAGGCGGCGCGCACGTACGTCGTCGCCGACCGAGCCGACGAGGGCGCCGAGCGCGCGGTCGCCGCGGTGGGGATCGCCCTGCGGGACCAGGGGTTCGACGACGACCCCGCCGAGGCCCTCACGCTCACCTGTTCGACGACACCGTGCCTCGCACCCGGCAGCGATGTGGCGGCCCGGATCGACGTACGCGTGCTGCTGCCCTTCGTGCCGGGGTTCGTGCGCGACGTCGTCCCGCTGGAGGTGCCGGTGAGCGCCGAGCGGGTCGCACCCGTCGACACCTACCGGGCGACCCGATGAGGGACAGGCCGGAGGACGACCGCGGTCAGGTGATGATCCTGACGCTCGGGTTCGTGGTGGTCGCCCTGCTGCTCATCACGGTCGTCGTGTCCGCCGCGGGGGTCCACCTGGAGCGCAAGCGGCTGCTCGCGCTCGCGGACGTGCTCGCCCTCGAGGCGGCCGACGCGGTCGGCGACGACCAGTACTTCGCCCCGGGTGCGGGCCAGGGGGACCCGGCGACCGAAGGGGTGCCGCTGACCGACGCGTCGGTGCGCGACGCCGTGGACCGGTACCTGCGCGACAACCCGGACGCGGCCACCGCGTGGGACGAGCTCGCGGTGCTCTCCGCGTCGACGACCGACGGCCGGTCGGCGCAGGTGCACCTGGGCGCCGTGGTCCGGCCGGTGCTGGTCAGCTGGGTGCTCGCGCCGTGGTCCGACGGGATCGCGCTCGAGGCGGAGTCGGTCGCGCGCGGCTCGTGACGGGCTCCCGCCGGGGGAGGAGCGGGGAGCGTGGACCCGGTAGCCTGGACGGTTGTGGCCACCACCGACTTCCCCACCGCAATCCGTGATCTGCGCACCACCCTGGGCACCATCCAGGCGGTGAGCGACCCGACCGCGCTCGAGGCCAAGGTGGCGCAGCTGTCGGAGCAGGCGTCGGCCCCCGACCTGTGGGACGACCCGGACGCCGCGCAGAAGATCACCAGCGCGCTCTCGTCGACGCAGGCGGAGCTGGACCGGATGAGCAAGCTCGACGGGCGGATCGACGACCTCGAGACGCTGGTCGAGATGGCCGCCGAGGAGAACGACGAGGACACGCTCGCCGAGGCCGAGGCCGACCTGCTGAAGATCAAGAAGGACCTGGGCGAGCTCGAGGTCCGCACGCTCCTGGCGGGGGAGTACGACCAGCGCGAGGCCGTGGTGACCATCCGCGCCGGTGCCGGTGGTGTCGACGCCGCGGACTTCGCGGAGATGCTCCTGCGCATGTACCTGCGCTGGGCGGAGCGGCACGGCTACCCGACCACCGTGCTTGACACCTCCTACGCGGAGGAGGCCGGGCTGAAGTCGGCGACGTTCGAGGTCAAGGTGCCGTACGCGTTCGGCAACCTGTCGGTCGAGGCCGGCACGCACCGGCTGGTCCGCATCTCGCCGTTCGACAACCAGGGCCGGCGCCAGACGAGCTTCGCGGCCGTCGAGGTGATCCCGCTCATCGAGTCGAACGACTCGATCGACATCCCGGAGTCGGAGATCAAGGTCGACGTGTTCCGCTCGTCGGGCCCGGGCGGCCAGTCGGTCAACACCACCGACTCGGCGGTACGCATGACGCACATCCCCACCGGCATCGTCGTGTCGATGCAGAACGAGAAGTCGCAGATCCAGAACCGCGCCGCGGCGCTCCGGGTCCTGCAGTCCCGCCTCCTCCTGGTCCGCAAGGCCGAGGAGGACGCGAAGAAGAAGGCCCTCGCGGGCGACGTGAAGGCGAGCTGGGGAGACCAGATGCGCTCCTACGTCCTGCAGCCGTACCAGATGGTCAAGGACCTGCGCACGGAGCACGAGGTGGGCAACCCCGCCGCGGTCTTCGACGGCGACATCGACGACTTCATCGAGGCCGGGATCCGCTGGCGCCGGTCGCTGGACAACGCCTCCGCCTGATCTGTCTGTCTTCGGAGGCCGAAGTTATAGGTCCTAGGTCCTTCGGAAAACGCTCTCAAACCCCCGCAGGACACGGGTTGGTAACGGCACTTGCGCTCACGTAGCCTTCAGGTCTTGAATTCAACCGACATGACCGGCCAAGCGGACCGGCAGGACCAGAGACGGTCCCGCTCGGGCCGCCGGGGCACAGATGCCCCGGCGCCGCAGGCCGGACGGTGCAACGAGAGAGCGGACAACGATGTCATTTGCATGGAAGAAGGTGGCCGTCGGCATCGCCACGGCTGGCCTGGTGATCGGCCTCTCCGCCTGCAGCCAGGAGCGGGACGCGGCTGACGAGCCCACGGGCGACGCAGCGGTCGAGGACACCCTGATCGGCATCGCGATGCCGACCAAGAGCCTCGAGCGGTGGAACCGTGACGGTGCGCACCTCGAGGAGCTCCTCAAGGAGGCGGGCTACGAGACGACGCTGCAGTACGCCGACAACAAGGTGGACCAGCAGATCACGCAGCTCGAGAACATGATCAACCAGGGCGCGAAGGTCCTCGTGATCGCGTCGATCGACGGCACGGCGCTCGCGCCGGTCCTCGAGCAGGCGGCGTCCAACGACGTCAAGGTCATCGCGTACGACCGCCTCATCAACGACACCCCGAACGTGGACTACTACGCCACGTTCGACAACGAGAAGGTCGGCACGCTCCAGGGCGAGTTCATCGTCGACGCTCTCGACCTCGAGAACGCCGCGGGCCCGTTCAACCTCGAGCCCTTCGCCGGTTCGCCGGACGACAACAACGCGAAGTTCTTCTTCTCCGGTGCGTGGGACATCCTCCTGCCGTACGTGGAGGAGGGGAAGCTCGTCGTCCCGTCGGGCAAGTCGCCCGCGAGCAACGACGACTGGGCCAGCATCGGCATCCAGGGCTGGGGCTCCGACACCGCCCAGGCCGAGATGGAGAACCGCCTGAACTCGTTCTACGGCGGCGGCCAGAAGGTCAACGTCGTCCTGTCGCCCAACGACTCGCTCGCGCTGGGCATCGCCCAGGCGCTCGAGGGCGCGGGCTACGCCCCGGGTCCGGACTACCCGGTGCTGACCGGGCAGGACGCCGACCAGGCGAACGTGCTCAACATGCTGGCCGGCAAGCAGTCCATGTCGGTCTGGAAGGACACCCGCGCGCTGGGTGACCAGGTCGCCAAGATGATCCAGCAGATCGTGGACGGCGACACGGTCGACGTCAACGACGAGGAGACGTACGACAACGGCAACAAGGTCGTCCCGACGTACCTCCTGGACCCGCAGGTCGTCACGCCGGACACCGTCGAGTCGGTGCTCGTCGAGTCCGGCTTCTACGAGGCCTCCGACCTGGGTCTCTGACCCATTCGGAGAGTGCTGCCGACCGCCGGTCCGTGCGAACACCTGCACGGACCGGCGCTCGGCGGCCCGCCTGACGACACACCTGTGAGGAAGCATGAGCACTGACCACATCCTCGAGATGCGGGACATCACGAAGCGGTTCCCCGGAGTCATCGCGCTGCAGGACGTGAACCTGTCGGTCCGCGCCGGCGAGATCCACGCGATCTGCGGCGAGAACGGCGCAGGAAAGTCCACCCTCATGAAGATCCTGTCGGGCGTCTACCCGCACGGGACCTACGAGGGGGAGATCGTCCTGAGCGGCGAGCCCGTCGAGTTCCGCGGCATTCGCGACTCGGAGCGCCACGGCGTCGTCATCATCCACCAGGAGCTCGCGCTGAGCCCGTTCCTGTCGATCGCCGAGAACATCTTCCTCGGCAACGAGCAGGCGGAGCGGGGCGTCGTCGACTGGAACAAGACCAACTCGGAGGCCGCCAAGCTCCTCGCCCGCGTGGGCCTGGACGAGCGCCCCGACACCAAGATCGTCGACATCGGCGTCGGCAAGCAGCAGCTCGTGGAGATCGCGAAGGCGCTCTCGAAGGAGGTCAAGCTGCTCATCCTCGACGAGCCCACCGCGGCGCTCAACGACGAGGACAGCGCTCACCTGCTCGGCCTGATCCGGAGCCTCAAGGAGCACGGGATCACGTCGATCATCATCAGCCACAAGCTCAACGAGATCGAGGCGGTCGCCGACACCACGACGATCATCCGCGACGGCAAGACCATCGAGACCCTCGAGATGCACGGGGACGACGCGGTCACCGAGGAGCGGATCATCCGTGGGATGGTCGGCCGTTCGCTCGACAACCGGTTCCCGGACCACGTCTCCACGATCGGTGAGGAGGTGCTCCGGATCGAGGAATGGACGGTGCACCACCCGATCGACCAGGCGCGCAAGGTGGTCGACAACGCGTCGATCGACGTGCGCCGCGGGGAGATCGTCGGCATCGCCGGCCTCATGGGTGCGGGCCGCACGGAGCTCGCGATGAGCCTGTTCGGGCGCAGCTACGGTGCACGGATCTCCGGCCGGGCCTTCAAGGACGGCAAGCAGGTGGAGCTGCGCAACGTGGGTGCGGCCATCAGGCACGGCATCGCGTACGCGACCGAGGACCGCAAGCGGTTCGGCCTCAACCTCATCGACACCATCCAGCACAACGTCTCGGCGTCCGCGCTGGGCAAGCTCGCGCGCTGGGGCGTCGTCGACCGGACCGCCGAGGAGAAGGTCGCCGAGCAGTACCGACGCGACCTCAACATCAAGACGCCGACGGTCTCCGCCCTCGTGGGCAAGCTGTCCGGCGGCAACCAGCAGAAGGTCGTGCTGAGCAAGTGGATCTACGCCGATCCCGACGTGCTCATCCTCGACGAGCCCACCCGAGGTATCGACGTGGGCGCCAAGTACGAGATCTACACGATCATCAACCGGCTCGCGGACGAGGGGAAGGGCGTCATCGTCATCTCCTCCGAGCTGCCCGAGCTGATCGGCATCTGCGACCGCATCTACGCCCTCAGCCAGGGCCGTGTGACGGGCGAGGTCGCCCGCGCCGATGCCACGCAGGAGCGCCTCATGCAGTACATGACCATGGAGAAGGACGTGACCCCCCGATGACTACCGACCTCAACCCCGCCCCTGCAGCGCCTCCGGGAGCTCAGGCCCGCGTGCCGCTCGGACAGCGGATGGCCGGCCTCGGCGGCAACGCGCGCCAGTACGGCATCTTCGGCGCGCTCGTCGTGATCGTGCTGCTCTTCCAGGTGCTGACCGACGGCAAGCTGCTGCTCGCCAACAACGTCGCGGCGCTGTTCCAGCAGAACGCCTACGTGATGATCCTGGCCATCGGCATGGTCATGGTCATCGTCGCCGGGCACATCGACCTGTCGGTCGGCTCCGTGGTCGCGTTCGTCGGTGGCATCGTCGCCGTGAGCATGCGGGACATGGGGCTGCCCTGGCTGGTCGCCGTCCTGCTCGGGCTCGCGGTCGGCGGTGTCGTCGGCGCGTGGCAGGGCTACTGGGTCGCGTACGTCGGGATCCCGGCGTTCATCGTGACGCTGGCCGGCATGCTCATCTTCCGCGGGCTCGCGCTCGTCATCGTCGGTGAGACCGTCGCCGGCCTGCCGTCGCAGTTCATCGCGATCTCGAAGGGGTCGCTGCCGAACTTCTTGGGCTACGCGAACAACATGGACGTCGTCACGATCCTCATCGGCGTCCTGGCCATCGGGGCGATCGTGGTCTCGCAGGTCCGTGCCCGTCGTTCGCTGCGCAAGCACGAGCTGTACGTCGAGCCGGTGGGCCTGTTCGCCACCAAGCTCGCGCTCGTGGCGATCGGTATCGGGGTCCTCACGGTCATCCTGTCGTTCTCCGCGGGCGGCACGCCGACCGTGCTCGTCATCGTCGGGGTGCTCATCGTCGCCTACACGTTCCTCATGGGGCGCACGGTGTTCGGCCGGCACATCTACGCGATCGGCGGCAACCGCCTCGCGGCGAGCCTGTCGGGCGTGGACACCCGTCGGGTCGACTTCTGGATCTTCGTCAACATGGGCGTGCTCGCCGGAGCGGCCGCGATCGTCACCACCGCTCGCGCCGGTGCCGCCATCGCGTCGGCCGGGCAGAACTTCGAGCTCGACGCCATCGCGGCGTGCTTCATCGGTGGGGCGGCCGTCACGGGCGGCATCGGCCGGATCTCGGGAGCGATCGTCGGTGCGCTCATCATGGGCGTGCTCAACATGGGCCTGTCGATCCTGTCGGTCGACCCGTCCTGGCAGATGGCGATCAAGGGCCTCGTGCTCCTGTTCGCCGTGGCGTTCGACCTGATCAACAAGCGTCGGGCGGGGACGCGCTAGCACGGCGATGAACCCATGGACGACGAGTTGCACTAGGTTCGCACGGTGAGCAGGCGAGCACCCGCAGCCGGCTCCCAGTCGTCCCTGCGCGACGCGAACCGCAACCTCGTCGTCGAGACGGTCAAGCGGTACGGCGGGCTCACGCAGGTCGAGCTCTCCGAGGCGACAGGTCTGTCGCAGGCGACGGTGTCGACGATCGTCCGGGAGCTCCTGGCTGCCGGCGTCGTCGACACCGCCACGACCACCCGCAGCGGGCGGCGTGCCCAAATGGTCACGCTCGCCCGCCGCGTCGGTCTGGCGGCCGGCGTGCAGATCGGGCACCGGCACCTGCGGCTGGTGCTGGGGGACTTCAGCCACCAGGTCATCGCGGAGCAGACGCTCCCGCTGCCGGCGGACCACCGGGTGGACACGAGCCTGGACCGCGTGGCCCTGCTGGTCGTCGACCTGGTCGAGCGGGTGGGGGCCTCGCTCGACGACGTCGTCGGGCTCGGCGTGGGGCTGCCCGCGCCGGTCGACGCGTCCACGGGCATGGTCTCGGTGCGCGGCATCATGCCGGGCTGGGACACGGTGCACATCGGCCAGGTGCTCTCCAAGCGGCTGGGCCGGCCGGTGTACGTGGACAACGACGCCAACCTCGGCGCGATCGCCGAGAGCACGCTCGGTGCGGCGCGGCAGTACAGCGACAGCGTGTTCGTGCGCGCGTCCTACGGCACGGGTGCCGGGATCGTCATCAACGGCCAGGTCCATCGCGGCGTCGCCGGCACCGCGGGCGAGATCGGGCACGTGCAGGTCGCGTTCCCGGGTGAGCTGTGCCGGTGCGGCAACCGCGGCTGCCTCGACACCGTCGTCGGAGCCTCGGCACTGATCGACCGGCTCCGTGTGAGCTCCGGTCCGCTGGCGCTGCGCGACGTGGTGCAGCGCGCGATCGACGGCGACGAGCGCTGCGGCAAGGTGGTCGCGGAGGCCGGCGCCATGATCGGGATGGTCGTCGCGGGGCTCGGCGTCGCGGTCAACCCGCAGCTGGTCGTCGTGGGCGGCGAGCTGGCGGAGACGGGGGAGCTGCTGCTGCGGCCCCTGCGTGAGGCCGTGCGCAGGAACGTGCTGCTGAACCAGATCGCCCCGCTCGAGGTCGTCGCCGCCTCGCTGGGGTCCCGGGCCGAGGTGATCGGCGCCCTGGTGCTGGCCCTCCAGTCGACCGCACTGCCGCTCCGTGTCGACGACGACCAGGCGGCGGTCGGGGTCGGAGCGGCGCAATGACGCGATCGACGCCTCAGATGGTGGAAGATTCACTGCACGTGTCACGTGCCCAACGGGGAGCAGGTGAGTGGCGATGAGCACGGCCAACGACGTGCCCCTGCTGTCGCTCAGGGGTCTGGGCAAGCGTTTCGGTGCGGTGGAGGCCCTGGTCGACGTCGACCTGGACGTCTACGCGCACGAGGTCGTCGCGCTCGTCGGCGACAACGGCGCCGGGAAGTCGACGGTGGCCAAGATGATCTCGGGCGTGCTGACCCCCGACACGGGACTCATCGAGATCGACGGCGAGACCGTCACCATCCCGACGCCGATCGCGGCGCACGCGCTCGGCATCGCGACGGTGTTCCAGGAGCTCGCGCTGGCGGACAACCTCGACGTGACGTCGAACCTGTTCCTCGGCCGTGAGCTGCACCGCGGTCGGGTGCGCGACGACGAGACCATGGAGCAGATCGCCCGGAAGGTCCTGCGCGACCTGAACAGCCGGATCCCGTCGGTCAAGTCGCCGCTGTCCACCCTGTCCAAGGGGCAGCGGCAGTCGGTGGCGATCGCCCGCACCCTGATCGGCAGGCCCAGGATCGTGGTGCTCGACGAGCCGACGGCCGCGCTGTCGGTGTCGCAGACCGCGGAGGTGCTCACGCACATCGAGCGCCTGCGCGACCTCGGGCTCGGGGTGGTCCTCATCAGCCACAACATGAACGACGTCCGCGCGGTGTCCGACCGGATCATCGTGCTCCGGCACGGCCGCAACAACGGGGAGTTCGACGCGGCGACGGTCAGCCACGAGGCGATCCTGGCCGCGATCACCGGGGCACCTCCGACGCGCGAGCTCGACCCGACGGCGTTCCTGCCGACCCCGCACTGACCGGCGATTCGCGGGCGTTTGCCCGACCTGTCCGGACGCCGCTGCAGTTCACAGGTTCCCCTGCGGCGTGTCACCACCGGGTGGGGGTGGGTCCGTTGCCTACTCTCGACAAGGCCAGCAGTAGTTCCCGTGCGTGAAGTCCATCCCCGAACCTGGCCCCTCCGAGCACCGTGATCAGATTCGAGAATGTCACCAAGGTCTACGCCCGCGGCGCACGACCGGCGCTGGACCGCGTGTCCCTGGATGTCGAGCGGGGCGAGTTCGTCTTCCTCGTCGGCGCGTCCGGGTCCGGCAAGTCCACGTTCCTGCGCCTCGTGCTGCGCGAGGAGCGGGCCTCGGCCGGCCGCGTGTTCGTCGCCGGCAAGGAGCTGGGCACCCTGTCGTCGTGGAAGGTGCCGACGCTGCGCCGCCAGATCGGCGCCGTGTTCCAGGACTTCCGCCTGCTGCCCAACAAGACGGTGTTCGAGAACGTGGCCTTCGCGCTCCAGGTGATCGGCAAGCCGCGGCACCACATCCTCACCACCGTGCCGGACACGCTCGAGATGGTCGGCCTGGCCGGCAAGGAGAAGCGTCGTCCGCACGAGCTGTCCGGTGGCGAGCAGCAGCGCGTGGCCATCGCGCGCGCGTTCGTCAACCGTCCGAACATCCTGCTGTGCGACGAGCCCACGGGAAACCTCGACCCGACGACGTCCCTGGGGATCATGCGCCTGCTCGACCGGATCAACCGCACGGGCACCACGGTCGTGATGGCGACGCACGACGACGAGATCGTCGACCAGATGCGCAAGCGCGTGATCGAGCTGTCCACCGGCGCGATGGTGCGTGACCAGTCGCGCGGCGTCTACGGGTCGGACCGCTGATGCGCCTCCAGTTCATCCTCTCCGAGATCGGCCTGGGTCTTCGTCGCAACCTGTCGATGACGATCTCCGTCATCCTCGTGACCTTCGTGTCGCTCACCTTCGTCGGCGCCGCCGCCCTGCTGCAGACGCAGATCGGCAAGATGAAGGACGACTGGTACGACAAGGTCGAGGTCTCGGTCTTCCTCTGCCCGCAGAACTCCACGGAGCCCACCTGCGCGAGCGGAGAGGTGACCGACGAGCAGAAGGCCGACATCCAGGCCGCGCTCGCGTCGCCCGAGGTCAAGCCGTACGTCGAGAAGGTCTACACGGAGACCAAGGAGCAGGCGTTCGAGGCCTTCCAGGAGCAGTTCAAGGACCAGTTCTGGGCGTCGGCCGCCACGGTCGACGACATGAACTCCTCCTACCGGATCAAGCTCACCGACCCTGAGCAGTACCCCGTGGTCGCCGAGGTGGTCTCGGGCAGGCCCGGCGTCGAGGAGGTCAAGGACCAGCAGCGGCTGTTCGACCGGCTCTTCTCGGTGCTCAACAACGCGACCCTGCTGGCCGGCGGGCTCGCCGCGGTGATGCTCCTGGCCGCGGTGCTGCTCATCACCACGACCATCCGGCTGTCAGCGCTGAGCCGTCGTCGCGAGACCGGGATCATGCGCCTGGTCGGGGCGTCGACCGTGTTCATCCAGCTGCCCTTCATGCTCGAGGGCGCGATCGCCGCGACGATCGGTGCACTGCTGGCGGTCGGTGCGCTGTGGCTGGGGGTCGGCTACCTGATCGACGACTGGCTCGGTGAGCAGGCGGCGTGGATCCCGTACGTGAACACGTCCGACGTCCTCGCCGTGGCACCCATCCTCATCGCGGTCGCGATCCTGCTCGCCGCGATCTCGTCCCTGGTCACTCTGAGCCGCTACACGAAGGTGTGATCGTGCGCCGTCTGCGGATGCCCGCGCTGCTCGTCGTGCTCGTCCTCATGGTCACGGCGCTCTTCACCGCACCCGCCTACGCCGACAGGATCGACGACCGCCGCAAGGCGGCCGAGGCGCAGAAGGCCGCGATCGCAAAGGCGCGCGACGATACCGAGGCGGCGATGGAGGGCGTCGACGCCAACCTCCAGGCCCTGGCGATGCAGCTGGCGGACACGCAGGCGAAGATCCCCGCCGCGCAGGCCGTGCTCGACGAGGCCAAGGCTGCGCTGGAGAAGGCGCAGCGCGAGGCGGCGATCATCGCGGCCCGGCTGGTCGACGCCGAGGACCAGCAGGCGACGATCACGACGACGATCACGCAGGACGCCGAGTACGCCGCGCAGATGCGTGCCGCGATCGGGCAGATGGCTCGTGAGGCGTACAAGGACGGCGGCGGCGTGTCCGGCGTCGACGTGATCCTGGACGCGCAGAGCACCGACGACTTCGTGCAGCGGTACGGCCTGATGGCCACCGCGCTGCGCACGCAGGCCCAGATCCTCGACCAGCTCCGGACGGCCGAGTCGGCCAACAAGAACGCCGAGGCGCGGCTGGGCGCGGTCAAGGAGAAGATCGCCCAGCTCAAGGCCGAGGCCGACCAGAAGGTGGTCGAGGCCGACGCGGCGAAGGCAGCCGCGGCCGCCGCGAAGGCGTCGCTCGACGAGCTGCTCGCGCGGCAGGTGCAGCAGCAGGCGTCGCTGGACGCCCAGCGTGCGGCCCTGGCCGCCCAGCTGGCCCAGGCCGACGCCGAGGCGGCCGCCGTCCAGGCCGAGCTCCAGGCCGCGATCGCCGCCCAGAAGGCCCGCGACGCCGCAGCCGGCAACCCGCACGGCCCGGCCGGTCCGATCGGCAACGCCCTGTTCGGCAACCCGACCAGCGTCAGCCCGATCTACGTGACCTCCGAGTTCGGCATGCGGTTCCACCCGACGCTGCACTACACGCGCCTGCACGCCGGCATCGACCTGCGGACCTTCTGCAACACCCCGATCTACGCCGGCCGCGCCGGCACGGTGACGTGGGCCAAGGCGCGGTACGGGTTCGGCAACCAGGTGATGATCGACAGCGGGTTCGTCAACGGGAACGCCCTGTCGGCCAGCTACAACCACCTCACCAGCTTCGCGGTCAGCTCCGGGCAGACGGTCGAGCGGGGGCAGCTGATCGGGCGGTCGGGCAACACCGGCACGTCGGCCGCCTGCCACCTGCACTTCGAGGTCTACGTGAACGGCGGGACCGTGAACCCGCGTCCGCTCCTCGGTCTCTGAAAGCGCTGGCCACGGGCAGGTAGTCTCGACCCGCACCATCCGCGCACTCAGGAACGAGGTTCGACCACCGTGGCCAAGGATGTCGGGCGCAAGGTCGTCGCCTCGAACCGGAAGGCCCGGCACGACTACGTCATCGAGGACGTGTTCGAGGCCGGCATGGTGCTCAGCGGCACCGAGGTCAAGGCGCTGCGGATGGGCCGGGCCTCGCTGGTGGACGGCTGGTGCGAGGTGACCAACGGCGAGCTGTGGCTCGAGGGCGTGCACATCCCCGAGTACTCGCAGGGCACCTGGACCAACCACGCGCCCCGCCGCAAGCGCAAGCTGCTGCTGCACCGCTCGGAGATCGACCGCCTGGAGTCCCGCACGCGGGAGAAGGGGCAGACGATCATCCCGCTGTCCCTGTACTTCCTCGACGGGCGCGCCAAGGTGGAGATCGCGCTGGCCCGCGGCAAGCGCGAGTGGGACAAGCGGCAGGCGCTGCGCGAGCGGCAGGACAACCTCGAGGCCACCCGGGCCATCCGCGAGAAGCGCGACCTGTGAGGGCCCTGCGCGCGGTCCTGCTGGCACTCGGTCTCGTCGTCGCCCTGACGGCCGCTGCTGTCCCCGACCAGACGAGCGGCCGGGAGATCACGCGGTACGACGTCACGGCCACCCTGGCTGCCGACGGCACGATGCGGGTGACGCTCGACTTCGACTTCGACTTCGGCGACGACCCCGGTCACGGGCCGTTCCTCAGCCTGCCGACGAGGGTCTACTACGACGAGACGCTGGACCGCGCGTTCCGGTACACCGACATCTCGGCATCGTCCGCGTCGGGAGCGCCCGACCAGGTGAACGAGGAGTCGACCTCCGACGCGCTGATCCTGCGCATCGGCGACGAGGACATCGACAACGTCTCCGGCGTCCAGACCTATCACGTGGAGTACACGGCCGACGGGCTGCTGAACCCCGCGAACGAGCAGCACTCCGGCGACGAGCTCTACTGGAACGTCATCGGCGCCGGCTGGGAGATCCCGCTGGGGGACCTGTCGGTGGCGGTCGACGGCCCGGCCGCGGTCGAGGGTGCCGTCTGCTTCGCCGGACCGTACGGGTCCACCACCCCGTGCACCTCGTCGTCGTTCTCCGGCTCGACGTCGAGCTTCACGCAGGACCTGGTGCCCGTCGGCGACCAGTTCTCCACCGTGACCGGCTGGCCGGCCGGCACGTTCCCTGGCGTGGAGCCGATCCTCGTCGACAAGCCCGACCCGCTGGCGCCCGTGCGGCCGACCTCGGCGCTCGGGATCGTCGCCCTGCTCGTGCTCGTCGGCGGCGGCATCCTGGCCTTCCTCCGGGTCCGCCGGGTGGGCCGCGACAAGGCCTACCTCGGACTGACCCCGGGGCTGCGTCCCGCTGACAACCAGCCGGGTGCCGCGACGGGCTTCCGCGACCGTCGCGAGGTCGTCTCCGTGCAGTTCCAGCCGCCCACGGGCGTGCGACCGGGTGAGATGGGCACGCTCCTCGACGAGAAGGCCGACCCCGTCGACGTCACCGCCACGCTGGTGGACCTCGCGGTGCGCGGCTGGCTGCGCATCGAGGAGGTGCCGCGGTCCAACCCGAAGAAGAAGGCCAAGGACTGGACCCTGGTGCAGCTGAAGAACAAGGACGGCTCGTTGCTGCCGTACGAGGACGAGCTGCTGACGTCCATCTTCGCCACCTCGACCTCCGTCAAGCTCTCCGACCTGAAGACGACGTTCGCCGCGTCGATGGCGAAGGTCCAGGACGGCCTCTACGACCACGTGACCGCGTCCGGCTGGTTCCGGGCGAATCCCAAGCACGTCCGCGCCAGGTGGTACGGCGCCGGGATCGCGATCGCCATCCTCGGCGTGATCCTCACCTTCGTCGTGTTCGGCGTCGGTCTGTCCGTGACCGGGCTCGCGCTCGTGCCGATCGCGCTGGTCGTCGTCGGCATCCTCGTCACGATCCTCGGCAAGGCCGCCCCCGCCCGCACCGAGGACGGCACCGCCGTGCTGGCGCAGTCCCTCGGGTTCCGCCGCTACCTGGCCACCGCCGAGGCGAACCAGCTGCGGTTCGAGGAGGGCGAGGACATCTTCAGCCGGTACCTGCCCTACGCGATCGTGTTCGGGCTGGCCGACCGGTGGGCTCGCGTGTTCGCGGAGCTGGCCGCGCAGGGTCGGTTCGTGGAACAACCGGGCTGGTATGTCGGCGGCTACTACCCGGGGGCCAACATCTACTGGGCGACGGCGTTCGCGTCGTCGCTGGACCGGTTCCAGTCCGTGGCCACCGAGGCGATCTCCGCGCCGACGCCCGGGTCCTCCGGCGGGTCGGGGTTCAGCGGCGGGTTCTCCGGCGGTGGCGTCGGCGGCGGTGGTGGCGGGGGCTGGTAAGACTGGTGGCCATGAAGCTGCCGGTGATGCCGCCCGTGGACCCGATGCTCTCCAAGTCGGCGCCGTCGATCCCCCCAGGGAAGCTGTACGAGCCCAAGTGGGACGGGTTCCGCGCGATCGTGTTCCGCGACGGGGACTCCGTGGAGATCGGCTCGCGGAACACCAAGCCGATGCAGCGGTACTTCCCGGAGATCGTGTCTGCGGTGTTGTCCTACCTGCCTGACCGGTGCGTGGTCGACGGGGAGATCATCGTGCCGTCGTCGACCCACAGCGGCCTCGACTTCGACGCGCTGCTGCAACGGGTGCATCCTGCGGAGTCGCGGGTGCGGCTGCTCTCCGTCGAGACGCCGGCGCTGCTGGTGCTCTTCGACGTGCTGGCTCTGGGGGAGGACGACCTGACGGGGTTGCCCTTCGCTCAACGTCGTTCGGTGCTGGAGTCCTTGGTCACGCCGGGTGGACCGATCTCGATCACCGCCCAGACCTCGTCCCTCGACGTCGCTACGCAGTGGTTCTCGCAGTTCGAGGGCGCGGGGCTGGACGGCGTCGTCGCCAAGGACCCCGCCGGGCTGTACGAACCCGGCAAGCGGACGATGCAGAAGATCAAGCACGAGCGGACCGCCGACTGCGTGGTCGCGGGGTACCGGCCGCACAAGTCCGGGGACGACGCCGTCGGGTCGCTGCTGCTGGGGCTGTACAACTCCTCCGGCACGCTCGCGTCCGTCGGGGTGGCGGCGTCGTTCCCCATGGCGCGCCGGCGGGAGCTGGTGACGGAGCTCGCGCCCCTGGTGGTGCCTCTGGAGGGGCACCCGTGGGACTACTCCGCGCTCGGACGCACGCCTCGGGAGGCGGCCGGGAGCCGCTGGTCCGCGGGGAAGGACCTGTCGTTCGTGCCGCTCTCACCGACCCTGGTGGTCGAGGTCGCGTACGACCACATGGAGGGCGAGCGGTTCCGGCACACCGCGCAGTTCCGCCGCTGGCGCCCGGACCGGGACCCGTCGTCGTGCACCTACGCGCAGCTCGAGGAGCCGGTGTCGTACGCACTGAAGGACGTGCTCGCGACCAGCTGACGGTTCCACAGGCTGCGCACGGGTGGGCTCCAGCGACCTCTCGGGTGCGGGGCGTTCTCTGTTCCTTGACGGCGCCAGACGGGGGCCGTCGGGGAGGTCAGAGCCATGGACGAGCAGCAGGTTTCCGGAGCGTCGGGCGCTCCTGTGGAGGGGTCGGCGTCGTCGGCTTCGCTTGGCGAGGCATCGGACGCGCCCGGCGGTATCGCCGTCGCGACGAAGCCTGTCGTCCGTCGGGGCCTCGCGTTCGGTGCCGCGGGAGGCGCCCTTGCCCTCGGCCTGCTGGCCGGCGGTGTGACCGGCGGCCTGATCGCGGCGGCCCAGGCGTCGTCCGACACCGACACCGCAGCCGCGTCGGCAGTCGAGGGCGCCGCGTACGAGCCGCCTGCCGCCGAGGTTCCGTCGTTCGTCCCGCCGTCGTGGGGCAGCTCTCCGTCCACCTCTGACCAGGAGGCCGCCAGTGCGGCGAGCGCGGACCAGCAGGTGGGCGTCGTGACGATCACCAGCACGCTGGGCTACCAGAACGCCTCCTCGGCGGGCACCGGCATGGTGCTGACGGCGAACGGGCTGGTGCTCACCAACAACCACGTGATCGAGGGCTCGACGTCGATCGAGGTGACCATCGAGTCGACCGGCTCGTCGTATGTGGCCACCGTCGTCGGCACGGACGCCTCGTCGGACGTCGCCCTTCTGCAGCTCCAGGACGCGTCGGGGCTGGACACGGTCGCTCTGGACGACGACAGCGGTGCGGCGGTCGGCGACGCCGTGACGGCGGTCGGCAACGCGGAGGGCGGGGGAGACCTGCTGGCCGCGGTCGGCAGCGTGACCGCGCTGGACCAGACGATGACGGCGTCGACGGACGGCTCGTCGGCCGAGACCCTGTCCGGCTTGATCGAGTTCTCCGCGGCCGTCGTGCCCGGCGACTCAGGCGGCCCGGTGTTCGACGACGAGGGCGAGGTCATCGGCATGACGACCGCCGCCTCCAGCAGCACCGTGGACACCGTGGCGTACGCGATCGACATCGAGGACGCGCTGGTGATCGCGAACCAGATCCAGTCCGGCGTCGCCTCCGACACCGTCACGATCGGGTACCCGGCGTTCCTGGGGATCTCGCTAAGCACTGATGGTTCGGTGGCGGGAGTGCTCGAGGGCACGCCGGCTGCGTCGTCCGGTCTCGTGGCCGGTGACGTGATCACCG
Organism: Cellulomonas sp. Root930; assembly: GCA_001429255.1. GTDB lineage: Bacteria > Actinomycetota > Actinomycetes > Actinomycetales > Cellulomonadaceae > Cellulomonas. Next base: position 159,667 of record LMJI01000002.1, read on the forward strand.
CGGTGGACGGCGTCGCCGTGTCGTCGGCTTCTTCTCTCTCCGATCTGCTCGGCGCCTACTCGCCCGGTGACACCGTGACCCTGACCTGGACGGTTGCGTCCTCTGGTGCCTCGGCGTCCGCGCCGGTCACCCTGATCGCCGGACCGGCCGACTGACCCGGAATGAGCACGACCAGCCTGCCGTTGAGAGGTAGGCTGGTCGTGCTGGCTCCGGCCGGTGCTTGAAAACTGAACATGGGGGTGATCGGTTTCGACGGTGATCGTCGAACCAGGAGAAGCGGGTCGAGGACGCACGGTTATCTCGTCAACGCTCCGTGCAAACCAATAGGTGCCAATACAAACCGCACCGACTTCGCCCTCGCCGCCTGAGCGAGTCCCGAAGTCCGTTGGCCTGAGTACGCTCTCGACTCAGTAACCAGCGTCATCTAGAGAGCCACTGCTGGTAATCGTCGTCAGTGCGATTGCCGGGACTTTTAGCTGACTGGGCCTGTCCACGGCTTGCCTGTGTGACCGTGGGGGCCGAGAAAATCACAGCAGGCTGCACCCGGAGAATCCCTGGTACTGCGTCACCGGACGCGGGTTCGATTCCCGCCACCTCCACCCATGTGACCTGCGGAAACGTGTGGTCATGTTGACAGGAAGTAGCCTCTCGTTGACGCGGGGGGCTATTTTCGTGTCTATGGCATCCATCAGGGAGCGAGTAAGGGCCGACGGCACGCGGTCGTATGCGGTGCTCTGGCGGGACCCTGAGACGAAGCGTCAGAGCTCGCTGACGTACGACGATGAGAACGACGCTCGGGTGGCGAAACATCTCCTCGAGGTGACCGGTGGGCACACCGAGGAGGCTGCGCGGATCGCCGACGCCGTCCGGCAACACGGCCCGTCCGTCGTCGAGGCCGTCTCGGAGCACATCGGCTTGCTGACGGGGGTTGGTCCGGACACTCGCGCAAGCTACCGGCAGCAACTTCGCCGCCACATCGCGCCGACGCTCGGGTCGTATCCGGTTGCGGTGATCTCCTACCGCCACGTCGCTGGATGGGTTCGCTCCATGAGCGATAGCGGCCTGTCCCCAAAGACAATCGCGAACATCCACGGACTGCTCTCTGCGTCGATGTCGACGGCTGTTCGGCTCGGGTACAGGACGGACAACCCTTGCGTCGGCGTGCAGCTCCCCAAGTCGCAACTGACACAGGACGAGATGACCGTGCTGACTCGCGGCCAGTTCGCCCTCCTGCTCTCACACGTCCAGCCTCACTACCAGCCATTAGTCCTGCTGCTCGTCGCGACCGGCCTGCGATGGGGCGAGGCAACAGCGCTGACCCCCGGTGACCTTGATCTCTTCGCCGCTCCGCCGACGCTGCGCGTCACGAAGGCGTGGAAGCGCGACGGCGATCGACACTGGTACGTCGGTCCGCCGAAGACCAGACGGGCCCGGCGGACCGTGTCGCTCCCCGATGAGCTGGTCAACGTGCTCATGCCCTTGGCCGCCGCGAAGTCATCTGACGCGCTGTTGTTCACCAACACAGTGGGTCAACAGATTTCCTCATCGCGATTCTGGACGACGACGTGGACGCCCGCACTTGATGCTGCGACCCGGCCTGTGCGCGCCGATGGCACGCCCGACCCAGACGCTCCTCGGCTGACGACGCGGCCGCGCGTACATGACCTGCGGCACACACACGCGTCTTGGATGATCGCGGCCGGCACCGACCTATTCGTCCTGCAGCGCCGCCTCGGGCATGAATCGATCACCACGACGACTGAGACTTACGCCCACCTTCTGCCCGATCAGCAGGCCGCCGCAGCGGCTGCGGCCGGGCGGGCGCTCGGCGGGCTCGCGCTTCCACGCACCGACGAGTCGGGTCGAGGTCAGCGACTTCCATGATCGCGCAAGTAGGAAGACATCGGGGACGCACATGATGGCACGGGCGCGAGGAACATGTGGAAGCACTTGAATCTGAAGTACGTGGACAGGTTCAACAACCGGCGCCTGCACTCGGAGCTGGGCGACGTCCCACCGGCCGAGCACCGAGGCGGCGCACCACCGTCAGAACTTGACCGTCATCACGCCCGAACCAGAGAACAGAGCCGCGACTAAACTGGGGCGTTTCACAGGCGCCTGCAAGTGATCAGCGAGTAGGCGGCTTCGGCTTCGCGAATATTGAGGGACGGGGGGCCGCGGCGGGCGTCGCTCGCACTGCCGTATCCCGATCCTGGGGAAATGCGGCCACAGCAGTGGCTGCAGAAACCGGGACCGCCGGAGGCGCCGTGGATTCCTCATCTTCCTCCACCTCTTCCTCCTCGGGCTCCAGGGCGACGAGCAGGTCATCTAGTTTTCTAGCTTGGCTGCTGGCGTCGAGATACTCCTGGTACTGATTGCGTGCGCTCGCAATCACCGCATCGTAGAGGCGGTAGCTCCCGTTGAACTGCTCGAATTGATTGTCAACGTATTCGTCTTCGGTAATCTTGATTCCCTCAACCCACCCCTGAGACCCGGGCTGTTTGCCGAGGACGAACACCACCTCAATATTGGGGATCTCTTTCTTCAACTGCTGTTGAGTGAGGATGCTGGCGAGGGCCGCAGCATATTTCGCGCCCTGCTCAGCGAGCTTGCGCGCGTCAACACTGAGTGCATAGCGCTTGAGTTCGACGATCACGTGTTTTCCACCGACCGTCTTGTAGCGGATGTCGATTCGACCTGTAATTTCTTTGTCGAGCTTGTCCTTCGCGAAGAGGTTCGGTGCGAGCTTGCGAAGGTTCTCCTCCATGGTCTCGCTGCCCGTGGCTCGCTCCCAAGAAGGGTCCAGAAGCCAGAGATGATCGAAGAGGTGTTCCTGTAGGACTTTCTCTTTCTCGTTGGCGTTGGTGAGGTCCTGAAGTTTTTCGATCGCCTGAACCCGAGACCGAAGGATGTCGACCCAGAGTCCCGCTTCGTACGCATCCTGCTGCCCCAGTAGCGGCAGAAGATCCGTCGCAGTGACTTTGCTTAGGAGGTCCAGATCGTCGGATGACTTACGAAGACCTACGCGAGCAAATGCGAGGATTCCCGACCGAAAGAGTGCAGAGCGGTCTTCCGCGGCGTCTTTCCCCTCGAAGGGGAGCCCAGCAATGGTGCCAACCATCGTCCGCGCGCTCTCCTGCTGCCATGGGGGCAGCTCCTCGACCCATTCTTTCAGTTTTGGGTAGCGCTTGAGCGCGTCAACGGCTTCGCGCTTCGGGCGGGCTTTGCTCCAGTCTTCGGCGGCGGACAGGAACGCCTGCCGCAGAAACTTCTGCAGCGCAATGACCCGCTCATCATCCTCGATCAGGCGTTGTCGGTCGCTAGTCGCAATGTCTTCGTAGCCGGGCTCGTCGAGATCGAGGAAGTCGGCTTCGATCTGCCCGGTTACGTAATTGCCGAAAAGTCTGCTGAAGTCGAGCTTCTCGATGATGCCTTCCTGGATGGGACGCTTCCGAGCGAGCACGATAATGTTCTTCAAGCTGCCAGCATCCTCATCACTGGTGAGGTCGGTCGGCGTCTTCGTAGTGCCGAACCAGCCCGTGACCTTCCAGCCCTTCTCGATGTCGACCATACCTGTTGGGAGGTTGAAGCGCTCGATAGTCGGGGGTAAGGCAATTGCGGGGAGGGGCTCGCCAGGGAACTCCCAGATGAATTCGAGCTTCTTCAGTTCCTGACGATCGACATAAGTGATGCGCTTGCCGTTGACGAGGATGTGGAATCCGCCCTTATCCAAAGGCGTCTCGTCTATCACGTCGAATCTGCGCGCGAGGCGCTTGCGGAGTGCTGCAGATGTCAGGCCCGCCCGCTTGCTCTTGAGTTGCGACAGTACGAGGGTGGTCCCTTTCACCTTGTACTCGTCGGGGACCTCGATGGGCTGCGGGTGGTAGTCCAGTTCGTTCTTGATGTGTTCTTCGAGGTCTCCAACGCGGATTGCGAAGCCGTGGGCTTCGCCATCAACGGTTTTGCTATATACCTCGACGACTTCGGCGAGGGAGAACACAGAGAGCTTCCCGATGCCCTTTCGCCCCATGTACGGCCGATGCCACTTTGGCGACTGTGTTCCCTCGATGACGCGCTTCTTGTAGCCCGCTTTAAGGAAGCGAGCATTGAGCTGAGCAACATCCATCCCAGATCCATCGTCCGTCACGACGACCTCAAGGAGCTTCTCGGTTCCTTTGTCGTTCACATCAGCGCGTGGGCGCCAAGTAATGCTGACCGTCCCCGCATCGGCGTCGTAGGCGTTGGCGACCAGCTCGGACAACACCGCAGCTGCGTTGCTGTAGAGGTTGATGCCCAACGACTCGAGCACGGAAAGCTCGACCGTCATCTTGTAGGTCTTGTCAACGACGAGTGCGGTCGAGTGGTCCTCGGCGCCGAAGGACACGTCGGTCTCGTCTTCGAGTGGCGTCACTTCCGACTCGGTCATTGCGCTGCCACGAGTTGCGCAGCGATGTGAGCTACAGCCGTCCGCCCGACCTCCGCAGCGATGGGCGGCGGCACCGCGTTTCCGATCAACCGTGCGATCTGACTCTGGTTAACGCGTGCATCAGACTTCACGAGTTTGTAGCCAGGGGGGAAGCCCTGGAGCAGTGCCGCTTCACGAAGCGTGATGGATCGATCCTGCTCGGGGTGGCCGAACCGGCCGGCGCCAAAGTTTCCTGACAGCGTCGTGATGGTCGGTGACGGTTTGTCCCACTCCATTCGGGCGTAGACGTTCTTGAAAGAAGAGCCCGATGCCTTGCGGTGACAGGGAGACAAGAGCTCCTCCGGCCAGTCGTGCCAGGTTCCGCCCGGGGTTGACGCGGCGATGCGGCGAAGGTTGAGCGGCGAGAGGTTCCTGGCTACGTGCAGTGGGTCGTCGCCGTCAGCCTCGCCGGATGCGAGCTTGGGAAGTCCACCGATCACCTCACGCACAGTGCGGAAGCTCGACTCGTCACGGGAGCCGTCGGGGACCTTGATCGGTCCGAGTCGGGAGGCGAGCAGCACAAGCCGCCTGCGATACTGTGGAAGGCCGAAACGGGGACCGTAGCAGCTCTTCCAGTCGACGAAATAGCCAAGGGCCTCGAGGTCGTTCACGAACTCTTGGAAGACCGCTGACGTACCGATGCGGGGAACGTTCTCCATCGTCACGAGTTCGGGGTTGATTTCCTTGACCAGGCGAGAGAACTCTCGCAGGAGCGGCCACTGCTCCTCGGCTGAGGTGTCCACGCCGCGGCGGTAGGGAGAGAATGGCTGGCAAGGTGCGCACCCCGCGAGCATTCGGATGGTGCCCGGAGTCCAGAGAGGCTCAACGTGCTCTGCGGTGATCTCTCGAACATCTCTTTCGATGAAGGGGGCGTCGATGTTCGCCTCGAACGCGAACGCGCAGGATGCGTCGATGTCCACGCCGCCCACGACGACGATGCCTGCTTCCTGAAGCCCCTGCGAAAGCCCGCCCGCTCCACAGAACAGGTCGATCGCACTGATGGAGGCGGCAGCAGGCGGCATCGGCCCAGACTAGGGGGTCGTCCGGGCATCTGCGGCGACTCTGTCGCGCACGCGCCGCAACCCGCGTGCCGTAACTTCCACGGCTCGAACTGGGTGCCGCTGCGAGCTCTGCTGTTCAGCCCAGGTCTTGTGGCGCCGCATGTGCGCGCCTAGGTGGATGTCCGCGGCGGCCTCACCGATGAGGTCGCCCGTGGGGCGTCATGACGCGGTGCCGAGAGGGGTCGCGCGGGCAGTGAGGGCCTGGGGATTCGTTCCGCGGCGTCGCGGTAGTGGCAAAGTGCACACTCCAGGAGGGCTGGCGGGACGGCGGCGCTGGTTCCTTGCAACTTCGCACTGGCGAGTTCGGGGGAATCGGTGATCTGTTCGCCGGTGAGGTTGGCGGCGCGGATCCGGACATGGCCTGAGCGGGCGAGGCGGTTGTAGCTCATCGAGTTCCATGCCGCGATCTGGCCCATCGTGTCGACAGCCCCGTTCAGTACCGCGCCTAGGACGCGGCGATCGAGCTTGTGGCTAGCCGCCAGACCGACGGAATCCCCGGTCAGTGGTGCCGTCTGAGCAAGGAGTTGGCGAACGGCGATTGCATCGGCGCGGACCGTGGGGTCGCCCGGGCCGGGCGAGATGACGTCGTGGAGGTCGCCGAGTACGCGCTGCCACGCTCGAGCCTGGACGATCTGCGACACCTGGGCGAGCGGGGGGTTGTCGGCTACCTGTCGCAGGTCGACGCCGTGGAAGGCGGCACTGTGGGCGTTGACCGCGAGGCCGACGCCGGCGAAGTCCCGCAGGGTCGCGACGGAGAAGTCGGGACGGGAAAGGACGCCCCATGCCGATCGGCGGAGCCGACCGATCCGATCTGACAGCTCGAGGAGCTGGTTCGTCGTGCGGATGGTCGGGTTGGCCAGGCCGACCTCGTCGAGAGGACCGGCCCCGGTTCGATCCTTCGCCCGGTGCACGGCATCGGCCGCCCATGCGCGCGACTCCTCGAAGTCAGGGATCCAGCGACGCACGCTCGACCAGTGGGCCCCAGCCTGGCTGGTACGAAAGAAGAGCTCGTCTGATCCGCTCAGCAGGGCTCCGGTCAAGTCCGCGACGCGGCCGAGCGCTCGTCGGCGGGCGGTGAAGTCCCACACGACGGGACCGTCGGGGGAGCGCGACATCCCGTTCACGTCGGTGTGCGTCGCGAGCAGGTCGACCGCCGCGCCGAGCGCCCTTGCTGCGTCGGCCCAGGGGTGGTCGATCGGCTGCGGGATCGGGGGCAGGCGGTGGTCCCTGTCTTCGAGCGTTGGGATGGCGGTGACCATCCGCAGTGCGGCGTACTCGACGGCGTCTGTGCCCTGCGGCGGTGCGCTGGTGCCGTAGATCGTCGTCGCGCGCCCGGGGTTGACCAGGTGCCAGACGTGCCGCTCGATCGCGTCCAGCAGACCGTGGAACGACGCGACAGCCAGGTGGGCGTCTCGGAGGTCGTTGAATCGGTGGGCTGCCGTCTGCGAGGCGCCGGCGTGGATGTGCCGCGCTGCTTGCTCCATCAGCGAGCCATACGTGGTCACGGCCGGAGCCCGGCGATCTTCGCGCGGGCGGTTCGCAAGCGGTGCTCGACGCGTGTGAGGCATGAGAGCTCGGCGCCGTCGACGCTCTGTTCCGCGAGGAGGCGGGTGACGTCGAGCGCGCAGTCGATGAGCTTCTGAACGACGTCGCGCGCCGCCTGGTGATCCTCGCCCGGCCGGACGGGGCCGAGATCGATCGCAGGCGCGCCGGCGGCGAGGCCTTCGTGCAGCCACTCCAGCTCGTCGCGAGCCTCGCGGAGATCCATCGCGACATAGGCAAATTCGACTCCGTCCGCGAATTGCGCGACGAGACTGAGCCGAAGCGTTGAGTGGCCGGCCGTGTAGAGCAGTGACCACAGTCCTGACCACGTCGCGGCCGTCCGCTCGAGCAGTGCTCCTGCGGGTGCAATCCATCCGACAGACATCATTCCTCCGAGAAGCCCTCGTTTTGCGTACGTACTCGAATGCGACCTTGGTGCCGGCTGCCCAACCTCCGAGTGATCAGCGCCCAGGCTGTGGACAACCAGTCGCGCGCCGGCCGATGTGATCGATCGACGAGATGTTGACGACGCCGGATCGCAGAAGTAGGTGCGCCAACGGGCGCGTAACACGCGAGGTCGAGCAGCGACGAGCTCGACGGGAGTCGCGAGGAGGAAAAGGGGCCATGACACCTCTGGCACCAACGGCCGATCACATGAGTTCCGGCTCGCGTGTTACGCGCCGCCGGGCGCACTACACGGCATGGGAGTCACAGTCCGCGCGCCGATCGGGCCGGCGTCATGGTGATGACGCTGCATCGTCTGACCGCTGGGGCCGGATACCAGTACCTGTTGCGTCACACGGCGTCGGGGGACTGCGACCGCGCCGGAGCGACATCGCTGACCGCCTACTACACCCAGTCGGGCAACCCGGCGGGTCGCTGGCTCGGCTCTGGTCTGCCGGGAGTCGGAGGATCGGAGGCTGTCGGGATCGAAGCCGGTGACGTCGTCGATGAGCAGCCAATGGCGCGGCTCTTCGGGCAGGGATGCGACCCGGCGACGGGTACTCCGCTCGGCCGCGCGTACGTGATCGGCGACCCGGTGGCCAAACGTGTCGAGGCGCAGGTGAACGCGCTACCCGAGGGCATGGGTGCCGCGGCGCGGCGAGCGGCGATCGACGCGATCACGCGCGTGGAGCTGGCGCGCGGTGCGCCAAAGGCGGTCGCCGGGTTCGATCTGACGTTCACCCCGCCCAAGTCCGTCTCGACGCTGTGGGCTGTCGCCGACCACCGCACCCAAGCCGTCGTTCTGGCTGCTCACCGCGCGGCGGTGGGTCAGGCGTTGGAGTTCCTCGAGGCCCGGGCGCTGTTCACCCGTACCGGGCACGCTGGGTGCCGGCAAGAGTCGACGAACGGGGCGATCGCGGTCGGGTTCGACCACTGGGACTCCCGCGCGGGCGACCCGAACCTGCACACGCATCTCGTCATCGCGAACAAGGTGCAAGGCACGGACGGGGCGTGGCGGTCGCTCGACTCCCGGGCACTGCACCACGCGACCGTGGCGATCTCCGAGGTGTACGACGCGTTGATGGCCGACGAGCTGGCCCGGCGTCTGCCCGTGCGGTGGGGGTGGCGGCACCGCGGTGCACGGCGTAGCCCACGCCTGGAGGTGGACGGAGTCGCAGACGGGTTGATGGGGGAGTTCTCGACCCGGTCCGCTCGCATCGATGAGGCGATGACCGAGGAGGTCGCCCGGTTCGCCGCAACGCACGGGCGCACGCCGAATCGTATCGAGATCACGCGACTTCGCCAGGCCGTCACCCGCGCCACCCGGCCCAGCAAGCATGTCCGCCCGCTCGGCGAGCTCCTCACTGCGTGGCGCGCACGCGCGGCCAGATTGACAGGGAGCACGCCAGAGGAACTCACCGCCGCTGTCCTGGAGCGGGGCCGATCCACTCGGTTGCACGCCGACGGCATCCCGGCAGAGGTGGTCGACCGGGTCGCGCAGCTCGTCCTTGCGGGGGTGATGGAGCGTCGATCGACCTGGACGCGGTGGAACGTCCTGGCAGAGGCAGCGCGCGTAACCCGCGGCTTCGTGATGGCCAGCCCGGACGACCGGCTCGCCCTCCTCGACGCCGTCACGACGTCGGCGCTGCGCGGTGCCATCTCAACTGCGCCACCCTCCCTGTTCGTCTCGGGGCCGAGGTACGAGCGCACCGACGGAACCTCGGTCTTCGATCGCCCCGACGAGGAGCGATTCACCGACCGCCGCGTCCTGGACGCGGAAGCGCGACTGCTCGCCGCCGCCGCGGCCGAGGATGCTCCCGCGACGTCGTCGGGAGCAGTCGTCGTGGCCGCCACCGACGGCGACACACGGCTCGCGCCCGACCAGGCCGGCGTCGTCCGGCAGGTCACGACCTCCGGGCGGCGTCTCGATGTGCTCGTCGGACCAGCGGGGTCGGGCAAGACCACAACGCTGCGCGGAGTACGCCGGGCGTGGGAACACACCTACGGACGCGGCTCGGTAATCGGGCTCGCGCCGTCGTCATCGGCGGCCGCCGAGCTCGCCCGAGCACTCGGGATCACGTGCGAGAACACCGCTAAGTGGACCTTCGAGTCCAGCGGCGACGGAGCGCGGAGACGCGACGCCGTCACCCAACGGTTGACCAGCGCCCGCGACTCCGCCACGCGCAGCGGCGACCTGCGAGCGTTGCGCACCATCGAGACGGCGCTCACCGGGCAGACCCATGAAGCCGCCCGGTGGAGTCTGCGACCAGGCCAGCTGATGATCGTCGACGAAGCCTCCCTGGCGGGAACCTTCACGCTCGACATGATCACCACCCAAGCTGGCAAATCCGGCGCCAAGGTGCTCCTCGTCGGGGACCACGGGCAGCTCTCCGCGGTCGACGCCGGCGGCGCCTTCGCCCTGCTGGCCGACCGCACACGCCCCGCGCGCCTCACGTCCCTGTGGAGGTTCAGCCACCCGTGGGAAGCCGCAGCCAGTCTCGGGCTGCGCGACGGAGACGCAAGGGTCCTCGACGAGTATGTCGAGCATGAACGCGTCCACGCCGGGGCCGCCGAGGCGATGCTGGAAGACGCCTACGCCGCGTGGGCGTCGGACGTCGACGACGGCATCGACTCGATCCTGATCGCGCCCGACGCGCGAACAGTGGCGGCGCTCAATGCCCGCGCGCACCGTGACCGAGTCGCCGACGGGCTCGTGACCGCGACCGGCGCGGCCTTAGCAGTGGGGGAACGGATCGGCGTCGGCGACCGGATTGTCACCCGACGCAACGAGCGCTCACTTCGGCCGGTCGGCGCCGGCGCCACGTCCTACGTGCGCAACGGTGATCTCTGGAAGGTCACGCAGACCCACCCCGACGGATCGCTCACCGTCATGCGGACGCGCTCGGCGAGCGGGGGCGGGGGAGCGGTGCAGCTCCCGGCGCAGTACGTCGCGCACGACGTCGAGCTCGGCTACGCCAGCACCACGCACCGCGCCCAAGGCATCACCGTCGACCACGCCCACGTGCTTGCCCACCCCGGCATGCCACGAGAGAACCTCTACGTCGCCATGACCCGCGGCCGGCACGCCAACCACGTCTACGTCGCGCTGGACGCGGTCGACCCCGAGTGCGACGACCTGCCAGAGGCACCGACCAATAGCGCCGGGCGCGATGTCCTCGGAACGGTGGTCGCGACGACCAGCGCCAAGCAGTCCGCCACGGCGCAGATCGCCGCCGAACAGAACGCCGCCGGCTCGATGCACCGTCTTGTGCCCATCGCGCGAACCCTGCTGGCCGAAGCCTCCCGCGACCGCTGGACGGCAGCCCTCAGCAGCGCCAGCCTGAGCGGCGCGATCGCGGCGGACCTCCAGACAGGGGCAAGAGCCTTGTTCACAACGCTGGACCGCATCGCCACCCTCACCCCGGAGCCCGCGGCAGCGATCCGTGAGCTGCTTGGGGCTACGGCCGACGGCTCCGTCGCTGCGTTGACGAGGGAGGCGCACCGCTGGCTGCGCGCCCACGCCGAGGAGCCGCAGGAAGTCATTGCGATGAGCAGCACCAGCGGCCTCGACGACGATGGCCTCGCGCTGGCCGCGACGATCCAGGGGCTGATCGAGCAGCGTGCCGACGCCCTAACAGCTGCCGCGCTCGACGAGCGACCGGACTGGCTCGACCGACTCGGACCTGAGCCGAAGGACGCCAGTGCGCGAGCGGCGTGGCTCGCCGAGATCACCGCCACGGTCGCCCACCTCGACCAGCAACAACCAGAGGTGCCGCACCGACCGTCGAGCGCACCGAACGGGGCAGCAGTTGCCGCGTACCGGCAGCGAGTGTCGATCTGATGACGCGTTCTCGTCGAAGGCCCGCCGCCGCACAGCAGGCGTTCTTCCCCAAGCGTGTCCTCGGGGCGCCGATCGGTCCACCAACCCCGATCGTCTGGTCGGCATTTAGCGAGGCCGACCAGGAGCTGCTGCTCGAAGACCTCGACCACTGGGTGACGTGGCTCGTCGAGCGTTACCGACTCGATCACCGCGTCGTACCCCCATGCTGGAGACTCCACTCCGACCTCATCGAAGAGCTGTCCGCATTGCAGCTCGCCTGGCAGGGCGCCTTCTCCACGAGCGCTGTCGCTGATGCGCCCCTGAACTGGCACGAACGATTCGCCGTTGCACGTCTCCGAATCGGAGATTGGGTATCCCGGGCCGGGTGTCGCCCGGACGCGCACCGTGATATCTAGCGACCTCGACAGACGAAGCCGTCCCGCCGGTCGACCCACGCGGAACACGCGTTTCCGGGGCACTTCTCGCGCTTTGTAGAAACGGCCTGTCGTCGCTCCGCTCTCAAGTACTTTGAGCAATTGTCGAGATGCAAGATAGTTTGAGAGTCAGGCCCGGATACTTTGAGTACCACCACGTTGGTCCTCGCCCGTAGCCGATAACTGGTCGCTCGCACCCAAGTAGCGGCGCCGCGGTGCCGTGGCGCGGGAAGTGGGCCCAGCTCCGGGCGCACGGTTACCGCTCCGGGTGAGCGGATCTCGCGGACGTCGATCGCGGGCGCTCCGCCTCATCGGTGCCTTGGCTCGACGGGCAGCCGCTCCGCATACTCACCTCATGGATGCACCACCACCAAGATGTCCTCGCCCCATGCTCGCCCGGGACGCGCACGCGCTCATCGGACTCCTGGCGATCATTGAGGGCGAGGCGATGGCATCTCAGCTCGACTCGCATTTCATGGAGCACGTCGCGCGACGGTTTACCTCCGCAGGGCTGACACCCGACGGCGCCGGTGACCGTGAGTTGCGGCAGGCACTGAACGACCTGAACCATCGACTGCGGTACGCACTAGGCGAGTACGACGACCCGCCGCAACCGATGCCCGTGCCCTAAGCGTTCGCTGCTCCGAGCCGGTCGGGTCCCGTCGCGACCTGTCACACGCAAGCCTGCAGGCGCCGTGACCGAGTTAGGTCAAGAGCCACGTGAGGACGGACACGGCCGACCAGCACGGCGGCGCGAATTCAGCGCGCCCAAGTTCTCTTCCATCGTCGTTGGTGACGGGCGCGCCGGCCACGCGTGACGAAGACCTGGGGCAGCGTCAGTGGACTCGGCACCTCGGAAATCCTTGACCGGCATCTCTTCACCTGACCGCCCTCCCAACAAGTACTGCAGCTAGGCTCTCCCTCGTCCGGGCTTAAGCCCCTCCTGGCGCCGCGCAGATGAGGCGGGCCCCGGTGCGGACTGGGTATGAGCCCGGCGCGTGCCCCTCGCATGAGGTGCCGCCATGGCCTGCGAAAAGCGCCCGTTCCCGACCCCAATTACTGCTGCACGAGCGCTGAGGGCGATCCGCCGCCGATACGCGTCCACCAGTCGGCGACTGCCGGTCACCATTCACCCCTGCGTGGAGTGCCAATGCTGGCACCTGACCTCTAGGCGCCGCAGCGGGCAAGCTCGGTGGTGGGACGCGATCGTCGACGCGCACGGGTGACCAACACGTTAGCCGCGGATCACTCTCCTGATACGCATCGAAGGTTGGCCAGGCCTTGCTCGCAAGGGCAAGGGCACGGGCAAGGCCTGGCTCGCCGCCGCCTCGGCCTCGGCCTCGGCCTCGGCCTCGGCCTCTCGAGGGTGTCGCGTGCGGCGATCGGTGTCGGAGTGTCCGGCTAGGGTCCGGCTAGAGGACCCAACAGGAGGAACCCGATGTCGTCGGACGCATACCCGTATCCGGTCGCTGTCTCTCAGCTCGGTGAGCGGGACTCCCGCGAGGCGCAGAACACGCGGGCAGTCCGGTGGCTCCTTGATCAGCCGGGCGGCCCTGTCGCAGTGGTAACGCCCCGCCGGACTTTCGAGGGCCAGAGCCTCAAGCGTCTCGTCGATCTCCCGGGGACGGCCCACCTGACGTGGCGCGGCCTCTTCGCCTCGTCGCTCGCTGGCCATCGCGTCCTGTATGCGTGGCCCGACCGAGAGCACCTCAACGAGCTGTGGGGTGTTGAAGCCGACGCGCTCGTGGTCGTCGAGTGGGGTGCGGCTGAGACGACGTCGTGGATCGAAGACGCCAACCCCTCACGGCTACTGCCGAGTGCGACGGTTCCGCCGTCGACGGAGGCACCGGGCCTGCCTGCACTCACGCCGCTGGCGAACGGGGTTGGCGAGATCCTCGAGTCGATCGCGGAGTGGGCGGCGGGGTACGACACGGGCCTGAAGTGGAACGAGGAAGACAAGCTGAAGGCCGACATGATGAACCGGCCCGAGCGGTGGGCTCCGGTCACCGTCGAGCAAGTCCGGGCCAAGTGCCGTGAGCTGAGGATGCGACCGGACGACATCGAGACGATCGTCGGCTTCGTCGAGCGCAGGAAGCAGGGCCACCGGTTCCGGGTGACAAGCACCTACCGCGACTTCCACTTCAACTGATCGATCTGATCCCGGGATCACGCACAGTACAGCGGCATGTCCGCGCAGTCCCGGCCGCTCGTCGACAGCCGCCGCCCGCTGATGATTCCAGAAGTGCATCGTCGGCCACCCGGTGGCCGCGGCCGGAGCAACTAGGTCGGCGAGTCGGACTGCACGAAGGAGAGATGGATGGGCTGGGGAGCGTCGGTGTTTCCACTGTCCTTCTTTGACACCGTCGAGAGCTGGGCCTGGCTCACGGGAGTCGTGGTCGGTCCGACGCCCGCGGTCCCACCAGCCGGGCGCCCACCGCCGACGGTGCGTCACGTTCTTCGTGTTCTCCGTGACGTGGGCTGCCAGGGCGATGCGTGGTTCACCCTCGACGAGGGTGAGTCGTCCGCGGTGATCGAGGCCGAATCGGCTGACGAACCACGACCGGAGGTCGACATGGGTGGCGTGTCTCTCCACCTGCTCGGCGCCAAGGTTCCCGAGGGCACTCCGGCGGAGATCCGCGCCGCATACGAACGACCGTTGCCCGCCGACGGGCTTGTCGAGGCCATTTCCTTCTCCAAGCCGTACCCGCACGCCGTCCTGCGAGCGGCGTGGGCGATGTCCGCCGTGTGGGGGCAGGTCGTTGCCATGGAGGACTCCGGGTGCGAGTCGGTCGTCGTGAGCCCCAGCGAGACGCTGGAGAGCATCTGCGCACGCACCCCGTGGGCGCCATGAACGGACCCTTGAACGAAGGGTGGACACGATGCGGCTCCGGACTTTGACCAGAGTCCGTGCGGCAGGGATGCGTGGCCCAAGTACAGCGCTCAGCGTCGATCAACCTGTCGTGCATCTCGACAGCAATCGAGCCTCCCTAGTTGAACTACCCGGAGTGTCCTACTTGCCCCCCTGGCCTCGCAGCGTGTCCTAGAGTCGCCTCGTGCCGGTGGGCGAGTGTGAGCGGACCTTCGCCGCTGCGGCGGCCCACGACGGCGTGGTGCTCGCCCGAGCACGAGTGCCATGGCTGAACCAACGCGGCCACCTCGGCCTGCCGGCCGAGGCAGAGGGCGTGCTAGACGTGCTCGAGCGCATCTTCGTCGCGCTGGGTGGGAACCGGGACGAGCAGGCCACGAAGCGTCTGACGGCCTTACCCGGGGACTTCGTGCACGCCCCATCGGGGACGTTCATCGAGATCGACGAGCATCAACACTTCACGAGCCACCGACTCCGGACGTTGGAGCTCTACCCCCCGGATGTTGCGCTTGGGTTCGATCTGGCGACCTACGTCGACCTGTGCCGGCAGTGGAGCGGGCGTTCTGACAGGTACCGCATGAGCAAGGCTGCGCGCGGCTTTGGAGAGGGCGGGCGCCAACGGCAGCGTGCCTATCACGACGCGCTTCGTGACCTCGTGACGCCGGCGATTGGTTTACCCCCGATCATCCGCGCGGCGGCCGCAGACGGCGACGGAGCGAGCGCCTATGCCGGTGTGCGAGGCCGCGTCGTCCGGTGCCTTGAGTGAGGCGACTGGCCAAACCCGAAGCTCTTAGGCCGGTGGCGGCAGCAAGGCATCCACGCAGCTCTGACTGAGTGCGCGTCGTCGCTCACCGGACTGTCGGAGGCTCCTCCGGTGCGGTGTTCGCTGCCTCAAGAGCGTCGAGGATCAGGTCCATGTCGTCGTCGTCCTCAGCGCCATACACGTTGAGGTCGCTCTGGTCGTATCGGCCCATGCCCAGCACGCTACTGGCGATGGTCGACGATGTCGGCCTGCCCGGCAATGACACTCGCCTTCGCGATGCGCTTGAGGGTGTGCTGCACGGCTAGGTGACGCGTTGACCGCAGCGGTTCCGTGAGCCGAGCACCCGCGCAGGTGCAGCAACTGGCCGGTTTCATACTTTGACCGAATCGACCGCTGAGTGTGCCGCCGGTCAAAGTAGGGCGCTCAGCACCGGTCAATCTGTCGTGCATCTCGACATCTTCATCGCGTGTCGAGATGCAAAATGGTTTGTCTAAGCGGCCCGGATAGTCTTGCTGCCCGAATTGTCCAGGTTTCGGCGCGAGCTACCAAGATCTCGGCACGGGGTGATCGGGCGTGCTCGGCGCTCACGGGACGGCGACGAGCAGCGCACGTTCGCTGGCCCGCGGATCGGACGCTTCAGCGAGGTCACACGTTCTACAGTGCGGCCATGACCAACAGCGCCGTCGGCCGCCTCGAACGTGTCCCGTTGCGCGACGTCTGGCCCCACGAGGCCCATGCGCTGACCCCCTGGCTTCTGGCGAACGCGGACGTCCTGGCGGACGTTCTGGGGATGGACCTCGAACTGAGCGCTGCTGAGCATCCGGTTGGACAGTTCAGCCTCGACCTGGTCGGCGTCGTGCGTGGCACGGACGAGGTCGTCATCGTGGAGAACCAGCTCGAGCCGTCCGACCACACCCACCTCGGCCAGATCCTCACCTACGCCGGCGGGACGGACGCGAGCCACATCGTCTGGGTCGCTCCCAGGTTCCGAGACGAGCATCGCGCTGCTCTGGAGTGGTTGAACGCCCGCACCGACACCCAGACGCGGTTCTTCGCCGTCCAGATCGATGCGGTGCGCATTGGGACGTCCCTCCCCGCACCCCTGATGGAACTAGTCGTGCGCCCCAACGACTGGGAGAAGACCGTCAAGGCATCCACCGCACCTGCTCGGACGCGCAAATGGGCTCGGCTCGACGTGCTGGATGCCCTCACTGAAGCTGACGGAGCACTTCTGGCCGAATCCGTCGAGTCGATGCTCGACGGACACCTAGCCCTCGGGCCCGCTGCGAGCCTTTACTGGGGCGAAGGTGCTTCCCCATCCGTCACCGCTGTGTATCAGGGTGCGAACGTGCGAGTTCAGCCGTGGACGATCTGGATCAGGGGCGGGCGGGCGGCCGTGTCGATCAACTACGAGTACATGGCGAAGGAGGGCGGGCCGTCGAGCGACGCGCTCGAGCGCGTCGTAGCTGCGCTCGCGGTCTTGCCCGGTGTCGCGCAGGCAAGCCAGGGCGTCGCCGACGCGGGTTGGAAGAAGCGTCCGGCCGTCGCCCTCGCTCCGCTGCTTTCGTTCCCCACGGCATTGTTAACCTGGGCGGCCACGTTCGAAGCGTTCTACCGAGACATTTCCGCGTGACTCGACCGCCGTTCGCGCAACTCGCACTCCCTGGAGCGGCGTCTCGACGGTGTAGATGCTCGCCACTGTACCCACGCTCATTTGACGAGCGATATCCTTCACTATATGAGGTCACACAACGGATTCAGCCCTCATCCGGACGACTTTCGCCGGTAGTCTGAGAAAGCACATCCATCGTCACACCGAGGAGCTGCTCGTGTTCGGATCGACCGCCCGCTACATGAAAGAACTCGCTACCCGGCTCGACATGGCGTGCCCTGTCTGGGACGCCCGGGTGATGCAGTTTGGCCCCGAAACGGCGGTCGTGGTCAATGCCTCAGCGCACACTCGTGACGTCTACAGGCTCATCGATGGCCAGTGGGCCTACGTGACCGTCTTTACTGACGCAGACGGCGAGGGCCACCAGCTGGGGCCGATCCAGCCGATTGGGACGTCGGCGAAGGAGACCGAAAAGACAGCCCAGCGGATCGTATCGACCTCGGTTGCGGCCTACCGGAAAGCGCTCAAACTTCCCGACGATGATCCGTATATCTTCATGCGGACCGCCGCCGAGCTATACCTTCCCTTCCTGACGGCCGGTGGCCGGTGATGGGCCAGCTCGACAAACGCCGGACAGTTCGAGCCTCGGTGGTCGGAATTGCGCGGCCGACGAATCCGTGCGGAGGTCGGTACCAATGAACTACGACAGTTCCGACGACTACGAGTTCCAGACAAAGTTCTTTCGCACGCTGGACAGGTTCATGACCCGCCGTCAAGCTCGCCGAGATGCGGCCGAGAATGTTGCGCCGGGAGGCTCGTTCCGCGGACAAGCGGCGCGGCCCGTCTCCCGGATCGATCCTGACCAAGGCCTCGCGTACGCCAGCGACCAAGGAGGATCGATCGAGCCCGACGAGGCTGGCCTGCCCACGCTTTCGGAGGCGGTAGTTCATGACGCTGCCCCCCGCACCCTGGTCGAATCAATCCTCGGCAGGTTGCGATGGGTCCTGTTCGACGAGGCGAGTCCGCACCTCGAAGGGCAAGGTGCCGACGTGATTGTCATCACGCTGAACAGTGAAAAGGACGCGTTGTACTTCATGCGAGACGGCCTCATCGGCGTGATGGTTGGGAGCCCCGGTGCCCTGACCGATCCCGAGGTAGTGAACGCAGTCGTGGAGAGTGAAGCCGTGGGTGCGTCGCTCTCGATCGTCGCGCATCTAGTCAAACTCTGGGACGGGATTGCGCAGGACGAGCGGTTCCCGCTACGGCTTCGGGCCGATGCCGAGACCTCCTCGCAAGCGGCGAGTTTCAAGGGAAGCTATCTGCTCGCGTTGCTCGACGACGCGGCGGCCGAGCCTCACGCAGCACCGATGCTCAAGGAATCGGCCGCGCGGCTCGGCTGGCCTCGGGATGTTCTGAACTCAGAAGAGTACTAGCCGGAAGCGCCACGAGATCAAGAGCAGTTCCGCGCACCGAGCATTTCATTGTTGCAATGACGGCATAGACCATCGGACCTGCTAAGTCGCGGGCGGGGACGGGTGGGCCGCCCCGTGCCGGACATCGCAGGTTTCTTCCCGCGCCGCGGCTCGAGCTACTCGTGATCGAGGCCGCCGGCGCTCGGCGGGTCGAAGTCGCGGAAGTCGCGCAGCGCCAAATCGGCAACTCGGAGTCCGGCATTGCTGCTCGGGACGTCAGGGCCCCCGATCGAACGGGCCGCGATAAGGACTTGGGTGGCCGAATCCCGGAGCCGTACGGGGTAGCCATCACTCCAGCCGGCAATGTACGGCAGCGAGTACTCCGTGGTATCGAGGCCGGCGGCGGCGGCTACCAGGTAGGCGATCGATTCGGCTTCCACTTCGGCCCGTCCGCGGCACTCCGCGTTGGTGGCGTAGTCGGGGAAGCGGTGCTCGTGGTCGGCCCGGATGTGTCCGAGCTCGTGGGCGAGCGTCTTCGTTGCTTGTGCCGGTTCGACATCGTCGCGGATCCGCACGGTGCTCGATCGGTAGGCGGTGTACCCGTTGGCTCCAGGTGGGCACGGACCGCGCTCGAGGGTGTACCCGTCCTCGACAACTAGCGCGGCCAGGTGTGTCCAGAGGTGCCGCGGCGCGTCGCCGCTCAGCAGCCGGGGCTCGATCTCCGGGAGGGGTGTGCCGTCGGTCTGGTTCACGTCGAAGACGTGCACCACGCGGAAGCCGCGAAGCTCACGGATCGACACCGGCTCGGCACCGCGCGCGGCGGCTGGTTGAGGTTCGGTGTCAGTGCTTGCTGTTCGGTAGGTGCAGGGGGCGAGGATGGCGATGCCGTGCTCGCCCTGGATGACGCGTCGTCCGAGGTTGTTCCAGGTGCGGATGCCGGCGACGCGGGTGGCGTCGGGTCGTTGTGCGGCGATGAGCAGCACATTGGACGGGGAGTAGGTCGGGAGGCGGGCGGCGGTCGTCAGCATCTGCCGCCAGCGGTCTGAGTGAACGAGGTCGGCAACCGCGTCCACGAGCTTGTCGTGAAGTGCGGCGAGGCGTTCATCACTGGACGGTGAGGTGCGGGCGGTCATCGCTACCGCCCTGAGGGTGCGGGGTGGGTGGTGCCGGCGGGGAGCAGGGCGCCTTTGCAGATGGGGTTGGACCAGCCGAGGTAGCCGTTGCCGTGCAGGTACATGGCGGACATGCGGGCGAAGCTGATCAGGTAGACCCCGCCGTGGTTGCCGGTGGCGGAGTCGAAGACCTCGTTGGCGGTGAGCAGGATCTTGGACGGGTCGCACCCGGGGTCGGCCTGCACGACCAGGGAGGCGTGGCCGAAGGGGCGTCCGGTGTTCCAGAACGTGAACGCGCCCAGGGGTGGGCAGGTGTCGGCGGGGTGGGCGTGCCCGGTGGCGACCATCTCGGTCCAGTGGGTCTTGGCGGAGGTGAACCCGGACCCGACGTATCCGTAAGCGCGGCAGGCGAGCCGGTCGCAGAGCTGTCGCCAGCCGGAGGTGACCCCGACGTAGGCCAGGCCATTGCGCACGGCGGTCGCCACGTTGGCCGGTGTGTCGGCTGGGACGGCGACGTGGCCGCTGCCGAGCGGGACTGAGCATCCGGTCGCTGGTGATTCGTCCACCGGGGTGACCGCTGCGGTGAGGTCGGGGTTGGCGACCTCGGGGGCGGCGCCGGACACGGGGTCGGCGGACCATGCGGTCATGCGCTCGTGGACGTTGGCGATGAACTGGGCGGTGATGGCGGGGATGGTGGGGTAGGTGCGCAGCCGGGACTCGCCGGCGTTGTGCGCGATGACCAGCGCGTCGAGGGTCGAGAGGCTCGACGAGGCCCAGTCCGGGTGCTGTTCGCGGATGCTGCGCACGCCGGCCAGGCGGGCGCACAGGTAGGTGCCGCCGACGCGGGCGTGGGTGGCGGGGTCCTCGATGTCGGGTGTGCCGTTGTGGTCGAGGTCGGCGTTCCAGGGGCCGCCGTAGTGCGCTCGCCAGATGGAGGCGTTCATCTGCAGCAGTCCCCAGGTGCCTCCGTTGGAGTCGTCGGCGTGGGCGTCGGGCCGGAACCCGGATTCCTGGGCCATGACGGCCGCGATCCACGTCTCGGGAAGGTCGGGGCAGGTCGCCTTTGTCTCGGCGATCCAGGCACGGGCGATGGCGGGGATGGGTGCGTCGTGGGCGAGCGGTCCTCCGGCGGAGCTGGTGATGCATGCGCTGGCCGTGCCGCCGACGGCGACCGCGGTCACGATCGCGATGGTCGGGACGGCGAGGAACCCGAGCGCGCCGAGCGCGAGTTTGATCATGCGGGGACCGCCGTTCCGGTGGCGGTGGCGTGCTCGACGGCCTGCTGGTCGGCCTGGAGGTCGGCTGCGTCGCGTCGAGCGGTCCAGGCGGCCAGGTCGATGATGGTGGGTTTGGTCTGCCGGAGCAGGAGCACGCCGGTGCCGAACGGCAGGGTCCGCAGCACGGACGCCGGCATGACCGGGACGGTGCGTACGGACGTGGACGAGGAGTGTTCGCCGGACCGGCCGCGGGAGCGGGTCTCGGTGAGCTCGTCGACTTCCCCGACGAGGCGGGCGACGTCGTCCAGGTCGCGGTACTTGGCCAGTCCGCCGAGCACGATCTTGACGGTGGCGGCGTCCCAGATGGCGTCCGCGGCGTGCTCGCCCCAGCGGGCGCGGGCTTGGGCCAGGGACTGCAGGACGGCCAGGGTGGTGATGCCGGAGCCGCCGCCTTCGGCCATCAGCGAGGGCAGGGATGGCAGTGGGGTGAGGTTGGCGATCTCGTCGAGGGCGAGCAGCAGGGGTGGGTCGAGGCGGGCGCCGGGGGAGCGGGCGGCCAGGGCGCGGGCGGTCTCGGTGATGTCTTCGACGAATGCCGCGACCAGGGGAGCGCAGGAGCCCGAGGCGACCGCCGAGGCCAGGAGATAGAGGGTCCCGGACTCGCGCAGGAACGTTGTGGGGTCGAAGGACTCGTCGCGTTTCGGGTCGACGGCGGCCAGGACGTCGGGGTCGGCGAGGGCGGCTAGGGATTGGCGGACGCCGAGCCAGATGGAGTCGCGGGTGCGGGGGTCGGAGTGAATGGAGGCTTCGAGGGCGTCGGCCCACCCGTCCGCGGCTGCGGTGTTGCGGTTCAGGATCGTGACGGCGTCCTCGGCCAGGGCCGGGTTCAGGGACCACCGGTACAGGTCGACGGCACGCCGGCCGTCCAACGCGGCGGCGTGCAGGAGGCAGCGCAGGGCGGTCTCGGTCTGCCCGGCCCAGAAGTCGGAGTCGGACACGGTGCGGCCGAACCCGGCGCCGGCGGCCAGCCCGCGCGCTCGGACCAGGGCAGTGCGTGGGGTCTCGCAGCCGCGCACGGGTGACCAGGCCAGCCCGCCGGGCAGACCGGCGAGGCGTTGCGGGTCGAAGATCGCGACCGGCCCTCTGGTTCGACGAGCTCGCAGCGTGACGGCGAGGGTGTCCGGGCGGGTCGACGTAGCCACGACCGGTCCGGGGGCGTCCAGGACCCAGGGGATGACCACGTGCAGGCCCTTGCCCATGCGTGGTGGTCCGACGAGCAGGGCGGAGTCCTCCACGGTGCACCACAGGTCGCGACCGCGCAGCCTCCCGAGGAGGAACCCCACCTGCTGCGGGGTGGCGGACCGGTCCAGGGACGGGCGCACGACCGACGCGCGGGCGCGCAGGCTTCGCTGGCCCGCGACGGTGTGCACGTCACGGGGCGCCGCCATCCCGGGGAGGTCGCGCAGCGCAGCGGCACGCCCGCCGCTTGTTGTCGCGAGGCGTCGCGATACCCACCAGATGCCCAACGCGACACCAACCCAGGCTGCTGCGGCCACCGCGGTCCCGGTCCAGTACGCCACCGGGCCGGGCAGCGCAGACGGTTCCGGCCACACGGAGGCCGGGTCGCCGGGCTGGGTGATCGCGCTGAGCGCGGTGAGTAGTCCCGCGGTCGGGAGTGGGCGTCCGGTCAGGACGCAGGCGAGGGCCGCTCCGGACCACAGGACCGCGGCCAGGACGAGGACGGCGGCGCCGGCCGTCATCGCCCACGTCGTCATGTCCGGTCCGCCCGCGGTGCCTGGACGCGGTCCCTGGTGCGTCGGCCTCATCGGGAGACCGACTCGATCTGCTGGGTGTGGAGCTCGGGGGCGGCCGCGGGGGTGTAGGCCGGTTGGATGGGCATGGCCGCGGCCGTGCGGCGCAGGGCCGCGGTCAACAGGTGCCCGGTGTCGACCAGGTCGGTGACGAGCACGCCGGGGTTCGCGGCGCCGGCGACGAGCTGTGCGGCGCCGGCGTCGGCCAGGTGCCGTACCTGGTCGCCGGCGACGGCTTGGATCGCCGGATCGAGCTGCCGGGACCAGCCGTCGTCGACGGCGGCCCGCAGCTCGGACAGTCCGGGGACGCCCTGCTCGTGGTGGGCGTGCGCGCGGGTTGCCCAGGCGACGGTAACGATGTCGACTTGCTGTCCGAGCTCGGCGAGCTCGAGCATGGTGCCGTAGACGGCGCGCCACCCGGGGTCGGGGACCCGGTTGGGTGCCAGCCAGGCGGCGACGCCCGGGATGTGGTCGGGCTGGGCGATGAGCGCGCCGATCAGTGCGACGAGGTTGCGGCGCTCGGAGCCGGCATCGCGGCCGGGGTGCCCGCACAGGTACTTGTCGGCACCCATCCGCGCCTCGGTGTTCCGCATGACGGCCCGCAGGGCGAGTGGGACGACGACCTCGTCGTGTGGTTGGCCCGTGGCCTTGGCCCATCGCGATTCGGCGCAGTCCATCGCGGCGTTCACGACGTTGCAGGTCGCGTAGATCGGACGTGACGTGCGATCCGATGCGCACCGCACGGCGGCCGCGCGCAGGAGCACGCCGGTGCCGGCGATCTCTCGACGTAGGCCGCCGTCGAGCACCATCCGCGCGTAGGTGACGGCGTGCGGGTGCGGTGGTGTCACGTGCAGCAGGTCCGCGAGCCGCGGCAGGTTGGCCCGTCGGGTGCCGAGCCGCTCGACGAGGGTGTCGGCCATCGTCTGGGGGTCGATCGCCTGGTCGGCGGCGCGCCGCTCGAGCATGGAGGTGAAGACCTGGGCGTGCCAGGTGTCGGCGAAGTCGCCTGCCCGGAGCCAGCGCTGGATGTCATCCAGTGTGTCGGGGTGCAGCAGGACTGAGCCGAGGGTGGCTTGCTCGGACAGCCGGATGATGGCGTCGTCGTTCATGGTGATCACCGGTCCTCGTGTTCGGTGTCGTCGCGCATGGCGGAGTCGGTGTCGACGACGTCGACCTCGACGGGGTGCAGGACGTGGTGCACGACGTGGGTGCGGCGGGGCATCTTCCACAGCCCGGTGCCCCGCGGCAGCACGGGCAGCAGGTCCCGTTCCGGTCGCGTCAGGCCCAGCGCGGTGGCGGTGCCGTCGAGCTGGTCGGACTCCTGCCGGTAGATGACGCGGGTCGAGCAGTCCGCCAGCAGTCCCTGCGCCAGAGAGCGGGCCTCGGAGCCTTGCTCGCCGATGGCGTCCCGGTCGGACAGGCGGTGCAGGACCATGAGGTTTGCGAGCCCGTGGGCGCGCGAAAGCTTCCATTGCGACTGCATCCGGCGCACCAGTGCGGCGTGTCGCAGGACCCGCCACGCCTCGTCGTAGATGACCCACCGCTTCGCGGCCGACACCAGGAGTGCGCCTTCGAGCCACGCCGAGGCGCAGGTCATCGCCAGTGCCAGCGCGTCCTCGTCGGAGCCCAACCGTGACAGGTCGAGCACGACCATGGGTGCACGCGGATCGAGGCGTTCGGTCGAGGGCCCGTCGAAGAGGCCCGCCAGGTCGCCGCGCACGAGACGTCGCAAGCCATGGGCCACATCGCGCCCGTCCGCCAATCGATCTGCGACGCGGACACCGTCCGAACGTGCCGCCGAGGCGTCGGGGGAGGTCAGCGTCTCGAGGACGTCGCCGATCGTGGGTGAGCTGTGACGGCGCTCGGCCAAGGTGAGGGCCGCGTCCAGCGCGCCGAGCTCAGCGGCGCCGAGTTCCCGACGGATCGTCAAGGTTGCGACCGCAGCGAGAAGGCGGATCCGCGGTCCGTGGGGTTCCACGCCGTCCGGGGCGTCCAGCGGGTTGAGCCGCGCCGACAGTCCTGACCCGAGCCGCACCACCGTGCCACCAATCGCTTCGGCGACCGGCGCCCACTCACCCTTCGGGTCGCCCGGCACATAGACGGACCGTCCGGCGGTGATGCTGCGCATCGCGAGTGACTTGGCCAGCGCGGACTTGCCCTGCCCGATCACCCCCGCCAGGAGCACGTTCGGGTTCGTCAGGTGGCCTGCGCCGTACAGCGCCCACGGGTCGAAGCAGAACGGCCCGCCGGTCAGCGCGTCCTGCCCCACCGGGACGCCGACCTCACATGAGGGCGACACGAGGAACGGGTACGCACCAGCCAGGGTCGCCGACGAGGCCCGGTGTGCCGGCAGCCGCAGCCGTGGACCGCTGCGGTACCGCCCGACAGTCCGGCGGAACGTCGGCGTGCTCGTCGCAGTCACAGCACACCCCTGGCGAACGGAAGGGCTGCGGCCAGGTGCGCTTGCCCCTGCCGGCCGAACAGGCGCCGCACCTCACACATCGCCTGAGCTGCGGTTGTCTCGAGTGCGGCACAGCGCTCCTCGAGCTCGGCCTCGCTGGTCGCGGACACGGTGACCAGCCCGGTGAAGCGCAGATCCCCGTGGCCGGCCACGAGCTCGGCCTCGCGGCGCTCGAGATCGGCGACCTCCGCGCGCGTGCTCTCGGCTTCGACCTGGCCGATGCGCGTTCGCTGAGCCGCGTCGGCCATGTGCTCGGCCTTGCTGCGGCGAATATCCCGCAGGGCCCGGGCGGTCGTGAGCGGCTCGGCAATCACGGTCAGGGTCCTGGGGGTGGCCTCCCCGAGGAGCAAGGGCTGCAGGAAGCTGGGGTGGACGTCGCTGCGCGGCCACTCGGTCACCCAGTACGTGGCGTGCACAGCACCGTCGGCCCGCAGCAACGACCACTGCTCGTCTACGCCCATTGGAGCACGGATCGGCCACGGCCCGTCCTCCGCCCGAGCAGCGGCCGGCGGGTCGTAGGCGCTGCGCACCACGGCAGCCAGATCCTCGCGCCCGAGCCACCCCTGCGGTGTGAGGTCCGCGCCGACCAGGGATGTCGCGACCGCGTCCAGGTGCTTGGCCACGAGTGCGATGTCGGCCGTCGTCAGAGCGCGGCGACCTCGCGGTGCACGGAGCGCCACGGCCAGGAGGGTGTCTCGCGCTTGTGGTCGCACGAACCCGCCGTCGAGCAGTCCGGCGAGAGCGATGGATAGCTCGGTCGTGGGGGAGACGCAGCGATCGCGCCACCACCGACGCGCAGGAGCCAAGCCACCAGGGACAGTGCGCGCCATCAGCTGCACCCGCACGATCGCCGGCTGCTGGCACAGTCCCGCCAGCACCCGGCCCCACCCGGCCACCTTGTGCTCCTGCGCTGCGGGGTCGTCCAGGACGAATCCCGCACCCGCGACCCGCAGTACCCCGCAGATCACGCCAGCGCGCCGATCGAGGATGAGCGTCGCCCTGAGCGCGTCGCAGGGGACTAGCTCCAACCGACCGGTCATGCCCGGCAGGACGAGCACGTCGTGCGCGATCTTCGTCCCCCGAGTTGTGGTGATGGCCGTGGTCGCCCGGGTCAGCCTCCGCACCTGCCACTGCGTTAGCAGAGGCACCCATCCGACGACAGGCCGGCCTGCTACCGAGACTGTGCCCGCGACGAGCAGCGTCAACCACACCGGCGCCGTGACCGCGAACCCGCCCGCACCCGCGGAGAACACCGCAGCCACCGCCACGATCAACGCGACACCCACCACAGCAAGCTGGGCAGCGGACAAACCCAGCAGCACGCCGCGGCGCTCCAGGCGACCGAACCGGACCGTCGACACGCCGGCGTTCTCTGGCGAGCTCATCGTGCGCCGCCTCGGTCAGGCACAGGCACCGGCGGAGGAGGGGTGGGCTTCGGCCCGCCCGTCGCGACGCCACCGGATGCCCCTTTCGCCGCGCCCGCGGCGCGCACTGCCGTGCCTATCCCTCCGGTCGCCGTCGACATCACGACCTGTTGTGCGGCGTAACGGGTGGTCGTCGCAGCACCGCGCGCTGCCTTGCTAATGGGGTTGGCCGCGACGTTGGCGTGCATGACCCCAGCGGCCTCCATGCCGGACCAGTGCACGAACCGCCAGGTCAGCCACGGCGCCCACACCGCGATCGCCAGGAGCAGGATCCCGATCAGCGTGTCCGAGAGCCCGGCGACGCCGTCGGCCTGCTGTGTGGGTGCGACGCCGGGCTCGGTGGGGCCCGCGCCTGTGAAGGCGGAGGCGCCGACGACGAAGGCCACGACGATGACGATCTTGGAGAACACCAACGCGGCGACGATCTCGAGCCAACGGCGCGTCCACACCCGTGTCTGGTCCCACGTCGACCCCGCGAAGGCGATCGGCGCGAAGACCGCGACGAGAACCAGTGCGGCCTTGCGGAACAGCAGGACGCCCCACAGCAGGACGAACCCGAGCATGAGCACCAGGCCGATCAGGATCTGCAACGCGGGGGAGAGTGACGTGAGCGCGACGAAGTCGAAGAACTGAGATGCCGCCTCTGTGACGGTCAGACCTGCGGCTGACGCGATGTACTCGCAGATCCCGTCGACAGCGGTCAGCGCGAGCTGCGTCGCGCCGAGGGCGAGCGCCGCACCGAGCATCGCCTTGGCGACCCCGACGACGGCGCGGACCAAGCCGCCAGCCTCGTGGCGCAGGACGGAGGTGAGCACCTGAACGACGAAGAGCCCCACGACGACGGGCAGAGCGATGGCAGCGATGACCGCGACGTTCGCGCGGAACCAGCCGACGCTCAGGTCGATCGACGTGCTCGAGCTCAGCGCGGCAAGGGCCAACCGACCGACCTGCTCGGCACCACCGACGAACGAACCCCCGAGTCCGCCGAGCACGTAGTCGGAAGCGGCGCCCTGCGCGGACTCGCAGATGGCGGCAGCAGGTCCGATGCAGGCGTCGAGTGCCGGGACCGGCATCTCAGATCATCCCGCCCAGACCGGAGAAGAACGCCACGATCGCGTTGGCTCCGCCGATCAGCAGCGCGCCGCCGGCGGCGATGAGGACCCCTGTCTTCCCGCCCGAGGCGTACCCGTAGTTGCCCTGCTGGCGGGCCACCGCCCACACGATCACGGAGATCACCAGGCCAGCAACGCAAGCCACCAGGCCCCAGGTCAGCAGCGCCCCGACCAGCTGCTTGACGACAGCCAAACCCGGCAGACCGGTCTCGTTCGGGGTGATGCCCGGGTCGGCGCCGATGACCTTGCCGACGTTGATCGACACGTGTTCCATTGCGCACCCCGGGGATCCATGGGCGCTCACCGGTCGTCAGCGCCATCTGGTCATAGGTGCGCCGGAGTGTGCGTAACCCGCGAGATCGCGAGTACAAACAAGAGGGCTGGGATCGCGGCGTCAGAACCGCCGGCTCAGAGTTCGGCGTCTGGGTCGAGTTCTGCGAGGCGGGACTCGAACCGGGCGCGCAGTCGGCTGTACTCCTCGTGGTCTCCGCGCGCGGAGGCAGCGTCGAGGGCGTCCCGCTGGAGGAGAGTGGACATCGGTTCGACGAGCAACCCGCGCGTCGCTACCTGGATCGCCTCGCCGTAGCGGCCCGCCTCGTGATGAAGTCGGGCGAGCAAGTGAGCAGCGTCAGCGATGGTTCCGACCATCACCTGGATGTCGTTCTCGGCCCAGGAGTAGTGCGCGTCGTCGATGCCGATGAACGGACGGCCGCGCACGAGTTCCAGCGCCGCGGTGAGGTTATCCACTCGTTCGTCGTCGGATGCCAGGGCCGCTGCCGTAAGTCCCTGAAAGAGTGCCCAGTCTGTCGCGACGTCATCCGTGACGTGCAACGGTTCGCCGCGCCGGATGGTGGGCAGCGCGGCGTCGCCGACGAGTTGTCGGGTTCGGTAGACGAACGTGTTGCGAGTGCCTGCGACGTCTCGCTTTCCTGGCCAGAACACCTCGTCGAGCTCGTGCCCACTCGCTGTGCGCCGCAGTGCGAGGTACACGAGTAGCTCGATCGCGCGTGGTGGTGGCGTCGACTCGGGCTTGGCGAGGCCCTCGACTTGAATTGGGCCGAGGACGTTCACGCGGATTCGCCCCTCCTGGATCTCGGGAGTCTCCACCCGAGGCTCGGATGTCTCGCGCATCGTCCGGGCAATCTCGTTGGCGCCTAGCGCGTCGGTGCCGCGGAGGTCGTGCCACTCGGAGGACGCGATCCCGACAACGACGGGCGGTTGCGCCGTCAGCAGCAACGACGTCACCTGCTCGAGGTCCGCAGCGCTGAGTCGTTGAGCGCGGAGCGTGAGGCCCAGGGCATCCAGGGCAGCCGTGCCGTCGGGGCTGACGGTGAGCGTCCAACCAGTGGCAGGTTCTCGAGTGATCAGGACCGAGCCGGTCCATGGTTCGCTCGGCGGAACCCGGCTCGGCGTCCGTTCGAGGTAGACGACGGGCAGCCAGGTGTCCTCGAGGATCCGGTCTGAGCGGGCTTCGAGGGTGTCGGTCAGGCCGCTGTCCTCGAGGGCGGACGCTATGGCGTCGGCGCGGGCGGTTCGTGTCCGGGTGTTGTCGAGCGTGCTGTGCATGCGGGCGGCTTCGAATGCCGAAGCGAGCTCGGCGAAAGGCTCGTCGGCGACTAACGCGATGCGGCCGGTCAGCTCACTCGTCACGATCTCGATCCCGAGCGCACGCAGGACGTCGTCGGCGGCTTGATCGTCGCCGCGGATGCTCAGGGTTCCGGCGGCTTCGAGATTGATCAGCACGGTGGCGTTGTCGCTATGGCCCAGGGGAACGAGTGCCGGGTACGGCTCGGCGTGACCGTTGTCGTCGAGCGGGGAGTCGCCGGCTACCTCGCTTGTCGAGGCGGTCCATGTGTCACCGGTGGCGGTGAACGGAGGGACAGGCTCGGGGTCGGGGGACTCCAGGTAGAGCGAGAGCGTGTGCTCGCTCAAGGAGATCGCGGTGATCCGGGGAAGGTCGCGTTCGGCGGCGTAGCAGCGGGTGTCGATGTTCTGGAGCGCGGTCCGGAGTTGGGCCAGGGTGACCGGCGTCGCCGCGCGCCGCAGCGTGACCTCGACTGCGGCAGCGTCGGTGCCCTGGTTGGGCATGGGGATGGATTCGCCGACGCGTCGTGCGCGGTGCTGCAGGTGTCGGCGGCGTCCGAGCTCGCCGACGATGCCGGCCGCTGCCAGCGCGGAGAGCCCGACGAACAGAGGCGCTCGACTGCCGGCCTCCGCTGTGGCGTCGTCCGCTTGCCCGAGCGACTGGGGGGCAGGCGGGTGATCAGTCGTCGGGCTGCTGCTTGCCGTGGGGACTGCTGTGGCGGCGTCGGGGTCGCCGGTCATGGGCTGGCTCGGCGCGGGGTGAGCAGGCTCCCGCGTCCCGGGCGGAGTCGGAGAGGCCGGGACGGCGGGCGTGGGGACGTCGGCGGCAACGGTCGGGCCGGCTGGGACCGAGAGGTGCCAACCGGGTTCGATGAGGTCGGGATCGGTGAGGGCCGTCCCGTCGGTCTGGGGCCTGCCGACGTTCGCGGCGTAGATCTCCGTGTAGCGCTCACCGTTGCCGAGGTGCTCTTGGGCGAGCTGCCAGAGGCTGTCGCCGGGTTCGACGACGACCTCGCTCGGCACGGGCCGGACCGGTGCGGCGGGTTCGGGGGGTGGTGACGGGTTCAGGCCCGCGGCGTCTGTCGGGAGCAGGAGCTCCCAGCCGGGGTAGATCCAGTGGGAGTCGCTTAGGGCCGTGCCGTCGGCCTGGGGGCGGCCGAGGTTCAGATCCCGGATCTCGGTGAAGCGGGTGCCGTCGCCGAGGTGTCGTTCGGCGATGTCCCACAGAGTGTCCCCGCGCTGGACGATGACGGTCGGCAGCTCCGCGCCGCGGTTCGGCTGCTCGGCCGCGGTCGGCTCGGGCTCCGCTGCGTGCCGGGGAGCTGTAGTTGGTAGGTCGAGCGTGGGCCGGTCATCGACGGCACGCGTGGCCGTGACCGTTGTGGCGGATGCGAGGGTCGGGCTTGTCACGGTCGACGTGAGCGCGAGCAAGACGGCGGCTGAGGCGACCAGCCGGGACGCTGCCCATTGCGCTGATCCGAGCAGGGGGATCGAGGGTGTTGCGACTCGTCGCAGGCCGGCGACGATCTCGGCGACGACGCTGACCGTGAAGGCTGCCCACGCGACCCAACCGATCAACGCCAGGACGGCAAAGAGCAGGGTGCCGTCGTCGGGGGAGGTCAGTGCGTGCCCGAGCTGGGCGAGGGTCGGCACCATCGCCCGCAGGTAGATGGGTGCGAGCGCGATCAACGCGATCGGCGCCCCGACGAGGAACGCTATGAGAAGAACGGTCGCGCCCAGTGCGCGCAGGATCTCGAGCCCGCGGTGGGTGGGGGCCAGGGTCGCGGTCATGTGCCACCTCCGGTGATGCCGTCGACGAGTGAGGCTTCGGCGTGCCCGGTCACGGTCAGGGTGCTGATGCCGATGAGGTTGAGGAACGCGGTTGGGGCCGTGTCGGTGACGGTGACGAGCAGGCGGGTGCGGTCGTCGCTGACCGAGACGGTGCCGTCACGTCCTGCCTGGCGCAGGTACGTGGTCGCGGCGGCGACGGCGATGCTTCGGTCGACTCGTGTGCCGGATCCGGAGACGGCGTCGGGGATGTCGAGCGCCTGGCCGCCGGCGCGAGCCGCCTCGGCCGCGGTGGCGTCGGCGCGTTGGGTCGCGCGCAGTTTCGCGCCGCCGTCCGCGACCAGGCCGAGCAGCAGGAGGAGCCCGAGCATGCTGATGGCCACGAACACGGTGACCGAGCCGGCGTCGTGTTCGGGTCCGGTTGCGGCGTGCAGGCGGCGAGTGAGGGTCGTCATCGGGTGCGGTACCTGTCCAGGGGCGACGTCGATTGCGCGGTCATCGTGTGCGCGCCGGGCAGGCCGGGGACGGCGAGGTCGGCGATGCTCACGGTGCAGCTGACCGTCGCGGTCACGACGGCGTCCTGACCGATGCGCGCAGCGAACCCGGACGTGTCCACGGCGACAGCAATGGCCGCGCAGGACGTGCTGGCCAGCTCGCGCGCGGCCGCCGCCTGCGCGGCCGCGCGGGCGCCGTCCTGGGTCCGGGCCAGGGAGGCGTCCCGGGCGGCGGAGCGGGCTGCCTGCTCGATCGCGCTTGTCGTGGTCTGGACTCGGCCGACCAGCACGAGGGCACCGAGGAGCAGGATCAGGGCGGGGGTCAGGATCGCGAGCTCGACGCTGATTGAGCCGTTCTCGCGGTCGCGCGCGTGCTGGCGGTTCATGGTGTGTTCGCCGTGGTGAAGCGTTCGACGGGGCCGTCGGCGGACTGGTTGACCTGAATCCCCGGCGCGCCAGGGATCACCGACAGCGACCGTCCGGTCACGGCGACCTGCACGTGTCCGGGTCCGGGTGTGGAGGCGATCGCGGTGGCGTCGGTGAGGGTGTCCGCGCCGTGGTCGCGCACAAAGGCCAGAGCGGTGTCTCGCCCGGCCTGCGGCGTCGAGCCGTAGGCGCGGGCGACGGCAACGCCTTCCTGGGCGGCGGCCAACGCGAGGGAGCGGGCGTGGAACCAGAGCGCGTACTGGATCAACGCAGTCACCAGCAGCAGCAGGGCGGGGAACAGGATGACCAGCTCGATGCTGGCCGACCCGGTGTCCCGACGGTCGCGCATGGTCAGGTGATCTGGTTGACGCGGCGCTGGACTGCCGCAGTGATGGCTACGACGAGCGTGCCGGCCACAGCGATCAACCCCAGGATGATGATGACGAGTTCCAGGGTTGAGGCGCCGGTGTCGTCGCCGGCGCGGTCGCGGATCCGGTGCCGGGCAGCGGACACGTAGCCGTTGAGGAAGATCAGCATCACGAGCGTGTCCATGTCGTTCTCCGTTCGTTCCAGGGTGTGGTTCAGCTCAGGAGGATCCGCACGAAGGCGGGGTAGCCGAGCAGGGCCATGAAGCACAGGCCGAGCAAGGAGACGGGTACGACCATGTGCTCGGAGGCGGCGTTGGCCTTCGCGGTCGCGGTGGTGAGCAGCTGGGTGCGCAGTGAGGCGGCACGGGCGCGCAGGGTTGCGTAGATGGCGGCGCCGTCCTGGCCGGCGATGCGCATGATGTCGGCCACGTCGCCGAGCTCGGTGACACCGGTGCTCTCGGCGAGGTGGGTCAGCCCGGTCCAGGACGGATCGCCCGCCAGTTCCGCGCGTAGGAGCGCGTCGCGGATGCGGGCGAACTCGACGGAGCCGCCGATGGCCGCGGCCCGGTCGAGAGCCTCGGTGGGTCCGGCGTCGGCGATCCGCTCCATCGCCACCAGCTCGAGGAACACACATGTCGCCGCCCGCAGGGAAGCCCGGGCCTTGGCTGCTTCGGTGCGAAGCGTGACGTCCGGGAGCATGAAGAACACGCCACCCAGGGCCAGGCCTGCGACGGCAGGGACGGCGAATGGCAGGGTGACACCGGCGGCGAGCATGAGGGTGGACATCAGGGCGGGGAAGAGCAGGCCGATGAGCCCGTACCCGATCTTGCGGGCTGCGAGGTCCTCGGGCTGCTTGTTGAGCATGTGCAGGTCGGCGGCGTAGCGGCGCAGCCCGAAGGTCTGGACCGCCTGCGGCAGCACCGCCCGCCGCGCCGATCCCAGCAGTCCAGGCGTTCCGATAGGGGACACCACGGTGACGTGACCGCGTGCCGGCAGGAGGCGTTCGACCGCGGCGACGAGGTCGGGGCGAGCCGGGGAGAGGCCCGCCAGGGTGACGACGATTCCGCCGCCGACCAGGGCGCCGGCGACGAGCACGATCCACAGCGTCATGACCCACCCCTGGTGTCATGTCCGGTCAGGAAGCGCGGTTCGGGTGGGGTCAGGGTCAGTGCCCGGATCCACAGCAGGCACCCGGCGAAGGCGGCAGCGATCGCGGCCAGCACGAGCTGTCCCAGCCCGTCGCTGTAGGGCTGCAGGTAGGTGCCGTTGAGCGTCAGTAGCCCCGCGACACCGAGGGTGATCAGGGTGACGAGCCGCGCGGTGGAGCGGGGCCGCGCGCGTTCAGCTTCGACTCTGCGCCGCACTGCCACTTCGTCCGAAACGGACCCGGCCACCGCGGTGAGCACTCCCGACAGGCCGGGGCCTCGGCGCCTGGAGGCCAGCAGGAGCGAGGCGACGACGAAGTCGCCGGCGGCGTCGTTCAGATCGTCGGCGAAGGCCCGCAACGCCTGATCGGTCGGCCACCGTGCGGAGATCCGCGCAACCAGTGCGCCCACGTCGCGGGACAGGGGCGGCGGGGCGGTCGTGGCGGACGCGAGGATCCCTTGCTCGAGACCGACCCCCGTGCCCAGCACATCGGCCAGGCGGCGGGTCCATTCCTCGATGGCCTCGACGCGATCGATTGCTCGGGCCGCGACCTTCGCCGACCCGAGGAGGTATGGCAGCCCGATCACGGCGGCCACCACGATCAGAGCGGTGACAGGCCAGCGGGTGACGGCCCATGCCAGAAGCCCGGCTGCCGCCGCGATGGGCCACCGCCAGCGATCCCACCACCCCTCGGCGGGGCGCCGGGTCCGGCGGCGTCGCGGTCGCGCCGGCGCCGGTTCGGTGCGTCGCAGCCCGATCGCAGCGAGCAGTGCCCCTGCCACGAGAACGGCACCGCTGAGAGCGGCAAGCAGAGGTGTCATGACCGTCCTCCGCCCAAAGGATTCGTCCACGTGCCATTGCGTTGGTCGAGCACGGACGGGTCGAACCCGACGCGCACGAGGTCGGACAGGCACTGCGGGCGGTGCAGCGGCACGGCGCGACCGTCGGCGCCAGGTCCGAAGACGGTCGTCGTGGCCGGGCGGGTCGTCTCGCCTAGCCCGACGATCTCGACCACCTGGGACACGAACCGGTGTCGGCGACCACCGGTCGCGGTGTCGTCGAGGAGCTCGATGTGCACGAACAGGTCGACCGACCCCGCCAGGAGCCGGTAGGCGAACGTGTCCGTCATCGAGACCCCGGCCGACAGGCACAGGGTCACTATGCGGTCCACGGCGTGCTGCGCGGACCGGGAGTGCAGCGTGCACAAGGACCCGTCGCCGGTGGACATCGCCTCGAGCATCGGCAGCACCTCGGGGCCGCGGACCTCACCGACGATGATCCGGCGCAGATTCAGCCGCAGCGCATCGACCACAAGGTCAGACAGGGTGATCTCCCCGGCCCGTCGACCGCTCCCGTCCTTCTCGGCGGAGCCTTCCCGAGCCTCCAAGGCCACGACTCGGGGATGGCGATGGGGCAGGTCGTGCAGGTGGAGCTCGTACTCCTTCTCAATCGTGGCGAACCGCTCCATCGGAGCGAACTCGTTGGCCAACGCCCGGATCAGGGTCGTCTTGCCAGCGTTCTGCAACCCCGTGACCACGATGTTCTTGCCCGCCCGCACAGCCGCCTGCAAGAACAGCGCCAGCGCGGTGTCGAGAGTGCCGAGACCGATTAGGTCGTCCAGGTCGACGTCACGCACCCGGTGCCGGCGGATCACCACGTGCGGCTTCGGTGTAGTCCAGGCCACGGCCGCCAGCCGTGAGCCGTCCTCGAGTCGCAGGTGCAGCGCCGGGTGAGCCGAGGAGAACGTCCGCTCGGCGTTCCCGGTGCGAGCTGCGAGCAGCTGCAGGATCTCGATGAGCTCGGCATCCGAGTCCGCGATGGGCGGGACGCGTTCATCTCGACCGTCGGCGTAGGACACCCAGACGGTGTCGTGACCGTCGACTTCGATGTTCTCCACCGCCGGGTCCTCGATCAGCGGCTGCAGTCGGCCCAACCCGAACAACGCCGCCATCACCGCACGTGAGGTCGCCATCTCCAGATCGATCGGCCACGGGTCCTCGCCACGTCGCACCTGTTCGCGCCCACGCTCGGACAACTCGGCAGCGACCAGCGAGCGCGCGAGCTCACGGCGGGCACCGGGGGAGTCGACGTGCTGGGTCTGCAGCCGCTCCGCCAACCGATCCGCCACGATCCGGCGCACCTCACGCACGACCGACATATCGGGCGCCGGCAGGACCGAGCCGACAGCGGTCGCCAGATGAGTGGCTGTCGGGCCGAACCCGTTCGTGAGCGGTCCGGGTCGGGTGGTCTCGTCGAGCCCGGTCACGATGACACCGCCAGAGACGGGGCCAGATCGGCGACTCGCTCGACGACGCCGCGCGCCGACCGGAGCAACGCCGACCGCTCGAACCGCCAACCCTGCACACTCCCGGTGGCGAACGCGGTTGCCGCCCACGCATCCCGCGCGACCATCACGGCCTTGCCGGTGCCTAGTGCGGTGCCGATCTCGGTGGGGGAGTAGCCCTCGCCGATCACCAGCGCCAGAGGTGCGACGCGGCCGGCTCGTGCTTCCTGCAACGTCCGCACGGCCGCGGCGGACGGGACCACGGAGGACACCTCGGGCCGCACGACGACCGCGACGACATCCGCGCCGTCCAGCAAGGAGGTGGGCTCGTACCGGTGACCCAACCGCCCGACGTCGACCACCACGTCGACTCCCACCGAGCCCAGGTCGCGTGACGCACCGATCAGCGCACTCCAGATCGCGCCGAGCGGGCGGGCCTGCCGGGGATCGGTGACACCGACCAAGACCATGCGCGCGGAGTCCTCGTCGATCGCCACCGCACAGTCGATGACATGCTCGACCGACAGCGGACCGCGGGTCGCCGCCAGCGCCAGGACTCCGGCCGCGCCAGGCAGATCCGCCTGGAGGAACCCGGTCAGGAGGCCGGAGCCGGCCGGATCGGCGTCAACCAGCAGAACACGACGGTCCGGATGCACGAGCGGCCACACCCACGTCATCGCGAGCGCCGTCGTCGTCACCCCGGGGGCGCCGTGCGCGGAACACACGGCCGCGACGCTCACTTCGCACCCTGCACAGGCAGCACCACCAGAGCGAAACGGCCCGTCGCCGCCCGCATGGCCAACGCCGGCCCGTCGCCGGCGTCGGTCACCACGTCGGCGATCACGAGACCGTTGATGTCCGGTGCCCCGACCCGCACGACCGTCGCTGAGAAGGAGAGCGGTTCTCCGGGCACCGCATCGGCGCCCTGCGGGGGCGCATCGACGACCAGGACTCTCTCGCCCGCCGCGAGGCCGCCGGCAGGCACCTTCTCGACCGTCAACGGCAACGGCACAAGAACCTGATCGGGTGCCACCACCCCCGACCCAGTCACCTCGGACGCGGCGAGCAGCGATCCCTTCGCCAGCGACGTTGCGGCGACCTGCCCGACGATCTCGCTGATGTCCTTGGCGGGGACGGTCGCGACGGTCGCCTCGACCGAGACAGCGGTGGTCGTCAGGTCGTCGCGAGTGACGGTCGCCCCGTACGGCACGTCCCGGGTTAGGACGAGCACGTCGACCCGCTGCCCCGAACTCGAGACCAGCCAGACCGCGGCCAGCGCCCCGATCACGATCATCACGACGCCCGCGACCACGAACGCCGGCCTGCGACGCCCTCGCGGGGCTATTGCGCTCGGTGCGCGAACGGTGACACCGCTGAGGGCGCCGTTCAGCGTGGCCTTCTCACTCGTTGCCGTCATGGCAACCTCCCCTGCAGGCGGGCATGCCGCCGATGGCTACTCCTGGGTGATGAGCACCTGCATCTCACCGATGCGCACGCTCGCCGTGGACTGCCGCGTGACCGTCAGTGCGCCCGAGGCGCCACCGCCGGTCCACGTCACGTCCCACGTCGTCGTCGCAGTCACCGGAAACGCCTCATTGGCCTGCCCGGCGGAGGACTGCTCGTAGATGTGCTGGCACGTCGGCGACGTGACACCACCGGTGTAGTACGGCGTGCCCGGGTTCTTGCACGTCTCGGTGCGTCCATCGCCCATGTCCCAGACGATCTGGCGAGCTTGCGCAGTGGCCGTGACCGACAGCCCCGGGACCGCGGCGGTTGCCGAGTTCGGGCCCCACGTCGTCGGGCCGACCTCGGTCCACAACCACACCGGGAGTCCGACTAAGCCGTGCTCGTCACCCTCGATCGTCATACGGATCGCGGGACCAGTGAGCGCCAATTGCGCCAGAGCTTGCTGCGCCAACTGCGCGGGCGTCATGCCCGTCCCGCCGTAGCCGGGAGGGTCCGCGGGGGCCCAGACCCAGCCATCGACACCGTTGGGATGCGTTGCTGCGCACGAGACCGAGTAGACCGCCCCAGCGGGATAGTGACCTTGCCAGATCGAGTCGGTGGCCGGTGGAGGAGGCTCGACTCTCCGCCAGTAACAGTCGTCGCCATCGTTGAACCAGCCGAAGTGGTCGCTCGAGCACGGGACGCTCACTCCGGTCGAGGACACGACACACGTGCGAGGTCCGGCTCCGACGTCGCCGGGTTGGCCAGACTGACCAGGGTTGCCAGGCTGCTCGACTTCAATCAGGCAGAACTGCTTCCCGGGGTCGCACGTCACGCCGCCCGCGGTTGCGATGCCCGTGAGAAGGCCGCTCGCAGCGAGCGCCACCAGAACGGCGGTCAGCATGGCGTGTTCCGGTCGACAACGGACGTGCGGATCGTCCATCGCCCGTCGTAGAAGTACGCCGACGAGTTCGTGAGCACTCTGGGGTTCTGGCTCGGCGCGAGGGCCGACTCGCCAGTGGCGGTGAATATCGGAGTCCACGTCGAGACATCGACGCAGTCCACAATCGCTGCCGTCCCTGCTTCGCCCGGAACGACGTCGGAGACGCGCGGATCGAGGATCGGGGTCCCAGTGACTGCGATTCCGTCCTGTCGAAACTGCAGAACCGATGTCTGCACGTCAGTGAGCGCGGTATCGACTGCATAGGTCAGGAGCTCAGGCCCTGGGTCTCGCATCGGGTCAGCCCAAGCGGCAACCTTCGCCGCCCAGTAGCCCTGGTACGCCTCGAGGATCGCGGCCTCGGCTTCCGCAACCGTCGGGTCCACCGATGGTGTCGGGCTGGGCGTGGGAGTCGGAGCGGGCGTCGAGACCACCGGTGTGGGCGAGGGGGTGGGCTCGGGATCGGGATCCGTGCACGCGCCGAGTAGAGCCGCGACGACGATCAGCGCTGTGGCGGTCGCGGCCCCCTTGGTGATCTGTCGATTCGTCATCGGCAAACACCCGCCCCTGTACGGCACCCGCTCGCACGGATGCCGTTCGACGACAGCGTCGGAGCGCCCATTCCATACCCAAACGGGTGAAGTGCGCGAGTCGGAACGGTCAGTCGACCCGTGACTGGTTGCGTCTCCATGCCGATAGGTGTGCCACAGATTGCGCAACACGCGAGCCGCGCGCCCGGAATCTGTGGATGGAGCTCAGCTCGCACGGCGCTGTGGACATGCGTCGACCAGTGCTTCCTCGGCGCGACGCGCTGCCAGGACTGGGGATCGGTCGGAGTGTCGTCGGGTTGCCATCAGAGCCGTGCGGACGACGGGGGACTCGACCACGGCCGGCCCTTCGGCGACGATCCGCGCCAGGACGCCGGGCCAGTCGCTCGTACCTCGCAAGGCGATCACGAGGCGACGGGCCTGCCAGGCCGGGATGCCCAGCATGGTCGCCATGGCTCGCCACCCGGGGAACTGGGTCCGCTCGTCGACACGGGTCGTCGGCGCATCCAGCACGGTCGCGAGGATCGACCTCGCCTGCTGCTCGCTCCACCCGACGAGCACGAGGGCGCGACATGCCGCATCGGTCAGCGCCGTGGCCTCTACCGGCTCGGGTGGTGGTTCAGGGTCGTCGGTGGCTGGTTCCCAGCCGGCCTCGAGCAGAAGGTCGAGGCTCACGGCTGGGGCGACTGCGCCGTCGCGGGATGCGACCTCGAGCTTCCAGGCGCGGCGGTCGTTCGTCGCGAACCGCGCGGCGACGATCTCGCCGAGCAACTGCCGCCGTGCGACCTGCCCGAGGATGCCCCACGGCGAGGTGGCGCGCCGCAGCGCCGGCTTGGTGAGCTCGACCCACAGCGCCTGCCACGCCGTTGCTTCGGCCTGCGATGCGGCGGCGCCTCGCAGGCCGACGCTGATCGCCAAGGGCCGGACGACTCGCTCGCGCAGGTAGTTCAACAGGGTTGTCCCGGTGGGGCCGTCCCAGCCCTCGTCGTCGATCGCGTCAAGCATCTGCAGCAACGATGCGCGGTCCCGAACGACTGCGCCGTCGTGCTCAGGTGGGGGATGCGGTGTCGTCGTCATGCTCGCCTCCGGTGTCGTGGGTGAACGGCACCGAGGCTTCTCAGGGGCGATAGACAGATCGATCACGGTGTTCGCGATCGTGCGATGTGATCCGTTCGTCTATCGATGACGCCGATCGATCACACGACGCAGCCGCGTCGATCACATGCCAACTGACCTGCGACGTCACCGTGCGCCCGCGGTCGGGCGTGCGACTTCAGCTACTTCCGCGTCACCGCGGAGGCCCAGACCCAGACGAACCCCTCGCGGCCGCCGGCATCGAGGTAGCGCACGTTGACCGCGCGGCTCGTCCACCCGACCGCTAGACCATCGACCTCGAGGTCTCGCCCCTTGCCGTCGACGATCCACGCACGGACGGGCAGGGCGCGATCGGGTCGGACGACTGCCGTGGCATGCACAGAGGCAGGCACGTCTCGAGCGGCATCGCGGAGCGGCACACGCTCAATCGGCACAGCACGGACCCTCGGCCGTACACATGTTCGAAGGCTACATCGGCTGCCGCTGGCCCCGGTTCCGCGAGTGATCGATCGGTCTATCGCCTCGGTAGATCCTGACTCGTGCCATCTGCGACTTGCAGCTGTCGGCGGGCGACAGCGTCGCGATGAGGGAGCGGGGGAGCGGCATGTCCGTCAACTACACGACCGTGACGCCCGAGGAAGTCGCGAAGACGCTCGGAGCATCGCCTTGGTGGGTCCGCGAGCAGGTGCGGCGGGGCCGAGTGCCCCATCTCCGATTTGGTCGCGGCCGGATCCGGTTCCTGCCCGAGCACGTTGACGTCCTCGTGCAGCTGGTGACGGTTCAGAGCCAGGTGCCTGAGTCGCCCTCTGTTCCGGGCCCAAACCTGAGCGCTCTGGGTGCGACCGTAAAGTCGATCAGGGCGCATCAGCACCGACCGCACATCGAAGGGGAAGCTGCTCCACATCGCTGACTCTCGAGAGCACGACTGCCGACACTCCACCGATCGGTGCCCCGGACGGCTGCCTGCACGAGCGAGCTTGCGCGTAAGTGCGATCGTTCCGCCAGATTGCGGGGCTGGCGCGCGGCCTCGTAGATGGCGCCGATGACCGACTCGTCGACAGTCGCCTCAGGCAGGGCGCGACGCGCGCGCCTTCGGTACTCCGCAGCTCAGGATGCGCGCCCTTCTGGCGCCCCGTGCTCTCGATCGCTGCTGCCCGCCAGTGGCGTCGGGGTGATTTCTGTGCGCGGTCTTTGCATTCCGATCAACCCGACTCGTCATCCACCCGATGCTG
The DNA here is from genome assembly GCA_001429255.1 of Cellulomonas sp. Root930. Taxonomy (GTDB): domain Bacteria; phylum Actinomycetota; class Actinomycetes; order Actinomycetales; family Cellulomonadaceae; genus Cellulomonas. The sequence continues at coordinate 200,574 of LMJI01000002.1, forward strand.
CGTCGGGAGGCAAGATATGCGCGAGGACGAGTCGGCAAATGACCGCACGACGGCACGGCCAGCGACGGGGGCCCTTCGAGTGGACGTCGAGGCGCTTCACCGCGCCATAAGCAAGGGCGAGGCCGCGCTTCGGGTCGACGCGCTGCCGGGAGTTCGTGCTGAGGAACTCCGGGCCGCGCTCCCCCGACTCCGGCGGAGGCTCCTCAATGCCGCGAAGGTTGACCAGAGCCACTGGAATCGACCTGCTAAGCCGACTCGCGCGCTCAACGGCTCGCCAGTCCTTTATGCAACCAGCGTCGACCTCGCCATCGTCGCGCTCCTGTCGGCGACTGAGATCACGTGGCAGTTCTCCAGGTCTGAGCAGGGCCGCATGTTCACGCACGTGGCACCTGGGCCTGGGAGCGAGCAGCCGGAACGGCTGTACGTCGATGGCTCCTCCTCCGTCATCGACGCAGCATCAGCTCTGATCGTCAGCCACCGGGGCAACGCTGGTGGTCGCGTGCTTGTGGACCGGCGCGCGATCTACTGCGCGCATTGCGACGCACCGCTCGTCTGGGTAAACACTCCCCGCACCGGACCCCTCGCCCAAGACTCGTGCCCTTCTCGCACGGAGCGAGGCACTTTCGCCCTCCCTGGGGCGCCATCGTCGGCTGAGGTGCGGCGTGCGGATGCTCGAGCCCGAGATGCCGCGCGCTGGCACAGTCGAGCCAAAGAGATTCAGCGAGCTGCGGACCGCGAGGCGAACAAGGCTGTGCGCAGGGCGTTGCTCGCCGAGGCCCGGGCGGCGGAGGTAGCAGCAGGGCGCCCCGACGACAAGGATGCGCGGCGTGCAGCCGCGCAGGCCACGTCGACGACCGCGCGCGTCCGCCTAGCGGTCGCACGGGCAGCGGGCCGCGACCGCGTCGTGCGCGCCGAGGCAGTGACGCCCGGGGCTGACTCTTTGGCGGTACGCCGCGATGGCCTTGTCCTCCCACCTCGCGGGACGGAACCCGGCGAAGGCGACCGGGCTCTGCCACGTCCCGTAGCTCGACGCTACTGACGCACCCGACCGCTCATGTAGGGCGAGTCTTTGTTGCGTGGGATACCGGTCGGGCGTCACGCTGGCCATGCCCTGGCAACGCGACGCCCGACCCACCTGCGAGGCAACACCACGACGCACGCCTCGGAGGAGCGCCGCGAGAAAAGCATCCAGCGGTGGCCGGCCACAATCTGGTGCTGGTCAAATGGTGGCGAAGAACTCCGAGTGCACCGTCACGTCGTACACCTTGCGCTCGACCGACTCGACGCCGATCCCGTGCTCGCGTAGCAGCTCCGCGAGCGCGTCCCCATCGATCAGGTCGATCGGAGAGACCCCGGCCCTCGCCGCCTCGGCCTTCGCAGCTGGCGTGAACGTGCTGGTCGTGATGATCAGCCCCCGGTCAGCCCTGCCCGACACAGCGCCCCGGAAGTTGCGCACGTCCCCAGCCCCCACCGGGTTCTTGTACCTCTTGCACTGGAAGTACACCGGGAACGAGACCAGCGAAAGCCGGTACACGCCTGAGCCGTCGATGCCCTGGTCGCCCGTGCCGCCGGTGACGACGACCTTTTCGAAGCCCGCCTCGCGCAGCAGCCGCTTCGACAACCGCTCGAACGCCGACGGGTCCATCTCCTTCAAGACCTCCAGGAGTTGAGCCTTCCAGTCCTGTTCCTCCTGCTCGATCGCGTCATCAAGGTCGTCCTCGGTCTCCGCGATGACGCCAGCCGACGCATCGGCGTTCGACTTCTTCTTGCGCAGCGCGGCCTGGTCCTTGGCGCGCTTGCGCTTCAACTCCTCCACCTGGTCCTCGGTCGCGACACGGCCCAGTTCGGTGAGCACCCACACGCTGCGGCTGGTGTTGACGGCCAGCCCGATGTTCTTGGCGAGCGTGCGCGCCCAGGCCAGCCGGTACGCAACCTCAGTGCGGGTGTCGCCCGAGTGGGGCACGGCCTGCTGCTCCTCGGTGAGCCCACGCATCGCCACAACGGCGTCGTTGATCTCCTCAACTGTTCCCGAGCCGCCCAGGTCCCGCAGTGCGAGGACCGTGGTCCAGGTGAAGGAGAGAGCGGGCGGGATGGTCGTCACGGGCAGAGCTTAGGCCGCGTCTACATTCGACTGTGGCTTCGCCGACTGATGAAGTGCTTAGCGATGTGGTCGCGTGAAAGGCCTGCAGAAAGTGCCGCCTGGAGGCCGGCCAGGTTCCGTCCCCCTCCGCCACCAGGCGTGACGATCGATTTCCGCCACTCACACAGAAGGTCCGCCAGCTACCGACTCGGCAAGGTGGTCGGATCGCCGGATCGCCGGATCGCCGGATCGCCGGGTCAGCGGTGAAGGCGCTTCGCGTCAGCCGGGTCGCGGCGCCGGAGCAGCGTCAGTCACCCCTCTGCGGCGGCCGACATCTGCACGATGAGCTTCGCGAGGTGCTGTAGTTCGACATCGATAGCAATCAGCGTTCGAGAACGGCAACCACACGGGCTCCTCCTTCTCATCCGTTCGGACGCGGCTGTCGCCGAGCACGTCGAAGAGTGCTTCACCGATCTCGACGCTGAGGTCATCCTTCGTGTCGAATGCGTTGAGCCTGCCATTCGTTCGGTATTTGCAGAGGTCCTCAGCGAAGGAGGCGGGCGCGACCGAGACGATAGCCGTCGGCGCGCGTCTTCACGGCGGCACCTGGGCTCAGCTGGAGAGCGCGTCCCACAAGGCGGCTTCGATCGTGTCTGCGGCGTCCGACGCCGACTGGTGCTCCCACACCCGAACGACGCTCCACCCGGCGGTCCGAAGGTCCGCGTCGGTCTGCCTATCGCGGGCGACATTCCGCGCGAGCTTGTCTGCCCACCAGGCGGCGTTCGCCTTCGGACTCGTTGCATGCTCAGGACACGAGTGCCAGAAGCACCCATCCACGAAGACGGCCACCTTCGCCCGCGGGAACACGACGTCTGCTCTGCGCCTGCCGGGCAAGACTGCACGCTGGACGAAGTATCGGCGCCCGCGCCGATGAAGCTCCTTGCGAACCGCGAGCTCAGCAGCGGTGTCGCGATTGCGAACTCGGGCCATCCGAGCGCTAGTCGCAGCGTCCGTCCTCATGGCGTCTATCGTGCAGTGCTGCACCAGCAGGTCCGCTAGCGTCCGTGCCGTGACAGACTCCGCACCGAAGCCGCCGCTGCCTGCACCTGGCGACGTCTGCACGCCCGACCCGCGTCCTGGTCGGGTCCGGGAAGCGCACGACCTCACCGCCCCTGACCATGACGACGAACTCCAGCAGGTCTACGCCTGGCTGGCACTTTCGCCGGTCGAGCGCGCATTCACCCGTGCGGTTGACGACGCCATCAGGTACGTCCTGGACGGATCCCGAACGGGGCGGTTCGACCTCATGAGCCCAGACGTCGACTCGGACGAGCGGGCTTCCGTGGGCACCAAGTTGCAATACCGGATCCTCAACGAGCTCAACCTGGTGAAGGAGCCGCCGCTCGACACGACCATCCTGGGGATCCCGGTCGAGCTGAAGGCAACCGTGCGATCGAACTGGATGATCCCGACCGAGGGCCAGTGCGAGATCTGCCTACTCGTCCAGGTGGACCCCGCAGGCGCGCGCCACCGCGCGTTCCTCATGCGGACGCACCGCGCGTGGCTTCGTGATGGCGCCAACAAGGATGGGAAGCGAGGGGTCGTCAGTGCGGCGCTCGCACAATATGCCCTGCCCATTCTCGATTGGACGCCACTTCCGCCAGAACCTCTCAAGCGGCTGACCCAGCCCCAGCTCGACGTCGTCTTCGCTCCCCGTGCTGGTCAGACAGAACGCCTCACCGCACTGTTCGGGTATCTGCCCAACGTCATCATGCCGCGGTCTTCGATCGAGACCGTGTGCGCCGGCAACCGGGATCCGATGCGTCGCGCGCGTCAGGCCAAGCCCCTCGTCGCCGGGCAGCACGGCCTGACGCTCCTGTGCGGAACCTGGCGCGAAGATCTCGAGCTCGCAACGTCGCGCGGTTTCGACATCTCCGGCGACGCATGGGTGGCGCTTACGCCGGAGGCACTCGTCCGTCCAGAAACGGCCTAATCTGACGGGCGATCGCACGTGCCAGACCACTAGGCACGGCGTTCCCAATCTGACGCGCGATCTGGATCTTCGTTCCGACCCACTTGAAGTCCTTGGGAAAGTCCTGAATGAGGGACGCCTCGTAGTGCGTGATCACGCGGTCGACGCTGCGATCCGGGTCGCCCTTGACCGCGCCCTCGTAACCGTGGTCTTGAACTCGCGCTGGCTCCCACTGTGGATGCAGGTACTGACCCTTCTCAGGCTTGTAAAACTCAGTACGGATTGTCACGGACGGGGCATCCCAGCGACCTCTGCCCATGACGTCGGTCGTCCCCGTGGGCTTGTCCTGCCAGCAGCGAGACTGAAGTTTGTACGGCAGATCGAATCGGCCACCACCCGGCGGGACGAACGAGTAGCGCTCGAGGCTCTCGTCCCGCGGGTTCCGCTTGACGTGAAGGTCGAGCTCCGTGAACGGGCCGGGCATCGTCTCGCCGTTGAAGTCGCGCTTCCGGTCCGCGCCCGTGGGGAGCTCGGTCGACGCGGGCTTGGCCGGGAGGTGACCGATCACGTCACGCAACGTCCGCCACGGCTTGAGCGCGCTTCCCTCGGCGGGCCGCTGCGCGTGAGTCGGGGCTGGCATCTCGATCCGGCCGATCCGAGACCCAATGACGATGGTTCGCTTCCTTCGCTGAGCGACGCCATAGTCGGCAGCGTTGAGCACGGCGTGCGTCAGGTCGTAATCCTTAAGCGTCCCGTGGTCCTGCTCGGAGAGCAGCATCTGGAACTCCGGGCTCTTCGAGAACCGATCCACGTTCTCGATCACGAAGACCTCGGGGTTCGCTGCACTGACGAAGCGGAGGTACTCGCGCCACAACTGGTTTCGCGGATCGGTGATGTCCTTGAGCCCGAGGTTGCTGAAGCCTTGGCACGGCGGCCCGCCGATGATGACGCGGGCCCTCGGGATCTCCTTCGTAGGCACGTCGGCGATGTCGCCAGCGATGACGTGGTCCTCTCCAAAGTTCGCGGCGTACGTCGCGGCGGCCGCTCTGTCCCACTCGACGGCCAGGAGAGGATCGAATCCCTCCTCGACGAACCCCTGAGTCATGCCACCGCAGCCAGCGAAGAGGTCGATCATGGGGATGCCGGTCATGTGGGTGATCGTACGGCGACCAACTGACACTCCCTGTGGGACTCGCTCGTGCGGTCACGATCCCGAGTTTGTGGCCGCACCGACTGAGGCATCGCTCAACGGGTGCGGAGCTTGATTGGGTTGCGGTGGGTGATCATGCCCCCGCGGATGCTCTGTAGGAGCGACCCGGCGTCCTGTCGTGGCCGTGCTCAGACCCTGTTGGACGCAAGCAAGTCTGTGCTGAAGCACCAGTGATCGGCCGAAGGGCGAAGCCGAGAGCCGCTTCGCCTCGGAGGGCGGACGGACAAACACACGCACTTGACCCGGGCTCGGGACTGAATGTGTGAAGTCTTGGGCTTCTGTCGGACGGCTGCTACATGATGGAGAACGTGTCCAGTGCAGAGCAGTGGGAGCCTACGGATCCGGGGCTCGTGAAGTGGATCGCCGACCACCGCCAGCGCGCTTTGGGTGCGTACCGCTCGAATCCAGTCCTCGTCGGTGAGCACGGGCGCCAGGAGGACAGCTTCCGTACCGGCGGATACGCGAACCGGCAGATCCTCGAACTGGTTCAGAACGCGGGGGATGCGTTGCGACGGTCGGGCCGACGTGGCCGGGTCGAGCTCCACCTCCGCGGTGGCGCGCTCTACTGCGCGAACGAGGGTGCACCGTTCTCGGAGGAAGGGCTCACAGCCGTCTGCCATGCCTATCTCAGCGACAAACGCGGAGATGAGATGGGGCGCTTCGGGCTCGGCTTCAAGTCTGTGCTGGGGGTGACCGACACCCCCATGATCCTGAGCAGGTCGGTGTCGTTCGGTTTCGATGCCGTGCAGAGCAAGCGGGAACTCAGCGAGATCGCGCCAGCCGCACACATGTACCCCGTGCTTCGACTGCCGACGGTGGTGGATGCCGTCGCCGAGCTCGGCAAGGACCCCGTTCTGTACGAACTCGGGCAGTGGGCGCAGACGATCGTTCGGCTGCCCCTCGTCGGTGACGCGGGCCGACTGGTCAAGGATCTCGAACAGTTTCCACGGGAGTTCCTCCTCTTCGCCCCCTTCGTCGAAACGCTCGGGATCCGCCTCCACGACGACGACGACATCCTCGAGTTCCGGTGTGAGGACCAGGGTGACCATCGCTACCGGCTGACTGATGCAGCCGATGCCTCGAGTGAATGGATGGTTTGGCAGCAGAGCCACCGACCCACAGCCGAGGCGCTCGCCGAGGTCGGTCAGGCGATCGGACGCCCGGAGGTCACCGTCACCTACGCCGCTCCGCTCGACACAACTCGCGAGTTGGGCCGTTTCTGGGCGTTCTTCCCCCTGGCGGATTCGACGTCCACCCGTGGTATCCACAATGCGCCGTGGCACATCAACGATGATCGGACCAACCTCCAGCCTGGGAAGTTCAACGACGAGCTCCTCGAGGTCGTGGCCGATCTCGTCGTGGCGGCCCTGCCGCACCTATCCACGCCCGCGGATCCTGCCCGACACTTCGACTATCTGCCGGCCCGAGGGCGTGAAACAGACAACTTCGCCGACCGTCGATTGACGTCCACAATTCCCGACCGCGCGAGTCAGACACCCTGCATCCCCGACATGGACGGAGTTCTGCGCGCCCCCGATGCTCTCCAATACGCCAACTTCGACCTGCGTCTCGATCTCGAGAGCTTCCGGCTGTGGAGTGATGCCCCCGATCGCCCCGTCGATTTCCCTCACTGGTCCTGCTACCAGGGAGCGACGCGCCAAGCTCGTCTACGTCGGCTTGTCCGGGGGGAGGCCGATCGCGCCATCCCGCGTGAACTGGGCGCGAGCAACTGGCTCGAGCACGTGGTCGAAACTGGATCTGACGAGTCCTGTGCCGCCGCGCTGCGCGTGGCCATGTCGGTCAGTGACGAGGCCACGTTCCGTGACATGGAGACCGCGGCCGTCATCCCGGACAGCGTGGGGCACCTGTCAAGACTCGACGAGTCGAGTCACGTGTTTCTCAAGGGGACACCTCTCAGCGCGTCCACCGGCATCCGTCTTGTACGGCCGTCCTTCCTGGAAATGCCACTCGTTCAGGAGTGGCTGCGTGGGCGGGGCTTCAGGGACGTGGACCCGACCGAGGAGCTTCGGACCCTTGCGAGCACGGCCACCCTCCGGTGGGGCACCGCCGAATGGAGTGCGTTCTGGGGCGTGGTCCAGGAGGTGGCTCCCAAGGACGCCGACGAGATCCTGGTGGCACACGTCAAGAGGGGCTCGGCCCTGCAGGTTCTGGCTCGCGACGGGCAGTGGCACGCCGTGGGGACCGTCGTCGTCGCAGGAGAGGTCGCGCCGCTCGATGACGCCTTGGTGCTCGACGACGCCTTCCACCGTCCACATCTCCAGGTCCTGCGCGTGATCGGTGTCGTGGCGGAGCCGACCATCACCGAGGTCGCCGGACAGGACCTGGCGCTGCTCCACTACCGACACCTGCAGCGGGCGGCGTACCTGGCCGACCTCCCCCCTCGCGGACGTCCTGAGCCACAGACCTTGTCGTTCGTGGAGGAGAGAGGCCCGGCGCCGCTTCACATGCTCCGCTTGTTCGCCGACTCGGCCGACGAAAGCTCGCGCGTTACCTGGAGCCGCAAGCTCCTGTCGCTCGATGCGAGCGACCAATGGACCCTTCGGCAGGGCCAGGGAAGCAAGTTTCCGTCGAAGACCGTGCTTGCGCCGCACCTGTGGGCTGTCGAGACCTACGGCTTGGTGGACACGACGTGGGGCCCGCGCGAAGCACGGCGTGCACTCCACCCCGAACTCCAAGACCTCGGTCGACTGCTGCCAGTCGCCACGTGGCGCACGGCAGCCAAGATTCCGGGTCTCGCCCGGCGGGAATCAATGTCCGTCGACCTCTGGCGCGAGTTCCTTCATCGACTGCCCAGCGGCGGCGCTCCCGGCGAGCTCGGAGAACTCTTGCTCGAAGCCTGGAGGCGGCTTCCGGTCGGCGAAGTGCCCCTCGCCGTACCCGCCGTGCGAGGGGATGGCTACGACAGCGTCCCTCCGGGTGAGCTGATGCTCGCAGCGAGCAATGACGAGGCAACTGCGTTGCGCGAACAGCACCTACCGTTTGTGAGCCTCACAGACCTTGAGTCTGCGGCCTCCATTTGCGAGGCCTGGGGCTGTCTTCCGGCCTCATCAAAGTTGAGCGTAGACATCGTCGCCGAGAATCCAAGTGAGCCGGTCGTTCTGCTCGACCGGTTCCGACGACTTGGCGACTACGGCGCGGCGCGCCTGGATCTCGTCGAGCTCGTTGGGTGCTCAGCAATCGAGCGAGTCGTCACCCTCCCCGACGGCACGTCTAGCACGCCAGAACGCTTCGCCGTCAGCGGGCGCACTGTCTACTTTGATGCGGACCTCGATGAGGAGAGGCTCCTCGAACTGATTTCGGCGCACTACAGCCTCGATATCGACGCGTCTGCGATCTCGCGGGTACTGCACGAGGCCGACGCCGAGCGGATAGCGACCGCGAAGGCAGCGTGTCGCGCCGAGCGGGATGCGGCCGCGAAGCTGCGCGCGCTCCTTCCGGCCGCGGTCCTCGAGGCGAAGGTGCCGGCGGGGTTGCTCGCCACGGTATCGGCAATGCCCGGGTCATCAGGGACAGTCGATGTGGCGGAACTGCTCATTCATGTCCACGGCTACGACGTCCTGAGACATCTGAGGCACGATCTCGATGCCGTCGGATATTCTGTGCCCGACAAGTGGGCGGGCTCGCCGCCGGCGATCGCTTTCGTGAGGTCGCTTGGTTTCGCAACGGAGTTCGCGGGCGAACGAGGGAATCGGCGGTCGCCTGAGGAGGTCGTGCAAGGCCGACCGGAGCTGAAGAAGCTTCACCCCTATCAGAAGCAGCTCGCGCGACAGATCCGCAATCTTGCGAGGCCGAGCGATGCTCCCCAACGAGCCATGCTCTATCTGCCGACCGGCGCAGGAAAGACCCGGGTCACGGTCCAGGCGCTCGTGCGCTCGATCATCCGCCGGGAATTCAGCCAACACGTCTTGTGGATCGCGCAGTCCGATGAACTGTGCGAGCAAGCCGTGCAGGCCTGGATCGAAGTCTGGCGGAAGTTCGGCGACCGCCCGCTTCGCGTTGGCCGGCTGTGGAAGGGCAACCAGCTTGGGGCAAGCGACATCGACGCGAGCGTGATCGTTGCCACCGACGCGGAGCTCGCGGTCGTCCGAGAAAGGGACGAATACGAGTGGCTTCGAGATGCCGCGATCGTCGTGCTTGACGAGGCCCACGGTGCGACCGCCACCGGCATCACGGCGACGCTCCGCTGGCTCGGGATCGACCAACGGAGCACGGCGCGTCCCTTCCTCGGGCTGACCGCGACGCCCTTCAAGGGCAGAGGTGAGAAGTCCAACCAGAGTCTCGCGGCGCGCTTTGGCGGCACAGTGCTCAACGTGCTCGGGGAGGATCCGTACGACGAACTCCGACGGCTCAAAGTTCTGGCTCGAGTCGAGCACGCCGTGCTGCCTGGATCGGCATATGTTCTGGATGACCCCGAGCAGAAGAACTTCGCCGAGTTCAAGGACGTGCCCAAAACAGTTCTGGCGCGAATCGGGCAGGACCAGGGCAGGACGCTTCGATTGATGGAAGACATCGCGGAGAGGCCTCCGGATTGGCCGATACTCGTATTCACGTCTTCGATTCTTTCCGCCCAGATACTCTCCGTCTTGCTCCGAATTAACGGCATAAGCTCGGCGGCCGTGAGTGGCGTGACTCCGATGTTGGAACGCCGACGGGCGATCGAGAACTTCCGTCGAGGGGAAGTGCGTGTCCTGACCAACTGCGACGTTCTTACGCAGGGATTCGATGCCCCGAAGGTAAGAGCTCTATATATTGCGAGGCCCACATTTAGTCCAAATGCCTACATCCAAATGGTCGGACGCGGTCTGCGCGGGCCCGCAAATGGCGGCGAGCCGGAATGTCTTGTCGTCAATGTCGCGGATACGTTCAACGTCTTCGGTGAGCAGCTCGCCTACAACGAGTTCGACTACCTGTGGAACGTTCAAGGCGGTGGGTCCAACTGAAACTCGTCCCACCCGTCGCTCGTTTCGGCAACATCGAGTCGGCAGCGGAGCTACGCGTCGCGCGCCTGCTCGACCAGGTCGATCTGGGTGAGCCGGCGACGTGCTTCTACTCCGTCCATCTGCCGCGGCACGAGTACAAACGGATGTCTGAGATCGACTTCCTACTCGTCCTCAACGACGTAGTTCTGGTGCTCGAGATCAAGGGTGGCCGCCTCGCCCGCCGTGACGGGCTGTGGACCTTCACCGATCGATACGGGGAGGTCCACGAGAAGCGCGAAGGGCCGTTCGAGCAGGCTCGGACCGCCATGTTCGCCATCGAGGCGGACCTACGACGGAGGATCCCCGGGCTCGGCGTTGCGTTCGGATCCGTGGTGATCACGCCTGACCAGGCGCTCGCGCCCGACCTCGAGTGGGAGCCGGTGGAGCACCTCGGGCCCGGCTCGATGACCGTCGCGGCACTCGGAGCCGGGCTAACCGCGGCCGCGCGCCATTGGCGAGACCGCTCCCGGCACACGCTGGGCCGGTCGCAGTACCAGGATCTCGTCAAGGCGCTCCGCCCCGACTTCGACCGGGTACCACGCTTATCCCTTCTCGCGAGCGTGTTCGAAACCGACTTCGTCCAACTGGCAGCAGCCCAGTACGACATGCTCCGAGGCGCAGAGGTGAATCCCCGCCTCCTCTGCACGGGCGGCGCGGGGTCCGGCAAGACCCTTCTCGCGGTCGAGTCGGCCCGTCGCGCTGCACTCGGAGGTGAGACGGTCCTCCTGACGTGCCGCTCGCCCGGCGTCATGGACCTGATGTCTCGCTCTCTTGGGGACACATCCGTCGACTGCATCGAGTGGTCCCAGACCGCCGGCCACGGTCCGTACGACGTCGTCCTCGTCGACGAGGCGCAAGACATCCTCAACACCGACGACTGCCTGCAGCTCGACGAGTTGGTGTCCGGCGGGATCCGGGAGGGCCGGTGGCGGCTCTTCTGCGACCCGAACAACCAGGCGAACGTGGGCGGCGTGTTCGACCGCCAGACGTTCGATGAGCTCGGATCGAGCGCCGCACAATTCCAGCTGCCGTACAACTGCAGGAACACGTCGGCGATCGTGCAGCAGACTCAACTCATCACCGGAGCAGACCTCGGCGTGGCAAAGGCCGGAGCCGGGCCGGCGGTCGAGTACGTGCAGCCCCACAGCGACACGGATACAGCCGCACTCCTCGACGCCCGCCTGAAGCGGCTCCGGCAGGAGGAGATCGACCTCTCCGAGGTCGTCGTCGTAACGCTTCGCGACACAGCGAGCGCGAGCTCGGCGGTCCAGACCAAGGCCTACTCGCGAGGCGCTCTCACCGATCAGCCCAGGCAGAGTTCGACCTCAGGACCAGCGGGGGCTGCTCGACTCGTCACGACCCGAGGTTTCAAAGGACTTGAAGCGGCGCACGTGCTCGTCGTCGACGTCGACGAGGTGGAGAGCGACCTTGCCATGGCCCGGCTCTACGTCGCCATGACGAGACCGCGCGTCTCATTGTGGATTGCGGTGGGCCCTCGCGCGTGGGCCCAACTCTCCTCGGCAAACGGAGGCAAGCAATGACACCCGAGCGCACGTTCAATCAGGTCCGCTCCGAGGTAGTCGGTCACCTCAAGGAGCAGTACCTCGGCCCTGCCCATGGCGCGGAGGAGATCCTCCCCCAACGCCCCGACCGCGTGTACTTGGTGGGGACGCTGTACCCGCGGGGCAGGTCCGCTCCGCCCATGGACGGTGACGTCCTCGGCGAGGAAGGGGCCGACGACGGACTCGACGAATCGATCGAACTCGCCAACGCCTGGAATCCCGCCTCTGCGGCGATTTCGTTCCTGCACGACGGACCGTCGATTACCTGCACCGTCGCCGCCGGTCGCTACTCGCAACTGCCCGACAAGTCCGGATGGCAGCGGCGGGCGATGGTCGAGCCCGTGTTGACGCTCGATCGCTCGACTCCGCCGCTGGACGTCATGGGCGGGGCCGGTCGCGTCGTCTCGGTTTGGAGGCCGATCGGCGATGCCTGGCTTGTGACCGTCGCCATCGAGAACAGAGCTGAGCACGACGATGCCGACTCCCCCCCACCGACAGAGGACTGCCTCTTCCAGGTCGAGCTCCGATGCGATGTCGTCGCGGGACGAGTCCTGCCCTACCCATCGGTTTCGCTTCTGAGCGACGACGACGAGGAGCAAGAACTGAGACTCCTCTACAGCAATCGCCAGACCTTCGGCGTCGGGCACGGATGCTCGATCGCGTGGGAGGACAGCGACGCACCAACCTGGGTTGCCTCCGACATGATCCCGAGCAGCGTCGTCCCTTCGGTCTCACCCGGTGAGCGAGACGCCGAAGTCCTGAAGCTCGTGTACCTCTCGGACGAGACCCTGCCCGTCGACAAACTCTGCGCGACCCTGCAGCAGTTCGTCGACGACTACGGCGACTGGATCATCGATCAGCAGAAGGCCGCCGACGACCTGCCGCCGAATCACGCGGAGGCAGGGGACCGGCTGGTCCAGCGCATGCAGCGCGCTCGGAGCCGCATGGAAGCGGGAGTAGAGCTCCTACGTTCGGACGAGGGGGTGCGGACGGCGTTCCACCTTGCGAACCGCGCAATGCGTGTCCAGATCCTCCAGTCCCGGCATGCAAAGGCCAATCCAGGATCGCGGGGCGTGGCGTTGCCCGCGGCCGCGGACAACGTCGACGAACCCGCCTGGTACCCGTTCCAGCTGGCCTTTCAATTGTTAACGGTGGCCTCGACTGCCGGCGCCGAACATCCCGATCGATCGGTCGTCGACCTGATCTGGTTTCCGACCGGCGGCGGCAAGACGGAGGCATATCTCGCGCTTGCTGCCTTCGAGATGATCCATCGCCGGCTCACCCAGGGGCTGCGCGGCGGAGGGACGGCCGTTCTCACCCGGTACACGCTCCGCATGCTGACCACCCAACAGTTCCAGCGGGCCGCGACGTTGATCTGTGCCCTCGAACTACTCCGGCAACAAGATCGACGTCTCACAGGTACCCAGCCGTTCAGCATCGGGCTCTGGGTGGGCGGAGAGACCACACCAAATGACTACAAGACCGCTCACGAGCGCACCCGAGAACTGCTCCGTGCGTCCGAGCCCGAGAACCCCTTCCAGATACTCAGCTGTCCTTGGTGTGCCACACCTCTCCTGCCCGCGCGCAGGAACAACGACACGACCGCCTACGGTGTGCGGTCGACGAGCAGCAGCTTCGAGCTGTTCTGCCCCCACAGCGACTGCGCATTCCACAACTTCTTGCCGGTCAAGGTCGTCGACGCGCAGATCTTCGCAGACCCTCCCACGCTCCTGGTCGCCACGGTCGACAAGTTCGCGCGCATGCCCTGGCACAAGGATGCGGGCGCGGTGCTGGGCCGCGGGGGAGTGCCCTACAACGCCCCGAGCCTCGTCATCCAGGACGAGCTCCACCTGCTTTCGGGCCCTCTCGGAACAACTGTCGCGCTCTACGAAGCAGCCGTGCTCGGACTCATGGCCTGGGATGGGAAGCGGCCCAAGATCGTCGCCTCCACCGCAACGATCCGATCCGCGCCCGAGCAGGTCAGGAGGCTCTACGGGAGTGCCGTCGCGCTCTTCCCGCCGAGCGGCCTGGATTCCGACAACAGCTACTTCGCCGTCGTCGACAAGACCGCTCCGGGCCGCCTGTACATGGGCCTGATGCCGCAGGCGCACACGGCCTCCTACGCCACGGTGCTCGCCACCGTTGCACTCCTGGAAGCTCCCGTGCTGGTCGGGGAGTCGCCCGAGGACCTGGATGCGTACTGGACGGTCGTCGCGTACCACAACTCGTTGCGGGAACTCGGGCGCACGGTAACGATCGCCCGCGACGACGTCGAGAGCATCCTCGCCTCGCGAGCGGAGAAGCGGGGGAGCAGGTCACGTCGACTCAAGCGCGACGGTGTGATCGAACTGACGAGCAACGTCGGGCCGGGGTCGCTCGTCCGCCGACTGGCGCAGCTCGAGATCAGTGTCGGCGAGGCGGACGCGGTGGATCTCGTAGCAACGACCAACATGCTCTCCGTCGGGATCGACATAAGCCGGCTCGGGCTCATGCTGATGAACGGCCAACCCAAGACGACGGCCGAATACATTCAAGCCACGAGCCGGGTGGGCCGGTCGACCGTCCCGGGGCTCGTCGTCACGCTCCTGCGCCCAGGAAAGCCGCGCGACCGTTCCCACTACGAGTCGTTCAGAGCCTTCCACGAGTCGCTGTACCGCCACGTCGAACCAACGAGCGTGACGCCGTGGTCCCTCGCGTCGCGCGAGCGGTCGCTGCACGCCGCCTTCGTGATGCTCGTCCGGCATGGGGCAGGGCTGCGGGGGAACGACGACGCCGGAGCCTTCCGCCCTGATGACGCAAGTGTCGCGAAGGCATGTCGCATCCTGCTCGACGCGGTCACGGCTGCAGAACCTGAGGCGCGCGACGCCGCCGACACCATGGTTCGCAGACTCGTCGCCGAGTGGAGCCGACGGGCGACGGACGCAGTCGGTCAAGGGCTCAGCCTGCGCTACGAGAGCAGCGATAAGGACCACCCAGCGCTGCTGCGAGACTTCGGTGAAGCGCGCGACGGCTGGGCAACGATGCACTCGATGCGCTCGGTCGACCGCACCGTCCGTGTCGTCGCGATCGGAGAGCAGCTGTGAGGACGACCAGACTCAGCCAGACGGTGTCACCCTTCGGCGTGGGAGCGATCCTCGACATCGAGGGCGAATCCCTGATGGCGGCAGACATCAGCACCTGGCCGCAGTCCAAGACCCGCCGGATCGAGTCCCGGCGCCTGGAGCTCGCTCTCGGCGTGGCGGAGCTCAGGATGCCACCCAGCGTCCCCTCGAGACCGTCGAAGAACACCCCCGGAATCGACTACAAGCGCTTCCCGGGCTGGCTGTTCTGCCAGGACTGCCGTCGGATGAATCGGATGACCCGTCGGCAGGAGACCGGCAAGCCACCCCGCTGCGAGCACTGCAAGGGCCCGATGGTGCCGATGAGATTCATCGTCGTCGGCACGGAGCGGGGACACGCCATGGACGTTCCGTGGGTGAGGTGGGCACACTCCGAGGCCAGCGGCGAGAGCCAAGACCGCTGCCGAACGGAGGAGCTCCTGTTCCGAACGCGGCCAGGTGGCGCGGAGGGTCTGTCCAGCCTCGTAGTCCACTGTGCCGCATGCGGCGCGAGTCGTGACCTCGGTGCGTTGACCGCGAAGGGCTCGCTCAAGCGAATCGGCTTCAGGTGCACGGGAGCCCAACCCTGGCAGTCGCCCAAGTTGGACACCTGCGACGAGCGTGTCGAAGTCCTCCAGCGAGGCGCGACCAACGTGACCATCAGCGAGACGTCGACCGCCCTGGACATCCCGGAGCCGACCAACCCGGTCAAGGATGACGCCGCAGAAATCCGCCGCCACCGAAACTTCGAGGACGTCCGCTCAGCACCCTCCGGACCTCGCGCAGCCGTGCTCATCGAGCTGATCGCCGAGGATCTCGGCGTCACGCAGCAGGAGGTGCTCCGGGTGGCGACCGCCGCGACCGACGACACCGACGAGGTCAAAGCCGCACGCGAAGGGCTGCTCGCGGACGAATGGCTCGCATTCCAGCAAGCGATCGACAACCCGGACGAGCCCGTCGGCACGCCCAACTTCGTCGTGTCGGTGACACCGTTCGTCCCGGACGACGCCCCGCCTGCCGCTAGCGCGATCGACGACCTCGTCGGCCACATCGTCCTGGCCCATCGCCTCCGCGAAGTGCGCGCCCTCCACGGGTTCAGACGCTACGACGGGGGCTCCGACCTCGTGGACGTCGATCTCGGCCCGCGCGGGCGCGAGAGATGGCTGCCGGCCGTCGAGTCATTCGGCGAGGGGGTCCTCCTCACCCTCGATGAGCACCGACTGGCTGCATGGGAACTCAACGAGCACGTGAAGGTCCGGGTCGAGGACATCGAACGTCGTCGACGTGCCTCCGTCGTGGGCTCACGCCTCGGTGTGGCCACGCCGCGCCGCGTCCTGCTGCACACGCTCGCCCACGTCCTGATGCGGCAGCTGGCATTTTCGTGCGGCTACTCGGCGGCCTCGCTCAGAGAACGGATCTACTCGTCCAGTGCGCCGAACGCGCAGGCAGGAATCCTGATCTATACAGCGGCGGGCGATGCGGAGGGGACGCTCGGAGGACTTGTCCGCCAAGGTGAGGCGCCACGCCTCATGCAGAGCCTCTTCGCCGCGCTCGAAGCCACCGCCTGGTGCTCCTCGGATCCCCTCTGTAGCGAGAGCCGTGGCCAGGGACCGAGCGCTCTCAACCTCGCTGCGTGTCACGGCTGCGCGCTCGTCGCTGAAACCTCCTGTGAGGGTTCCAATCTCCTCCTCGACCGGGTGCTACTCATCGGCCGCGGGGAGACTCCGGGCTTCTTCCAAAGTGTGATCCGAGACGTGCAGCAGGACGCGGCTCGAAGGGCGCGACTGTGACGGACGCTTTAGAGGTCCCGACCGGGCCCGAGCTGACGTTCGATCTTCGCGGCGTCCAGCTGGAGGACTGGCAGCAGGACGCCTGCGCTGCATGGGCGGCGGGCGACGAAGGCGGGCCGTTCCGGGGGACGCTCGAGGTGTTCACAGGGGGCGGCAAGTCGCTCATCGCCCTCGAGTGCGCCCGCCGGGCCGCACTGGTCGAACCTCACCTACGTTTGGTGATCGTCGTGCCGACCATTGCGCTGGCGCGTCAATGGCGCGCAGTCCTGGAAGAACGAACCGGTCTGGATCCGAAGGACATCGGCGAGCTTCGCGGAGGGCGCAAGGACGACCTGCGCACGCACCGCGCGCTCATCGGCGTTCTCAACTCGGCCGCCCAGCGGCTGCCACAGATAGCTCGAGATGCTCCGGGACCGCTGATGCTCATCGTCGACGAGTCCCATCGGGCAGGGGCCCCGGAGTTTTCGCGCGTCCTGGATACCCCCGCGGACTTCCGGCTCGGCCTCAGCGCGACAGCGGAGCGCGAGGACGTCGACGACGACGGTGTGGCCGTCGAGTACGACGATCACGTACTCGGTCGGAACCTCGGCGCGATCGTCTATCGATTCGATCTGCGCTCCGCCAGGGAGATCGGTTGGCTGCCGACGTTCACGGTCCACCACCACGCCGTGCAGCTGGATCCCGATGAGCGTCGCCGGTACGACGAAGCAAGTCGCAAGATCGACGATCTCGCCGACCGCCTGCGTGATTTCGGTGTGGACATGTCCGCGGTCCGGGCCGTCGCCGGCCGATCCGGTGAGCAGGCGACGCTGGCCCGGTCGTATGTGGCGGCCGTGTCGACCCGGAAGGACCTGCTCTACCGGGCTCGCGAGCGCACCCGCGTGTCCGCGCGAATCGTCGAGTCCCTGGCATCGCGCACGCCCGGCCCACGGATCCTCCTCTTCCACGAACGGATCGACGAAGCCGTCGACCTCCACGCCGCTCTGTCTCGGGCCGGTCTTGGCGTGGAGGTCGCGCTGGAGCACTCCCGGCTCTCCGAGTCGCAACGTCGGCAGGCACTCGCGTCGTTCGCCGACGGAAGTGCCCCGATCCTGGTCAGCGTGAAGTCGCTGGTGGAAGGGATCGACGTTCCGGCAACCGATGTCGGGGTCTCGGTGGCGTCGTCCGCGAGCGTGCGGCAGCGGGTGCAGGCCCTAGGACGCGTGCTGCGGCGGCGGTTCGACGGCGGCGAGAAGACCGCCGAGATGCACATGCTGTTCGTCGAGAAGACGGCCGACGAGCTGATCTACGAGAAGGAGGACTGGAGCGACCTCACCGGGCCGGCATCCAACCAGTACTTCGGGTGGGGTCTCGACGCCGTCGAGCCCGACGTGCTCGACGGGCCGCCACGGACACCACGACCCACCGAGGACCAGTTCTGGACGTCCTTCACTGCTGAGCGGCCGACGCTGCCGATCGAATGGCCGTGCGGATGGCCGCGCGACGAGTGGCGCCTCGACTCACGCGGCTCAGTCACGGACCTCTCGGGCGCGCTGGTGGAGAACCCGCAAGGCGTCGTCGCCGCGGTTCAGCGCCTGAGGCCGGGCGGCGGCCGGTTCCGGGTATCGACCAAGCACCGGTTCGTCGTCGTGCCCGAGGCAGGCTCCGAACTGCGCGCTTGGTGTGTTGACGTCCTCGACGAACCGCTCCGCACCCGACCGGCCGAAGCCATGCAGGACGAGGGGCCAGTCACGGAGGACAGCACGTCCGCACAGATGACACCCGGCGACCCGTACCTAGGCCCAAGAGACCGCACCGGAGGCACCTTCAAGATCCGCCAGAAGCGAGGTGGTGTCATCACGCGACGGGTCGGAACGGGCGAAGAGTACGCGGCTGCCGACCCGAGCGAGGGCACCGAGCCGCAGGTATCGAACGCCGTCCTCGTTCTGGACGCGTGGAAACGCACAGGTGAGTCCGGAATCTCCTTCTTCGTCAATGCCCGCGACGTCGCCTATTACCTTTCAGGCGGCGAGGCGCGATACCTTGCCCACGTAGGCGGCGGATTTCTCTGGCCAACCCTGGAAGGTAGCGAGGCATGACCTCTTCCCATGGAAGGCCCTATCCCTGGCTCGAGCCGTCGTCGGTGAAAGGCGAAGGCAAGTACCGCGTCACCGCTGACGGCCAGGTCAAGGTGCTGCATGTCAGCGGCCGCAATGAAATGTCCCTACTGGCATCCGATCCCCACGCCGAGCTGGTCGCGATGGTCGG
This sequence comes from Cellulomonas sp. Root930, assembly GCA_001429255.1. GTDB lineage: Bacteria > Actinomycetota > Actinomycetes > Actinomycetales > Cellulomonadaceae > Cellulomonas. The sequence continues at coordinate 219,533 of LMJI01000002.1, forward strand.
CGGCGTGAAGCGGGCCCATGGCGAGCAACCGTCGGGGATCTTCTACATCAACGAGTGGGGTCACGTACTCGTGAAGGCTGCCGGCGCCACCTGGTATGCCGGGCAATATCGCACCATCCTCGAGTTCGACCTCGGTGGAGGTGTCCTTTCCGCAAGGGCACCACGGGGCCTCCTACCCGGAGAGCGCTGGCCGGGCCCGCAGGTCGGAATCCGCTACACGATCGCGGCCACCGGTGACGACGTCTACTGCAAGCGTCGTATCGACGTCCGGACCGAGCGGCAGGAGCGCCTCTCCGACTACATCGCAGACTCGCCATCGTTCGTTCGAGAGCTCGCCCGACACCGGCCGACGGGGGGCCGCCTGTACATCAACGAAGCACGCGAGATGTTCAGCCCCCTGGACGGCGAGGGATCCTTCGTCTATCTCGGACGTGCTCCTATCGACCGGTGGTTCCCGGAGCCGCAGCCGTAGGCGATCTCCCGGCGGCTGCGGGTTGCATGCCGCATCGCTCTCTACCGGCCCATGCACCGGTTACAGCTCGTCGCTAGCAAGGTCATGTCCGTAAGTCGGCCCGCGGACAACGTCGCGAGCTCGTTGGGCGACGACTCCAGGTGTCGAACCACTAAGTAGAACGGATCCGCCGGCGACGAGTGCGACCGAGCGCGATCCTGTCCACAGGACCAGCAGGTGAACCGGTCACGTCGAAACACACGGCCGCGCAGATCCTCGGAGAACATGCGCTGCGACGGATCGAGGCGATGCGCCTCATGAGCAGACACCAGTCGGTGCTCTCCTGAGCGAAGGTCCGAGGCATCCCCGGGTGCCTCGATCGGCCATTGCTCGAGCTCACGTAGACCTCGCGCCAGGCGTGCGCCCTCCTTGCTGTGGGCGACTCGGTTCAGTTCGTCGGCAGTCACCGGCTCGCCCAGAAGCCGCACGAACAACGCGCGTACCCGGTCCACAGGTTCGCCGTCCTCGTCGCGCACGGCCGTCACCGTGAGCCAGCGCTCCCGCCGTGCGTGGTTCGGCTCGACCTCGAGAAGGCGATAGTTCCCGCGATCCTCTTCGATCTCGTAGCCCAGTTCGACCCTCAGTTCCCGGACACGCCGCGCCCACTCACCGATGCCCGACACCGCGGCCAGTTCGTCGCCGCTCACCCACTCTTTCAGGTTGGCCACGAGGTACTGAAGGATCGCGGGCCTGGCGCCGTTGCCCGCGCCGGCCTGCGGGCGGCGGTCGGTGCCGTACACCCTCGTGATCGCAAGTCGAAGCCTGGTCAACGCCTCGACAACTTCGCCGTGCGACTCCTGGCGCGCTACTGCGCCCGTGAGGTCGGTCAGGTCAGCGACGGCGTACTGGAACTCCGCGAGAGGATCGGGTCTTGGCACGCCGCCAAGGGTAGGCGGGCAGACCCACAGAGAGCTTCAGGAGGCCGCGCGCCGCGAACCTCTCCCGTTCTCGGCGCAGCGGGTGGGTGCTGTTGGTGCCCTTGCCCCGTACGACGCTAACGGCAGCGGCTGCGTTCGATCGTCCACGGAGAGCCAGATCTGCGTCGTTCCACCGAATCTCATTGGATCCTGCCCCTCGTGGCAGCTGCAGGGCACCGGCGCCCCCATGTGGTTCGTCGTCGTCGATGTCATGGGTCGGGCGGTGTCGGCGGCTCCGGCAAAGGTCACTCGTTCGGCGGAGCGGGAGCAACTGTTCGCATCCGAACGCCGCGCCATTGGCGGGCCCCGAGGGCTGGATGAGTATCGTGACGGCCATGGCGGCGAAACTGAGGGTGCGGGAACAGAACATTGCCGTCTTTGGGGGGAGTGGCAGCGGGAAGACCGTGCTGGTTTCCTCGTTCTACGGTGCGGCGCAGGAGCAGGCGTTTCTCAAGGAGAGCCTCTTCCATCTCGTCGCGGAGGACACCGGCAAGGGCAATCACCTGCGCCAGAACTATCTGGGTATGAAGAACAGCGCGCAGGCCCCGGAGGCGACGCGTTTTGCCGCAACGCAATACTCCTTCATGCTCCAGCTGAAAGACCCGGCTGATGCCAAGGCGGCCAAGGCGGCCAGGGCGCGGCCGTTCGACGCGCTGCGGCTCGTCTGGCACGACTACCCCGGTGAATGGTTCGAGCAGGAGACAAGCAGCGACGAGGAGGCTGGGCGTCGGCTCGACGCCTTCCGCACCCTGCTGCGGTCCGACGTCGCTCTTGTCCTCGTCGACGGCCAGAAGCTCGTCGATTACGCGGGCGAGGAAGAGAAGTACCTCAAGTCGATGCTCGGGAATCTCCGCGACGGCCTGCTCCGGTTCAAGAACGACCTGCTCGACGACGGCGAGCTGCTGACCGAGTTCCCGCGCATCTGGATTCTGGCGCTCTCGAAGGCCGACCTGCACCCGGACCTGGATGTCTACGGGTTCCAGGACCTCCTCGTCGAGAAGGCAGCCGGCGACATCAGCTCGCTGCACGACGTGCTCAAGGGCTTCGTGAACCTTCCCGAAGCGATGTCGATGGGCGAGGACTTCCTGCTGCTGTCCTCTGCCAAGTTCGAGCCTGGCAGGATCGAGGTGACGGAACGCAAGGGCGTCGACCTGCTCCTCCCGGTGGGGTGCGTGCTTCCACTGGATCGGCTCGTCCAGTGGGGCAGGAGGCTCGACATTCCGCGCAAGATGCTGGACCGCCTCGTGGACAACGCCGACGACATCGCGCGCGTCCTCTACGGCCTCGCCCCGTGGATGATCAAGGTCCCCAAGTTCGGCAAGTTCCTGGCCATCGCGCTCCCCTATGTCGCTCGGGCGATCAAGCAGGGCAGTCCGATGCTCAAAGAGATCAACGACAAGGCATGGGCGAACCACGATTACCTCACCGCCGTTCTCACGCGGTTCAGGCTCGACCTCGACCGAGGCGTGAAGGAGAACCTGCTCGTCAAGAGCACGAAGTGAGACTCATCTGGGCCACGCGGGGGCGCAGCTGGGGATTCCGGTTCCTCCTCGACGGCGGGTACGCGGACCCGCTGCCCATCTACGAGCGTGCGTTCGCGGGGGTCCAGGGCGAGCGGACGGTGTGCCGGCGCGTGGGCACGCTCGTGGCACTGCGCTTCCCCGACCCCGAGAACCGCCACGACGACTCCGGCCGCCGCATCCCCCACGACCTCGTCGTCCTGCCGCCGTTGGGCGACGACGTCAGCTCGGTCGAGGACGCTCAACGGCTCGTCTGGCCGCTGCTCGAAGGAGCATTCCAGCGCGTGTGGGACCAGCCGCGGGCGCCCTCCCGAGCGGACGTCGAGTCCGCCTTTGGTGGTCGCGTCGATCCAGGTCCGGAAGGCGACGCCGTCCCGAGTGGTCAGTAGTGTCCTTGGTATGGCGCCGGCGCCTGAACCTCATGCACCGAACGGGTTGCTCGCCGCCCTGGTGCCGTCTGGCGTCCTCGTCCAACCCGAGGTTGCTCTGACCCGCGGGCTCTGGTGGCTGCTCGGCCTCGCGGACGCGTCGAAAGCCCTCGATGCCCTCATCCGTCGCGGTGGCATCGAGCCCGCCGCCGAGCCTCAGTGGCTGACGGAAGTCGTCGGTCCGGACCGGGCGCGTACGGACCTGGAGTGCCACTGGGGAACGCCCGCGGCCGCGCGCGTCGTCGTGGAGGCCAAGATCGGCCACACCCTCGACGTCGAGCAGGTCGCCGCCTACCGTCATCGGCTGCCACCTGCGGGCGGGTTGCTCGTGGTGCTCGTCCCCGAAGCGCGACGCCACGAAGCCGACCGCATCCTGACCACGTACCGCACGCTGCACCCCGACGAGCTCGTGCATCTGGACGTGTGGACCTACGACGAGGTCACTCGCGCGTTGGCCGACCAGCTTCCGAACAGCCCCGATGTCGCGCAGTTCGCCGGACTGGTCGCTGCGTCGCGGGCATTGGACATCTCCCCACTGACCGAGGACGAGTTGCGCGAGGACCATCCCGGTCGACGCGATGACATCTGGCGGGTCGTGGAGCAGGCGTCGTCCGGGTTGTTCGGTCAGCGGCTGCCTGCGGGCACCGACGGGTACTTCGAGATCCGCCGGTTCGTCGAGCTAGCCCCATTGCCGACGTCCCTGACGGTCGGTGTCGGGCGCAAGGGCAGGAGCTCGGTCGATCCGCAGCCCTGGGCCTGGCTGCGGATCTCCGACGGCACCGCCTACGCCCGCGTCGCCCAGGCAGTCCTGGAGGACCTTGAACCGGGCCGGACCCGGCGGGAGGACCACGGGCTCCGCGCGCCGCTACGCATCCCGCCCGGGCAGTGGGGCGCCGTGATGATCGAGACGGTCCGCGCTCAGATCGAGACCACGTCATCTGCGATCGTCGGCGCGATCGAGCAGGCTCTGGCGGCCGAGGTCGACAACGGTCCACCCGACCTGAAGGACGCGATGGCCGCGGTGCTGGGGATGCCGCCACTGCAGGCCCCCGACCTGCTTGACGACTCCGACGTCCGCAGGAGTGACATCGAGCGGATCGTCCTGGAGGTAACCCGGGTCCTCTTCGCTGGCCAGCGGCTGTATCCGCTGGTGCGGGCCGACGCCGACTTCGACGTCGTCCGGTACATCCAGGTCAAGCCGTTCGACACTCACATCGCCACGGCGTTCGGCCGCAAACAACACCCGGACGGCCGCGCACAACCGTGGGTGTGGCTACGGGTCCACAACGACTCCAAGCACGCCCCAATCGCCTTCCACGCCCTTGAGCACCTTGCCCCCGGGCGCGTTGTTCGTGGCAGCGTGGGGCGGGCGATCCCTCTCGACATCCCCACCCGCCGCTCAGGACCGGAGATGGTCCAGGGTGTCTTCGAGCACATCGAGCGCGTCATCGACGCGATACGTGCGGACATCTACGCCGCCGACGCGATCTTGCCCTCACAACCGACAGCGCCGTGACGTGGGACCGTGAAAGGTTGGTACCGCGGCAAGACCAAGGCCCTATCTGAGATCGGCGAGGAGCAGGCTTGTCCGAACACCTAGCGCTCGGCACCGTTGTTCGGCTGACCGCGCGGCCTGAGGTCCGCGGCGCCGTCGTGTCGATTGACGTTGTCGGCGCGGAGACCCGATACGGGGTCTTCCACGACGGGACCGTGCGTCATTACTTTGCGCCTCAGGTCGAAGCCGTCGTCACGGAAGCGACACCTATCCAGGTCACCGCTGGAGATCTGCATGCGGGCTTGACCGCCGCACTTCTTCTCGACGAGAACAGCGACTACCTCCACACGCGCAACGCCGGCCGCGTGGACTTCGAGCCGTACCAGTACCGCCCAGTGCTCAAGCTTGTGCAGTCGGACCGCCCACGAATCCTCGTAGCCGACGACGTGGGCGTTGGAAAGACGATTGAGGCGTGCCTAATTCTGAAGGAGTTGCAGGCGCGAAAGCGGGCCGAGTCCGTACTCGTGATCTGTCCTCGTCCACTTGTCGTCGACGACAAATGGCGTAGCGAGCTCAAGCGTTTCGACGAGGACTTCGCTCACCTCGACAGCAAAGCGTTGCGGTGGTGCCTTGAGGAGACTCTTCGCGAAGGTATGTGGCCGGTCCGGTACCGCAAAGCCATCCTCCCGTATTCACTTCTGGACGAAACGCTCTTGACGGGCAAGCGTTCGAACTCACAGAAGCGGGTCGCCAGCCTAGACGACCTCGCCGGAGAACTCAGGTTCGATCTCGTGATCATCGATGAGGCGCACCACATCAGAAACCGAGAGACGAAGGCCTACCAGAACGTTCAGAGGTTCGTTGATGCCGCCGACGCCGTCGTGATGCTCTCCGCGACACCAGTCCAGACCCACAGCCGAGACCTGTTCACGCTGGTCAACCTGCTACGGGACGATCTCGTGCTCGATTGGGACGACTACCAGGTGATGCTCGAGCCGAATGAGCACCTCTACAACGCATCGCAGGCCGCGCGCCTCGCGGAGGAAGGTTGGCAGGCAACCGTGAGTGAGAGTCTCTTCCGGGCGCTGCGAACTGAGTGGGGCCGCGACGTCATGGCACTGGACCCTCGCGTCTCCGAGCTCCGCGAACTCCTGGCGGACGAGCGGCCAGACGACAGCACCCGCGTTCGGGTCATCCGGAGGATCGAAGCCCTCAACACCTTCTCCGAGATTGTGACCCGCACCCGGCGCCGGGACATCGGCGAGTTCACAACCCGGAAGCCATCGGCCCCCGAGGTTGACTTCACCGATGAGCAGCAACGGGTGTACGACGCGGTGATCGCGCTCGGAGAGCGGATCGCACTCACCCGTGCACCGGAGATCCCGGTGAAGTTCCTCATGTCCACGCTCTACCGGCAGGCAGCGAGCTCGATTACTGGGCTCGCACCGCTAATCCAGGACCTCTTCGAGAACAGGTTGCGCGGCGCGGAGATGTCTGGCGAGGACGAAGACTTCTCGCTAGCGCCAGACCAGATCGAAGCATTTCGCTCCGAGGCCGAGGCGATTCAGGGCATGGCTCAACAGCTGGTCGGCGCAGCCGACCCCAAGGTCGAGTTGCTACGACAGATCATCGAAGACAAGGCGAAGGCGGAGAACAACAAAGTCCTCGTGTTCAGCACCTTCCGACACACGATCGAGTACCTCCAGAGCAAGTGCTCCGACTGGGGCATGCGGGTCGCAGTAATGCACGGTGGCGTGCCGGACGACGAGCGCAGGGCGATACGGCGCCGCTTCAAGCTCGGAGCGAGCGATCCTCTCGCCTACGACGTGATGCTGTGCTCAGAGGTCGGCACTGAGGGCCTGGACTACCAGTTCTGCAACACCCTGGTGAACTACGACATCCCCTGGAACCCGATGCGGATCGAGCAGCGGATCGGCCGCATCGATCGCCGCGGGCAGAAGAGCGAGACCGTCGCCATCGTCAACGTTCTTACTCGCGGCACGATCGAGGCCGAGATCTACTGGCGGTGCCTGTCGAGGATCGGCGTCTTCAACCACGCTCTCGGCGGCAGCGAGAAGATCCTCGGAGAGATCACGAGCACGGTCGTTGACATCGCAACCAACCTCGAGCTGTCTTCGTCCGAGCGCGAAGCAGCTCTGCGGCAGCTTGCCGACAACCAGATCGCTCGGATCGAGGAGGAGCAGCGCCTGGAGGACCAGCAAGTTGACCTCCTGGGGTACTCCGGGAAGTCGTTCGAAGAGAACGTGGCCGAAGCCTCCAGCGAGTGGCTGGAAAGCCAGAAGCTCGCTGACCTCGTCAAGTTCTACTTCGAGAAGCTCCAGCCCGGACGAGCCATCGCGCTCCGGCCGGGTCGCGTTGCCCGAGTCCCGCTCAGCTCGGAGACGACGGCGCGCATGATCGACGACCTTGACGCGCATGCCCCAGATTCGCATCGCCTCAAGCGCCTTCTCCGTGGTGACAAGGTCGTTCTGAGCATGACGACGGATCCCGATCTTGCTGAGGAAGCAGACGACATCGAACTGCTCGGACCTACGCATCCCTTGGTGCGAGTTGCGGCCAGGGCCGCGCAGTTCGCCGGCCCGGTTCAAGCGACACTGGGCGTAGTCTCCGACCGGGTTCCGCCGGGGCGCATTCCGGTCGGCATCTACGCCTGGACCAGGTTCGGATCTCGCAACTCATTGACGTTCAGGTTTGTAGCGCAAGGCCATGACGTCGAGGAATGGGCATCTGAGCTGCTCTCAGCCGCGGTCAGCGCCAACGTTCCGCCACTCGACGAGGCCGCCGCCACTGAGCTCGACCATCGCCACGCGCTGCTGTGGGCAGAAGCGCTCACCAAGCACCGTGATCAGCAGGCAGCATCCGTTGAACGCCGCACCGCTGCACTGACTTCCCAGAAGGCCCGGCGCCTTGAGGGGATCCGCCGCCAACTCGACGCGGCAACGCACTCGGACATCGCTGCAATGAAGGCCGGCGAACTTCGCGCCGCCGGAGCCGCGTTCGACCGCCTGCTCGACGCCCAGAAGCAGGCCGCTGGGCGCGCCGACCTCACGGGCCGCCTCCTCGCGAACGTGCTGCTGGAAGTGGTCGCCCCATGACCTCAACTGACCACGTCATCGTCGAGACGTTCGAGGAACTTGCCCCGCTACGACGCCGGGGAGTCGACGGACTGCGAGCCAATGGCTGGGAGACCGGCTTTCGAGACCTCCTCGCCGACCTCTACCCCGACAACGCCCACTTCATCTACGAGCTCCTCCAGAACGCAGAGGACGCCGGAGCCCGCGAGGTGACCTTCGACCTTCGACCCGACGGCCTGTATGTGGAGCACGATGGAACGAGGCTGTTCAGCCTGGCGGACATCGTGTCGATCACTGGAATTGGGAAGTCAACCAAGGCACACGACGCGACGAGCATTGGGAAGTTCGGCGTCGGATTCAAGGCGGTCTTCGCTTACACGCAGAAGCCCGTGATCCACTCCGGTGAGTACTCGTTCGAGATTGTTGACTTGTTCGTGCCGACTCGTGTCGTCCCAGACGCGCGACCCGGGAGGACGACGTTCTGGTTTCCGTTCGACCGTTCGGACAAGCCGCCTGCACGTGCAGTGGCGGAGGTAGCGAAGGCTCTTCGTGACGTCTCCCGTTCGACCCTGCTGTTCCTGAGCAACATCAGGACGATCGCCAGCTACTTTCCTGACGGCGACGAGCGGCTGCTGGAACGTCGAAAGGTCGACGCCGACGTGATCGCCATCGAGAGCGTCCATGAGGAGGCGGGACCTAGCTACTGGTATCGCGTCACTGACGATATAGAGATCAATGGCGAGAACTTCACAGTGGCCGCTGCGTTTGCGCTCGAGAACCTGTCGGAGGGCGATTCGAAGCCCGCCCCACTCGACGCTTCCAGTTCAACCGCTGCAGGAGTAGAGCGGCGGGCCAGGTCCACCGACGAGTTCCGCGTTGAGCCCATTGACGGGCAGGTCTTCATCTACTTCCCCGCGTTCAAGGAGACGTCGGGACTCAAGTTCCACATCCACGCCCCATTCGCGTCCACCGTCGCGCGAGATAGCGTCCGGGACGATGAAGGAAATGACGAGCTCATCGCCGGCATCGCCGGACTCGTTGCGAGGGCCCTGCCCGCAATGCGCGACGCCAACCTCGTCAACGACGGGCTGCTGAGCGCGCTCCCGAACAAGGCAGACGAGCTCCAAGACCGGTACGAAGTGATCCGTGGGCAGGTCCTCCGCACGTTTGAGACACAACCGCTCACACCCACCTCCGGAAGCGGGGGCCATCACGAGTCGAAAAGACTCGTCCGGTCGGTCAGCGCCCTCCGAGCTGCACTGGAGCCCAACGATGTCGACGTTCTCCGCGAGATCTCCGTCGGTGTAGGCGATACGCCGGCTGCGGGATGGCTCCCAGAGCGTGACGGGCGTTCACGCGCGTTCCTCGACTCACTCGAAGCCATCGACTTCTCTCCGAGCGCTCTGTCGGAAGTCTTCGAGCGACTCGGTCAGATTGCCGAGGAGATCAAGTCCTGGGGCGATCCGCCTGACGAGGATGAGTACCTCGACGAAGAAGACACGACCGACATCCGTTCCTGGATGGACTGGATCTCAGGCAAGGACGACCCGTGGATTCGGGCCCTCTACGCCGCTCTTGGGCGCGTCGCCTCGCAAGGCCACAACCCTTACGCCCGCAACGACTACCGGTACCTTCGCTGGTCCGACCCGTTCCCTGACAGTCTCGCCGCGGTCCCCATCATCCGCGCCCATCTCGGTGCAGGCGTCCAGCACATTTCGGGCGACGACGCATTTCTTCCCCAGGCACCGGGGATCACGTTGGATGGCCTAGTTCTCGACGCACTCATCGCTTTCGACGATGGCGATACCAGGACGGAGAAGCAGGACGCACACGCCCTCCGCGAGTTTTACTCCCATGCCGGCGTGAAGGCATGGAACGCTGCAGCACAACTCGATGGACGCTTCGCCGGATACCAGGCGGGCGTCGAGTTCGAGCTCGAGGATCATTTTGAAGATCTGAGAGTGCTTTCACGGCTTCTTCAAGAGAGGGCCGTTGCAGCAACGACGTACTCCGGCCGCGCGATCTTTCTGGCGAAAGACTTTGGTGGCGGCCTCGTCTGGTCGAAACCTTCTCTCACCTACCTTGACGAACCCTTCGGATCGACTGGACTCGCCACTCTGTACGGTTCGGCAGCATTTGCGGGGCGAGACCACCCGCTCTCCTTGGCCGACGAATACCGCAACTGCGGCTTCGACGTCGAGGGCCTTGCCCGTCTGCTCGGAGCCGAGCATTCTATCGAGATCACCAGCACCAGCCCACAGCTCGGCAATGCGGAGTTCCAATGGGACTGGGCTGTCAACGAGACGCACCTAAGAGTTAGTACTGACTGGACCATCAAGCATTTTGACGCGATCGTCGCTACCGACGACGAGACCCTTCTCCGCGCGCTGTGGAAGGTGGTCACAGCCGCACCAGCTGACCGCGCCGTTGCCCGATACCAGGCGAACCGCTCGCGGGCGAACCACATGCTGAAGTCTCAGTTGCTGCAGAAACTGACCACGGTCCCCTGGGTCCTGGATCGGTACGGGAACCGGGCCCTGCCGGAAGACATGACGCCGGCAGACCTTGACGACTCGCTGGTGGTCCCATCTGAAGCTCCCCTGCTGATTCGAGCGGGCTTTGGCCGGAAGGCCGCGGCCGACGAGAAGGACAGGGCAGGCGCCGACGAAGCGGCCCAGAAGTTTGGTTTCGCGTCGTCTGATGACTTGGTGCGCCTAGGGGAACTCCGGAAGCAGGATCCCGAGCGGTTCGCGGATGTACTCAATCAATTGGAAGCGGAGCTCCAACTGCCGGAAGGGGCCTCGCTGGCGCCTGAGCGACGAGCGCAACGGGCCGCGGCGTCAGCCATCGATGCATCTGCGCGTAAATACGAGAAGCGCGTGCGATCCGTCTACATCCAGGTGCCAGGACATCTGAGCGCGGCACGAGGATACCTCCGAGGGCTGTACACCAACCCCGACGGCGTCATGGTCTGCCAGGTCTGCCTGTCAGCGCTGCCCTTCAGAGTCGGAGGCGAGTACTACTTCGAGGCGGTGCAGTTCATCAAAGATGAACAACGCGATCTGCGAGAGAATCGCCTCGCGCTTTGCCCGACGTGCGCGGCGAAATACCGGCATGCGCGAAGCACCCCGCTCCGCGACCTTCGGGAGGATCTGTTGACCCAGGACGTGGGCACACATAGCAGCATCTTGATTGACGTAATCCTGGCAGGCGAGCACCAGCGCATTCGCTTGGTCGGGAAGCATGCGATCGACCTCCAGGCGGCGTTGGAGGCCGTGGACGGCTCGCCGCTTGATGGTGAGGACGCCGACGAGGACGCGGCTGCGGAGGCCGAGCAGGATCCTGACTAGCTTCCGGTCGTTGAGCGGGGCCAGCACGAAACGCCACGTCGACCTCCGCAGCCAGGCACCGGCGATGCCCGCCAGCTGCCCGACAACTCGACTTGGCCCTGTTGGTTGTCTGCGCCACGGGTAGCCGCACGTCGCGACTGACCGCCGGGCTACCAGCTCAGGTAGATCGGGTCCTGCTCAACGTGGCGCCACGGGTGCCAATCGAGACGACGTGACCACGCGGCTTCCGACGTTGCATCGCAGGTGCCATTACGATCAATCAAACAGCAAGTCCTTCTGCCATCGGTGCCCGAGTGGCCCGCCGGATGAGTCTAGCTAGGAGCTGGCATGAGCCGAGGCATCCTGATCGAGGTGACTATGGCGGCGTCGATCGCGCGGCACATCAGGCCCGTTTCGATGGTGATCGCCGCCCTTGAAGAGCGCCTAGAGGATATCGAGGCCGCGAACAGGGAGGGTTGGGGCAGGGCCCTTACAGATCATTTGCAGGTGGTAGAACTGGCATTTGGTGTCTCGCTCACGGCCGAGACGGGAGTGGTCATCTCGGAGGTGAGTGCGAAAGCACCGTCCGAAGAGAAGTTCAGCGTCGCCCGACGTGCGGCAGAGGTTTGATGTCGATGGATCCGTGCTGGCTGCACGTCGAATACGACTCGGATCGACTCGGCGCATCGGTCCTGCTCACACACGAGTTCGCCGTCACCGCGTGGCACTGCATAAGCGAGCTCGTCGATGGTTCGACCCTCGAGATCATCGATGGTGCTGACCTGGAACTCGTCTCCGCGTCGGGGATTCGTTTTACGGCCAGGGTCGAGGAGAAGCGTGGCGATCTGGGTCTGCTTCGCGTGAGTGTGCCGCGAACGCCCGGGTCGCCTGCTCCGGGATTTCCGGTGCCAGTCGAGGCGCTCGACCGATGGATTGCTGAGTGCCGCCCCACGCTGTCTCATGCTGCGTTGACCGGGAAGGTCGCCGCGACGTCGCTCCCGTATAAATGCGAGGACGGGACCGAAATTGAAGCCCTGCAACTAGACGTCGATCAGGGTGTGGGAAGCCACAAAGGATTCTCGGGCGGTCCCATACTTGCGACGGGTCAGAATGGCCATTCGAATGGCGTGATGGGATTACTACTGGAAGAGTATCCGGATCAGGCGATCCTGACTCGGGCGGCAAACGTGCTCTTTGGCGCAACCATTGCGACAGCATTTGAGTCATTCTCGGCGTTAGATCTCGTTCAAGTTCTCGGATTGACGAGCCGTCAATTGATTGAGTCGAACACAGTTTCGGGCCCGACCAATCACGAAAAAGGAGATCTGAACGGCTCGAACAATACGATGGAGGATCGATTAGCAGACGGCGAGAAGATTCTGTTGAGCGCGAGAGAGTGGCTGCGCAATGGGCTGATCGACCCAGAGGATTACTCGATCTATCAAATGCGGGTGCGCGACACGCTGATCTTCCAGAAGCCCGAAGGGGGAGTTTAGGGTGTCGCTCGTCGACGAGTTGGAGTCGCTCGCTTTGGCAGGAGACTCACTTGACCGAATCGCTAAACTCGAATCGGTGGAATTGACCGTTAGAACGGGCACGTATCCTCTGGTCGAAACCGATACGAGCGAGGCGGGCCTCGGCTACGTCGCCGGGCTACTTCGGGAGCTCTACGGAAGCGCGACCGCCAGCGCCCTTCTCGCCACGATAGTCGAAGTCTCAGGGGCGAGCGCACCGAATGCCAATATTGTGCTTGGCCGCCTGGATTACGAAGCGGGGGACCTCGAAGCCTCGGCTGCGCGATTCGAAGCGGCATTTACGGGATCCTCCAGGCGCGATATTCGCGCCGCCGCGGCAACGAACCTTGCAATATTGCTTACGAAGACCGGCTCGCAAAGCGAGTCCGCAAAATGGTGGCGCGCCGCAGACCTTGCTGCGACGGCGGGGGAGGCCACCCGCGACGCCCTCGCGGAAGCAGCCCGGTTCTGGCATCCGGAGGGTGGGCGCCGTTCTTCTACCACGGTTAAGCGGCTAGCTGCCGCGACGGAAGGCGCCGTAGGGGCTGTGGGTTCCGAGAGCGCGGCGACCAAGTATTTGGCTGCCACGCTAGCGTCGGCTCGATTCGACCTTGCGCTGCGGTCGGGAGACCGTGCGGAGGCCGTTCGACAGTTGAATATTCTGGAGGTTGTGGCGCTGCGCGAGACGGCGAGTCGCACCATTGCGGATCGCCATGCGTGGTGGATGTGCGCCGTACTGCGTCTCGCCGAAGCGGAACTGCACGTAGTCTCCGGAGATTCCGGCGCACTCCGAGCAACGATCCTCGAGATTCAGTGGCTCGCGGATCGACCGCCCCGACATTCAGCTATCGGCGCCAGTGCGGTCTTGCGCCTCAACGCGGCCGCTCTCGCCCTTGAAGTGGACCGGTATGAATATGGAGGGCCAACGCGCGATAATCTCGTTGCCCTCGCTACACGGACCGATGATCTCTCTCGAGCCATAGGACCGAACCATGCTTCGGCCGCCATCGCCCTTGCGAATCTTGCGCTGGTGAGATCGGACATCCCGAGAATGTCTCGACGAGAAGCGCTGCGTCCGATGCTCCAGGAAGCGTACGAGTCGGTCGCCGCAGTTTTGGGGCCGCTTCACCTTGGCAGTGTTTTGCTCGAAGACGAACTCAAGATGGCGACGCTCGACCCGGAAGATCGCGACGGAGACGACACGTATGTAGGGGGCGGCTTGCAAACAGCGCACCGGACGGTCGCGAGCACGGCGGTGGGCTATTTTCGCCGGGGGTGGTACGTATCTTGGTCTGTGGCTGGCGATAGCATTGCGCAGCGCCCTGGCCGGGGGAGGAAGGCGAAGCGGCGTGCAGTAAACGACGTCGGGTCGACCGAGGACTTCCTCGCCGCGATCGACGCCACCATCAAGTACTTCAACGATGGCGATATCGTCGAGGGCACCATCGTCAAGGTCGACCTCGACGAGGTCCTGCTCGACATCGGTTACAAGACCGAGGGCGTCATCCCCTCCCGTGAGCTGTCCATCAAGCACGACGTGGACCCCGGTGAGGTTGTCAAGGTCGGCGACGTGGTCGAGGCCCTCGTCCTCCAGAAGGAGGACAAGGAAGGCCGGCTGATCCTGTCCAAGAAGCGCGCGCAGTACGAGCGCGCCTGGGGCACGATCGAGAAGATCGAGGAGGAGGACGGCGTCGTCACCGGCACCGTCATCGAGGTCGTCAAGGGCGGCCTCATCGTCGACATCGGTCTGCGCGGCTTCCTGCCCGCGTCGCTGGTGGAGATGCGTCGCGTCCGCGACCTCCAGCCGTACGTCGGCAAGGAGATCGAGGCCAAGATCGCGGCTTCCTGCCCGCGTCGCTGGTGGAGATGCGTCGCGTCCGCGACCTCCAGCCGTACGTCGGCAAGGAGATCGAGGCCAAGATCATCGAGCTCGATATGAACCGCAACAACGTGGTCCTGTCGCGCCGTGCGTTGCTCGAAGAGGCGGAGTCCGAGATTCGCTTGGCGAGAATGCACACTTTGCACGAAGGACGTGTTCTCGTTGGTGTCGTGTCCTCGATCGTCAACTTCGGTGCGTTCGTGGACCTGGGTGGCGTGGACGGGCTGGTGCACGTCTCCGAGCTGTCCTGGAAGCACATCGACCACCCGTCCGAGGTCGTCGAGGTCGGCCAGGAAGTCACCGTCGAGGTTCTCGACGTCGACTTCGACGGGGAGCGTGTCTGGTTGTCGCTGAAGGCGACGCAGGAGGACCCGTGGCGGGTTTTCGTCGGTGCCCACGCGATCGGCGAGGTCGTCCCGGGCAAGGTCACCAAGCTGGTTCCGTTCGGTGCGTTCGTGCGCGTCGAGGACGGCATCGAGGGCCTGGTGCACATCTCGGAGCTGGCCGTGCGCCACGTCGAGATCCCGGAGCAGGTCGTCCAGGTCGGCGACGACGTCTTCGTCAAGGTCATCGACATCGACCTGGAGNCGACGACTGCTGCCGCGACGTGAAGGCGACGCAGGAGGACCCGTGGCGGGTTTTCGTCGGTGCCCACGCGATCGGCGAGGTCGTCCCGGGCAAGGTCACCAAGCTGGTTCCGTTCGGTGCGTTCGTGCGCGTCGAGGACGGCATCGAGGGCCTGGTGCACATCTCGGAGCTGGCCGTGCGCCACGTCGAGATCCCGGAGCAGGTCGTCCAGGTCGGCGACGACGTCTTCGTCAAGGTCATCGACATCGACCTGGAGCGTCGCCGCATCTCGCTGTCGCTCAAGCAGGCGAACGAGGGCTTCGACCCGGCCAGCGAGGACTTCGACCCCGCGCTGTACGGCATGGCGGCCGAGTACGACGACGCCGGCAACTACAAGTACCCCGAGGGCTTCGACCCGGCCACGAACGAGTGGCTCGAGGGCTTCGAGGCTCAGCGCGAGGTGTGGGTGTCGGCCTCATCTCGCCNCCACGTCGAGATCCCGGAGCAGGTCGTCCAGGTCGGCGACGACGTCTTCGTCAAGGTCATCGACATCGACCTGGAGCGTCGCCGCATCTCGCTGTCGCTCAAGCAGGCGAACGAGGGCTTCGACCCGGCCAGCGAGGACTTCGACCCCGCGCTGTACGGCATGGCGGCCGAGTACGACGACGCCGGCAACTACAAGTACCCCGAGGGCTTCGACCCGGCCACGAACGAGTGGCTCGAGGGCTTCGAGGCTCAGCGCGAGGTGTGGGAGGCGCAGTACGCGCAGGCCCACGAGCGCTGGGAGGCGCACCGCAAGCATGTCGCCGACGCGGCGAAGGCCGACGCCGAAGCAGCCACCCCCGAGGCTGTGGACGGCCGACCGTCCGGACATCGTGACGACCCAGCTGCGATCGAGTAGCGCGCTACACGATAGATGTTGCGAGTGGCAGGCCGTCATGACCGAGTTAGATCCATTTGTCGGGTCGACTGCTACCGTGGCGATGGCCGTCAGAAGAGTGGCTGTCTCGTTCTCGAGGCGGGACGCGAGCGCGACGACAACAGTTGGACGGAGATGCATGTCATCTGACGAACTCCCCTGGAATGCGGCGCTGCCGCCCGGCTGGGTAGAGACTGTGACTTCGTGGCCGTGGGCCGAGTGGCGAGATAACGGCGTGTGGCTCGGCTGGAAGAAGGTCGGACCGTGCCCGCGCTGTGAGCATACGATCGCGATCTACCAGAAAGTAGTCAGAGCCATTGCGCCGGATCGACGACCGGTTGCCCGCGCAAAGTGCAACTGTGTATCTACGACGCACGAAAAGAGGCCAGAAGGAACCGCGAGCGGCTGTGGAGTCGGGGCGGGCTACACGATCGAGATTCAAGGGGTGCGCTGATGGAGGACCTGAATCCATGACGACATCGACGCCGAGCGGTGCAACGCCAACCCCTCCAGACGACGATCTTCCGTTGTGGGATGGGGCAGCCACAACGTTCCTTTTGGAACTTCTCGACCACGCGCAAAGCAACGCCAAAGTCTGGGCCGAGGGAGTCGCGGCTATGCTTGGGATTTTTGGGACAGTTGCCCTAGTTGCTGGACCCGACGCTATCGACAAGGTGGCGCCCGCGTGGCATGGCTGGATCGTTGGGCTGACCGCGGTGGCTGGGCTGTTCGCGCTCGCGTCGCTCTGGAAATTGACGATTGCTCAACAACTGCCCCCGATATCAGAGCAGAGCTGGTCCGGCTCGACTTTTAGGACATGGACCTTTGCAAACGTCGCAACGATTAGGTCGAACGTCACCTGGGGGAGGCGTCTTGGAATCGCGGCGGCGGCCGCGGTATTTGTTCTTGGACTGGTAGTGCTGTATGCCGCCGCGTTCGACCCACTGCCCGCGGCAGTCGCCACACCTAAGTAGGCCGCGATACGAACGATTCCGCGCGCGGGTTTGAGCTGGCTCGACCGGGGCAGGCTGCATGCGTCGCCGGGGCGACCAGCGACCCGCGCGCTGGCCGTTCGTACGCAGGTGGCGACCCTTCCCGGCTAGCTCCGATTCGTCGCGACCGTCGGAGTACTGAGATAATCGGTGGTTCGTCAACGCCGAAAGGGCGAACTGCCCCCGTAGGCGGGACCGGATCACTACTCCAGGATTTCGTGCAGCGGCCCGGGCGATCGAGTTTCGGCCGACCAAAACGCTTTTCGGGGCCGCTGGACCGGGGATCGCGGGCGCCGTTGACTCTGTCAACAGGCGAGCCTGAATCGACGAGATCTGCCCCCACCGGTCGAAAGCAAATCCGCAGGTAGCAGGCCCAAGCCAACGGTTTCAGACGGCCCACAACGCATTCGATTCCCGCTACACGCAGTTTCACACGGTTCCAGACGGGACCCGACGGGTCGGGACACGAGCACGGGATCTCCTCACGACGTTTCGTAATGGCCGAAGGGCACTACCGATTCGGCAGCCCGTGTATGCGAGGCGTCCCTGCCCGCCGCCGACGCGTGCCTGTAGCCTGCTCAGGTCCTCGTTCCGCCTGTGGCGACGGAAGCGCCGGCGCCTGTGCCGCCACGGTCGCCACCAGGTTCTGCTGGTCCGCTGCCTGTGGTGCCCGTCCCGCCGGTGGCGGGGGAGGCTCCGGTGCGTGGGCTGCCATCGCCGCTTCCCGGGGTCCGCTGTGGGCCGCCCGAAGTACCTGTGCCGGTGCCGCCGGAGCCTCCAGTGCCCGGGCTGCCACCGCCGGTGCCCGTTCCTGTCTGTACGCCGCCGGAATTGCCTGTGCCGCTGCCGGCAACGGGTGCCCCCACGCCACCGGGTACGCCGGGAGAGCCGGATCTTGGGGCAGTGGCGGGCTGTGCCGGCGGTCGCAGCGCGCTGTCAAGCCGCTCGGCGCGTGCTTTCCGCTCGGCGGACCTGGCTGCCGTCTGGGCGTCCCGTCTGCGGGCGCTGGTCTCCACTTCGGCATTGGGGTTCAGGGTGTTCACCCGGATCCGATCGGCATCCGCACCGGTCGCGAGCCGATCCAGAGGGACGTAGTCGGTGCGGAAGACCAGCTCGACGCCACTGTCGAGGTCGACCGAGGTGTTCATCTCCTCGCTGGTGCTGGTGCGGTCCGTCGTGACGTAGCCGATGGTGTTCTGCACCTTCGCCTCGACTCCCCAGGGGCCGAACTTCGCGCCGACGCCGCCTTCCACGGTGTTGCGCAGATCGAACTGCGATCCTTTGTCGTTCTCCGCCGCGCTGCTGGTGTCGATGTGGAACCGCATCGAGGCGTTGAGCCGACCGCTCTCGATGACGATGCGCTGCAGGCCCATCTGCACCATGGTGGCCAGGAGCTGCTGCCGGTTGCGCGCCAAGGTCTGCCGCACGAGCGGCAGCAGCGCTTCAGGATCACCAGCAGCGATGCTGTCGCCCTCGGGCACGCCGAGCGCGGTGCGCAGCGCTGCTTCGCTGGGTGGGCGCGAACCGGGGCGCAGGACCAGCCGGGTGCTGGCGTCCCGCTCGGCCTGGATCTCCGCCTGACGCTCCCGCCGCTCGTCGGGGTCGAGGCCGGTGAGGTCGTCGGCGTCGGCATCCTCCTCGGCGCCCTCGATCACGTAGCTGCTGGGGAAGCGCTCGGCCAGCCACTGTCGCGCACCGGAGACGCCGACGTTGCTGTCGGCGAAGCCCTCGGTGGTCTGCGCGACGTTACGGATCAGGTCCACGAACGCGGTCAGCTGTTGCTGGTTGGAGTCGTTCATCGCCTTGAACACGCCGGTGATGAGCTCGGTGACGAATCGCGGGAACGAGACGGCGTCCAGCGTGTCGCGCGTGGTCCGGGCGAGTCGGTCGGTGGCGACGCCGGAGAACTCCGATCCCGCGCTCAGTCCTCGGGAGACCGCCGGCGAGGAACGTTGCCCCTCCACGTCGGCGTTGTCGAGCGCGGCCGATCCGATGCGGGCCAACGCTCCGGCCAGGTCACGCCTCGTGCCGTCGTCGAGCGCCGCGAAGCCACGCTCGGTCGAGAGCAGCTCGCGTACGCCGACGCGCGCGTCCTGGCGGGGTACGGGACCGGCCGACCGGACGGGCGGTGCCGACGGAACGCGCGCCGTCGCGGTCATCAGGCCCCCAGCATCGACCAGGGCGAGGTCGTCGACGAAGGCCGGGCGGGCGCCGCGGGAGCGTGCGCCACGCCGATGTCCAGCGTCGCCTCGAGCCACTCGATCGCCGCGCCGACCACCGGATGTCCGATCGCGACCAGGGCACCACCGGAGCCGCCGAGCTGGTCCGAGACCTCGGCGAGCCAGGCGATGACGGTCATCCCCGCCTTGCCGCGTCTGACATGGGGGCCAGGTGGGTTGACCGGCTGGCGCGCGAGGCGTGCGACGGCGGAGACCGCACCCCACACGTCGCGCGCCCGCAGGGCCCCCTGCAGGTCGGGATGACCGATGATCGCGAAGGCTTGCTTGAGCGCCGCGAGGATCTCGCCTGCCATGAACGCGGTGATGCCGCCGCCTGCGTCGCCGATGTTCTCCGTCAGCGCCCGCGCGGCCCGGCGTACCCGCGCCTGCTGCATGCTGCCGCCGTAGGGGTCACCGGTCGGGATCTCGTCGAGCTTGTAGAGCGCTTCGCACAGCTCCAGCATGCGGTCCTCGAACTCGATGTTCGGGTCAGCATCGGCCGCCACGGGTCCGGGCGCGGTTCCGAACAGCCGGGAGAAGAAGGCGGATCGTTCCGCGGCGCTGACCCTCTCATGACGGCCTCGCCACCAGTCGGCGAGCAGCGGCTGGGCCCCGCCGGGATCGACGCGCACCGAGCCGGTGGAGGCGAGGCCCGCCAGCGCCTCGACCGACGCGATCACGCCCGCCGATTCGATGTCCGCGGCGAGGTAGAGCGTGGCGAGCGCCCGCAGCTGTGCGGCGTCGATGTGCTGTGCGACTGGCTCGGGGATGTCGATGTCGCCGAGCTGGTCGAGCGCGACGGTGAGGTGGGGTGCCGTCGCGCGTGCCACCAGTCGCTCGCTCGCGGAGAGTGCGAAGGCGAGCAGGGCGTCGGCGACGGGAGCGATCGCGGCCGCCATGGCTCACCCCGTCCCGCGAGCCTGTGTGGTCGCCCCGTTGGGGTTGTAGGGCGTGCTGTTGCCCTGGATGACCGACATCATCTCCGGCGTCGCCATCTTCTCCAGCGGCAGGTAGTCGCTCTTGAAGTTCACGCGGACGTCACCCGAGAGCTTGGCCTTGACCTCGGCCTTGGACTCGCTGCTCTCATCGACCGCCGACCCTACGGTGGCGACGTGCTCCTGCTCACCCTCGAAGGCGGCGCTCGCCGAGTAGGGCGTGTACCAGCTGCCGTACTCGGCCTTGACGCTCTCCTTGTAGCGCTGGGCCTCGCTGTCGTGCATGGAGGCGGTGTAGTTGCGCTTGGCCTTGTCGCTCGCGCGCATGTCGAACACCACCTTGGCGTTGATCGAGCCGTCGGTGATGACGATGCGGTTGATGCCGAGCATGACCATGGAGGACAGGAGCTGCTGGCGCGACTTCGCCATCTGCAGCCGGGCCGCCGTCACGAGCCGGAGCTCGGCGTCGGCGTCGGACAGGTCGGTGACCGGGGGAGTGACGTTCAGCTCGCGGCTGATCTCGCCGAGTCGCGCCGCCGGGTCGTCGCCGTGGGCCTCCAGCCGCGGGGGTGGCTGCTCGCCCTGCTCGCCTCCCGCGAAGGCGTCCGCGGTGGCGTCGGCGCCGACCGCGAGCACGTCGGGGTACGCGTCGGCGAGGTAGTCGCGGCCGGAGGCCTCACCGATGTTGTCGCGCATGAACTGGTCGGTCGTCTTGGCGACGTTGGCGATGAGCTCGCCGTACGCACGCATCTGCTCGATCGAGCTCTCGACGATCGCCTGGAAGACGTTCTTGATCAAGCCTCCGACGAACTTCGGGAAGTCGACCTTCTGCACCATCTCGCCGAACTGCTCAACGCCTTGGCGCACGGCGCCGGCCTCGAACTGCCCTCCGGCGAAGCCGGGACTCTGCGAGAGCTGGCGCTTGGTCGCCTCGACCGGATCATCATCCGCCAGCGTCCGCGCGACCGGTGCGGCCGCCGGCAGCGAGGGTGCGGGAGAGCGGGAGAGGTCACCGCTCGCCTCGCGTGCCGCCACCTCGCTGCGCACACCGTTGGGATCGGTCATGTACGAGAGCACCCGCACCGTGTCGCCCGCGATCCTGCGCCGCTCCTCCTCGGGCAGGCTCAGGAAGGCAGGGGTGCGCATCAGGAGCTGGAAGACCTCCGGCCGCGCCGCGTCGATGGCGGCGGCGCTGGTCGGTGGAGGCGGGGCCAGGGTCCGGTACGGCGGGGGGTCCACGACGACGGCGTCCATCCCGTTCACCCCTGACCGGCGGGCTGGGTGGGGGTCGAAGTAGCGGTCCCCGGTGGGGGCGCGACCGTGCCGGGCGTGGTCGAACCGCCAGGCGTGGCAGCGCCCGGCGCCGGTGCCCTGGGGCTCGGCATGACATTCGGGTCTGCGGGCGTGGCGTTCCCCTGGATGGTGGCGATCATCTGCGGAGTCGCCATGCGGTCCAGCGGGAGGTAGTCGCTCTTGAAGTTGACGTCGACAGCCCCGGTGAGCTGGATCTTGGTCTGCAGTGATGCGTCCGAGGTCTCGGACGCGGAGGTCTGCGCCGTGATGATCGGCTTGTTCTCGTACTTGTACTCGCCCTTGGCGAAGTAGTCGGCGTCGTACTCGGAGTCACCGTCGCTGCGGCTCCTGCTCGTGGTGCCGCCCTGGTCGTACTTGCCCTCGCCCGCGTAGGTCGTCTGGACCGTGCCGTCCTTGGCGCGAGCCACGTCCATCGCCGTCGCGCTGCGGCGCCGCGTGAGCCGGTCCTGTGCGCGAACGTCGTAGATGATCTTCGCCGAGATGCGCCCGTCGGTGACGACGATCCTGTTGATCCCCATGAGGACGAGGCTGGCCATGAGCTGCTGCCGCTGGCGTGCGAGCTGGATGCGGCTGTTCTCCACGAGCGCCTTCTCGACGTTCTCGTCCGACAGGTCCAGGCTCTTGAGCGAGCCGTTCTCGAACTCGAGCTTGTTGTTGACCCGCTGGAGCGCGTCGGCCTCGTCGACCCCGTCCTGCAGCCTCAGGCGAGGCTCACCGCTCTCGCCCCACTCGTCGGTGCCGATCTCGAAGAGGTCGGGGAACTGGTCGACCATGTTGTCCCGGCCCTGGTTCGGTGAGACGTGGTCGTCCATGAACTGGTGCAGCGACTGGGCGACCGCCGCGATCATGTCCTGGTAGGCCCGCATCTGCTCGATCGAGCTCTTGACGATCGAGCTGAAGACGCCCTCGATGAGGCCGGCCACAAACGCGGGGAACTTGACCTCCCGCAGGAGCAGGCCGGCGACCGCGGCGCCTTCCCGCGCTGCGCCCGCCTGAAAGGCCCCCCCGCCGACGGCGTCGACCGCAGCCACGCGCTCACCCCAGGTCGCCTCGGGCGCCGAGGCGTCGCCGTCGGGCAGTACCAGCGCCCGTGCCGGCGCGTCGGCGAGGCGATCGGGTCTGCGTACCCGCTCGTCGTCGATACCTTCTGGCCGCGCCAGGTAGTCGGCGACCAGCGCCGTGTTCTTCGCGATCTCCTTCTGGTCCTCGGGCGGGAGGGCACGGAACGCCTCCGCCTGGGTGAGCATCTGCGCGACGCCGTGCCGCACGACCGGGTCCGGGACCGGCGGGGCAGGCCGATGCGCCGGCGGCGGTGCGAGGGCGGTGGGGACGGACATGATGTGGCCTTCCGAGACTCGGGGAGTGGTGTCACACGGCCAGCGGCAACGCAGCCTGGGGCAGCTCGAACTCGATCGGCCGCAGGTAGAGACTGACGCGCGGCGGGAAGCGGGCATCGGTGCGCAGGCTGATGATCGAGAAGCGCCCCGGCCAGTGCTCGTCCTCCGGGGTGAAGGCACCCATCCAGCGTTCGAGCGCTGCGAGGCCCTTCGGCCTCTCGGCCAGCCCCATCGTCAGGAGGCTCAGGAAGCTGGGTGGCACGTCCGGTATCGCCGACAGCAGCAGGTAGATCTCGACCTCCGGGCCTGCCGGTCCGTCGCCGAAGGCGAGCAACGCGCTGTTCGGCGGCAGGTCGAACCGCCCACCGAGCACGAGGCCGAAGAGCTGCATGATCGCCGGCAGGCGATGGCCCAGGCCCAGCGCGTCCATCACGGGCTGGAGGTCGGTGAGCCGAAGCGCCTGGGTACTCGCGAACGTCAGCCGCTGCCCGCCGACGTCGCGTTGCGCGGCCAGCGTGGTGAACAGCGGACGTAGACCGGGTACCAGCTCCAACGCCGCCCGGACGACTCGCTGCAGCCCGAACGGCAGGTCGTCGATCGCACCCTGCCCGCCCGGCAGCTCGTAGAAGACCTTCGAGGCGTAGAGACCGTCCCGGTCGTAGCTCGAGCCGAAGAAGGCCCCGTAGTCCAGCTTCCCGCCGTGGGCGAAGCCCCGGTACGGCTCGCTGGCATGGTCGAACCAGTAGAGGGCGTCGCCACCCATGCAGCCGCGGATCAGGCGGCGCATCTCGCGGGTCGACTCGTCACGCCGGTCGACCGAGCTCGCCTCGGGAGGCAGAGGTTCGATGGTGAAGCGCACCGTGCCGGGCTGGGACTCGGAAAAGCTGGGTTCGAAGGGCGCCCCCATCGGCATGAGCGCGTTGTCGCGGTAGGCGTCGGCCGGGTACTGGAAGGTGCGCATGAAAAGGTCACGCGAGGGTGCGTAGGGATCGGCGGTGCCCAGAGAGCGGGCTGCCGTCCTGAGTCGTCGCTCGACCTTCCCGAGCAGCGGCTCCTGGTCTGCATCGAATGGCATGTCGTCTCCTGTGACGAGAGGGCGGGAAGGTGCTCCGGCGTCAGTAGGCCCGAGAGTGCCCGTTGCCGTTGAGGTCCCCGGGACGGGACGGTGCATACCCGTGGCCGAGCCCGACGCCCAGGTCGAGGTCGTCGAGCATCTCGCGGGCCATGGCAGGGATCGGGATGGGCTTCGACGTCATCGTGGGCGTCTGGCGGGGCTGCTGGCTGAGCTTCTCGACCTCGCTGTCCGGCGTCGCGGTGTCGGCGAGCCACAGCTCGCAGGCATTGACCAGGTCGTAGTCGTTCGGATTCTTGGTCGCCTTGTGGTCGGACGCCACCGGCGGGTTGCGGACCACGTCGATGTCGAGCAGAGGGCCGGTCGACCGGTTGATCCGCGCGACGTTGTTGGCCAGCCAGGCGGTGATGATGGCGCCGCACGTCGCCAGGGTGCGGTAGCGCGAGCTGGTCTTGGCACCGCCGAGGTCGTAGGTCGCTACCTGGTCGACGACCTGCCACATGTCCTTCGCGCCGTAGCAGGCGCGGATCTCGGGATCCTGCAGCAGCTTGATGATGAACGTGACCTGGTCCGCCACCTCACGTGCGGCGTAGTGGGCCATGCCGTAGCCGTGCAGCGAGAGGTTGGAGGCGAGGTCGCGTGCGGCCTTGCGTACCTGCTGGTGGCTGATGGGGCTGGGCGTCGCCGACCGCAGGAGCGAGTCCACCTCGTTCTGGCGGATGAACGAGGAGACCGACGAGACGAAGCGGATCCACAGGTCGTTGAAGTCCCGGTTCACCATGCCACCCGGGTCACCGCCGGGGACGCCGAGCGTGATCGCCGTGAAGTTGCGCCGCTCCTGCTCGCTCATCCGGTTCGGGGCCTCGCGCCAGTAGCGGTACAGCTGCTGACCGGCCTTGCCCGGGCCGATCGGGAGCACGCCGTGCTGGAACTGCTCCACGATGCGGTCCACGACCTGGAAGACCTTGAGCTCCTCGAACATCGTCGAGATGATCATGGGCCCCATCACGCGGACGTTCTCCTCCATGATGTTCTCGTCCTGGATCTGGTCCAGGTCAGGCAGATCGATGTCCCGCTCGGCGATGCGGTCCTCGGAACCCACGTTCTGGAGGCTGTCGAGCATCTCGTTGACGCGGCGGCGCAGCTGTGGCTCCTTCGCGTCCACCCTCGCCTCGGCGAGCTTGCGCATGACCCGGGCAAATTCCTCGCAGCGGGCGGTGGGCTTGGCGCCGCCCGGTCCGTCAGGGTCGCCTTCCTTGGCCAGCAGCACGAGGACCTTGTCGGCGAGGGGGCCGTAGCTGCGCGCCTCCCCGAGCGCACGGAAGAACTCGCGGGTGAACGTGGCTCCGTCGGGGTGCTCCAGCACGGGGTAGATGGTCTTCTTCGAGTTGTACGCACCGACAGGATTCTCTGTGCCGGTGCTGGTGCCGAGCTGAGGGACGGTCTTCACCGGGGGCGCGCCGGCACCGTCCACGATCAGCAGGCCGAGCGTCAGCGCGGTCAGCGTGATGGGTGGGTCAGGAGCGAGCGGCGCCCCCGCCGCTTGCGCCACGGCGTGTCGGATCTCGTCGACATTGGCGTGCGGGTCGAAGACGAGCACTCCGTCGTCATGGGTGCGCAGCTCAGGGCTGATGAGCTTGTGCAGGTTGAGCAGCGTCCGGGTTGCGACGAACAGCGGGTCGCACACCTCCGGCGCATGCGCACGGGTGGGGTTCTTGTCCAGCTCTTTGAGGACGTTCTGGGAGAGCTGGAGCTCGGTCTCTTCCGCCGTGCTGAGCGCGCGCTTGGTCTTGACCTGCTTGAGCCGCGCGACGGTGTTCACGTGCGCGTCGTGGGCCCGGGTCTCGCGCTCGGCGAGGTCGGTGAAACGGGTCGTCGGATCGATAGTGGTCACGGCTCTGGACTCCTCGCTGGGTGTGGCTCTCGGTGGTCGGGTTGTGGCACGGCGTCAGTCGTCATCGGCACCTCCATCGGCTCGGGCCTGGTCTCCCGAAGGCCCGTCGAGCTCGTGGTCGAGTGCGGTGAGCGCCGCAGCGGCATCCAGCACTCCCGCGCCGGAGCCGGCATGCTCACCGGTCGCGAAGGGCTGCGCGGAGCGCTTGAGGATCCGGCGGACGGTCTCGGCGTCGATCGGCCTCGCGCGGCGGTGGCTGCGCGCGACCAGCAGGGCGGCCGCCCCGGCGGCGAACGGAGCGGCGAAGCTGGTGCCGGTCGCGTACTGGTAGCCGTTGTCGATGGTGGTGGTGAGCACGTGCTCGCCCGGCGCGCAGAGCGCGACATGGTCGCCGCGGGTGGAGAACGCCGCGGGGAGCCCGTCGTCAGCCACAGCGCCGACCGCGATGACGCCCGGGTAGGCCGCTGGCCAGAACCGCGTCTCGCGTCCGTTGTTGCCGCTGGCCGCGACCAGGATGCAGCCGCGTGCCAGCGCGTAGGCGATCACGTCCGCGTGCGGCTTCGGGCTGTGGGGCGCCAGCGCGGCGTCGTCCGTGCCGAAGCTCATGTTGATGACCTTGGCGCCCAGGTCCACGGCACGCTTCACAGCGAGGTCGAGGTCGCTGAGCGAGCCCAGGCCGATCGCCGTGGGCCTGCCCGGGAGCCGTGCCGCCGCGAGCGCACGCATCGGGATGATTCTGCAGGAGCCGCCGAGCCCGCGCGGCATCGCGCGGCCCCGCGCCGCGATGATCCCGGCACACCCCATGCCGTGGCCCACGAAGTGGTCCTCAGGGTTCTCGTCGTCGCGGCGGTGGTCGCCGAGCAGCTCGATCCCCGCGGCGAGGTCGGCGCTCTCGAGCCGGACCGTGTCGAAGCCGGCGCGCAGCGAGTGCGCGAGCTCGGCATGGCGTCTGCTGACCCCGCTGTCGACGATGCCGACGACCACGCCGTCGTCACCCGGCTCGACCGCATGCGCCTCGGCCTGCCGCACCATGCGCCGCGCCGGCCAGCCGTCGTCGTCGGCCGTCCGCGCGTCGACCGGCGCGAGGGTGCGGAACGGAGTCACGGCGACGTAGTTGGGGCTGGCGCTCTCGACCTGGGGGATCTGCGCCAGGGTCTCGCACAGCCGGCCGACCGCGGTTCCAGCCGGCACGCGCAGGATGAGCGTGCGTGCGACGCCCGTCGTCTGCTCGACGCTGTCGTAACCGAGGTGGCCCGTGCCCGGCCGGTGCGAACCCCCCGCTGCGTCGAACAACCTCGCCGCGCGGAACCCGCCGGCCCGTTCCGCGATGATGCGGTCGACAGCGCCCGCGTCGATGGAGCTGGCCGCCGTCTGCGCACCCCGGACGACGTCACGCACGGCCGGCACGTGCTCCGGGGCCTCGCCCAGCGCCAGCTTCAGCAGCAGGCTCGTCGGCAGGCTGTACTGCCGATCTCCTGGTACCGCCCAGGGCGGGGCCGGCTGGCGGGTCGTCATCGTCCCGCCTCCACCGGCACCGGTGCGATCCCCGTCGCGCGAGCCGTCGGCATGCCGTCGTCCGGGTCCGCCACCGGCCGCGGTGAGGGCCGGAAGGCCTCCAGGTCGAAGCTCATCGCGGTCGCCAGCGTCGGGGCGGACCGGAGCGAGAGCTCACCGGCCCACTGACCGTCGTCCGGTGCGAGCAGCAGCTCCTCAGGTGCGGACTTGAGGACCGACACCGGTCGGTTGCCGATCCTCACCTGGGGGAGCGCGCCGTGACGGACCAGGTTGCGCCCGGTGACGCGCAGCAGCGGCGGCTCCAGGGTTCCGCGGTCGACGCCGGGCAGCACCGGCTCGACGCGCTGCACCAGCGGCGCCGCGGCACGCTCCAACGCCTTGCGCAGCCGCTCGACCGGGAGGTTCGTCACCCGCCCGATGGTGTGTACCGCGCCACGCTCCTCCGCGTCCTGGAACTGCTTGATCGTGCGCACACCGGCCCACTCGAGCCGCTTGCGCTCGTCGGTCGTCAGCTCGCTGCCGAGCTCGTCGAGCGGCTGGTCGTCGGGATCCGTCGAGAAGCTGATCGCGTTCTCCTCGATGGCCGGCCGTGTGATGGCGGTGAAGACCAGGTGGAAGACGCTCGTCTCCTTCTCGCCGGCAGCGGCGGGCCGGATGCGGATCTCGCTGTCGACGAAGTCGACGTGCGCGCGCAGGTCGAGGTTGACGTCCTTGATCGCGAAGGTCAGCGGGAGGTTGAGGTTGCGCGCCTTGATCGCCATGGCCGCCTGCGCGTTGTCGAGCTGGCTCTGGACGGCCTGGATGAAGTCCTCCAGCCGGAGCGTCGCGTCGCGGGTCATGACGCCGCCTCCGAGACGACCGGGACGGCGTGCCAGTCGACCCCCAGGCGTGCCGGGTCCGGGTCGAACGCGGTCCGGGTCAGGAACAGGGGCACATCTGCGACGACCTCGAGGCCCGTCTCCGTGGAGGCCACCCGCAGGTCGACAGGGATGGTCAGAGCGATCGAGCGCACCCGGACCGGCGTGTCCGCGGCGACGGCGAGGGCCGCCACGCTGTCGGCCAGCTCGTTCAACAGCTCGCCGAGGCCGCGCCTGCTGTTCATGCGAGACCTCCGGCCGGTGCTGGGACGACGACGGAGGTGATCGGCGGAACCGGTGCTGCGCCAGGGCCGGGCGTGATCACGGGAATGGCGATGGTGGGGGCAGCCGCCACCGCGGGGGGAGCAGGCACAACGGCGGGCGGTGCGGCGGACTGGCGGCTGTGTCGTTCGAGCAAGGTCCGCCGGGCCTCGTCGGCGAAGCGGTCGAGGGGGAGCGTCTCCGAGGCGAAGTTGATCTTGACGTCGCCGAACAGCTCCGCCTTGAGCTCGCTGTCCGACTGGGCGTTGATGCCGACGGTCGACACCTTGGTGATCGCCGCGGTCTGGCCGCGCGAGACCCACGTCGAGCCGCCGGTCTCAGGATCGTTCGAGGTCGCGTACTGGACAGCTGCGCGATCGACGGCGGCGGCGCGGAACCGCAGCCGCGCACCGACAGAGCCGTCCTTGACCACCACCCGCTGCATCCCGAGCAGCACCATGGTGGAGAGGGTCGAGAGGCGCTGGCGAGCGACCCGGTCGCGCGCCTGCGGGAGGAGCGTGTCCTCGAGCAGCTCGGCAGACAGCTCGTTGCCCTCCTGGCCGAAGTCGGCCAGCCAGGCCGGTGACGGCAGCTCCTCTCCGCCCGGTGCCACCAGCGGGGCCAGCCGGTACTCGCCGCTCGCCTCGACCAGCGTGACGTCACGGGGGAACTGCTCCACGAGCCAGGCGCGCGCCTGTCCGGGGGTCACGTTCTCCTGCGCGAACTGGTCCAGCGGCTTGGCGACGGCGGAGACCAGCTCGGCGAAGCTCTCCATCTGCTTGATGGAGCTGTCCACGATGGCGTCGAAGGTGCCGTGGACCAGCGAGGCGACGAAGGCAGGGAAGTCGATCTCGTCAGACAGCGCACCCGCGCGGCGCCCCAGCGCATCGGTCGCCCGCTGCCGGGGCGCGGAACCCGGGTCTTCGCCCAGGACCGGCGGCTCGGTCTCGGCAGGGGCGTCCACGGTCGCGATCTCGCGCCCGAACGCGTCTCGCGCGAGCGTCGTGGCCTGCGCCGCCCGCCGACGCCCGGCCGGCGGCGGCGGGATGTACCTGGTCATGGCGTCCGACTCATGCCGTCACCAGCTGCGGCTGGCCCGCCGCCGGCGAGCGTGCGCCGTCCGTCCCACCCCGGGCCGCAGCCGCGAGCTCCGGCGTGCCGTTGGCCCCATGGAGCGTCGACTGCCGACCGTCACCGGTGAGCGTGACGTCGGTGACGGCGACCTGGTCCTCCTCACCTGTGCGCGAGAAGGTCGTGGTCACGCGGACCTTGACGCTGGAACGTGCGGCCGTCGAGACCTCCGGTGCGATGTCGGCGCGGACCGCGGCGGCCCAGCCGTCCAGAACCTGTCCGTCGAGCGGCTCGATCACGATCTCCCCGACAGCGCCGTTGCGGTACCTCCAATCGATCCCGACACCAGCCTGCGTGCGGCCGCTCGGCCCCTCGATGTACGGCCAGTCGTCGAGCACCACCCGCTCGCCCGGCAGCGCCGGCATCCCGGCGCCGCCCGCGAGCGCGTTCGACGGCTCGACGAAGCCCGACAGCTGTGCGAGGTCGTACCGCCGTCCGTTCTTCTCCTGAACCCGGCGGACGATAGACACGGCCGAGTCCCGGGGCGCTTGGCCACTGTCGACCGGCGGCGCGCCGGCGGCGTCGAGGCCGCGTGAGAAGGCGTAGCCGGCGGTCGTCCCGCTGCCACGGTCGATGGTGTGACCGTGCGTGCCGCCGGTGTGCAGCAGCTGCGCGAACGGTGTGTCGCCGGCCGCCTCGAACTCCGCCGCGAAGTCGTCGTACGTCAGGATGTACCGGCTCCCGCTGGCATGCGTCGTCGCGTACGGGCCCGGTGCACCGGGCGTGCCGACCACGCGGTCCCACGGGTCGGTGATGCGGACGAAGTACTGCCCGTCCTTGCGGTACATGCCGGTGACCGCGATCGCGTGCAGGCTCGGCACCTTGGCCGCGACCCAGACAGGGCCGTCGGCCTCGAGGATCTCGCGGAACCCGTCGGGCGTGTAGCAGGCGTTGGGATGGACCGTGAAGCCGATCGCCTCGGCGAACCTCGCCGCGCTGGCGGGCGGCAGTCCGTTCTGGGTGGACAGGGCGTCGAACTGGGCGATCGCGTCGACGGACACGGACTGCCGGCGCCGCCAGCCGTCGATCATCGCGGCTGCGGTCGCCCAGCAGCTGACGTCGGTCGGCTGTCCCACCACGAACACGTCGTTCCAGTTGATCGACCAGTCCTCGGCGTCGAGCGTCCGTGCGCGGGCGCCCGTGCCGTTCCCTAGAGCGTGGGCTCCGGCCAGGACGCTGCGCGGGACGTCGATCCATGAGGTGCTGATGACCCGGTCCGTCGGCGGGAACAGGCTGGAGGGGTCGTTGCCCGCGGCGACCGGGTCGTACGTGTAGATCTGCTGGCCGTTGATGTACAGCTCGTGGCAAGGGAACCCGTCGTGGTCGCCCACCACCATCACCTGGATGCCGCCGTCGGGGCCGCGCTTGAGGTAGACGCACACGTCGGCGTCGATGTCGGGCGACGGGCTGATGAGCGGCAGAGCTCCGGCGACCTTGATCGACACGACGTTGCTCTCGCTGACGGTTGCCAGGATGCTGCGCTGCAGGGTGGAGGCGCCGAGCGAGATGCTGAGGTTGTCGTCATTGGCGGCCAGGGTGGCGCGGCGCACCGGCTCGAGACCGGCATGCTTGTCCACCCACCATTCCGGCTTGCCGGCGACGTGGTAGGTGTAGCTCGAGTCGTAGGCCTTGGACTCGCCCCAGTGCCGGCTCACCGTGGTCAGCCCTGAGATGCGGCCTGCCCCGTCGAGCGCGAGCGTCGCGGTGATCGCGGCCCGACTGGTTCCCTGGTCGTAGCTGAAGCCGCGGCCGTCTCCCGAGAAGTCCTCGCCCGACGCCAACGGTCCGAGGTCGTAGTCCGAGTTCGGCCCCTTGATCAGCGGGGACGGGATGAACGCGCGGTACCTGATCTCGACGGTGTCGTCGCCCACGCCCAGCGCTGCCGCGGCGGGAGCGGCCGGCCCGGCGACGGTGCTCTGCACACCGGTGTAGAGCTCCAGGGGCGACACTGCGGCGCCCACCCCGACCTGCACGCTGAGGCCCTGGAACTGGTGCTGGGCGTCGAACAGCGCGGCGGCGCCGCCCGTGAGACCGTCGCCGCCCGAGATACCGGCAGCGTGACTGAGGCCGCGGAACGCGTCGACCCCACCGTTCACGACCGTGACCTGGACCGTGTCGCCGATCGAGGAGAGGAACGCTGCGTCGACCTCCGCCTGTCCGTAGACGCCCATGACGTCACCGGGCGCGAAGATGACGCCGTTTCCCAGTCCGCCGCCGTGGAGCAGGCCGCCCCCGGCCGGCACGCCGATCGCGACCGACAGCCCGGCAGCCCGGGCTGCGGCGGCTGCTCGGACCAGCGACGCGAGAGCCGGGACGGAGTCCAGCAATCTCTCGAGCACCAGGCGGCGCAGCAGCGGCACGGTCTCGACCTGGGGCGCGGTGATGCGCTGCTGCTCCGGCGCGACGCTGATCGTCGCGGCGTCCAGGGCGACGGCATCGACGCGCTGACGCCTGCGGGTCGGCAGAGCCAGGGCCTGCGCCGCGGGCTGCGGCGAGCGCGTGGCTGCCGCCAGGTGCTGCAGGAAGGTGTCCCAGCTCCACGCACCGTCGGGGCAGGACGCGTGGGTCGTGGCTGGGTCGGCCTCGCGATGACCCACGATCGTCGTGCGGTCCGGACTCAGGCCGTACTTCTGGCACAGGTGCACGACGAGGGCGGCCGACTCGCGGTACTGGATGTCGGTGGGCGGCATGGCAGCGAAGGTCGTCCCGCCGTAGGTGGCCCCGCCCTGCTTCACCGCGACGTGCTCGATGCCGATGCTCCGGCGGTTGGCACCCCGTGCGTGCCACGCGGTGTCGGCCTCGGACACGCACTGGACCACCTCGCCGTCCTGGCCGACGAGGTAGTGAGCGCTGCTGTTGGCGTCTGGGCGCGTGAAGTGGTTGACGGTGCTGCTCGTCGTCGGGGCATCTGTGATGTGCAGGACGATGCGGTCGACGGCGGTCCCGTTGCGGCCGGCGGTGAACGCCAGCGAGGGCGCGATGCGGGAGACCCGGTCGTACTCGTTCCCCGTCAGCGCCAGCGCGTCGACCCCCACCGGGGACGCGGGCAGGTCGCCGCTCGTGGCGGGGCCGTCGACGCCCATGGTCTCCGGGTCGACCTCGACGTCGAGGGCACGAGCCACGCCAAGAGCCGCGGGTGTGGCTGCGTAGCACTCGGCGACCATCGCCATGTAGAGGTCCCAGTCCCAGGCGCCGTCGGGGCAGGACGTGTGGCCGGTCCCGAGGTCCGCTTCGCGGTGGCCGAGGATCGTCGTCCGGTCGGGTGTCAGGCCGTACTTGCGGCACAGGTGCGCGACGAGAGCCGCCGAGGTGCGGTACTCGACCTCGGTGGGTGGGGTGTAGGGGAAGGTGCTCACGCCACCGTCGCGCTGCGGGTAGCGCGCGCCACCCCGCTGCACCGCGACGTGCTCGATGCCGATGCTGCGGCGGTTGGCGCCCCGGGCGTGCCACGCGGTGTCCTGCTCGCGGACGAACTGCAGGATGTCGCCGTTCTGGTCGACCATGTAGTGCGCGCTCGTGTCGGCGTCCTCGCGCGTGAACCAGCTGCCCAGGTGCGGCGACTGCGGCGCCCCGGTGATGTGGATGACGATCCGGTCGACGGCCTGTCCACGTCGGCCCTCGTTGTACGCCGGCGACGCCATGACCCTGGTGACCCCCGGGTACTCCGCCGCGGTCAGCGCCCGCGGACGGTTGCCGAGAGCTGTTGCCTGCGGCGGCGTCAGAGCGTCGTCGAGCACCGGCTCCTCGATGCCCATGACCTCGGGGTCCAGCTCGAGCTGGCGTGACCATGGTGTGCCGAACCCCGCCTGTACGGCCGCCACAGGAGAGGGCGCGACGGCAGGGGTGTCCCCTGAGCGCTGCAGCGGGGGCAGCGGACCGAACCCGTCGTCGTACGGCACGTCCGGAGGCACCGGTGCGATTCTCGTCGTCGCGCCTGCCGGCTGCCCGGCGTCCGGAGGCTGCTCTGCACCCGGTCGCGCGGGGGCCGGGACCGCGTCACGCCGGGCACGGTCGCCTGCCCACCCGAGGACGGACGCGGAGCCGTTCGTGCCGTAGGCGGCGCGGTCGCGCACGGGGAACATCCGCACCCGACGCAGGGCGCGGTCGGTCAGCCCTGTCAGGGAGATGTAGGGACTGCGGGCGGTCGGCACGATGTCGACCCGCCAGTCGGCATCGGTCGGCGCAGTCGTCGTCGCGAGGCCGAAGTAGAGCCGGTCCGCCCGGACGAAGCGTGCCAGCACGTCGGGTCGCAGCACGTAGACGGCCTCACCGCCGACGAGGGACAGCAGCCCGTGCTCCCGGCTCGAGTAGAAGGTCGAGGAGGTGCGGTTCTCCTTCGCCGTGAACAGCTCCGGATCGGTCGCGACGACCACCTCGGCCAGACGAGGCGGATCGTCGGTGCGGATGGTGAACGCGACCATGGGGTAGCGGTCGGTGACATCGAGACGATGGGGACGCATCTGCGCAGCCATGCGATTACCTCTCCGTGAGTGCGGGAGCGCTCTGGCTCCGACAGCTGGTCGTGCGGCACGCAGCCTCGGCGGACTCGGCCTGCGAGAGATCGGTGAGGGCGAGGTCGTTGCACGGCCACGCCGGAGCGCTCGCGTTCGCATCGAGGTCCGCCCGTGGGCCGAGTCTCGGGCTCTGGAGCGGCGCTCGCCGTGCGAGCAGCTCCGTGACGTCGCGGCGAACGCGCGAAGGGCTCGTGGTCACAAACATGGCTGGTCGTCGTCAGGGCGTGATGGGGTGGGGCCTGTGTCCTCGGTGCGCACTCCGTCGACATCACTCTCGATCGGGCGTCCGATCTCCTCGGTCAGCCACCGCAGGACAGCAGCCGGAAGTCCGGTCAGGCCGGAGAACCGGTAGTGGTGTGCGGCGTCGCGGATGGTGCCCTCGAGCTTGCCGCTCGGCCGCAGGTCGATGCTCAGGATCGCGGCCAGGTGCTTCGCTGCAGTGAGCTTGTCATCCGATCCCTCAGTCATCCGCGCCTCCTCCGGGTATGACACCGGTCTACCGTCGGCGTCTCACGAGAGGATTAAGAGCGGATCCGCCAGTGCTCCTAGCTCGACGCAGAGTTGAGTCAGTTCCGAGTCACGAGCCGCGCGCCCGCGTTGTCAGACGCTGGCGGGATTCGTCCGGACCGCCTCGAACAAGGCGAGGGTGGCGACTTCTGGAACGGCGCCGAACTCGCGGTGGAGGATGTCGCGGCACAGCGCGAAGTGCCGGAGCGCCTGGGCTCGTTGGCCGTTCCGGACGTAGCAGCGCATGATCATCCGGTGCGCGTCCTCCCGGCACGGGTCGGCGTACACCAGGGCGAGCGCATGCTGGAGCGACTGCTCGTAGTCGCCGAGGGCGTAGCAGCGCTCCGCGAGGGTCGCCATGATCGACAGGTACCGGCCCCGGAGACGCTCCCGCTCCAGAAGGAACAGGATGTCGGATCCGGACGTCAGGTCACCGACATAAAGCTGGAGTGCCTCGTCGTACAGACGCACGGCGGTCTCGAAGTCGCCGTCTAGGGAGCAGCGGCTGCCCAACTCGCCCAGTCGATCAAATTCCATGGTGTCCACCGACAGGTCGCCACCGAGCGCGAGAAAGTAGCGACCCCCGTAATGGTGCACGGGTGACTTGCCGCCGAGCGCGTCGCACAACTGTTGCTTGAGCCAGTGGGCGAGGTTGTTCAGCGAGTTCCCAGCCTGATCGCCGTCCCTGTCGGGCCAGACCCCTTCCATGAGTTCCTCACGGCGGACGCCGGCACTGCGATGTATCGCGAGGGCGCCGACCAGTTGCTCGACCTTGCCACCGGGCCGCAGTGATATAGGCGCCCCATGTTTGAGGATCTCGAAGCGTCCCAGAAGGCAGACCTGCACAGGCGAGGCCAGCGTTGACGTCGGCTGGTGCCCTGCCCCCATATGGATTCACCTACCGGTTTGACCGGCCCGTGTGACGCTGCTGCTCTTGCACCGGAGTGGCTTGCCGCGGCGAGATCTCTCGGTCGCGGAGCCGATCCGTGCCTCGAACGGAGGGCTGTGGGGGTGGCGCTGTGGAGAACCCCGTCCTCCGTATCGTCGTCTACAGGAACGGTGTACCAGCGACATGACGAGTGGTACAAGCGGCATGGATCCAGACAGAAGCCCTGGGGATCGCCGTGGCGGATGAGGTCGGAGGCCCTGCTCCGACTTCTCACGGTCGCCGGGTCGATAGAGGCACCGTCGTCGAACGGACCGCAGCATCCGTGCTGCTGTTGCTCGCTACGCGACCATCTTGCGAACCAACTGAGACTCGTTTGCCCAACTGAGAACACCCACCCAGTCGAAATCTCGTGAGCGTGCCCACACGGTAGGACAGTCGCTCCTGACTCTTTCACGCGGGGGACGCGCTCCGAATCGGGGTGCCCAACTGCGACACTGCGAGAGTGTCGCCAGATCATTGCGGTCGCACCATCAACAGCTGAGCGATGCGCGACTCCTGGTAGCGGACTGTGGATTGGCCCCGGTATGAGTTGGCTCCTTTGCACTCTTGGCCTCCACACGTGTCGATGCTCGGGTGATCGAGCTTCGCAGTCGGACTTGGACGGCCGAGGCGAAATCGGGAAGTCAAGATCGGTGGCACGCCCAGCGCCTGCTCAGCGGTCGGGCTGCCCTGAACACAGGGCTGTCGTCCTCGACCTAGCGAGAGACGCGCCGATGGGAGGAGACTTCACCTGGGCTAGTTCCACGCAGGGGGAGAACGGTCATGGTCAAGAACTTCTGGACGGACGGTGCGGCGCCCCGGGGCCGCGGCGTCCTCGTGATTATCGGTGAATGGTGAACGACGTATCGCTTTGGGCCACGTTCTCTGTCGCGGACCACTTGCGTCGGCGACCGTTCGTCGCCGATGTACTCCTGTACGACAGGCTGCTGGTACCGGTTCCCGACGGGGATGACGAGACAAGCCGATGGATGCGCCTCAAGCGCAGGCCGGACCTTCAGAAGAGCCTGCTCGAGATACTCGGCGATCTCGGCGTCCCGATCTCATGGTCCGTAGCGCACCATGACCGCTGGGCAGAGCAATACCAGGGACAGGAAGCATCGGAGGTCGCCACAGCCGCCGTGCGCGATGACGTGGCCCGTGCCGTGGCGTTCGACGCTCAGAACATCGAGAACGCCCGCCGTCACGCCCACGCGCCGAGCGCTCCGCCCGGCGACGCGATCAACCCCGACGATCCCGCATTCATGGTCACTCGCCTCGTGCTCGCGGACGAATTCGGAAGTCGGAAGGATCGAGCGCTTCTGGCCAAGATCCCCCGGGTGGACGAGGTAGAGGCAGTTGCGGCTTATGGGTCATACCGGGACTTCAGTCGTGAGCGTGGTGACCTGTCCATCTCGGATGGGTTGCGGGGAGAGCCGGTATTCGCCTTCGAATGGTCGTTCTTCGTCCCCAGCAGCTCCACACGGACGGACCTCGACCTGCTACGGGAGGCTGTCGAACTCGCACACAGCGATGAGGTCATCGCCTGGCGGGCAGCCATTCAGCGCTGGCGGCGGGACACCATCCTTCTCGGCCGCGCGGATGCGTCAGCCCTCGCCGAAATGGAGGGCTTGATCGCAGACTATCGACTGGCCGCCAAACGGAAGGGCATCGAGACGCGGAGCCGATGGGGGCTCGCGGTAGCTGGCATCGCAGCCGGTGTGGCGGCGGCCTTCGTGCCGCCGATCGGCGTGGCCGCAGCCGTGTGTGGGGTCGGGGCCCTCATCCCAAACCAACCCATACCGAAGCGGCTGGAAGCCGCGGCCATGTTCCACGAGGCGCGCAAGCGCTTCGCTTGAAATCCCTCGACGTGGCCTGCTGTCGCCGACGCCGAGACACCTCTCCCCGGTGATGGCTGGGGTAAAGCGGGATGAATCACGCGCCTGGTCGTTGCGGTCCGGCCTGTACCTAGGCGAACGGTCGGTCGACACCGTGCGGGCAGCAACACGATCGACGCTTGTCGTGGCTGCACTCCCGGCTACCACCGCGGCCCGACCTGCGTTCGTGCATGCTGGTTCCCTGTTGATTCACCGACGTGCGTAGCATGCGGGAAGCCGATGCACGGAGCATCTACGAGCCCTGGCTGGCGGATCGCGCCCCCACTACTTGCACCATCACTCGGCCCGTCCCCCGAGCAGAACAAGACGGGAATCGTCGGAGACATCTAGTCCGCGCATCAGACGATCGGTGCAATGACACGGGCCTATGCTGGAACGCGACGGCGCTCCGGTCTAGTCGTGACACCAGCGCCCCCGATGGCGGGACCGGATCACTACTCCGGGATTTCGTGCAGTCTCCCTCGGCGATCGAAATTGGTCGGCTGAGAGGCTTTTTGGAGGCCGCAAAGAGGCGCTTCAGAGCAGTGTTGACCCTGTCAACGAACGAGCCCGAATCTCCAAGAATCGGTCGACGCGGTCCAGAGCAAACCTGCAGGTGGCAGCGCCGGACCAACGGTTTCCGACGGCTCCTAACGCTTTCGATTCCCGACACCTCCACCATCAAGGCCTCGCGGACCTGCGTAAGTGCGAGGCGAGCGGCGCTATGGCGCTGTCCGTGTACCCTGCACACCGTAGGCCCCGACCTGCCCGGTGTCCGCGGAATCGGGCGCGCAACATGTCGCGCACTGTCACGCCGAGCCGGGAGCCAAGCGATCCCTTTCCTCAGGGAGCTAGTGAGGAGTCATAGACCCTGACGATGGCGTTGTCACACCGGACAGCCAGATACTCTCAAAGTGGGCGATTGCTGCGGTCGAGACGACTATCAGGCCACGTTCACCGACCGGTTCGCGCGCCAGATGGCGCGGCGGTTCCGCACGCGCGGCCTGACCCGCGTCGAGGAGCGGCTGGTCGGGTTTCTCACCGAGCGCGGCATCGACGGCGCCACGGTCCTGGAGATCGGTGGGGGCGTCGGTGGGATCCAGATCGAGCTCCTCCGCCGTGGAGCGGCTTCGGCGACGAACCTGGAGATCTCGACGAACTACGAAGACGAGGCTCGACTGCTGCTCGAGCATTCCGGATTGACCGGACGAGTGAGCCGGCGGTTCCTCGACATCGCGGCGGCGCCAGACGACGTCGAGCCGGCCGACCTGGTCGTGCTGCACCGCGTGGTGTGCTGTTACCCGGATTACGAACGGCTGCTCGCGGCGGCAGGTAGCCATACCCGGCGGTTGTTGGTCCTTTCCCACCCGCCGCGCAACGGGATGACTCGTGTGGCGCTGTGGGGTGAGAACGCGTTGCGACGACTGAGGCGCAACGACTTCCGCGCCTTCGTGCATTCGCCCCCGGCCATGGTGGACGTCCTGACAGCCCAGGGGCTGACCCCTCGCTACCGTCATCACGGTCTGGCCCGGGATGTGGTCGGGTTCGAGCGATGATCGGGAGGTCGAGTGTTCGCTGGAGCCGCGCTCGGGGCAAACGCGGTGCCAGTCCGGCGGCGGCAGCCGAGAGCGGCGAGTGCGAACGCACGGCAGGTGCTCACGGCTCGGCCGGAAGCGCGATCGCCTCAAGAGCGGAGCCGTTCTCGATCAACGTGCTCAGCGTCTCGGTGAACCGTGCCGCCGGTGCCCCGTCGATCACCGCGTGATCGAAGCTCAACGTGAGCGGCAGCATCGGCCGAACGACCACGACCCCGTCGCGCACGACGGCGCGGTCCGCGATACGGCCCACCGTCGCGATGACTGTCAGAGGTGCGAGCGGAATGGCCCACCCCCACCCGCCGGCGAACATCCCGATCGACGTCACTCCCACCGCGGGGCCAAACGTCGCGGCGATGTCGGGTCTGGTGGCGGCGACCCGGATGGCGCTCCGCCGAAGGGGACCCGGTAGCCGCAACAACGCTCCGGTCAGCCCGCTCGGGCGGTGCTGCTCGCCCGGTCCGAACTTCGCGCGCTGCAGGGCCCGCGAGATCGCCGCGCAGGACTGCTGGTCGGCGTCGGCCACGGTCACGGCGTCGAGGACGGTGCGTCCGTGCCAGTTCCGCTCCACGGTCGCGCCGATATCGACGCGGTCGAAGGAGACGATCGCGTTGCCGGCCTTGCGGGCGTTCACCTCGGGGTGCATCGCGACTGCCCGTGCGACGCTCGCGATGACGAAGGCTGTCCACGACACGCGAGGCTCGGATGCGTCGATGAGTGCCGCGGGGGCGGTCACGTCGAGCTCGAGCAGGGCGTGGACCTGGAATCGCCGGCTCGCGCCCGCCAGCCTGTCCAGGATCGGCTGGCGGTCCCGGGGCACAGCCCGCACGACATAGGCCATGGTCAGCGGATGCCCTCCCAGAGCGCCCGTTCCCAGGCTCGTGGGTCGTCGACGACCTCCGATGTGGTGTCGAAGCGCATCGTGGCCCGGCGATGCTGGTCGTACGGGGGCCAGCCCGGGTCACCGGTTCTGGCGAAGGCGATCCAGGTGGCGTGCATCAGACGCGCGAGGTCCTGCGGCGGGTGGGCGCCGAGCATCGGGCCGAACAGCGGCGCGTCGGGAGTCGCTGTGTCGAAGACGAAGGGCACCTCGACGGCGTGGACCGCGCCGAGCCCGGGGGCGGGCCAGGCGAACTCGTACATGTAGGTGCGTCCGGTTGCGGGGGTACGCGTGCGGGCTTCGGCGAGGCGGAGGGCCGGCACCCGCATCCACCAGTCGGTCTGGACGTTCGCGAGCAGGTCGCCGGGCGAGGCCTGCGGATACCTGTCGCGGTAGGCGGCGAGCGCCGTCGGCGGATCGAGGCCGTAGGCCGCTAGCGCCTGGTAGCCGTGCCCGCGGACGGGGCCGGTCAGGATCTCGTCGGTGATCTGGCCGAGGGCGCCGCTGACCAGGAGCCAGAGCCTCCAGTCGTCGGTGTTCGTGCCCACGATGACGTCGACCTCGCCGCCCGAGCCGGCCGCGATCTGGTCGATCGGGACGCCAGGCACGATCTGGCCGTCGACGACGGGCTGCCACGGCATGGTGCTGGTGACGACCGCGTGGCCCCAGCGCTCCGGGTCCGGGTCGGTGAGCAGCTCGATCTTCAGCTGTGCCTGGGCCGCGAGCAAGCGCTCTACACCGACGGAAGCGATCGCCTGGCGGGTCGGGGGCACGCCGAGGATGTCGGCCAGGTACCCGGCAATGCGTCGCGCGTGGTCGGCCGGGGTCACCTGGTGCGCCGCGCCGCTCTGCAGGATGGCCCGTCGGAACAGTCCCTTGGCGTGAGGCATCGCGAGCAGGATGCCGATGCTCATCGCGCCCGCGGACTCGCCGAAGACGGTGACGTTGCCGGGGTCTCCGCCGAACGCGTCGATGTTCTCCTGCACCCACTCCAGCGCGGCGACCTGGTCGAGCAGGCCGACGTTCGCGATGCCGTCCCCGAGGGAGAGGAACCCCTCGGCGCCGGGGCGCCAGTTGATAACGACGCAGACGACGCCGTCGCGGGCGAAGTGCGCACCGTCGTAGGCCGAGGTCGAGCTGAGCTCGAACATGCCGCCCTGGATCCACACCATCACCGGCAGGCCGGTCGCCGTGGGATCAGGGGTCCACAGGTTGAGGTTCAGGCAGTCCTGCGACGGTGCGGCGCGCTCGACGGCGGCGAAGGCGCCAGAGACGTCGCGCCAGTCCTCACTCGGTCCGCCGGTGGCCGGCGGAGCGACCTGCGGGGGCTCCGGGCCCGGAGCCGTGGCGTCGCGCACGCCGCTCCAGGGCTCGGCGGACCGCGGGGGTCGAAGCCGGTTCGCACCGAAGGGCGGTGCGGCGTACGGGACTCCCAGGAACGCGTACACGCCATCGGCGACGCTGCAACGCAGGACGCCCTGAACGGTCTTGACCGTTGCACCCATGTCGACCAGGTTTCGTCGGCCCAGGCCCCGCCGGTAGGGGCGGAAGTCCCGGGGCAGCCCGTTAGCCTCGGTGACGTGGATGAGGCCGCGGCGAATGACGAGACCGACGTCCTCGCCAACCTCCGCCGCTACCCCGACCTCGAGGCGCCGAACCTGCACGCCGTCGACGCGAGCGACCGGCTGATCCTCGACGAGGCCGCGCCCACGCTGTCGAGAGCGGGGGACGGCGTCGCGGTGATCGGCGATCACCACGGCGCGTTGACGCTCGGTGCGATCTCACGGCACGGGCTCTCCGGGGTCCGCACGCATCAGGACCGCCTCCTCGGCGAGCGGGCGCTCCAGGCGAATGCCGAGCGGCTCGGGATCGGCGGATTCACGCAGCACGGGCTGACACCCGAGCTCGTCGACAGAGCGAGAGTCGTGCTGCTCCAGCTCCCACGGTCGCTCGACGCGCTCGACGAGATCGCGGGCCTGATCGCCGCGCACGCGGACCCCGAGGTGGTCGTCGTGGCGGGCGGGCGGGTCAAGCACATGACGACCGCGATGAACGACGTCCTCGGGCGCCACTTCACCAGCGTGCAGGCGCACCTGGCACGGCAGAAGTCGCGCGTCCTGGTGGCGTCAGAACCGCGACCGGCGAGCCAGCGGTGGCCGGAGTGCCAGGAGCACCCCGACCTCGGCATCACCGTGTGCGCCCACGGCGGCGCGTTCGCCGGGACGAAGATCGACATCGGCACGCGCGCACTGCTGCGGCACCTCGACGCGATGCCGCCGGACATCGCCCGGGCCGTCGACCTCGGCTGCGGCACCGGGGTGCTCGCGGTCCTGCTGGCACGGGCGAACGAAGGGCTGACCGTCACCGCGACCGACGAGTCCGCCGCCGCGGTGGCCTCCGCCCGCGCGACGGTCGCGGCGAACGGTCTGGAGGGCCGAGTCGTCGTCGTGCGCGCGGACGGTGCGGAGACGGCTCCGGACGCGAGTGTCGACCTCGTCCTGCTCAATCCGCCGTTCCACGTGGGCGCGGCGGTCCACGACGGGGTGGCCCGGACGCTCTTCGCGGAAGCCGCGCGCGTGCTCACGGACGGCGGCGAGCTGTGGGCGGTGTGGAACTCGCACCTGCGCTATCGGCCGACGCTGGAG
The DNA here is from genome assembly GCA_001429255.1 of Cellulomonas sp. Root930. Taxonomy (GTDB): domain Bacteria; phylum Actinomycetota; class Actinomycetes; order Actinomycetales; family Cellulomonadaceae; genus Cellulomonas. The sequence goes on from LMJI01000002.1 coordinate 262,177, forward strand.
CGTGTGGTCGGGCCGACCCGGCAGGTCAGCCGCGACCCGAAGTTCACGGTCACGGTCTCCACTCGCGCGGCTCAGCTCCCGCCGATCTGATCCTTCGAGTCGCCGACCGCATCGTCGATCAGCGTCGTCAGAACCTCCGCGACCAGGGAGTCCGCCATCGCCTCGATGCGGGGGAGCTGCGACTTCTGCACCTTCCGGGGCTGGTGCTGGAGGATCTGCAGCGCCCGGTCGACCTGGTCGGCCCGCTGCTTCCAGCCCGCCGCCTGGACCGAGGCGATGGACTCGGCATCCTGAGCCTCAGAGCCGAGGACTATCGAAGCCTGCTCCCGCACCGACACCATCGCCCGCGCGATCTTGGCCTCCGGCGTTCGGGCCCGCTGGACGTCGGCGAACTTCTTGCCCAGGTTCTCGAGGCGCTTCTGGATCTCGGGGTTGTTGGCGACGATCACGCTGACCTGTGCCGCGACCTTCTTGGCCAGGGGCCACGCGACCGCCAGTGCGACACCGGTGGATCTCTTCTTCGCCATTTCACCGACCCTGCCCCGGCGACCCTCCATCGGCAACTGGTCGGAACCGGACGTACGCTCGGCCGAATGATGCGTCCCACAGCCGCAACTGTCGGCGAGCTCCGCGCTTCCGGGCATGTCCACACGTCGGTGCGAGAGGAAGTCCGTACCAACCTCCTCGCCGCCTTGAAGGACGGTCGCGACCCCTGGCCGGGCATCCACGGGTTCGACGACACCGTCATCCCGCAGCTCGAGCGCGCCCTCATCGCCGGCCACGACATCGTCCTGCTCGGCGAGCGCGGCCAGGGCAAGACGCGACTCCTGCGCACTCTCCACGGCCTGCTCGACGAGTGGTCGCCGGTGATCGAGGGGTCGGAGATCGGCGAGCATCCCTACGAGCCGATCACGGCAGCGAGCAAGAGGCGCGCAGCCGAGCAGGGCGACAGCCTCCCCGTCACCTGGCGCCACCGCGACGAGCGGTACGTCGAGAAGCTCGCGACGCCGGACACGAGCGTCGCGGACCTCATCGGCGACGTGGATCCCATGAAGGTGGCCGAAGGGCGCGCGCTCGGTGACCCGGAGACGATCCACTTCGGCCTCGTCCCGCGCGGCCACCGGGGCATCGTCGCCATCAACGAGCTGCCCGACCTCGCCGAGCGCATCCAGGTCGCGATGCTCAACGTGATGGAGGAGCGCGACATCCAGATCCGTGGCTACGTCCTGCGCCTGCCGCTCGACGTGCTGGTCGTGGCCACCGCGAACCCGGAGGACTACACCAACCGCGGGCGGATCATCACGCCGCTGAAGGACCGGTTCGGGGCGGAGATCCGGACGCACTACCCGACCGAGCTCGACGACGAGGTCGCGGTCATCCGCCAGGAGGCCCTCCTCCACGCGGACGTCCCGGATCACCTCGTCGAGATCCTGGCCCGCTTCACCAAGGCGCTGCGGGCGTCGAGCTCGGTCGACCAGCGCAGCGGGGTGAGCGCCCGGTTCGCCATCGCCGGCGCGGAGACCGTCGCCGCCTCGGCCCTGCACCGGGCCGCGCGGCAGGGCGAGGACCACGCGGTCGCCCGGCCCGTGGACCTGGAGACCGCGGTCGACGTGCTCGCCGGGAAGATCGAGTTCGAGTCGGGGGAGGAGGGGCGCGAGGACGAGATCCTCGACCACCTGCTCCGCACCGCCACGGCGGAGACCGTCCGCGCGCATCTCCGCGGCATCGACTTCAGTCTCCTGGTCGACGCGATCCAGGGCGGCGCCATGGTGACCACCGGCGAGCAGGTCACCGCGCGCGACGTGCTGGCTGGCCTCCCGCCGCTCGGCGAGTCCGAGCTGTACGACGACATCGCGAACCGACTCGGCGCCACGAACGACGGCGAGCGAGCCGCCGCGATCGAGCTCGCGCTGGAGGGCCTGTACCTGTCCCGCCGGATCAGCAAGGAGTCCGGAGGCGGCGAGACGATCTATGGCTAGACCCAACCGCCGCCTGGCCCGGTATACCCCGTACGTGGACGGGCCGGACCCGCTCGCGCCGCCGGTCGACCTGGCCGAGGCTCTGGACGCGATCGGCCAGGACGTCATGGCCGGCTACTCGCCCGAGCGCGCGATGCGCGAGTTCCTCCGGCGCGGCGGCCGGGACCAGGCGGGCCTGGACGAGCTCGCGCGGCGGGTCGCCGAGAGGCGCAGGGAGCTGACGCGCGAGAACAACCTCGACGGCACGCTGCAGCAGGTCAAGGAACTGCTCGACCGGGCGGTCCTCGCCGAGCGCAAGCAGCTGGCGCGCGACGTCGACATGGACGAGGGCGACCGTGCACTGCGGCAGATGCAGCTCGACAACCTCCCGTCCTCGCCGGCCGCTGCGGTCGACGAGCTCAACGGGTACGACTGGCGCAGCCGCGAGGCACGCGAGGAGTTCGACAAGATCAAGGACCTGCTGGGCCGGGAGGTCCTCGACCAGCGCTTCGCCGGCATGAAGCAGGCGCTGGAGAACGCGACCGACGCCGACCGGGCCGCCCTGAACGAGATGCTCGCGGACCTCAACGGGCTCCTGCACAGCCGCACGAACGGTGCAGACACCCAGGAGCAGTTCGACGACTTCATGGCGAAGCACGGTGAGTACTTCCCGGAGAACCCGCAGAACCTCGACGAGCTCCTCGACGCCCTGGCGCAGCGGGCCGCCGCCGCGCAGCGGATGCGGAACTCGATGACCCAGGAGCAGCGAGACGAGCTCGACGCGCTCGCGCAGCAGGCGTTCGGCTCGTCGGACCTCATGGACGCGCTGGGCCAGCTCGACGACAACCTCAGAGCCCTGCGACCGGGCGAGGACTGGGGCAGCTCGGAGCGGCTGGACGGCGAGAACGGGCTCGGCCTGGGCGACGGGACCGGCGTGTTCCAGGACCTCGCCGACCTCGACGCGCTCGCGGAGCAGCTCGCGCAGTCCTACCAGGGCTCGCAGCTGGACGACCTCGACCTCGAGAAGCTCGCACGCCAGCTCGGGTCGGACGCGGTCGTCGACGCCCGCACCCTGCAGCGGCTGGAGAAGGCGCTGAACGAGGGCACGATGCGGCGCGGTGCGGACGGGCAGCTCGCGTTGACGCCGAAGGCCATGCGCCAGCTGGGCAAGGCGGTCCTCAAGACCGTCGCCGACACGATGTCCGGCCGCACCGGCGGCCATGAGGTCCACCGCTCCGGCGCCGCCGGCGAGCCGTCGGGATCGACGCGGCAGTGGACGTTCGGTGACACCGAGCCGTGGGACGTGAGCCGGACGATCACCAACGCGCTGGCTCGCGGGTCGCGCACGATCCAGGTCGACGACGTCGAGATCCAGGAGACCGAGGCGCGCACGCAGGCGTGCGTGGCGCTGCTCGTCGACACCTCGTTCTCGATGGCGATGGAGGGGCGGTGGGTGCCGATGAAGCGCACCGCGCTGGCGCTCCACACCCTGGTCACGAGCCGGTTCCGCGGCGACCAGCTGCAGCTGATCGGCTTCGGGCGCAGCGCGTCGGTCATGCAGATCGAGGAGCTCGTCGGGCTCGACGAGAAGTGGGAGAAGGGCACCAACCTGCACCACGCCCTGCTGCTCGCCAACCGGCACTTCCGCAAGCACCCGAACGCTCAGCCCGTGCTCCTCATCGTCACCGACGGCGAGCCCACGTCCCACTTGGAGTCCAGCGGCGAGGTCTTCTTCGACTACCCGCCGAACCCGATCACGATCGCCCTCGCGGTGCGCGAGCTCGACGGCTCGGTGCGCCTGGGCGCGCGCACGACGTTCTTCCGCCTCGGCGACGACCCGGGTCTGGCGCGGTTCGTCGACGCCATGGCCAAGCGGGCCGGCGGCACCGTCGTCGCGCCCGAGACGGACGACCTGGGCGCGGCGGTCATCGACTCGTACCTGAGCTCGCGGCGCAACGGTGCCTTCGGGGGCTGGGGTCGCGACGAGGAGTGGTGACGGCCGATATCGTTATCGAACCGCCCTGGAGGAGATGACGATGACGTCCGACCAGCTCACGTTCGACAACCCCGTCGAGCGCCACTCCCACATCAAGCCGCACGCCTCGTGGCAGCCGCTGCCGGGCCTCGACGCGGAGCTCGACCCGAAGGCCGACCACGGCGAGACCAGCTACCGCGGCACCGGTCGCCTGCCCGGCCGCAAGGCGCTCATCACGGGCGGCGACTCGGGGATCGGCGCAGCCGTGGCCATCGCGTTCGCGCGCGAGGGTGCGGACGTCGCGCTCAGCTACCTCCCCGAGGAGCAGGTGGACGCGGAGGCCATCGCAGAGCACGTGCGCGCGGCGGGTCGGAAAGTGGTCCTGCTTCCCGGTGACATCCGGGACCGCGAGTTCTGCCGGTCACTGGTCGCCGACGCCGTCGAGGGTCTCGGTGGGCTGGACATCCTGGTGAACAACGCGGCGCACCAGGTGTACCACCAGAGCTTCGACGAGCTGGACGAGGCCGACCTCGACCGCACGATCCAGACGAACCTGTACGCGATGTTCTGGATCACCCGGGATGCCCTCCCGCACCTGGGCCCGGGGTCGACGATCATCAACAGCACGTCGGTCCAGGGGTACAACCCCTCGCCGATGATCATCAACTACGCGTCCACCAAGTTCGGGATCATCGGCTTCACCAAGGCGCTCGCCGCCGACCTGGCGCCCCGCGGCATCCGCGTGAACGCCGTCGCACCCGGGCCCGTCTGGACGCCCCTGCAGGTCTCCGACGGGCAGCCCACCGAGAAGCTCAACGGCTTCGGGGAGTCGTCCTGGTTGGGCCGGACGAGCCAGCCGGTCGAGCAGGCACCGGCCTACGTGTTCCTCGCGTCGCCGGAGTCCAGCTTCGTGGTCGGCGAGGTCATCAACGTCAACGGCGGGGCGAACGTCCCCTGATTACTTGATCGCCCCCTGGGTCACTCCGGACATCACCCAGCGCTGGGTGAACAGGTACACGATGATCGCCGGCGTCATGGCCATGAGGTACGAGGCGAACGCGACGTTGTAGTTGCTGCTGAACTGGGTCTGGAAGATGTTCTGCAGCACTGGGAGCGTCTGCAGCGTGGAGTCGGCGGTGATGAGCGACGGCATCATGAAGTCGTTCCAGGAGGCGAGGAACGCGAAGATCGCGACGGTCGCGCTCATGGGCGCCATCATCGGGAACACGATGCGCCGGAACACCACCCAGGTGGTGGCGCCGTCGAGCCGGGCGCTCTCCTCGAGCTCCTCGGGAAGGCCCCGGATGAAGGCCGTGAACAGCAGCACGCTGAACGACAGCTGGAACATCACGTGCAGGAGCGCCACGCCGACGGGGTTGGCGAGGCCGACCATCCCCGTGAGCTTGACCTGGGACAGGGCCAGCACGGGGAACGGCAGGAACATCGCCGCCAGCAGGTAGAAGAACGACCAGCGGAAGAACTTGTGGTCCCAGTTGCGTGCGATGGCGTACGCCGCGAACGCCGCGAGGAGGACGGTGCCGACGACGGTCACCGCGGTGACGAACACGGAGATGGCGAACGCGCGGGGGAAGTCGGTGAGCTCCCACGCCTGGACGAACCCGTCGACGCTGATCGGGTTCGGCAGGGAGAAGACCTGCCCGTCGACGGACTGCTCGGTGGTCTTGAAGGCCATCGTGACCGTCGCGTAGAGCGGCACGATGACGGCCAGCGTGCACAGGACGAGGACGAGGGTGGTGCCCCAGCTCGGGCGGTCCTCGCCTCCCGTGCCGAGGAAGCGCCGGCGGGGACGGACCGGTACCTGGGCGGGGGTCGTGGTGGCCAGGGTCTGGGCAGTCATCAGAACGCGCTCCTTCCGCGGTTGAGGCGTAGCTGGATCACGGCGAGGACCACGGCGATGAGGAAGAAGATCGTCGCGTTGGCCATCTGGTAGGCGTAGTCGCCGCCGGTGAAGCCGGAGAAGATCGTCATGGCGACGCTGCGGGTCGCTGTGCCGGGACCGCCGTTGGTCAGGCCGACGATGATGTCGTAGGCGTTCAGGAAGTTCTTGAAGCCGATGACCAGGTTGATGACGACGTACCCCGCGACGAGCGGCAGGGTGATGGAGACGAGGCGTCGCATCGGGGACGCGCCGTCCATCGACGCCGCCTCGTAGACCTCCGCCGGGATCGACAGGATCCCCGCGATGTAGATGAGCAGCGCGCTGGGGATCGCCTGCCACGCCGTGACGATGACGATCGTCACCCAGGCGAGGTCGGGGTTGGCCAGCAGGCTCTGCTCGAGGGCCGTGATGCCCACCGCCTCCCCGAGCTGCGGCAGCGAGTTGGAGAAGAGGAAGTTGAAGACGTAGGCGATGACGATGCCCGAGATGACCATGGGCAGCACGAACGCCGCGCGCAGCGCGACCTTCCCCCGGATCTTGGCGGTCAGGCCGACGGCCAGCAGGAACGCGAGGAGGTTCACCAGCAGCACCGTGACCAGGGCGAACCCGATCGTGAACAGGTACGAGCTGCGGATCGCCGGGTCCGAGAACAACGCCACGTAGTTGGTCAGGCCGATGACCTGGAACTCCCCGAAGCCCACCGAGTCGGTGAAGCTGAAGGTGATGCCCATGATCGCCGGCAGGGTGATGCAGAGCGTGAAGAGGACGAGCGTGGGCAGCAGGAACAGGTAGAACGTCCGGTTCACCCGGGGGCGGCTCGCCTTCATCGGCGTCGGAGCCGCGACGTCGCGGCTCCTCGGCCGGGTGGCAGCTGCTGTGGCCATGAGATGTCTCCGTTCGAAGGTCGAGGTCGTCAGGAACGGAAGGCCAGGCGCCGCCAGTCGGCGTCGAGGGTCCGCAGGATGGGTTCCGGGTCGGCGCCGGAGGCGAGGGACTGCGCGTAGTTCTGCAGCGGGATCGACTGCGGGACCAGCTGCGACGCGCCCAGGTAGAAGGCCGCGTCGTCGTAGTACTCCTTCAGCTCCACGAGCGTCTCGTTGGTCACCGGGGCCGCGTCCTTGGTCACGCCGAAGCCCAGCGCGTGCGCGTTGTAGGCGTCGATGACCTCGGGCTGCATGAGGAAGGACAGGAACTCCCGCGCCGCCTCCTTCTTCGTCGAGCCCTCGGGGATCCACAGCGCGAGGTCGATGTTGACCCGGACCTTGCGGTCCGCCGGGTCGTCGGTCATCGGCAGGGGGAACGCACCGACGTCGAGCTCCGGGTTCGACTTCGCGATCTCACCGATGGCCCACGGACCCTGCAGGTACATGGCCGCCTCGCCGTTCGCGAACGCGAGGTTGCCGTCCCCGTAGCCCCGGCTCGCCGCGTTGTCCTGCGAGTACGGCACGAGCTCCTGCATCTGCTGCACCGGCGCGAGGAACTGCTTCTCGAACGACACGGGGGAGTCGGGCCCGACGTTGGTGCCCTGCCGCTTGATCTGGTTGAAGAACTTCGTCGTGTCGACCGTGCCGCCGACCGAGTAGTCGAAGTGGCCCTGCGCGATCGTCCACGGGTCCTTGAACGTGCTGTACAGCGGCGTGACCCCCGCGGCTGCGAGGGCGTCGCACACGGCGATGAGCTCGTCCCAGGTGGTCGGGACCGTCAGGTCGTGCTCCGCGAAGATCTGCCGGTTGTAGAGCACGGCCGCCGCCATCAGCGAGTAGGGGATCACGCTGGTGCGGTCCGGGTAGGTGGCGGTGACGTCGATGAGGGGCTTCAGCTCGTCGAGGATCCGGCCGGCCTCGGGCATGTCGCCGAGGTCGCTGAGCGCCCCGCGCTCGACGTAGCGCGAGATCTCGAAGTTGTAGTTGAGGCAGCCGATGTCGGGTGGAGACTCCCGCACGAACGTGCCGGCCAGGTTCGACGCGGCGTCGTGGCGGACGCGCACCCGGGACTGGGACTGGTGGAACTGCTCGATGAGCTCGTCGAAGTACCCGATCACCTCCGGCTTCGACTGGTAGAAGATGATCTCCGTCGTTCCGGAGCCTGCGGGTCTGGCGCACGACGCGAGCGCGAGGCCGGCGCCCGCGACCCCGACGCCGCGAAGGAATCCCCGTCGGCTCAGCTCCGCCGACATGAGGGGTGTCTGGGACGTCATGCCTTCGCCTCCATTGGTCGAAGTCATCGAACGGCAGGGTTGCCGTCAGTGGTCGCGTTGCAGCCAGACCGTGGTCTCCGCGGGCACCTCGTGGGTGTCGAGCGGCGAGCTCGACACGACCACCCGCCCTGCCGGCATCGGCACCGGTGAGCTCCCGAAGTTGGTGACGGACATCCAGCCGCCGGGTCGCGTGAACGCCACGACCCCCGGGGTCGCGGGCGTCAGCCACTCCAGCGACTCGTCGGTCTGGAGGCGTCGTCGCTCGGCCAGAGCCCGCCGGTAGAAGCTCAGGGTGGAGCCCTCGTCGGCCGCCTGGGTCTCGACCGCGAAGCGGCCGAAGTCGGCGGGGACCGGCAGGTGCGCCCGCTGGTCGCCGAAGCCGAGCGTCGGGCCGTCCGTGGCCCACGGCAGCGGCACGCGGCAGCCGTCGCGCCCCTTCTGAGCGCCCGAGGACCGCAGGAAGGTCGGGTCCTGGAGGGCGTCGGCGGGCAGGTCGGCGACCTCGGGGAGTCCCAGCTCCTCGCCCTGGTACAGGTATGCGGACCCGGGCAGGGCCAGGGTGAGCAGGGTCGCCGCACGGGCCCGCCGACGACCGCGCTCCTCGTCGGGGTGCGGCTCGGCGCCGTCGTGCAGGAGCCACGCGTTCAGATCGGTGCCCTCCGGCAGCGCGTACCGGGTGGCGTGCCGCACGACGTCGTGGTTGGAGAGCACCCAGGTGGACGAGGCGCCGGACTCGCGAGCGAGCGCGAGGTTCTTGTCGATGATCGCGGAGAACGCCGTCGCGTCCCAGCCCGCCTCGAGCAGGTCGAAGTTGAAGGCCTGTCCGAGCCCGTCGGGGGAGGCGTAGCGCGAGCGTCGGTGCGCGGGGACCCACGCCTCCGCGACGGCGGTGCGCGGCGGGTCGTACTCGTCGAAGAGCCGGCGCCACTCGCGGTAGATGTCGTGGACCTCGTCGCGGTCCTGGAGCGGGTGCGCGCCGCCCCAGATGTCGGCGTCCAGGTCCGCCTGGCTGGCGAGCGGCTCGGTGAGGTCCTTGGCCAGCGCGTGCGCCACGTCGATGCGGAAGCCGTCGACTCCCCGGTCGGCCCAGAACCTGAGCGTGGTGAGGAACTCCCGGCGCACCTCGTCGTCGGCCCAGTTCAGGTCGGGCTGCTCCGGGGCGAACAGGTGCAGGTACCACTCGCCGTCACCGACGGGCTCCCAGGCCGGGCCGCCGAAGATCGAGGTCCAGTCGCTGGGCGGGAGCTCGCCGCGGCCCGGCCGGAAGATGTAGCGCTCACGCGCCCGCGAGCCCGGCGGCGAGGCGAGCGCCTCCTGGAACCAGACGTGCCGGTTCGAGGTGTGGTTGGGGACGATGTCGACGACGAGCCGGATGCCTGCGCCGTGGAGGGCCGCGCACAGGTCGTCGAACTCCTCGAGCGTGCCGATCCGCGGGTCGACGGCCCGATAGTCGTCGACGTCGTAGCCGCCGTCGGCCAGCGCGGACGGGTAGAAGGGGCTCAGCCACACCGCGTCGACGCCCAGCTCGCGCAGGTAGCCCACCTTGCCGGTGATGCCGCGCAGGTCGCCGATGCCGTCGCCGTTGGAGTCGGAGAAGCTGCGCGGGTAGATCTGGTAGACGACAGCCTGCCGCCACCAGGCCGCGTCCTGCTGTGGGCCGACGGACGTGCTGCCGGTCGCTGCCAGAGTCGACACTCGTACCCTCCGATTGATGTAGGTCCTAAATTTAAGACCTGCCATTAAAGTGACACTGTCGATCGAGGAGGTCAAGTGGTTGTCCGGACTCCGGTGGCGTCGCGGCACCTGCGCGACGCCAGCGCGCGGCTGGTGCTCGAGCACCTCTGGGACGTCGACGAGGTCACCGGATCGGCGTTGATCGAGGCCACAGGGCTCTCGCGGGCGACCGTGCACGACGTGTGCGACGAGCTCATCGAGCGCGGATGGGTCACCGAGCTGGAGAGCCAGCGCGCCGGGAACGACCACCGCAAGGGACGGCCCGCCCGCCGCTACGCGTTCGACGCACGCGCCGGGGTGGTCGTCGGCGTCGACGCGGGTCAGCACCGGATCAGCGCGACCGTGACCGACCTACGCGGCGACGCGCTCGCCAGCACCGTGCTCACCGTGGAGCCGAAGGACGGGACCGTCGCCCGACGGCTCGCCCTCATCGAGGAGGGCGTGTTCACCGCCCTGGCGGACGCGGGTGCGCAGCCGACGAGCGTGCTGGCGGTGGCGGTCGGTGTGCCGGCGCCGGTGGACCGTGACGGCCGCACCACGTTCCAGGACAACCCGTTCTGGGAGCTGATGAACCCCGACATCGCCCGCCACCTGCGCGACCGGCACGGCTGGACGACGCTCACCGACAACGACGCGAACCTCGCGGCCATGGCCGAGCACTGGCGGGGGCACGGTGCAGGAGCGCGGTGCCACGTCACGCTGCTCGCCGGCGAGCGGTTCGGTGCGGGCGTCGTCGACGACGGTCGCCTGCTGCGCGGTGCCCACGGAGGCGTGGGGGAGATGCGCTACCTGGACTTCGTCGAGGGCGTGGGCTCAGCCGACGGCATCGCGGCGCTGGTGCGCGATGACGCCCGCGCCCAGCTGCACCGGCTGGACGGTCAGACCGGCTCGTCGCAGCTGCAGGAGCTGGATCCCGCGACCCTGGACGCGGCGAGCGTCTTCGCGGCGGCCCTCGACGAGGACCCTCTCGCGGTCAGCGTCGTCGAGCACGTGGCGGCGCTCCTGGCGCGGGTTGTCGCCACGTTCGCGAGCATCTACGACCCGGAGCGCGTCATGATCGCCGGCGCCGTCGCCGCGTCCTGCGGGCCCCTGCTGGAGCTTGTGCGGCGCGACCTCGACCGGTACGTCGACCCCCCGGGCATCGAGGTCCTCGCCTCCGAGCTGGGCCGCGACATCGTGACCGTCGGAGCCGTCAAGCGGGCCCTGGACCACGTGCGCGAGCACGCGCTGGAGATCGCACCGGCCAGCCTGCGCTAGAAGAAGGGCCACGGGAACGCCGGCATGTCGCCCGACGGACCGGGGAAGACGCCGTTGCGCACCAGCCGGTCGCAGCGGTCCGCCAGCGCCTCCAGCTCCTCGTCGCTGAGGAGCTCGGACAGTCGCTGACCGAGACCGCCGTCCAGGTCCGCGTGCACCCTTTCGACCCCCGCGACCTCGGCGGGGTCCAGCGCGTCGCCGCGCCATCCCCACAGGACCGTGCGGAGCTTGTGCTCCACGTGGAAGCTGACTCCGTGGTCGACGCCGTAGCGGTGACCCTGCGACGTCGGCAGGACGTGGCCGCCCTTGCGGTCGGCGTTGTTCACGACGACGTCGAAGACGGCCATCCGGCGCAGCGCGGGGGAGTCCTCGTGGACCAGGCTCAGCGGCTGGTCGTCCTCGTCCACGCCCTCGAACACGGCACGCCATCCCTCGCGTGGCTCCCGGACGATGTCGACCGGATCCTGCTCCGGGTCGGGCTCCTGCCAGAGCTGCACCATGCCCGGACCCAGCGGACCGTCGCGCAGGACCGTCGTCGGCACCACGTCCCACCCGAACGCCTCCGACACCAGGTAGGCGGACGCCTCCCGGTTCGCGAGCGTCCCGTCCGGGAAGTCCCACAGCGGCTTCTCCCCGGCGACCGGCTTGTAGACGACGCGGACGTCGCCGATCGTGGCGAGGAAGGTCGCGTTCGACGCGACCGTGATGCGCCCGACGAGCTTGAGCTCACCGCCGACGAGATCGGTCACAGCTGGTCGGGAGCGCCGCACACGTGGCCGTCGTCGACCGGCCTGCCGCAGCTCGGGCAGAGGGGCCGGCCCGACCGGACGACCTGCCGCGTGCGTTCGACGAACGCTCGCGCGGTCCCCACCGGCATCCGGACCAGGAGCGCCTCGCTCGCGTCCTCCGGCTCGGGAGCCTCCTCCTCGTCCTCCAGCGGGAATGCCTCGACGATCACCTGCGCGGTCGACGGGTCCCAGCCGAGGCGCAGGAGCCCCGTGCGGAACTGCTCCTCCACGGGTTGGTCCAGGGGCTCGTCGTCGACGAGCTCCACGGGGGTGGCGGCGGGGACGCTGAACCGGTTCCCCTCGTCGGCCATGAGGGCGCCGAGGATCTCGTCGATCTTCTCGGCGAGCACGGCGGACTGCTCCTTCTCCAACCCGACGCTCGTGTTCCGGGCGCCGTCGCGCACCTGCAGGTAGAAGGATCGGGAACCTGGGGGGCCGACGGTGCCGACGACGACACGGTCGGGCCAGTCGAACTGGTGAACAAGGGCCGGCATGTCGCCCACTTTACGAGTGGGCCGGGCCTGCTGCCTGGGGTCCGGCCCCGCCCCCGACCTGTGCGTCGCCGACCGGACCGGCGGTGCGCAGCCAGGACAGGTCCCCCGAGTCGGTGTTGGTGGCCACCACCTCGGGGCGGGTCGTCCCGTACCGGATGATCGAGACTGAGCCGGGGTTGATGGTGAGGCGCTGGAAGAGGTCGAGCTCCATCCCCAGCGCATCCGCGAGGACGGACTTGATGATGTCGCCGTGGCTGACCGCCACCCACACCGCACCGGTGCCGTGCTCCGCCTCCAGCTGCGCGTCGCGCCGGCGGATCGCCGCGACCGACCGTGCCTGCATGGCGGCCAACGACTCCCCGCCGGGGAACACGGCCGCGGACGGCTGGTTCTGCACGACCGACCAGAGGGGCTCGTGGGCGAGCTCCTTGAGGGGCCTGCCCTGCCACTGCCCGTAGTCGCACTCGAGGAGGTCCGGCTCGAGCTGCACCGGCAGGGAGTGGTGCTCCGCGATGGCCCGCGCGGTCTGCCGGCACCGCGCCAGGGGGCTCGAGATCACCGCGACCAGCGGCACGGCGGCGAGCCGTTCGGCCGTGCGCTCGGCCTGGCTCCGGCCGACCGCGTCCAGGTCGACCCCGGCGGCCCGCCCGCTCAGGATCCCGGCGACGTTCGCGGTGCTGCGGCCGTGCCGGACGAGGATGAGGGTGGCCATGGCCTGGAGCCTAGGCACTCGGCTGCGAGGATTCAGACCTTCTCGGAGGTCCGCGGTACCCGCTACCGTCACAAAGATGGTGCTGGCCAACGGCTGGGTGGATCTCGCCTTCCAGGTCGTGGCGCTCGTCGTGGTCGCCGTCGGAGCGCTCTGGGCGTACACCCGCTACGCCCTCGAACGGGGACTGCTGGCGCCTGCCACCTTCACCATCGAGGTCGAGGCTCTCGGGGAGGAGCGGAACGAGCCGCAGGACCCCGGTGACCGAAGGATCGTCGTGGTGCGTCTGCAGCTCCACAATCACGGGACCGCCACCCTCGTCCTGAAGAACCTCCGGGTCGACGTCCGCTATCTGACGTCGAGCGATCAGATCGTCCTCGGCACGGACCCGGACCACGCGCTGTTCGGCCGTGTGACGTTCCCCGGCTCGGTTCTCCGAGACGTGCAGCGGGCCACACCTCCGGACGTGAGTGAGAGTGCCGGGAGGGCGAAGGAGAAGGGGCGTGGCTTCCTCCTCCTCGCCTACGACACGTTCGTCCAGGCGGGTGTGGACCAGACGTACACGTTCGCGACGAGTGTGCCCGCGGACTCCAGGTATGTGCTCGCCTGGGGAGCCTTCGAGTACGCGCAGCGCCCCGGGTACGTGCAGAAGGTCCTCTTGCGACTCAGTCGCCGGCTCGGGCTCGTCCAGTTCAGCCTGACGCACGTCCGAAGGCCGCACACGGCGGAGACTGTGGCCCAGATCGATCGCGCGAAGGCTCAGGGCTAGCGGACGTCTGCGCAGGCTCGTGACTCAGGCCCCGAAGCGCCGAAGAGCAGCGGCGAGGGCGGTCCACGGGCTCTCCGGCGATCCTCGACCGAGCGCGATGGCGGTGTCGTGGAGGTCGCGGGCGCGGCCGCCCCTGCCACTGCCCGTAGTCGCACTCGGCGACGCCGGGCTCGAGCACGGTCGCCAGCGAATGGTGCTCGGTGATGGTTCGCGCCGTCCGCCGGCACCGCTCCGGGGGGCTTGAGACCACCGCGACCGACCAGCGGCACCCTGGCGATGCGTTCGGCAGTGCGCTCGGCCTGGCTGCGCCCGACCTCGTCGAGGTCGACCCCGGCGGCACGCCCGTCAGGATCCCGGCGACGTTCGCGGTGCTGCGGCCGTGCCGGACGAGGAGGACTGTGGCCATGCCCTGGAGCCTAGGCAGATTGCCCGGCACCTACCCGGTCGTCGCGGACGTCGATACGGTCAGACCGTGACGAACCTCGTGGAGAAGCTGGCAGGCTCGGTCCCGTCGTGGGGCACCAAGGTGGCCTACGGCGAGAAGGTCACGGTGGACGGGCACGAGCTGGTGCCCGTCGCGCTGGTCGGGTTCGGCTTCGGTGCGGGCGAGGGCTCGGGCGAGATGCCTGACGGGGGCACGGCCCCGGCGGGCAGAGGTGAGGGCAACGGCGGTGGAGGTGGCGGCTACGCGGTGCCCATCGGGGCCTACGTCGGCGGTCCGGACGGGCTGAGGTTCCGTCCCAACGTCATCGCCGTGATCGTCGTCGCCGCACCGTTGGTGTCCGCCTCGGGCATGGCGCTCGCGCAGATCATCCGAGCGCTCCGAGGGCGCGCGACGACCTGATCGCGCTACGCCAGTGCGCGTTCGACGGCCGCGGCCTCGCGGCGGTACCCCACGGTCTCGTAGCCGACCACGACCACCGCCGGCGCGATCGTGACGACGACCAGGCACACCCCGATCGGCGCTCCCGCGGCGGCGAGGCCGATCGCGGCGACCAGTGTGGCGACGCAGCCGGCGACGAGGCCGACCATGACCCGGTCCAGCTCGCGCAGCAGGTAGGTGTGCAGCGCGAGCAGGGTCACGGAGAACACCAGCGCGGGCACCGACACCGACACGATCGCCGCCATCACACCGACCGCCGCGTGCCCGTCGATCACGTCGGAGGCGACGTGCAGGCCCGCACCGATGGCCGCGATGGCACCGAGGGTGACGATCTGGCCGTAGCCCCACACGACGGACCGCTCGCGGTGCCGGGCGAGGAGCTCGCCGGACGGCACGATGAAGTACGTCCACCACAGGCCGAAGGTGATCCCGACCCCGGCCACCACCACGAGGACGGCCTCCGTGCTCCAGCCCTGGTGGTCCACCAGGGCGGAGACCGCAGCGACGGTGCCGAAGATGCCTTCGCCGAGCGCGATGATCGCGAGGAGCCCGTAGCGCTCGGCGATGTGCAGCGGGTTCCACGGGGTGCCCGACGACCTGCGCTCGGCGATCACCGGGCACGCGGCCTCGAACACGAAGAGCAGGCCGGCGCAGACGAAGAAGGCGAGCGCGGACTGCGGGACGAGCACGAGAGCGATCCATGCGAGCTGCGCGATCCCGACGAGGACGGCGTACGCGAGGGCCGTGCTGCGGCGCAACGGGTCCTGAACCGCGACGCGCAGCCACTGCGCGATCATGGCGACCCGCATGACCACGTAGCCGGCCACGAGCACGCCGTTGTCGACGGTGCCTCCGACCTCCAGGGAGTCGAACAGCGCCGGGAGGCCGAGGGTGAGCACGACGACGCCGATCATCTGGACCAGGGTCATGACCCGGAACAGCCAGTCGTCGGTGTCGTAGGCGGACGCGAACCAGGAGAAGTTGACCCAGGCCCAGCAGGTGGCGCCGATGGCGAAGACGAAGCCGAGGATGCCCGGAGCCGCGTGCCCGTCGGCGACGAGGTGCGAGAGCTCGTTGGCGGCCTGTCCGAAGGCGACCACGAAGGTGAGGTCGAAGAGGAGCTCCAGCGGAGACGCGGCTCGGTGGTCCGCGCCCGGGTCGCGCCCGGTCATGCGCGCGAGGCGGTGCCCCCGGGCTGTCGCTGGCGGGCTCTCCTCCTGCACGGCACTCATGGTGCCACCGCATCACGCCCGCGGAGCCCGTGCCCTCGACCCGTGCGCCCCGGTGGACCGAGCTCAGGGCGAGCCGCAGTGCCGTCCCGGGCCGGTCGTTCGGTTCAGCTGCGTCAGTGGGCGACCAGCCGCGGGCGGGGTCCGGGGTCGAGCAGCTCCGCGGCTCTCCGGAGTGCTCGTGCGACGAGGGCTCGCATGCTGGTGCCGCGTCGCTGCCTCACCTGGTCCGCCACCACCGGGGCGTCCGGCGTCGCCGAGTGCTGCAGGTTCCACGTGGCCCGTGCTCCGATGAACGCCAGTCCTTCGATCATCATGACCTCCGCTACCAGTGAACCGCGTTATACCGGTAGCCTACGCGTGCGCTACCATCAAAACAAGGTATGCAAGTAGCAGAATGGAGAGATCGGTGGACGATCGACAGGCGCCCCCCGACCTGGTCGCCGGGGCACTGTGCCTGGACGTCGCGAACTCGGTGGACGGCCGGGTGCTGGAGGTCCCGCTGGACTACTTCACGACCTACGCCGATGTCGTCGACTGGGTGTCGCGGGCCGGCGGCCTGTCGGCGGTGGAGGCGACGGCGCTCCTGGCCCGCGCCGACGCCGAGCCCGAGGCGGCCGCGGAGGAGCTCGCGCGCACCCGGGCTCTTCGTGAGGCCGTGTTCGATCTCTTCCACGGGCGAGCCACCGGGGGCGCACCTGACCCGACGGCGGTCCAGCACGCATACACCGAGGCGCTCCGGCACGGCAGGCTCGAGCCCGGTGAGGCCGGCCTCCGGTGGACGTGGGAGCTCGATCTGCCGCTGCCCCGCTGGCGGGTCGCGCAGTCGGCGATCGAGCTCGCGACGAGCCGCTCGCTCGACCGCGTGAAGGCGTGCGCGTCCCAGGAGGGCTGTCAGTACCTGTTCGTCGACACGTCGAAGAACGGCAGCCGCCGGTGGTGCAGCATGACGGACTGCGGCAACCAGGCGAAGTCGCGGCGGCTCACGGAACGTCGACGCGCGAGCCGGGTCTGACCGGGGGCCGCTCGAGGGTGCGACTCTTCGCCATGCCCCGGATCGACGCTCCCACCGTCGCCGAGCACCGCGCCGGGCGCGAGCGCGCGCTGATCGCCGCCGCGGAGGACCTGGCGCGCAGGTCGCGCGAGTTCCACGACCGGCTGCTGGTGCCCATCATCGAGGCCCTCACCGAGCTCGGCGTCCCCGACCCGGAGACCACGAGCGAGCTGGTCAACGCGCTGGTGCACGCCGCCTCGCGCCGCGTCGAGCAGAACGGTGACCTCGAGCGCGCCTACGCCGCCACGGAGGCGCTGCTCGAGCCGTACCTGCGCGGATAGGTCGTCAGGTGGGGTCCCGCCACAGCAGCAGCGCTTCTCCCTGTCCACCGCCCCCGCACAGGGCCACCGCGGCCCGGCCGGATCCGCGACGTGCCAGCTCGCTGGCCGCGTGACCGGCCAACCGCGCCCCGGACGCCCCGATCGGGTGCCCGAGCGCGATCGCGCCGCCGTGGATGTTCGTCTGCTCCAGCGGGTACGCCAGGTCGCGGAGCGACTGCACCACGACCGACCCGAAGGCCTCGTTGATCTCCAGGAGGTCGATCGCCGACAGGTCCCAGCCGGCACGTGCGAGTGCAGCCGTGATCGCCGCCGACGGCTGCGAGTGCAGCGAGTTGTCCGGCCCCGCCACCTGCCCGGACGCGCCGACGGTCGCCAGCCACGACAGCCCGCGCTCCTCGACGACCTCCCGGGCGGCGACCACCACGGCCGCGGCTCCGTCGGTCAGGGGAGAGGCGTTGCCGGCGGTGATCGTCCCGTCGGCCGAGAACGCCGGCCGCAGCGCTGCCAGAGACTCCAGTGACGTCTCAGGCCGAAGACCCTCGTCCACCGACACGACCACAGGGGCGCCGCGCCGCTGCGGCACCTCCACCGGCTCGATCTCCTCCGCGAACACGCCGGAGGACGCGGCCTCGGACGCGCGCCGGTGGCTCTCCACGGCCACGAGGTCCTGCGCCTCCCGGGGGATCGCCAGCGTCTTGTTCCCGCGCTCGGTCGACGACCCCATCGACTCCCGGTCGAACGCGTCGGTCAGCCCGTCGAACGCCAGGGAGTCGACGGCCTGGATGTCGCCGTAGGTCCACCCGCGACGCGACCCCGGCAGCAGGTGCGGCGCCTGACTCATCGACTCCTGCCCACCGGCGACCACGATCGACGCCTCACCGAGCCGGATCATGCGCGCGGCGTCGATGATCGCGGTCAGCCCGCTGAGGCAGACCTTGTTGAGCGTCATCGCCGGCACGGTCCAGGGGATGCCGGCCTTCACGGCCGCCTGCCGTGCGGGGTTCTGGCCCGCACCGGCCTGCACGACCTGGCCCATCAGCACCTGGTCCACCGACGCCGGGTCGATGCCCGCCCGGGAGAGGGCGCCACGGAGGGCGACGGCTCCCAGGGATGCGGCGGACAGCGACGACAGGGCGCCGTTCAGCCGCGCCATCGGCGTCCGCGCGAACGACACGATCACGACCTCGCGGTCAGCAGTCATGAGAGCACCACCTCCAACGGCACCAGGGGAGTTGCGGCGAGGACCTCGTCGACGGATACGCCCGGCGCACACTCCCGCAGCACGAGTCCCTCGGGCGTCACATCCAGCACCGCCAGGTCGGTGATGATCCGATCCACCACCCCGACCCCGGTCAGCGGCAGCGTGCACTCGGGCAGGATCTTCGCCGACCCGTCCCGCGCCACGTGCTCCATGAGCACGACGATCCGCCGCGCCCCGTGCACGAGGTCCATCGCGCCGCCCATGCCCTTGACCATCTTCCCGGGGATCATCCAGTTGGCGATGTCCCCGGACGACGACACCTGCATCGCCCCGAGGATCGCGACGTCGACCTTCCCGCCGCGGATCATCGCGAAGGACGTCGCCGAGTCGAAGTACGACGCCCCCGGGGCGATCGTGATCGTCTCCTTGCCGGCGTTGATGAGATCGGGGTCGACGTCGTCGTCGGAGGGGTACGGCCCCACCCCGAGCACCCCGTTCTCCGACTGCAGGACGACCGACACCCCCGCCGGGACATACCCCGGCACCAGCGTCGGCAGCCCGATCCCGAGGTTCACGTAGGACCCGTCGGCCAGCTCCAGGGCGGCCCGCGCCGCCATCTGCTCCCGCGTCAGACTCATGAGACCGTCCTCCGCTCGATCCGCTTCTCCTCGGCCTCGGCGGGTGAAAGTGGGACCACCCGGTCCACGAAGATCCCCGGCAGGTGGATCGCATCGGGGTCCAGAGACCCCACCGGAACAAGCTCCTCGACCTCCGCGATCGTCACCGCGCCCGCCGCCGCGCACAGCGGGTTGAAGTTCCGCGCGGACGCGTGGAACACCAGGTTCCCCTGCCGATCTCCGACGGCGGCCCGCACCAGGGCGTAGTCCGCAGTGATCGCCTCTTCCCGCACGAACTCGTGCGATTCCCCTCGTACCGAGAACGTCTCGACCGGCTTGGGAGGCGACGACACCAGGACCGATCCGTCCGGGGAGTACCGCCACGGCAGCCCGCCGGAGGCCACCAACGTGCCCACCCCGGTCCGCGTGTAGAACGCCGCGATCCCGCTCCCACCTGCACGAAGACGCTCCGCGAGCGTGCCCTGCGGGGTCAGCTCCACCTCGAGCTCCCCGGCCAGGTACTGCCGGGCGAACTCCTTGTTCTCACCCACGTACGAGGCGATGATCCGCCGGATGCGACCCGCCTGCAGCAGCAGCCCGAGCCCCCAGTCGTCCACACCGCAGTTGTTGCTCACCACCTCCAGGTCCTGGACGCCGGAGTCGAGCAGAGCGTGGATCAGCACGCTCGGGATACCGCACAAGCCGAACCCACCGACCGCGAGGGTCGCCCCGTCGGGGATGTCGGCTACCGCCTCGACGGCGGACTGGACGACCTTGTCCATTCTTGCCTCCTGTCGACGACGACATTGTGCGCCGACCGGTCGACACTCGCGCTAGCCCATGGGCACAAGGTCCCTTGCGGACTTACCCTGGCGGGACATCAGGCAATGGGGCCTAGCTTCACAAGAGCGACGGTTCCGCCACCACAACGGAGCGAAACATGTTGCGTGCAGATGTGTCACCCAGCCGTGCCCTGCCCACCCATCAGCAGGCGGAAGCACTGCAGCTGGTGACCCCCGACGGCGTCCGTCGGCCGGATCCCGAGTACGACCCGTGGATCGCCGACGTCGACGACGAGCAGCTCGAAGCCCTGTACGAGGACATGGTCGTCGTGCGCCGCTTCGACACCGAGGCCGTCGCGCTCCAGCGGCAGGGACAGCTCGGGCTGTGGCCGCCGCTCCTCGGTCAGGAGGCCGCGCAGATCGGCTCCGCCCGCGCGCTGCGCAGCGACGACTTCGTGTTCAGCAGCTACCGCGAGAACGGCGTCGCGTACTGCCGGGGCGCCCAGCCGACCGACCTCATGCGCGTCTGGCGGGGGACCGCGCTCGCGGGCTGGGACCCACGGGCGATCGGGATGGCCACGCCGCAGGTGATGATCGGCTCGCAGACCCTGCACGCCACCGGGTACGCGCTCGGCTGCGTGAAGGACGGCGTCGACTCGGTGGCGGTCGCGTACTTCGGCGACGGTGCCACCAGCAAGGGCGACGTGCACGAGGCGATGGTCTTCGCCGCGACCTTCACGGCCCCGGTGATCTTCTTCTGCCAGAACAACCAGTGGGCGATCTCCGAGCCGGTGGGCCTGCAGGCGCAGCGCCCGATCGCGGACCGCGCGGCCGGCTACGGCATCCCCGGCATCCGGGTGGACGGCAACGACGTCCTCGCGGTGATGGCCGCCACGCGGTCGGCCCTGGACCGGGCTCGGCGCGGCGACGGCCCCACGTTCATCGAGGCGGTCACCTACCGGATGGGTCCGCACACCACGTCCGACGACCCCACCCGGTACGTGAACCCCGAGGACAAGGCGCTCTGGGCCGCCAAGGACCCGATCGTCCGGCTCGAACGCCTGCTGCACGCGCGCGACGCACTCTCCGAGGAGCGCATCTCGCAGGTCAAGGAGAAGGCCGAGACGTTCGCCGCGGCCATGCGCAGCGGCTGCTACGGGCTGCCGGTCCCGGAGCCGCTGAGCGTCTTCGAGGACGTGTTCGTCGAGCCGTCGCCCGCGCTCGAACGGCAGCGCAGCCAGTACGCCGCCTACCTCGCCATGTTCGACGAGGAGGCGTGATGACCACGATGACCCTGGCCGCGGCCCTGAACTCCGGCCTGCGGCACGCGCTCGACGACGACCCGACGGTGGTGCTCCTCGGCGAGGACATCGGCACCCTCGGGGGAGTGTTCCGGGTGACCGACGGGCTCCAGCGCGACTTCGGCGCCGACCGCGTCATGGACACACCGTTGGCCGAGTCCGGGATCATGGGCGTCGCGGTCGGCCTGGCGTACCGGGGGTACCGACCGGTCGTGGAGATCCAGTTCGACGGGTTCGTCTACCCGGCGGTCGACCAGCTGGTCACCCAGGTGGCGCGGATCCACTACCGGACCGGGGGCGCGGTCCGCATGCCGATCACCGTCCGGATCCCGTACGGCGGTGGCATCGGGGCGGTCGAGCACCACTCCGAGTCACCCGAGGCCTACTTCGCCCACACGCCGGGCCTGCGCGTGGTCACCTGCGCGAGCCCGCAGGACGCGCACACGATGATCCGCCAGGCGATCGCGTGCGACGACCCCGTGGTGTTCTTCGAGCCGAAGCGGCGCTACTGGGTCAAGGGCGAGGTCGACGAGTCGTTCGACGACGTCCCGCTGCTGGACCGCGCACGCGTGGTCGTCGAGGGCACGGACGTCACGCTCGCCACCTACGGCCCGCTGGTCATCACCGCGCGGGACGCCGCCCTCGCCGCGCAGGACGACGGGCTGTCGGTCGAGGTGGTCGACCTGCGGTCGCTGTCGCCGATCGACGTCGACACGCTCGAGGCCTCCGTGCGCAAGACCGGCCGGCTGGTCGTGACGCACGAGGCCCAGGCCAGCGGCGGTCTGGGCGCCGAGATCATCGCGAGCATCACGGACCGTTGCTTCGACGTCCTCAGGTCCGCACCGGTACGCGTCACCGGGTTCGACACCCCGTACCCCGCCGCGAAGCTCGAGGAGCACTTCCTGCCCGATCTCGACCGGATCCTCGACGCCGTCGACCGCGTGATGGGCAGACAGCACTCGCTGACCGGATGGAGGGCCTCATGACCACGATCCAGACGGTCACGCTGCCCGACCTGGGCGAGGGTCTCACCGAGTCCGACCTGGTGGAGTGGACCGTCGCCGTGGGTGACACCGTCGAGCTGAACCAGGTGGTCGCCGAGGTCGAGACCGCGAAGGCGCTGGTCCAGCTGCCGTCGCCGTACGCCGGCGTGGTCGCCGAGCTGCTCGTCGAGCCCGGAGCCACCGTGCCCGTGGGGACCGCGCTGCTGACGATCGCGGTGGAGGCTCCGGCCGATGCCACGGCTCCGGCCGATGCCACGGCTCCGACGTCGCCCGCTGTCGAGCCGGCCGCGGAGGGCGAACCCGCCGCGCCCGAGCGGACCGCCGTGCTCGTCGGGTACGGGCCGCTGGTCGAGGGGTCGGCGCGACCCCGCCGCCGGTCGAAGTCGGAGGACTGGACCGCGGCGCACGCGGTCGCCGACGAGGTCGGTCTGGCCCTCGCGGGCGGTCGCATCGGGCCCAAGGTGCTCCCCCCGGTGCGCAAGCTCGCGCACGACCTCGGGGTCGACCTGAACAAGATGGAGGGCTCGGGCAAGGACGGGATGATCACGCGGGAGGACGTCCTGCGGGCGGTCTCCGGTGTGGACGTCTCCCCGGCGGCACGCCGGCCCGACGCGTTGTCCGCCGCGCACCGGCCCGGCCTCGCGCGGCCCGTCGAGACCGTGCCGACGCCCAGCCCGCCCGAGTCGGCGCGCGAGGTGCGGACCCCGATCGCGGGGGTGCGCAAGCAGACGGCCGCTGCGATGGTGGCCAGCGCGTTCACGGCTCCGCACGCGTCGACGTCGCTGACGATCGACGTCACCCCCACTCTCGACCTGCTCGACGAGCTCAAGCACGACCGCGCGCTGGAGGGCCACCGGATCTCGATCCTCACGCTCGTCGCCAAGGCCGTGACGATCGCGCTCGGTCGCAACCCGTCGCTCAACGCGCACTGGGACGAGGCCGCGGGGGAGATCGTCCAGTTCGGCTACGTCAACCTCGGCATCGCTGCGGCGACCCCGCGCGGGCTGCTCGTGCCGAGCATCAAGGACGCGGACCGCCTGCGGCTGCCGGACCTCGCGGACGCGATCGGGGCGCTGACCGAGAGCGCACGGGCGGGGACGTCGACGCCCGCGGACCTGGCCGGGGGGACGATCACGATCACCAACATCGGGGTCTTCGGCGTGGACACCGGCACGCCGATCCTGGTGCCGGGGCAGGCGGCGATCCTGGCCATGGGCGCGATCCGACGCCGGCCGTGGGAGTTCCAGGACCAGCTCGCGCTGCGCAGCGTGATGACGCTCAGCCTGTCGTTCGACCACCGGTTGGTGGACGGAGCGGAGGCCGCGCGGTTCCTGGCCGACGTGGGCACGATCCTCGCGCGGCCCGGCTCCGTCCTGAGCATGGTCTAGCGGGGCGCGACGACCGCCGGCACCGCCGTCGTGCGGTGCCGGCCTCCGACCCTGGGGCGGCGCGGTCAGGAGTCGAGGCTGCGGTAGAAGCCGAGGAGCGCGTGGGCCAGCTCCTCGGGAGCCTCCATGGCGACGAAGTGGCCGATCCCCTCGATGGTCGCGGTGGTGACGTCGGCGGCGACCGCGTGCATCGTCCCGCTGGTGAACGGCCCGCTGCCGGCGTCGACCGCCAGGACGGGCATCGTCAGCCTGTGCTCGGTGGCGAGCCGCGTGATCTCGGCGCCCTCCGTGAGCACGGAACCGTAGATGCCGGTGGTCCCGCGCAGGCCCTCGGGGCGCGAGTACACCCGCGTGAACTCGTCGACGTCCTCGTCGCTGATGGCGCCCGGCGTGCCGTTCATGGCGGGGAACGCGAAGCCGGTGAGGAACTCGCGCTCCCGCCCGGCGAGCAGCATCTCGGGGATGCCCGGAGCCCCGAGGAACCCGACGTGCCACGCCCCGCCGTGCGCCACGTCGGCGAGCAGCTCGAGCCCGAACCCCGGCAGCGCCGCCTCGATGGCGGTGTAGCTGCGCAGGAGGTCGGGGTGCTGGGCGGCCAGGCGGAAGGTGGGGGTCCCGCTGATGTCCTGGCCGGTGAGGTGGACGGGGCCGAGGTCGAGGTGGGCGATCAGCCCGCGCAGGCTGTCGGCGAACGTCGAGCTCGTGTACTCGCCGGGATCGGTGCCGGAGTCGCCGAACCCCGGCAGGTCGACGGCGATGACGCGGTGCTCGGCAGCGAGCAACGGGATGAGCTTGTGGAACGCCCACCACGACTCGGGGAACCCGTGCACGAGCAGGACCGGTGTCCCGGTGGCGCCGGCGGTGACGTAGTGCAGCTCGGTGCCGTCGAGGGTGACGCGGTGGTGCGTGACCTCGGGGATCGAGGCGGCGGTCGTGACGGTCATGGTGTCGCTCCTTCGGAGGTTTTGGACAACCAGGTTGTGACAAGTGTAGAAACCTGGTTGTCGATACGTCAACCAGGTTGTCGTAACATGGCGCCATGACGCGTTCCGGTGCCGACCTCGCGCTCCTTCTGCTGGGGGGCTTCCGCGCGCTCGCCGACGCGGGGAGCGCCGAGCTGGCCCGCCGCGGCTACGACAAGATCCGGCCCGTCCACGACTTCGCCCTGCGCTCGATCCTCGCCGGGGCTGACACCACCGCCGAGCTCGCGCGGGAGCTGGGCATCTCGAAGCAGGCCGTGATCAAGACCGTCGGCTTCCTCGAGGCGGAGGGCTACGTGGCCGTCGAGGCCGACGAGCGCGACGGCCGTCGCCGGCTCTACTCGCTGACCCACCGGGGGCGCGGGCTGCTGCGCACGGGGGAGCAGGTGTTCAACGAGCTCCGCGACGCGTGGGCGCAGCGCATCGGCGCCGACCAGCTGGAGGCGGTCGGGGACGCGCTCGCCGACCTCGGCGTCCGAGCCCCGGCCCACCTCGACGCCGCGGGCTGGTTCAGCGGTTCGTCAGCCGAGTGACGGCCGCAGGGCGGCCAGCGCCATCTGCTCCAGCACGGCCCGCGTGCGGGCCGCCGTCACCGCGCGCGCGCTGTGCGGGGTCGAGTTGAGCAGTCCGAACGTGGCCTGGGCGCGCAGGCGGAGCTCGGCGCGCTCGGTGGACGGGCTGAGCCGGGCGAGCACGTCCACCCACAGGTCGATGTAGCGACGCTGCAGGTCACGGACGGATTGGCGGTCCTGCGGGGACAGCGCCGCAAGGCTGCGGTCCTGCACCCGGATGACGTCGGGATCCCGCAGGGCGAACTCGACGTGGAACCGGACGAGTGCGCGCAGCGCGGCCGGTGCGTCGTCGCCCGACGCGTCCACGACCGCCTGACCGCCGTCGAGCAGACCCTCACTGGCCCCCACCAGGAGCGCGGCGAGCACGGCCTGCTTGCTGGGGAAGTGGCGGTAGACGGCCGGCCCGCTGACGCCGACCGACGAGCCCAGGTCCTCGATCGAGACCCCGTCGAACCCGTGGCTGGCGAACAGCCGGGCCGCCTCGGACAGCAGGGCGTCACGGCGCTCGGCCTTCGCGCGGACGCGGGCGGTGGTCGGGGCCTCACTCATGTGGTGCGAGCTCCTCGATGGACAACGGGGTGATCGAACACTAGCCTCATTTCAGTTAGCGATCACTAACTCAGTTCGTCTCTCCCACCACCCCCGTGGAGACAGCGTCGATGGAGATGCTCAGCACGACGGCGGACCCCGCCGCGGACTCGTTCGTCGCGAACGACCGGTCGCAGCGCGCCCTCGTCGGCGAGCTGCGGGACCGGCTCCGCACCGCGGCCGAGGGCGGCCCCCTGCGCTCGCGGGAGCGGCACGTGGCCCGCGGCAAGCTGCTGCCGCGCGAGCGGATCGACGTCCTGCTCGACGACGGCAGCCCGTTCCTCGAGGTCGCACCGCTGGCCGCGCACGAGCTCTACGGCGGCGAGGCGCCCGGCGCGGGGGTGATCGCGGGGATCGGCCTGGTGCACGGCCGGCACGTCATGGTCCTGTCCAACGACGCGACCGTGAAGGGCGGCACCTACTACCCGCTCACGGTGAAGAAGCACCTGCGCGCGCAGGAGATCGCGCTCGAGAACCGGCTGCCGTGCATCTACCTGGTCGACTCCGGCGGCGCGTTCCTGCCGATGCAGGACGAGGTGTTCCCGGACCGCGACCACTTCGGCCGGATCTTCTACAACCAGGCCCGGATGTCCGCCGAGGGGATCCCGCAGGTCGCGTGCGTGATGGGCTCCTGCACGGCGGGCGGTGCCTACGTGCCCGCGATGAGCGACGAGACCGTGATCGTGCGCGGCCAGGGCACGATCTTCCTGGGCGGCCCGCCGCTGGTGAAGGCGGCGACCGGTGAGGTGGTCACGGCCGAGGACCTGGGCGGCGGGGAGCTGCACTCGCGGACGTCGGGTGTCACCGACCATCTGGCCGAGAACGATGCGCACGCGCTGCAGATCGTGCGGGACATCGTCGCCACCCTGCCCGCCCCACGACAGACCGCGTGGGACGTGCAGGAGAGCCGGCC
The DNA here is from genome assembly GCA_001429255.1 of Cellulomonas sp. Root930. GTDB lineage: Bacteria > Actinomycetota > Actinomycetes > Actinomycetales > Cellulomonadaceae > Cellulomonas. The sequence goes on from LMJI01000002.1 coordinate 288,751, forward strand.
GCCGAAGGTCGACGATGGTCAGCTGTACGGCGTCGTGCCCACGGACCTGCAGACCGCGTACGACGTGCACGAGGTGATCGCGCGGCTGGTCGACGGCAGCGAGCTGCACGAGTTCAAGCGGGAGTACGGCACCACGCTGGTCACCGGGTTCGCGCGGCTGCACGGGCACCCGGTGGGGATCGTCGCCAACAACGGGGTCCTGTTCAGTGAGTCGGCGGTCAAGGGAGCCCACTTCATCGAGCTCTGCGACCAGCGGGGGATCCCGCTCGTGTTCCTGCAGAACATCTCCGGCTTCATGGTCGGCCGCGACTACGAGGCCGGCGGGATCGCGAAGCACGGCGCCAAGATGGTGACCGCCGTCGCCACCACCCGGGTGCCCAAGCTGACCGTGGTGATCGGCGGCTCGTTCGGGGCCGGCAACTACTCCATGTGCGGGCGGGCGTACGGTCCGCGGTTCCTCTGGATGTGGCCCGCCGGCCGGATCTCGGTGATGGGCGGCGCGCAGGCGTCGTCGGTGCTGGCGACCGTCCGCCGCGAGCAGCTGGGTGACCAGTGGTCCGCCGAGGACGAGGAGGCGTTCAAGGCTCCGCTGCGGGAGCAGTACGAGACGCAGGGGAGCCCGTACTACTCGACCGCGCGGCTGTGGGACGACGGGATCATCGACCCCGCGGACACCCGGCGGATGCTCGGCATGGCCCTCGACGTGTGCGCCGGCGTCCCCCTCGGAGAGCCCCGCTTCGGGCTCTTCCGGATGTGAGCGGCATGTTCGGGACCGTGCTGGTGGCGAACCGGGGGGAGATCGCCTGCCGGGTCATCGCGACGCTCCGCACCCTCGGGATCCGGTCGGTCGCGGTGTTCACGGACGCAGACCGCGCTGCGCTCCACGTGGCGCGCGCGGACTCGGCGATCCGCGTCGAGTCCTACCTGTCGATCGACGCAGTGATCGAGGCCGCGCGGTCCGCTCATGCCGAGGCGATCCACCCCGGGTACGGCTTCCTCTCCGAGAACGCGGACCTCGCGCGGGCGTGCGAGGCGGCCGGCGTCGTGTTCGTCGGGCCCGGGGTCAAGGCCCTGGAGCTCATGGGCGACAAGATCCGCGCGAAGGAGCACGTCTCGGCCGCGGGGGTGCCGGTGATCCCGGGCTCGTCGTCGACCGATGCGGCCGACGCCGACCGCGTCGGGTACCCGCTGCTGGTCAAGCCGTCCGCGGGCGGGGGCGGCAAGGGCATGACGGTCGTCGAGCGTGCCGAGGACCTGGCCGATGCCCTCGTCGGCGCCCGTCGCGTGGCCGCCGCGGCGTTCGGCGACGACACGCTGCTGCTCGAGCGCCTGGTGCGGACCCCGCGGCACATCGAGGTCCAGCTGCTCGCCGACACCCTGGGGAACGTCGTCCACCTCGGCGAGCGCGAGTGCTCGCTGCAGCGCCGCCACCAGAAGGTCGTCGAGGAGGCACCGTCGCCGCTCCTGGACGCCGCCACCCGGGACCGGATCGGTGCGGCCGCGTGCGAGGTGGCGCGGAGCGTCGGCTACGTGGGAGCCGGGACGGTGGAGTTCCTGGTGTCCGACGAGGCGCCCACGGAGTTCTTCTTCATGGAGATGAACACGCGGCTGCAGGTGGAGCACCCGGTCACCGAGCTGGTCACCGGGCTGGACCTGGTCGCGTGGCAGCTGCGGATCGCCGCGGGAGAGCCGCTGGGCGTCCAGCAGACCGACGTGCGGCTGACCGGGCACGCGATCGAGGCGCGCGTCTACGCCGAGGACCCCCTCCGGGACTTCCTGCCGAGCACCGGGACCGTGCGGGTGCTCGACGAGCCGGCCGGCGAGGGGATCCGCGTCGACAGCTCGCTGTACGCCGGGCTGGAGATCGGGTCCGCCTACGACCCGATGCTGGCCAAGGTCGTCGCGTGGGGACCGGACCGCGCCACTGCTCTCGCCCGCCTGGGCCGCGCGCTGGCCGGCACCACGATCCTCGGCGTCCGGACCAACCTCGCGTTCCTGCGGCAGGTGCTGGCCGACCCCGACGTGCGGGCCGGCCGGCTGGAGACCGGCCTGCTCGGACGCCTGACGCCCTCGATCGAGGCTGCCCCGATCATCGCCGCGGTCCTCGCCCGCCACCCGGCACCCGTCGGCGCGTGGGGGACCGACGGCTGGCGCCTCGGAGATCACCGACCCGTGCGCTACGAGGTCGGCGACGTCGAGGTGTCGGTGCTCGGTCCGCCCGACGGTGCGACCGTCACGGTCGGCGACGACGTGCCCGTCCACGCATCGCTGGAGCGGACCGGACCCTCCTCCGTGGCGCTCGAGGTCGACGGCGTCGTGCGCCCGCTGCGCCTCGTCTCGGACGGCCCGGTCACCTGGGTCGGCACCTCCGAGCTGCGCTTCCGCAGCCGCGTGGAGCGGCTGGCCGACGAGCTCGCCGCCCTCACCCGCGGCACCCGCCCGGCCGACCCGGAGGTGCGCTCGCCGATGCCCGGCATCGTCGTCTCGGTCGACGTGCGCACCGGCGACCAGGTGGTCACGGGACAGAACCTCCTCACCATCGAGGCGATGAAGATGGAGCACCGGGTCGTCGCGCCCAGCGACGGCATCGTCACCCTCACGGTCCGACCGACCGACCGGGTGGCACTCGACCACGTGGTGGCCACCATCACCGGCCACCCCGACGAAGGGACACCGGCATGACGTTCGACCTCACCCCCGAGCAGCAGAAGCTCCGCGACGAGGTGCGGGACTTCGCCGACACCGTCGTCGCGCCCGCCGCCTACGAGTACGACACCAAGCGCGAGCTGCCCTACGAGATCCTCGCCCAGATGGGGGAGATGGGGCTGTTCGGTCTGCCGTTCCCCACCGAGTACGGCGGCCAGGGCCGCGACTACGTGGACCTCTGTCTGGCGGTCGAGCAGCTGGCGCGGGTGGACCAGTCGATCGCCGTGACGCTCGAGGCCGGGGTCGGCCTCGGCGCGATGCCGGTGTGGCGCAGCGGGACCGAGGCGCAGAAGCGGGAGTGGATCCCGATGCTCGCGCGGGGCGAGGCGCTCGCGGCCTTCGGGCTGACGGAGGCCGAGGCCGGGTCCGACGCCGCCGGGACCAAGACCACCGCGCGACTCGAGGACGGTCAGTGGGTGATCGACGGGACCAAGCAGTTCATCACCAACTCGGGCTCGGCGATCACGCGGCTCATCACCATCACCGCGGTCACGGGCGAGAGCGTGCGCGCCGACGGCTCGGTGAAGAAGGAGCTCACCGCGATCCTGGTCCCCAGCGACACCCCCGGGCTGACCGTGCTGCCGGCCTACGACAAGGTCGGCTGGCACACCTCCGACACCCACCCGCTGCGGTTCGAGGACGTGCGCGTGCCCGAGGCCAACCTGCTCGGGGAGCGCGGCCGCGGCTTCGCGCAGTTCATCCAGACCCTGGACGAGGGCCGCGTCGCGTTCGCCGCCCTGTGCACGGGGGCTGCGCAGGGCTGCCTCGAGGAGGCCATGCGGTACGCCAAGAGCCGCAACGTGTTCGGCCACCCGATCGGCGACAACCAGCACATCGCGTTCACGATCGCCCGGATGGAGGCGCGGGTGCACTCCGCCCGGCTCGCGTGGCTCGACGCCGCACGCCGGCTCGTGGCCGGGCAGCCGTTCAAGCTCGAGGCGAGCCTGGCCAAGCTCATCGGCAGCGAGGCGGCGATGGACAACGCCCGGGACGCGACGCAGATCTTCGGCGGGTACGGCGTGATGAACGAGAACCCGGTGGCCCGGCACTACCGCGACTCGAAGATCCTGGAGATCGGGGAGGGGACCACGCAGGTGCAGCTCATGGTGATCGCGCGGGAGCTGGGCTTCTCGGGGGCGCCTCGATGACCCGCGACGTGGAGCAGCGGGGGCTGTACTACGAGGAGCTCGAGCTCGACGTCCGGTACGTGCACCGCCCCGGACGCACGATGACCGAGGCGGACAACGTCCTGTTCTCGACGCTGACCATGAACCCGCAGGCGCTGCACCTGGACGCGGCGTGGTCGTCCGGTCAGCCGTTCGGGCAGCGGCTGGTGAACTCGATGATGACCCTGGCCGTGCTGGTGGGGAGCTCGGTCGCGCAGCTGACCCAGGGGACCATCGTCGCCAACCTCGGGTTCACCGACGTCCGGTTCCCGCACCCGCTGTTCCACGGGGACACGCTCTACTCGTCGACCGTGGTCACGGACAAGCGCCTCTCGTCGTCGCGGCCCGGACAGGGCGTCGTGACGCTCGAGCACACCGGGCGGAACCAGGACGACGTCGTCGTGGCCGTCGCGACACGGACCGTCCTGTTCTGGTGCACGCCGTGAGGGGCCCGGCGCTCCTGTTCTGCCCGGCCGACCGGCCCGAGCGGTACGAGAAGGCCGCGGCCCGCGCCGACTGCGTGATCCTCGACCTGGAGGACGCGGTCAACCCCGACGCGAAGGCGTCCGCGCGACCCCTGCTGGCCACCGTCCCGCTGGACCCCGCGCGCACGATCGTCCGCGTGAACCCCGCCCCCGACCTCGACGACGACCTGCGCGCCCTGGCGCAGACGCCCTACCGCACGCTGATGCTGGCCAAGACCTCGTCCGCCGACGACGTCCGCGCGCTCGCGGGCTACGAGGTCGTCGCGCTCATCGAGACCGCGGCCGGCGTGGTCAACGTGGCGTTGATCGCCGCCGAGCCGAACGTCGTCGGGCTCATGTGGGGTGCCGAGGACCTGGTCGCGTCGCTGGGCGGGACGTCCAGCCGGGCACCGTCCGGGGCGTACCGCGACGTGGCGACGCACGCGCGGTCCGCCGTGCTGCTGGCCGCGGGCGCGTTCGGCAAGGCGGCGATCGACGCGGTGCACCTGGACATCGACGACGTCGACGGGCTCGCCGCGGAGGCCGCCGACGCTGCGGCCTGCGGGTTCACGGCCACGGCGTGCATCCACCCGTCGCAGGTCGAGGTGATCCGGGCGGCCTACCGGCCGGGTGCGGCCGAGGTCGAGCGGGCGCGCGCCGTGCTCGCGGCCGCGGTCGGGCAGCACGGGGCGTTCCGGTGGGAGGGGCAGCTGGTCGACGGCCCGGTGCTCAAGCACGCGCACGAGGTGCTGCGTCGCGCGGGCGACCCCGGGTGAGCACCGCGCTCCCGCCGTTCGCCGCCTGGCGGTTCGTCGACGCGGTCGACGGCTTCGAGGTGGTCTTCGCCGGACCGGGCACGCTGCGCGGACACACCTCCGCGGTCGAGGACGGCCGGGCCTACGCCGTGGCGTACGAGATCACGCTCGACGGGTGGGTCACCCGAGAGGTGCGGGTGCGCGCCGACACCGTGGACGGGACGCGCACGACGGTGCTGGTCTCCGACGGGCGCGGGACGTGGACGGTCGACGGGGTGCACGCGCCGGCGCTCGACGGGCTCGTCGACGTCGACCTCGAGGCGTCCGCGTGCACGAACACGCTGCCCGTCCACCGGATGGCGACGCCGGTGGGCGAGCTCGTCGCCGCGCCCGCGGTGTACGTGCAGGTGTCCAACCTCGTCGTGCGGCGCCTGGACCAGACCTACCGCCGGCTCGACGAGCACCGCGTCGCGTACACGTCGGAGGGCGGGTTCGAGGCGGTGCTGACGTACGACGACGCCGGGCTGGTGGTCGACTACCCCGGGATCGCCGCCCGCTTCGCGTGACGCCAGCACCCGGTTGACTCTCTAGGGACCAACGGACCTGGTGCCGCGCTCGTCGCTGAGCAGGCTGGGAGGGGCGGCACCGCGCGTCGTCCAGGTCACCAGGCCCGAAGATGCGCCGCCCGCCCACGGAGACAGTCATGGCCGGCACGATGAGCTCCGCCCGGGTCGAGGATCTCCCCACCCGGCACACCCCGCGCCGGACCCGGTGGGTGGCCGTCCGGCCCTGGGTCCCGCTCCTCGGAGTCCTCGTCCTGGCCGCGGTGACGGGGGTGCTGACCGGGCAGCTCGCGCCCCTCGGGCCGGTGTCGACGCTCGGCGCCCTGGCGGTGATGGCGACCGGCGCCGGTCTCGGCCTCGTCGGGGGACGGGTGGTCGGCGCCGTCTGGGTCGTCGTCCCCCTGCTCGTCGTGCACGTGGCCGCGCTCGAGCTCGCCCGCAGCGACGTCCTGCTCCCCACGGTGCACGACGTCCGGCTCGACTCGACGTGGGGGGTCCTGGCACTGGTCCTCGGGCGTGGGATGCACGCCCTCCTGCTGGTCCTGCCGATGCTGCTGGGCGCTCTCGTGGGGTCGCGCCTGACGCGTCGGCGGGTCGCGACGCGGGGCACCGTGCTCGTCGGGACCCTGACCCTCGCGCTCGCCGCCGTCGTCGCCCTGCCCGCCTCGACGCCGCCGGTGCGCGGCGCCGACGGCGAGGTCGTCCCGGGCAGCGTCGCGACGCTCGACACGGTCGCTCTGGGTGGCGATCCGCACACGGTGATGGTCCGGGCGGCGGACCCCGACGCCCCGGTGCTGCTCTACCTGTCCGGCGGTCCCGGGCAGTCCGACCTCGCGCTCGCCCGGGTCCTGTCCGAACCCTGGGTCGACGACGTCGTCTTCGCGAGCTTCGACCAGCGCGGCAACGGCACGTCCTACGCCGTACTGATGCCCACCGAGGAGGCCACGCTCGACCGGGCGGTCGCCGACGTCATCGAGCTCACCGAGTACCTGCGGGACCGGTTCGACGAGGACAAGGTCATCCTCATGGGGGAGTCGTGGGGCACGATCCTCGGCGTCCTGGCGGCGCAGCAGCGGCCCGACCTCTACCACGCCTACGTCGGCAGCGGGCAGATGGTCGACGTCACCGAGACCGACCGGCGGATCTACCGCGACCTCGTCGAGTACGCGGACCGGACCGACGACCAGGCGGTGGCGGACCTGACGGAGCGGATCGGGGAGCCGCCCTACGCCGACCTGCCCTGGGCCAACGCCGACGTCATGCTCGCCTACGAGTACCTCTACGGGTCGTACACGCCGTCCGAGGGCTACGTGGCACGCGGCAGCGCCTCCGGGCTGGACGCGTTCGGCGTCAAGGGCGTCGAGTACACCCTGCTCGACAAGGTCTCCGTGCTCCGCGGGCTGATGGACACCTTCGCGGTGATGTACCCGCAGATCCAGGGTCTGGACCTGCGCCGGGAGGTGCCGCGGCTGGAGGTCCCGGTGTTCGTGCTCGACGGGGCGGCGGAGCTGGACGGTCGCCGCGACCTGGCCCTCGAGTGGTACGCGGCCCTCGAGGCACCGACGAAGCGCCTCGTGACGTTCCAGGACGCCGCGCACGCGGTGGCGTTCGAGCAGGCCGACGCCGTCGACCGGCTGCTGGTGGACGAGGTCCTGCCGCTGGTCGGGCGATGACTCGGCTCAGCCGGCGGCGGGCGGCGTGAGGACCTCGACGCCTGCGGCCTCCAGCGCTTCGGCGAGGTCCGGCGGCGGGGTGGAGTCGGTGACCAGGTAGTCCGCACGGCCCAGCTCGGCGATCTGCGCGAACAGCCGGCGTCCGAACTTGCTGGAGTCGGCGAGGACGGCCACCTTGGCGGACCGGTCCATCATCGCGCTCATCATCGCGGCCTCGCCGAGGTTGCTGGTGGAGTAGCCGGCGTCGGCGTTGACCGCTCCGACGCCGATGAGGGCGAGGTCGCAGCGGATGTCGCGGTCGGCGCCGCTCTCGGTGGGGAACGCGACGGCGCCGATGGTGCCCTGGGCACTGAGCCGGACCGCGCCCCCGAACACGTAGAGGTCCCTGAACGCGAGCGGGTTGATCTCGGTCGGCATGCGCAGCGAGTTCGTCGCGACCGTGAGGTCACGGTGCTCGGACAGGTGGCGTGCGACAGCCAGGGTCGTCGTGCCGGCGTTGATCATCAGGGCTGCCCCGTCGCGCACCAGGCCTGCCGCCAGCGCGCCGATCTGGTCCTTGGCCGAGGTCTGCAGCCGCAGCCGGACGTCCAGGCCGGTGTCCGGGCGGGGGACGGCCTGCGGGCTGATGGCGCCGCCGTGCGTGCGGATGAGGACTCCGTCGGCGTCGAGGGCGTCGAGGTCGCGCCGGATGGTGTCGGCGGAGACGTCGAACCGCTCGGCGAGGTTGGCGACGGTCACCTGCCCCTGCTCGGCGACGTACGCCGCGAGGTCGGCCTTGCGGCCCGCGGGGAGGCGCCGTGACGTGCCGTCGGTGGTCGCTGACATGGGAGTACTGAACCACAGGTCTGCGGGTTTGTGCGAGAACCCGCATACAGGCGTGCCGTGCTCAGATCGAGTAGCGAACCAGACATTTGCCCAGTTCAGAGGCGAAGAAGCAGGTAGATCGCGTGCGCCGGCGATCGACACGGCCAGGTCACGGAGTGGTTGCGACTCGCAAGCACCGGTTGACGACGCACATCCACGGGTCTACGTTGGCGGAAATACGCAGAAGTGCGCAGACAGTCGCACCAAGCGGCAGATTCCGAGGATGGGAGAGTCATGAGCAAGGGCGCTCACGTAGGACGCTTCATTGCACTCACCGGTGTCACAGCACTTGCGCTCACGGCCTGCTCCGGGGGCGGCGGGTCCAGCTCGGACGGCGACGGCGACTCGGGGGGTGACGTCACTCTCGAGTTCTCGCAGTGGTGGGAGCCCGAGCTCCCCGACGGCGCGTTCCGCGAGCTGATGGACAAGTTCGAGGCCGAGAACCCCGGTATCACGGTCGACCTGCTGTCCGGCCCGTACGCCTCGACCAAGGAGCAGGTGGTCGCCGGTGCGGCCGCCGGCACCATGTCGGACGTCGTCGGCCTCGACGGCGCGTGGGTCAGCGACTTCGCCGACCAGGGCGCGATCACCGACCTGTCCGCGGTCATGTCCGAGGCCGGCTACGACGAGTCGCAGCTGGCCAGCCAGGTCCAGGTGGACGGCAAGACCTACATGATCCCGGTGGTGAACTTCGTCTACCCGATGTTCACCAACGACGACCTGCTGGGCCAGGCGGGCGTCACGGCACCGCCCACCAACCGCACGGAGTTCGCGGACGCCGCGGCCAAGGTCACCAGCGGCGACGCCCACGGGTGGGTGCTCCCGCTCTCGCTCGAGGCTCCGAACGGGATCCAGAACGACGTCATGTCCTGGGTGTGGGAGTCCGGCGGCTCGATGCTCAAGGACGGCCAGCCCGCCCTCACCGACAACGAGGCCGTCACCAGCGCCACGGACTACATCCAGGGCCTGTGGGACGCCGGTGTCATCGCCCCCGGTTCCTTCACCATGAAGGAGCAGGACAAGGTCGAGGAGTTCAGCAACGGCCGGGTCGGCATGATGATCGACTCGCTCGCCCACGTGAACCTGATCCGCGAGTCCAACCCGGACCTGAACTTCAGCATCTCGGCGATCCCGGCCGAGGACGGCTACACCGGCGAGCGCGGCATCCCGTACGCCTCCTGGGGCATCGGCATCGCCGAGAACTCGGAGCACAAGGCCGAGGCGTTCAAGCTCGTCGAGTTCCTCATGAGCGAGGAGACCAACAGCGAGCTGTCGTCGATCGCCAACGCGTTCCCCGGCAACACGACCTCCGTCCCCGACTTCGTCGAGGAGGACGAGCTGTTCGGCACCGCGTTCGAGATCTACCAGTCGGGGTTCCCGGCCAACGAGTTCACCGGCCTGCCCGTGGCCGAGCAGCTCATGCGCGACTTCGGCGAGGAGTTCCAGAAGGCGCTCGACGGCCAGCAGTCGATGCAGGACGCCCTCGCCGCGGCCCAGACCAAGTGGGAAGAGGAGTTCTAGGCCACCAGCCCGGAACGCCCGGGCCGCGCCGGACACGCATCGCCGGCGCGGCCCACCCCCTCAGGGAGAGAGCCCCGTGTCCATGTCACAGACCACCAGCCCCGAAGCGGAGGCACGGCCCACCAAGGCCGCCCCGCCCCCCGGTGCAGACTCCGCCCGGACGCGCACCATCGGCCGGATCAAGCGCACGCTGACGCCCTACGGCTTCCTCAGCCCCACCGGCGTCCTCCTGATCATCCTGATGGTCACGCCGATCATCATGGTCGTCAGCTACTCGCTGCTCGACCGTGTGATCACCAACAAGAACCCCGCGTTCGTCGGCTTCGAGAACTACGTCGAGGTGCTCACCGACCCGGTGTTCTTCACCGCGGTGCGCAACACGCTCGTGTTCACCATCTCGTCGGTGGTCGTGCACTTCGTGATCGGCCTGGCGTTCGCCCTGCTGCTGAACTCACCGCTGCTGGGCAACCGGAGCAAGGCGTTCTTCCGCGTGCTGTACATCCTCCCGTGGCTGTTCACGGTGGCGATCGTGGCGGTGCTCTGGCGGCTCCTGCTCAGCCCGAACGGGGTCATCAACTACCTGCTCGGCGCCAGCGGGATCACCGACGGCAACACCGAGTGGCTGGCCAACCCGTCGACCGCGCTGGCGGCCGTCACGTTCATCAACATCTGGTCCGGCTACCCGTTCTTCATGATCTCGCTGCTGGCCGGCCTGCAGGGCATTCCCCGTGACCTGTACGAGGCCGCGAAGGTCGACGGCGCGGGCGCACTGGCGCAGTTCCGCAACGTCACGCTCCCGCAGCTGAAGCCGATCATCATCTCGATGGCGCTCCTGGACTTCATCTGGACGACGCAGCAGTTCGCGCTCATCTGGATGACCACCGGTGGCGGACCCATCAACTCCACCGAGGTGCTCTCCACCTTCACGTACAAGCTCGCGTTCACCGAGTACGAGTTCTCCGTCGCCTCCGCGTCCGCGGTCCTCGTGCTCCTCATGTCGATGGTTCTCGCGTTCTTCTACGTGCGGCACCAGAAGGCGAGGGACTGAGATGACCACGCTGGCCACCCCGGCGCTGACCGCCGAGCGCCCCGCGCTGCGGACACCGCCCAAGCACACCGGCAAGAAGGTGGCGATCATCGTCGCCCTGGTCGTCGGTGCGTGCTTCTCGGCCCTGCCCGTGCTCTGGATGCTCTCGAGCTCGTTCAAGTCCAACCCGGAGATCTTCGAGTTCCCGCCGCGTCTCATCACGCCCGGCTTCTCGTTCGACGCGTACACGACGATCCTCACCGACCCGACCAAGCTGCGGTTCTTCTTCAACAGCTACGTCATCGCGCTCGCGGTGACCGCCCTGTCGCTGATCGTCGCGGTGCACGCGGCGTACGCGTTCAGCCGGTACGAGTTCTGGGGCAAGAAGACGATCAACGTGGTCGTCGTCTCCGTCCAGGCCGTCCCGCCCATCACGTTGCTGATCCCATACTTCGGGCTCGTCGTGGCGCTCAAGCTCTACAACACCTACCAGGGCCTGATCCTCACCTACATGGTGTTCACGCTGCCTTACGCGATCATCATGATGACGGGGTATTTCAATACGCTCCCCAAGGAATTGGACGAGGCCGTCAAGGTGGACGGGGCCGGTCCGCTGACCGCATTGTGGCGCATTCTCATGCCCATCTCGGTGCCGGGTCTGGTGTCGGTCGGCGTGTACACGTTCATGATCTGCTGGAACGAGTTCCTGTTCGCGCTGACGCTGACCAGGACCGAAGACATGCGCACCGTCCCCATCGGCATCCAGCTCCTCATGGGCCAGCACTCGTACGAATGGAACGAGATGATGGCGATGAGCATTCTCGGGTGCATTCCCGTGCTGCTTCTCTTCCTCTTCTTCCAGCGCTACTTCATCGGGGGGATGACCGCCGGCGCCGTGAAGATCTAGTACCCCCGATCCTCAGAAACACACACACAGGAAAGTTGACACACCATGTTGATGAACGGCCGAGACCTGCTCGCGGTGGCGAACGAGAACTACTTCGCCATCCCCGCCTTCAACATCAGCGACTACGCGATGGGCAAGGGGATCTTCGAGATCTCCGAGAAGCTGAACGCCCCGCTGATCGTCGCCATCCACCCCGACGAGGTGTCGCACATCGGCGGCGACGCGCTCGCCGCGCTCATCCAGCGCGCGCACCGCTCGTCGGTGCCGGTCGCCATCCACTGGGACCACGGCGGCACCTACGAGCAGGTGCTCCTGGCCATCCAGCTCGGGTTCACGTCGGCCATGATCGACGCGTCGATGCAGCCGTTCGAGGACAACGTCGCGATCACCACGAAGGTCGTCGACACCGCGCACGCGGTCGGCCTGTCGGTCGAGGGCGAGCTCGGCACCATCGGCAAGCTCGACGAGCAGGCGGAGGACGGGGTGCTCGTCGACCAGATCGCGTTCACCGACCCCGCCGAGGCCGTGGAGTACGTCCAGCGCACCGGCGTGGACAGCCTCGCGATCGCCATCGGCACCGCGCACGGCCTGTACCCGAAGCACGTGACCCCGCAGCTGAGGCTCGACCTGCTGCAGGAGATCAAGACCCTCCTGCCCATCCCGCTCGTGCTGCACGGCGGCTCGGGCAACCCGGACGACGAGATCGGGCAGTCGGTCAAGCTCGGGGTCAACAAGATCAACATCTCGAGCGACATCAAGGTGGCGTACCACGACAAGATGCGAGAGGTGCTGGCGGACACCTCGCTGCGCGAGCCCAACTCGATCCAGCCGCCGTGCATCGCCGCGATGCAGGAGGTCGCCGCGCAGAAGATCCACCTGTTCGACGCGGCCGGCAAGGCCGACCTGTACTGACCGAGCCTGACACGACGCGCGAGGGAGCGGCCGACCGATGAGCACGAGGTTCGTGCTGGGCATGGGTGGCACGGTCGACTACGAGATCCGCTGGGACACGGCCGTGCTGGAGCAGCTCGCTGCGGAGCACGGGATCGGTCCTGAGGACCTCGACCTGTCGGCCCCGGTCGAGTCGGTGCGCGACCTCGTGCGGAGCCTGCTGGCGTTCGTCCGCGACGGTGTCGGGGGAGAGCGGTTCGTCGCCTCCTCCGACATCGTCGAGGAGTTCGCCGCGCGCTTCCCCAAGGAGGTCACGCTCGGGGGGACGTGCGTGCGGGCCGCGATCGCCATGGACGTGCTCGGGGTGCCGAGCACGATGCACCTCGTCTCGATCGACGACAACGTCCGTCGGCTGCTGCCGGCCTCCGTCGACTACGTGTCCAGCGCCACCGAGGACACGCTCGACCCGCACCTGATCGTGCAGTACCCGGCGGGGACGCGGGTCCGGGTGGGTGACGTCGAGCTGGTGGCCCCGCACCCCAACCGGATCATCTACGCCAACGACCCGCCGCACCGCGAGCTGCGCATCGCCGCCGACCTGCCGGACGCGCTGCGCACGGCGGACGTCTTCCTGCTCTCGTCCTTCAACGTGATCCAGGACCCGGCCACCCTGGAGTCCCGCCTGACGCAGGTGCGCGAGGCCATGCGGGTGCTCCCGCCGGACGCCCTCGTCGTGTTCGAGGACGCGGGCTACCACGTGCCGGCGCTGAGCCGGCGGGTCCGCGACGAGATGGTGTGGGCCGCCGACGTCTACAGCCTGAACGAGGACGAGATGCAGGCCTACCTCGGCCGCCCGGTGGACCTGCTCGACGCACCCACGGTGGCGAAGGCCGTGGGGGAGCTGCACGCGCTCGTTCCCGCACCGACCCTCGTGGTGCACACCAAGTACTGGGCGCTCGCGGTCGGGCAGCGGGCGGCGGCGCTGCGTCCGGCCCTCGTCGGGGGGATCACGATGGCCAGCACCCGGTACAGGCTCGGGGACGGGTTCACCGCGGACGACTACGCCGCCACGCGGGCCATGGCGGCACCCGCGGTCGGTCAGCGGGTCAGCGCCGACGTGGCGGACCTGCTCGGCGGCGACGCGTGCGTGGTGCCGGCGCTGGACCTCAGCGACGTCGCGGCGCCGACGACGATCGGGCTCGGCGACTCGTTCGTCGGCGGCTTCCTCGCAGCGCTGGACCGGCGATGACCGCCTGGACCGAGCTGACCGACGACGGCCGGGTCTCCCAGCCGGAGGCCCTCGCCGGCGTCGAGGTCCGGGGTGGCGTGATCGCCGTGCGGCTGGCCGGGGGGCTCGCGTTCGACGTCCTGCCGGGCCGTGGCCTCGACCTCGGTGCCACGTGGTGGGGCTCGACGCCGGTCGCGTGGCGCTCCCCGAACCCCGTCGACCCGGGACCCGGTCGCGACTGGGAGTCGCGCTTCCTCGGCGGGCTCCTGGCGACGTGCGGCCCCGACAACATCGGCGAGCCGCGCGGGTCCTCGGGCCAGCACGGTACCCACCACCTCACTCCGGCGACCGACGTGCACTGGTCGCGGGAGCGTGTGGGGGACGCCTGGCGGGTGTGCGTGACGGGCACGGTCGCGCACACCTCGCTGGGTGGTCCGCGCATCCTGGTCGAGCGGTCGATCCTCGCGCGGACCGGGATCCCGGCGGTCGAGGTCCGCGACGTCGTCCGCAACGTCGGCGACCAGGCCGTCGGGGTCCCGCTGCTCTACCACGTCAACCTCGGCGCACCGCTGCTGCGCCCCGGCGCGCGCCTGCGGGTCGACGCCGACGAGGCCGTCGTCCGCGAGCCGCTGCCGGAGGGCCGCGACCCCCTGCTGACCCCTGCGCCGGCACCTGGTCTGGCGCCGGTCGTCGCCGAGCACCGGGGAGTGCGCGGGGCGCGGGCCACGCTCGTCGGCGACGACGGGTACCCGGACGTCGTCGTGACCTGGACCGACGCGACGCTGCCGCGGCTGTGCACGTGGAGCTGGCCCGCCCGTGGCGCGTACGTGCTCGGCGTCGAGCCCACCAACGCGCCCCTGTTCGGCCCGGAGCGGGACCAGCCGCTCGCCGGCGCTCCCGTGCTCGAACCCGGTGCGACCTGGCGCACGGGTGTCCGCATCGCGATCGAAGGACCCTGATGACGTCGCTGTACCTGCCCGCCAACCAGCCCGCCGACCGGTTCTACGCCGGAGGCCGTCAGATCGCCGACTTCCGCGGTACGGGGCCGGCGGCCAGCCACGAGCCGGAGGACTGGGTGGGATCGTCGACCTCGGTGTTCGGGCACGAGCCGGTCGGCCTGACGGTGCTCCCCGACGGCCGGCTGCTGCGCGACGCCATCGACGCGGACCCTGTCCACTGGCTGGGTGCCGAGCACGTCGCGTCGTTCGGGTCCGACCCGGCGTTGCTGGTCAAGCTGCTCGACGCCGGCCAGCGGCTGCCGGTGCACGCCCACCCGGACGTCCCGTTCGCCGCCGAGCACCTCGGCCTCGCGCACGGCAAGACCGAGGCGTGGGTGGTGCTCGAACCCGCCCGCGTGCACCTGGGGTTCGCGCGGGACGTCGGCGTCGACGAGCTGGCCGGCTGGGTGCGGACGCAGGACACGGACGCGATGCTCGGGGCGATGCACGTGCTCGACCTCGACGCCGGCGACGCGGTGCTGGTCCCCGCCGGCCTCCCGCACGCGATCGGCCAGGGCGCGTTCGTCGTCGAGCTGCAGGAGCCGACCGACCTGTCGATCCTGCTGGAGTGGTCCGGGTTCGAGATCGACGGAGCCTCCGACGGGCACCTCGGGCTGGGGTTCGACGTCGCGCTCGCGGCGGTGGACCGGCGTGGCTGGACGGCCGACGAGATCGCCCGCTTGCGTGGCGCGACCGCGGCGTCCTCCGGGGACCTGCTGCCCGAGGCGTCGGCGTTCTTCCGGGTCGAGCGGTGGACCGGTGCGCGCGAGCTCGACGCCGGGCTCGCGGTGCTGGTCGTCGTCGCGGGCGACGGCGCCCTCGTGGCGGCTGGGGAGTCGTCGCCGCTCCGGCGTGGTCAGACGGTCCTGCTCCCCGCAGCCGTCGGGCCGGTCGCGGTCGACGGCGACGAGCTCCAGGTGGTCGTCTGTCGTCCGCCTCGGCCCTGACCCGGGGGTTCGCTCCCTCGCGTTGCATTTTCACCCGATCGGTCGAACGATGGGCGGCACGGGGGATGCTCCGGCCGACGTCAAGGTGAACAACGAAGTTCGACCGAGGGACGGCAGAGATGCTCAACTCACGACGCACATGGATGGGAGCCGGCGGCGCCGCAGTGCTTGCGGCCGGGCTGGTGACGGGCGGGGTCGCGACGGGGGGTGACGGCGTCGACCGCGGACGCGGCAACGACCGCGTGGTGGCCAAGAACGTGATCTTCATGGTCGGTGACGGCCTGAGCATCGCGGCGAGAGAGGCCACCCGGCTCGCGACCGTCGGTCAGGACGGGCAGCTGGAGATGGACTCGCTGCGGTACGCGGGGTGGACGCACACCGACTCGGCGGACCCGGAGGAGGCGGTCACCGACTCCGCCGCGGGCGCGACGGCGTTCGCCGCGGGCGTGCGCACGTACAACGGGGCCGTGTCCGTCGACGTCGACGGGAACCCGGTGAAGACCCTGCTCGAGTACGCGAACGACCTGCGCAAGGCGACGGGACTGGTGTCGACGGCGCAGGTCACGGACGCCACGCCGGCCGCGTTCGGCTCCCACGTGCCCGACCGCGGCGACCAGAGCGAGATCGCGCGCCAGTTCATCGAGGTCACCAAGCCCGACGTCATCCTCGGCGGCGGCGAGGACTGGTGGTACCCCGTGGGCGACCCGGGGGCCTACCCGGACGACCCGGCGGACCCGCGTCCGGAGGTGAGCAAGAGCACCATCGGCAACCTCGTCGAGCTGGCCGAGGGGGCGGGCTACGACTACGTCAGCACCCCGGCGGAGCTCGCGGCGACCGACTCCGAGAAGATCCTCGGGCTGTTCGCCAACGAGGAGATGTTCGAGCAGTTCCCCGAGGGGCAGGGCGACGAGTACGCGCCCGTCGTGCCGCTGACGGACATGACGGCGAAGGCGCTCGAGGTGCTCTCCCAGGACCGGCGGGGCTTCTTCCTGATGGTCGAGGAGGAGGCCATCGACGAGATGGAGCACGCCAACAACGCCGCGCTCACCCTGAAGGCCGGCCAGGCGCTCGACGCCACGGTGGCCCTGGTCCGGCAGTTCGCCGCCTCGCACCCCGGCACCCTGGTCGTCGTGGTCGGTGACCACGAGACCGGTGGGCTGGCCACCGAGAACGTCTCGTCGAGCGACGAGTCGGGTGACCCGACCAGCACCGTCCCCGGCGTCCTGCAGAGCCTGGAGGACGGTCCGTTCCCGATCGCGAACAGCGACCTCCAGTTCACGATCGACTGGACGACGAGCGGGCACACCGGCGCCGCGACGCCGCTGACCGCCGAGGGGCCGGGGGCCGAGCGGCTGGCCCGGTCGCAGGACAACACCGACGTGTTCACGGTCGTCCTGGACGCGATGCGCGGCCGGCGCTGACGCACGACGAGGGCGGCTGTACAGACGTGCAGCCGCCCTCGTCGTCCGCGCTCAGGACTGGAGGAACTCCAGCAGGTCCGCGTTGATGGTCGCGGCCTCGGTGGTCGGCATGCCGTGCGGGAACCCGGGGTAGGTCTTCAGGGTGCCGTTCTGCAGCAGCTGCGCCGACAGCGGTGCGGAGTCGGCGTACGGGACCACCTGGTCGTCGTCGCCGTGCATCACCAGCACGGGGACGGTGATCTTCTTCAGGTCCTCGGTGAAGTCGGTCTGCGAGAACGCGACGATGCCGTCGTAGTGCGCCTTGGCGCCGCCCATCATCCCCTGGCGCCACCAGTTCTCGATGATCGCCTCGGACGGGTCGCGGCCGGGCCGGTTGAAGCCGTAGAACTCGGTGGCGGCCAGGGCCCGGTAGAAGTTCGACCGGTTGGTGGCCACCTGCTCCTGGAGCCCGTCGAACACGCTCTTCGGCAGGCCGCCGGGGTTGGCGTCGGTCTGCACCATGATCGGCGGGACCGCGCTGATCAGCACGGCCTTGGCGACGCGGCTCTCGCCGTGCCGGGCGATGTAGTGCACGACCTCGCCGCCCCCGGTCGAGTGGCCGATGTGGACGGCGTCGCGCAGGTCGAGGTGCTCGGTCAGGGCGGCCAGGTCGTCGGCGTAGTGGTCCATGTCGTGGCCGTCGCTGGTCTGCGTGGACCGGCCGTGACCGCGGCGGTCGTGCGCGATGACCCGGTAGCCGTGCTGGAGGAAGAAGAGCAGCTGGGTGTCCCAGTCGTCGGCCGAGAGCGGCCAGCCGTGACTGAAGACGAGCGGCTGGCCCGACCCCCAGTCCTTGTAGAAGATCTCGGTGCCGTCGGATGTCGTGATCGTGCCCATGGGTGACCCTCCGGGAGCTCGGGAACGGTCATCCGAGACTAAGCGGGCATCGACCGGTTGCCTAGGTCACCCGCTGCCGGACCAGCTCCACGATGCGTCCGGCGTTCAGGGTCCAGCCGACGCCGAACACCCGCGGGCTGATCACGTGGGCGCCCTCGGGGTCCCACATGCGCTCCTTGAACCGCGCCACCGTCGGCATGCGGAAGTCGTAGGGGACGAACCCGGCCACCTGGCCGTGCCACTCCCGCTCGTCGGCGGGGCGCCGCAGCTCCTTGACCACCGCCGCGACGGCCAGCGCCAGGGTGATGAGGCGGATCAGCTTCTGAAGGTCGAGCCCACTGCTGTCCTGCTCGTGCGATGTCATGTCGACTCCCTCGTCGGGCTTCTGATGATCCACCCGGTGGCCGTCAGGAACCACCCTCGAGCACCTCGCGCAGCCTCGCGGCGAACGCCTCCGGCTGGCCGGGCTGGCCGTACTCGTCGCCGAGGAAGCCGCCGTGGTTGCTCGGGAAGACGGTGAGCTCCTGGTCGAGCTCGTCGGCGAGCGCGGAGGAGGTGCGCCAGGTGAGCGTGCCCGTGCTCTCGATGCCGGCGGCGACGACGACGCGCGTCGATGTGGCGGTGAGCGCCGGGATGTCCGGCTGGTAGGCCGTGATCGCGTTGGAGATGCCGGACAGCAGCGGGTCGGCGCGGGACCCGTCGTCGCCGGTCGGCAGGCCGAAGCCGGCCGGGTCGGGCAGCTCGGCGCCGAACTCGTCGGTGAGCTCGCCCTCCCAGGAGGTCAGCGCGATGAACGCCGCCATGCCGGCTCCCCACCCGCGCTGGTGGTACGCGTCCTGCACCTTCTTCTCCGCGGCGAACGCCTCCTGCGCATCCGGCAGCACGCCCAGCAGGGGCGGCTCGTGCGCGACGAACGTGCGCACGTCGTCCGGGTGCGCGGAGACGAGGTGCAACCCGGTGACCGCGCCCCCGCTGCTGCCGAGGAGGTCGACGGTCCCGCCGAGCTCGGCGATCAGCCGGTGCAGGTCGTCGGCCTGCTGCTGGGGGGTGTTCGCGGTCTCGCCGTCGCTGCGGGTGCTCCGGCCGAGGCCGCGCGGGTCGTACGTGACCACGGTCCGGTCCGGGAAGTACGACGCGAGCGTGCCGAAGCCGGACGCGTCCATGGGCTGCGCGATGAACAGCAGCGGCGGGCGGCCGTCCGCCGGGGGGAGCGGGCCGCGGACGTCGTAGGTGAGCGACGCCCCGGGCACGTCCAGGGTGTGGGTGGTGGCGGTCGTCATGTGATCCTCCGGAGGCGGTCGGGGCCCCCGCCAGTATCGGGGCCCCGACCGCGTCCGGTCGAGGGTCAGGGCAGCAGCAGCCGCACCGCCTGGGTGGTTCCGGTGCTGCTCAGCGACCACGTGCCGTCATCGGTCGGGCTCAGCGTCCAGGTGCCGCACCCGGTGCGGACCAGCCGCAGGTCCGTGCCCAGGCAGCCGCCGCGCTCCGCGGTCCGCACGGTGTACGCGGCGGTCCCGGCCACCGGCTCGAGCACCCACGACTGACGGGCGCGCTCGTCGCGCGGCCGGAACGTGACCGCACCCGTGTGACCCCGTGGCGCGGTGAGCGTTGTCTGGTCCGTCGGGCTGGCCAGCAGCACCGCGCCGACGGGCTCGAACCGGAACTGCTGGTCCGCGCCGCCGGTCGGGGAGCTGATCGCGAGGTTGCTCCCCGGGACGGGACCGCCCTGGACCGTCCACACCCGGTTGCCGGGCAGGATGCTGGCCACCGTCGTCCACCCGTCGCCCGCGGCGGAGAAGCTCCAGCGCTGGCAGTCGTTGTTCGGCAGGAACCCGAGCCAGCCCCACTGGGCCACGTTGCCGCCGTCGACGTTGGTGCAGGCACCGACCTCGGCCACGTTGTTGCTGAACCGGTTGAGGATCCGCGTGCCGGTGCCGCGGTCGGACAGCTGCCACTGCTGGCACGCGTTCTCGAGGTCGGTCCACAGCGCGATGTTGGCGCCCTCGTAGCCGCAGCCGGCGTTCTCGACGACCGCGGTGCCGTCGCGCGGGACGATCTGCACGAAGGGGTCGCCGTGGCCGATCGAGCGGCTCGGGTTGATCGGGTCGCTGATCACCGGCCACCCGTCGCGTCCCCAGGTGAGCTTCCGGACGTTCAGGCGGGGAGCGCCGCCGTCCGTCGCGTCGTAGTAGTGGTTGACGAAGTACCCGGAGCGGCCGTTCTTGTCCATCAGCAGGTCGCCGCCGCCGGCGCCGACGAACTCGTTGTAGCCGCGCAGGATCTCCGTGCCGCCCTTGGCGTCGAGCAGCGGCACGCCGTCGGCGTCGACGTACGGGCCGGTCAGGCTGGGGGAGCGGCCGACGATGGTCCGGTAGTCGCTCTCCACGCTGCGGCAGCAGTAGTCCCAGGACACGAACAGGTAGTAGTAGCCGTCGTGGAACGCGATCGTCGGGTTCTCCTCGGCGTTCGGGGCGAACTGGCGGCGGGCGATCGCGACGGGCTGCTCGCCGGCGACCGGCGTGCCGGTCGTGGCGTCGAGAGGCACGAGGTGGATGCCGGAGAAGAACGAGCCGAACGAGAGCCAGGTGCCGCCGTCGGCATCGGTGACGAGGTTCGGGTCGATCGCGTTGAACGTGTCGACGCCCGGCGTCGAGCGGACGACGAGGCCCTGGTCCTCCCACTGCGGGTCCGCCAGGGTCGGCGACGTGAGCAGCCCGATCACGGAGTTGTTGGTGCCGAACTGCGAGACCGCGTAGTACAGCCGCCACTCGGTGCCGGACCAGCTGAGGTCGGGCGCCCAGGCGTCACGCGGCGCGTTCTCGGGGGTGACCCCGAGCGCCTCGAGCGCCCACGAGGGCAGCTCGGTGATCGCCGGGCCGAGCTCCTCCCAGTGCACCAGGTCGCGGGAGCGCTTGAGTGGGAGGTACGTGTCGTCGAACGCGGCGTCGCCGGTGATCGCGACGTAGTACCAGCCCTTCTCCTTGACCATCGTCGGGTCGTGCGCGATGGGGTCGACCGGGCGGGTGGCCGGCGACGGGGTGTGTCCGCCGGCGGTCGCCGCGGTAGCTGGGGCGACCAGCCCGAGCAGCGCGGCGATCACCAGCAGGACCAGCGACAGGGGGGTGCGTCTCATCGGTATTCCTCGTCTTCCACATCGTCGTGGGGGCCGGGCGCGTTCATCCTGGCACCGTTCTACAACGATGTACATGGTGTCCGGAATGTGATCACGGACGTGGTTCGTGCTAGCCGACGCGGCCCGCGATCGCCGTCAGGGCCGCGTCGAGCACGGCTGCTCGGGTCAGGGGTGTTCCCGCCCCGGCCGAGCGCGCGGGGGCCGCAGCCGGTCCCACGGCCGGCGCGTCGGGCGCTGCGTCGGCGGCGGCGGACAGCAGGCGCGCCGCGTCGTCGTCACCGGTCCGCCGCAGCAGGTCCGCGAGGTTCCGCAGCGTCGCCCACAGGTGCGTCCAGTTGCCGGTCCGCGCGAAGTACCGGATCACGTCGCGGTAGCCGCGCAGCGCGTCCTGCACCCGTCCCTGGTCCGACAGGGCGGTGAGCAGACCCACGGTCGCGACGCCGACCAGGAAGCTGGCGCCGGAGCCGCGGGCCAGCCGGACGGCGTGGCGGTAGTGGCCCTCCGCGGCGCCGGCGTGGGCGGTGGCGTTCTCGATCTCCCCGGCCACGTAGGCGGCCCACGCGCGCTCGGTGGGGGAGGCCGCGCCGGCGAGGGCGTCGTCGCACAGCGAGCGCGCTCGCGCCAGGTCGCCGGAGTAGAGCGCGGCGAGCGCTGCCACGCCCGACGGGTCGGGGCGCGGTGAGACCTGCGTCGCGGCGAGGGCATGCTCGATGGCCTCGGGGTAGCTGCCCCTGGCCAGGGCGACGACCGACCACGGCACGTGGCAGTACCAGCGGCCGAGGTCGTCCGTCGCCTGCTCGAGACCGGTGCGAGCGAGGGTGGCCGCCTTCTCGAGGTCGCCCCGCTGGTACGCGGCTTCGGCCGCGGCGCCGTGGACGCCGGCGGCACGGGGATGGCCGGCGAGCACCGGGTCGGCCGCCAGCTCCTCGGCCCAGGCGCGGATCTCGAGCAGGTCGCGGTAGGCGATCGCGCCGTACAGCGAGACGACGACGTGGGCGGCCGCGTCCACCGCACCGCGGCGACGCGCCAGCTGCCACACCGCGCGCAGGTTGGCGCGCTCGCGGCGCAGCGTCGCGTCCGCGTCGGGCTCGTCGTCCCCGGTCAGGCCCGCCTCGATGCTCGTCGTGAGCCGGACGCCCCAGCGCAGCATGCGGTCGGCCGACTCGTCGTCCTCCCCGGCCGCGCCGATCCGGTCGAGACCGAATGCGCGCAGCGTCTCCAGCATCCGGTAGCGGGTGCGCACCTCGAAGTGGGCGTCGACCATCGAAGCGTCGACCAGCCGGGAGAGCCCCGCCCCGGGGTCGCCGGGCAGCCCGAGATCGGCGGCCAGCCACTCCGCGGACTCCAGGTCCAGCCCGTCGACGAACGGCGCGACGTGGCGGAACAGGCGCTGCTCGTCCGGGGAGAGCAGCCGGTAGGACCACTCGACGGTCGAGCGCAGGGTGCGGTGCCGGGCGTCCCCGGTGGGCCGTCCGGAGCCCAGCAGGTCCAGGGAGCGGTCGAGGCGGTCGTGCAGGTCCCGCAGCGAGAACGCCGACAGGCGGCTGGCGGCGAGCTCGATGGCGAGAGGGACACCGTCGAGTCGGCGCACGATGTCGGCCACGAGTGCCAGCTCCGCTGCGGAGGCCGCCGGGTCGGTACGCACCCGGGCCGCCCGCTCGAGGAAGAGCGCGACGGACGCGACGTGCGCGGGGTCGTCGTCCGCCCCTGGCAGCGGCAGGGGAGCGAGGCGCGCCGTGTGCTCGCCGGGCAGGCCGAGCGGCTCGCGGCTGGTGGCCAGCACGGTCAGCTGGGGGCAGGCGGGCAGGACGACCGCGAGCAGGTCCCGGACCGGGTCGAGCAGGTGCTCGCAGTTGTCGACCAGGAGGATCCCCGGCCGGCTGTTGAGCACGGCCGTGCACGCCTCGAGCACGTCGCCCTGCACCACGTCGAGCTGCAGCGCCGCCGCCAGGGCACTGGGCAGGGCCGTCGGGTCGGTGACGGGGCCAGGAGCAGGACGGTCACCGCCGGCGCGCGGGCGACGACCTCGAGGGCCACGCGCGTCTTGCCGACGCCTCCGGTGCCGACGAGCGTCACCAGGCGTTCGTCCGCGAGCACCCGGTGGAGCGCGGCCACCTCGGCGGCGCGCCCGATGAGCCGGGTCGGCGGTCGTGCCGCGAGCGACGGCCCCGGCGCACGCCCGGAGCCACCGCCTGCGATGACCCGTTCGAGCTCCCCGACCGCCGGGGACGGGTCCAGGCCGGTCTCCTCCGCCAGCCGCTGCCGCAGCTCGCGGCCGACCTGCAGCGCCTCCGCCGGACGCGCGACCGCGGCGAGCGCCCGCATGAGCAGCACGGCCGCCGACTCGCGCAGCGGGTCCGCCGCGTAGGTGGCGGTCGCGAGGTCGACGACGTCGGCGGCCCGGCCCGCGTCGACCGCGTTGGCCACGAGGGCGTCGGTGACCTCGCGCCGCAACCGCGCGCACTCCTCGATCGACACGGCGACCGGCGCCACCTCGGCGAGGTCGGCCAGGATCGGCCCTCGCCACAGAGCGTGCGCCTCGCGCAGCTGGGCCAGCGCGCCGCCCGGGTCGTGCGCCGCCCGGGACCTGGCGCTCGACAGCAGCGATCGCGCGTGCGCGAGGTCCAGCTCGGAGGCGCCGAGCCGGAGCCGGTACGCGCCGGGACTCGTCTCGAGCCTGTCCGCGGCGGGTCCGAGATGGGCGCGCAGCCGGGAGACGTGGGTCTGGATCGCCTGGCGCGCGGACTCGGGCGGGTCGGCCGGCCACAGGGCGTCGACCAGGTCGTCGGCGGTGACCGCGCGCCCCTCGGCCAGGGCGAGCAGGGCGAGGACCGCTCGGCGCCGAGGCCCCGGGACGTCCACGACGGCGCCGTCCACCTGCACCTGGAGGGGGCCGAGCACGTCCACCCGCAACGGCACCGACGGGACCGTCGCGCTCATGGACGCCAGTATGCCCGGCCTGTCAGCGCGGAGACAGGCCGTGACAGGGCGGTGACAGCGGGTCCCGCCAACCTCGTCTCATCCCGGCGACCGGCCGGGCAGAGACGAAGGAGAAGGACAGATGGACCACGACAAGGTGCGGGCGTTCCTCGGCCAGGTCATCACGGACATGGGCGCGACGGGCTCCGCGGGCGCGGTGGTGATCGGCCACCGGCTCGGCCTGTACGGCGCGCTCGCCGAGGGCCCCGCGACGGCGCAGGCGTTCGCCGAGCGGACCGGCTACGACGAGCGCTACCTGACCGAGTGGCTGCGCAACCAGGCGGCGGGCGGGTACGTCACGTACGAGCCGGCCACCACCCAGTTCTCGCTCACCGAGGAGCAGGCGTACTGCCTCGCGGACCCCAACGGCCCGAACGTGTCCGCCGCGTTCGTCGCCGGGGTCGGCTACCTGCGCGCCGAGCCGCAGCTCACCGAGGCGTTCCGGACGGGTGCCGGCGTCGGCTGGCACGAGCACCACGAGGACGTCTTCGTCGGCTGCGACGCGTTCTACCGCCCCGGCTACGTGGCCGAGCTGATCCCCACGTGGATCCCGGCGCTGGACGGCGTCGAGCAGAAGCTGACCGAGGGCGGCCGCGTCGCCGACATCGGCTGCGGCCTGGGCTCGACGTCCGTGCTGATGGCGCAGGCGTTCCCGAGCTCCCGCGTCGTCGGTTCCGACTACCACCGCGAGTCCGTCGAGCTCGCGCGCAAGAAGGCGGCCGAGGCCGGCGTGACCGGTCGCGTCGAGTTCGAGGTGGCGACCGCGCAGGACTTCAGCGGCTCCGGGTACGACCTCGTGACCACGTTCGACGCTCTGCACGACATGGGCGACCCCGTCGCGGCCGCCCGGCGGGTCCGGTCCGCGCTCGCGGACGACGGCACCTGGCTGGTGGTGGAGCCCGCCGCGTCCGACGCGCTGGAGGAGAACCTCCACCCCGTCGGCCGGCTCTACTACGCCGGGTCGCTGTTCCTGTGCGTGCCGAACAGCCTCTCGCAGGCCGGCGGGTACGCGCTGGGCGCGCAGGCTGGGGAGACCGCGATCCGGGAGATCGCCGCGGCGGCGGGGTTCACCCGCTTCCGGCGCGCCGCGACGAGCGCACTGAACGTCGCGTACGAGATCCGTCTGTGACCCCGGGGGATCGCGGTGCCGTCCTCACTCCAGGAGCGGCACCGCGATCCCCTCGCCCCGGCGCAGCAGGCTCGCGCGCACGACCGCCTGCGTGCCGAACCGCAGGGCCACCGCGTCCACTGCCTCGTCGAGACCGCCGTGGTCGGGATGGTCCAGCGGCAGCGCGAGCTGCACGAACTCGTCCGACGAGAGACCGGTCAGGGCGACGCCGACCAGGGTGATCCCGCGCTCGCGGATCAGGGGTGCTGCGGCGTCCAGGAGCCCGAGGGCCGCCGCGGCGATGTCCTCCGAGGAGTCCGTGCCGGTGACGAACGAGCGCGAGCGGGTGGCCTTCGTGTAGTCCTCGAACCGCAGCCGGAGCACCACCGTCCGCGCGATCCGGTCCGCCTTGCGCATCCGCCGGCACACGCGGTCGACGAGCCCGAGCAGTGCGGCCCGGACGAACGCGGGATCGTGCGGGCCGTGCCCGATCGCGCGCTGCGCCCCGATCGACCCGCGCGACTGGCCCACCACCACGCGGGCGGGGGTCAGGCCGTGCACCACCGCGTACAGGTGGGCGCCGGCGGCCGGACCGAGCGTGCCGGTGAGCACGGAGCGGGGGAGCGCGGCGACGTCCCCCGCGGTGAACAGGCCGTACGCGTGCAGCTTCGTGGCGGTCACCGCACCGACGCCCCAGAGCAGCTCGACGGGCAGCGGGTGCAGGAACGAGTCCTCGTCGGCCGGGAGCACCAGCAGCAGCCCGTCCGGCTTGGCCACGCGCGAGGCCACCTTGGCCAGGAACGGAGTCCGGGCCACCCCGACGGTGATGGGCAGACCGACGACGTCGCGGACCTGCGCACGGAGACGTGCGGCGATGTCTACCGGCGCGACGTCGATCCGGTGCAGGCCGGCCACGTCGAGGAACGCCTCGTCGATGGAGACGCCCTGGACCATGGGGGTGGTCTGCCGGAAGAGCTCGAACACCGCCTTGCTCGCCTCGACGTAGGCGTCGAACCGCGGCCGCACGATGATCAGGTCCGGGCACAGGGCGCGCGCCTGCCGGCCGCCCATCGCGGTCTTCACGCCGCGGCGCTTGGCCTCGTACGAGCAGGCCAGGACCACTCCGCCACCGACCGCGATCGGGCGGTTGCGCAGCCGGGGGTCGTCGCGCTGCTCGACGGAGGCGTAGAAGGCGTCGAGGTCGGCATGCAGGATCGTGGAGCGCACGAACACATGTTCGAACGTACCTCTGACACTAGGGTGCCGTCATGCACCGGATCATGCTCCGGGAGGTCATCATCGACGCTCCCGCGAAGGCCTTCGACGCGGTCACCGCGTTCTGGTCGGGCGCCCTCGCGGCGACGCCCCACCCGGTCCCTGACGAGCCGTTCACCGCGCTGCGGGACGCTGCCTCGCTGCCGCACGTGGCGACGCAGGACATCGGCGACGACCCGACGCCGCGCTACCACCTCGACATCGAGACGGACGACCTCGAGGCCGAGATCGCGCGGTTGGAGGGGCTCGGAGCCACCGTCCGCACGCGCTACGACGACTACGCCGTCATGGCGGACCCGGTCGGCCTGGTGTTCTGCCTGCTGCCGCCGGTCTCCGAGGAGTTCGAGGCGCGCGCGAAGACCGTGTGACGCGACAGGTCAGTCGTAGAACGGGGGAAGGAGGTCCGACGCGTCGTCCGTACGGTCGACCACGAGGGTCCCGCACTCCTTCGTCTGCTCACGTTCTGCTGCCAGTCGCCACCACGGTGCGTTCACGCTCCCGATCGTCCACCCGCCGGTGTCTCGACAGGTGGGACGAAGGGCCCTGTCACTCCCAGACGTACGCCGGCCGCAGCTCCGCGACGCTCCCCGGTCCGGCGAACTGCGCGGCGATCTCCTCCGCGCGCTCGCGCGAGGCGCAGTCGACGAGGAAGAACCCCGCCAGGTGCTCCTGCGTCTCGGCGTAGGGACCCTCGCTCGCCAGCGAGCTCCCGCTGCGCCAGCGGTACACCGTGGCGGACGCGGGGTCGGCCAGGGCCTCCGCGGTGACCAGCTCGCCGCTGGCCGAGAGCTCGCCGAGCAGGGTGTCGAACTGCCGGTCCGCCTGCTCGTGGTCGGCGACGGGCAGCGCGCGGCCCTCGTCGGTGAACCGGGACGTCGGGTGGGCCCAGGGCTTCGGGTTGGAGTGGATGAGGATGAGGTACTTCACGGTGAGCCTCCTGTGGGTGGGTGCTGTCGGGGCGATGACGCGGGAGACCTCACGTTCTCGACACGTCCTCGTCGAGTCCGTCGTGCACGTCACCGCACTCGACCTCGACGACGCCGTGCTGGAGGAGGTAGGCGCGGGCGCCGCGGTCGCCGTGGAGCGTCTCGGCGAGAGGCGCCCAGTGACCGGCGGCGATGTACACCGGATGACCCGGCCGGCCTCCGTACACCGCCTGCCGGAGGTCTCCCGTGCGTGCCAGCAGCCTCTCGATCACGCTGGTCGGGGTCCCGGGCAGATCCACCAGCGTCACGACGGCCGCGTCGCCGGTGGCGTGGGCGAGCCCGGTGCGCAGCGACTCGCCGAGGCCGTCGGCCCACCGGTCCGCGACGACCGCGGTGACCCGCTCGTCGTCGGGGACCAGGCCTCTCGCCTCCTGCGCGGCCGCACCCAGGACGACGACGACACGGTCGCAGCCGCCGTCGAGCAGCAGCGTGGTGGCGTCGGCGAGCCAGGGCACCACCAGCGCCTTCGGGCCGCCGTGCCGCGTGCCGGCGCCCGCGGCGAGCACGATCCCGCAGAGGCTTGCGTGGGTGGGAGGCACGTCCCGTACGGTGCCAGTGCGCGAGTGCGGAGCGCTACCGGAGGGCGGCCTGGATGATCGACGACGGACCTGAGACCCGCGAGCGGCTCACCACCGCATTGCACGTCGCCCGGTGGGTCGACGAGGTCGCGTCGGGCTGCCCGTACCCGTCGGTCGACGCGCTCGTCGGGGTCGGTGACCTCGCGGCGCGGTCGCTGAGCACGGCGGAGGTCGACGAGGCGCTCAGCGCCCATCCCCGCATCGGGGAGCGGTCGACCGGCCTCTCCGCAGCCGAGCAGGCCGCCTCGAGCACTGAGGACCCCGCCCTCGTCGCCGCGATGGCCGACGGCAACCGCGCCTACGAGGAGCGGTTCGGCCGGATCTTCCTCATCCGCGCCGCCGGTCGTAGTCGTCCCGAGATCCTCGCGGAGCTTCACCGACGGCTCGGGCTCACCGACGACGCCGAGTCCGCCGAGGTCGCCGACCAGCTCCGTCAGATCGCGCTCCTGCGCCTGCGCACCCTGTTCGCGTCATGAGCCAGCTGACGACGCACGTCCTGGACACCGCGCTCGGCCGGCCCGCGGCGGGGGTGCCGATCCTCCTGTCGGCGTTCGACGCCGGGGGGTGGACGGTCCTGGCCTCGGGCGTCACCGACGACGACGGCCGCGCCCGGTCCCTGGGGCCCGATCGTGTCGCGCCTGGGCGGTACCGGTTCACGTTCGACACCGCGGCGTATTTCGCGGCGACCGGGCAGGTCGGGTTCCATCCGGAGGTCGTGGTGGTGTTCGACGTGGTGGATGACGGGCACTATCACGTGCCGCTGCTGTTGAGCCCGTTCGCGTACTCGACGTACCGGGGGAGCTAGGCGCGCGCTCGCAGCTCCGGGTGACCGTTCGACTCGGGTGTCCGACCTACCGGTGCCGGGCCTCGATCCTCCACCGGCCGGCAGGCACCGCGTCGCCCGCTCACGCCTTGATCAGCTCGGCGTTGGAACGCGGGCTGTGGGCGGGTCGGTGGTGCGGCTGCGGACATGTTGATGCAGGTCAGAGCCTTGTCGCGACGATCCGGCTCCTGTAGGATCGAACGTATGTTCGAGTCGACGGTCGAGGTGCAGGATGTGGCGGCGCAGGTGCGCGACGCCACCGCCACCCTGGCTGCCGTGGCCCGTGAGTCCCGGGCGTGGAGCGGGTCGGACCGGTCGGCGGTGCTGGCTCTGGTGCGCGTGAGCGAGGCTGCGTTGGCGGAGGCGCGGGCGCACCTGCTGGTCGCCGACCGCGACGCCGGCGACTCGATGCGCCCCGGGGACCGGTCGTTCGAGGCGGCCCACGCGCGGATGACCCGGTCCGGTCTGGGCGAGGCGGCGCGGGTAGTGCGGCAGGCCGACGCCATGGTGTCCATGGGCACGGTCGCGGCGGGGGTGCGCGACGGGGTGGTGCCGTTGGGTCACCTGGACGAGCTGGCCCGGATCGCCGGGTCGGCGTCCCCGCAGGTCGCGGCGGTGCTGCGCAGCCCGCAGGCGCAAGAGGTGGTGGTGGGGATGGCCCGATCCGCGTCGCGGCCGGACTTCGCCCGCGCCCTGGCCCGGTGGGTCGCCGCGCAGGACCCGGCGTGGCTGCAGGCCGAGCACGACGCCCAGCACCGCGAACGGTTCTTCACCCTGTCCGCCCAGGGTCACGGGGTGTTCCTCAAGGGCCGCCTGGACCGGGTCGCCGGCGAGACCCTGCGGGTCGCCCTGGACGCGATGGGCCAGTACGGCGACGACACCCGCTCACCCGGGCAAGCCTCCGCCGACGCGCTGACCATGCTGGCCGAGGTGGCCTGCGCGGGATCGGCGCCGGTGCCGGCCACCGGCGAGGACGACGCTGCGGTCTCGGCGCGACCCGGCGCGATGAGTCGCCCGCACCTCTCCCTGCTGGTCCCCGCCGAGACGGTGGCCGAGCTCGTTGCCCATCAGCGCGCCGGCGTGGACACGGTCTGCGCCCCGATCGCCCTGCCCTGGAGGACGGTGCCCCCGGCGACCATGGAGGACGGCACCCCGGTGCCGATGTCCGAGCTCGCGAAGGCGTTGTGCGAGGCGGACATCACCCGGGTCGTGATGTCCGCCGAGAGCCTCCCGCTGGACGTCGGGCGGGCCAAGCGGCTGTTCACCACGGCGCAGCGCCGGGCCGCGATCGTGCGCGATGGGCAGTGCACCTGGAACGGGTGCGCCCAGCACGCATCGCGCTGCGAGGTGCACCACATGCGCTGGTGGGACCGCGACCGGGGGGACACGTCGATCAGCAACGCTGCCCTGTTGTGCAAGCACCACCACTCCGAGGTCCACCGGCTCAACCTGTCCATCCAACGCCTGGAGAAACCCCCCGGCTGGACTCGACGGCAACGCACCAAGGCACACACAGGTGGAGCAGGGGAAGCGGTGGACGGGAACCTCGACGCGCCCACCACTACCGTCGGCGCGACCGGTGGCCGTCAACTCCTGCGCTACGTGTTCCGGGACCACCGCGGCCACCCCATCAACGCACCCGACGGGGAAGGCGGCGCGCCCTAGCAGTCCGGTGGTCATGCGTCGGGTGCGGAAGTGCTGGTGCGTCAGGGAACGCGGGCTGTCGCGAACACGTGGGCTGGCGAGGGCGGAGTGTCAGGCCTGGAGTGTCAGTACTCGATGCGCAGGGGGCGGGCCAGCCACGCGTCCATGGGCTCGGATGCGTTCGGAACCCGGTGGTTGTCGACCGGCATCGGCCAGGTGTCGCGGTGGCTGGCGAACAGGTCGTAGAAGGCGCGGTCGTCGAATCCCGCGCGCGCGGCGTCGATCCGGTCCGCGGCGAAGACGACTCGGTCGACCCGGGCCCAGAGGCAGGCGGCGATGCACAGAGGGCACGGCTCGCACGACGAGTAGACCGTCGCGCCCGCGAGCGAGAAGTTCTCGATCGCCCGGCACGCAGCACGGATGGCCTGGACCTCGGCGTGGGCGGTGGGGTCGTTGTCGCGCGTGACGCGGTTCTGACCGACACCGATCACCTCGCCGTCGCGGACGACGACGGCACCGAACGGACCGCCGCCGTCGGCCACGTTGGCGGTCGCGAGGGCGACGGCCTGCGTCAGCCAGCTCTCGTCGTCGGGGCTCATGCGACACCTCCCAGGATCACGGTGCGGCGGCGGATCCGGGTCGCCGACGGGCGGCTCGCGCGGGTCGAGGACTGGGTCACGGTGCGCCCACCGATCGCGTCCAGGCGGTGTCGGCGTCGGGTGCGCCCTCCCGGACGACCACCGCCTCGATCAGCCCGTACGGGCGGTCGGCAGCGAAGAAGACCTCCCCCGGGTTCGGCAGTCCGAAGGGGGTGAGGTCGGCGAGGAAGTGGTGCTTGTTGGGTGCGGCGATGCGGACCTCCACCACCTGAGGGACGGCGTCGAGCACCGCCTCGCCCATCTGCCAGAGGGTCTGCTGCAGCGCCAGCGAGTGCTCCGAGGCGAAGGTCGAGAGGATCACGGCCCGCACCACGGCATAGGTCGCGTCGAAGTCGAGGTCGGTGCCTGCGTAGCGCCACTGCACGGTCAGCGAGGTGGCCAGCACGCGGTCGTCGGCGTCGACCAGGGTGGTGAACTCGTCGCGCAGGAAGCCCCGGAACTCGGACGCCGTCGACTTGAGCACCGTGAGGTCGCGCAGCCCCGCGATGACGGTGGCGCCGCTGTCGTCGGTGGTGACGGACGCCGTCCGCACCTCCTGCCCGCTGCGGACCCACGTGTGGTCGTGCTCGGCGCCGTCCACCACGGCTCGGACCCAGGCGTACTCCTCGACGTCGACCCGAGCACCGGAGACGGGCGCGACGTGGTCGACGAAGTGCCGTCCGAGCAGCGTCGCGAACTGCTCCGGGGAGGAGATCCCGTGCGTCTTGGCGAACACGAACGACATGTTCTTCTGCGTGTCCGTGGGCAGGACGGCCGACTGGTCGCCCTCGAGGTATGCCGCCGTGAAGTCGCCGCGCAGAGCCGTCGAGACGTTCAGGTCCCGGATCTCGTGGCGCGGCGTGTCGCGCACGATCCGGACGACGCGCGTCTCGGCCTTGCCGTACTGGTGGGCGTGCAGTCGGGCGCTCATGGCCGCAGTGTGCCTGGGCGATGTGACACGCGCGTTTCCTCCTCCCGGGACACCGGTGAGGACGAGGTGCCCCGCGGTCCCGACGGTACTCGCGGGCGTTCGGGGGCGGTCTAGGCTCGTCGCACTCTGCAACAGGACGTCGGGAGGTGCGCCGTGCTCGAGATCGCGGACCGCCTGCTGGCCATCCTCAGTGCGGGTCACCGGGTCGCCGTCGCGACAGTCGTGTCGATGACCGGCAGCGCGCCGACGGTCGTCGGGACGTCGATGGCCGTGGACGACACGGGCGCGGCCCTGGGGAGCGTCGCCGGCGGGTGCGTCGAGGGGGCGCTGTACGAGCTGTGCACCTCGGTGCTCCAGGGTGCCGCGCCGGGCGTCCAGGAGTTCGGCGTGACCGACGAGGACGCGTTCGCGGTCGGCCTGACCTGCGGCGGCGTGCTCCGGGTGCACGCCCGCCTGATCGGCCCGGAGGACGTGCCGGTACTGGCTGCGGCGGCGCGCGGGGACGAGTCCGTCATGGTGACCGCCCTCGACGGGCCGCTGCCCGAACGGCTGCCGACGGTCGACCGGTCGGGCCTCGTGCGGGCCATGGGTCCCGACGGTGGCGTCGAGGTGTTCGTCGAGGTCGCGTCGGCCCCGCCGCGGATGCTCGTCTACGGTGCGCTCGAGTTCTCCTCCGCGCTCGCCGTGGTGGCTCGGGCGGCGGGCTACCGCGTGACGGTGTGCGACGCCCGCGCCGTGCTGGCCACCCCGCGGCGGCACCCGGCGGCCGACGAGGTGGTCGTCGACTGGCCCGTCCGGCACCTCGCGCAACAAAGTCTCGGTGTGCGCGACGTGGTCTGCGTGATGGCGCACGACGACCGCTTCGACGCCGACCTGGTGCTCGCGGCGCTGCGCTCCGGGGCCGGCTACGTGGGCGCGATGGGGTCGCGGCGGACGCAGGACCGGCGGCTGGCGGAGCTGGTGGAGCGGGGGGTCACCGACGACGAGCTGGGCCGCCTGCACGCGCCGATCGGCCTGGACATCGGTGCGTCGACCCCGGGCGAGACGGCCGTGTCGGTGCTCGCGGAGGTGCTGGCGTCACGCGCGGGAGCCACGGGCCTCCCGCTGACGGACCTGGCCGGGCCGATCCACCGCCCCGCGCGCACCCACCAGCCCTGACGCGGGACGTCCGCACACCGGGGTGCGGGGACGCGCGATCGTGCGGACGTCCGAGGACGTGGTTCCCGGAGCGCGCACGTGTTCGGACGCGCGGGCCGGGGGTCAGTCGTGGATCAGGCGCCAGAGGCGGTCGGCGCTCATGGGGAGCTCGTGCGGGCGGATACCCAGGGCGTCGTGGACGGCGTTGGCCAGCGCGGGGGCGACCGGGTTGTACGGTGCCTCGCTCATGGACTTGGCGCCCAGGGGTCCGAGGTCGTCGCTGGTCTGCGCGAAGAGGACCTCGGTGCGGGGCAGGTCGACCATCTGCGGCACGTGGTAGCTGCGGAACGAGGCGGTGGTCACGCGGCCCTCGTCGTCGAGCCGCATCTCCTCGTACAGGGCGGTGCCGATCGCCTGGCCGGTGCCGCCCTCGACCTGCCCGCGCAGCTGCTCGGGGTGCAGGACGGTGCCGGCGTCGACCGCCTGCACCGACCGCAGGATGGTCACCTCGCCCGTCTCGGGGTCGACCGCCACGCGGAACCCGTGCACGTTGAACGCCACGGACCGGGGCGTGCCGTCGTGGCTGCCCTGGCCGGTGAGCCCGGGCACGGCCCGCGCGATCTCGGTCAGCGACACGCCGCTCGCCGAGTCGGGGGTGAGGTCCTTCGAGTCCCAGGTGCGGGGCTCGTCGCTGGGGTGGTCGCGCAGCGCGGCGGCCGCGGACAGGATCTTGGCGCGCAGCTGGAGCGCCGCGCGGTGCAGGGCGAGCCCGGCGACGACGACGCCCGCGGACCCGAAGGCGCCGGTGTCGTACCCGGCCACGTCGGTGTCGGACTGCGCGATCACGATGCGGTCGACGGTGGTGCCGAGCGCCTGCGCGACCAGCTGGCCGTGCACGGTCGTGGTGCCGTTGCCGAACTCGGTGGTGCCGATGCTCGCCCGGTACCGGCCGTCGTCGAGCAGCTGCACCGTCGCCTCGGCGTAGTGCCCGCGCGGGGCGATGGTCGCGATCATGGCGACGGCCATCCCCGAACCGACGAGCGTGCCGGGCGGCACGGGCAGGTCCGCCGAACGGTCGGCGAGCGCCGACTGCACCAGGTCGAGGCACTGGTCCATGCCGTACGAGTGCATGTCCAGGTCGCCCTTCTCCTCGGCGTCGACCACGAGCAGGCGGTCCCCGGGGACGACGACGTTGCGGCGTCGCAGCTCGAACGGGTCGATCCCGACCGACTGTGCGAGGTCGTCCATGGCCGACTCGATCGCGAAGATGATCTGCCCCAGCCCGTACCCGCGGAACGCGCCCGACGGCACGGTGTGGGTGTAGACGGACTCGGCGTCGACGCGCTTGTTCGCGCACCGGTACACGGCCATCGACTCGGAGACGCCGTGGAACATCACGCCCGGACCGTGGTTGCCGTAGGCGCCGGTGTTGTTGAGCACGTCGATGCGCATGGCGATCAGCACGCCGTCGGCGTCGGCCCCGAGCTCCACCTCGACGCGGACGGGGTGCCGGGTGGGCACGATGGTGAACTCGTCCTTGCGGCTCATCTCGTACTGCACCGCGCGCCCGGTGCGCAGGACCGCGAGCGTGACGACGTCCTCCGTGAGCAGCTCCTGCTTGCCGCCGAACCCGCCGCCGACGCGCCCCGTGAGCACCCGGACGCGCGCGGGGTCGAGGTCGAAGATGTGCGCGATCTCGTCGCGGACCAGGTAGGGCACCTGCGTGCTGGTGCGCAGGACGAGCCGGCCGTCCTCGTCGAGCCAGCCGCGGGTCGCGTGCGTCTCCATGGCCGTGTGCGACACCCGGCTGGTGCGGTACGTGCCGCTCACGCGGTGGGCCGACGACGCCAGCGCGGCGGTGACCGAGCCCATCTCGGCGTGCAGCTGCGCGACGACGTTGCGTCCGGGCTCGGAGATCCGCGACTCGGGGCCCTTGTCGCCGTGCACCAGGGGAGCCCCCGGCGACCGGGCCGACTCGACGTCGACCACCGCGGGGAGCACGTCGTACTCGACCTCGATCAGGGCGAGCGCGCGCGACGCCTCCCGCAGGGACTCGGCCACCACGACGGCGACCCGTTGGCCGTGGAACCGGAGCACGGGGTCGAGCACCCGGGTGTCGTCGGGGTCGTCGAGGCGCGACTCGTGCCGGGCGGTCGAGAAGAGCGTCGCGGGGGAGTCCTCGTGCGTGAGCACCGCGACGACTCCGGGCGCGCGCAGGGCCGCGGAGGTGTCGATGGACACGATCCGGGCGTGCGCGTGCGGGCTGCCCAGCACGGCGAGGTGCGCCAGGTCGGTGGCCGGGACGTCGAGGGTGAACGGCTCGCGGCCGGTGACGATCCGCTGCGCCGCGGGGGAGCGCACCGAGCGGCC
Organism: Cellulomonas sp. Root930; assembly: GCA_001429255.1. GTDB lineage: Bacteria > Actinomycetota > Actinomycetes > Actinomycetales > Cellulomonadaceae > Cellulomonas. Next base: position 324,360 of record LMJI01000002.1, read on the forward strand.
GGCGTCCCGACCGGCGACGGGGTCCACCGTGTTGCAGCGCCGGGCCACGGCGTCGCAGATCGAGCGGTAGCCGGTGCAGCGGCACAGGTTGCCCTTGAGCAGCCGCGCGGTCTCGTCGTCGTCCGTCCGCAGGTCCAGGCCGGCGACCGTCGTGACCAGCCCGGCCGTGCAGAACCCGCACTGGAACGCGGCGGCGTCGACGAACGCCTGCCCGACCTCCGGGTCGAGGCCGGACACCGTGGTGACGGCGCGGCCGGACGCCCGGTACGCGGGGACCAGACAGGAGTGGGTGGGCCGACCGTCGAGCAGCACCGTGCACGCGCCGCAGTCGCCCGAGTCGCAGCCCTTCTTCACCTCGACGTGCCCGTGCTCGCGCAGCAGGGTGCGCAGGACCTGGCCGGGGGCGGGTTCCGCCTCGACGGGTGCGCCGTTCACCTCGAACCTCATGCGAGCTCCTCCCGGACCTGCTCGGCCAGCCGCAGGGTCATGGCCCGACGCCAGTCCGGGGCGCCGTGCGGGTCGTCGTACCAGTCGTCGACCTGCTCGATCGCGGCGCGGAGCTCGTCGGACCCCGGGAGCTGCGAGAACGCCAGTCGGTGCGGCCGTGTGACCCCGGCGGTGAGCGTGACCACGAGGCCGCCGTCGGCTGGGCGGCGGCCGATGACGATCGCCCCGGAGCGCCCGTGCCGGGTCAGCGCGACGCGGCGGAACGCAGCCGGCTGCGCGAGGGCCTCCGTGGGGATCGAGACCGCGCGGAGCACCTCGCCGGGACCGAGCGTGATGGTCCGCACCCCGGTCACGAACGACTCGACGGGCTCCCGACGCTCCCCGCCGTCCGGCGTCCACACCACCGCGGTCGCGTCGAGCGCCACCGTCAGTGAGGTCATCGCTCCCGCAGGGAGCGCCACGCAGAGGTTGCCGCCGACCGTGGCCCAGTCCCAGATCTTCTCCGACGCCACCAGCGACCGGGCGCACTGCGCGACCAGGTGCTGCGAGGTCCACCCCGGCACCGGGGGCAGGTCCACGAGCGTCCGGATGGTGCAGGTGGCAGCGAGCAGGAGCCCGGAGGGCGAGACCTCGACCGCCGGCCAGCCCAGCGTCGTGAGGTCGACCAGCTCCTCGAGGTGCGGCTGCTCCTCGGAGAACAGCCACGTGCCGCCGGCCAGGGGCGCGCTGCGGGGGCCGAGCGCGAGCTCGGTCCGGTCGTGCGCCGCTCGGATGCGGTCCAGCGAGGTCAGGTCCATGGTCCGGTGAGTGAACCGTATCCACGTGTCGGGCATGTGACGAAACCCCTAGCGTCGGTACATGACGACCCGACACCTGCGCCAACCGACCGTGGACTGCGCCGAACCCCGGGAGCTCGCGGAGTTCTACCGACGCCTCCTGCGCTGGGAGTGGGCGCCCGGCCACGAGGAGCCGGACCCCGAGGGCGACGAGTACCTCCTGATCGTCGACCCCGAGCGCCCGGTCCGGATCGGGTTCCAGCGCTCGGACGCCGTGGTGCCGCCGTGGCGGGCGGGCGCGATCGTGCACCTGGACCTGGAGGTCACCGACCTCGTCGTCGGGCACGAGGAGGCGGTGCGCCTCGGTGCGCGGCCGCTCACCGGCACGCCCGAGGAGGAGGGCCACCCGGAGGACCCGTTCCGCGTCTACGCGGACCCGTCCGGGCACCCGTTCTGCCTCTGCCTGGACCGCTGACGTCCTACGTGGCGGGCCGGAACGGCTGCAGCTCCTCCTGGCCGCCCTCGATGGTGAGGCAGCTGCTCTCCGGCACCTCGTGCCACGCGCCCTTGAGGTCTCCCAGCGGCTCGGAGACCACGATGCGGGTCGAGTCGGCGAGGTCGTGCAGCACGGGGTTCTCCGGGTACTGCTGCCGGAGGACCGCGACGTCGGTGTTCCGGAACAGCGACCGGCTCTGCCCCTCGGTGGAGTACCGGAACGCCCAGAGCCGGGTGCCGTCGCTGGTGGCGACCGTCATCTGCACAGGGAACGCGATGCCGTGCGTCCGGCCGACCTCCTCGACCAGCCCGACGGCGCGCGCGACGGCGGTGGGCGGGTCCTTCTCGAGGCCGAACGTCAGGGCGAGGTAGAAGAGGACCTCGGAGTCGGTCGACCCCTCGATGAGCGGGAACAGCTCAGGGTCGATGGCCAGCACGAGGTCGCGCTTCATGGCGGAGAACCCGGCCAGCAGCCCGTTGTGCATCCAGAGCCACCGGCCGTGCCGGAACGGGTGGCAGTTGGTCTGCTGCACGGCGGTCCCGCTGGTCGCGCGGATGTGCGCGAGCACCACCCCGGCACGGACGTGCTCCGCCAGCTCGCGCAGGTTCCGGTCGCTCCACGCCGGCTCGATGCTGCGGAACACCCCTGGCGTGGGCGCGTGCTCGTCGTACCACCCGACGCCGAACCCGTCGCCGTTGGTGGCCTCCGCGCCGAGCCGGCTGTGCAGGCTCTGCACCACGAGCGAGTTGGTCGGCTTGTAGACCAGGTCGTCCAGGAGCACGGGCGACCCGGTGTAGGCGAGCCAGCGACACATCTCGGCCTCCTTGCCCGTGCGGCTGTCCACCATCGTCCGCCGGGCGCCACCGACGGTCAACGTGCGTCACCAGGGCGGGGTCGGGAGCCCTTCGTCGTGTGTGCCGCCCGGCCCGCACCCGCCCACGTAGCGGTCGGGCATCCGGGGGTACACCTCGACCCAGTACCGGCGGGCCAGGGCCTGAGCCTCCTGCGGGGACGCCCCGAGCGCGACGGCCATCGCGGCGTCGCGCTGCACGGCGGCGCACTCGGCGTGGGCCTCGTCGGTGATCCCGACCATGTGCATGGTCTCGTGGGTGAGGACGTGCACGGCGACGACCTGGTCCAGCGAGGGGCTCGCCTTGGTCGAGCCCAGCCACGCCCGCAGGTTCCCGCAGACGCCGAACTTGATGAGCGTCGACCGCTCGGGCACGCCGTCCGCTCCCCAGGCGACGAAGCCGAGCTCGGGGCCGACGTCGACGAAGGCCTGGCCGACGCTCTGGCAGTGGACCTGCACCGGCCCGCCTGCGATCTCGCCCGCGGCGTCCTCGAGCCGGTGCTCGACCCAGGCCTCCACCATCAGCGGGACGGCGCAGCAGAGCGCCAGCCCGAGGGACAGGCCCACGCTGATCTTCGGGAACGGCGCGACCCGGCCGAGGGCGTCGACGCGCCGGCCGATCCACCGCACGACGATGCCGGCCGCGAGGGTGAGGAAGCCGATCAAGGAGAGGGCGAGGAGCACTCCTCAGTCATCGGTCGACGAGGCCCCGACCATGACGTGCGACGGGTCGAGGACCTCGAGGATGCGACCCATCACGCGGTCGAGGTCGGCGACGTCGGTCGCGGTGAGAGGGTCGATCACGGTCGCCAGGACGGTGCCGACGTGCCCGGGCGCGGCGGCCTCGACCGTGGTCCAGCCGGCGGGCGTGAGGATCGCGTTCGTCGCCCGGCGGTCCTCGGCGCACGCCTCGCGGCGCACCAGCCCACGCTTCTCCAGCCGGGTGACCACGTGCGAGAGGCGTGCGAGGGTGGCGTTGGTCTGCGCGGCGAGCGACGTCATCCGCAGCGTGCGGTCCGGTGCCTCGGAGAGCATCGCGAGCGTGAAGTACTCGAAGTGGCTCAGGCCGGAGTCGCGCTGCAGCTGGGACTCCAGCGTGCCCGGCAGCAGCTCGACCACGGCGATGAGCTTCTTCCAGGCGCACAGCTGCTCCGGGGTGAGCCAGCGCGGTTCCGTCATGCGAGACATGCTAGCAAACACTTGACGCGACAACTATTAGAGCTACAGTAGTTGTAGCAACAACCAATCGAGGAGGACACCATGAGCACGGTCACCATCATCGGAGCAGGCAACATGGGCTCGGCCATCGCGTGGCGCGTCGTCGCCGGCGGCAACGACGCGCAGGTGCTGACGCGGGAGCCGGTCAAGGTCGCGATCCCCGGCGCGAAGCACGGCACCGTCGGTGACCCGATCACGGGCGACATCGTCGTGCTGGCGCTGCCGTACGGTGCCGTGCCCGAGGTTCTCGGCCAGTACGAGGGGCGGCTGGACGGCAAGGTGCTCGTGGACCTGACCAACCCCCTCGACTTCGCCACGTTCGACTCCCTGGTGGTGCCGGTGGGTAGCTCCGCCGCCGAGGTCATCGCGCAGTCGGTGCCCGGCGCGTCGGTGCTCAAGGCGTTCAACACCACGTTCGCGGCGACGCTCAGCACGGGTGAGGTGGGCTCCGAGCGGACCTCCGTCCTCATCGCGGGCGACGACACGGACGCCAAGGCGGCCCTCGCTGCGGTCGTCGAGGCGGGCGGCCTGCGCGCCGTCGACGCCGGCTCCCTCAAGCGCGCCCACGAGCTCGAGGCCCTCGGGTTCCTGCAGCTGACCCTCGCCGCGGCGGAGAAGACGTCGTGGACCGGCGGGTTCGGGCTGACGGCATGACCGAGATCCTCGACGCCCGCACCGACGTCGGCGCGGTCACCCTCAAGGTGGGCGACCTCGACGGGATGACGGACTACTACTCGCGCGGCATCGGCCTGTCGGTCCTGGAGGCCGAGGGCGACCGCGTCACGCTCGGCAGGCTGGGTGTCCCGGCCGTCGTGCTCGAGCACACGCCGCTGCTCAAGCACGCCCCGTCGACGGCCGCGGGGCTGTTCCACACCGCGATCCTGTTCGACGAGCAGAGCGCCCTCGCGTCCTCGGTGTACTCGGTCGCCCAGCACTTCCCGTCCTCGTTCACGGGCAGCTCGGACCACCTGGTGTCCAAGGCGCTCTACTTCGACGACCCCGAGGGCAACGGCGTGGAGCTCTACTGGGACCGGCCGCGCGAGCAGTGGGGCTGGGAGAACGGCCGCGTCGCGATGGCCACGAACTACCTGGACCCGAACGGGTTCCTGCGGGAGAACCTCACCGACCCCGACGCGCTCGACGGCGCCGCCGCAGTGGGGCACGTGCACCTCAAGGTCGGCGACATCGCGACGGCCCAGCAGTTCTACGTGGACACCGTCGGCTTCGAGGTGACCGCGGAGTACGGCACCCAGGCACTGTTCGTGTCGGCCGGCGGGTACCACCACCACCTGGCGATGAACACGTGGCAGAGCCGCGGCGCACAGGGCCGGTGGCCGGCGCTCGGGCTGGGCGAGGTCACCATCGAGCTGCCCACCGACGAGGAGCGCGGCGCGCTGGGCGCCCGGCTGACCAGCCGCGGGGTCGCCACGCGCGACGACGGCCGGGTCCTGGCGTTCGAGGACCCCTGGAACAACGAGATCCGCGTGGTGGTCGCGGGCTGAGCCTCAGCCCGGGATCGCCCCGGCCAGTTCCGCGCGGGACCTGATCCCGAGCTTCAGGTACACGTTGCGCAGGTGGTACTCGATCGTCTTCGGGGACAGGAACAGCGCCGCGGCGGCCTCCCGGGTGGTGCGTCCGCCCGCCAGCATGCTGGCCACCTGCAGCTCCTGCGGCGTCAGGTGGTCGAGGCCGGTGGCGCTGCGCCGCTGAGCGGTCTCCCCGGTCGCGCGCAGCTCGGAGGCCGCCTGGTCGGCCCACGGGACCGCACCGAGCCGCTCGAAGGTCGCCAGCGCGGAGCGCAGGTGCGGCCGGGAGTCCACGCGACGCTTCATCCGGCGCAGCCGGGACCCGTACGCCAGCTCGGTGCGGGCGGCCTCGAAGGCGTCGGGCGTGTGCTGGTGGTAGGCGAGGGCGACGGAGAAGCACACGTCCACGTCGGTGTCCGGGCACGTCAGACCGGCCGCGCGGGCGGCACGGGCCAGCGACCACGGTTGCCCCTTGACCTCTGCGCGCTCGGTGAGCGACGCCGCCAGGGCGCCCGCCTCGTCGGTCATCCCGAGGCGCACCATCGCCTCCACCATGTCCGCCGCGGGGGAGAGGTCCACGTCCACGAGCCCGAGATCCGCCAGCACGGACTCGAGCTCGCGGAACCGGTCGAGCGCCGCGTCTGTCCGTCCGAGGCCCAGCTCGCGCTCGGCCAGCGCGGTCATCGCCCACGTCCGGAAGAAGCCGAGGTGGTGCGCGCCGGCGATCGCCAGGGCCTCCTCGGCGTGCGCGAGGCAGGCGTCCGCGTCGCCCCTCCGAGCCTCCAGCCAGGACAGCCCGGCGAGGCACGCGGTGAGGTCGGTGGCCTGGCCGGCCTCGCGGGCCAGCTGGATCCCCTCCGTGTACCCCGCGACGGCGTCGTCCCACCGGTCCGTGGTCGCCTGGTCGCGCGCGACGTAGAACAGCAGGATCGGCAGCCCGCCGATGTCGCTGCGGCGCCGGGAGTGGGCGACGACCGTGGGGATGACGTCCCGGCCCACCGCGCTCTCGCGCAGGTAGAGCGGCAGGACGACGAGCCACGGTGCCAGCTGCGGGTCGTCGAGGTACTGGTCGACGTCCGCCATCGCCGCGCGCAGCAGGTCCGGGCCGCCGTGCCCGGAGAGGATGTCGGCCACGGCGGTCGCCATGGACCCGACCCATCGTGCCCGTGCGGTCCGCGGCTCGAGCTCGGCGATGAGCGCGGCCGCCGATCCGGCCGTGGCGACGTCGCCGGCGAACTGGCAGGCCTGGATGGCGTCGGAGAGCAGGGCGACGGCGGTGTCGGGGTCGTCGTCGGCGGCCCGCGTGCCTGCGGCGACGAACACGTCCCGGGCCCGCTCGACCGACCCGGTCCGCGCGGCGACGGACCCGTCGAGGGCGGCGGCGCGGGTGCGCAGCGCCGGGGACTGGGGGAGCTCGGACGCGCGGTCGAGCAGCTCGATGGCGGAGTCCGGCAGTCCCGCACGCCACGCGCTCTCCGCCGCGGACACGAGTCTGCGGGCACGGTCGGACGGGTCGGGGCTCACGCGCGCGGCACGCTCGAACCCCGCCGCGGCGACGGCCCACGCGCCTCGCTCCCGGGAGCGGGTGGCGGCCTCGTCGAGCACGGCGGCGACGGACGCGTCCGGGGTGGCCGTGGCCTCGCCGAGGTGCCAGGCGCGCCGGTCCACGTCGTCGGCGGGCACGGCCTGCGCCAGCGCGGCATGCACCGCGCGCCGGGCGGCGGGTGCGGCCTCGGCGTAGACGCCGGAGCGGACCAGGTCGTGCCGGAACGTGACGCGGTGGGCGTCGACGGTGAGCAGCTGCTCGCGGGCCGCCTCGTCCAGGTCGCCGACGGAGACGCCGAGCAGTGCGCACGCACCGGTGATCGCCGCGAGGTCCCCGCCGGCCGCGGCGGCCACGAGCAGCGCGGTGCGAGCGCTCTCCGAGAGCGCGTCGGCGCGGCGGGCGAACGTCCGGGCGAGCGACGCCGGCACCGGGACGGGCGCGTCGGGCGGCAGCGCGTCGAACCCGTCGTCCGTGAGCTCCAGCAGGGCCAGCGGGTTGCCGCCGGTCGCGGACAGCAGCCGCGCCCGCGCCTCGTCCGGCAGGCGTCGGCCCAGGGACCCGGCCAGCTCCGCGGCGTCGGCGTCGGCGAGCCCGCCGAGCGTGAGCGTGGGCAGCCCCGCCGAGCTGACGACCGACGGCGTCTCGTCGCGCACCGCGAGCAGGACGACGACCGGGTCGGCGGTGAGTCGTCGGGCGGCGAAGCACAGGGCCTGGGCCGACGGGGGGTCGAGGAGGTGCGCGTCGTCGACGATCACCGCGACCGGGCCGTCGTCGGCCACGCGGCTGAGCAGGCTCAGCACGGCCGCGCCGACAGCGAACCGCTCGCCGCCGGACCCGGGCACCAGGGCGAGCGCCGAGCCGAGCGCCTCCGCCTGCGGTGCGGGGATCGCGTCGAGGTGACCCAGCACCGGGCGCAGCAGCTGGAGCAGGCCCCCGAACGGCACCTCGCGCTCGGCGTCGATGCCGGCCGCCCGGAGCACCCGCATGCCCGCCTCGGTCACGGCCGCGGCGGCGTCCTCGAGCAGGGCGCTCTTGCCGATCCCGGCCTCTCCCGAGAGCACCAGCGTGCCGCTCTCACCCACGCGCGCGGAGGCCACCAGCTTCCCGATGACCTGACGCTCCTGCTCCCGGCCGACCAGCACCCACCGAGTCTAGGGAGCACACCAGGGGGGTCCCCTGATGCGACGTCCGCCGCGCCACGGCCAGGGTCAAGAGCGACAGATCCGACATCCTCCTGAGGAGACGCACCACCATGACCCAGACCCTGCCGTTCACCGAGCGGACCATCGACCCCGACAAGCTCATGTCCTTCGTGTTCCGCGCCGTCGACGAGGTCGGCGCCACCCTGAACACCGCGCTGGTGGTGATGGGCGACAAGCTGGGCTACTACACCGCGATGGCGGACGGCACGCCGGTCACGCCCGGAGAGCTGGCCGCGCAGACCGGGACCAGCGAGCACTACGCCCGCGAGTGGCTGAACAACCAGGCCGCCGGCGGCTACGTCGAGTACGACGCCGAGGCCCGCCGCTACACGCTGCCCGCCGAGCACGCCGTGGCGCTCGCGGACCCGACGAGCCCGGCCTACCTGGCCGGCTTCTTCCAGCTGGCTCTGGGCACCGTGCACGACTCCGACGACATCTTCCAGGCGGCCCGCGACGGAGACGGGCTCGGCTGGCACGAGCACCACACCGACGTGCACCACGGCTGTGAGCGCTTCTTCCGCACCATGTACAACGGGCACCTGCTCACCGAGTGGATCCCCGCGCTCGAGGGCGTCACCGCCAAGCTGGAGGCCGGCGCCAAGGTCGCGGACGTGGGCTGCGGGCACGGCGCGTCCACGATCCTGCTGGCCAAGGCGTTCCCGAACTCCACGTTCGTCGGCTCGGACTACCACGCGGCCTCGATCGACATCGCCCGCGAGCGCGCCAGGGCCGCCGGGGTGGACGACCGCGTGACGTTCGAGGTGGCCCCCGCGACGGCGTTCAGCGGCTCCGGGTACGACCTGATCGCGATGTTCGACTGCCTGCACGACATGGGCGACCCGGTGGGCGCCGCCCGGCACGTGCGCAACGCGATCGCCGCGGACGGCACGTGGATGGTCGTGGAGCCGATGGCGGGCGACCGCGTCGAGGACAACCTCAACACCGTCGGACGCGCGTACTACGGCTTCTCCACGCTGCTGTGCACGCCGGCGTCGCTGAGCCAGGACGTCGGGCTGGCGCTGGGCACGCAGGCCGGACCGGCCAAGATCCGCGACGTCTCCACGGCTGCCGGGTTCACGGCGTTCCGCACCGCCGCGAACACGCCGTTCAACAACGTGTTCGAGGTACGCCCGTGACTCGGGATCCCCTCCAGGCGGACACTGCTCGGGTGAGTGCTCACCCGAGCAGGTCCGCGGACCCCGACGTCACGGGCGTCACGGTCCGCGACGGCGTCGAGCTGGCGTACGAGGTCTTCCACCAGGACCACCCGCTGACCGTCGTCCTGGTCCCGACGTGGTCGATCGTGCCCTCGCGGTTCTGGAAGGCGCAGATCGGCTTCCTGGCGCGGCACTACCGGGTGATCACGTTCGACGGGCGGGGGAGCGGCCGGTCGGGCCGACCGGAGGGCGCCGCGGAGTACACGGACCGGCAGTACGCGGACGACATCCTCGCGGTGCTGGACGCCACGGGGACCGCCAGCGCGGTGCTGGTCACCGAGTCCTGTGGGGCGTCGTGGGCGGTGCACGTGGCCGCGGGCGACCCGGACCGGGTGCTCGGGATCATGGCGATCGCCCCCTCGTGCGGTCTGGACGTGGCCACCCCGGGCCGCGACCACGTGCCGTGGGACGAGCCGCTGGACACGTCGCAGGGCTGGGCGAAGTACAACAAGCACTACTGGACCGGCGGCGGCTACGACGACTTCACCGAGTTCTTCTTCCACAAGATGTTCTCCGAGCCGCACTCGACCAAACAGATCGAGGACTGCATCGGCTGGGCCCACGAGATCTCGCCGGAGACCCTGGCGGACACCACCGCGGGTCGGCTCGGGTGCGAGGGCGCGGTGTGCGCGCCCGTCGCGCCGCTGGCCCGCCAGGTGACGTGCCCGGTGGTCGTCGTGCACGGCACCGACGACCGCATCCGGCCGCTCGCGTTCGGCGAGCGGCTGGCCGAGCTCACCCGCGGCGAGCTGGTCGTGCTGGAGCACGCCGGGCACGGACCGTCGGCGCGCGACCCGGTGAAGATCAACCACCTGATCGCGCAGTTCGTCGACCGGTTCGCGGCACCGGCCCCACGGACGACCTGGGTGCGCGCGGCTCGGCGCCCGCCGAAGGCCCTGTACCTCTCGTCGCCGATCGGGCTCGGGCACGCGCAGCGGGACGTCGCGGTCGCCGCGGAGCTCCGTGCGCGCCGGCCGGAGCTGCAGATCGACTGGCTGGCGCAGAACCCGGTCACCAAGGTGCTCGCGCAGCACGGCGAGACGCTGCACCCCGCGTCGGCGTGGCTGCGCAACGAGTCCGGCCACATCGAGCACGAGGCCGGGGAGCACGACCTGCACGCGTTCCAGGCCATCCGCCGGATGGACGAGATCCTCGTGCACAACTTCATGGTGTTCGACGAGGTGGTGGCCGAGGGTGGCTACGACCTGGTGATCGGCGACGAGGCGTGGGACGTCGACTACTTCCTGCACGAGAACCCGGAGCTCAAGCGGTTCTCCTTCGCGTGGATGACGGACTTCGTCGGCTGGCTGCCGATGCCGGACGGAGGCCCGCGCGAGGCGGCGCTGACCGCCGACTACAACGCGGAGATGATCGAGCAGCGTGCCCGGTTCGCCCGCGTGCGGGACCGCTCGGTGTTCGTCGGCGACCCCGACGACATCGTCGAGGACGACTTCGGTCCGGGGCTGCCCAGCATCCGCACCTGGACGCAGGAGAACTTCGACTTCGCCGGCTACGTCACCGGGTTCGACCCGGCGGAGCTGGAGGGCACGGAGCGGCTGCGCAGCGAGCTCGGCGTCGGCCCGGGGGAGAAGCTCTGCCTGGTCACCGTCGGCGGCTCCGGCGTCGGCACGTCGCTCCTGCGACGCGTCATGGACGTCGTGCCGCTGGTCCGCCAGCTCGCGCCCGAGCTGCGGTTCGCTTTCGTCACCGGCCCGCGGATCGACCCGGAGTCGCTGCCGGCGTGGGAGGGGTCGACGGTGCTCGGGTACGTGCCCGACCTGTTCCGGCACCTCGCGGCGTGCGACGTGGCGGTGGTCCAGGGCGGCCTGACGACGACCATGGAGCTCACCGCCCTGAACAAGCCGTTCGTGTACGTCCCATTGCGCCACCACTTCGAGCAGAACCTGCACGTGCGCAAGCGGCTCGACCGGTACGAGGCCGGCCGGCACCTGGCCTACGAGGACGCGCTGGACCCCGACGCGCTCGCGGAGGCGATCGTCAAGGAGGCCAGCCGCGACGTGCGGTACCGGCCGGTCGCGACGGACGGTGCGGCGCGGGCGGCGGCGATGCTGGCGGACCTGCTCTAGAAGTCCACCAGCGTCAGGCGCACGTGCACGGTGTCGCCGACGTCGAGGTCCTCGGCCCGGCGGACCGCCTTCTTCACGGGCAGCACGTACGTGTCCGTCGACGGGAAGATCGAGGTCCGCCAGGTCGTCGCGCCGACCGTGACGTCGACGCGCACCGACCCGAACCCGCGGGCGCCGTCGCCGACGAGGTCCAGCACGTCGTCGGCGAGCGCGGTCGGCAGGCTCACGAAGGTCCAGGCGTCGGTGCGTCGCGCGCTCCAGAGCCACAGGGGGGCGTCGAACTCCATCGGGCCATCGTCGCGCGTGCCACCCACGCGCGACGTAGCGTCGAGGGATGGATGTCGCCGCACTGCTGATCGAGTCGTTCGGACGCGTCGAGGGGGTGCTGGACCGCGCGGTCGGCGGGTTGACCGAGGACCAGCTCGCCCTGCGGCCCTACCCGGAGGCGAACTCCATCGCCTGGCTCGCCTGGCACGCCGGGCGCGGGCAGGACGCGCAGGTGGCTGACGTCGCGGGGGTGGAGCAGGTGTGGACCGCCCAGGGGTGGGCGGACCGGTTCGCGCTGCCGTTCGACCCGTCCGCCACCGGGTACGGGCACAGTGCCGACGAGGTGGGCCGCGTCAAGGCATCGGGTGAGCTGCTGCTCGGCTACTACCGCGCGGTCGCCGTCGAGACGGAGACCTACCTGGGGCGGCTCACCGCGGAGGATCTCGACCGCATCGTCGACGTGCGCTGGGACCCGCCCGTGACGCTCGGCGTGCGGCTGGTCAGCATCGTCGGCGACAGCCTGCAGCACGCCGGTCAGGCGTCCTACGTGCGCGGACTGCTGGTGCCTTTCGAGACGTAGGCTCCGGCGCATGCAGTGCGACTACTTCGATGTGGGGGGCTGTCGCTCGTGCACCTGGATGGGACGCCCGCACGGCGAGCAGGTCGCCGACAAGGAGCGGCACTGCCTGAACCTGCTCGGCGAGCGCGACGACCTCGCGTGGCTGCCGCCGGTGACCGGGCGGGAGTCGGGGTACCGCAACAAGGCGAAGATGGTGGTCGGCGGCACGGTCGAGCAGCCGACGCTGGGCATCCTCGACGCCGGCGGCCACGGCGTCGACCTGCAGGGCTGCGGCCTCTACCCCTCGTCGCTGGCGGCGACCTTCCCGGTGCTCGCCGCGTTCGTCACCCGCGCGAACCTCACGCCGTACGACGTGCCGGCGCGCACGGGTGAGCTGAAGAACCTGTTGGTCACGCAGTCGCCCGACGGTGAGCTCCTGCTCCGCTTCGTGCTCCGGTCGCAGGAGCCCGTGGCCCGGATCCGCAAGCACCTGCCGTGGCTCCTCGACGCCCTGCCGCAGCTGCGGGTGGTCTCGGTCAACCTCCTGCCCGACCACAAGGCGGTGCTCGAGGGCGACCGGGAGATCCTGCTCACCGCCACCGAGACCCTGCGGATGCGCGTCAACGGGATCGACCTGCACCTGCGCCCGCAGAGCTTCTTCCAGACGAACACCGAGGTGGCGGCCGCGCTGTACCGGCACGCGACCGCGTGGGTCGAGGAGCTCGCCCCGGCGTCCGTGTGGGACCTGTACTGCGGGGTCGGTGGGTTCGCGCTGCACGTCGCGGCGCCCGGTCGCGAGGTCGTCGGCATCGAGACCAGCACCGAGGCGATCGCCAGCGCCACGCTGAGCGCGGCCGACCTCGGTCTGGCGGGGGTGCGGTTCGCGGCCGGCGACGCGACCGCGTTCGCCCTGGGCGCCGAGGCCGCCCCGGACCTGGTGATCGTCAACCCGCCGAGGCGGGGGATCGGCGAGGACCTGAGCCGCTGGCTGGAGGCGTCGAGCGTGCGGCACGTCGTGTACTCCAGCTGCAACGCCGTCTCGCTCGCCCGGGACCTGACCGCGATGCCGTCGCTGCGCCCGCGCCGCGCGCAGGTGCTCGACATGTTCCCGCAGACCACGCACTACGAGGTGCTCACCCTGCTCGAACGGCGTCCAGCAGCGCGATGACCTCGTCGGTCGTCCCCGTCTCTGCGATCCGGGGGAAGACGCGCGACACGCTGTTCTCGTGCGCGTCGGCGCTCATGTCGGTCATCGCGTCGACCGCGAGCGCCACGTTCAGCCCGTGCTCGTAGGCGGCGCGGGCGGTCGACTCGACGCCCATGGTCGTCGCGATCCCCACGACGACCACCTCGGTCACCCCGAGGCCCTCCAGCAGCTCCGCGAGACCGGTGCGGTGGAACGCGCTGAGGGTCCGCTTGGTGATCACGTGGTCGCCGGGCTGCGGGGTCAGCTCCGCGACGAGGTCGGCGGCACCCTGGGGCACCGGTCCACCGCCAGCGCGTCGCGGGGACTCGGTCCGGCCGGGTGCGCTGCCGAGCGCCTGGACCAGCACCACCGGCAGGCCGTGGCGGCGGAACGCGTCGGCCAGCCGGGCGGAGCGTGCGACGACGTCCGCGGTGGGGTGGGCCGACGGGAGGGCGACGACGGCGTTCTGCAGGTCGACGACGACCAGGGCGGTGATCGGGTCGAGGGTGGTGAGGGTCACGGGGTGGGCCTTTCGAGGGTGAGCCGGTCCAGCAGGGTCAGGGCATCGAGCACGGTGGTGCGCTCGGCGGCGGTGAAGCGGTCCTGGAAGGCGCGGGCGAGCCACTCCTCGCGCACCTGACGGACGCCTTCCGCGCGCTCGCGGCCTGCGGGCGTCAGCGACACCAGCTGGCGGCGTCCGTCGTGCGGGTCGGGGGTCCGGTCCACGAGCCCCTGCGCGTCGAGGGCGGTCAGGATCGTCGCCACGGACTGCGGCCGGATGCCCTCGGCGGTCGCCAGGTCGCTCGCCGACGCGGCGCCGGCCTTGTCCAGCCGGCTCAGCACGCTCAGCTGCGACGGCGTCAGCGCGCTGGTGTCGTAGACCTCGCGGAGCCGCCGCACGAGGCGCCCGAGCAGCACGCGCAGGTCGCGGGCAGCGCGTGCCGCATCCGTGGAGAGGGGATCCATGATTCGACAGTACCAACTGTTCAGTTGAAACTGGCTGTTGGACAGGCGTCCGAGACGGTAGGAAGAGCCATGAGCAACGCGGCCGTCCTCGTCATCGGTGCCGGACCCGGCGGTCTCGCGGTCGCCGCCGCGCTGCGTCGGGAGGGCGTCGCCTCCGTGGTCCTGGAGCGGTCCGACGACGTCGGCGCCTCGTGGCGGCGGCACTACGAGCGGCTGCACCTGCACACCACCCGGCGCTGGTCGAGCCTGCCGGGTCTGCCGATCCCTCGGGAGTTCGGCCGGTGGGTGGCCCGCGCGGACGTGGTGCGCTACCTCGAGCTCTACACCGCGCACCACCGGATCGACGTGCGGACCGGCGTCGACGTCAAGCGCATCTCGCGCGCCGGCTACGGGCGCTGGGTGCTGGAGACGACCACGGGCGACGAGCTCGCCGGGTCGACCGTCGTCGTCGCCACGGGCTACAACCACACCCCGGTGCCGCCGAGCTGGCCGGGCGTCGAGACGTTCGCCGGTGAGCTCGTGCACGCCTCGGCGTACCGGAACCCGGAGCCGTACGGCGACAAGGACGTGCTCGTGGTGGGGGCGGGGAACACCGGGTCGGAGATCGCGGTGGACCTCACGGAGGGCGGGGCCGCGCGGGTGCGGCTCGCCATCCGCTCGGCGCCGCACATCGTCCGACGCTCGAACCTCGGGTGGCCGGCGCAGGGCACCGGGATCGTGGTGCGGCACCTGCCCGTCCCCGTCGTGGACCGGGTGGCCGCCGCGGTCGCGCGCGTCGAGGTGCCCGACCTGGCGGAGTTCGGGCTGCCGCGCCCGACCACCGGCCTGTACTCGCGGGTGCGGCAGGGATCGGTGCCGCTGCAGGACGTCGGTCTGATCGCGGCGGTGCAGGGCCGGCGGGTGGAGCCGGTCGCGGCGGTGGACTCGTTCGACGACGGCGCGGTGGTGCTGGCCGACGGGTCGCGGATCACGCCCGAGGTGATCATCGCGGCGACCGGGTACCGCCGCGGGCTCGAGCCGCTGGTCGGCGACCTCGACGTGCTCGACGACCGCGGCCTTCCCCGGGTGCACGGTCCGCGCACGTCGACCTCCGCCCCCGGGCTGTACTTCACGGGGTACACCAACCCGATCAGCGGGATGTTCCGCGAGCTCGGGATCGACGCCCGGCGGATCGCGCGGGCGATCAGCCGCGGGTAGACCGTCAGCGCACCACGCGGAACGTCAGGTGCGTGGCCTCGGCGGTGGCGACGAGCGCGGTGCGCTCGAGCTCGGTGTGCCGGTCGCTCGCGACGTCGAGCAGCCGGGAACCCCCGTGCAGGAGCACGGGCACCACGTTGAGGGTGATCTCGTCGACCACGCCCGCGGCCAGCGCCTGTCGCACCACCTCCGCGCCGCCCATGACGAGGACGTCCCGGTCGCCCGCCGCCGCCACAGCCTGCGCCACCGCGCTCGCGACGCCGTCGGTGACGAACGTGAAGGTCGCGCTCGTCATCGGGCGCGGCTCCTGTGCCCGGTGCGTCACCACGAAGGTGGGCACCGGGAACGGGGTGTCACCCCACAGGTCGACGCCGATGTCGTAGGTCCGGCGCCCGATGACGACCGCGCCGGTGCGGGCGTACAGCTCGGCGGACACGGCGGCGTCGTCGCCGCCGGGTGTCGTGCCGTCCGCCGCCACCTCGCGGTCGCCCCCGCCGCCGAAGAGCCAGCGGTGCAGACGCTCGCCGCCGACGCCCATCGGTGCGTCCGTCGAGACGTCCGGGCCGGCGCTGAACCCGTCGAGCGACACGGACGAGCTCACCCGCACGATCCCCATGCCGGACACGGTAGGGGTGGCGGTGCCCCCTTGTCGTCGCTCGGTTCGAGGTTTACATTGAAGATGTTCCTTAATTAAGGAGTTGCTCACATGCCAGCTCGGGACCCGTTGAGCGTCGTGTTCGCGGCGCTCGCCGATCCCACGAGGCGCGCGATCCTCACCCACCTCCAGCACGGCCCGGCGACCGCCGGCGACGTGGCTGCACCGTTCGCCATGAGCCGGTCCGCCGTCTCGCAGCACCTGCGGGTGCTGGAGGACGCCGGGCTGATCGAGCGGACCGTGACCGCGCAGTGGCGTACCTGCGTCCTGCGCACCGAGCCGCTCGACGAGGTCGCGACGTGGGTGGACACGCACCGGCGGCTGTGGGACGAGCGGTTCGACCTGCTGGACGAGCGGCTCCGGACGAGACGAGGAGAGGCAGACGATGCTTGAGACCGACCGCAAGTCCTTCACCATCACCCGGGTCTTCGATGCGCCGCGCGCGGTCATCTGGCGCGCGTGGACCGACCCCGACGAGGCCGCCGCCTGGTGGCACCCGCGCGGGGTCGTGACGCCGCGGGAGTCGGTCGAGCTCGACGTCCGCCCGGGCGGCTCGTACCGCTACACGATGGTCGCGCCCGACGGCAGCACGTACCCGACCGGCGGCGTCTACCGCGAGGTCGTCGAGCCCGAGCGGCTCAGCTTCACGTGGACCGACCCCGGGGACACCGAGGGGGACGCGCCGCTGATCACGGTCACCTTCGACGACCTCGGCGAGCAGACGCGCATGACGTTCCACCTCGACGGCTACGACGGGCAGCCGGGCGACGAGAACGTCTACGACGGGTGGGACCAGGCGTTCGACATCCTGGTCGAACGCCTCGGCTGACGGGTACGTCGCAGGGCGACGACCACCACCAAGGGCCAGACGGCCTGCGCGCCGGCGACGGCCCGCTCGCTGAGCCCGGTCAGGTCGCCGGCGCCCTGGAGCTCGACGACGAACCAGCCGAGCAGCCCCACGAGCCCCACCGAGGCGCCGACGGTGACGGCCGGCCGCAGGACGCCGGTCGCGCCGCGGCGCGCTGCCAGCGCGGGCCAGAGCGCGAGCGCGCCGAACCCGATGCCGGCGGCGATGCCGTGGGCCCGCGGCGCGGAGTCGACCGGCAGGAGCGCCACGGCGAGCGTGGCGGCCCCGCCGATCGCGTGCAGCACGCGGGCGCCGCGGGGGACCGGCCGCAGCCCGGCGGCCGTCACGACGTGGGCGACGCCCGTGATCGCCAGGCCGGCCGTCATGATCCACGGGTCCGTCGCGGTCGACGCAGCGAGCGCGCTGATCGTCTCCTGCACCGGGTCGAAGGAGGGCTGCCGTGCGGCGGCGAGCGTCCAGCCGCCGATCATGGCGACGGGCGCGGCGATCGCGGACGCGAGCGCCCAGCGGGGGACGGTCATGGAGGGGCTGCCTTCTGCTCGGGTCTGTCGGAGACTGGGGTTCGTGACCGACCACCCCGACGGATGGGTGCTGGCCTTCGAGGACGACTTCGACGGCCCCGACCTCGATCCTGCCGTGTGGCTGCCGCACTACCTGCCGGCGTGGAGCTCGCGGGCGGCGACAGCGGCGTCCTACGAGCTGCGCGACTCGTGCCTGCACCTGCGCATCCCGCCGGACCAGGGCCTCTGGTGCGCGGACGACCACACGCCCCCGATGCGCGTGTCGGGCATCCAGTCCGGCAGCTGGTCCGGGCCCGTGGGCGGCACGCGCGGCCAGCAGCCGTACCGCGACGGGGTGCGCGTCCGGGAGGAGCAGGAGGCGTTCTGGGGGTGGACCCCGTCCGGCGGGTACATCGAGCTGCGGGCGCGCGCGGTGGTGACGCCGCGGTCGATGGTGGCGTTCTGGATGGTGGGGCTGGAGGACGAGCCGGAGCGGTCGGCAGAGATCTGCGTGACGGAGATGTTCGGTGACGCCGTCGAGCCGGGGTCCGCCGCGGTGGGCGTCGGCCTGCACCCGTTCCGGGACCCGGCGGTCGTCGAGGACTTCGCGGCGGTCCGGCTCCCGATGGACATCGCCGCGCACCACACCTACGCGGTGGACTGGTCGCCGGAGCAGGCCACGTTCCTCGTCGACGGCGTGGTGGTGCGGCGGTGCGCGCGGCCCCCGTCGTACCCGATGCAGCTGATGCTCGCCGTCTTCGACTTCCCCGAGAAGTCCGTCGGCGACGACGCCGAGGCAGTCCCGGAGCTCGTCGTGGACCGGCTGCGGGGCTACGTCCGACCCTGAGCGATTGGTGCCCCGACCACCCGCGATTCAGCCACGCCGACACCCCGCCACGCGGTATAACCGGTGCGCCGACTCTCCGCCAACCCTGAGGACACCACCGCATGCTGATCTTCTGGGTGATCGCCGGGGTCGCGCTCCTGCTGCTGGTCCTCACCGTCACCGTCGGCGACTTCCTCGACGGCGTGGTCGACGCGCTGGACTTCACCGGCGGCTACCTGTCGTCCACGGTGGTCCTGTCGTTCCTCGCCACGTTCGGCATCGTGGGCGGCCTGCTTCTCGCGACGACGGACGTGAGCGTGCTGGTCGCGTCGCTCGGCGGGGCCGTGGCCGGGGCCGTGGTCGGTGCCGGCGCCGGGGCTGCCACACGCGCCCTCACCAACGGGCCCACCGCGCACCAGATCACCAGCTCCGACTACGTGGGCCAGGCCGCCACGGTCACCACGTCCATCCCGTCCGACGGCCTCGGTCAGATCTCGCTCGTGGTCGCCGGCCAGAGCACCGCGCTCGCCGCCCGCGCCGACGGTCCGCTGCCCACCGGGTCCGGCGTCACCGTCGTGTCCAACCTGGGACCGGGCGTCGTCAAGGTCATCTCCACCCCGTCCTCATCGAACGACTCGAACTAGGAGCTCTCCGTGCCCGACAGCTGGCTGCCCGTCCTCGGCGTGGCAGGTCTCGCCCTCGTCGTCCTCGTCGTCGGCATCGCGATCGCCAAGCGGTACCGCGTCGCCAAGCCCAACGAGGCGTTCATCGTCACCGGCCGGAAGGGCAAGACCTCCGGGGACCTGTCCGGGCAGAAGGTCGTGACCGGCGGCGGGGTGTTCGTCCTGCCGTTCGTCCAGCAGCTCTCGGTGCTCGACATGTCCTCCCGCCGCATCACCGTCGAGGTCAACGGGGCGCCGTCGTCGCAGGGCATCGCGCTCACCGTGTCGGGCGTGGCCATCGTCAAGGTGCACAACGAGGACGTGTCCATCCGCGCGGCCGCCCAGCGGTTCGGCAGCCAGCAGTCGGAGATCGACAGCTTCACCACGAACCAGCTGTCCGGTGCGCTGCGCGCGATCGTCGGCAACCTCACCGTCGAGCAGGTCATCCGCGACCGCGAGTCGTTCTCGCAGCAGGTGCTCGAGTCGGTGACCGGATCGCTGAGCGCGCAGGGGCTGAGCCTGGACGCGTTCACCATCCAGGAGGTCAACGACCACGGCGACGGCACCTACATCCTCGACATGGGCCGCGCATCGGCCGCCGCGATCCGCCGGGAGGCCGAGATCGCCGAGGCCGAGGCGCGCCGGCTGTCCGAGGAGAAGCGGATCGACGCCGAGACGCAGGTGGCCAACTACCAGCGCGCGCTCGACCTGCGACAGGCCGAGATCCTCGCGGAGACCGACCGCGCCAAGGCGCTGTCGGCGTCGGCGGGACCGCTCGAGGCCGCCGCCCGGCAGCAGGAGATCCTCGCGCAGGAGGAGCTGGTGGCCCAGCGGCAGGCCGCGCTGACGGAGAGCCAGCTCGACACCACCGTGCGGCGGCCCGCCGACGCCGAGCGCTACCGGCTCGAGCAGCAGGCCGAGGCGCAGCGCGTGACCGCGGTCAAGGCGGCCGAGGCGGCCAAGTCCGAGAACGAGCTGCGCGGTGCGGGCGAGCTCGCGCTCCGGTCGGCCCAGGCGAAGGCCACCGAGCTCGAGGGCGCGGCGGAGGCCGCGGCGGTCCTCGCCCGCGGCAAGGCGGAGGCGGAGGCGCTGCAGAAGCGGGCCGAGGCGTACAAGGAGTTCAACCAGGCCGCCGTCTTCGACCGGCTCCTGGAGACGCTGCCGGAGATCGCGAAGCAGCTCGCGGCACCGATGGGGAACATCGACACTCTCACCGTCGTCTCGACCGACGGGGCGTCCGCGCTGCCCAAGGCGGTCGCGGGGAACTTCCTGCAGCTGCAGGAGCTCATCAAGTCGACCACCGGGCTGGACCTGACCCAGATCGTCTCGCAGCTCACCGAGTCCTCCACCGTGGTGGTCCCGGCCGCGTCCACGAACGGGACCGCGACCTCCGCGGCTTAGTCTCGTGGCATGACCGTGCTCACCAGGAACAACGTCGTGCTCTCGGGCACTCCCGGTGCCACGCCGATGGTGTTCGCCCACGGGTTCGGCTGCGACCAGAGCATGTGGCGGTTCGTCGCGCCGGCGTTCGAGGCGAGCCACCGGGTGGTCCTGTTCGACCACGTGGGGGCCGGTGGGTCGGACCTGACCGCGTACGACCCGCAGCGGTACGGCTCGCTCGACGGCTACGCGCAGGACGTCGTGCAGATCCTGGACGCGCTGGACCTGGGACCGGTGGTCTTCGTCGGCCACTCGGTGAGCGCGATGGTCGGGGCGCTCGCGGCGGCCGAGCGGCCCGACCTGTTCGACCGGTTGGTGCTCGTGGGTCCGAGCCCGCGGTACATCGACGACGCGGGCTACCGCGGCGGGTTCAGCGCGGCGGAGATCGACGAGCTGCTCGAGACGATGGACGACAACTACCTCGGGTGGTCGGCGTTCATCGCGCCGGTGATCATGGGCAACCCGGGACGACCGGAGCTCGGCGAGGAGCTGACCAACTCGTTCTGCCGCACCGACCCGGCCATCGCGCGGCGGTTCGCGCGCACCACGTTCCTGTCGGACAACCGCGCGGACCTGGCCCGAGTGCTCACCCCGGCAGTGGTGCTGCAGTGCCGCGAGGACGTCATCGCGCCGCCCGAGGTGGGTCAGTACGTGCACGAGCACCTGGCGACCAGCGAGCTCGTGCTCCTCGACGCCGTCGGGCACTGCCCCAACCTCAGCGCGCCGGACCAGGTGATCGCCGCCATCAGCGCCTACCTGTCGCATGCCGCCGCCCGGTCGTAGCGAAGCCTGGGACGCCGCGCCCGTCGCGCTCCTGCGGCTCGACGGCGACGGTGTCATCGTCGACGCCAACCTGGTCCTGCTGGAGTGGGTCGGGCGCGGGGCGCAGGACGTGCTCGCGGGCGTGCGGCTGAGCGAGCTGCTCTCGGTGGGCGGACGGATCTACTGGGAGACCCACCTCTCGCCGCTGCTGCACATGCAGGGCCGGGTCGACGAGGTCGCCGTGGAGCTGCGCGGCGCGGCGGGCCGCCTGCCCGTGCTCCTGTCCGCGGTGGTGCGGACGCTCGACGGCGACCGCCGGATGGTCGACGTCGCCCTGTCCAAGGCGACGGAGCGCTCGCGCTACGAGCGCGAGCTGCTCGCCGCGCGCGCGGCCGCCGACCGGTCGGCGGACCAGCTGCGCGCCTTGCAGGCCACGACCGCGGCGCTGTCGCGGGGCGTCGGCGCGGACGGTGTCGCGCGCGCTCTGGTCCGGACGGCGGTGGCGGGGCTCGGGGCCTCGGCGGCGACCGTCTGGATCGCCGCCGAGGACGGCAGGCTCGTGCGTACGGCGTCCGCCGGATCCGCGACGGGCCCGGGCACCGCCGATCCGCCCGACGAGCCGTGGGCCCCGGGTCCGCACGCGGCAGCCGGGTCGCCCCCGAGGCCGGTCGAGGCGGTCGAGGTCCATGCCGGAGGGGTGGTCGTCGTCGCGCTCGGTGATCCGGCCGCACCGCTGGGCACCCTGGTGCTGGTCCCGCGGGCGGGGCAGGGCGACGACCCGCTGGACGTCGGGATCCTCACGGCGGTGGGTCAGCAGGCGGGGCTGGCGCTGGAGCGCGCGCGGATGTTCGACCAGAAGGCGTCGGTCGCGCACGAGCTGCAGCACGCCCTGCTCACCACCAACCTCCCGCCCGACGACCGGTTCACCGTGGTCACCGAGTACCGCCCCGGCGTGCAGGCCCTCGAGGTCGGCGGTGACTGGTACGACGCGTTCCTCCTCGACGACGACGTGCTGGCCGTGGCCGTCGGTGACGTCGTCGGCCGTGGGCTGCACGCCGCCACCGCGATGGGTCAGCTGCGCAGCGCCGTCCGCGCGGTCGCCGGGCCCGAGGTTGGTCCCGCCGAGCTCCTGCGCCGGCTCGACCGGTTCGTCGCCCAGGCCGGGGTCGGGTTCATGGCGACGGTGGCCTACGCGGAGATCGACCTGACGACCGGCCGCGTCCGGTACGCGTGCGCGGGCCACCTGCCGCCGCTGAGGTTCGCCGCGCACGGCGCGCCGGAGTTCCTCTGGGAGGGCCGGTCCACGCCGCTGGGCGTCCGCTCGGTCCGGACGGAGGCCGAGGTCGACCTCGACCCGGAGGACCTGCTGATGCTCTACACCGACGGTCTGGTCGAGCGCCGCGGCCGGCCGCTGCTCGACGGGCTCGGGGACCTCGCGGCTGCGGGCGCCGCGCTGCGGGAGAGCTCGGTGAGCGCCCTGGTCACGGGACTCCTCACGCACGCGGGCGACGAGCGCGACGACGTGTGCGTGCTCGTCGTCGCGTGGCCGGGCGCTGACCCCCAGGCGTTGCCGACCGCCGACCCCCGCACCTAGCCTCGGCACGGGGGAGGTGCACGATGGGTGCGGACGACCGGCTCGTGCTCAACGGCATCGACGCGGGCACCGGCGCCTACCTCGCACCCTCCGTGGGTATCGCCGACCTCGCCGGGTACCTGCGTGACGGGGCACCGCCGGTCGGCTCGCAGGCACTGCGCCGCCGCCGGCACGACGACGAGGCCCACCTCGGCGTCGCGTGGGGCTTCGACCCCGACGACCTGTCCTCCGTCGGCTGGGGTGTCGTGGTCGCCCCGGGGACGGACCGCGACGTCCTGGACGCGGTCGAGCCGCTGCTGCGCCTGCGCGAGGAGCAGGCCGGTGACCGCTTCCGGCGTCTCGAGGCGCGGGAGGGGGAGTCCAAGGACGACTTCCTCGCGCGCCACGGTGCCGGCCCGGGGGTGGTGGACCCGCGCAAGGTGCCGTACTTCCTGCTGCTCCTGGGCAGCCCGGAGCAGCTGTCGTTCGAGCTGCAGTACCAGCTGGGTGTCGCGTACGCCGTCGGCCGGCTGGACCTGCCGGACGCCGCGGCGTACGCGTCCTACGTGGCGGCGGTCCTGCGGGCCGAGTCGGAGCCTGCGGCGGACGCCCCGGCCCGTCACCTGCACCTGTTCGCGACGCGGCACCCCGCGGACACCCCGACCGGCCTGAGCTCGTCGCGCCTGGTCGAGCCGTTGGTGGCGGACGTCGGCGAGAGGGCGCTCGCGTGGCAGGTGACGGCGGACGTGGGGGCGGGGGCGACGAAGGAGCGGCTGCTCGACCTGGTGACGAGCCCCACCGGCCCGGACGTCCTGTTCACGGCCGGCCACGGGCTCGGCGGCGAGACCGCGACCTCGCAGCACGTCGCGGGCGCCCTCCTGTGCCAGGACTGGCCGGGGCCCCTCGGTCCCGCCGGGCCGATCAGCCCGGACCACTTCGTGGCCGCCGCCGACGTGGGCACCGGGGTGTCCGCGCGGCCCCGCGTGGTGTTCTCGTTCGCGTGCTTCGGCGCCGGGACGCCGCGGGTGTCGGACTACCCCGGGATCGGCTCCGCGCCGCCCGGCCGGAGCTTCACGGCACCCCTCGCGCAGGCGCTCCTCACCGCGGGCGCGCTGGCCTTCGTCGGCCACGTCGATCGTGCCTGGACGTGCTCGTTCCTGTGGAAGGGCCTGAGCGCCCAGGTGATGCCGTTCAGCAGCACGCTCCTGGCGCTCATGGACGGTGCACGGCTCGGCCTGGCGATGGAGAGCATCAGCTCGCGGTACGCCGAGGTGGCCACGGAGCTCACCACCCGTCTCGCCGAGAGCCGTCGCCTGGGCACCGTGATCGAGGACGTCGACCTCGTCGGGCTCTGGACGGCGACCCACGACGCACGCGGCTACGTCGTCCTGGGCGACCCGGCGGTGCGGGTGGCCCCACGGGGCGCGGCGGACCTCAGCAGGACGTAACGGCGAGCGGGGGAGCCTGCCATGGGACGGACCGGTCCGGGGGACGAGGGCGGCTACCACCTGGTCGCGTTCGACGCGGCGGGGCTCGAGCGGCCCGACGACGACGGGCTGCCGAGTCGGCGGCTGACCGAGCTCGCCGCGGACCTCGCGCCGACCGACGTGTTCGTGCTGAGCCACGGCTGGTTCGGCGACGTGCCCGCCGCCCGGCAGCAGTACGACCGGTGGGTGGCCGCCATGGCGCTCTGCGAGGACGACGTCGCCCGGGCTCGCGCGCGCGGCTTCCGGCCGCTCGTGGTGGGCGTGCACTGGCCGAGCAAGGCCTGGGGCGACGAGGAGCTGGGGTCCGCGTCGTTCGGCCTGGCCGACGGTGGAGGAGGAGCCGACGCGCTCGCGGCCTCGGTCGAGGACGTCCTCGGCGGCTCGGCGGAGGTGCGCGAGTCCCTCCGCACGATCCTCGACGCCGCGCGGGAGGACATCGTGCCGGTGACGCTCCCCGAGGAGGTCCGGAGGGCGTACGAGCGGCTCGACGCCGCGACGGGCCTGCCGGCGGACGGGGAGGGTGGAGCTCCAGGAGCCGACCGGGACGCGTTCGACGCGGAGTCGGCGTACCAGGCCTGTCTCATGGCCGAGCTCACATCGTTCGGTGGCGTCTCGCTGGGCGGCCTGCTCGCGCCGCTGCGGGTGCTGACGTTCTGGCAGATGAAGCGCCGTGCGAGCGAGGTCGGCGCGCGCGGGGTGGCCGACCTGGTCGCGGGCCTGCAGAGCGCGGTGCCGACGGCTCGGGTGCACCTCATGGGGCACAGCTTCGGGTGCATCGTCGTGTCGGCCGCGGTGGCAGGGCGACCGGCCGGGACGCCCGCGGTGAGCACGCTCATGCTCGTCCAGGGAGCGATGTCCTTGTGGTCGTTCTGCACCAGCATCCCCGCGGCGCCCGAGCGGCCCGGCTACTTCCACCGGGTGGTGAGCGACGGTCTGGTCGACGGTCCCGTGCTCGTCACCACGTCGGTGCACGACCGCGCGGTCGGCATGTTCTACCCGCTCGGCGCCGGCGCGCGGCGACAGGTGGACTACGCGCCGGGCATCCTGCCGACCTACGGCGCGATCGGCACGTTCGGTGTGCGCGGGCCGGGCCTGGCGGTGGTCGACGACGACCTGCACGCGGTGGACGAGCCGTACGACCTGCGGGCGGGGCACGTGTACAACCTGCGCGCCGACCGTGTGATCGCCACGAGCGCGGGGGTGATGGGCGCGCACAGCGACATCGCCCGCGCCCCGGTCGCGCACGCGCTGTGGCAGGCCGTGGTCCGGTAGTCAGCAGGTGGTGATCTCGTACTGCTCGCACTCGTAGGGGGTGAGGTCGCGCGTCACCTTCGACCGGACCAGGTCGACCAGGGCGTCGTCGTCCAGCGGCAGGACGGCCACGGAGCCGTCGCGCGCAAAGACGGTCACGGAGGACCCGTCGGCGGCGGCCACGGCTCCCATCGGCCAGGTGTCGACCAGCGGGATGTCTCGTTCCACCCGCCCCGACCGGGGATCGATGATGCGCAGGTGGACGTCTCGGCTCGAGCTGAGCACGTCACCGTCGGGCGTGAAGCCGACGTGGTTGACGCGCAGGGAGGTGGCCGCGTCGGCGTACACGACCGCGCCCGTCGCCACGTCGAACACCGCGACCGTCCCGTCCTCCGTGCCGATCGCGACGAGGCCGCCGTCCGGCGCGAAGGCGGCGTCGGTCACGACCTCCGTCGTGCCGTCGGGGGGCGCGCCGGGGACCGACGACGGCGACGGAACGTCCGTGGCAGAGGTGTCCGGGGTCGAGCGAACGATCGGTGGCGCGGCGTCCTCCGTCGGCTGGTCGTCGAGCTGGCGGGGTGCCTCGGGCAGGCGTGAGCGGCTCGTCACGCTGAGCGGGACGAGGGATCCCGCGCCGTCGACGGGCAGGATCGCAGCGAGCATGGGGGCCGCCGCGGCGTTCGCGTCGGCGTTGGCACGCAGGGCGACCAGCACCTGCGACCCGTCGGGGGAGAAGTCGGTCGCCACGAAGTCTGTCCAGTCCGGGCCGTCCAGCTCCCGCAGGGCCTCGCCCGTCTCCGCGTCCCAGAGCGTCACCGTCCCCTCGGTGTCGGTGGTGACCACCCGGGAGCCGTCCGCGCTGAGGGCCGCGGTGGTGATCCCGCCGGCGCCCGACTCGAGGACCGGTCCACCGCCCACCGAGCCGACGTCCCAGACGGTCGCGCCGCCGAGCTGCACCACGACCGCGCGGTCCCCGGAGGCGTCGAGGTCGACGTCCCACGCGTAGTCGCCGTCCCCGGTGCGCATGACACCGGGGGAGTCGCCGACGTCGGTCACCCGCAGGGTCCCGTCGTCCGACGAGACCGCGATCGACTCGCCCTCCGCCGACACGGTGGCAGTGGGCCGCACCGACTCGGTCCGCCAGATGGCCGGGTTGCCGGCGTCGGGCAGGACGAACGCCGCCGTGGGCTCGCGGCTGTCGAACCCTGCCCCGGCGAGCCGTGCACCGGAGACGAACGCCTCGCGCTCGAGCGTGCCGGTGGCGAGGTCGAGGATCTGGACGTCCCCCCACGTGGTCATGGTGAGCAGCTCCGTCAGGTCGGCGTTCAGTGCCCAGGAGTCGGCGTCCGTCTCCAGAGGTCCGCTCGTGCGTGCGCCCGTGGCGACGTCCCAGACGCTCGCCGTGCCGTCCAGCGCGATCGTCCCGAGCCTCGACCCGTCGCGGCTGAACAGGGCGTTCCGCGCGCCCTCGCCCATCGGGATCCGCGACAGCTCGGTGCCGCTGCTCGCGTCCCACACCACCGCGTCGGTGCCGTCGCCGACGGTCGCGAGGAACCGCCCGTCGTCGCTGAACATCGCCTCGTAGAGCAGGGTGGCGCCCGGGTGGCGCAGCTCCAGCTGGAGCTCGCCGGCCGTGTCCCAGACCCGCACCGAGTCGTCGCCGACCAGCGAGGCGACACGGTCCCCAGCGCGCGAGACCGAGGCGGCCCACGCGTACCCGGAGCCCAGGTCCCAGGACTGCGACTCCCGCGTCGCGACGTCCCACGTGACGATCGTGCCGTTCTCCAGCGAGGCGACGACCGTGCCGCCGTCGGTGCTCACGTCGACCGAGCCCACTCGCCCGGGGACCGGTGGCTCCAGCTCGGCCTCGAGCTCGCCGGTGCCGCGGTCGAACACCCGCACGGTGTTCCCGCCCCCGGTGACGACGGTGCTGCCGTCACCGGACAGCGCGGCCCAGGCGACCTCCTGCGCGTCGTCGCCGCGGAACACCACCGACACGGGGGAGGCGTCCGCGGCCTGGTAGAGCAGGGACCTCGTGTCGATGTCGAGCTGGTCGGCGCCGACGGTCTCGGTCAGCGCACCGGCCAGCGCGACCCCCGTCTGCGGGTCGCTGGCCAGGGCTTGGAGGGCGCCGAACTTCAGGTGCTGCCGCAGCTCGGCGGCCTGTGCCTCGGCGGTCGCCTCTCGAGCACCGCGGAACGACACCCAGCCGATCACGCTCGCGACGAGGGCGACGACGACCGCGGCCGCGAGCACCATCGAGATGCGACGCATCCGCTGGGCGCTGCGGATCTGGGCGCGGCGGTGCGACTCGGCCGCCTGGGACGCCTCCAGCAGCTCGCGCTCCCGCGGGCGCAGCTGCCCGGGGATCTGCGTGGCGTCCGCCAGGGCATCCTCGAGCGCCGGCCCGACCAGCAGGAGGTGCTGCGGGCGCTCCTCCGCCGCCCACAGCGCAGCAGTCCGCTCGAGCACCGTGAGGTGCTCGCCGCGCCACGCGGCGTTGTCCTTGCGGATCGGCTCGATGAACCGGTCGTGGGCGAGCTCGTACCAGGTGGCCTGCCGCCGGCTCTCGGCGCGGACGAGGTGGTCCGCGATGAGCGCGTCGAGGAGCGCGCGGTCGGTCGCGAGGTCGCCCGTCGGGCCGTCCAGCACCTGCCCGCGCAGCCCCTGCGGTGTGATGAGCCGCTCGTCGAACCAGTCCCGGACGGCGCCCTCCCGCATGCCCGTGCGCTTGGCGGCGTCGCGCACGCGGTCGGCGTAGTAGCGCGCGAGCGCCTCCTCCACGTCACCGAGCGCCGCGCCGTCCGCCTCGGTGATCTCGCGGGCGTCCGTCGGTAGCCGCGACCACAGGAGGTGGCACGCGACCTGCAGCTGGACCGGCTCCACGTACGGGCCGAGGACCTCCTGCGCGCCCTCGGGGCGCTGCACCCGGACCCGCCGCAGGTCGTCGACCAGGCGGGAGGCGGCGTCCGTCGCGAAGGTCACGCCGGAGTCGCGCGCGGGGTTGACGACCGCCTCGAGCGCCTGCGCCGCGGTGAGCAGGTCCAGGCGGTACCGCGTGCGGAAGCGGGTCGGCACGAACCGGAGGTAGGGATCGAGAGCCGCGAGGAAGTCCTCGCGCATCGCGAAGACCGCCCAGTGCTCCCGGTCGCGGAGCATCTCGCCCAGCTGGGCGAAGAACTCGCGCTTCGCCGCCTCGTCCGTCGGGTCGGCCGTGAGCACCTCCTCGAACTGGTCGAAGATGAGCACCTCGTTGCCGGGCACACCGTCCAGGTCGGGCCGAGCCGCCAGGTAGTCGGAGATCGACATCGTCGCCAGGGTGCTGAGTGGCACCTGCTGTGCCGCCGGGACCCCCTCCTCGAGGGAGAGCAGCGTGCTCATGACGTACCGGTTGCGCACGTCGGGCACCGAGGCGTCCGCGGACAGTGCGTGCGTCACGCGGATCACCGGCAGCACCTCGAACCGCGCCTCCTCCAGGGCGTGGACCAGCGCAGCCTGGATCAGGGACGTCTTGCCGGCTCCGGACGGCGAGTACAGCAGGACGATGCGTTCGGCGATGACCAGGTCGAGCAGGTCGTCACGCGCCTGGGACCGTCCGTAGAGCGGGTCGCCCGACTGGAAGGACGTGGGCCCGACGTACGGGTTGTCCGCGCGCACCGCGGTGGCGTCGAGGGTCATCGCCGTTGCCGCCACTCGTCCGCGAGCTCCTTGATGAAGCTCTCCGTGCTGCCCCAGTACAGGCTGATGTGGGAGTGGTCGAAGTAGCTCTCCAGGTACCGCCGCGCACGCTCGGCATCGATCGTCGTCCCCTCCTCGGGATCGATCTGGACGGCGACGTGCGTGTAGTCGTCCCGCCGCCGCCCACCTTCCGAGTTCATCAGGCTGCGGTAGAGGACGCGGAAGTCCCACTCGTCGATCCGGAAGCCCACGAACATCAGAGCGGAGTCCGTGAGGGCGCGCTTCACCGGGGCCGGCACCAGGTCCTGGTTGAGCGTGACGCCGATGAGGAAGTCGAAGTAGTCGTCCTCGGTGAGCACCAGGGACTGTGGCTCGCTCAGCGCCCCCAGCAGGTGGTAGACGAGCGGGCGCTGCGCGGTCGGTCGGTACCCGGGCTCACGCTCGAACACCGACTCCGGCCACGACTGGTCCTCGCGCCACCGGCACAGCTCGATCTCCGGCTCCCGGCCCGCCTTGATCAGCGCCTTCGCCAGCAGGAACGACGGCTGCGCGGTGATGTAGATGGGCGTCGGGATCTCGGCGAGCACGCTGTACGGCTCGGTGCCCCCCCGCGCGGCGACGGCCTCCCATGCCGCCTCGAGGACGTCGTCGAGCGAGGCCCGCTCCCCGAGCAGCTCCTCCGGCAGCTCGTCGTGGTAGCGGTCGACGAGCGTCCGGCGCAGGTGGTTCTCGAGCTCGAGCCGGGGGAACCGCCGACCCAGGTTGATCGACAGGTACTGCGCCACCTGTGGCAGGCTCTCGCGGTTGTGCGGTGCCATCGGGAAGCGGTAGCTCCGCGCCCACGTGCGGGCGATCTCCTGCCGGCTGCCGATGAGCGGGTCGCTGATCCCGGGACCGATGATCGGCGTGCACTTGTCGGCCTTGATGTCCGCCACGACCGAGGGCCACTTGTCGAATCGCGCGCCGCCGGGTGCCGTGCCGGGCACGTACCAGAGCCTCCCGCTCTTCAGGCGCATGAACAGGGCGGGCACCCACCAGTCGGGGCGCTCGCGGACCACCGAGCGGGCCACCGCGGTCGCGCGGTCGACCAGACCGTCCTCGTCGAGGCTGGAGAAGAACGAGGTGGTGAACGTCGCTGCGGTGGTCATCGAGACGTTCCCCTGCATCGCGATCACCGCCGGGACGCCGGAGGACGCCAGCCGCGGTCCGAGCGCGGACAGGACGCCCGCGTCGGCGCTGCTCCGGTCGGCGCCGGCCCCGGCGCTCTGGCAGGACGCGAGGAAGACGAGCCGGGGCGGCCGCGTGATCTCCCGGAGTCTCGCCACCAGGTCGCTGCCCAGCATGGGCGCCGCCCTGCCCTCGTCGTCCTCGAGCAGCAGGACAGGCTCGTCGTTGGCGAGGTAGCCGTGGCACACCAGGTAGAGCACGTCGACGCCGCGGCGCAGCCTCTCGATCAGGTGGGCTGCCGTGGGCCGCGCGGTGCCGGGCAGCTCGGTGAGGTCCATCCCGTCCAGGGCCTGGCGGGCGCGCGTCCGCTCGGCCTCTGTGTCCACGGGCGCCAGGGGACGCCCCGCCGAGATCGCGTCCAGGTTCGAGGGGGCGGCGATCAGGGCCAGCGCCGAGAGGTCGCCGCGCGGCCGCACGCTCACGGGCCGCCAGTCGAGGCTGCCGAGGTACCGCGAGAAGAGGACGTTCTCGTTGGTCAGCAGCGTGGAGCCGTCCGACGGGTCCCGCAGCGTCTCCCACCGCACGCCGTGCAGCGCGTTCGCGGTCCTGCCGATGACCAGGCGCACCCGCAGCCGGACACCCTTGCTCTGCGAGGTCGCGACGGCGGTCCGGAACGCGTTGCCGACGCCACCCCCGAACAGTCCGCGCCCCAGCTGCGCCCCGTACTCGTCGTCGTCCAGCTGGTCGAGGGCGGCGGGGTCGATGCTCGCCAGCAGAGGTCCGTCGGCGTCCAGACGGTTCTCGACGTCCGAGCCCGGCAGCTGGAACCGCAGCTCCACCGCGTAGGTGATCGCGTCCCGCCGATGGACGCTGATCTCCAGATCGGCGTAGTCGGTCACGGCAGTGGTCCAGGGATCATCGGTCGCGCCCCCCTGCGCACCTCAGTGGTCGTCAGACAACGCTCATCCTTGATGAGCAGCCAACTCGCGCTGAGGTACGTGCGCAACGTCCTGGATGTCCCCGATGGGCGATTTCACCCTGGCCGGGCGGCCCGGCGCGCGTGCGCTCCGGGCCGCCCTCGCCGTCAGAGTCCCGGGTTCGCGAGGTGCACGAGCTCCAGGGCCATCTGCGGGAACCACGCACCGGCCGCCGGGTCGGCGTAGCCGCGGACGGGGTCGATGCCGCCCTCGGGTGCCCACCGCGTGCACTGGCCGTCGGACTCGCCCGGGATCTTCACCCAGAGGTACGCGTCCACGTACGGGTCGCCCGTGCTGAGCGTCGGACGCAGGCCCAGGCCGCGGTCCGGCGGGTTGCACCAGACCTGCGGGTCGCCGGCGGGGCTGCCCGGGGGAGCGGTCCACGGGCCCTGGCCGTTGCGGCTGGTGTCGATCACGGCGTGCGCGAGGACGTCCGGCCCGCTGGGCGGGTTGGCCGCGTTGGTGACGTTGTCCAGGTACCACTGGTCGGTCAGCGCCCACGTGCTGAAGTCCGCCGGGTTCGCCGGGTAGTACTGGCTGGCGCAGTAGTCGAAGTGGCCCACGCGCCAGCCGCCCTCGGCGGTGTTGGTGCCGTACCAGAGGCACTGCGCGATCCAGGACGCGAACTTCGCCTGACGCTCGGTGGTCTCGTAGTTGGAGACGTTGAGGAAGAACCCCTCGGTCTTCTCGACGCCGGCCTTGTGCAGCCGGTCCGCGATGTCCCCGGTGCCGAGCCAGCCGCTGTGCGTCCCGTCGAGGTAGAGGGACACGTTCGGCAGCGCGGCCAGGCGGTCGACGGCGCCGTTGAGCTGCGTGAACCGGTCGGCCGCCGCGGTGGCGGGGTCGAGCTCCGCGGGCTGGCACCACTCCTGGGCGCCGTTGATCGAGGTGTACCAGGGGATGATCCCGAGGCCGTCGGGCTCCAGCAGGACGATCGCCTTGCCGTCCCCGATGCCCGCCGCGAACCCGTCGATCCACGCCAGGTACGCCTCGGTGTCGAGCGCGCCACCGGCCGAGTACTGCGCGCAGTCGCGGAACGGCAGGTCATAGGCGACGAGCACGGGGACCGACCGGGTCACCTTGGCCTGCTTCATCGTCTTCTGGACGGCCTTCTTGACGTCCTTGGGCGTTCCCGAGGTGAACCAGACCGCCTGCGGTGTGGCGACCATCTTGGTGATCGCCGCCGCGTCCGACCACTGGCGTGCCTTCACCAGCTGCTTGATCTGCGCGACCGCGCCGTCGTTCGGTGGGGGAGTGAAGAGCCGGGTGGCGGGCGCCGGGTGGTGGTGACCGCGGCCGTCGTGCGCCGCGGCGGGAGCGGCGACGGCCAGTGAGAGCGCTACCACACTGGCGGCAGCGAGCAGCATCGAGCGCGTGCGGGACAGGGATCTGGACACGGAGTCTCCTACGTCGTTGTCGGATGACCGTTCGCGTGCGACGGGTGTGCGCCGTCCTGGAGAGCATGACAATTCGGACGGCCGCGCACAAGGTGTACCGGTAAGGAAAGGACCACGCGCGACGAGATGCGGGTGTCGCCGCGCGTGGCCGTCGATGCTCAGAACACGCGGTTGGCGATCTCCGCGGGTGCCAGCAGCAGGTCCTTGATCTCGTCGTCGAGCTGGACCAGCGTGAGCGACGCGCCCGCCATGTCGAGCGACGTGCAGTACTCGCCGACGTAGCTGCGGCCCACGGTGATGCCCTGCGCGGCGAGCTTCTCGTGCGCCAGCCCGTACAGCAGGTACAGCTCGCTGATCGGGGTGCCGCCCAGGCCGTTGATCATCAGCGCGACCTCGTCGCCCGAGGAGTACGGCAGGTCCGGGACGACCGCGCCCAGCAGCTCGTCCACGATCTCGTCGGCGCTCACCAGCTTGGCGCGTCGCCGGCCGGGCTCGCCGTGGATGCCGACACCGACCTCCATCTCGTCGTCGGCCAGCTCGAACAGGGGCGAGCCCTTGGCCGGAGGCGTGCACGGGGTCAGGGCGATGCCCATGGTCCGGGTGACGGAGTTGACCTTCTCGCCGATCCGCACCAGCTCGTCCAGCGAGGCACCCGCCTCGGACGCAGCCCCGACGGCCTTCATGACGAAGAAGTTCCCCGCGACCCCGCGCCGGCCCACCGTCCAGGTGGAGTCCTTGACCGCGACGTCGTCGTTGATGAACAGCGTCCGCACGTTCAAGCCCTCGGCCTCGGCCAGCTCGGCCGCCATCTCGAACGCCATCTTGTCGCCGGTGTAGTTGTTGACCAGCAGCAGGACGCCCTTGTCCGAGGCCAGCAGCTTGGCGGTCTCCAGCACGTACTCCATGGGCGGCGCCGCGAACACGTCGCCGGGACAGGCGCCGTCGAGCATGCCCTTGCCGACCACCATGACGTGCGCCGGCTCGTGCCCCGACCCGGAGCCCTGGATGATCGACACCTTGTCGTGCCGCGGGGCGTCGGCCCGCATGATCAGGTTGTACTCGGGCACGTAGCGCAGGGTGTCGGGGTTGGCCAGCGCGATGCCCTTGAGCATCTCGGGGACGAAGTTCTTCGGGTCGTTGACGAACTTCTTCATCAGTCGTTCCTCCACATCGTCGTGTTGTCCAGACCTGTCGCCGCGTCGCCCCCGGAGCGCGGACGTGTGGGTGTCACCAGGTGTCGGCGACGCGTTCCGCCAGCACGGCCACCGCGACCGCGCCGGGATCGAGCGAGCCGATGCTGCGCTCGCCGGTGTACGACGCCCGGCCGCGCCTGGCCTGCATCGGCCGGGTCGCCTCGGCGGCCTCGCGGGCGGTGACGGCCGCGGCCTTG
This sequence comes from Cellulomonas sp. Root930, assembly GCA_001429255.1. GTDB lineage: Bacteria > Actinomycetota > Actinomycetes > Actinomycetales > Cellulomonadaceae > Cellulomonas. The sequence goes on from LMJI01000002.1 coordinate 358,533, forward strand.
GCGATGTCCGCGGGCGCGGTGCCGGCCCCGAGCTCGTGCTCGATCGTGTCGGTCATCGGCGCCAGGGCGTCGAGCAGGGTCTTCTCGCCCAGGTCCGCTCCGCCGCGCGCCTTGATCCCCTCGATCGCCGCGCGCAGCATCGCCACGACGTCGTCGCCCGTGATCTCCTGCTTGCCCTTGACCTGGCCCGCTGCGCGCAGGAACGCCGTGCCCCAGATGGGTCCCGACGTCCCGCCGATCCGCCCGCTCATCACGACCGCCACCTTCTGCAGGAACGTGCCGGTGTCGGTGCGGTCGAAGTCGTCCCACTGGGCCAGCACGTTCTCGAAGCCGCGCGCGAGGGAGAAGCCGAAGTCCCCGTCGCCCACGACGGAGTCCAGGTCCCCGAAGTACGTCTCGTTCTCGATGCAGGTCTGCGTGATGGTGCGGACGACGGACTCGACGCGGGCATCGGACACGGGCGGGACCCTTCAGGGAGTGGTGAGGAGCTGGTCGAGGTGGGACAGGGTGACCTCGCCGTCGACGACCAGGTCGTGGGGGTTGGCCAGCGCGGTGGCCGGCTGGTCGGGGAGGTCGCCGAGCGTGCTGACGACGAGCGACGCGCCGGTGAAGTCCTCGTCGGCCGTGTAGCTGCTGACCGTGACGACGGTGCGCAGCCCGGCGCCGAGCGCGGCCCGCAGACCGTTGGCGCTGTCCTCGACGACGATCACCTCCTCGGGACCGACGCCGAGCTCGCGCAGGGCGAGCAGGTAGATGTCCGGCGCGGGCTTCTTGGCCGGCACCACGTCCCCGGCGAACACCGCGAACTCCGCGGCTCGCTCCGCACCGACCGCGTGCTCGAGCACCGCGCGGACGGACGCCTCGGCGGACGTGGACGCGACCGCCAGCAGCCAGCCCGCCGCGGACGCCTCCGCCACGATGCGCGCGATGCCGGGCCGCCCGGGCATCACCCCGGCAGCGACCAGCTCCGTGTAGTGCGCGGTCTTCGCCTTGTGCCAGCGGGCCACCAGGTCGCGCTGCTCGTCGGGGTCGGTGGGCAGATGCGCGGTCTCGACGAACGCCGGCGTGAACACCGTCGCCAGCCGTTCCTTGCCGCCGCCGATCGCCAGCAGGTACCCGTACTCCTGCTCGCTCCAGTGGATCGGGAGGCCGGCCTCCTCGAAGGTCCGGTTGAACGCGGGCAGGTGCCCGTCACGCTCGGTGTCGGCCAGCACGCCGTCGCAGTCGAACACCAGGGCGGGGCTCACGACGACGCCTTCCCGGCCGCGCCGAACTCCTCGATGTGCACGGCGATCGCGGCCTGCACGGCGGTGGAGATGTCCCGGAACATCGAGGGCGGGTCCCACTTGTCGCGGGCGCGCGCCTCGGCGAGGTGCGTCTCGGCGGACCGCATGTACGCGACCTTGACGCCCGTCGAGATGTTGATCTTGGAGACGCCGGCGTCGATGAACGTCGCGAAGTCCTCCGCCGACAGGCCGGTGCCGCCGTGCAGCACGATCGAGCGGTCCGTCAGGGCGGCCAGCTCACGCACACGCTCGGGGAGGAGCACCGGCTGCGCCTTGTACTCGCCGTGCGCGGTGCCCAGCTGGGGTGCGAGCAGGTCGACCCCCGTGCGCTCGGCGACGGCGGCCAGCGTCGCGACGTCGTAGGAGTGCAGGCTGACGTCGGAGCCGACGCCGTCCTCCACCCCGATGATGTTCTCGATCTCCGACTCGACGTCGACCCCCGCGGCGTGCGCCTCCGCGACCACCTCGCTCGTCTCGCGCTCGGCGGTCTCCAGGTCGCGGTCCGAGGCGTCGAAGAGCACCGACGACCACCCGGCGCGGACCACGTCGGAGATGACCGCCCGGTCGGGGCAGTGGTCGAGGTGCAGGGCGACCGGGACGGGGACGTCGGCGGCGGCGTGCCGGAACATCGTGGTGATCAGGTCGGTGCCGATCGAGCGGACCGTCTTGACCGAGATCTGGATGATCATCGGCGAGCTCGCGGCCACCGCGGCGGCGATCACGGCGCGCAGGCTGAGGTCGTCGAGGATGTTCACCGCCGGCACCGCGTACCCGTGCTCGCGGGCGGCCCGCGTCATCGTCACCGTCGACGAGATCATGCTCAGCCCTCCCGGGGAGCGACCCTGCGTGACCAGGACCGCATCGTCCCGATCTGTCCGCAGTCTAGACAGGTCTACTCATGGCCGACCAGAGCGTGGAAGTCTTGGCTCATGTCGGAGGTCCTCGCGCGGGAGTCGGCCGTGCCGCTCTACGCGCAGCTGGAGCAGATCCTGCACGCGCGGATCACCAGCGGGGAGTGGGTCCCGGGACAGCGGATCCCGTCGGAGAACGAGCTCAACCGCATCTACGGACTCAGCCGGATGACCGTGCGCGGCGTGCTGACCAAGCTCGTCGGCGACGGCCTGCTGGTCCGCGTGCCGGGCAAGGGCACCTACGTGGCCACGCCCAAGATCAGCGCGATCTCCCCGGCCTACCGGGGTGTGCGCGAGCAGCTCGAGGCCCTCGGCTACGAGACGTCGACGCGGCTGGTGTCCTTGGCGCTCGAGACGCCGTCGTCCGGGGTGCGCGAGCGTCTGGCGCTCGGCGAGGGCGACGAGACGTACGTGATCGTCCGGGTCCGGTCCGTGCAGGGCGAGCCCATCAGCCTGCACCGCTCCTACGTCCCGGCCCGGCTGGCGCCCGCGCTCGACCGGCACGACGTCGTGGCCAACCAGCTCTGCGTGGTGCTCGAGGAGCACTACGGGCTGCCCATGAAGCGCGTGCACGAGGAGCTCGAGGCCGTCGCGGTGAGCACCGCCGACGCCAAGCACCTGGGCATGCGCCGCGGAGACCCCGCCCTGCAGCTGCAGGACGTGATCTCCGACGCGCTCGCGCGGCCGTTCGAGTACTCGTCGATCGTGTTCCGCGGGGACCGGATGCGGCTGCGGTTCGACTACGACCGCTGAGTCAGCTCTCCAGCAGGCCGCCGCCCACCCACGCACCGATCGCGGCGGCGTCGGCGGGGCTCAGCTGCATCCGGGCGCCGCGGCACAGGCCGACCACGTTGTCCGCCCATGCCAGCGCCAGGTCGGACGCCTTGGTGGTCGGCTTGAGCTCGAGGCCCGCGAAGATGATGCCGCCGATCACGAAGTTCACGGTGGAGCGGCCCACCTGGGCGCCCGCCTTCCGGCACGCGTCGCGCACGCGCCGGGACGTCTCGGCGCGGTCGAACGGGTGGGCCTTGAGGTCCGCGGCCAGGGCGGTCAGGAGCACCCGGTAGTTCGAGGCGCTGAGGCCGGGGGTGTCGGTGACCGCGACGACCTGGCGCTGGAGTGCGCTCGAGGACGTGTCCGCGACGGCGCCTGGCAGGTCGGCCTCGCCGAAGCGGTTGGCGTCCCAGACGAACCCCGGCGGCCGCGACGAGACGCCGACCTCGGGGACGTTGCGTGCCAGCCAGGGCAGGAAGCCGCCCGCACCGGCCCACCGGGTCTCGGGCAGGGTCGGCTCGGTCTTCTGCGCCAGCTGCGCGATGGTGCCGAGCGGCACCGGGCGGTCCGCAGCCTGCACGCGCTGGAGCACGGCCTTGCGCGCGGCTGAGCTCGGGGGAGGCGTGGCGGCGGCGGCCTTCTTCGTCGGCGCCTTCGTGGGAGTCTGCGCGGGCGCCTCGACGGCGACCGCGACCTCCTCGACCACGGTCTCGACGTCCAGCGTCGACGCCGTGTGGGTCACCAGCTCGGCCAGGTCGTCGGCCGTGATGACGGAGTCGGCCACCGACCGGTAGGCGGCCGCGGCCGGGCTGGCGGTGATGATCGTGACGCGGCGGTCCGCGGCGCGGCAGCGCAGGGCCAGAGGCGTGAAGTCGGCGTCGGCCGAGACGATGACGAACTCCTCGTACTGCGTGGGCGCCGCGAGGGCGTCGACGGCGTCGAGGACGAGGTTGATGTCGGCGCTGCTCTTGCCCTGCTGGGTCAGCGACGGGCAGTCGACCACCTGGAAGCCGGCGCGCGTGAAGTTGGGCCGGAACTGCGAGAACCGCGACGGGTTCAGGTAGCAGGCGCGGATCAGGAAGCGGCGGCTGAACTCGCCCTCGGAGTCGGTGCCGGTCTCCAACTCACTGAGCCAGTGGGCCGGGTTCGTGGCGAACGCCTCCGCGGCCACGGGGTCCAGGCGCTGCAGCCCGATGTAGACGTTGTCGAAGTCGACGAACATGGCGGTGCGAAAGCGGCGGCCCGCATCCGTCCGGTCGGCAGGGGTCACGCTCGGGGAGGTCACCCGAGCATCTTCCCTGCTCCGGGGGACGGATGCGTACCGCGCGCCTCACTCCGCGGTGTCGGCCTCGTCCCGAGCCGCGACGACGAACGCCTCGACGGCGGCCTTGTCGAGCCCCAGCGCCGCCACCGGACCGCTGCCGCCGTCGGCCTCCAGGAGCGCGAGGAGCACGTGCCCGGTGTCGACGCGCTCGTCGTCCAGGCGCACCGCCTCGCGGAACGTCAGCTCCAGTGCCTTCTTGGCCCCGGCGTCGAACGGCACGAGGTCGGGGACGGGGGCGACCGAGGGTGCCAGGCCGGCCGTGAGCGTCCGTCGGGCGCCGTCCAGCGAGCTGACCTGCGCCGCGACGGCCCGGGCGGCGACGTCGTCGGGTGCCGCGAGCAGGCCGAGCGCCAGGTGGGCCGTCGTGATCTCGGTGTTGCCGGCCGCGTGCGCCTCGTTCTGCGCCGCGACGACGACGTTGCGCGCGGCCTCGGTGAATCGCTCGAAGCCCTGGCTCGCGCCCGGCGCCCCGGGATCCTTGGCCACGAACCGCTTCTGTGCGGCCTGCTTGGTCACCCCCATGTTGGCGCCGATCTCCGTCCACGAGGCGCCGGACCGCCGCGCCTGGTCGACGAAGTGGCCGATGAGGTGGTCGGCGACGTCGCCGAGCGCCTGCGCCGTGAGCACCGCGGTCGACAGCTGGTGGAGCACGGTGGGCTGGGAGGTGGTGATGGCGTCGATGAGGTCATCGAGCCGGACGGGGTTCTGCACGCGTGTGGTCATGCGTCAACCCTAGGTTGACGATGTGATGCTCGTCAACCATGGGTTGACGGGCACACTGTGGGGGTGATCCGCCGCCACCTCGTCGTCCACGGGTCCGTGCAGGGCGTCGGCTACCGCTGGTCGCTGGCGCGCGAGGCCCGCCGGCTCGGCGTGCACGGCTGGGTGCGCAACCGGGTCGACGGCACGGTCGAGGCCGTCCTCGAGGGAGCCGCCGACGCCGTCGAGGCCCTCGTGGCGTGGTGCCGTACCGGTCCCGGCGGGGCGGTCGTGTCCGGGGTCGACGTCACCGTCGAGGAGCCCGAGGCGCTCACGAGGTTCGAGATCCGGGCGTAAGCGGTCAGCGGATCCAGACCCGCAGCGGGCCGACGGTCGCGAACCCGGTCGCGATCGGCGGCGCCAGGTCCGCACCCGACTCGTAGCCGACCAGCGGGTGCGGGCCCAGCTCCTGACGGGCGACGACGGCGAGATCGGCCCAGACGGTCTCGGGGTCACCCCGCAGCACCCGGACGTTCGAGACCCCGACCACCGTCCGCGGCCCGTCGCCCGAGCGGTTGAGCGCGGCGACCGCGACCGGCCCCTCGTCGTCCTCGGCGAGCAGGAGGCGCACCCCGGGGTCGTCGAGCACGGCCGCACCGACGACCCGCGAGCCGTGCGCAGCCCACCATCGCGGGAGCGTCGTCGCCTCGATCGACCGCCACGGCAGCAGCGGTGTGCCCGGCCGCGCCACGGCGCGGACCAGCCACCGGGCCTCGAACAGCACGGTGTACCCGTGCGGCGCCAGGTCGAGGTCCGCGAACGAGTCCTTGACCGAGGCGCCCGCGGAGTCGTCGACGGAGCCCAGCACCTCCTGCGCGGGCACCCCCGGGCGGAGCGTGACCCCGTCCGGGTACGCCTCGGGGGAGCGGGTCGGCGTCGACCAGAGCCCTGCGCGGGTCTGCGTCGGCAGTCCGGCCGCCCGGCAGACCAGATCGCACCACGCGGCGTTGTTGGCGGCGGCCGAGGAGGCGTCCATGACCGTTCATCCTGTCGGGCCGCGCCGCTGGGCGCGATGATCGGCACGGCACGCCCCACCCGCGAGGAGGACGACGCATGGCCTGGATCAGCGGCGCGACGACGGACGACGACCCCGCCGGCGAGGTGGCGGCGGCGTTCGAGAAGGACCGGGCGTCTCTCGGTCACGTCGCCAACTACACCCGCGTGCTCGCGCACCGGCCGGAGGTCCTGCGCGGGTGGCAGGGGCTGAACCGGGCGATCAAGGGGATGGACCCGCGGCGTTACGAGGTGGCGACGACCGCCGCAGCGCTGCGTCTGCGGTCGAGCTACTGCGCGCTGGCGCACGGTGACGTCCTCGCGTCGACGCACATGAGCCCCGACGCGGTCCGGGCGCTGGCGCAGGGCGGCGAGTCCGAGGAGCTGACGGAGGTGGACCGCGCTGTCGCGCGGCTGGCCGGCACGGTGGCGGCGGGCGCGGCCGACATGCGTCCGGAGGATCTCGACGAGCTGCGCACCCTCGGGTTCGCCGACGACGAGATCCTCGACGTGGTGCTGGCCGCCGCCGCGCGCTGTTTCTTCAGCACGGTGCTCGACGCGGTGGGTGCGCAGCCCGACGCGGCGTTCCGGGAGCTGGACGCGCCGCTGCGGGAGGCGCTGACCGTGGGTCGGCCGATCGCCGAGGACTGACCGCACAGGAGGCGCACAGCGCCCGCACCGAGGAGCGACAGTCCCGCTCCCTAGACAAGGGGCATGAAGAAGCGCACCCCCCTTCGCCGCACCGTCCTGGTCGGTGTCCTGACCCTCTCGCTGTCCGTCGTCGGCGCGGGCGCGTGGGCGCTCGACCGGTTCGTGATCGAGCACGTCGAGATCTCCGACGTGCAGGCGTACGAGGCCAGCCAGGGCACGACGGCGTCGGCGGGCTCGTCGCCCGCCGACGCCGTGCTCACGGACACGTCCTACGAGTCCTCGTCGTCCGCCGTCTCGATCTCCACGGTGACCACAGGATCGGGCGACGACACCGTCACGTACTACGTCGCCGACGTGACGCTCACCGACGCGACGGCCCTGCGGTCGGCGTTCGCGCAGAACAGCTTCGGACTGAACATCACCGAGGACACCTCCGACATCGCCGCCGACAACGGCGCGGTGTTCGCCGTCAACGGCGACTACTACGGGTTCCGCGACACCGGGATCGTCATCCGCAACGGCGTGGTCTACCGCGACGAGGGCGCCCGCGAGGGCCTCGCCTTCTACACCGACGGGCACGTCGAGGTGTACGACGAGACCGCGACGACCGCTGACGCGCTGGTGGCCGCGGGCGTCTGGAACACCCTGTCGTTCGGGCCGGCGCTGCTCGAGGACGGGCAGGTGATCGACGGGATCGAGGACGTCGAGGTCGACACCAACGTGGGCAACCACTCGATCCAGGGCGAGCAGCCCCGCACGGCGGTCGGGGTGATCGACGACAACCACCTGGTGTTCGTGGTGGTCGACGGGCGCAGTCCGGGCTACAGCGCCGGGGTGACGCTCACCGGGCTCGCCGAGATCATGCAGGACCTCGGGGCGAGCACCGCGTACAACATCGACGGCGGCGGCTCGTCGACGATGTACTTCGACGGGGCGCTCGTGAACAACCCGCTCGGCAAGGGCCAGGAGCGCGGCACCTCCGACATCCTGTACATCGCCGGCTGATGACGATGTACGTACTGATCCCGGCGTACGAGCCCGACGGCCGGCTGGTGTCCTTGGTGGCCGCCCTGCGCTGCGCCGACCTCGACGTCCTCGTGGTCGACGACGGCAGCGGACCCCGCTTCGCCGCGACCTTCGACGAGGTCCGTGCGCTGGGTGCGACGGTGCTGGCGGACACGGCGAACCGAGGCAAGGGCCACGCCCTGAAGGCCGGGTTCGCCTGGCTGGCCGAGCACCGGCCGGGCAGCGACGTGGTGTGCGCCGACTGCGACGGCCAGCACCTGGTACCGGACATCCTGCGGGTCGCGGACCGGGTGGCCGCGGCCGACGGCGCCATGGTGCTCGGGGCGCGACGCTTCACCGGACACGTGCCGCTGCGCAGCCGGTGGGGCAACGCGGTCACCGGCGTGCTGGTCCGGACGGCGACCGGGCTGCCCGTGCACGACACCCAGACGGGCCTGCGCGGCTACCCGGCCTCGATGCTCGGGTGGCTCCGGACGGTGGACGGCGAGCGGTTCGAGTACGAGCTGGACCTGCTGCTGCGCGCGTCGCAGGACGGGATCGCGGTCGAGGAGGTCGAGATCGAGACGGTCTACCTGGACGAGAACGCGTCGTCGCACTTCCGGCCCGTCATCGACTCCGCCCGGGTGTACGCGCCGCTGCTGCGGTTCTCGCTGTCGTCGTTCGGGTCGTTCCTCGTCGACACGGTCACTCTGCTCGCCCTGTTCTCGGTCACCGGGGCCCTGCTGCCGCCCGTGGTCGCGGCACGCGTGCTGAGCTCGTCGGTCAACTTCGCGGCCAACCGTCGCCTCGTGTTCGCCGGCGGGCGCGCCAAGTCGCTGCGCGCCGCCGCCACCCAGTACGGCATGCTCGCAGCCACGCTGCTCGCTGCGAACTTCGGCATCCTCACCGCCCTGACGGGCGTCGGCATCGCCCTGCTGCCGGCCAAGGTGCTCACCGAGGTGGCCCTGTTCGCGGCCAGCTACCAGCTGCAGCGCACCGTGGTGTTCGCGCCTACGGCACGTCCCGCCGCGCTGGTCCCACGTACCGGCTCAGCGGCCGGATCAGCGAGTTCGCGCTCAGCTGCTCCATCACGTGCGCCGTCCACCCCGTGACCCGGCTGGCGACGAACAATGGCGTGAACGTCGGGGTGTCGAAGCCCATGAGGTGGTACGCGGGTCCGGTGGGGTAGTCGAGGTTCGGCAGGATGTTCTTGCGCTCGGTCATCGCGGTCTCGAGCGCGGCGTACAGGTCCAGCAGGTCCGGGCGGTCGTAGTGCTCCACGAGGGTCACCAGCGACTCGTGCATCGTCGGCACGCGGGAGTCGCCGTGCTTGTAGACGCGGTGACCGAAGCCCATGATCTTGCGCTTGTGCGCGAGCGCGTCGTCCAGCCAGTCCGCGGCCCGGTCGGCCGTGCCGATCTCCGCGAACGTGGCCATGACCGCCTCGTTGGCACCGCCGTGCAGCGGGCCCTTGAGGGCGCCGATCGCGCCGACGACCGCGGAGTGCAGGTCGGACAGGGTCGACGCGATCACGCGGGCAGTGAACGTGGACGCGTTGAAGGAGTGCTCGGCGTACAGGATCATCGACACCTCGAACGCGTGCACCACGACGGGGTCGGGCACCTCGCCGAACGTCATCCAGAGGAAGTTCTCCGCGAACCCGAGGTCGTCGCGCGGTGCGACCGGGTCCTGACCGCGGCGGCGGCGCTGGTCGAGCGCCACGATCCCGGGGATCTGGGCCAGGAGGTGCACGGACTTGGCCAGGTTGGCCTCGCGCGACGAGTCCTGCTCGGTCGCGTCGTGCGCACCGATCACGCTGACCGCCGTGCGGACGACGTCCATCGGGTGGCAGGTGGTCGGCAGCGCGAGCACGGCGTCGACCACCGTGTCGTCCAGCACCCGCTGCGACCGGCCGGTCGCCTGCAGGTCCGCCAGCTGGGCGGCGTCGGGCAGCTCGCCGTACCACAGCAGGTAGGCGACCTCCTCGAACGAGCGCTGCGCGGCGAGCTGCTGGACGGGGTAGCCGCGGTACAGCAGCGAGTTGCTCTCGGCGTCGACCGAGGAGATCTCGGTGGTGTCGACGACCACGCCGGCGAGGCCCTTGTGGATCTGGGTGTCGGACTCGGTCATACGGTCTGCCTCCATCGTCGTTGACGGGACGTTCCTGCTGGTCAGAGCTTGAAGTTGAACACGTTCGCGTCGAAGGTGCCGTATGCCTCGTAGTCCAGGAGCTCGTACAGCTCGGCGCGCGTCTGCATGCGGTCCAGCAGGCCGGCCTGCGTGCCCTCCGCACGGATGGTGTCCAGGCCGGCCATCGCGGCGCCCATCGCCAAGCGCAGCAGGGTGACCGGGTAGATCACGAGGTTCATGCCGATGTCCTCGAGCTGGCGGGCCGTGAGCAGCTCGCCCTTGCCGAACTCCGTCATGTTGGCCAGCAGGGGCACGTCGACGGCGGCGCGCACGGCGGCGAACTCGTCGGGTCCCGTCATCGCCTCGGGGAAGATGGCGTCCGCGCCCGCGTCGACCAGCGCCTTGGCCCGGTCCACCGTGGCGGCCAGACCGTCGACCGCGCGGATGTCGGTGCGGGCGATGACCAGGAAGTTCGGGTCGCGGCGACCGTCGACGGCTGCGCGGATGCGCTTGAGCGCGGTGTCCTCGTCGACCACGGCCTTGCCGTCCAGGTGCCCGCAGCGCTTGGGATTCACCTGGTCCTCGATGTGGCAGCCGGCCAGGCCGGCGTCCTCGAGCCCCTGGATGGTGCGCGCAACGTTCATGGGCTCGCCGAAGCCGGTGTCGGCGTCGACGATCGACGGCAGCGCGGTCATCCGGGCGATCTGGCCGGCGCGCTGGGTGACCTCGGTGGCGGTCGTCAGGCCGATGTCCGGCAGGCCCAGGTCCGCGGACAGCACGGCGCCGGAGATGTAGACGCCGTCGAAGCCTTTGGCCTCGATGAGCCGCGCCGACAGCGGGTTGAACGCGCCGGGCAGCTGCAGGAGCCGGCCGGAGGCCAGGCCGTCGCGCAGGGCGACGCGCTTGTCCGCCGGGGTGGCGGTCGCGTAGAGCATCAGAACACTCCTTCCGGGGTGACGACCGACTCCAGCAGACCGGCGGGCGCGACGACCGTCAGGCCGGCGAGCTCGTCGGCGCTCAGAGAGGCCAGACGCTGGGCGACGTCGAGGAACCGCTCGATCTCGGCCTGGTCCAGGACGCCCGCGGCGAGCGAGCGGAACTTGGCCACGTACTGCTCACGGGCGAACGGCCGGGCGCCCAGCGGGTGAGCGTCGGCCACGGCGAGCTCCGCCACGACGACCTCGCCGCCGGTGGTCGTGATCTCGACGCGGCCGCCGAACGCCTTCTGCGCCGGGTCGCTCGAGTGGTACCGGGCGGTCCAGGCGGGGTCCTCGGTGGTGGTGACCTTCTGCCACAGCGCGACGGTGTCGGGTCGAGAGGCGCGATCGGGCGCGTAGGAGGCCACGTGGTCCCACACGCCGTCCTGCAGCGCGACCGTGAAGATGTAGGGGATCGAGTGGTCGAGAGTCTCGCGCGACGCCGTCGGGTCGTACTTCTGCGGGTCGTTCGCCCCGGAGCCGATCACGTAGTGCGTGTGGTGCGACGTGTGGATGACGATCGACGCGACGTTGTACGGGTTGGTGAGGTCGGGACGCTCGCGGTGCAGGCTCCTGGCCAGGTCGATGAGCGCCTGTGACTGGTACTCGGCCGAGTGCTCCTTCGTGTAGGTGTCGAGGATCGCCGTCTTGGGCTCACCGGGCGCCGGCAGCGGCACGTCGTACGCGGCGTCGGGACCGTCGAGCATCCAGGCGATCACCCCGTCCTCGCCCTCGTAGATGGGGGTCGGCGACGTCTCACCGCGCATCGCCCGGTCGACGGCCTCGATGGCGACCTTGCCCGCGAACGCCGGGGCGTAGGCCTTCCACGACGAGATCTCGCCCTTGCGCGACTGCCGCGTGGCCGTCGTCGTGTGCAGCGCCTGGCCGACCGCGTGGAAGATCACCTCGGGAGACAGCCCGAGCAGCGTGCCGAGACCGGCGGCGACCGACGGGCCCAGGTGAGCGACGTGGTCGATCTTGTGCTGGTGCAGGCTGATCGCGCGGACCAGGTCGACCTGGATCTCGTAGCCGGTGGCGATCGCCCGCACCAGGGCCGCGCCGTCGCGGCCGGTGTGCTGCGCGACGGCGACGATCGGCGGGATGTTGTCGCCCGGGTGGGAGTAGTCGGCCGCGAGGAACGTGTCGTGGTAGTCGAGCTCACGCACGGCGACGCCGTTGGCCCAGGCCGCCCACTCGGGGCTGACGCGGGTGGTGGGCGCGACGCCGGAGACGGTCGCGCCGTGCCTGGGCCCCGCGTACGGGTGCGCGAGCGCCTGCGCCCGGGCGGTGGACGGGGGGGTGCGCGTCAGCGACGCGACCGTGACGGCGGCGTTGTCGATGACCCGGTTGATGATCATGTCGACCACGGCGTCCGGGACCTCGACCGGGTCGGCGGCGACCTCGGCGATCTTCCACGCGAGCTGGTCGGTCCGGGCCAGCCGGTCAGCGCTGGGGTGGACGCGCACGGCGTGGGTCTGGGTCATCCGTTCCTGCCTCTCGGTGCGTCGGTCGTCCGGCGTCGCACGACCACGGACCGAGGGTAGTGCGCTCCGCCGGTGTCGCCCGTCCTGCGGGGATGGCGCGTCAGCCGGCCCGGCCGTCGGCGTCGCACGGCGGGTCGAGGTCGAGACCGATGGCGGCCCCCTGCGTCTCCATGAGCGCGAGGGTGCGCTCCATCGCGATCGGCTGCAGCTTGCCGACGCCGGGCCCGTGCGGATGGTCGAAGAAGCCGATGAGCAGCAGCAGGAGCGTGATGACGAGCGTCACGCTGCCCATCAGGACGGCCTGGGTGGGCGCCCGCTCCGCCGAGTCGGCGAAGAACAGCATGTAGACGAAGATCACGCCCGCGACGATGTACAGCACGATCCAGAGCGGCAGCGGGATGAGGCCCTCGGCGCCGTGCACCCGCGACTGGCGCGCCTGCTGCCGGTCGGCGGTCTCGTCGGCCCACCGGTCGTACGCCGACTGCTCCGCGTTCGTCTGCGGGTCGACGTCGCGGAACGTCTGGAACATCGCGACGCCCCACGGGTTCACGGAGTCGCCGATCGTCCCGGCCACCATGGAGGGCCACTCCGTCCGGACCACCGTGCGGGCGTAGCAGACGAGCTCGCCGGTGAGCTCGTCGCGCACGTCCTGGGGCATCAGCTGCGCGGTCTGCAGCTGCTGGGCCACGAGCTCGGCCTCGAGCTGGGCTCCGGAGCGGGCCTCGTCGTAGGACTGGAACGCCAGGAAGATGATGAAGCCGAGCAGCACCGAGAACCCGGTGGCCAGGACGCCGAACACGCCCGACGCGCGGTCGCCGTCGCTGAACCAGCTGCCCTCGGGGGAGCGGCGTCGGACGAGCAGCATCGCGACCACGGTGAGCGCGGTGATCGCGAGGGCGAGCGCCCCCGACGCGAGCACGCTCATCCGAAGCGCACCGGGTAGGTGGCCAGCACGCCGATGGTCGCGAGGAGGAACACACCCGCGAGCACGATCATCGCCGTGCGGCTCCGGACCGAGCTGAGCTTGCCGCCGATCCCGCAGAAGAAGAGCACCGACGCGCACATGACCGTGGCGAGCACATAGTTGTCCTTCCGCTGGTTCGCCTCACGAGCGATCGTGGCAGACGCGTCGGCGGACGACTCGAGCCGCTGGGACTCCTGCGCGGCGGCGAGGACGTACTCGTCCATCGCGAACGGGCTCGGCGGCGCCTCGGGATCGGTCGCCGGGTCCTCGGCGAGCCAGGCGTGCAGGGCCGGTCGGAACTCGGGACGGAACCGCTCGTACAGGAACCCCGAGTACGTCGTCGGGTCCGGCACGTACGACGGGGGAAGGACCTGGCCCTGCTCCTCGTTCACCGCTGCCAGCCAGTCCGTGAACAGCGTGACGTCGATGATCGTCTGCTGCCCGGCGAGGGTGGCCGACCGGTTCGAGAGCGTGCGGTCCGCCGTCGCGGCGCTGTAGGAGGCTGTCGAGTAACCGCCCCACTTGCTGCTCTGGAACGCCGACCACGCCGTCGTCACGGTCGCGACGGCCAGCAGGATCGTCGCGACGAGCTCGAGATGCCGATGCCAGCCCGTGGGGTGGTCGTCCTGCGCGTCGTCCACGGCTCACCGTCCTCGTCGGCCCCCGGGCGGTCCCGGGTGGTCCCCTCCGACCACCCGGGCGCCCGAGGTCAGGCCAGTGCCCTGGCCTTGAGCGTGGCGAACTCCTGCTCGTTGATCGCCCCTTGGTCGAGCAGCACCTTCGCGTCGCTGATCTGGCTGGCCGGCGACTTGCCCGCCACCCCCCGGATGTAGGTGTCGGTGTCCTCCTTGGCCTGGACCATCGCCGCCGTCTGCCGCTCGGCCATGCTCCGACCGCGGGAGACCACGTAGATGAACGCGGTGAGGAAGGGCAGGAACACGAGCGCGATCATCCAGACCGCCTTGAGCCACCCGCTGAGCTCCTTGTCGCGGAACAGGTCACCGATGATCTGGAACAGGATCACCAGGTAGGCGAAGAAGAGGAACCACCAGACCATCAGCCAGAACCACTGCGCGAACGTGTCCACGGACGTCTCGTCTCTCTCGGTGTCGGAAACTCGGTGGTCAGTACCCGCCGAGGATGCGGGCCTTCTGGACCTCGAACTCGGCGTCGGTCAGGACTCCCGAGTCGCGCAGCGTGCCCAGCTGGGCGAGCTGGGCGAGCTTGTCGTCCATCGGCGGTGCCGCCGCTGCTGCCGGTGGCGGAGGTGGCGGTGCGGCGTAGGTGGGGGCCGGAGCCTCCTGTGGAGCCTCCTGGGCGGCCCAGCGGCCTGCCTGGCGTCGGGAGACGCGGTTGGAGACCGCCGTCGCGGTCCCGGCGATGGCGGCGGTGCGGGCGACCCCGCGGATGAGTCCTGGCATCGGTCTCGTCCTCTCGGTGTGCTGTCGATCGCCCGTCAGGCGACGGGCTCGGTGGCGTCGATGGCGGCGAGGAGCGCCTGCACGGGGATGCGACCGCTGGCGACCAGCTGGGCGCCGTTGCGGCGCAACGCGGTGGCGAACGGCGCTGCCCAGACGTTCTCGTAGACCAGCAGCGCGGCGGTCGTCCCGGGATCCAGGGCGGCGCCGGCCTCCTCGAGGTCGTCGTCGCCCAGCAGACCGGAGGACGCCCCTTCGAAGAACGTCAGGTTGACGCCCCCCGGCACCTCGTCCAACGCGACCCCGGACACGCTGCCGTCCGCCGCCT
Organism: Cellulomonas sp. Root930; assembly: GCA_001429255.1. Taxonomy (GTDB): domain Bacteria; phylum Actinomycetota; class Actinomycetes; order Actinomycetales; family Cellulomonadaceae; genus Cellulomonas. The sequence continues at coordinate 373,537 of LMJI01000002.1, forward strand.
TGCTCAGGAACGCGAGGTCCAGGACGCGGACCAGCCCGCGACCCACCAGGTCGAGCAGGTGCTCGAACGCGGACCCGTCCATGTTCGCGGTCGGGAGCTGGATCACCAGGTAGTCGATCGGACCGATCTCCTCGAGATCGGTGCTGTCCTCCGTCATCCTCCGCCGCCTCTCCTGCCCCCTCGGGGGGCGTCCTCGTCGTCGGTCCCCGCTGGGGACACCGCCACTGTCGGACGCGGCGGGCCCGCGAGTCGTCATGCAGAACGCATGAAGATCCCTTTCATCCCATCTACGTGATGCCGCCGACAGCCGCGGCGTGGCTCCATGGGACGACGGAGGTGGACCGTGGACTACATCGAGCGACTGCGTCGGCTGGCACTCAACGACAGGCACCTCGAGGACGACGACCCCCTGGAGGCCCAGCCGCATGAGCTCGACGTCCGGACGCTGGCGCTCGCCCGGATCGCCGCCCTCGTCGCCACCGGAGGCGCGCAGCCCAGCTACGGGGCCGAGGCGGACGCCGCGGTGGGCGCCGGCGCGACCGCGGGGGAGATCGTCGACGTGGTGGCGGGGATCATCCCGATCGTCGGGCTGCCCTGCGTCGTCGCGGCGGCTCCCAAGCTCGCGCTCGCCCTGGGGTTCGACGTGATCGAGCCCTCGGACGGTGCGGGGGACTGACGGCGCTACGCCCCGAGCAGGCCGATCGCGGTCGCCCGCCGGACCGCCTCGCTCCGGGACGACACCCCGAGCTTGCGGTAGATCGAGCCGATCTCCGAGCTCGCCGTGTTCCGGGAGACGAAGAGCCGGTCGCCGATCTCGCGGATCGTCAGGTGCGTCTGCAGGTACGGCAGGAGCCGCAGCTCGGCCGGGGTGAGCGGGGAGACGCCCGGCGCACGCGAGGGGGCTGCCGACGAGAGCGCCGCGCGCAGGGCTCCCACCTCCTCGACCAGCGTGCCGAGCTCGGGTCGGCGGAGCAGCACGTCGTCGATCTCGTGCAGCAGGTGCTGCGCGGCCGGCTGGTCACCCAGCCCCCAGCACACCCGGGCCAGCTCGAGGCGCGTGCGGACGGCGATGAAGGGGAGCACGTAGGTGCACACGGGCCGGGCGCGCATCGCCCGGGTCAGCTGCCGCTGGGCCTCCTCCGCGTCGCCGAGGTGCAGGGCCAGCCGGGCGGCGGCGGCCAGCGCCAGGACGCACGTGGCGTAGTCCTGCATGCGACGGGTCTCGAGCACCCCCAGCCCCGGAGCCAGCAGGGTCGCCGCCTCGGTCCACCGTCCGTGGTCCATCTCCAGCAGGGCGAGCTCGGCGGCCGCGAACACGAGGGTGTCCGCATTGACGTTCCCGGTCGGGGACTCGATCGCCGACGCGAACAACGACCGGGCACGCTCGACGTCCCCGGCGAGCAGGGCGGCCTCGCCCGCCATGGCCTGGGCGTTGTCGCGCCAGACGCTCCACTCGGGCTCGAGGCGCAGCGCGAGCTCGGCGTCCTGCTCCATCTGCTGCGGTCCGTGCGCGCACATGAGCGCGCGGAGCATCGCGCGCGCGGAGTCGAACGAGGCGCTGCCGTCGGGGGGAACGTGCGGGAACGACGCGGCGTCGACGACGGCCGCCCAGCGCTGCGCCTGCTGCGTCTGCCCCGTGAACGCCGCCACGTAGCCGGCCATGAGCGCCAGCGGAGGGTAGGCCTCGGCCGCGGGGGCGCCCAGCTCGTCGAGCCACCGCTGCACCGTCGCGATCTGCCCGGACTGGTAGGTGGGGTTCGCCAGGGTGGCCACCAGGATCGCGGTCCTGTCCCGCTCGTCGGTGGACAGCAGGTGCTCGACCGCGAGCGCGGGGGAGTCGTGGGCCTCGTACCAGTCCGCGGCGCGCAGCTGGAGCTTGCGCACCCCGTCGGGCTCGCACCGCTGGAGCTCGGAGAGCAGGAACTCGCGGAACAGCGCGTGGTACCGGAACCACTCCCGCCGGCGGTCGAGAGGGACGAGGAACACGTTCGTCGCCTCGAGCCGGCGCAGCTGCTCGTCGGCGCCGGGTTCGTCGAGCACCGCGTCGCACAGGGGCGCGCTCAGGTGCTCGAGCACGGCGGTGTGGAGCAGGAACTGCTGGGCGTCCGCCGTCAGCCGGCCGAAGGCCTCCCGCTGCAGGTAGTCGGCCACGTACCGGTCGTCACCGGTGATCGCGACCCCGTCGCCGCCACCGTCGCGGGCGATGAGCGACGCGAGGTAGACGCCGACGGGCCAGCCCTCGGTGCGCGCGGTGACCGCGATCGCCGCCTCGGGGGAGAGGTCGACGTCGGAGGCGGCGAACACCGTCCGGGTGCCGGCCGCGTCGAGCGCCAGCTGACGCGGGCCGATCTCGAACGTGTCGCCCAGGGCGCGCAGGCGTGGGATGTGCGGCTGCTCGTCACGGCTCGCCGCCACCAGCTGCGAGCCGGGTGGGACACCGGCGATGACCACACCCAGCGCGTCGTGGCACGCGGACGACCGGATCTCGTGGAGGTCGTCCAGCATGAGCACGAACGGGAGCGGGCTCGACCGCAGCGCGGAGGCGAGCCGAGGCGCCGAGCGGGCCAGGACGGAGGCCTGGGTACCGCCCATCTCGTCCTCGACGGCGGGGTCCACGAGACCGTGCCGCACGCACGCCGAGGTCAGCACGGTCAGCAGGCGGGCGGGGTCGTCGTCGAACCGGTCGAGCGACACCCACGCGACCGGGCGGTCCTCCAGCCTCAGCCACTCCGTGAGGAGGGTCGTCTTGCCGTAGCCCGCCGGGGCGGTGATGCCGACGACCCGCCTGCCCCGCGCTCGCGCCGACCCGACCAGTGCGGCACGACTCACCGTGCCGGCTCGATGAACCGGTACGGCCAGCTTGGCGTCCAGCAGCACCGCGCTGAGCGCGTTCCCCCTGTGGACGCCCGAGTGCTCAGGCCTCACCCGGTCAGACTAGGGCCCCGGGTGCACGAGCGGACAAGACCGGGCAGATCCGGTGTGTCGGGCGACCGGCGCAGCGTCAGCGGGAGTGGACCATGTCGCCGACGGCGAGGCGCCGCAGCACCTCGATGACGACCGTGGCCGAGCGGTCGGCGGCGTCGTCCACGTGCGTGAGGAAGTCGGCCCCCGCCACAGGACCGCACAGGTCCGAGATGCCGCGGACCGACAGGAACGGGACCCCGTACAGGTGGGCGGTGTGCGCCAGCGCGGCGGACTCCATGTCGGTGGCCATGGCCGACGGGAACGCCGCCCGGATGCGGTCGATGCGGCTGGCGTCGATGAAGGCGTCGCCGGACAGGATGGTGCCGCTCAGGACGCGCAGGTCGACGGTCGCGGTCGCAGCGGCGTCGTGCAGGATCTGCTCCGCCTCGTACACCTCGGGCATGCCCGGCACCTGCCCCAGCTCGTACCCGAACGCCCGCGCGTCGGCGCCGGAGTAGAGGTACTCGGACCCGACGACGACGTCGCCGACGCGCACGCCGTTGCCGACCCCGCCGGCGCTCCCCGCACTGATCACCGCGCGCGGGTGGGTGCCCTGGATGGCCACGGCGGCCGCGGTCGCGGAGTTGACGAGCCCGATGCCGCACTGCACCAGCAGCACCTGGCGACCGGAGATCGTGAGCAGCCGGTGCTCGGCGTGGCCCATCGGGGTCGGGTCGCCGACGACGTCCGCCCGGTTCACGAAGGCCGCGGCCTCGTCGGCCATCGCCGTGACGATGACCGCGTCGACGGCGATCATGCGGTGACCGTGCTCCACTGCTCCCGCGCGCCCAGGAAGGTCCGCGCCGCGTCCTGCGCACCGGCGAGCGTGTGGTTGGCGCCCCAGCCGCACTGCACCTCGTTGGCGGCCGGTACCTCGGTGGCCGTCGTGATGTCGGTGAGCGTGTCCTGCACCAGGCCGAGCACGTCGTCGTACGCCCACTCGCCCTGCAGGATCAGGTAGAACCCGGTCTGGCAGCCCATCGGCGAGAAGTCGATGACCCGCTCGGAGTGGTTGCGCGAGTGCTCCGCGAACAGGTGCTCGAGCGAGTGGATCGTCGGCATCTCGAGGTGCGCGACGTTCGGCTGCGTGAAGCGGACGTCGTACTTCTGGATGACGTCACCGGCGGGCAGCTGCTTGGTGTCGGCCAGGCGCACGTAGGGCGCGACAACGGTCCGGTGGTCGAGGTTGAACGACTCGACGTTCATGCGGGGCTGGTTCACGGCACAGGTCCTTCGCGATCGGAGGCGTCCATTGTCCCCCGACCCGCGCGTGCCACCGAACCGGTCCTCGTACGATCGGCCGGTGCCGACCCCCGAGTACGTCCTGGCCCTGCGCTCCGCCGTCGGGCACCACCTGCTCTGGCTGCCGGGGGTGACAGCGGTCGTGCTGCGTGGCGACGAGGTGCTCCTGGTGAAGCGCTCGGACAACGGCGCCTGGACCCCCGTGACGGGCATCGTCGACCCCGGCGAGGAGCCGGCGGTGGCGGGGGCGCGCGAGGTGCTGGAGGAGGCGTCGGTCGTCGCCGTCCCGGAGCGGCTGGCCTCGGTGCACGCGCTGCCGCCGATGACCTACGAGAACGGCGACCACGCGCAGTACCTCGACCTCACGTTCCGGTTCCGGTACGTGTCGGGCGAGCCGTTCCCGGAGGACGGCGAGAACACCGAGGCGGCCTGGTTCCCGCTCGACGCGCTCCCGCCCATGTCCGCCGAGATGCACCGGCGGATCGAGAGCGCACTGCCTCCGGACGGACCGGCGCTCTTCACCGCCTGACTCAGCGGGCGAGCCGCTCGACCACCGCGCCGTAGAGCCCCGGTGCCGCGGCGGCCAGGGGCACGATCCCGCGCCGCAGCGGCGACCTGGCCGCGGTGATCAGGCCGCTGGTGAGCAGCCGGTAGTCCCGGGTCGCGGCGGTCCACGCCTTCTCGTAGGCCGCGTTCGACCGGTGCACGTCGTCGTCGAGGGTGGCGACGGCGGCGCGGGCCTGCGCCAGCCCGACGCGGACGCCCTCGCCGGTGAGGGCGTCGACGTAGCCCGAGGCGTCGCCCACGAGCCGCACGCGCCCCGCGGTGCGGCGGCGGGTCTGCTGGTGCAGGGGGCCGGCTCCGCGGGCGGGCCCGAGCGTCTGTGCGGCGCCGAGGTGGCGGCGCAGGGCACCGAACGTCTCCAGCGTGGCGTCGAAGTCGTGGCGGGCCGGTCCGAGGAGCGCCACCCCGACGACGTCGTCCGCCACCGGGGTCACGTACGCCTCGACGGTCCGACCCCAGTGCACCTCCACCCGGTCGGTCCACGGCTCCGCCTGGAAGTGCCGTCGGACGCCGAACCGTCGACCCGTCGCACGACGCTGGACCGCGAGGTCGACCTGGCGGCGGACGGTCGAGTGCAGGCCGTCGCAGGCGAGCAGCCAGCGTCCGCGGATGCCCGCGCACCAGACGGAGGACTCGTCCTGCTCGACGGCGCCACCTCGACCGGCCACGACGACGGCACCGAGCTCGGCCGCGCGGCGGGCGAGGGCGGCGTGCAGGACGGTCCGCCGGACCCCGAGACCGGGTGCGACCGCGAACGGGTGGTCGGCGACGACCGAGCCGCGCAGGTACCGGATGCCGGTCAGCGTGTGGCCCTCGGGGTGCACGCCGAGGCGGGAGAGAGCCGCGACCGCGCCGGGCATGAGCCCCTCGCCGCAGGCCTTGTCCACGGGGGTGGCCCGCGGCTCCACGACGATGACCGACAGCCCTGCCAGGCGTGCCTCGATCGCGGCCGCGAGCCCGACCGGTCCGCCACCGATCACCAGCAGGTCGGCGTCGGTCATGCCGCGGCCGGGCTGACGGACCGCAGCGCGCGTTCCTCGGTGGGGATCCGGAAGCCGAGCAGCAGCACGGCGTTGAGCACGGTGAACGCGACCGCCGTGACCCAGGCGGTGTGCACCAGGGGGAGTGCGGCGCCCTCGACGGCGACGGCGACGTAGTTGGGATGGCTCAGCCACCGGTACGGCCCCCGCCTCACCAGGGCGATCCCGGGCACCACGATGACGCGCGTGCTCCACTGGTTGCCGAGCGTGGCGATGCACCACCAGCGCAGCGCGTTCGCGGCGACCACGAGGGCCAGTGCGGTCCAGCCCAGCGCGGGCAGGAACGGCCGGTCGGCCACGTGCACCTCGACCAGGCACGCGACCAGCAGCCCGGTGTGCAGGGCGACCATGGGCGGGTAGTGGCGCTTGCCCGTCTCGACGCCGCCGTGCGCGAACGCCCAGGTCACGTGCCTCTGCGAGACCACCAGCTCGGCCAGGCGCTCGAGCGCGACCACGACGATCAGCCAGTCGTACCAGATCACCTACGGCTCCTCGGGCCAGCGCAGCAGGACGGTCTCGGTGCTGACGCCCGGACCGATGGCGAACAGGACGCCCGCGGAGCCGGGGATCTGACCACCGGCGGCGAGCTCGTCGGCCAGCACGTGCAGGACGCCGGACGAGCTGAGGTTGCCCACCCGTGCCAGCGACCGCCAGCTCGCCACGAACGCCTCGTCAGGCAGGCCCAGCGCGCGGGCAGCCGCCTGCAGGATGCGCGGTCCGCCGGTGTGCGCCACCCACGTGCCCACGTCGGCGACCTTGAGCTGGTGCGCCGCGAGGAGGTCGATGACGCCCGCGCCGAGGTGCTGCTCCACGAGGTCGGCCAGGCTCGCCGCCAGCACGATCCGGAACCCGCTGCCGCCGATGTCCCAGCCGAGCGCGTCGGTGCTGTCCGGGTACAGCGCGCTCCGGGCGTCCACGACGTCGACGCCCCCCTCGACCTGCGCGGCGCGGTCGCTGCCCACCATGACGACCGCCGAGGCGCCGTCCCCGAAGAGCCCGCTGGACACGATGTTCGCCATCGAGTCGTCGCCCTGCTGGAGCGTCAGCGAGCACAGCTCGACGGACACCAGGAGCGCCACGTCCTGCGGGTGGCCCTGCAGGTAGTCGCGGACGCGGGCGATCCCGGCGGCCCCCGCGACGCAGCCGAGCCCGAACACGGGGAGCCGCTTGACGTCCGGGCGCAGGCCGATCCGCTCGACCAGGAGCGCGTCGAGCGACGGCGTCGCGATGCCGGTGATGGAGGTGAAGAGCAGGAAGTCGACGTCGGCGGCGTCCAGACCGGCGGAGGCCAGCGCCTGCAGGCACGCCTCGGCGGCCAACGTGGTGCCCTCGCGCACGAACGCGTCGTTGGCTGCGGTGAACGTGGTGAGCCCGGCGTACTCGTCCAGGGGCAGGGCCAGGTGGCGCGTCTCGATGCCGGTGGCGGCGTGGATCCGCCCGATCGTGGCGCTCCGTCGCGGGTCCGACGAGAGCAGCGGGGCGATCGTGGCGGTGATCTCGCTCTGGGCGTGGACGTGCCGGGGGAGGACGGGGGCGATCGAGGCGATACGCACCATTCGGGCATCGTGCCATGCGGGCGCAAGTCCGCAAGGTCCCACGCGCGAGGTGCGACCTGCGACGATGGCGCCGTGACCGAGGGCTCAGGGCATCCAGGCGCCCGTGATCTCGCGTTGGCGAGCCACCCGGGCCCGACAGTCGCGGTCACCGTCTTCTCGGTCGCCATGGCCGCCGGCGCTGGTGCGCCCCCGCTGACCACCGCCCTCGTCGGCGCGGCGGTCCTCGCCGGGCAGCTGTCGGTGGGCTGGTCGAACGACTGGATCGACGCCGAGCGGGACGCGGCGGTCGGCCGCACCGACAAGCCCGTCGGCACCGGCCACCTGCGCGTCTCGACCGTCCGGACCGCCGCGCTCGCGGCCGCCGCGGCCTGCGTCGTCCTCTCGCTCGCGCTCGGGTGGCGGGCGGGTCTGGTGCACCTGGCGACGGTCGCGTCCGCCTGGGCCTACAACGCACGCCTGAAGAGCACCGTGTGGTCCTGGGCGCCCTACGCGTTCTCGTTCGGGTTCCTGCCGCTGGCCATCGCGCTGGCCCTGCCCGGTGCACCGGTGGCCGCGTGGTGGGCGATGGCGGCGGGCGCGCTGCTCGGCATCGGTGCGCACGGCGCCAACGTGGTGCCGGACCTGCAGGACGACCGGGCCACCGGCGTGCGCGGGCTGCCGCACCTGGTGGGTGGCACGGCGACGAGCATCGGCACCGCGCTCGCGCTCGTCGGCGCGACGGTGCTGCTCGTCCTGGCGCCGCCGGGTCCACCGCGCGCGATCGCCGCCGGCGCGCTCGTCCTCGCGGTCGGGCTGACGTTCGCGGGCGCCGTGCTGGCGCTGAGCGGCGGGCGCAGCCGGCTGCCGTTCACGTTCGCGATCGCGGTCGCGGCGGTCGACGTGATCCTGCTGGTGCTCTCGGACTGGGTGGTCGGCTGACCCGCTTGACTTCGAGCGCACTCGAAGGGGCAGGGTTCACGTACACCCCCGGTCGAAGGAGCTTCCATGCGCGTCGGTGTCCACCTCATGCGGTTCGACGCGGTCGAACCGTCCGCCCTGCGTCAGGAGCTGGCCGACACCGCGTCGGCGGCCGAGGAGGCTGGGCTCGCCTGGGTCTCCGTCATGGACCACTACTTCCAGATGACGGCGGCCGGGTTCCCCGCCGAGGACCCGATGCTCGAGGCCTACACGACTCTCGGCTACCTGGCCGGTGTCACGTCGAACGTGCAGCTGGGCGTCCTGGTCACCGGCGTGACGTACCGGCACCCTGGGCTGCTGGCCAAGATCGTCGCCACCCTCGACGTGCTCAGCGGCGGGCGCGCGACGCTCGGCATCGGGGCCGCCTGGTACGAGGAGGAGCACCGCGGGCTCGGCGTGCCGTACCCGCCGCTGGCCGAGCGGTTCGAGCGGCTCGAGGAGACGCTCCAGATCAGCCGCCAGATGTGGGACCCGACGAACGACGGACCGTTCGACGGCACGCACTACCAGCTGGCGCAGACCCTCTGCTCGCCGCAGCCGCTGACGCGTCCCGAGCTCCTCATCGGCGGTGGCGGTGAGCGCAAGACGCTGCGCCTGGTGGCCCAGTACGGCGACGCCTGCAACCTCTTCGCGACGACGCCCGAGCAGGTCGCCCACAAGCTCGACGTCCTGAAGGGCCACTGCGAGGACGTCGGCCGCGACCCCGCCGAGATCCGGGTGACCTTGCTGCACGGCGGGGACACGCTCCTGACCGGCGACGTCGACACGTTCGTCGAGCAGATGACGCCGTACGCGAAGCTCGGCGTCGAGACCGTGATCCTGCGACCGCCGGCCACCAGCCTGTCGGCGTGGGTGCGGGACGCGGTCGCCCCGGCGGTGCCGGCGGTCGCGGACCTCGGCTGAGGGGCCTAGGCCGTCGCGACCTGGACCCCGTCCGCCGCCGCGCGCAGGGCGGCCACGTCGAGCTTGCTCATGGTGAGCATCGCGTTCAGGGCGCGGCCCGCACGTCCCGGGTCGGGGTCGCCCAGCAGCTCGGGCAGCACGGTCGGGATCACCTGCCAGGACAGGCCCCAGCGGTCCTTGAGCCAGCCGCAGGCCCCCGGCTCGCCGCCGTCCGCGGTCAGGGCGTCCCACACGCGGTCGCACTCCGCCTGGTCGGGCACGGACACCTGCATCGAGAACGCCTCGGTGAAGGAGTACGCCGCCCCACCGTTGAGCGCCTGGACCTCGAGGCCGTCGAGCACGAAGCTCACGGTGAACGCCGTCCCGGCCGGCTGCGGGGCGCCCTCGCCGTAGCGGGCGACCGAGACGATGCGGGAGTTCGGGAAGATCGACACGTAGTGCTCGGCGGCCTGCTCGGCCTGGTCGTCGAACCACAGGAACGGGCTGATGGACTGCATCTCAGTACCTCCGGTCGGGGGACGCGAGGCCGGGTGCCCGGCGTCCTTCGTGAGGTGGTCGGAGCCGCCCTCCGGTTCTCGACATCACCAGTGCGCGGGCGGCAGCAGGTCCCGGGGGAGCCGGGTCGCCGCGTCGCCCTGTGCCGACGCCACCTGCGGCGGGGTGACGAAGAGCGCGCCCGACAGGTCGGCGCCGCTCAGGTCGGCACCCCGCAGGTCCGCGCCGAGCAGGTCCGCCCGGCGCAGGTCGGCTCCGCTCAGGTCCGCGCCGAGCAGGGAGGCGCCACGCAGGTCCGCCCCGCGCAGGTCGGCGCCGCCGAGCCGGGCGCCGACGAGGTCCGCATCTCGGTGCGACGGTCCGGGTCGGTCGGCGCGGACCAGGGCGCTGGCCCGCTCCAGCAGCGGACCCACCTGACGGCGGCGTGCTGCGACGTCGACCTCCGCCAGCCGCGCAGGGTCGCCGTCGGCGTCCGCCGCGATCTCGTCGCGAGCGCGTGCCAGGTCCACGTGGACAGCCGCTGCCTCGGGGATCGCGATGGCCTCGGTGAGGTAGGTGAGCAGCTCGTGCAGGTGCCGGACCACCGGGAACACCGAGAACATCTCACGGGCCAGCTCAGGGTCCTCGCGCCAGCTGCGCCCTGCGAACGTTCCCTGCGTGACGTGCTGGCCGGCACCGAAGCACTCGTACGCGGTGCACCCGGCCATGCCGCGCTGACGCAGGGTGGCGTGGATGCCGCACCGGAAGTCCGAGGCGAGGTGCCGGCACGGAACGCCCGCGGGCTTGGCGAACGCGAAGTCCGCCGAGCGCGCGAACGGCAGCGCGACGCAGCACAGGCCGACGCAGCGGGCGCAGTCGGACCGCAGCTCGAGTCGCGTACCGGGCACTCGTCGAGGCTAGCGACCGCTCCCGTCAGTCGACCATGTCGATCAGCTGGCGCACGGCCGCGACGTGGTCACGCAGGGCCTGCCTGCCGACGTCGGTCAGCCCGACCCACGTGGTCCGACGTCCCGCGTGGACGCTCTTGCGACTGCGCAGGTAGCCGGCGTCGACCAGCGCGGAGACGTGCTTGGAGAGCACCGAGTCGCTGACCTGCAGAGCGGTCCGCAACGTCGTGAACTCGGCCTCCGACACCGCCGACAGCGTCGTGACGAGCTGCAGCCGGGTCGGCGGGTGGATCAGGGGATCGAGCCCGACCATCAGCCGAGCACCAGCAGGGCCGCGAACCCCACGCACGCAACCACGGCGAGCACGGCGAGCTGCCGCGGCGAGACGCCGCGCGAGTTCGCGGCAGGGTCGTGCCGGTACTCGCGCCACCAGTGGCGGGCACCGAGCGCGCAGCCGACTCCGCCGACCACCGACGCCGCCGCGACGAGCCACCACTGCGACTCGAACGCGGCCCAGATCCCCGCAGCGAGCGCGCCGAGGTAGACGAGCGAGGCGCTGGCTCCAGCGGCGAGCACGATCTGGCTGGCGAGGCCGTCGACCCTGACCCCGTTGACCCGGCTGAACCGGTGCAGCAGGAGCGCCGCCACGCCCAGGAAGACCGCCAGACCGGCCAGCACGACGGCGAGGCCCGCCACCGTCTGCGCGGCGATGCCGTAGGCGGCGGTGCCGAGCTGGACCGCGACCGCGGCGGCGAACACCACGAGGAAGCCGGCGGGCAGCCGGAGGCTCGTGGTCAGTCGTCGGCGAGCCTCGTCGGCGCCGGCCAGGGCGGTTCGCGGGTCCTGCGGGTCGGTGCTCAAGCTTTCCATGATGGAAAGTATCGACTCTACTTTCCAGATTGGCAAGTAGGCGTCTGCCGTCGGCAGATCCGCCCACGGCAGACCGGGGGTCCGTGGCCGGGCACCGCGTGTGACGGTCGAGTGGTCAGTATCCGACGAGGAGGCCTCCATGAGCACCGCCCCACCCACCGTCCGCCCGTTCGACGACGACCTGTCCACCCGGCTGCTGCACCAGCGCATCGTCGTGCTGGGCCAGGAGGTGGACGACACCATCGCCAACCGCGTCTGCGCCCAGCTGCTCCTGCTCTCCGCCGAGGATCCGCGGCGGGACATCGCGCTCTACATCAACTCGCCGGGTGGCTCGGTCAGCGCGGCCCTCGCGATGTACGACACCATGCGGCTCATCCCGAACGACGTGTCGACGCTGGCCATGGGGCTGGCGGCGAGCGCGGCCCAGTTCCTGCTCAGTGCCGGGACACCGGGCAAGCGGTACGCGCTGCGGCACTCGCGGGTGCTCATGCACCAGCCGTCGGGCGGGATCGGTGGCACCGCGATCGACATCGCGATCCAGGCCCAGAACATGGCGCACGTGAAGCGCACCATGCAGTCGCTCACCGCCGAGCACACGGGCCAGTCGGTCGAGACGATCGAGCGCGACGCCGACCGGGACCGCTGGTTCACGGCCGAGGAGGCGCTCGCGTACGGGTTCATCGACCGCGTGGTCGAGCATCTGGACGACGTGCGACCGGACGCGTCGATGCGACGGGCGGGACTGTGATGGCCGGCCAGTACACGATCCCCGTGGTGATCGAGCAGCGCCCGACCGGTGAGCGCGCGTCGGACGTCTACTCGCGGCTGCTCACCGACCGGATCATCTTCCTGGGCACCGAGATCGACGACGGCGTGGCCAACGTGGTGATCGCGCAGCTGCTCCACCTGCAGTCGGAGAGCCAGGACTCGCCCATCCACCTGTACATCAACTCGCCGGGCGGCTCGATCACCGCGCTGTTGGCCGTCTACGACACGATCCAGTACATCAAGCCGACCGTGGCCACCTTCTGCCTCGGTCAGGCGGCGTCGGCGGCAGCCGTGCTGCTGGCGGCGGGCACACCCGGCAACCGGCACGTCCTGGAGCACGCGCGGGTGCTGCTGCACCAGCCGTCGGGCGGGGGAGAGGGGACCGCGGCCGACCTGGAGATCCAGGCCCGGGAGATCGGCCGGCTGCGCGAGCAGGTGGACGAGATCCTGCACCGGCACACGGGCCAGCCCCTGGCCAAGCTCCGCACCGACACCGAGCGCGACCTGATCCTCACCGCGCAGCAGGCGGTCGACTACGGCCTGGCGGACCAGGTCGTGACGACCCTGAAGCAGGTGCCGGCTCAGGCCGCGAGCAGGACCTGAGCGCCGGTGGTGCGGGTCGGGAGCGTCGTGACCGTGGCGAGCTCCCGTCCCGCGGCCGGCGCGGTCAGGTCGACCACCACGCGGCCCTCGGTCAGAGCCAGCTGCGCGTGCGCGGTGCCCACCAGGTCGACGAGCCGCAGCCCGAGCGCCCGGCAGACCGCGGCCAGCACCTCCGAGGACGCCTCCTTGCGACCGCGCTCCACCTCGGACAGGTACGCGACCGACACGCGGGCGTCCTCGGCGACGTCACGCAGGGTGCGGCGCTGACGCTCGCGCTCCTCGCGCAGGATGGCGCCGACGAGCCGGCGGAGCAGGGGCTCGGCGCGGTGCTCGAGCTGAGCGGTCATCGCGTCCTCCGGGGGCGTCGGGGTGCTTCCGCCACGCTAGCCCGCGAACCTCGTCGGCCGGCGTCGCACCCTTCTGCCCTGAGCGGACGGGATCAGCCGAGCTCGACCTGCTCGTCGCTCGCGGCGTCCCGACCGACCAGCGTCCGGCCGAGCGCGCCCACCTCGATCACCCCGTCCGGGTACGGCGCCCGGAACACCTCGTCGCCGCTCGCCGGGTCGTACGCGACGAGGGCGGGCACGCCGCTCGTGCCCGTGCGTTCGGCCGGGGCGAGGATGTGCTCGCCGTCCGTGAGCAGGTTCGACAGCGCGAGCCCGACCAGCTCGTCGCTGCGCCAGAGCTCGCGACCGGAGCGTCCGTCGATCGCGACCACCTCGCGGTCCGTGGTGACATACACCCGGCCGCGCACGACCAGCGCGTTCGTCGTGGACCGCACGTCGGTGGTCCACCGCGCGGCGCCCGTGGTGGCGTCGTAGGCGTGCACCGAGCTGTCGGCGGTCAGCAGCAGGCCAGGCACGCTCCCGTCGTCGACACCGACCTCGAGCAGCATCCCGTCGACCTCCAGGTCGGTGGCCGGGTCGGCGCCGCGGACGACGACCGACTGCGACGTGCCGTCCGAGGCCTGGGCGAACAGGGTCACCGTGGCCCGGCGGGGGTCGCTGTTCCATCCTCTGCCCTGGCTCGCGTCGCCGGGTGCGGCGATGCCGCTGCGGACGACCGCGCCGTCCGAGGACAGCAGCGTGAGCTCTCCGCCCGCGTCGGTGAGCGCGACCAGGTCACCCAGGCGGAACATCTCCGACATCTGGCGGGTCGTCGACCTGGCCTCGTGCGTCCACAGCGCGCGCCCGGACAGCGGGTCGTAAGCCGTGACGACCTGCCCGTCGTCGCTCTGGGCATCCACGACCGCGACGGGCCCGGGGAGCGCCACGACGCCGTACCCGTCCCGCAGCGGCCATCGAGCGAGCACCGACCCGTCGGCGGTGTCGAGGACCACGATGTCGGTGGTCGTCGTCGGCAGCGCCTCGCCGCTCTGGCCCGTGCTCGACACGACCCGGCCGCCGTCCGTGACCAGGCACACCACGTGGTCGGCGTCGCCGGTCCCGGCGCCCGACGCCTCATCCGTCGCGCAGGTGCTGTCGAAGTACACCTGCGACGGGGTCTCGAGTCCGGCCGGCGCGTCGAGCAGCGGAGTCGTCCACCCCTGCCCGTCGTCGGCCGGCTCGAACCACTGGTAGCTCTGTGCGCCGTCCGCGCCACGGTCGAGGACCCCGTACGCCTCACCGGCCAGTGCGACGGTGTCCTGCGGCGTCAGGACGCGCACCACGTCCAGCGACTCGTCCACGTGCTCGATCACGCCGGGTACCTGCGCGAGCCGCGCCACGGCGGCGTTCTCGCGGGCGGTCATGACCCACTGCGTCACGCCCAGCGCCAGCGCGACCACCGCGACGACGCCCACCAGCCACACCTGCCCGCGTGATCCGCGGGGGTCGGTCGGCAGCGCGTCGTCCGGCACGGCCGAGTCGTGCAGCTCGACTTCTTGCACGTCGCCCCGTCGTCCCATGGCGGGACACTACGTCAGCTCGACACGTCCGCCGTGGTGAACCGGCTCCACGCCAGCGCCCCGAAGATCGCCACCCACGCGGCCTGCAGCGCGAGTCCTTGACCGAGCACCCCCCAGTCGGGCTCCAGCCGCAGGAACTCCGCGAAGTCGAGCCAGTGGTGGGTGAGCAGGGCGGGAGCGATCGTCGCGAGCTGCGGGAGCTGGTCGAGGACGCCGCAGACGATCGCTGTGACGACGGTCGCGGCCATCGCGCCGACGGGCACCTCGGTGAGCGTCGAGAAGAACAGCCCGACCGCCACCAGCCCGGTCATGGACAGCCCGACGTAGACGACGACCGCGGCCACGCGCAGGATCCCGTCGCCCAGGGGCACGGTGGTCCCGGAGAGCAGGGTGATGCCGCGCAGGCCGAAGAACGCCGCCCCCGCCACCACCCCGACGATCGCGATGGCCGTCACTGCCGAGGCGGCGAACGCGAGCGCTCCGACGGCCTTGACCGCGAGCAGCCGGCCCCGCGCCACGGGCACGGTCAACAGGTAGCGCAGGGTGCCGGCCGACGCCTCGCCGGCGATGGCGTCGCCCGAGGCGATCCCGATGGTCAGCGGCAGCAGGAACGGCAGGCACAGGAACAGGGACGCGATGACGAGGAACAGGCCGTTCCCGGTGACCCGCCCCACGAACCCCGGGCCCTGGCCGTCCAGCGCGGTGTCCTGGGTGAGGAACAGGACGGTGCCCAGCAGCAACGGCACCAGCGACAGCCCGACCAGCAGGACGATGTTCCGGCGGCGGCCCAGGACCAGGCGCAGCTCGGAGCGGACGAGCCGGAGCAGTGAGCCCCGCCGGGGTGCGACCTCAACGAGCGACATCGAAGCCCTCCCCGGTCAGCTCGACGAAGATCTGCTCGAGGTTCGGTCGGCGGACCTCGAGTCCCAGCAGGTCGACGCCGGCGTGGACGAGCGCGGCGGACACCTTCTCGGGCGGCACCGCCCCGAGCAGCGCCGACACGGTGTGGCCGGCCGTCTGGACGTCGGTGAGCCCCAGCCCGGTGAGCACCTCCGCGGCCGCGCCGACGTGGTCCGCCGACGTCTGCAGGGACAGCCGTGGAAGGCCGCGCCCGGTGAGCTCGGCGCGGTCACCCTGCAGGAGCAGGTGGCCGCCGCTCATGATCCCGACGTGCGAGCACACCTGCTCGATCTCGGCCAGCAGGTGCGACGAGACCAGCACGGTCGTGCCGTGGTCGGCGAGCTCGCGCACGAGGTTGCGCACCTCGCGGGTGCCCTGCGGGTCCAGGCCGTTGGTCGGCTCGTCGAGCACCAGCAGCTCGCGCGGCCGCAGCAGTGCCGCGGCCAGGCCCAGGCGCTGCTTCATGCCGAGCGAGTACTGCCGGTACGGCTTCGCGGCCGCGGCGGCCAGCCCGACGCGCTCCAGGGCCTCGTCGGCACGCTGCCGGGCCGTCCGCGGGTCCGCCGTCGCGTCGCTCGCGTCGAGCCGGCCGAGGTTCGCCCGCCCGGTCAGGTACGGGTGGAAGGCCGGGCCCTCGACGAGCGCTCCGACGCGGGGCAGCACCCCGGCGCCGGCCTCGGGCATCGCGCCGCCGAGCAGGTGCGCGCGACCGCTGGTCGGCCGCACCAGGCCGAGGAGCATCCGGATCGTCGTCGTCTTGCCCGAGCCGTTCGGGCCGATGAACCCGTACACCGCGCCGCGGGGGACGCGCAGGTCGATCCCGGCGACGGCCACCTGCCCGGAGCGGAACCGCTTGGTCAGCCCGTCGGTCCGGATGGCCAGGTCGGCGTCCTCGGACGCGACCGGAGCCGCACCCGAGGGCGCGGCTCCGGTCGGGCGATCGGTCACTGGGCCGCCAGGGCCTGGAGCGTCGCGCCGGGCACCGCGCCGGCCAGCACGCGGCCGTCGTCGGTGATCAGCACGGACAGCAGCGCGGAGGACAGGAGCCGGCCCTCGGGCACGGGCTTCGTCAGCGTGTCGTACAGCGCGGTGGTGTCGAGGTCACCCATCGGCGAACCCGAGCCCTCCTCAGGCACGAACTCGGCATACAGGTCCGCGGCCCCCTTCGAGCCGAACGTCTTGTCGACGCCGGGCAGGTTGGCGGCGGCCGCCGGGTCACCGGCCACCAGGGCCGCGACGTCGAGACCGGACGCCTGCACGACGGTGTCCCAGCCGGTACCGGTGATGGTGACGCCCTCGGGCAGCTCCTTGTCCTCCGGCGCAGTGGTCGCCTCGGTCGGCGTCTCGGGCAGCGGCACGACGACGTCGCGGGTCGAGGACCCGGCCGGGGCGGAGAACGCGAGGACCGAGTCGGCGGGCGTCGCGAACGACACGTCGGTGAAGCCGATCTCCAGGGCAGGCGTCTCCGTGTCGGTCTTGCTCCACACCTGCACGCGCAGCGGGGTCGAGGTCGTGGCGTCCACGGCCACCACGATCCTCCCCACCAGGGTGGTGTCGCTCGTCGGCGTCACCACCAGCTGGTACGCGGCGCGTCCCGCGACCTCGGTCTGCGAGTCCAGCGTCACCGTCGAGGACGTCCGGGCCAGCCCGACCGCCTGGCGTCCGGCCTCCTCGGGCGTGGGCAGGTCGCTCTGCACCGGCAGGTCGCCGGCCTCGGCCTGCTCCTGGAGCGTCTCGAACCTCGCCTGGTCCGCCGCGCTCAGGCTGTAGTGCACGACCGAGTCGTCCGTGCTCGAGTACGTCCACGCCTCCGGCCCGTCCTGCACGACGGAGTACTCCGACGTGGGACCGAGCAGCGCCACACGCGACCGCTGGTCGCCGTCGGACCACACCCGCATGGTCGAGCTGCCGCCGAGCAGGTTGATGGGGTCCGCGCCGGCGACCGCGCCGAACGGGATCTCCGGCAGCCCCAGCCGCGCGGTGTAGACGACCGTGCCGGACAGCGGCGACGGCTCGGCGCTCGCCACCTGCGCGGCCAGCTCCTCGGGGGTGATGGTCGGCAGGCCGTCGTCGCCGGCGGACGCGAACAGCGGCGGGGCGACGAAGGCCATCCCCACGGCGACGGCGGCGACGACCGGGACCGTCCAGCGGGCTCGGGGCGAGAGGGTGCGACGGGACTCGTTCATGGCTCCACTGTGCATCGTCCCTGCTGAGGGCATGCTGAGAGTGCGAGGGCACCCGCGTCGGCTGTGGATGCGATGCTCAGGACATGCGAGTGCTGGTGGTCGATGACGAGCGCGGGCTCGTGCGCGCCCTGCACCGGGGCCTGACCGCCGAGGGCTTCGCGGTCGACGTCGCGTACGACGGGGAGCGCGGGCTCGAGCTGGCCTCCGAGGACGGGTACGACGCGATCGTGCTCGACGTGATGCTCCCGCGGCGCAACGGCTACGACGTCGTCACCGAGCTGCGGGCGCGCGACGTGTGGACGCCGGTCCTCATGCTCAGCGCCAAGGACGGCGAGTACGACGTGGCCGACGGGCTCGACGTCGGCGCCGACGACTACCTGACCAAGCCGTTCGCGTTCGTCGTCCTGGTGGCCCGGCTGCGCGCCCTGCTGCGCCGGCAGGGCACGGTGCGTCCGCCCGTGCTCACGGTGGGCGACCTCGCGCTGGACCCCGCGACGCGACGGGTGACCCGCGCGGGCGAGACCGTCCCGCTGA
This sequence comes from Cellulomonas sp. Root930, assembly GCA_001429255.1. Classification (GTDB taxonomy): domain Bacteria; phylum Actinomycetota; class Actinomycetes; order Actinomycetales; family Cellulomonadaceae; genus Cellulomonas. Next base: position 391,912 of record LMJI01000002.1, read on the forward strand.
CCACTCGGGAGATCGCGCTGCTCGAGTACCTCATGCACCACGCCGACCGGGTGGTCGGCAAGGTTGAGCTGCGCGACCACGTCTGGGACGGCACCGGCGAGGACGTGAACGTCGTCGAGGTCTACGTGGGCTACCTGCGCCGGAAGCTGGGCAGGGACGTGGTCGAGACGGTGCGCGGCGCCGGCTACCGCGTGGCCGGCTGACCGTGGCGGACGGAGTGCGTCGGGGCGCCTCCCTGCGTCTGCGACTGACCCTCCTGGCCTCGGGGGCGGTCTGCGTGGCGCTCGTCGTCGGGGCCGTCGCGCTCACCACCGTGCTGCGCAGCACGCGCGTCGACGCCCTCGACCAGGTGGTGCGCGACCGTGCGACGACGGTGGCCGCGCTCGCCGCCGACGACCGGCTGCCCGAGACCCTGCCTGTCGAGGAGCCCGGCGAGATCGTGCAGCTGATCGACGCCGACGGTGCCGTGCTGGCCACCTCCCCGAACGCCAGCCGCACGCTGCCCGTGCTGACGCCGGACGTCCTGGCGGGCCTCGGGTCCACGAGCACGCAGCAGACCGCGTACGACGACGCTGCGCGGGTCGCGGTGCGCGCGATGACGTACGGCGAGGAGCCTGTCACCGTCGTCGCCACCGTGCCGCTGACCGAGGTGCAGGGCGTGCTGGACGCGCTGCGGCTCGCGCTCGTGGTCGTCGTGCCGCTGCTCACCGTGGCTCTGGGGGTCGGGGTCTGGCTCATCCTCGGTCGCGCGCTGCGACCGGTCGAGGAGCTCCGTCGCGGCGCCGCGCTGGTGGCCTCCTCGGGCGGTCCGGGCTCGCTGCCCGTGCCCGCGCGCGACGACGAGCTGGGCGCGCTGGCCCGGACGCTCAACTCGATGCTGGACCGCCTCGAGGCCGGCGCCGCCCGGCAGCGGGCGTTCGTCGCCGACGCCGCCCACGAGCTGCGTTCCCCGCTCGCGTCCCTGCGCACCACTATCGAGGTCGCCCGGGCGCACCCCGGCTCGTACGGGACCGACGAGCTCGCCCGGGACCTCGAGGTCGAGGTGCTCCGGATGCAGGCCCTCGTCGACGACCTGCTCCTGCTCGCCCGCGTGGGCTCGTCGCCGCTGGTGCACGACGAGCTCGACCTGGGTGCCGTCGCCCGCGACGTGGTGCGCCCGGGCGGGCCGGTGGCGGTCACGGTCACCGGGTCGGGGCAGGCGCGCGGCGACGCGGCCGCGGTCGGTCGGGTGCTGCGCAACCTGGTCGACAACGCCGTGCGGCACGCGGTCGACCGGGTCGACGTGGTGGTGGCCGACGGCAGCGTGCGGGTCGACGACGACGGCGCGGGGGTGGCGCGGGCCGACCGCGAGCGGGTGTTCGAGCGGTTCGTGCGGCTCGACGAGGCACGCGAGCGGGATGCCGGCGGCAGCGGGCTCGGGCTCGCGATCGCCCGGGAGATCGCGCGGGAGCAGGGCGGCGACGTGGTGCTGGGCGACGCCGACCTCGGCGGCCTGCGGGCTGAGCTGCGGCTGCCCGGCTGACGACTCGCGGCCGGCGTCGTAGCGTGGAGCCGACGACCCCCGGAGGTGACGATGCCCGAGCACGACCCGGTGCGCGACGCCGCCCGGTACCGCGTGGAGCGAGACCGGAAGCCCGACGAGACGGAGCCGGAACGTCCGCCCGGCCGGATGGAGGACCGGCACCTGTGGGTCGACGTCGTGATCGACCAGGCCATCGCCCGCGGTGAGTTCGACGACCTGCCCCTGGCGGGCAAGCCGATCCCCGGCATCGGCGCCCAGCACGACCCCGACTGGTGGCTCAAGGCGCTCATCGAGCGCGAGCAGATCTCCGGCGTCCTGCCCGAGGCCATCCAGCTGCGCAAGGACGACGCCGTGCTCCAGGAGCGGCTGGACCGCCTGCACGTCGAGGCCGACGTGCGCGCGGCCGTGGAGGAGTTCAACGCCCGGATCGTCTCCGCGCGACGTCAGCTGCTCGGCGGTCCGCCCGTGGTCACGCCGCTGCGCGACGTGGAGCTCGAGGTGCGGCAGTGGCACGCCCGACGGCAGCCGCCGCCTGCCCCGCCCGTCGAACCCGCCCGGCCGCAGCGCAGGTGGCGCAGCCGGCCGTCACCCTGAGCCTCAGCGGTCCTCGAGGGCCGGGAGGATCGTCGTCGGGATCGCGAACGCGAGCGTGATGGACAGGATGCCGCCGGCGAACACCCAGATGCCCCAGTCCCCGACGTTGAACGCGACGGCGAACAGCGCGAGACCCACCAGGAACAGCAGGGCGGGGAAGACGACGCTGAGCATGCGACCGGGCGTGCCCGACCCGTCGTCCTCGCGACGCTCGATCACCGGGTAGCTCATGGACGTCCTCCTGCGGGGTCTGTCGACGCTGGGCCTCCAGCGTAGTCAGTGCGCCAGGACCTCCGCCGTCTCGTCCGCCTCGACCCCGTGCGAGGACGGGGCGGCCCGGACGAAGAACGCCGCCGGGATGGCGACCAGCGAGATGACCGCGCCGACCAGGAACGCCGCGTGGATGCCACCCGCGGTCGCGTCGACCACCCCCGCACCGCCGGCCGCCAGGGTCGCGCTCTGCGCGGTCAGCACGGTGACGAACAGGGCCGTCCCGGCCGCCCCCGCCACCTGCTGCACCGTGCCGACCATCGCGCTGCCGTGCGAGTACAGGTACATCGGCAGCGAGCCCAGGGCGGAGGTGAACAGGGGCGTGAACATCAGGGCCAGGCCCGCGCTGAGCAGCACGTGGCAGGCGAGCATGAGCCAGGGGGAGCTCGTCGCGGTCAGGAGCGTGAACCCCCAGGCGCTCGCGCTCACGACGACCGCGCCGGGGACCAGCAACGGCCGCGGGCCGAACCGGTCGTAGGCGCGGCCCACGCTCGGCGCCAGCAGACCCATGATCAGGCCGCCGGGCAGCAACAGGAGCCCGGTCTGCAGCGCCTCGAGGCCGAGGACCGTCTGCGCGTAGAGCGGCACCAGGATCAGGGTGCCGAACAGCGACATCATGCTGATCGCCATCACGCCGACCGAGATGGTGAACGTGGACGACGAGAGCGTCCGCAGATCCAGCAGCGCGTCGTCGATCTTCTGCAGCTGCAGCTGGCGCCAGACGAAGACGACGAGCGCGACCGCGCCGGCCCCGAGCGAGACCCAGGTGGTCGTGGTGATGCCGGTGGTGGCGACGGCGCCGAGCCCGCTCAGCCCGTACACGATCCCGCCGAACGCGACGGCCGACAGGATCACCGACGCGATGTCGACCCGTGCACGACGGGTCTCCGTGAGGTTGGGCAGCTGCACCGCCCCGAGCGCGAGCGAGCCGAGCGCGATCGGCAGGACGAGGGCGAACAGCCACCGCCAGTCGAGCACGCTGAGCACGAGCCCGGAGATGGTGGGGCCGATCGCGGGCGCCACGGAGATGACGATGGAGATGTTGCCCATCGTGCGCCCGCGGCTGGCCGGCGGCGTGACGGTCATGACGGTGGTCATGAGCAGCGGGAGCATGATCGCGGTGCCGCTGGCCTGCACCACGCGCCCGACGATGAGCGCGTCGAACCCGGGGGCCAGCGCGCAGATCGCGGTGCCCAGGCTGAACAGGGTCATCGCGGCGAGGAACGTGGTGCGGGTGGTGAACCGCTGGATCACGAACCCGGTCACCGGGATGACGATCGCCATGGTGAGCATGAACGCCGTGGTCACCCACTGCGCGGTGCTCGCGGGGATGCTCAGGTCCTCCATCAGGCGCGGGAGCGCGACGCCCATCACGGTCTCGTTGAGGATGACGACGAACGTCGAGGTCAGCAGCAGCCGGACGGCGAGGCGGTCGCGCGCGCCGGTCCCGGTGCCCGCGTCGTCCGCGGGTGGTCGGGTGGTGGTCAGGGTCTCGTCGGTCACAGCGGTACCTCGGGTGTGGGAGGGAAGGGTGTGGCGCAGCCGACGGGGTCGGCGCGGACGGTAGGCACAGTGTGTGCGGGGCGACCCCTCGGGGTCGACGTATTTCGCTCTGAGAAGACGCCGGGGTTCAGAGCTCGAGCGGCCAGAACGGGCGGACCTCGATGCGGCCGAACCGAGCCATGGGGTGAGCCGCCGCGCGGTCGAGCGCCTCGTCGAGGTCGGCGCACTCGAGCACGTCGAACCCGGCGATGCTCTCCTGCGTCTCGGCGAACGGGCCGTCGGTCACCAGCAGCTGCCCGGAGCGCACCCGCACGGTGCGGGCGTCCTCCGCCGGCCGCAGCCGGTCGCCCAGCACGCTCAGGCCGCGGCGGTCGTTCTCCGCGACCCAGTCGACGATGTGGTCGTCCTCGGGGCGGTAGGGCTCGGCCGTCGGGTCGTCGCAGACGAGCAGCAGGTAGCGCATGGGTCCTCCAGGTGGTGGTCGGTCCGTCATCAGGTGGACGATCCTGCGGGGCCCGGATCGACACGATCCGGCGAGCAGTTTTCCTAGTGCAGCGGCCGGGCCCGCGGCATGCGTGGTCCGAACCGGGGCGCGTCGGCGGTCTGGGTGAGCTCGATGAGGCGGATGACGCGCTGCCGGTGACCGGCCCACGGCTCGAGCAGTCGCAGCATGCCGGCGTCGTCGGTGCGCCGACCCGTCAGCGCCCAGCCCACCAGGTGCGCCAGGTGGTAGTCGCCGACGGACACCGCGTCGGCGTCGCCCAGCGCCCGGGACGCGACCTCGGCGACCGTCCAGGGGCCGATGCCCCGTACGGTGAGCAGGCGGCGACGTGCCTCTTCGAGCGGCAGGTCCGCGCCCTCCTGCAGACGCCTCGCCACCGTCGCGGCCCGCAGCACGGTGCCCGCCCGGGCCTCCTCGACGCCGGCGCGCCGCCAGTCCCAGACCGGCACCGCACGCCACGCCTCCGCCGTCGGCGGCACCCGCAGCGTGGGCGGCGCCGGGCCGGGAGCTACCGTGCCGTGCTGCAGGACGAGCCGGCGCCACGCTGCCTTGGCGTCGAGCCCGACCACCTTCTGCTCGAGCACCGCCGGGACGAGCGCCTCGAGCACGTTGCCCGACCGCGGGACCCGCAGCCCGAGCCGCGTGCGGTAGGCCTCGCGCACGACGGGGTGCAGGGACGGGTCGAACCCGCTCGGGTCGTCGCGCGCCCCCAGGAGGTCAGGGACCCCGGCCAGCACGCGCTCGGCGCCGGGTCCCCACGCGGTGGCGTGGATGCCGTCGCGCCGGACAGCCAGGTGCAGGGTCGCGGGACCGTCCGGCGTCGAGGTCGCCTGCCAGAGCGACCCGTCGGGGGAGGTCGCCCAGGCCGGGTCGCCGCCGCCGCGCCGCAGCGGACCGAGCGTCAGCCGCACGTCCACGGGTGCGCGCGGCCGGTAGACGGACGCGCGCCACGACTCGTCGTCGGCCGGCGCGGGGATCACGCCACCACTATGCGCCGCACCGCCGACAGACTGACCCCATGACCATCCGCACCGGCATCTCCGGCTGGCGCTACCCGCCGTGGCGCAAGGTGTTCTACCCGGCGGCGCTGCCGCAGCGGCGCGAGCTCGAGTACGCGTCGCGGCAGCTCTCGTCGATCGAGATCAACGGGTCGTTCTACGCGCTCCAGCGACCGGAGAACTACGTGAGCTGGGCCGCCGAGACGCCGGACGACTTCGTGTTCTCCGTCAAGGGCCCGCGGTTCGTCACGCACATGAAGAAGCTGGCGGACGTCCGGGTGCCCGTGGCGAACTTCCTGGCCAGCGGCGTGCTCGCCCTCGGCCCGAAGCTGGGGCCGATCCTGTGGCAGCTGCCCCCGACGCTCGGCTTCGACGCCGCACGGCTCGCCGCGTTCTTCGACCTCCTGCCGCGCACCACCGCGGCCGCGGCACGCCTGGCCACCGAGCACGACGAGCGCCTGGACGGCCGGGCGTGGACGACGACCGACGCCGACCGGCCCCTGCGGCACGTGCTGGAGGTCCGGCACGCGACCTTCGAGACCCCGGCGTTCGTCGAGCTGCTCCGGGAGCACGGCATCGGGCTCGTGGTCGCGGATGCCGCCGGTCGGTGGCCGGTGATAGAGGACGTCACGGCCGACCTCGTGTACATCCGGCTGCACGGCGAGACCGAGCTCTACGCCAGCGGGTACGACGACGATGCGCTCGACCTGTGGGCGGCGAAGATCCGCCGGTGGGCGGCGGGCGGTGAACCCGCCGGAGCGCGCACGCTCGCCGGCGCCGCCGCACCCGTCGACGGTCGCGACGTGTTCGTCTACTTCGACAACGACCTCAAGGTCCGGGCGCCGTACGACTCCATGGCGCTCGCGGCGAGGCTGGGGATCTCGGCGGCCCCCGTCAGCGGCCCTTGAGGCGCTGGATGAGCCGGCGGTCGCGCTTGGTGGGGCGGCCCGCACCGCGGTCGCGCTCGCCGGGGACCACGTGCTCCTTGGGCAGCGGCGCGGGGGAGCGGTCCAGGTAGCAGGCGACCGCCACCGGCGCGCCGACGCGCTTCACCACGGTGCGCTGCACGACGACGATGCGCTCGCGCTCACCACCGCGAACGTGCACCTCGTCGCCGAGGACCACCATCGTCGCGGGCTTCGCCCGGTCGCCGTTGACCCGCACGTGACCGGCCCGGCACGCGGCCGCGGCGGCCGACCGGGTCGGGAACAGTCGCACCGCCCAGGTCCACGCGTCCACGCGCGCCCGCGTCACCTCAAACACCCGACGAGCCTCTCACGCTGGGTCGGACGCGCCGCGGCCGTGGACGGCGTCGAACCGGTTCCGCGGCGAAACGATTCGCCGCCCTCCGCCCGCGTCCGCCGACCAGCACCCTGCGAGGTGGCGGGCGCGTGCCCGCGGACGCGAGGGAGGACCCGATGACGACCACGCTCGTGCGCCGACTGGCCGGCGCGATCGCCGCCCTGGCGCTGCTGGTGACCGGCGCGCTGTCGCTGGCCGGACCGACGGTCGCCGCCGACCCCGTCCGGATCATGACCCTCGGCGACTCGATCACCGGCTCGCCCGGGTGCTGGCGGGCGCTCCTGTGGCAGAAGCTGCAGCAGACCGGCTACACGAACATCGACATGGTCGGCACGCTCCCGGCGCAGGGTTGCGGGATCACCTACGACGGCGACAACGAGGGCCACGGCGGGTTCCTCGTCACCAACGTCGCAGCGTCGAACCAGCTGGTCGGCTGGCTGTCCGCCACGCACCCGGACATCGTCGTCATGCACTTCGCCACCAACGACGTGTGGAGCAACAAGAGCCCGCAGGAGATCCTCGCCGCCTGGACGACCCTCGTGCAGCAGATGCGGGCGAGCAAGCCGACCATGAAGATCCTGGTGGCCCAGATCATCCCGGTGGCGCCGCCGAGCTGCGCGGACTGCCCGCAGCGGACGGTCGCGCTCAACGCCGCGATCCCCGCGTGGGCCGCGGGCCTGAGCACCGCGGCGTCCCCGATCACCGTGGTCGACCAGTGGACCGGCTGGAACCCCGCCACCGACACGTCCGACGGCGTGCACCCGAACGAGGCGGGCATCGTCAAGCTCGCCGACCGGTGGTACCCGGCGCTCACGGCCGCGTTGAACGGCACGACGCCGACGCCGACCCCGACGGTCACCCCGACCCCGACTCCCACACCGACGGCCACCCCGACGGTCTCACCGTCACCGAGCCCGACGTTCACGATGCCCCCCGCGGGCGGCTGCACGGCCACCTACACGGTCGTCAGCCAGTGGCCGGGCGGGTTCGTCGCCAACCTCCGGGTGGCCAGCCGACTGCTGCCGATCACGAGCTGGCACGTCACGCTGCAGCTGCCGAGCGGCACCGTCGCCAACGCGTGGAGCTCGCAGCCGACGACCTCGGGCACCACGACGACGTTCGCCAACGCTCCGTGGAACGGCTCGCTCCCGGCCGGCGGCTACACCGAGTTCGGCTTCCAGGGCACGGGCAGCCCGACCCCGGCGACGGTCGGCTGCTGGTAGGTGGACCGTCGTCGAACGCGCGGCGCGCCTCGCGTCCTGAGCTCCCGGGCGTCACCGCGGCTCGCGTGAAGACTTCGTTGCGCTGGACGTGACGAAGTCTTCACGCGAGGGCGTGGCCGCCGTCGTCAGGCGCGCAGCTCGAGGTACTTGCTGATCAGTGCGTGCGTCGACGGGTCCTGCGCGGCCAGCGCGGCGGCGTCGCCCTGGACCGCCGGGGCGATCTCGAGCGCGAGCCTCTTGCCCAGCTCCACGCCCCACTGGTCGAACGAGTCGATGCCCCACACGACGCCCTGCACGAACGTGATGTGCTCGTAGAGCGCGATGAGCTGGCCGAGGACGCTCGGCGTGAGGGACGCGGCGAGGATCGAGGTCGTCGGGCGGTTCCCGGAGAACACGCGGGCGGCCACGATGTCCTCGGCGGTCCCCTCGGCACGGACCTCGTCGGCGGTCTTGCCGAACGCGAGCGCCTTGGTCTGCGCGAAGAAGTTGGCCAGGAACAGCCCGTGCACGTCGACTCCACCGTCGGTCAGCGGGTGCGCCGGGTTGGCGACCGCGATGAAGTCGGCGGGGATGAGCCGCGTGCCCTGGTGGATGAGCTGGTAGAACGCGTGCTGGCCGTTGGTGCCGGGCTCGCCCCAGAACACCTCGCCGGTCTGCGTGGTCACGGGGGTGCCGTCCCAGCGGACCGACTTGCCGTTGGACTCCATGGTGAGCTGCTGCAGGTAGGCCGCGAAGCGGTGCAGGTACTGGGCGTACGGGAGGACCGCGTGCGTGTGCGCGCCCAGGAAGTTGACGTACCAGACGTTCAGCAGGCCCATGAGGACGGGCACGTTCTGTGCGAACGGCGTGGTCGCCACGTGCTTGTCGACCGCGTGGAAGCCCGCCAGGAACTCGCGGAACGCCTCGGGGCCGACGGCGATGGCCAGCGAGGTGCCGATGGTCGAGTCGACGGAGTACCGGCCGCCCACCCAGTCCCAGAAGCCGAACGCGTTGGTGGGGTCGATGCCGAACGCGGCGACCTTGTCGAGGGCCGTGGAGACCGCGACGAAGTGCTTGGCGACGGCCGCGTTGCGGGACTCGTCGTCGTCGGCGGTGCCCAGCTGCTCCCAGAGCCAGGTGCGGGCCAGGCGCGCGTTGGTGAGCGTCTCCAGGGTGCCGAACGTCTTGGACGCGACGATGAACAGCGTGGTCGTCGGGTCCAGGCCCCTGACGGTCTCCGCGAGGTCGCTCGGGTCGATGTTGGAGACGAACCGCACCTCGAGGCCGTCCTGCACGTACGGCTTGAGCGCCTCGTACGCCATGACCGGACCCAGGTCGGAGCCGCCGATGCCGATGTTCACGACGGTCCGCACCCGCGCACCGGTGACGCCGGTCCACTCGCCGGAACGCACCTTGTCGGCGAACGCGAACATCTTCGTGAGCTCGGCCTGCACGTCGGTGTCGATGTCCTGCCCGTCCACGACGAGCGGGGGCTGCGCGCCCGCGGGGCGGCGCAGGGCGGTGTGCAGGACCGCGCGGTCCTCGGTGACGTTGATGTGGTCCCCGCGCAGCTGGGCCTGCAGGTGGGCGGCCAGGCCGACCTCGTCGGCCAGCTGCGTGAGCAGGGCGAGCGTCTCGTCGGTGACCAGGTTCTTCGACAGGTCGACCGTGAGGTCGGCGAGCGGGAGCGTGAGGCGGGTGGCGCGCTCGGGGTCGTCCGCGAACCAGCCGCGCAGGTCGGGCGTCAGCGTCGACTCGTGGACGGAGAGCTCCTGCCAGGCGGCGGTGGCGGTGGCGTCGATGGGCGGGGTGGGCACGGCGGGCTCCTGGGGTCAACGAGAGGGATCGCGGTCGATGCGCTCCCCACCACCGTAGGGGGCGTTCGGGACAGGGTGCACGGGACGTCCGTCCGGGGCGACGCCGGCCGCGAATAGGGTGTCGACGTGCCGACCGAGCCCCGCACCGCACCCCGCCGCGAGCGTCTGAGACCGCGGGGGCCGGTCCCCGCGATCCCGACCGCCGCCCTCGCCGCGGCGACCCTCGTCGCCGCCTTCGCAGTCGCGCAGCTGTCCGACGTCCGGGCGCTCGGCGGCGCGCTCCTGGTCGCCGGGGTCGCGTGGTGCGTGTGGCGGTCGGTGCACGTCGCCGGGTGGCTCCGGGTCGCGGCGGTGGTCCTGGTCGGCGCGGTCTGCTTCGTCGGCGCGCACCTGCTCAGCCCGGCGATCGGACCGTGGCCCGCCGTTCTCCTGTCGGCGCTGGTGCTCGGCGTCGTCGCTTGGGTGCTCACCGACACCCGGTCATGAGGACCCCACCGCTCCTCGTGTGCTGCGGGCTGGCGACGCTCGACGTCGTGCAGGTGGTCGACCACGTCCCCGCCCCGGACGAGAAGCTGGTCGCCGGCGACCTGGACGTGTCGTTCGGCGGACCCGCGGCGAACGCGGCCGCCACCGCCGTCGCGCTCGGCGTCCCCGCGGTCCTGGTGACCGCGCTCGGCGCCGGCCCGGTGGCCGACCTGGTGCGCGCGGGGCTCGTCGCCGCGGGGGTCGAGGTGGTCGATCTCCTGGCCGGCCGTCCCGGGTCGCCCGCCGTGTCCACCGTGCTGGTCACGCGGTCCACGGGGGAGCGCGCGGTCGTCTCCGTGAACGCCACGGGGGCGGGTGACCTGCGCGGAGCGGCCGACGTGGTCGTCGACCGGGTGCTCGCGCGCGCGACGGCCGTGCTCGTGGACGGGCACCACCTGGGTGCCGCGCGGGTGGTCGCCGCCGCCGCGCACACGCGCGGCATCCCCGTCCTGCTCGACGGGGGCAGCTGGAAGCCGGGGCTGGAGGCGCTGATCGCCCACGTCGACCACGCGGTCCTGTCCGCGGACCTCGCGTTCCCCGGGGTTGCGGGCGACGGGGTGCTCGACGCGGTCGCGGAGCTCGGCCCAGGGTTCGTCGCGCAGTCGGCGGGCGGGGGTCCCGTGCGCATCCGTGCGACGAGCGCGGACGGTGTGCGGACGTCGTCCGTCCTGCAGCCGCCGGACGTGCCCGCGTCGGAGGTCGTCGACACCCTCGGGGCCGGGGACGTGCTGCACGGCGCGACCGCGGCCGCCCTCGCCCGGGGAGTGGATGTCCGCGCGGCGCTGGCCGAGGGGGTGCTCCGGGCGAGCGAGTCGGTGCGCCACCGCGGTGCGCTCGGCTGGGCCTCGGGTCCGAGGGGGTCCTCGACCGTTCGGCCGAGCCGCTGAGCAGCGCCGATCCCTAGGCTGCGAGACATGATCCCCGCCCTGCGTCCCCTGTGGACCGCCCCCCGAGCGCCCGGCGCGCCCGCGCGGGTGTGGCGGGACTGGGTGCTCGTCGGCCTCCTGGTGCCGACCGCGGTCCTGGAGGCCGTGCTGCGTCCGGACGTCCTGTGGCGCCCGCTCGCCCTGGCCGTCACGCTCCTGATCGTCGTGTCCCTGCTGTGGCGGCGGACCCACCCGCTGGCCGCGGTGGCGGGGGTGTTCGGCACGCTGGCCGTGGTCGACGTCGTGGTCCTGGTAAGCGGGGCGGGTGAGCTCGCGCTCTACACCTCGGTCTGCGTCCTCCTCCTGCCCTACGCGCTGTGCCGGTGGGGGAGCGGTCGTGAGGTCATGCTCGGGCTGCCGCTCGTCGTGGTCAGCGCGGCCCTGGGGATCGCCGGCACCTACACGGGGGTGCCGGACGCGATCCTCGAGCTCCTGTTCGTCCTGTCGCCCGGCGCCATCGGGGCCGGGGTCCGGGCGGGCGCCGGCTCCCGGCTGCGGGAGCGGGAGCAGGTGCGGGTGCGCGAGCGGGAGCAGCTGGCGCGGGAGCTGCACGACACGGTGGCGCACCACGTGTCGGCCATCGCGGTGCGTGCTCAGGCGGGTCGTGTGGTGGCCGCGGTCGACCCGGTGGCCGCCGTCGACGCGCTCCGGGTCATCGAGGCGGAGGCGTCTCGTGCCCTGACGGAGATGCGCCTCATGGTCGGCGCGCTTCGTGACGACGGCGCCGCGGACCTCACGCCGCAGCGCGGGGTGGCCGACATCGAGCGGCTGGCCCGCGCGGTGAGCGGCCCCCCGCGCGTGGAGGTCGAGCTCTCCGGGGACCTCGACGACCTGCGGCCGGCGGTCGGCGCCGCCCTGTACCGGCTCGCCCAGGAGTCGGTGACCAACGCCGTCCGGCACGCCCGGCACGCGTCGCAGGTCACGGTCCGGGTCGCTGCCGACGACGAGCGCGTCCGCCTCACCGTCGCGGACGACGGTGAGCTGCAGGGCCGCGGCGCCACCGGGTACGGGATCGTCGGCATGACGGAGCGCGCCACGCTCCTGGGCGGCACGCTCGACGCGGGCCCCGGTCCGGATCGCGGCTGGACGGTGGCCGCGGTGCTGCCCCGGGCGGGGGCGGCGGCATGACGATCCGCGTGCTGGTCGCGGACGACCAGGAGATCGTCCGCACCGGCCTGGCGATGATCCTCGACGCGCAGCCCGGGATCGAGGTGGTGGGCCAGGCCGCCGACGGCCGCCAGGCGGTCTCGCTGGCGCGCCAGCTGCGTCCGGACGTCTGCCTCGTCGACATCCGGATGCCGGAGATGGACGGCATCGAGGCCACCCGCCGGCTCGCCGGCCCCGGCGTCGTGGACCCGCTCGCGGTGGTGGTGATCACGACGTTCGACCTCGACGAGTACGTGCACGGCGCGCTCAAGGCCGGTGCCCGGGGCTTCCTGCTCAAGGACGCCGGACCGGAGCTGCTGGTCCAGGCCGTGCACGCGGCCGCGGCCGGGGACGCGCTGATCGCCCCCAACGTCACCGTGCGGCTGCTCGCGACGTTCGCGGCTGCCGGGTCCCGCGCCCGGGTGGCTCAGCCGATCGCCCCGCTCACCGGGCGCGAGGAGGAGGTGCTGGTCACGGTCGCGCGCGGGAGGACCAACGCCGAGATCGCCGACGAGCTGCACATCAGCCTGAGCACCGTGAAGACGCACCTCGGCAGCCTCATGGACAAGCTCGCCGCCCGGAACCGCGTCGAGCTGGCGATGTGGGCCTACGAGTCGGGCCGGATGGACTGACCCAGGGCCTCGCGCACCAGGGGAGCGACCTGCGTCCCCAGCAGCTCGATGGAACGCAGCGACTCCTTCTGCGGCACCCCGGACAGGTCCATCTGGAACGCCTGCCGGTCGTGGTGCAGCACGCCGTGCAGGGCCACGATCCGCTCGGCGATCTGCTCGGGCTCGCCGATGAAGTACGCGCCGCCGCGTGCCGCCTGGGACTCGTACGAGATCCGGTTGGGCATCGGGAAGCCGCGTTCCGACGAGATCCGGCGCATGGACTCGAACCAGTACGGATAGAAGTAGTCGCGCGCCGCCTTGCCGTCGTCGGCGACGAACCCCATCCCGGCCACGGACACGAACCGCGCGGACTCGTCGTGCCCGGACTGCTCGTGGGCGCGCCGGTACAGGTCCACCAGCGGCGCGAACGAGGCGGGCTGGCCGCCGATGATCGCGTAGCTGATGGGCAGCCCGAGCACTCCCGCGCGGACCGACGACTGCGGGTTGCCGCCGGTCGCGACGGCGATGCGCAGGTGCTCGCCGAAGGGGCGAGGGAGCACCAGGGCGTCGTCGAGGGCCGGCCGGAACCGCCCCTGCCAGGTGATCCGCTCGGCCTCGTCGAGCTTCAGGAGCAGCTGGATCTTCTCGTCGTACAGCTCGTCGTAGTCGTCGAGGGATGCGCCGAAGAGGGGGTAGGACTCGATGAACGAGCCGCGGCCGGCGAGCAGCTCGACGCGGCCCTCGGAGAGCAGGTCCATGGTCGTGAACTGCTGGTACACCCGCACGGGGTCCTCGGTGGAGAGCACCGTGACGGCGCTCCCGACGGTGATCCGGGACGTCTGCGCGAGCGCGGCCGCGATGACTGTCGACGGCGACGAGATGGCGTAGTCGGGGCGGTGGTGCTCGCCGATCCCGACGTAGTCGAGGCCGACCTCCTCGGCCAGCCTCACCCGTTCGAGCACCTCCCGGATCCGCTGACCGGGGGAGACCCGCGCCCCGCTGACGGGATCGGGGTGGACGTCACCGAACGTGTACAGGCCGAGTTCCATGTCTGTGCGAACGCATGGACCTCATCGCCTGTTCCGCGCGTTCCCGCTGGTCACGTTGAATCGTTTCCGCCCTCGTCATCCCATGAGTCAGGCGGGTGAACGTCCGGTCACGATGTGGTCACGGTCACAATCCAGACTTGACGCAGATTTGTAAGGAAGGTCTACTAACAAACGTGACGGCAACAACGCAGCCCCTCGCGGCAGCACACGGAGTCGGTCGGGCGCTGCGCCCGACGGGCAAGGTGCTGCCCGAGCACGCGCGTGCCCACAACCGGTCGCTGGTGCTCGCCCACCTCTTCCACATCGGGCCGGCGTCCCGCGCCGACATCGCGCGCAGCACGGGACTGACCCGCGTCACGGTGTCGGGGATGGTCGCCGCGCTGATCGCCGAGGGGCTGGTCGAGGAGCTGGGCGTCCGCGTCGAGGGGAAGGTCGGCAAGCCGGCCACGCTCGTCGGGATGCGGACCGAGGCGTTCCAGATCGTCGCCGTGGACCTCACCGACGACACGCACCTGCTGGGTGCCGTGCTCACGCTGGTCGGCGCCGTCGTCGTCCGCCGGTCGGTCGCCCTCGAGGGTCGCACCGGCCAGCCCGCCGCCGAGCTGCTCGAGAGCCTGTGCCGGGAGCTGCTGGCGGCCGCGACCCGTCCGGTCATCGGCGTCGGCATCGCCTCGCCGGGCGTCATCGACCTCGACGGCACGGTCGTCCAGGCGCCCAACCGTGGCTGGTACGACCTGCCCCTGGCGGCGAACCTCACCGAGAGCCTGGGCGTCCCGGTGCACGTGGCCAACGACGCCAACACCCGCGCGCTCGGCGAGTTCACCTACGGCTCCGCGGCGGGCTCCGGCTGCATGGTCCTCACCATCGGTGAGGGCGTCGGCGCCGGCATCGTCGTGGACGGCGCGCTCGTGCTCGGCCGGCACCACGCGGCCGGCGAGATCGGGCACGTCACGGTCGTGGACGGCGACGCGCGCGACGAGCCGCCGCTGGACTGCGCCTGCGGCCGCACCGGCTGCCTCGAGACCGTGCTGAGCGTCCCGGCCCTGCGCCGCCGGACCGCCGGTCTCACCCCCGAAGAGTCCGACGCCGCCCTGGCGTCGGTCGGACGGCTGCTGGGCATCGCCCTGGCACCCGTCGTCAGTGCGCTCGACCTCGCGGAGGTCCTGCTCTCCGGCCCCCCGGAGCTGCTGGACGGTCCTCTGCGCGAGTCGGCGCTGGCCACCGTCCGCGCACGCACGATGCCCGTCATCGGGCACGGACTGGCACTGCGGATGGGATCCCTCGACGAGGACGGGGCTCTCGCTGGCGCGGCAGTCCTGGTCCTGTCAGGCCAGCTGGGGGTCTCGTGACGACCCCCAGCCGGCCCACTGCAGGTCGGAAGAACCACCCGGCGGCGCCGTCCGGCGCACGCCTCGCTCACGGGAGGAACCCCAACGTGAAGATCCTACGTTTCGCGGCCGTCGGCGTGGCGGCCGCGCTCACGCTCACCGCCTGTGGCACCGGCGACGACGCCGGCGACACGCCGAGCGCGAGCAACGGCACGCCCGAGCCCGCCACGATCAAGCTGTGGCTGAACGGCACGGACACTCCCGACGCCCTGCGTGAGTACCTGGTCACGACGTTCGAGACGGAGAACCCCGGTTCGAAGCTCGTCATCGAGGAGCAGGACTGGAGCGGCCTCGTGCCGCGTCTCCAGACGGCGCTCGGCTCGGCCGACCAGACGCCCGACGTCGTCGAGATCGGCAACACGCAGTCGCCGACCTTCACCTACGCCGGCGCCTTCGCCGACATCACGGACATGTACGACGAGCTCGGTGGCGAGAAGCTGCTGCAGGGCTTCGTCGACGCCGGCAGCGCGGACGGCAAGTTCTACGCCGCCCCGTACTACTCCGGTGCGCGAGCCGTGTTCTACAACAAGGACGCGTTCGCCGCGGCCGGCGTCGAGGTCCCCACGACGCTCGCCGACTTCACCGAGGTGGCCAAGAAGCTGCAGTCCGACACCCAGTCGGGCTTCTGGTTCCCCGGCCAGGACTGGTACAACGGCGCCGCCTGGATCTACACCAACGGCGGTGACCTCGCGGTCAAGGACGGCGACGCCTGGAAGGGCGCGCTCTCCTCGCCGGAGTCGATCAAGGGTCTCGAGGAGGTCCAGGACCTCTTCGCGAACGCGACGAACGCCCCGGCCGACAGCGACTCCAACGAGCCGTGGGTCCCGTTCAACGCCGGCCAGTCGGCCATGTTCTCGGCGCCCACCTGGGCGCGCTGGAGCATCGACCTGCCCGCCTGCAACAAGGCCGTCGACCCGGACGACACGTCCGACGCGGCCAAGGCCCTGCGCGGCGAGCAGCAGGCCTGCAACGAGGAGCACACCGGCGTCTTCCCGCTGCCGGGCCTGGATGAGGGCTCCTTCGCGAACGGCTTCGCGGGCGGCTCGAACATCGCCGTCGCCGCGAAGTCCAAGCACCCGGAGCTGGCCAAGAGCCTCGTGCGGATCATCTTCACCGAGGAGTTCCAGAACATGCTCGGCGAGAACGGCCTGATCCCGGGCAACACGGCGTACTCCGCCTCGATGGGTGACGACGTGTACGCCGCGGCTGCCGTCGCTGCCGCGCTCAACGCCAAGCTCACGCCGGCGGCCGAGAAGTGGGCCGACGTCGAGGGTGACCGCATCCTGGAGGACTTCTTCCAGAAGCTCGCGACCGGTGCGGACGTCAAGGAGGCTGCCGCCGAGACGGACCAGCTCCTCGAGGACGCACTGAACTGATCACGGCACCGGCCGGTCGCGTCCCCGATGCGACCGGCCGGGACCGGACCAGGTGATCCCGGTGCAGTCGGGCCTGCCGTCGCAGGCCGGCCCGGCTGCGCCACCAGACAGGAGCTCTCCCCATGGCAGCCACTGCCCCCGCGCTGCAGCAGGACGACGCAGCAGTCGTCTTCCCGCGTCGCCGCCGCCGCAAGCTCGGCGTGTACGGCCTGCTCGTCCCCGCCGCGATCCTCATGGGCGTCGCGCTCGGGTACCCGCTGGTCCGACAGTTCGTCATCTCCTTCCAGGAGTACGGCCTGCGCCAGCAGTTCGGCCAGCCCGCCGAGTGGGTGGGCCTGCAGAACTACACCGAGCTGCTGACGGACCCCTACGTGTGGACCGTCATCGGCCGGTCGATCGCCTTCTGCCTGGTCAACGCCGCGGTGACGATGCTCGTCGGCGTCGCGTTCGCGGTCCTCATGACCCGGATCGGCAAGGCCTCGCGCATCACGCTGCAGGTGGCCCTGCTGCTCGCCTGGGGCACCCCGGTGCTCGCGTCGATGACCGTGTGGCAGTGGCTGTTCGACTCGCAGTACGGCGTCATCAACTACGTGCTGGCCCACGTCTTCGGGCTGGACGACATGGCCGGCCACTCGTGGATCATCCAGCCGCTGTCGTTCTACTTCGTGGCGACCGTCATCGTCGTCTGGATGTCCGTGCCGTTCGTGGCGTTCTCGGTCTACGCGGGCCTGCTCCAGGTGCCCGAGGAGACGATGGAGGCGGCCCAGCTCGACGGGGCGTCGTCCCGCCAGCGGTTCTGGAACATCACCATCCCGATGGTCCGTCCGGTGCTGTCGATCGTGCTGCTGCTGCAGGTCATCTGGGACTTCAAGGTCTTCACGCAGATCTACGTGCTCCAGCGCGCGGGCGCACCGACCCGCGAGACCAACCTGCTGGGCACCCTCATCTACTCGTACGCCAGCGAGTTCTCGATGGCCGGCGCGCTGGCCACGATCATGCTGGTGATCACGCTCGCCCTCACCGGGTTCTACATCCGGCAGATGCTGAAGGAGGACGAGCTGTGAGCGCCCTCGCCACACCCGCCCCGACCACGCTGGACCCCGTGCCGGGCCGCCCGGTGCGCTCCTCGGAGGCCGGACGCGCGCAGTCCCGCGGCGGTCGCCGCGCGCTCGGCGTGCTGGCGGTCGTCCTGTCGGTCGCCTGGGTCTTCCCCATCTACTGGATGATCAACAGCGCGTTCCTGCCGCTGAACAAGCTGCAGACGCCGACCCCCACGTTCTTCCCGGTCGAGGGGACGCTGTCCAACTTCCGGCGCGTGCTGGACGACCCGAGCTTCTGGGCGTCGATGCGGGTGTCGCTCGCGGTCGTCGCGATCGTGCTGGTCGCCGCGCTGATCTTCGCGTTCCTGGCGGCCCTCGCGGTGAGCCGGTTCCGGTTCCGCGGCCGCAAGGGCTTCATCCTGACCATCCTCGTGGTGCAGATGATCCCGGCCGAGGGCCTGTTCATCTCGCAGTACCAGATGCTCGACGGCTGGAACCTGGTGAACAAGGTGGCCGGCCTCGCGCTCGTCTACACGGCGGCGATCCTGCCCTTCACCATCTGGATGCTGCGCGGGTTCGTGGCCGGCGTGCCCATCGAGCTCGAGGAGGCCGGGATGGTCGACGGCCTGTCGCGCACCGGCGCGTTCTTCCGCATCACGTTCCCGCTGCTGGCCCCCGGGCTGGTCGCCGCCGGTGTGTACGGCTTCCTGCAGGCGTGGAACGAGTACACCCTGGCCCTGGTCGTGATGACCGACCCCGCCCAGCGCACCCTCCCGCTCTGGCTCCAGGGGCTCGTCGAGTCCAACCGGGCCACCGACTGGGGCGTGGTCATGGCAGGGTCCGCACTGATCGCGATCCCCGTGATCGTGTTCTTCCTCTTCGTCCAGAACAAGATGACGTCCGGGCTCGTCGCGGGTGCGGTGAAGGGCTGACGTGAGCACGCAGGGGATCCCGACGCCGCCGAGGCGCGCGTCGGACGGGGGAGCGCGGCCGTGGTCGGTCGGGCTGGACGTCGGGGGCACCAAGGTGCTCGGCGTGCTGCTGGACGCCGGCGGGGTGGTCCGCCACCAGCTGCGGTCGGCCAGCGTCGCCGGAGCGGACGGGGTGGTCGCCACGGCGGTCGCCGTGGTCGAGGAGCTGGCCGCGGGCGCGGGCATCGCGGTCACCGAGCTGGCCGGGGTGGGCATCGGCCTGCCCGGCGTGGTCGATCCCACCGACGGCACCGTCGAGCACGCGGTCAACCTCGGCATCGAGGAGCGCACCCCGCTCGCGGCGCTGGTCGCCGAGCGGCTCGGGGTGCGCGTCCGCGTGGAGAACGACCTGACGGTCGCGGTCGTCGGTGCCGCCCACACGGTCGACGGCGAGCACGCCTCGACCGACGACGCCGTGGTGCACGACCTCGCGTTCCTGGCGCTCGGCACCGGCCTGGCCGCCGGTCTGCTCCTCGAGGGCCGGCTGCGGCGGGGGTCCACGGGCGGCGCGGGGGAGATCGGGCACCTGACGCTCGTGCCCGACGGCCTGCCGTGCAAGTGCGGCCAGCTCGGCTGCCTCGAGCAGTACGCCTCCGGGTCGGCGCTCGACGCCGCCTGGCCGAGCCGGTACGGGCGTCCCGCGCCCGAGGAGCTGTTCGCCGCGGCCGAGGCCGGTGACGCGCGCGCGGTCGAGATCCGCGACCAGTTCGCGTGGGCCGTCGCCGCCGCGGTGCGGATCCTGGTGCTGACCTGCGACGTCGAGCTGGTGGTGATCGGCGGCGGCGTGAGCGCGCTCGGTCAGCCGCTGCTGCGTGCGGTGACCGCGGAGCTCGAGAGGGAGGCGCAGGCGTCGCCGTTCCTCGCCACCATGGGTCTGGCGAAGCGCGTGAGTCTTGCCCCCGCCGACGTTCCCGTCGGCGCGGTCGGTGCGGCCCTGCTGGGCAGAGGGGAGTACGTCTGATGGAGGTCGTCATCGCGCCGGGCCCGGAGCTGGGCCGCCTGGCCGCCTCGGCCATCGAGCAGCTGGTGCGGGAGCAGCCCGACGCGGTGCTGGGGCTCGCCACCGGGTCGAGCCCGCTCGCCGTCTACGACGAGCTGGCCCGCCGGCACACCGAGCACGGGCTGTCGTTCGCGCGCACCCGCGCGTTCATGCTCGACGAGTACGTCGGGCTCGCTGCGGACCACCCGGAGCGCTACCGCAACGTCATCGAGAAGGACCTCGTGTCCCGGGTGGACTTCGCACCCGGTGCGGTGCAGGGGCCGGACGGCCTCGCGGAGGACCTCGTCGGGGCCTGCGCGGCGTACGAGGACGCGATCGCGTCCGTGGGCGGCGTGGACCTGCAGATCCTGGGCATCGGCACCGACGGGCACGTCGCGTTCAACGAGCCCGGCTCCTCGCTCGCGTCGCGGACGCGCATCAAGACGCTCACCCGGCAGACGCGCGACGACAACGCCCGGTTCTTCGGCGGCGACGTCGACCAGGTCCCGCAGCACGTCCTCACGCAGGGGCTGGCGACGATCATGTCCGCGCGGCACCTGGTCCTGGTGGCCACCGGCAAGGGCAAGGCCGAGGCCGTGCACCAGCTGGTCGAGGGGCCGGTCAGCGCGATGTGGCCCGCGACGGTCCTGCAGCACCACCCGCACGTCACGGTGCTCGTCGACGAGGCCGCCGCGAGCCGCCTGCAGCTGGCCGCCTACTACCGCGAGACGTTCGCCTCCAAGCCGGCCTGGCAGGGCCTCTGAGCCCGGTCCCACCCGCGGACGCCCCCGGACGGTGTCCGAGCCCCGACGTACACTTCACGCCATGACCGAGCCCCTGCCGCAGCGCACCGGACCCGACGACCCGTTCTCCTCGGACCCGGGCACGTCGACCAGCGTGCTGGAGCGCGAGGAGACCACGGAGCAGGTCGAGCCGGGGGACCACGAGCGGTTCGCGCACTACGTGCGCAAGGAGAAGATCCTCGACTCCGCGATCAGCGGCAAGCCGGTCATCGCTCTCTGCGGCAAGGTGTGGGTGCCCGGCCGGGACCCGAACAAGTTCCCCGTCTGCCCGGTGTGCAAGGAGATCTACGAGGGCCTCCGGGAGCCGCAGGACGGCGACAAGAACGAGGGCGGCAAGGACTCCGGCGGCGGCCGGAAGTGGGGCTTCGGCCGCAACCCCGGCAGCGGCGGCGCGTGACGGCCGCCCCGCGCCCGTCCTCCCTCCCCTCGACCCACGCGTCCTCGTCTGCGGCGTCCCAGCTGCCGCCAGCGTTCCCCGCGCGTGCGCCCTGGGGAACGGCGGGCAAGCTGCGCGCCTGGCAGGCGGAGGCGATCGAGCACTACCGGACCGCCAACCCGCGCGACTTCCTCGCGGTGGCCACGCCCGGCGCCGGCAAGACGACGTTCGCCCTGCGGATCGCCACCGAGCTGCTCGAGGCGAAGCTGGTCCGGCGGGTGACCGTCGTCGCGCCCACGGAGCACCTCAAGCGGCAGTGGGCCGACGCGGCCGCCCGGGTGGGCATCACCCTCGACCCCAACTTCAGCAACGCGCAGGGCCGGCACGGGCACGGCTTCGACGGCGTCGCGGTGACGTACGCCCAGGTGGCCAGCAAGCCCGCGCTGCACGCCGCACGGACTGCGGCCGCACCCACGCTGGTGATCCTCGACGAGGTGCACCACGGCGGCGACGCGCTGTCCTGGGGCGACGCGGTGCGGGAGGCGTTCGAGGGCGCCACCCGCCGGCTCGCCCTGACGGGCACGCCGTTCCGCTCCGACACCGCCGCGATCCCGTTCGTGCGCTACGACCGAGGGGGCGACGGCATCCGGCGCAGCGTGGCCGACTACACCTACGGGTACGGCGACGCGCTGCGCGACCACGTGGTGCGGCCGGTGATCTTCCTGTCGTACAGCGGCTCGATGCGGTGGCGCACCAAGGCGGGCGACGAGATCAGTGCCCGCCTGGGCGAGCCGCTCACCAAGGACATCACCGCGCAGGCGTGGCGCACGGCCCTGGACCCGAACGGTGAGTGGATCCCGAGCGTCCTCGCGGCGGCCGATCGTCGCCTGACCGAGGTGCGCCGGGCCATCCCCGACGCGGGCGCCATGGTGATCGCCACGGACCAGACCGACGCCCGCGCGTACGCCGGCCACCTGGCGCGGATCACCGGCAAGTCCCCGACCATCGTGCTCTCGGACGACGACGGCGCCAGCGACCGGATCGACGAGTTCTCCGCGGGCGACTCCCGCTGGCTCGTGGCCGTCCGGATGGTCTCCGAGGGCGTGGACGTGCCCCGGCTGGCCGTCGGCGTGTACGCGACCAGCACCGCGACGCCGCTGTTCTTCGCGCAGGCGGTCGGCCGGTTCGTGCGTGCGCGCCGGCGGGGGGAGACCGCCTCGGTCTTCCTGCCGAGCGTCCCGCAGCTCCTCGCGCTGGCCAACACCCTGGAGCTCGAGCGGGACCACGCGTTGGACCGCCCGAAGACGCTCGAGGAGCAGGGCATCGACGTCGGGCTCGACGACGGGCTGCTGGACGAGGCGAACCGGGAGCGCAACGGCGCCGACGAGATCGGCCCGGACGGCAAGCAGGGGGCGTTCGAGGCGCTCGAGGCGCAGGCGTCCTTCGACCGGGTGCTCTTCGACGGTGGCGAGTTCGGCACGGGCGCGGAGATGGGCTCCGACGAGGAGCTGGACTTCCTGGGCCTGCCCGGGCTGCTCGACGTGGATCAGGTCTCGGCGCTCCTGCGGCAGCGGCAGGCCGATCAGATCAGCGGTCGGAAGAACAAGGGCGCGCCGGCGGAGGCACTGGCGGAGATGGACCACCGCAAGCAGGCGGAGCTCCGCAAGGAGCTCTCGCAGCTGGTGGGGGCGTGGGCGCGCAAGAGCGGTCAGCCGCACGGGTCGGTGCACAACGAGCTGCGGCGCCGGTGCGGCGGGCCCGAGGTCGCCCTGGCCGATCCCGACCAGCTCACCGCGCGCGTGGCGATGGTGCGCGGGTGGTTCGTCGGCAAGCGCTGACGTGCGTCGGGGCGATGCTCGATGAGCATCGCGCGATTACATCCACGAGCGGGTGACTTGCAAGGGCCGTCTCATCATGCGGACAGGGCAAATCCGCAGTAAAGCCGCAGGTCAGGGCCCTGGACGCGCGACCACATAGCATTTCGGTTCCCCCGCGCAACTTTTCTCTCGACGTGCCGAGTGCGGCCAGGGCTGCCACCGTTGTCCTGTGACCACGGCGCCGGGTACCCCCGGACCGCCTGATCGGTGACCACAGATCGAAAGGGTCAACCATGCCTACCTGGCTCATCCTCATCCTTGTCGGCGTCGTCCTCGTCATCCTTGGCGTGGCGACGAACATCGGCCAGTTCCTCATCTGGATCGGCGTCATCGTGCTCGTCGTCAGCCTGATCCTGGGGCTGGTCGGCCGGGGCCGCTCGCGCGTCTAGCTCGACGGAACACACTCCGCAGTACCGGCGCTGCGGCTCGGGCCCCTCAGTCCCCGAGCCGCAGCGCCACGGTCGGCACCGCTGCCTCGTCGGCAGACAGCCGTCGCGCCCCGCGCGGCAGCTCGTCCCGCGAGGCGCGGTGCCGTTCTGCTGCCCGGCGCACGCCGTCCGGGCCTGTCCACGCGGTGTCGACCACACCGTCGGTGACGAGCGGGACGTGCAGGGCGCGCAGCGACGCGTCGGAGGACGACCAGATCACGACGTCGTCGTCGCGCCCCGTGACGAGCACCTCCTCCACCGCCCGGCCGTCGGGACCGAGCCGCCGCGCCGCCGCCTTGCGGCCGCCCACGCTGATCTTGCCGCGCGCCGCCTTGGCCACAGGCGCCAGGGCCCCGTCGGCCCCCTCACGGGCGACGAGCTTGTAGACCATCCCGCACGTCGGCGCTCCCGATCCCGTGACCACCGAGGTGCCGACCCCGTAGGAGTCCACCGGGGCGACCGCGAGCGACGCGATCGCGTACTCGTCCAGGTCCGACGTCACCGTGATCTTCGTGCCCTGCGCGCCGGCCTCGTCGAGCTGCGCCCGCACCTCGTGCGCCAGGACGCCGAGGTCGCCGGAGTCGAGCCGCACCGCGCCCAGGCCGGTCCCCGCCGCCGCCAGGGCGAGCTCCACACCGCGTCGGACGTCGTAGGTGTCGACGAGCAGCGTGGTGCCGGTCCCGAGCGACGCGACCTGCGCGGCGAACGCCGCTGCCTCGTCGTCGTGCAGGAGCGTGAAGGCGTGGGCCGCGGTGCCGATCGTCGGCAGCCCGTACCGGCGCCCGGCCTCGAGGTTCGACGTGCCGACGAACCCCGCGACGACCGCCGCCCTGGCCGCCGCGACCGCCGCCTCCTCGTGCGCCCGCCGCGACCCCATCTCGAGGCACGGCCGGTCGACGGCCGCGCTGGTCATCCGGGACGCCGCGGACGCGACCGCCGAGTCGTAGTTGAGGATCGACAGGACGAGGGTCTCCAGCAGCACGGCCTCGGCGAACGTGCCCTCGACCACCATCACCGGGGACGACGGGAAGAACACCTCACCCTCGGCGTACCCGACGATCGAGCCGGTGAACCGGTAGTCGGCGAGGAACGTCAGGGTCGCGTCGTCGACGACCCCCTCGTGAGCGAGCCAGTCGAGCTGGGCCGCCCCGAACCGGAACCTCTCGAGGGACTCCAGCACCCGCCCGGTCCCCGCGAGCACCCCGTACCGCCGGCCGGCCGGGAGCCGCCTGGTGAACACCTCGAAGACGCAGCGCCGGTCCGCGGTCCCGTCGGCGAGGGCGGCCTGCAGCATGGTGAGCTCGTACCGGTCGGTGAGCAGCGCCACGCTGGGCGGGTGCGGGTCGGTCATGGGCCCAACGTAGGGCGCGTGTGCCCGGGCGGCTCGGCGCCCACCTACAGTGGACGGCGTGCCAGTGCAGACCCTCCCCGACGCCCTCGTCGAGGAGGAGGAGAAGACCGACGTCGCCGACCCGTGGGTGACGATCGTCTGGAACGACCCGGTCAACCTCATGAGCTACGTCACGTACGTGTTCGAGTCCTACTTCGGGCATCCGAGGGCGAAGGCCGAGAAGCTCATGAAGCAGGTGCACGAGCAGGGCCGGGCGGTCGTGTCCACCGGTTCGCTCGAGGCGATGGAGGTCGATGTGCAGGCGATGCACGGGTTCGGGCTCTGGGCGACGCTCCAGCGCAGCGGGCAGTGATGCGCGGCTTCAAGCGCCGCCGCGGGATGTACGCCGCGCGCCTCGACGCGGACGAGCGCGAGGTCGTCGCCGCTCTCGTCGCGGACGTCGCCGAGCTGCTGGGCGGCGGGCGCCTGGAGTCGCGGGACCCGGTCCCGGCCGGCGACGGGAACCCGCGCATGCGGATCGAGCCGCTGGCGCCCCCGTCGGACCCCGCCGTGCGGCGGCTCCTGCCCGACGCCTCGCGCGACGACCCGGAGATCTCCGCGGAGTTCCGGCGGCTGACCGAGGACGACCTGCGGGCCGACAAGATCGCCCGTCTCGCCCGGCTCTGGGACGCCCTGACGACGCCCGTCGACGGCTGGCGCGCGGACGCGTTCGTCGTCGCGCCGGACGACGCGAGGGACGTCGCGGCGGCGATCACGGACCTGCGCCTGGTGCTCGCCGAGCGCCTCGGCATCCGCACGGACGAGCAGGCCGAGCACCTGTACGACACCCTCCTGGACTCGCCGCAGGCCGAGGTGGCCCAGGAGGCGGCCGAGGCGCTCGACCCCGCCGCCCGCCGGTACCTGGTCGCCGTGTACGGCGCGCTGAGCTGGCTGCAGGAGTCGCTCGTCGAGGTGCTGCTGCACGACCTGCGCGCCGCCGGTCGCCCGGGCGAACCGTGAGCGTGCACCGGTTAGGCTCGTCCGCGTGAACGACGCCCCCCTCGGCATCTTCGACTCCGGCGTCGGCGGGCTCACCGTTGCCCGGTCGATCCTCGACCAGCTGCCCCAGGAGTCCACCCTCTACATCGGCGACACGCTGAACACCCCGTACGGGTCCAAGCCGCTCGCCGCGGTGCGCGCGCACGCGCTCGAGGTGATGGACGACCTGGTGGACGCCGGCGTGAAGCTGCTGGTCATCGCGTGCAACACCGCGTCGTCGGCCATGCTGCGCGACGCCCGCGAGCGGTACACCCTGCGCCGGGGCATCCCGGTGGTCGAGGTGATCCTGCCCGCCGCGCGCCGTGCCGTGGCGGCCACCCGGTCCGGGCGCATCGGGGTGATCGCCACCAAGTCCACGGTCGAGTCGCGCTCGTACGACGACGCGTTCGCCGTGGCGCCCGGGATCGAGCTGACCACGCGGGCGTGCCCGGAGTTCGTGCGCCTGGTCGAGGCCGGCATCACCTCCGGCCCCGAGGTCCTCGCGTACGCCCACGAGTACCTGGACCCGGTGCGCGAGGCCGGGGTCGACACCCTGGTCCTCGGCTGCACCCACTACCCGCTGCTCACCGGGGCGATCTCCTACGTCATGGGCGAGGAGGTGACCCTCGTGTCGAGCGCCGAGGAGACCGCCAAGGACGTCTACCGCACGCTCGTCGCTCACGACCTGGAGCGCGACCCCGCTGCGGGTCCGCCCACGCACCGGTTCCTGGCCACCGGCGACCCGGCGCAGTTCCGCACCCTCGCCCGGCGCTTCCTCGGCCCGGAGGTCGAGACCGTCGAGTCCAGCGCGGCCCTGCGATGAGGCTCACGGTCCTCGGCTGCGCCGGCTCGTTCCCCGGCCCCGACTCGGCGGCCTCGGGGTACCTCGTCCAGGCGGACGACGCCGACGGGCGCACCTGGACCGTCCTGCTCGACCTCGGCAACGGCGCCCTGAGCGCCCTGCAGCGGTACGGCGACCCCACCCGGCTCGACGCGATCGGGCTGTCGCACCTGCACGCCGACCACGTGGCCGACATGGTGGTGCTCAACGTGCTCCGCAGGTACCGCCCGGAGGGGCCCTGCGCGCCGGTCGCGGTGCACGGGCCGACCGGGACCGCGGATCGCCTCGCGCAGCTGGCCGGGAAGGACCCCGCCACCAGCACCGACGGGCAGTTCGACGTGGTCGAGTGGCGTGCCGGATCGCGCGTCGTCGTCGGGCCGCTCGTGCTGGAGCCGGTGCCCGTCGAGCACCCGATCCCCGCGTTCGGCATCCGGGTCTCCGGGCCGAGCGACGCGGATCCCGCCCGGACAGTCACGCTCGCGTACACGGGCGACACCGACGCGTGCGCCGGTCTGGACGACCTCGCCGCAGGGGTCGACCTCCTGCTGTCGGAGGCGGCCTACGTCGAGGGTCGCGACGACGCCTCGCGGGGCGTCCACCTCACGGGCCGACGCGCCGGCGAGGCCGCGGCGCGCGGGGGAGCGGGCCGGCTGGTGCTGACGCACATCCCGGCCTGGAACGACCCGGCGGTGACCGTCAGCGAGGCGTCCGCGGTGTACGACGGCCCCATCGAGCTGGCCCACCCCGGCGGCGTGCACGTCCTCTGAGGCACCCAGCGTCCGCACTCGAGGGGGTTCCAGCCCTCCGGAGTGCGGACGTCCGGTGGTGTCGGGGCGCGCGGTTAGGCTCGTCGTCATGACTTCTGCTGCCACCACCTCGTCTGCGACCGGGAGCCCGACGCGCGTCCGCGCCGACGGACGCGCCCCCGACCAGCTCCGTCCCGTGACCCTGACGCGCGGCTTCCTGGAGGCGGGCGAGGGCAGCGTGCTCGTCGAGTTCGGGGGCACCAAGGTGCTCTGCGTCGCGTCGTTCACCCCGGGCGTGCCGCGCTGGAAGAAGGGCTCCGGCGAGGGCTGGGTCACCGCCGAGTACTCGATGCTCCCGCGCGCGACGTCCAGCCGCTCTGACCGCGAGTCGGTCAAGGGGCGCGTCGGCGGGCGCACGCACGAGATCTCGCGGCTGATCGGTCGGTCGCTGCGCGCGATCATCGACGTCTCCGCGCTCGGCGAGAACACGATCGTGCTCGACTGCGACGTGCTGCAGGCCGACGGCGGCACCCGGACCGCCTCGATCACGGGCGCGTACGTCGCGCTCGCCGACGCGGTCGCGTGGGCGGTCGAGAACAAGCACATCCCCAAGAACAAGGTCGTGCTGCGCGACTCGGTGGCCGCGGTGAGCGTCGGCATCGTCGACGGGCTGCCCGTGCTGGACCTGCCCTACGTCGAGGACGTGCGGGCCGAGACGGACATGAACGTCGTGGTCACGGGGTCGGGCACGTTCGTCGAGGTGCAGGGGACCGCCGAGCACGCGCCGTTCGACCGCGCGGAGCTCGACTCGCTGCTAGACCTCGCGGTCGCCGGCACCGCCCAGCTCACGGCCCTGCAGGTCGCGGCGCTGACCTCGGCACCGGCGGACGGCTCGGCCACGCGGCTGGCGCGGTGAGCGCGCGGCTGGTCCTCGCGACGCACAACGCCCACAAGGTCGGCGAGCTGCGCGCGATCCTCGCCCCGGTGCTGCCCGGGCTGGACCCGTCGTCGGTGGTCGGTGCCCGCGACGTGGGCGCCCCCGAGCCGGTCGAGGACGGTGTCACGTTCGCCGAGAACGCCTTGATCAAGGCGCGCTCGCTCGCCGCGTTCACCGGGCTCCCCGCGGTCGCGGACGACTCAGGGCTGGCGGTCGACGTGCTGGGCGGTGCGCCCGGCATCTTCTCGGCGCGCTGGGCGGGCCGGCACGGTGACGACGCGGCCAACCTCGCGCTCCTGCTGGCGCAGCTCGCCGACGTCCCGGAGCCGCACCGCGGCGCCCGCTTCGTCTGCGCCGCGGCGCTGGTCACCCCGGACGGGTTCGAGCACGTGGAGACCGGCACGCTCGAGGGCGTGCTGGCCGCGGAACCTCGCGGCGCCGGCGGCTTCGGGTACGACCCGATCCTCGTGCCGGTCGGCGAGACCCGGTCGTGCGCGGAGCTCACGCCGGCGGAGAAGAACGCGATCAGCCACCGCGGCACGGCGTTCCGCGCGCTCGTCCCCACGCTGGTGCGGGTGCTCGGGGGATGACCCGCGGTGTCTGACGGCCACGTGCAGCTGGTGGCGGACGCGGTGACCTACGGGTACCCAGGTCACCCCGTGCTCGAACGCGTGGACCTGGTGGTCAGCGCCGGGGACCGGGTGGGCGTCGTCGGGGAGAACGGGGCCGGCAAGACGACCCTGCTGCGGGTCCTCGCAGGCGAGCTCGCACCGCAGACCGGGACCGTGCACCGCAGCGGCACGCTCGCCTCGGTGGAGCAGGAGCTCGACGCACCCGGTGGCGCGACCGTCGGCACCTTCGTCGCGGAGGCCCTCGGCGGCATCCGCGCCGCCGCGGCCGAGCTCGAGGCGGCCATCGCGGGGTTCGACCACGAGTCCGGCGACCTCGCGCGGCTGACCGCCGCCGTCGCCCGCTACGAGCACCTCGCCGCCTGGGACGCCGACCGCCGGGTCGACGTGGCGCTGACGCGGTTCGGTGCACCGCGCGAGGCGGACCGGCGGCTGGACCAGCTGAGCGTCGGCGAGCGGTACAGGGTGCGGCTGGCGTGCCGGATCGGGGAGCGCGCGGACCTGCTGCTCCTGGACGAGCCCACCAACCACCTGGACGCGGCCGGCATCGACTACCTGACCGCGCAGCTGCGGGAGTGGCCGGGCGCGGTCGTCATCGTCACGCACGACCGCCGACTGCTCGACGACGTCATGACCGCGATCCTCGACCTCGATCCCGCCATGGACGGCAGGCCCGCGCTGTACGGCGCCACGCGGTACTCCGACTACCGGTTCCTCAAGAGCCAGATGATCCGGCGCTGGCGGGCGCGGTACCGGGCCGAGCGCAAGCGGGCGGTCCAGCTGGCCGAGCGGCTCGACTCGACGTACGAGAACCTCTCCGACGAGTGGCGCCCGCCCAAGGGATCCCAGACGCACCGGCGTGCCACGCGCGCGCGGGGGCACGTCAAGGCGGCGGACCGGCTGATCCAGCAGCTCGAGGCCGACGCCGTCGAGGTGCCGACGCCGCCGCTGGTGCTCACGTTCCCCGACCTCCCCTCGCTCCCGCCGCAGCCGCAGACGGGGCCGCTCCTGGACCTGCGCGCGCCGCTGGTGACCGGTCGCCTCGACCTCGCCGGGGTGCGCGTCGACGTCCCC
Organism: Cellulomonas sp. Root930; assembly: GCA_001429255.1. Lineage (GTDB taxonomy): Bacteria > Actinomycetota > Actinomycetes > Actinomycetales > Cellulomonadaceae > Cellulomonas. The sequence continues at coordinate 421,712 of LMJI01000002.1, forward strand.
GCGTGCGGGCGCCTGCTGGTCACCGGCCCCAACGGCTCCGGCAAGTCGACCCTGCTCGCGGCGCTGGCGGGATCCGTCCGGCTCGACCGCGGCGTGCGCTCGATCGCGCCCGGCGTGCGGCTCGGGGTGCTCGCCCAGGAGGGTCCGACGGAGCACGCCGCGGCCCTCGTCGCCCACCCGCGCGCCGCCGGGGCCGCCGAGCAGCTCTCCGGGTTCGACGCGTACGCGCGCCACGCGTTGACGCTCCTGGGGGCGCAGCTGCTCGACCCCGGTCAGCTGGTCCCGATCGCCGCGCTCGGTCTGCTCACCGAGGAGGACCTCGACCGGCCGCTGCGCGAGCTGTCCGTCGGTCAGCGGCGCCGGTTCGATCTCGCGTGCGCGCTGCTGGCGGCTCCGCACGTGCTCATCCTCGACGAGCCGACGAACCACCTGTCCGTCGGGCTGGTGGACGAGCTCACCGCCGCACTGCGGGCCACGTCGGCCGCGGTGGTCGTCGCCACCCACGACCGCCGGATGCGGGCTGACCTGGCGGACTGGCCGGAGCTCAGCCTGTAGGGCTCACGGCAGGCGGCCGACGTATCCCATCGCCTGGCGGAGCAGGAGGCCCTGCCCGCCGTTCATCTCGAACTGGATCTGCTGCGCGCACGCCTCCTCGGGCGTCATCCACGCGAGGTCGATGGCGTCCTGCTGCGGCCGGCAGTCGCCGAGCACCGGCACCACGTACGCGAGCGACACCGCGTGCTGGCGCGGGTCGTGGTACGGCGTCACGCCGGGCGTCGGGAAGTACTCGGCGACGGTGAACGGCTGCGGCGACGCGGGGATCTGCGGGAGAGCCACCGGGCCGAGGTCCTTCTCGATGTGCCGCAGCAGCGCGTCGCGCACCCGCTCGTGGTACATCACGCGACCGCTGATCAGCGCCCGGGACATGACGCCCTCCTGCGTGACCCGCAGCAGCAGGCCGACCTGCACGACGTCGCCCGAGTCGTCCACGCGCACCGGGATGGCGTCGATGTAGAGGATCGGCAGCTGCGTGCGGGCACGACCGATCTCCTCGGGGCTGAGCCAGCCGGCCGGACGTTCGGGGCCGCGGGGGTACTCGGCGGAAGCGGTCACTGACCATGTCTACCTCGCCGGGAGCGCCCGCGACGGGCACGCCGCGCGGATCCGGGCCTCCCGAGGTGTGCGTCCCACCACCCTCGGGAATAGTCGTGGGTGGTTGCGTGCTCTATCTGGCGGTAACCGAGGACTGGAGGAACGTCATGGCGACGACTGAGCTGACCGGTAGCACGATCGGCCAGACCATCAAGGACAACGAGATCGTCCTTGTCGACTTCTGGGCAGAGTGGTGCGGGCCGTGCAAGCGGTTCGGACCCGTCTTCGAGGACTCCTCGGAGAACCACCCGGACGTCGTGCACGCGAAGGTCGACACCGAGGCCGAGCAGGAGCTGGCCGCCGAGCTGCAGATCTTCTCGATCCCGACCCTGATGGCCTTCCGCGACGGCATCCTGGTGTTCAACCAGGCCGGCGCGCTGCCCGCTCCCGCGCTGGAGCAGGTGGTCGAGGCCGTGAAGGCGCTGGACATGGACGAGGTGCGCGAGAAGATCGCCGCCGCGGCCACCACGGACGCCTGACCTGACGTCAGAAGGGCCGGCCCCCGGGATGGGGACCGGCCCTTCTGCGTGCGCGGCTACCGCTGGAGGGTCAGCAGACCCGGGCGGTACGGGAGCAGGCCGTAGTCCCCGCCGGAGCTGGGGGAGCGGCCCTGGTACAGCAGCTGCAGGTTGCAGGGGTCGACGGTCATCGTCTGGTCGTTGCTCGAGCGGATGAGCTCACCGTGGCTGATGTCGTTGGTCCACGTCGCGCCGCTGTTGGCCTTGCCCGCGAACGGGTTGCCCTCGGTCGCCGCCTGCGGCGTCCACGAGCCGGAGAGGCTGGTGGCGGTGAACGAGCGGAAGTACCGACCGTTGGCACCGATCGCCTCGACGATCATCAGGTACTGGTTCTGGCCCTTGACCTTGTACACCTGAGGCGCCTCGAACAGGTTGTTCGTGGAGTCGCTCATGATGGTGGTGTACGACGAGCCGAAGCTGCCCGGGAAGTTCCCGATGGGCATGCTCGCGCGGTAGATCTTCCCGTTGTCCCCGGCGAAGAACAGGTACATGGTCGTGCCGTCGCCGATGACCGTCTGGTCGATGGGACCGGTGCCGGAGCCGCTGATCGACCCCGAGAACAGGGTGCTCGCAGCCGACCAGCCGTTGGCGTTCGTCGGGTCGCTCGACGTCCGGTACATGAAGGCGGACGGACCCCACTGGTAGGTGAGCACCCAGATGTTCTTCGGGGCGAAGTAGAAGAGCGACGGGGCCACGGTCGCGGACGACATGGCGTTCTGCGAGGCGGAGCCCATGTCGGACCAGCTGGAGAACAGGCTGAAGTTCATCGAGCCCCACGACGAGCCGAAGTCGTGGGTAGTCGCGTAGACGAGGTGCCGGCCGTTGTACTCGGCCGTGGTGAAGTCCTTGAGCGAGGCCCAGCCCGACCTCGGCGTGGCGAGCACACCCGTGGAGCTCCACCGGTAGCTCGACGGGAGGGTGCACGTGCCCGTCGGCGGCGGTGTCGTCGGTGTGGTGCCGCCGAGCCGGACGAGCTGCCACTGCTGGTTGGCGCCGTTCCAGTCGGAGTACTGGACGACGTTGGCGCCGTCGGCGGTGGAGGCGCCCTGGACCTCGACGGCCTTGCCGCTGTTCCGGCTGATCAGCTGGATGTAGCCGTCGATGTCCTGGATGCTGAACTGCTGGTTGGTGGAGTTGGCGTCGGTCCACTGGATGAGGGCGGCACCGTCCGCGGTGGACCGGTTGGAGACGTCGAGGACCTTGCCCGACAGCCGTGACTTGAGCCGGTAGTAGCCGCTGCCCGAGTCGACGAACTGCCACTGCTGCTGGGCGCCGTCGTTGCGGGTCCACTGGGCGATGCGTGCGCCGTCGTTGGTGGCCAGGTTGTACACGTCCAGGGCCTTGCCGCTGTTGCGGTTGACCAGCACGTAGGACGCGGAGGTGTCGATCGATGCGGCGCTCGCGGCCTGTGCGGTGAGCACGGCGACCGTGCCGGTCAGCGCCACGCTCAACGCGACGAGCCACGCCTGCCAGCGATGCCGCGTCTCTCTCGGGCTTCTTCTCATGCGTCCCACTCCTTCGGGGGTCGTGGAGGTGGGGCGCCCGGTCGGCACCCCACCCCCGCTACGGGTGTCGGTCAGCCGACGCGGACGAGCTGCCACTGCTGGTTGGCGCCGTTCCAGCTGCTGTACTGCACGATGGCGGCGCCGTCGGCCGTCGAGGCCCCCTGCACCTCGAGGGCCTTGCCGCTGTTGCGGCTGATCAGCGTGGCGTACCCGTTCGAGATCGTGGCCCGCCACTGCTGGTTGGTCCCGTTGTTGTCGGTCCACTGCACGATCGCGCCACCGTCGGCCGTCGACCTGCCGGAGACGTCCAGGTTCTTGCCGGAGAGCCGGGACCTGATCTCGTAGTAGCCGTCACCGGTGCTGGTGAACTGCCACTGCTGCTGGTTGCCGTCGTTGCGGGTCCACTGGGTGATCCGGGCACCGTCGGCGGTGGACAGGTTGTACACGTCGAGCGCCTTGCCGCTGTTCCGGTTGACCAGCACGTACCAGGCGGAGGTGTCGATCGAGGTCGAGCCACCGCCACCGCCACCGCCGCCGCCCGCGTTGAGGGCGTTCAGGACGGAGGTGTAGGCCGCCTTCTTGTTGCCGGACGAGTCGAAGAGCAGCGGGTTGGCCCCCGTGCGCCACGAGTCGGAGTCGCGCACGCCCCACACGGTGATGCCGGTGCACCGCGACACGGCGAGGCAGGCGTTGGTCACGGCGGCGTACATGTTCGCCTGGTTCCCGCCCTGCTGGATGTCGAGCTCGGTGAGCTGGACGTCCACGCCGAGGTCGGCGAAGCGCTGCAGGTTGGCCTGGAAGTCGCCGGGAAGGCTCGTGCCGAGGTGCGCCTGGAAGCCCACGCAGTCGATCGGGACGCCGCGGGACTTGAAGTCGCGGACCATGGTGTAGACGCCCGTGGACTTCGCGTTGATGCCGTCGGTGTTGTAGTCGTTGTAGCAGAGCTTGGCGCCGGGGTCGGCGGCGCGGGCGGCGCGGAACGCCGCCTCGATCCAGTCGTTGCCGGTGCGCTGCAGGTTGGAGTCGCGACGGCTGCCGCGACCGTCGTCGGCGAACGCCTCGTTGACCACGTCCCAGGCGTAGATCTTGCCCTTGTAGTGCGTGGCCACCTGCGTCACGTGGTTGAGCAGCGCGCTGCGCAGGGCGCTGCCGGACATGTTCTGCATCCAGCCCGGCTGCTGCCCGTGCCACGCCAGGGTGTGGCCGCGCACGCGCTTGCCGTTGCTCAGGGCCCAGTTCAGGATGCGGTCGCCGCTGCCGTAGCTGAACTGGTTCTGGCTCGGCTCGGTCGCGTCCATCTTCATCTCGTTCTCGGCCGTGATCATGTCGAACTCACGGTTGGCGATCGTCGAGTAGGTCGAGTCGCCGAGCCTCCCTGCGGCGATCGCGGTGCCGTAGTACCGACCCTTCTCGGCCGCCGACGCGCCGAGCGTCGAGGCCGCCTGCGCCGGGTTCGCCAGCGCGACGAGCGTGGTCAGGATCAGTCCCGTGGTGGCGACGAGCGCGGTTCCTCGTCGTCCCCATCCGTGGCGGTGCGGCTGTTCGGGCGTCGTGCGCATGATGACTCGCTCTCTGTCGGGACCAGCACGCCGGCATGTCGGCTCGCCTCCGCCGACGTGTCGTCGTCGACACGGAGGAGGCAGTGTTGTTAGCGCTCACATCTGCGTGGCAGCCAAGCTCGGAGTTGAGGTGGTTCGCCGGAAAAGTAGCGAGATTTACACCGGTGTACAACGAGTTCGACGCACGCGGAACGTTTAACCCCAGACACACGGAAGCTCCCGGCAGGATCGCGTCCTGCCGGGAGCTGTCCCAGGCCTTCCCTGTGCGGGAGACGGGAGTCGAACCCGCACGCCCTCTCGGGCACCAGGACCTAAACCTGGCGTGGCTGCCGTTTCACCACTCCCGCGCAGCGGAAGTTTCCCACAGGCTCACGCGACCTTGAGGTCCCGGCGCAGCTTGGCGACGTGACCGGTGGCCTTCACGTTGTACTGCGCGAGCTCGACGCGGCCCTCGGCGTCGACGACGACGGTCGAGCGGATGACACCCGTGACGGTCTTGCCGTAGTTGAGCTTCTCGCCCCACGCGCCCCACGCCTCGAGCACGGCGTGCTCCGGGTCGGAGCCCAGCGGGAACGTCAGGTGCTCCTGCTCGACGAACGCCGCCAGCTTGTCGACGGTGTCCGGGGAGACGCCGACGACCGCGAAGCCGGCGCCCTGCAGCGACGCGAGCGAGTCGCGGAAGTCGCAGGCCTGCGTCGTGCACCCGGGGGTCATCGCGGCGGGGTAGAAGTACACGATCACCCGACGACCGCGCAGGTCGGACAGGGTGACGGTGCCACCGTCGGCGGTCGGGAGCGTGAAGTCGGGGGCGAGGTCGCCGACGGCGAGACGGGGCACGTGAACTCCTGCACTGCGAGATGGTGGGGTGCGGTCAGCCTACGTCGCACGGGTACCGTCGGACGCGTGAGCGACCTCCCGATCCGCATGCTGAACGACCGTCTGCTCGTCTCGCTGGACGGCGAGGCGGGGGAGCGTCGGTCGTCCGCGGGCATCGTCATCCCCGCCACGGCCGTCGTCGGGAAGCGGCTGTCGTGGGGCGCTGTCGTCGCCGCCGGCCAGCACGTGCGGCAGGTCGAGGTGGGGGACCGGGTGCTATTCGACCCCGAGGACCGCGCCGAGGTGGAGCTCGGCGGGGCGACGTACGTGCTGCTGCGGGAGAAGGACGTGCACGCCGTGGCCGAGCCCCGCGGCACCGGCGAGGGAACCGGTCTGTACCTCTGAGCGTTCTCCGTCTTGCACTGCCTGCACTCTGGTGGTGCCATGAACAGCGGGACACGGTCCCCGAGGAGGTCGACCCCATGACCACGCACGAGCCCACACCAGTCCCCGTCGACGACGCCGCGGACGTGCAGCCGGTGCGCGACCTGCTCGCCGAGCACGTCCCGCTGGCCCTGATCGTCGACCTGGTGACCCCCGAGGCCACCTCGGCAGAGATCCTCGAGGCCGAGGGGCTGCCCGACGACGCATGGTGGGAGAAGGACTCGACGGCGTCCGACACGGGAACCGCGTGACGGTCGTCACGACGGTCGATGTCGATTGGCAGATCGGGCGGTCGGCCTGCTAGCGTTCTCAACCGCGCGCCATTAGCTCAATTGGCAGAGCAGCTGACTCTTAATCAGCGGGTTCGGGGTTCGAGTCCCTGATGGCGCACCGGAGAAAGGCCCCTGATCAGCGGAAACGCTGATCAGGGGCCTTTTCGCTTGCCTACTCGCCGACCGACCCGTCGATCGCCTCCCGGATCAGGTCCGCGTGCCCGTTGTGGCGCGCGTACTCCTGCAGCAGCTTGACCACGTACCAGCGGACGGTGCGCCTCCCGGCAGGGTCGCCGAGGTCCGCATGCGCCGCCAGCAGGACGTCCGCCTCGGCCCGGACCTCGTGCCAGCGCGCCACCGAGTCGCCCGCCATCGTCGCGTCCAGACCGAGGATGTCGCCGTCTGGGTGCTCGTCCGTGCAGTACAGGAGCCCGGTGTCGACGCCGCTGAGCGCGCGGACCAGGTAGTGATCCTCCATCTCCGTCAGGTGCCGCACGAGGCCGAGCAGGGTGAGGTCGGACGGCGGCGTCGACGTGATCACCAGCTGCGCGTCCGAGAGGTCCGCGCACTTGGCGGCGAGCGCGTCGCGGTGGAAGGCGAGCCAGCCGAGCAGCACGCCGCGTTCGTCGGTGGCCTCGGGTTCCGGTGCACGATGCATGAGCGCATCGTCCCGCCCGGGCAGCCCACGGGCCACCCCGCGCTGCGTAGCCCCGTCGAGCGCGCCACGATAGGCCGAGGTCCCCGGCGGTCGGTGCCGGGTGGCCATGCTGACGGACGGAGCCGGAGATGGCGGAGCAGGCGCAGGAGTTCGACGTCGTGGTGGTCGGCGGCGGCGCGGTGGGCGAGAACGTGGCTGACCGCGCGGGACGGACCGGGCTCAGCGTCGCGCTCGTCGAGCACGCCCTGGTGGGGGGCGAGTGCTCGTACTGGGCCTGCATGCCGTCCAAGGCGCTCCTGCGACCCGGCGCGGCGCTCGCGGCCGCCCGTGGCGTCCCGGGTGCCGCGGGAGCGGTGACGGGCGACGTCGACGTCGCGGCGGCGTTCGCCCGGCGCGACGAGATCACGCACCACTGGGACGACGGCTCCCAGGTCGACTGGGTCCGGAGCACCGGGATCACCCTCCTGCGGGGACATGCACGGTTCACCGGGCCGCGGGCGCTCACGGTCGAGGGCGACGACGGGCCGGCGCAGGTGACCGCCCGGCACGCCGTCGTCGTGGCCACCGGGTCAGCGCCGGTGCTCCCGTCGGTCGAGGGCCTCGCGGAGCTGCCGCCCTGGACCAGCCGCGAGGCGACCTCCGCGCAGCAGGTGCCGGCACGGTTGGCCGTGCTCGGCGGCGGCGTGGTGGGCGTCGAGATGGCCACGGCGTTCGCCGACTTCGGCAGCGCGGTGACACTGATCGTGCGTGGGGACCGGCTCCTGGCGGGCGCGGAGCCGTTCGCCGGCGAGGCGGTCGCGACGTCGCTGGCCGACCTGGGGGTCACGGTCCGGTTCGGTGCCGAGACCCGGTCCGCGCGCCGCGAGGCGGACGGCGTGCACCTGGACCTCGGCACCGGTCAGGACCTGGTGGTCGACGAGGTGCTCGTCGCGACCGGTCGGCGACCGCGGACCACCGAGCTGGGCCTCGAGACGCTCGGGCTCGAGCCGGGGAAGGCGGTGGCGGTCGACGACGCCCTGCAGGCCACCGGGGTCGACGGCGGCTGGCTGTTCGCCGCCGGCGACGTGTCCGGACGGACGGCGACGACCCACCAGGGCAAGTACGACGCCCGCGTGGTCGGCGACGTGATCGCCGCGCGGTTCGACCCGCGGTCCTCGGCGGCGGACTCACCCGACGGCGCCACGCCGGGCGACCGAGCGCTGGCGGCCGCCGACGAGCGTGCCGCGGGTCCGTGGAGCCGCTACCGGGCGACCGCCGACCTCGGGTCGGTGCCGCAGGTCGTGTTCTCCCGGCCGGAGGTCGCGTGGGTGGGACTCACCGAGGAGGCCGCACGGAAGAAGGGCCTCGACGTGCGCGTGCTCGGCTACGACCTCGAGAACGTGGCGGGCGCGAGCGTGTTCGCCGCGGACTACGCCGGTCACGCGCAGCTGGTGGTCGACGACGCCCGGGGGGTGGTCGTCGGCGCCACGTTCGTCGGGCCGGAGGTGGCCGAGCTGCTGCACGCCGCGACGATCGCCGTGGTCGGGGAGGTGCCCCTGGAGCGCCTGTGGCACGCGGTGCCGTCGTACCCGACCGTGAGCGAGGTCTGGCTCCGGCTGCTGGAGACAGCGGGCCTCTGAGCATGGCGAAGGGGGCGGACCCAGTCAGGTCCGCCCCCTTCGTCCGTGCGATCAGCTGTCCGCGGCGAGCGACCCGTCGCTCGAGAGGACGAGGCCGATGGCGGCCTCACCCTGACGCACGGCCTGGCCGATCAGGCCGAAGTCGTAGGACTTGAAGTCCGCGAACTCGATCCCGTACGTCTCCTCGAGGCCCAGCTGGCAGAACGGGCGCTCGGGGCACTCGGCCGGACCGGCCAGCACCAGCCCGCCGCAGTTCTCGGCGAGGTCGGACAGGGTGGTCAGGTCGTGCTCGGTGGCGAACTCGCTGGTCACCGCGAACGCGTTCTGGTCCTGCGCGGTGGACGGGGCGCCCACGGTCAGGCCGGCGGCGTCCGCGAGCGGGGTCAGCGCGGTCACCGTCTCGTCGACGTCGGCGGAGGCCACCGACGCGGCGTCGGCACCGTTCTGCTGCGCGTTGAGGAAGTCCGCGAGCGTCGCCGCGTACTCCGGGACTGCCGTGAGCGTGCCGTCGGTCAACGCCGGCAGGTACGTCTCGCGGTTGCCGATGGTGCGCACCTCGACCGTGTAGCCCGCGGTGCGCAGGACGGCCGCGTAGATCTCCGCCAGCGTCGCGCTCTCGGAGAAGTTGGCCGCACCGATCACCAGCGACGCACCCGCACCCGACGCCTCCGTCGCGGCGAGGCCCTCGGTGTCCACGAACTCCTCCGCCACCTCGCTCGACGTGCGGCGGTCGATGTCGACAGCCTTGTTGAGCTCGATGAGCTTGTCCGTGTCGAGGGCGGCCGAGACGGCGTCGAGCAGCTCGATCACCGACGCGTTCGCCGCGGCGGCGGCCTTGTTGACGGCCGGGATGATGTTGTCGGCGTTCTGGAGGCCCTTGTCGTCCTCCAGGACGACGAGCTTCTCGCCGGCGATCGGGTCGCACGTGGCGAGCCCGGACGAGCCGGAAGTTGTCGGGTCGGCTTCGCCTCCGCCCGAGCCAGGGCTGCCACAGGCGCCGAGCGCCAGGGCGGCGACGGCGATCAGGGTCAGGGTGGTGGAGCGTCTCGCTCGCATCGTGCTCTCCTCGGGGAGTCAGCAGGGGGCGGGAAGGGTCCCGGTGACGGACAGAAGGTGCCGCCGACGAGGTCAGGACGTTGTGCCCGACCTATTCGATCCACTGGTCGCGGGCTCGGCAAGCCCTGGGGATGTGACGCGTGCCCGGCGTGTGCGCCGGGACGGCGTGTCGGACGTGTCCCGGGCCAGCGCTCGCAGGCCCGGGGGAGTGAGCAGGTACTGCGCGATCGCCAGCAGGCCCTCGGCGAGCAGGCACAGCCCGGCGACGAGGATGCCGCCTGCGAGCACCTGCCCGTAGTCCTGGGTGCCGAAGCCGGTGACGACGATGGTGCCGAGACTGCGTCCGCCCACCAGCGCCGCGAGCGGCACGGTCGCGAGCACCTGGACCGCCGCGGTGCGCACGCCGGCGGCGATGAGCGGCACGGCGAGCGGGAGCTCGACAGCCCACAGGCTGCGTCCACCGGACATGCCGACGCCCCGGGCGGCGTCCCGGACGTCGGCGTCGACCTCCCCCAGCCCCGTCACCGTGTTGGTGAGCAGGGGCGGGACCGCGAACACGGCGCACGCGAGGACGGTGGCCGTGTTGCCGAACCGCCCGCTCGCCGCCAGCAGGGTGAGCAGGGCGAGCGTCGGCAGCGCCCGCGTGGTGTTGGCGACGACGACACCGACCGTCGCGCCGCGGCCACGGTGCCCGAGCCAGAGGCCCACGGGAAGGGCGACCACCGCGGCCAGGAGCACCGCGAGCACCGACACGACGATGTGGTCGCGCGTGAGCGCCAGCACGCCGTTGCGACCGACCCAGTTCAGGGGGTCGTTCAGCCAGACGAACGCGTCGGTCAGGGTGTCCACGTCACACCGGCCTCTCGACGCGCGCCCACGGGGTGATCCGACGCCCGACTCCCGCGATCACCAGGTCGCACACCAGCGCGAGCAGGAGGCAGAGCACCGTGGACGTCATGATCTCCGCGTGGTAGTTGCTGCGGAAGCCGCGGAACATCAGCTGCCCCAGCCCGCCGTAGCCGACGACGACACCCACGGTGACGAGCGCGACCGTGGTGACCGTGGCGAGCCTGAGCCCGGCGACGATGCTCGGCAGGGCCTGCGGCAGCTCGACCGCGAACAGCAGCCGCGACCGGCCGTACCCCATCCCGCGCGCCGCGTCCCGGACCGCAGGATCGACGCCCTGAAGCCCGACCAGCACGTTGCGGGTGAGCACGAGCAGCGCGTAGGACACCAGGCCGATGAGCACCGTGGTGCGCCCGATTCCCGTGTACGGCGCCAGGATGGCGAAAAGCGCCAGCGACGGCACCGTGTAGAGGACGCCCGCGACGCCGAGCACCGGGCCGGCCAGCCGCGGCCGCAGGTGGGCCAGCGCGCCGAGCGGCAGGGCGAGCACGAACGCGATGACGACGGCCTGCAACGTGAGCGAGGCGTGCTGCTCGAGCGCGCGCCCGATGTCCGCGGCGTTGCGCTCGACGTACTCCCACGAGAACCACGGGTTGGGTGGAGCCTCGGCCAGACGCATGCGGCGAACGTACCGGGGGCCTGTGACATGCGCAGTCTGACCCTGCGGGTGTGGGACCGGGCGACTAGCGTCCTGGGGGTGGCAGAGGACCCGGCGATCGCCTTCGAGCACGTGAGCAAGTCCTACGCGTCCGACCGCGGGCGCGGGGAGTCCGGCGCGGCCGTCGACGACCTGTCGCTGGCGGTGCGGCCGCACGAGGTGCTGGTCCTGGTCGGCCCTTCGGGCTGCGGCAAGTCCACCACCCTGCGCATGGCCAACCGTCTGGTGGAGCCGACGTCGGGGCGGATCATGCTCGAGGGCGAGGACGTGACCACGGTCGACCCCGTGGGCCTGCGCCGGCGGATGGGCTACGTGATCCAGAACGTCGGGCTCTTCCCGCACCGCACGGTCGCGCAGAACGTCGCCACCGTGCCGGGGCTCGTCGGCTGGGACCGCAAGAGGACGGCCGCGCGCGTCGACGAGCTGCTCGACCTGGTGGGTCTGGACCCCGACCGGTACGCCCGCCGCTTCCCGCACGAGCTCTCCGGTGGCGAGCGTCAGCGCGTCGGGGTCGCCCGTGCGCTGGCCACGGACCCCCCGGTGCTCCTCATGGACGAGCCGTTCGGTGCGGTGGACCCCGTGGGCCGACGCCGGCTGCAGAACGAGTTCGCCCGGATCCAGCGCACCCTGGGCATCACCGTGATGCTGGTCACGCACGACATCGACGAGGCGGTCCGCATGGCCGACCGCGTGGCGGTGCTGAGCACCGGCGCGCACATCGAGCAGCTCGCGTCGCCGCTCGACATCGTCGCCCGACCCGCCACCCCGGCCGTGGCGGACCTCGTCGGGCGCGGCCGCACCGCTCGTCTGCTCGCGCTGGGCCGCCTGGAGCGCGCTGACCTCGACCCTTCCGTGCAGGACGGCGGGACCGGTCCGGCGCTGGCCGTCGGGGCGGAGCTGGGCGACGTGCTCGACGCGCTCGTCGGCGCGGACGGGCCCCTGGCCGTGCAGGACGAGCATGGTCGGGTCGTCGGCAGCGCCACCGCCGCCACGGTCGTGCGTGCCCTCGACCGGCTCACGGAGCGGGCAGAGGAGACGGACGCCACAGCGGACGCGGACGCGGCCGTCGGTACGCTGCGCAGGTGACCACCCCCACCGCACGCCTGGCCCTCGCGACCTGCGCCGAGCTCCCGGAGCTCGACGCCGACGACCACGCCCTGCGCGACGCGCTGCTCGAGCGCGGTGTCGCCACGGACGTCGTGGTCTGGGACGACCCGACCGTCGACTGGGGCACCTACCCCCATGTCGTCATCCGCTCCACGTGGGACTACACCGACCGCCCGGCGCAGTTCGCCGACTGGACGCGCAAGGTGGAGCGCACCAGCACGCTGCTCAACCCCGCGTCGGTCGTCGGGTGGAACATCGACAAGACCTACCTGCGCGACCTGGAGAAGGCCGGCCTGCCGATCGTCCCCACGATCTGGCTGGACCCCGAGCGCAACCTCGACTCCCGCGCCATCCACACGCGGTTCCCGGCGTTCGGCGACTTCGTCATCAAGCCGACCGTCAGCGCCGGCTCGCGGGACACCGGCCGGTACGACGCCGGGGTCACGCAGCAGCGCTCGCTCGCCATCACGCACGCCAAGAACCTGCTGAGCGTGGGCCGGCGCGTGATGATCCAGCGGTACCTGCGCAAGGTCGACACGGTCGGTGAGACCGCGCTGGTCTTCATCGAGGGTCAGTTCAGCCACTCGGTCCGCAAGGGCGCGCTGCTCGCCGGCCCGTTCCGCGAGGAGCAGGTGCTGTACCGGGACGAGACCCTCACCTCGCGGGACGCCAGCGACGCGGAGCGCGAGCTCGCGGAGCGCGTCGTGGCCGCGCTGCCGGGGATCGCCCCGGGTGCCGACGGACCGCTGCTCTACGCCCGCGTGGACCTGATCCAGGACGACGAGGGCAACCCCGTGGTGCTCGAGGTCGAGCTCACCGAGCCGTCCCTGTTCTTCGCGCTCTCGGAGGGTTCCGCCGGGCGGTTCGCCGACGCGATCGCCGCGCGGCTCTGACGTCGGCGGGCAGTGGCCGAGGCCACTGTCTGCCGGTTCCAGAAGTGCTCCCAGCCTCGGGTACACTTCTCGACGCCCCGGCGTACGCGTCGGGGGATCGTGGTGGCTATAGCTCAGGTGGTAGAGCACCTGGTTGTGGTCCAGGGGGTCGCGGGTTCAAGTCCCGTTAGCCACCCCATCGCGTCGGGCGTCGACCATCTGGTCGGCGCCCGTCGCCGTTCCCGGGGGCGTCAGCCCTCCGACAGCAGGGCGCCCTTGACCGACGTCGCGACGACCTCGGCGGCGATCTTCTTCGCGGCCGCCGAGTCGGGGCCGGGCTGGGCCGGGAGCAGGGCCGCGCGGTAGTACCGCAGCTCGTCGATGCTCTCGAGGATGTCCGCGAGCGCCCGGTGGCCGCCGTTCTTGCGCGGCGAGGCGAAGTACACGCGCGGGTACCAGCGGCGGGCGAGCTCCTTGATCGAGGACACGTCGATCACCCGGTAGTGCAGGTGCCCGACGAGCTCGGTCATGTCGCGGTCCAGGAACGCCTTGTCGGTGCCCACGGAGTTGCCCGCCAGCGGGGCCTTGCCCGGGTCCGGCACCCAGGTGCGGACGTACTCGAGCACCTTGGCCTGCGCGTCCTCGATCGTGGTGCCGCCAGCGAGCCCCTCGAGCAGGCCCGAGGTGGTGTGCATGGTGCGGACGAAGTCGTTCATCTGCTCGAGCGCCTCGGGCGGCGGGGAGATGATCACGTCGACGCCCTCGCCGAGCACGCGCAGCTCCGAGTCGGTGACGACCGCGGCGACCTCCACGAGGGCGTCCGCGCCGAGGTCGAGGCCGGTCATCTCGCAGTCGATCCAGACGATGCGGTCGCCGCTCTCCTGTCCGGTCGTGGCGGGCGGGGGCGTCGGCGTGCTGGTCACGCAGGTCAGCCTAGGGGGCGTCCGCGCGTCCTGCGTTCGTGCGCCGGGCGTGCCGCGGTTAGCGTCGACCGATGACCGACGACGTCGCACGCACGCCGCCCCGCCTCCCGACTCTCGCTGCACTGTGGTCGCGGCCCGCGCTCTGGGCATGGCTGCCGGGCATCGTGCTCGTCGTCGGCGGGCTCGCGGTGTTCTTCGGCGTGCTCGACACGGTCCGCGAGAAGGACGACCTGTCGAGCCTGGACCAGCCCGTGCTCGAGTATCTGGTGGCGCACCGCACCCCCGGCTGGACGGGGGTGCTGGCGGCGATCACGTTCGTCTCGGGTCCCACCGTGCTCCCGATCCTCGTCGCGGTGGCGTGCGGCGTCTGGGCTCTCGTGCGGCGGGCGTGGTGGCGTCCTGCGCTGCTGGCGGGGGCGATGGTCGCGTCGACGCTGATCAGCCTCTCGGTCAAGGGCCTGGTGGGGCGTGAGAGACCGCCCGCGGACACGATGTTCGTGCCGGGTGCGGAGACGACGGCGTCGTTCCCGTCCGGGCACACGATCGGCACCGCGACGCTCCTGCTGGTGGCCACCTACCTCGTCTGCAGCCGGAGGCCGACGGCGCCGCGGCTCGTCGCGTGGGGGCTGGCGACGCTGGTCGGGACGACGCTCGTGGCGCTCAGCCGGCTCTACCTCGGCTACCACTTCCTCACCGACGTGGTCGCGGCGGTGGCGCTCGCGATCGCGGTGGTGGGCCTGGTGACGATCGTCGACCGTCTGCACACGGGCCCGCCGCCCGCCTGAGGTGCTACCCGGCGTGGTCGTGGCCGGGAACCGTCGAGGCCAGCCACGCGGCGATCGGGACGATCACGGCGACGGCCCCCGCGATCCAGAGGCTGGCGGTCCACGAGGTGCCCGCCCAGCGCAGCACGACGAGCGTGCCGCCGCCTGCGGCCACGCCGAGCCCGACGCGCTCGAGCCAGAGGACGACGAGCCGGGCGAGCCGCCTCCGCGGGGGCAGCTCCTGCGCGGCGTCCGGGGTGGCGTGCCGGCCCATCAGCGACGCCCGGGGTGCCGCGGGTGCGGGCAGTCGGACGGCGGCATGGCGACATGGTGGCACGCATGACGGCGGGCGCGGACCGGAACCCCTGGTGGGGATCGGCCCGCGCCCGCTGCGGTGTGGGTCAGTGCGCGCTGACGGCGTCGACGAGGGTCGTCGAGCGGGTCGTCGCGCGCCGCGGATCCGGAGGTCGACCGATGCTCTCGGCCGGCTGTCTGACGTGCCGCGCGGCTGCGCGGACGCGTGCCTGGTGGGACTGAGCGAGGCGCTGGGAGTGGTCCTGGCGCGCGAGCTCGAGGGAGATGGTCGGGTTCACGGTGTGCTCCTGAGGCATGGCTGTGCCCGGGCGGGATGCCCTGGCTATCGGTGGTGTAGGAGTACTCGACCACGCGCCTGATACCGCCGTCACATGATTATTCGGCCCCTTTCGTCCTGTTTCCGGTGGCGGGATCTCGACGGACGGAGCCCGTCTGCCGGATGGATCGTGTGGGTGGGCCGGGGGAGGCTGCAGGGGTGCCCACTCCCGCGATCGCTGCCCCGTCGGTGGTCGTGGGCGAGCAGCCGCGGATCGGGCTGGCCCTCGGGAGCGCGCTCTACATCGCCTCGGTGCTCGGCACCGGGATCCTGCTCCTGCCCAGCCTCGCCGCGCGCGCGGCCGGTCCGGCCTCGTTGGTGGCGGTCGCGGCGGTGCTCGTCGCGAGCGTTCCGCTGGCCATGACGTTCGCCGCCCTGGCCACCCGGCACCCCGACTCCGGCGGCGTGGCGACCTACGTGCGCCTCGCTCTGGGTGCCACCGCCGCGCGGATGACCGGGTACTGGTTCTTCTTCGGCGTCTGCGCCGGGGCGCCCGTGGTGGCGCTCCTCGGCGCGCAGTACGTGGTCGCGATGCTCGGCGGCACCCAGACGCAGGTGTACCTCGTCGGCGTGGCGTTCCTGGTCCCGCCGCTGGTCACCAACGCGGTCGGTCTGCGCCTCGCCGGACCGGTCCAGCTCGCGCTGACCGGCGCGCTCGTGGTGCTCGTCGTCGGGGTGGTCGTCGTGTCCTTGCCGGCCTCCGACCCCTCGACGCTCGTGCCGTTCGCGCCGCACGGCTGGGCCGGCGTGGGGGCCGCCGTGAGCCTCTTCGTCTGGGCGTTCGCCGGGTGGGAGGCGGTCACGCACCTGGCGGGGGAGTTCCGGGACCCGCGGCGGACCATCCCGCGGGCGACCGCGATCGCGCTGGTCGTGGTCGGCGTCGCGTACCTGGCCCTGCAGTACGTGACCGTCACGGTGCTCGGCGACGAGGCGTCGTCGTCGCAGGTGCCGCTGATGGACCTCGTAGACGTCCGGCTCGCGGGTGCGGGCCGGGTGGCGGTGGCCGTCGTCGCGGCGATCGTCACGCTCGGGGTGCTCGGGACCTACCTCGGCGCCTTCGCCAAGCTGGGGGCGTCGCTCGGCCGGGACGGTGACCTGCCGCGCTGGGTGGCGCGCGGGGCGCAGCCGGGCGGGGTGCCGCGCCGGGCGCTGCTCGTGGTCGCCGCGCTGGTCACCGTGTACTTCGTTATCACCGTGGCGACGGGCGGGGACCTGGAGCCGTTCGTGCTCGTGCACACCAGCTGCATGGTCGCCATCTACGCCACGGGCACGGCCGCAGCCGTCCGGCTGCTCGACCGGGGGTCCCCGGGGTGGTGGGCGGCCGTCTGCGCGTGCGTCCTCGCCGCCGGGCTGGCTGCGCTCGCGGGGTGGCACCTGCTGGTCCCGCTGGGCCTCGCCGTGGTCGCGGTGGCGGTCGGTGCGGCCCGGGCGAGGGGCGGCTCGACCGCGGTGGATGGGCGCCCCCGGCAGGACTCGAACCTGCAACCGACGGATTAGAAGGCCGTTGCTCTATCCGTTGAGCTACGGGGGCCGGACGTGCGCCCACAGCCTAACGGCGCGGCGTCGGATCCTCCGTTCCCGGACGAACCGCTCGCAACCGACCCGCGTGGCGCGTTTTGCCAGGTCAGATCGCACCGCGACAATGGGCGCGTGAGCGCACAGCCCGGCACCGCGCCAGTGCAGCCTGTGCCGACCGCGCAGCCGCTGGCTCCACACGCACGTCACGCCGCCTCCGACCCCCGCGACGTCCTCGCGCGACCGCTCGCGGCGACCTCCCTGCTGGACGCCGTGCGGGACCTGCGCCGCGACGTGGAGCGCACCGGCTTCCCGCTCGAGATCGACGGCATCGCGTCTGCGCGAGCGTCCCGGGCGCGGCTCGTGGACCAGCTGGGCGAGCACCTGGTGCCGCGCCTCACGGAGCTGTCCGCGCCTGCCGTGGTGGTGGTCTCCGGATCGACCGGTGCCGGCAAGTCGACGCTGGTGAACTCGCTGGTCGGGACCGAGGTGAGCACCGCGGGGGTGCTGCGGCCCACGACCCGGCGGCCGGTCCTCGTGCACAACCCGCTCGACGCCGAGCTCCTCTCGCACCACCCCGTCCTGGAGTCGGTGACCGTGGTCGCGGACGAGAACGTGCCGAGGGGCATCGCCCTGCTCGACGCGCCGGACCTCGACTCGGTGCTGGAGTCCAACCGCGAGTCGGCGCACCGCCTGCTGGAGGCGGCCGACCTGTGGCTCTTCGTCACCACCGCCGCGCGCTACGGCGACGCGCTGCCCTGGCGGGTGCTGCAGGGGGCCGTCGACCGGGGGGCCTCCATCGCCATGGTGCTGAACCGGGTCCCGCCGGCCTCCCTGCCGACCGTGCGCGGGGACCTGCTCGACCGCCTCCGCGGGCACGGGCTGCAGGGCTCACCCCTGTTCGTCGTGCCCGACCTCGGCCCGCACGAGGGACTGCTGCCCGCCACGGTCGTCGCCCCGATCCGCCGCTGGCTGGCGATGCTCGCCGGGCCCGACCGCGCACGCACCGTCATCGGCCGAACGCTGCGAGGCTCGCTCGCCGCGCTGCGTCCGTGGGTCGACGAGCTGGCGGAGGCCGTGCAGGCGCAGGCCGACGCGGCGAGCGCGATCGCGGCGGTCCTTGACGAGGCGGTCGTGGGGCCGACCGCGCAGGGGTCCGCGTCCATCCGGGGGGGTGCGGTCGCGGACGGCGCGGTGCGTGCCCGGTGGGCGGAGCTCGCGTCCGACGCCGGCCCTCTCGGGCGGGTCGTGCGCCCGTCGGGTCGCATCCGCGGGTCGGCGCGGGAGGGTCGCGCACGGGCGACCGCCATCGCGCCGCTGATCGAGGACCTGACGCGGTCCGCGGCCGCCACGCTGACCGCCGCGGGCGCGCAGACGGAGGAGGTCCTGCGGGCCGCGCTCACCGGACCCGACGGGCCGGAGGGTGGCGTGTCCGTGGATGCCGCGTGGACCTCGGCCACGCTGCGGACCGGGCGGCGGAACGCTGCCGAGCAGGCGGCGCGCGCCTGGATCGCCCAGGGCCCCCGCGTGGTGCGGGCGGCGCTGACGCAGGGGCCGGCGGAGTCGACGCCCGAAGGCACCTCCCGGGCGCGTCGCGACGTCGCGCGCGAGG
The DNA here is from genome assembly GCA_001429255.1 of Cellulomonas sp. Root930. GTDB lineage: Bacteria > Actinomycetota > Actinomycetes > Actinomycetales > Cellulomonadaceae > Cellulomonas. The sequence goes on from LMJI01000002.1 coordinate 440,299, forward strand.
TCCGTCGGCGTCGCAAGGCGGAGAACGCGCTGGGCGACGAGGGGCTGGCCGCCGTGGCGCTCGCCGCAGCCGCCGGAGTCGTCGAGGCGCGGGACCTGCTGGTCGACCTCATCGACGTGGCGGGGGAGCGTGCCGTCACCGAGCTGCGCGACGACCTGGTCGCCCGGGTGGCGGGGCAGGCGGCGGTCGAACGCGCGGCCGTGGGCGAGGTCCTGGCAGACCCGGACCTCGCCGAGGACGCGGCATCGCGGCTGCGGCTGCGGCTCGCCGTGCTGAAGGGACTGACGTGAGCACGACGACCGACGGGCCGCGGCTCGGCGACGACACGGCTGCGCTGACGGCCCGCGTCGACGCGCTCGACCGTGCGCTGGCGGTCGGCGGCGCGCGTCTGGCGCCGTCCGTGGTGGCCCGGGTGGTCGCGACGGTGGACAGCGTGCGGGAACGGCTCGAGCTCGGCGTGGACCACACGGTCGTCGCGCTGGTCGGAGGGACGGGCTCGGGCAAGTCGAGCCTGTTCAACGCGATCTGCGGGCTGGACTTCGCCGACGTCGGCGTGCGCCGGCCGACCACCTCGGAGATCACGGCATGCGTGTGGGGCGACGAGGGCGGACCGCTGCTGGACTGGCTCGGCGTCGTGCCGGACCGCCGGATCGAGCGCGAGAGCCTGCTCGACGGCGAGAGCGAGGCACCGCTGCGCGGCCTGGTCCTGCTCGACCTGCCCGACCACGACTCGATCGCCCCGGAGCACCGCGAGGTCGTCGACCGGCTGCTGCCCCAGGCCGACCTGCTGGCCTGGGTGGTCGACCCCCAGAAGTACGCGGACGACGCCCTGCACAGCGGCTACCTGCGCCGGCTGGTCGGGCACGAGTCGTCGATGGTGGTGGTGCTCAACCAGGTGGACACGGTGCCGCCGGACGTGCGGCCCGAGCTGGTCGCGGACGTCGAGCACCTGCTCGTCGACGACGGGCTCACGGGGGTGCCGGTCCGTGAGGCCTCGGCGCGCACCGGCGAGGGCGTGAACGTCCTGCGCGAGCTCCTGGCCACGGTGGTCGGGTCACGGTCGCTGGCTGCCCGCCGCGCGAGCGCCGAGCTCAACGACGCCGCCGCGCTGCTGGCCGCGGAGGTCGCCGCACGCGAGCCCGCCCCGGCCGCGTTGTCGGTCACGGACGTCGTGGACCGGCTGTCCGCCGCGATCGGCCTGCCGGCAGTGGCATCGGGTGTCGGTTCCGCCGTGCGCGGTCGGGCGTCGACCACCCCGGGGTTCGGCGCGGTGCAGGAGGACGCCGTCGGCCTCGCCCGGTCGTCGTGGCTCGACGCCGTCACGCCTGGGCTGCCCCGGCGGTGGGGTCAGGACGTCGCCTCGCGGGTGGCGTCGACCACCGAGATGCGGCTCGCCGTGACGGACGCGCTCACGCAGCTCACCCTCTCGTCGCGGCGGTCATCCCTGGCGCTGGGCCTGACGGTCGCCGCCGTGCTGCTCGGTGGAGCGGCCGTGCTCGTCGGGTCGATCGCGGTCGGGTCACTCATCGGCGCCGGAGAACCGAGTGCCTGGGCCGCCGTGGTGGCGGTCGTCCTCGTCGTCGCCTGCGTCGTCGCAGCCGTCGGGGCCGGTGCCGCACGCCGGGCGGCAGCACGGAGACGGTCGGCTCGGGTGCTGCAGGACGGGCGTGCAGCCTTGGAGAACGTGGCCCGCGCGCGGCTGGCCGTCCCGACCGAGACCGTGCTGTCCGAGCACCGGACGGTCCGCGAGCTGATCGCCGGCGCCACGGGCTGACCCGCCCACAGCCCCGCCGCTCGGATGCCCTCTCCACGGTTCGTCCGCTGCTCCGCCCCTGCGGCGCGCCCGCGGCCGACCCTGGTCGCACGAGCCCCGCACCCGCCGGGGCGCACGGCACCGGAGGAATCCCATGAGCTCGCAGTCCCTGGACCTGACCGTCGTCGGGTGGATCGGCACCGAGGTGCGGATCCACCACGAGTCGGACGGCGGCGTCCCGTTCACCACGTTCCGGCTGGGCAGCACGCGCCGCTGGTTCGACAAGCAGGCAGGCGTCTGGAAGGACGCGCAGACCGAGTGGTTCAACGTGAAGGTGTGGCGCACCACGGCGCTGAACGCGGCGCGGTCGCTGCGCAAGGGCGACCCCGTCATCGTGCAGGGGCAGCTGTCGACCGAGGAGTGGGTGGGCGCGGACGGCCCGCGCACGTCGCTCGTGCTGGACGCGAGCGCGCTCGGCCCGAACCTGGCGTTCGGCAGCAGCCACTTCGCGCGGACGGTCAGCCCGGCGGCCGCCTCCGACGACGCGTCCGACGCGGCACCCGCGGACGTCTCCGGGCTGGAGGAGCTGCCGGAGGACGAGGGTGCTGGTCAGGCACCCGCGCAGGACGAGGAGCGGGGGCTCGCACTGGCCGGCGCCTGGTGATCGCCTAGGCTGGGGCACCGGCACCCGACGACGTGGCTGGTCGGACCGCGCGCACACCGTGCCGCGCGGTCGACCCGCCGCCGGGATGCTGGTCAGCAGTGCCCCGAGACACCCGCGAGAGCCGGGGCGACCCCACGAGCATTGAGGCGGACGAAGAGCCAGTGGCTGAGTTCATCTACAGCATGTACAAGACGCGCAAGGCGCACGGTGACAAGGTCATCCTCGACGACGTCACCCTGAACTTCCTGCCGGGCGCCAAGATCGGCGTCGTCGGACCCAACGGCGCCGGGAAGTCGACGATCCTCAAGATCATGGCCGGCCTGGACCAGCCGTCGAACGGCGAGGCGCGCCTGAGCCCCGGCTACACGGTGGGGATCCTGCAGCAGGAGCCGCCGCTGAACGAGGCCAAGACGGTGCTCGGCAACGTCGAGGAGGGCGTCGCCGAGATCAAGGGCAAGCTCGACCGGTACAACGAGATCTCCGAGCTGATGTCCGAGCCGGACGCCGACTTCGACGCCCTGCTGGCCGAGATGGGCCAGCTGCAGGAGGCGATCGACGCCGCCGACGCCTGGGACCTCGACGCCCAGCTGGACCAGGCGATGGACGCGCTGCGCTGCCCGCCGCCGGACGCCGACGTCACCGTGCTGTCCGGTGGTGAGCGCCGCCGGGTCGCCCTGTGCAAGCTGCTCCTGGAGAAGCCGGACCTGCTGCTCCTCGACGAGCCCACCAACCACCTCGACGCGGAGAGCGTGCTCTGGCTGGAGGCCCACCTCAAGGACTACCCCGGCGCCATCCTCGCTGTCACCCACGACCGGTACTTCCTCGACCACGTCGCGGAGTGGATCTGTGAGGTCGACCGCGGCCGGCTGTACCCGTACGAGGGCAACTACTCGACCTACCTGGAGAAGAAGGGCGAGCGCCTCGCCATCCAGGGCAAGAAGGACCTCAAGCTGGCGAAGCGCCTCAAGGACGAGCTGGAGTGGGTGCGGTCCAACGCCAAGGGCCGGCAGACCAAGTCCAAGTCGCGCCTGGCGCGCTACGAGGAGATGGCCGCCGAGGCGGACCGCACCAGGAAGCTCGACTTCGAGGAGATCCAGATCCCGCCGGGTCCGCGACTCGGCTCGATCGTGCTCGAGGCCAAGAACCTGGGCAAGGGCTTCGACGGGCGCGTGCTCATCGACGACCTGAGCTTCACGCTGCCGCGCAACGGCATCGTCGGCGTCATCGGCCCGAACGGCGTCGGCAAGACCACCCTGTTCAAGACGATCGTCGGGCTCGAGCCGCTGGACAAGGGCGAGCTCAAGGTCGGCGAGACGGTGTCCATCTCCTACGTCGACCAGTCGCGTGGCGGGATCGACCCCAAGAAGACCCTGTTCGAGGTGGTCTCGGACGGGCTCGACTTCCTCAAGGTCGGCAACGTCGAGATGCCGTCGCGCGCCTACGTGGCTGCGTTCGGCTTCAAGGGCCCCGACCAGCAGAAGCCCGCGGGCGTGCTGTCGGGTGGTGAGCGCAACCGCCTCAACCTCGCGCTCACGCTCAAGCAGGGCGGGAACCTGCTCCTGCTCGACGAGCCCACCAACGACCTGGACGTCGAGACCCTCGGCTCGCTGGAGAACGCCCTGCTCGAGTTCCCCGGCTGCGCCGTCGTGGTCTCGCACGACCGGTGGTTCCTCGACCGGGTGGCGACGCACATCCTGGCCTACGAGGGCACGGAGGACGAGCCGGGCAACTGGTACTGGTTCGAGGGCAACTTCGCCTCCTACGAGGAGAACAAGGTGGAGCGGCTCGGCGCCGACGCCGCCCGCCCGCACCGCGTGACGTACCGCAAGCTGCGCCGCGACTGACGTCCGACGAGGCCGCCCGTCCACGTGACGGGCGGCCTCGTCGCGCTCACCGCACCTTCTCGGACCTGCGCCTATACGCTCGGCATGACCTGGGAGGCGGTGTGGCGATGGAGCACGACGAGCTCGTCGGCGCCCTGCTCACGCTGCGCAGCCGCGTCGCCGACGTCCGGCTCCCGCTCGAGACCGCGTCGGCCCCGAGCGCCCGTGCCGACCGCACCCGTGTCCTGGACCAGCTCGACGACTACCTGCTTCCGCGGCTGCGCGATCCGGGCGCACCGGTGCTGGTCGTCGTCGGCGGCTCGACGGGTGCGGGCAAGTCCACGGTGGTGAACTCGCTGGTCGGCGCCGAGGTCAGTCCGTCGGGCGTGCTGCGGCCCACCACCCGCTGGCCGGTGCTCGTGCACCACCCCCTGGACGTGCGCTGGTTCAGCTCGGACCGGGTGCTCCCGTCGCTGTCCCGCGCGGACGCGGCCGGCGAGCAGGGGCTCGCGGGTGCGCGTCCAGGACTGCGTCTGGTGGCCTCCGAGGCGGTGCCGGTGGGGCTGGCCCTGCTCGACGCGCCCGACGTGGACTCGGTCGAGGAGGGCAACCGGATCCTCGCCGCCCAGCTGCTGGGTGCCGCCGACGTCTGGCTGTTCGTCACGACCGCAGCGCGCTACGCGGACGCCGTCCCCTGGGAGCTGCTGGCCGACGCCGCCCAGCGGGGCACGCACCTCGCGCTGGTGCTGGACCGGGTGGACGTCGGTGCCGAGACGGCGGTGGGCGAGCATCTGCAGCAGATGCTCGCGGATGCCGGGCTGTCGGCGGCCACGGTGATCGTGGTGCCCGAGGTCGCGCTCGAGGACGGGCTGCTGCCCGAGCACGCCGTGGGGCCGATCGCCGACTTCCTCACCCGGACCGCCACGGACCCGGCCGTCCGCGCGGCCGCGCTCGCCGAGACCTGGGACGGGGCGGTCGCCGACGTGTCCCGCCGGGCGCTCGACCTGGCCGCGGCGGCCGACGAGCAGCGGGAGGCGGACGTGCGCCTGCGCTCGGCGGTGACGGCGGCCTACGCGTCGGCGTCGGCCCAGGTCGCGCACGCGACCTCCGACGGGACGCTGCTGCGCGGTGAGGTGCTGGCCCGGTGGCAGGACGTGGTCGGCACCAGCGAGTGGTTCCGCTCCCTCGAGCAGGGGGTGTCCCGGCTGCGCGACCGCGTGGTGGGGTTCGTGCGTGGGCGTCGACCGGCCGAGCCGGCTCTCGTCGAGGCCGTGGCGCACGGGTTGTCGGCCGTCATCCAGGACGCGGCCGAGGACGCCGCCGAGACCGCCCACTCCGCCTGGCGGCACGACCCGGCGGGCCTCGCGCTGCTCGACGGGCTGGCCCTCTCGCGGGCGTCGAGCGACCTGCGGACGCGCACGGCGGAGCAGGTCCGCGCGTGGCAGGGCGACGTGCTGTCCCTCGTCGAGACGGAGGGTGCGGACAAGCGGACGACCGCGCGTGCACTGTCCTACGGGGTCAACGGCCTCGGCGCGGTGCTCATGGTCGCGGTCTTCGCGTCGACCGGCGGGCTCACAGGCGCGGAGGTCGGCATCGTCGGCGGGTCGGCCCTGCTCGCGCAGCGCCTGCTGGAGGCGGTCTTCGGCGACGACGCCGTGCGTCGGCTCACGCAGGAGGCGCACAGCCGCCTGGCCGCGCGCACGGACGCGCTGCTGGAGGAGGAGTCGTCCCGGTTCACGCGCCAGCTGGACGCCACGGGTGCGCGAGGACGCGACGGGGACGACCTGCGGGCGTCTGCGGCGGCGGTGAGCTCGGCGATGGCGGCACGGACCGCGGCGACCGCGTGGGGGGCCGGCGAGCTCCCGGCCGGTGGCAGCGGGCACCTGCGCGGGACAGGGGCCGTCGCCCGCTCGGTGGCTGTGCCCGACCGCGAGGAGCCGGAGCGCCCCCGGTGGTGGAGCCGCTGGTTCCGGGGCGACGGGTGAGCGCGTCGGCGGGGAGCCTGACGGGGCGCGTCGCGGCGCTCGACGAGGCCGTCGGTCTTGCACGCGGGCGGCTGCCCGACGCCGCCCTCGAGGCGCCCGCGGCCGTCGTCGCGAAGGCGCGGGACCGTGCGGCGCTGTCGGGTGAGTACACGGTGGTCGCGCTCGCCGGCGCCACCGGCTCGGGGAAGTCCTCGCTGCTCAACGCCCTCGCCGGTGCGCGCATCGCGGAACCGGGCGTCCGTCGGCCCACCACCGGGCAGCCGGTCGCGGTGATCGTCCCCGCCAAGGGCGGCGACACGGACGAGGGCGCCGACGAGCTCCTCGACTGGCTCGACGTGCGCCAGCGGCACGTCGCGGCGAGCCGCGCCCTGGAGTCGGCGACCGGCCTGGTGCTCCTGGACCTGCCCGACCACGACTCGGTGGTCACCGAGCACCGCGCGATCGCCGAGCGCCTCTACGGGCGCGTGGACCTCCTGGTCTGGGTCGTCGACCCGCAGAAGTACGCCGACGCCGCCCTGCACGCCCGGTACCTGCGCGGGCTGCGGGACCACGCGGGAGTCGTCGTCCTGGTGCTCAACCAGGCCGACCGGCTGCGCCCCGCGGAGCAGCGGGCGATGCTGGCGGACCTGCAGCGGTTGGCCGCTGAGGATGGTCTGGGCGCGTCGCCGGTGCTGGCTGTGAGCGCGTCGACCGGCGCGGGCGTCGGGGAGCTGCGGGACCTGCTCGCGCGCGCGGCGCAGCGCCGGCTGGCGGCGACCGAGCGGGTGACCGGGGACGTGCGCCTGGCGGCGCGCGCCCTGGTCGAGGCGTGCGGCCGCCCGCCGAACGTGCGCCGGGAGGTCGGTGCGGCGGCGTCGCTCGTGCGCGCGTGGGAGTCCGCGGCGGGGGTCGGCGAGGTCGCGGACGCGGTGCGGCGCTCCACCAAGCGGTCGGCGCGCGCTGCGACCGGGTGGCCGGTGACGCGGTGGGTCGCGCAGCTGCGCCCGGACCCGCTGCGGCGCCTCGGCCTGGGGCGCGACCGGCTCCAGGCGGGGGCCGACGACCTGCTGCGCTCGTCACGGCCGGCGCCGGCGGCGGGCGAGCGGGCCGCGGCGCTCAGCGCGGTGCGCACCTACGTGGACGCCGCGACGGCCGGGGCGCCCGACCACTGGGTCCTCGCCGCGCGGTCGCGCGCGGCCGACGTGGATCTCGACGACGTGCTCGACCGGACCGTCGTGCGGGTTCCCGTCGGCGCCGTCCGCGTGCCGTGGACGTGGCGGCTGCTCGCGTTCCTGCAGTGGGTGCTGCTGGCGGTCGCGGTGGCGGGGCTGGCCTGGCTCGTCACGCTGGCCGCCATGGCGTGGCTGCAGCTGCCCGCGCCCGAGACGCCGATGTGGTGGGGGGTGCCCGCGCCCACGCTTCTGCTGCTCGGCGGGGTCGCCGGGGGACTGCTCGTCGCAGGACTCGGCTGGCTGGTCGGGGTGGTCGCCGGGCGCAGCCGTGCCGCGACGGCGCGACGGCGCCTGGGTGCGTCCGTGGCGGCTGCGGTCAACGACCACGTCATCGCGCCGGTCGCCGCCGAGATGGACGCGTTGGCGCGCTGCCGCGCGGCGGCGTCGAAGGCCGCGGCCTGACCGCTCCTAGGATCGAGCGCATGACTCGCCTCGAGGTCCCCGTGCAGCTGCGCTGGTCGGACATGGACGCCTACCAGCACGTGAACAACGTCGAGATGCTGCGGCTGCTGGAGGAGGCGCGGATCGAGGCGTTCTGGAGCCACCCGGTGGCGCCCGACGGCAGCCGGGTGGAGAGCGCCTGGCCGACGGCGGTACTCGACGCGGGTCCGGGCGCCGAGCTGTCCACGCTGGTGGCGCGCCAGGAGATCGAGTACCTCAAGCCGCTGGGCTACCGCCGGACCCCCGTGATCGTCGAGATGTGGCTGGGCCACCTGGGCGGGGCCAGCCTGGACGTCTGCTACGAGGTGCGCGACGCGGGTGACGTGGGTCCCGAGCGCGTCACCTACGCGCGCGCCGTGACGACGTTGGTGCTGGTCGACGCGGCGACCGGAGCTCCCCGGCGCATCGGACCCGAGCAGCGCGCGGCCTGGTCCGCCTACGTGGAGGAGCCGGTCACGATCCGCCGGCGGCGCTGACGCGTCGGTCCGTGCGGGCACGCTCGGCGGTCTCCGCCGCACGGGCGATGTTTCGCTGCATCCCGCCGAAGACGATCCCGTGGAACGGGTACACGGACCACCAGTAGAGCTGCCCGAGCAGACCCTTCGGGTGGAACAGCGCGCGCTGGGAGAAGACGGAGGGGGCAGCGTCGGACGTGCCCGTCGGCTCGACGCGCAGCTCCAGCCAGGCGAGCCCCGGGACGCGCATCTCGGCGCGCAGCCGCAGCAGGCTGCCCTCCTCGATGGCCTCGACCCGCCAGAAGTCGACCGCGTCGTCCACCAGCAGTTGCAGCGGGTCCCGACGTCCGCGGCGCAGCCCAGGTCCGCCCACGAGCCGGTCGGCCAGCCCGCGGACGCGCCACGCCAGCCCCCAGGAGTACCAGCCGCGCTCGCCGCCGACGGCCTCGAGCACCCGCCACAGCGCCGCGGGGGAGGCGTCGACGGTGACCTGGCGCTCGTCGACGAACAGCGAGCCGCCCGCCCAGTCGGGGTCGCTCGGCAGCGGGTCGCTGGGCGCTCCGGGCACGGAGGCCGACGACCAGCGCGTGGTCACGGCCGCGTCCTGCACGCGCTGCAGGGCCAGCCGCACCGCGCGGTCGAAGCCGATCAGGCCACCGGGCGGGTCGGGCACGTGCTCGGCGATGTCGTGCTCGTCGCAGACCACCTCGTGCACCAGCGACTCGACCAGCGGACGCGCGAGGCCGCCCGGCACCGGGGTCACCAGCGACACCCAGAGGCTGGACAGCTTCGGGGTCAGCACAGGGACACCGACGATGACCCGTCGGTGCAGCCCCGAGGCGGCGGCGTAGCGCTGCATCATGTCGCGGTAGGTCAGGACGTCCGGGCCGCCGATGTCGAACCCGCGGCTGACCTCGGCGGGCATCGCGGCGGAGCCGACCAGGTACCGCAGCACGTCCCGGATGGCGATGGGCTGGATGCGGTTCTCCACCCAGCGCGGCACGGTCATCGCCGGCAGGCGCTCGGTGAGGTAGCGCATCATCTCGAACGACGCGGAGCCGGAGCCGAGGATGACCGCGGCGCGCAGCACCGTCGTCGGGACGCCGCTGGCCAGCAGGATCTCGCCGACCTCGGTGCGGGACGCGAGGTGCGGGGAGAGGTCCTCGCCCTCGGGGTAGAGGCCGCCCAGGTAGACGATCCGCTCGACGCCCGCCTCGCGCGCCGCCTGCCCGAAGACGAGCGCGGTGTGCCGGTCGGTCGACTCGAAGCTGCGCCCGGAGCCGAGCGAGTGGATCAGGTAGTACGCGATCTGCGTGCCCTCGAGCGCCGCGCGGATCTGCTCAGGGTCGGCGGCGTCGGCTGCCGCGACCTCGACGTCGCCGTACCAGGGGCGTCCGCGCAGCCGGTCGGGGTGCCGGGCGATCGCCCGCACGCGGTAGCCGGCGGCGAGCAGCTCGGGGACCAGCCGACCGCCGACGTACCCGGTGACGCCGGTGACAGCGACCAGAGGGGCGTCGGCGCGCGGACGCCCGTCGGGGCCGAGCCCGGGCACGAGCCCCTCGAGGGTCTCCGCGACCGGGGCGGGCAGGAGGTCGTCCGGGGCAGTGGCCATCTGGGAAGTCTGCGGTGCCTGGCGCGGACCCGCACCCGGTCGCGCCGGATCCTCAGCGCTCGCTCAGCAACGCGAGCGTCTCCCGCTCGGCGACGGCCTGCGACCGGGTCGGACGGATCGTCGTGCCACGCTCCCAGAGGTCGATGACCCGCGGGTCGATGTAGGACGCCCGGCACACGGCGGGCGTGTTCCCGAGCTCCTCGGCGACCGCCCGCACGACGTCCGTGACGACACGACGACGCGCACGCTCCGCCCGCGGAGGGGCCCCGGCGTCGGCCAGCCCCCGGGCGGCCAGCACCGTGGCGTGCCACGTCCGGAAGTCCTTGGGGGTGGCGTCGTCGCCCAGCTGCTGCTTGACGTAGGCGCCGACGTCCGCGCTCGTGACGTCGTGCCAGCCGGCGTCGTCCTGCCACGCGAGCAGCTCCTCGCCGTCGTCGCGCCGCCGGGTCAACGTCCGCACCAGGGTGGCGACGTCGTCGTCCTCGACCACCGTGTCCCGGACCTGGCCCGACTTGGCGGGGAAGTTCAGGTGCACGCGGCCGGGGTCGCCCTCGCTCTCGGGGGCCAGGACCCGGACGTGCGACCGCAGCAGGGTCGCCAACCCGTAGGAGCCGTGCTGGAGCGCGTAGCCCTCGCCGCCCACCCGCAGGTAGGCCAGGTCGAGCAGCCGGAACGCCAGCGCGAGCACCTTCTGGCGCGGCATGCCCTCGAGCGCCAGGTCCGCGCGGACACGTCGGCGCGCGGCGGGCAGGCGGCGGGCGACGTCGAGCACGTGGTCGTGCTTGAGCCGTCCCCGTCGTACGGTCCACTGCTGGTGGTACAGGTACTGCCGGCGCTCGGCGTCGTCGAGCCCCGCCGCCTGGATGTGCCCGTTGGGCCACGGGCTGATCCACACCTCGCGCCACGCGGGCGGGATGGCCAGCGTGGTGATCCGCTCGAGGTGCTCCTCGTCGACGATCCGGACCTTGTCGAGGTCGAGGTAGACGAACCCCCGACCGGCGCGACGTCGCGACCAGCCGGGGGAGTCGAGGCGGACGCGGCGCAGGCGGACCATCCGGGCAGTGTCACCCGGCTGCGCTCGGTCCGCGCGGGGAGCGGTCAGTCCGGGAAGCGGACCATGCCCTCCTGGGCCACCGACGCGACGAGCGTCCCGTCCTGCGTGAACACCCGTGCGGCCCCGAGCCCTCGGCCGCCCTGCGCGCTCGGCGTGGACTGCACGTACAGCAGCCAGTCGTCCACGCGGACGTCCCGGTGCCACCACATGGCGTGGTCCAGCGAGGCGATCGACAGCCCGCGGGTGACCCACGAGCGGCCCGCCCGGCGCAGGATCGGCTCGAGCATCACCTGGTCGCACGCGTAGGCCAGGAGCGCGCGGTGCAGCAGCTGGTCGTCGGGGACGGGCCCGCGCGACCGGAACCACACGGCCTGCTGACCGGTCGCCTCCTTGGGCGGGCCCAGGTAGATCGAGCCGTCGACGTGCCGGACGTCGAAGGCGGCCTCCTGCGTCCAGAACTTGGCCACCGGGTGGTCGATGCCGCCGAGCACGTCCAGCGCGGACGGCACCTCGTCGGGGCCGGGGATCCCGGCCGGCACCGTGTCGGCGTAGTCGAGCCCGGGTTGCTGCTCCTGGAACGACGTGATCATGGACAGGATCGCCTCGCCGCCCTGCAGCGCGTGCGTCCGGCGGGCACTGAACGAGCGGCCGTCGCGCAGACGCTCGACCGCGAACGTGATGGGCTCGCGCACGTCGCCGGCCCGCAGGAAGTAGCCGTGCAGCGAGTGCGGGAGCCGGCCGTCGGTGATCGTCCGGCCGGCGGCGAGGAGCGCCTGCGCGAGCACCTGACCACCGAACACGCGCCCGCTCGGCTGCGGCAGGCTCCGCCCGGTGAACTGGTCCGGCGTTCCCGGGTCCTCCTCCAGCCGCAGGATGTCGAGCACGGGGGCGGTCGGGTCGGGCTCGATCGTCATGGACGGCAGCGTCTCACGAGGGGCGGCACCCGAAAGGTGTCCGCGGGGCGTGATGTCGGTCGCAGAGGACTCAGTCGTCGAACGTGTTGAGCATCGAGTGCGCGGCCCGCTCGAGGTAGTCCCAGAGCTCCGCGTGGTGGATGGGCGCCAGGTCCAGGCTGTCGACGGCGGCCCGCATGTGCAGGAGCCAGCGGTCGCGCGCGTCGGGGTTGACCTTGAACGGCGCGTGCCGCATCCGCAGCCGCGGGTGCCCGCGCTCGTCGGAGTAGGTGGTCGGCCCGCCCCAGTACTGCTCGAGGAACAGGGTCAGCCGCTCGGCGGCCGGGCCGAGGTCCTGCTCGGGGTACATGGGGCGCAGCACCGGGTCGTCGGCGACGCCGCGGTAGAACTCGTCGACGAGCCGCACGAACGTCTCGTGCCCGCCGATCGCCGCGTAGAAGGAGTCGGATCTCACGCGGCAATCCTCACACGCGTCAGAGGCCGAGCTCCTCGAGGACCGGCAGGCCCGCGCGCACGACGGCCCGCGCATCCGCGGCGCTGGACGTGGCGAGGGCCAGCTGGGCGAGGCGGCGGCACTCGTCGAGCGGCGTCACCGCCAGCAGCGCGGCGACGTCGGGCAGGGCGCGCGGGGTCATCGACAGGGACGCGACCCCGAGTCCGACCAGCACGACCGCGAGCGCGGGGTTGGCCGCGGCCTCGCCGCAGACGCCCACGGGTCGGCCCTGCTGCGCGCCTCCCTGGCAGGCCGCCGCCACGAGGTGCAGCACGGCCGGCTGCCACGGGTCCGAGAGCTCCGCGACGGCGCCGAGCAGCCGGTCCGCGGCCATCGCGTACTGCGTGAGGTCGTTGGTGCCGATGCTGGCGAACGCGGCGTGCGCGAGGATCGGCCCGGCCAGCAGTGCGGCGCTCGGCACCTCGATCATCACGCCGGCGACCGGCAGCCCGTGGGCCGCGCACGCGGCGACGAACTGCTGGGCCTCGTCGACGGTGGACACCATCGGGGCCATCACCCAGACCTCGGCGGTCTCGGCGGCGGCGGCCCGGGCGATCGCCGCCAGCTGGTCCTGGAGCACCTCGGGGTGACGCACCGCGGTCCGCAGGCCACGGACACCCAGGGCGGGGTTGACCTCCGGGTCACCGGCCAGGAACGGCAGGGGCTTGTCGGCGCCGGCGTCGAGCGTCCGGACGACGACCTTGCGCCCGGGGAACGCGGCCAGCACGCGGCGGTAGGCCGTGACCTGCTCGTCGATGCTCGGGGCCTCGTCGCGGTCGAGGAACCCGAACTCGGTCCGGAACAGCCCCACGCCCTCGGCCCCCGCGGCGGCGGCCGGTGCCGCGTCGGACGGGTCGCCCACGTTCGCCAGCAGCTCGACGTGGTGGCCGTCGGCCGTGTGCCCGTGCCCGTCGAACGTGCGGACCTGCGCGGCGAGGGCCAGCGCCGCCGCCACCTGCTCGTCCGTGGGGTCGACGGTCACCGTCCCCGCCGCGCCGTCGACGAGCACGAGGCCCTCGGCCACCACGGCCGCCTCGACACCACGGGCCGCGACGACGGCGGGGATGCCGCGGGAGCGCGCCAGGATCGCCGTGTGCGAGGTGGGGCCGCCGGTGCCGGTGACGATGGCGAGCACGCGGTCGGTGTCGAGCGTCGCGACGATGGCCGGCGCCAGGTCCGCAGCCACCAGGACGAAGGGTGCCTCGTGTGCGGGCACGCCCGGCGCAGGACGGCCGATGAGCTCCGCGACGAGCCGGTCGCGGACGTCCGCGATGTCGCGCACGCGCTCCGCGAAGTAGCCGCCGAGCGCCTCGAACTGCGCGGCGACCGCCTCGGCGGCCTCCCAGACGGCGCGCTCCGGGACCAGCCGGTCGTCGACCACCCGCTGCTCGGCGTCGGCGACGAGCGTCGGGTCCGCGGCGATCGCCGCCGTGGCGTGCAGGAGGTCGGCGCTGTCGCCCTGGGCGCGGTCGGCGGCGGCGTCGAGCGCGGCTCGGACCACCTCGGACGCCGCCCCGATCCGCTTCGCCTCGGCGGGGTAGTCGGTACCAGGTGGGAGCCGTCGGCCGGAGGGCGGCTCCGCGATCGGGTCGGGCATGAGCACGGCGGGCGCGACCACGCGTCCCGGGCTCACCCCGATGCCGGTGATGACCGTGGGGGATGGCTGGCTCACCTGGCAGGACCTCCTCGTCGACCTGACGGCAGTGTGGTCCTTCGGTGTCCGCGGACGCCACCCGGCACGCACGTCCGGCGCTGCGAGGCTGAGGTCGGTGTGCCAGGGTTACGCTGGCCCTTGGCGCAGATCGGCGCCGGTCGAGCTGGGGAGTTCCATTGAGCAAGGCAGAGCAGATCCTCGCAGCGCTGGGCGGCGACGGGAACGTCGTCGACCTCGAGCCGTGCATCACCCGGCTCCGCGTCGAGGTGAGCGATGCCCATCTGGTCGACGAGGCGGCGCTGAAGGCCAGCGGCGCGTTCGGCGTGGTGCGGTCCGGCCGCATCGTCCAGGTGATCGTCGGTCCCGAGGCCGACAACCTCGCCGCCGAGCTCGACAGCCTGCGCTGACCGGCCGCCTCGGTCACGGGCGCGACGGATGGCCACCCTGCGGCTGCTCAGCCCGCTGAGCGGCGTCGTCAGGCCGGTCTCGGCGGTGCCCGACCCGGTGTTCGCGGAGGGCATGGTCGGCCCCGGCGTGGCCATCGAGCCGCAGCACGTGCAGACCCAGACCGCGCTGGCGCCCGCGGACGGCGTGATCGGCGCCCTGCACCCGCACGCGTTCGCTCTCGAGCTGAGCGAGGGACGGACCATCCTTGTGCACCTCGGCATCGACACCGTCGGCCTGGCCGGACAGGGCTTCACGCTGCACGTCGACGGCGGCCAGACGGTCCGCGCCGGCGACCGGCTCGTGACGTGGTCGCCGGTCGACGTGTCCGCCGCGGGGCTGCAGACCATCTGCCCGGTCGTCGCGCTCCAGGCGGACCCCGAGGCGCTCACCCTGCTGCTCTCCGACGGCGAGACCGTCCACGCAGGAGACCCGCTGCTCGACTGGGCCTGACGGCCGCTCAGGCGCGCGGAGCGGGCTCTTCGGTCGTCGCCACCGGCTCCGCGGCGGGGCGCGGCTCCTCGCCGGCTCCCGACGCAGCAGCCCGCGCATCGCGCTCGGCGAGGGCATCGTCGATCGGGGTGTCGTGCGGGTCATGGGGTTCCGGCGCGATCCCCGCCCGGTGCGTGGCCATGAGGTCGCGCTGCCCGGCCAGCGGCACGTCGGCGCGCTCGAGGGCGTCGCGCGTCGCGGTGCGCAGCGAGCGGGCGACCTCCCACTGCATCGCCGGCGACGTCTTGACCTTGAGGCGCAGCGTGACCGCGTCCGCGCTGAGGCGCTCGATGCCGGTGATCGTCGGCTCGCCCAGGACGTGCGTGCCCACCACGGGGTCCTTGACCACCCGCGAGGCGGCCTCGGCCAGCAGCGCGCGGACCCGGTCCAGGTCAGCGAAGTAGTCGACGTCGATCTCGACGACCGCGGTGGCCCAGCCCTGCGACTTGTTGCCGACGCGCAGCATGGTGCCGTTCGGGACGTACCAGAGGGTCCCGTCGGAGTCGCGGATCTTGGTGATGCGCAGCGTGACCGCCTCGACGGTGCCGGTGGCGGGCCCCACGTCCACGACGTCGCCGACCCCGTACTGGTCCTCCAGCAGCATGAACAGGCCGCTCAGGAAGTCCTTGACCAGGCTCTGCGCACCGAAGCCGACGGCCACGCCGACCACGCCCGCCGACGCGATGAACGGGGCGATGTTGACCCCGAGGGCGTCCAGGATCAGGAAGAACGCGATCGAGCCCACCACCACGGTCGCGGTGGAGCGGAGCACCGAGCCGATCGTGCGGGCGCGCTGGGCTCGGCGGGCGCTGGACAGCGGGCTCGCCTTGGCCAGCACGCTGCCGACCGCGGACTCACCGAGCGGGCCGCGGTCGAGGATCGAGGAGCCGTCGGCGACGTGGTTGGTGATCCCGCGTATCGCGCGGCGCAGCAGGACCAGCACGATGCTGCTGATCACGACGATGAGGATGATCTTCAGGGGCAGGCCGACGAACCAGTCGGCCCACGACTCCGCGGAGGTCGCGTCCTCCGGCCCGGTGGTGGCAGGCAGGCCCGTCATGCCCGGCTCCCCGCGGCCAGGCCCGTGCGGTCCGCCACGAACTGCAGCTGCTCGACCGTGAGGCCGATCGTGCGCGACAGGGCCCGTCCGCCGTGGCCGACCCCGCGCTCGCGGCGGACCAGGACGGGCCGGTCGCTGCTGGTCGCGGCCTGGAGCGCCGCGGCGAGCTTGCGGGCGTGCAGCGGGTCCACACGGGTGTCGCCCTCGAACACCGTGAACAGGGTGGCGGGGTACGCGGTGCCCTCGGCCACGCGGTGGTAGGGCGAGTAGCCGAGCAGCCAGCCGAGCTCGGTCGGGTCGTCGGCGTCGCCGTACTCCTCGGTCCACGTGACGCCGAGGCCGAACCGCTGGTAGCGCACCATGTCGAGCAGCGGCGCCGAGCACACGACGGCGGCGAACAGGTCGGGTCGCTGGGTGAGGGCGGCACCGACGAGCAGGCCGCCGTTGGAGCCGCCCCAGCACGCCAGCTGGTCCGGGGTGGTCCAGCCCTGCGCGACGAGGTGGTCACCGACCGCGTGGAAGTCGTCGAACACGTTCTGCTTGTGGGCCCGCATGCCGGCGCGGTGCCACTGTTCGCCCTCCTCGCCACCGCCGCGCAGGTTGGCGACGACGTACACGCCGCCGGCCTCCACCCACGCGAGCGTGGTCGCCGAGAACGCCGGGTCGAGGGAGATCTGGAACCCGCCGTAGCCATAGAGGATCGTCGGCGCGGTGGCCAGCGGACGGCCGTCGGCGTCGAGCGCGTCGGTGCGTGCGACGACGAACGCGCGCACGGTCGTGCCGTCGGGGCTGGTCACCTCGATCTGCCGCGCGCGGACCTCCGGGAGGTCGGCCAACAGCCCGGGAGGCGACGCCCACAGGGTGGTCTCGCCGGTGCGCGCGTCGAACCGGTGCACGCTCGTGGGCGTCGTGTGGTCGGTGTAGGAGAACCAGACCTCCGCGCCTCCGTCGGGTCGCGTGACGAGGCCCGAGATGGAGCCGAGCCCGGGCAGCGTGACCGCGTCGGGGAGGCGCCCGCCGGTGCGGGGGTCGTGCGCGCTGACCTCGGAGACGGAGTGCCGACGCCAGGACGCGAGCAGCAGGGTGGGCGTGGTGTCGTCCCCGCCGCCGTCGATGAACGCCACGTCCTCCAGGACCGCCGTGGGGTCCTCGGCGAGCAGGGTGGTCCAGTGCTCGACGCCGGGTGCCGTCGGGTCGGTGACGGCGATCCGGCCGCGCGGCGCGTCCAGGTTGGTGTGCACGTACAGCCGCCCGTCGCGGGCCACCCAGGCGCCGGTCTCGGCATCCAGGCCGACGGCGACGTCGACGAACGAGGGGGCGCCGAGGTCGGAGGCCGTGAGGTCGGCGATCCACACGTCGGTCCGGGGCGCCGTGCCCGCGGAGGCTGACACGATCAGCCAGCGCCCGTCGCGGGAGACCGAGACGCCGTAGTAGTTGGTGTGGTCGAGGCCCGCGCCGAACACCTCGACGTCGTCCGTGGCCGGGGTGCCCAGCCGGTGCAGCCAGACGCGGCGGTGGTACTGCGCCTCGTCCTCGGGGAGCGTCTCCGGGGGCAGCCGGCGCACGTAGTAGAACGCCTCGCCGCCGGGCAGCCACGCCACGGGGGAGTAGCGCGCGCGGTCGATCGGTCCGTCCACCAGCTCTCCCGTGGCCACGTCGAGCACGTGCAGGACGCTCTCCTCGGTACCGCCGGACGACACCTGGTACGCCACGAGGTGGCCCTCCTTCGACGGCTGCCACGCGTCCAGGGTGGTGGTGCCCGCGGGGTCGATCGCGACGGGGTCGAGCAGCACGCGCTCCTCGTCGCCCTCGGCCACCACGACCACCGCGTGCTCCTGGTCGCCGGAGCGCCGGGAGAAGAAGCGCCGCTCCCCGCGCCACGCGGGCGGGCTCACGAAGCCGGCGCCGAGCAGGTCGCGCAGCCGGGCGGTGAGGACGTCCGTAGCGAACGGACCCGCGGTGCCGAGCGCGTCGCGGTACTGCGCGTACAGGTCGTCCTGCGCCGACGACCACGCCTCGGTCTCGTCGGAACGCTCGTCCTCCAGCGCGCGGAAGGGGTCCGCGACGGCGTGCCCGTGCAGGTCCTCGACCAGATCGGTCCGAGGGGCGGTCGGGTACGTGCGCAGGGAGGGTGCGGTCATGGTCCGCAAGGCTACGACGACCGGCTGCGAGGGCGCGCGAGTGACGCAGTCGGGAGCGTCCGTCCTGCGTATGCGCACGGTGCTCTGGCAGGATCGGCGTGTGGCAGACGACCCGGGGACCGCGTCCGACGCCCTTCTGCGCCTGGCGGGGGCCTACGGGGTGGTCCCCGACCACTGGGACTTCCACGGCCGGAGCAAGCGCGCGTCGGCCGCCACGCTGCAGGGCGTGCTCGGGGCGCTCGGCGTCGACGCCTCCTCGCCCGAGCGCGTCGCCCTGGCGATCGCCCACGTCGAGGACATGCCGTGGCGCCGCATCCTGCCGCCGGTGCTCGTCGTCCGCGAGGGTCGGCAGGCCCACGTGCCGGTCCACGTCACGCACGGCGACCCGGTCGACGTGTGGATCGAGCTGGACCCCGAGGTCGGCGGCGGTCGGCGCGAGGTCGCCCAGGCGGACGTCCCCGTCGATCCCCGCACGGTCGACGGCCGGCTCGTCGGCCGCGCCACCTTCACCCTGCCGACCGACCTCCCGCTCGGCTGGCACGAGATCGTCGCCGAGGGGCCCAGCGCGTCGGCGCACAGCCCGCTCGTCGTGACGCCGTCCCGCCTGGAGCTACCGCCGGCGCTGCGCGTGCGACGGGCCTGGGGGCTCATGGCGCAGCTGTACTCGGTGCGCTCGCGGGCGTCCTGGGGGGTCGGCGACCTCGCAGACCTCGCCGAGATCGGGTGGCTGGCCGGCCGCGAGCTCGACGCCGACTTCCTGCTCATCAACCCGCTGCACGCCGCCGAGCCCACGGTGCCGCTCACCCCGTCGCCGTACCTGCCGACCACGCGCCGCTTCGTCAGCCCGCTGTACATCCGGGTCGAGGACGTCCGCGAGACGGGGTACCTGTCGTCGGCGGACCGGGCCCTCGTGGAGTGGGCGGCCGAGCCGGTGCTCGCGATGGACGACGACGCCGGCCCGATCGACCGCGACGCCGCCTGGACCGCCAAGCGCACGGCGCTCGAGGTCGTGTTCGCCGCACCACGCTCCGCCGCACGGCAGGCGGCGTTCGACGCGTTCGTCGTGCAGGAGGGCAGCGGGCTCGAGACGTTCGCGCTCTGGTGCGCGCTCGCGGAGAAGTACGAGGGCGTGACGCCGTGGCCCGCCGAGGCGCTCGACCCGTCGTCCAGCCTCGTGACCGGGCTCCGCGCCGAGCTGGCGGAGCGCGTCGAGTTCCACACGTGGCTGCAGTGGGTCGCCGACGAGCAGCTGGCCGCGGCTCAGCGGGCCGCGCTCGACGGGGGCATGGCGCTCGGGATCATGCACGACCTCGCGGTCGGCGTGCACCCGGAGGGCGCGGACGTGTGGGCGCTGGGCGACGTGCTGGCCCGCGGCGCGACCGTCGGTGCCCCGCCGGACATGTACAACCAGCAGGGGCAGAACTGGTCCCAGCCGCCGTGGCGTCCCGACGCCCTCGCGCGCGCCGCGTACCGGCCGTACCGCGACATGCTCCGGACCGTCCTGCGGCACGCGGGCGCCATCCGGATCGACCACGTCATCGGCCTGTTCCGTCTCTGGTGGATCCCCGAGGGCGCCGACTCCGCCGACGGCGCGTACGTCCGCTACGACCACGAGGCCCTCGTCGGCATCCTGGCGCTCGAGGCCCACCGCGCGGGTGCCGTGGTGATCGGGGAGGACCTCGGCGTCGTCGAGCCGTGGGTCCGCGACTACCTGTCCGACCGGGGGATGCTCGGCACGTCGGTGCTCTGGTTCGAGCGCGACATGCACGGTGCGCCCCTGGCCCCCGAGCACTACCGGCCGCTGGTGCTGGCCACGGTGACCACCCACGACCTGCCGCCGACCGCGGGGTACCTGGCCGGCGAGCACGTCTCCATCCGGGAGCGGCTGGGTCTGCTCACCGACCCGGTCGAGGTGGTTCGCGCGGCGGCGCTGGCCGAGCGGGACCAGATGCTGAAGGTGCTGCACGATCGCGGGCTGGTGGGCGACGACCCCTCCGAGCGCGAGATCGTCGAGGCCCTGCACCGGTACGTCATGGCGACCCCCTCGGTGCTCGTGGGCGTCTCGCTGGCCGACGCGGTGGGGGAGCGGCGCGCGCAGAACCAGCCCGGGACCGACCAGGAGTACCCGAACTGGAAGGTGCCGCTGGCGGACAGCTCGGGGCGGGTGGTGCTGGTCGAGGACCTGTTCACCAACCAGCGCCTGCGGTCGTTGGCGGCCGTCCTCAACAGCTGAGCGGCCGTGACCGCGCAGCTGCGTCGACTCCGTGTCGTCGGCAACACCGGGTCGGGCAAGACCACGTTCGCTGGGCGGGTGGCCGCCGCGCTCGACGTGCCGCACCTGGAGCTCGACGAGGTGTTCTGGGACGCCGGCTGGACCAAGCGGGACCCGGAGGAGGCACGCGCGTCGGTCCGCGCGTTCGTGGCGTCGTCGCCGGACGGGTGGGTCACCGACGGGAACTGGGCCACCGCGCTGGCCGGGCTGCTCCAGGACCCCGACGCGTTCGTCTGGCTCGACTACCCGCGCCGCACGGTGATGCCGCGCGTCCTCCGCCGCACCCTGGGGCGAGGGCTGCTGCGCACCGAGCTGTGGCACGGCAACCGCGAGGACCTGCGCTCGCTGCTGCGTCGCGACCCCGACCAGAACGTCGTCCTGTGGTCCTGGACCCACCACGAGCACTACCGGCTGCGCTACACGGCGCTCGCGGCTCAGTCCCCGATCCCGGTCATCCGCCTGCGCAGCCCGCGCGAGGCGAACCGCTGGCTGGCCGGCCTGACACCCTGACGGTCCTCGCGTGAAGACTTCGTCGCGTCCGGCGCGACGAAGTCTTCACGCGAGCGGGGCTCAGGCGCGGCGGAGGTCCGCCTGCTGCGCGGCCAGGGCGCGGCGCACGCCGTCACGGGACTCCAGCACCAGGCGACGCAGCGCCGAGGGTGCGTCCGGGTGGCCGTCGAGCCACGCGTCGGTCGCTCCGAGCACGTCCACCGACGCGTCGTCGGCCAGCTCGGTCGGGTACAGGCCGACGACGATGTTCTGCGCCATCTCGTTGGTCTTGTCCGCCCACACCGTCTCGAGGCCCTCGAAGTAGGGCGTCACGAACGGCACCAGCAGCGACCGGTCGTGCACGCGCCCGAACCCGGCGATCGTCGCGGCCTGGATCGCGTTCGGCAGGCCGTCCTGGTCCACGACGGAGGCCCAGGCGGTGGCCTTGGCGTCGGCGGTCGGCACGGCGGCACGCGCGGCGGCGGCCGCCCGCTGACCCGTCGCCGTGGCGTCGTCGGCCAGCTGCGCGGCGATGTCGGCGTCACCGGCACGCCCGCCGGTGACCAGCGACGTGAGCAGCTCCCAGCGCAGGTCGGTGTCGATGGACAGGCCCTCGAGGGTGGCGTGCCCGTCCAGCAGGTCGCGGACGGCGTCCAGCTGCTCGGTCGTCGCCGCGCGGCCCGCGAAGGACTTGACCAGCTGCAGCTGCGTGTCGGAGCCGGCCGCGGCGGCGCGGGCGAGAGCGAGCAACCGGTCGGCCGCGGCGATCTCCGTGGCGGACCGGTGCTCGGGCGCCACGTACAGGTCGAGCGCGGTGGACAGCTGGCGCAGGAGGACGAGCACCACCGAGGAGTCGGTCTCGTGCGCGATGTTGTTCAGCACCAGGTCGACGAAGTCTCGGGCCGGCGTCTCCCCGTCGCGGGTGGCGTCCCAGGCGGCGGTCCACACGAGCGTGCGGGGCAGCGAGTCGTCGAACTTGCCCAGGTGCTCGATCGACGCGGCGAGCGACTGCTCGTCGAGCCGGACCTTGGCGTACGCGAGGTCGCCGTCGTTGACGAGCACGAGCGTGGGGCGCTGCACGCCGACCAGCTCGGGCACGTCGGTGCGGGGGCCGTCGATGTCGAGCTCGACCCGGACGGTCCGGACCAGGCGGCCGGTCGTCGGGTCGAGGTCGTAGCCGCCGATGGCCAGGCGGTGCGGGCGCTGCACGGGGTGCTCGTCGGGCACCTCCTGCAGGACCGCGAAGGACGTGATGACGCCGGACCCGTCCACCTCGATCTCCGGGCGCAGCAGCGTGACGCCGGCCTTCTCCAGCCACAGGCCGGACCACGCGGACAGGTCGCGGCCGCTGGTGGTCTCCAGCTCGGTGAGGAAGTCGCGGAGCTCGGTGTTGCCCCACGCGTGCTTGGCGAAGTACGCGCGCACCCCGGCGAAGAACTCGTCCTGGCCCACCCAGGACACCAGCTGCTTGAGCACGCTCGCGCCCTTGGCGTAGGTGATGCCGTCGAAGTTGACCTCGACGTCCTCCAGGTCGCGCATGTCCGCCACGATCGGGTGCGTGGAGGGCAGCTGGTCCTGGCGGTAGGCCCAGTTCTTCTCCAGCGACGAGAACGTGGTCCACGCGCTGGTCCAGCGGGTGGCCTCGGCCGTCGCGAGCGTCGACATGTACTCGGCGAACGACTCGTTCAGCCACAGGTCGTCCCACCAGCGCATGGTCACCAGGTCGCCGAACCACATGTGCGCCAGCTCGTGCAGGATCGTCACCGCGCGGCGCTCGATCGTGGCGTCGGGCACCTTGGACCGGAACACGTACGACTCGAGGAACGTGACCGCTCCCGCGTTCTCCATCGCGCCCGCGTTGAACTCCGGGACGAAGAGCTGGTCGTACTTGGCGAACGGGTACGCGACGCCGAACGCCCGCTCGTAGAAGTCGAACCCGGCGCGCGTGAGGTCGACGATGTTGTCGGTGTCCAGGTGCTCGGCCAGCGAGCCGCGGCAGTAGACGCCCAGGGGGATGGTGCGTCCGTCCTGGCTCGTGAGCTCCCGGTGCTCCGCGTGGTACGGGCCGGCGATGACCGCGGTGATGTACGACGAGATCCGCGGGGTCGTCTCGAACGTCCAGGTCGCGGTGCCCTTGTCGACGCCGCCGTTGCGGTTCACGCCGTCCTCGACGACCTGCGGCACGCCGACCTGCGGGTAGTTGGACACGACGGTCCAGTGCGCAGGGGCGGTCACGGTGAACGTGAAGGTGGCCTTGAGGTCGGGCTGCTCGAACACGGCGAACACGCGCCGGGAGTCGGCGACCTCGAACTGCGAGTACAGGTAGACCTCGTCGTCCACGGGGTCGACGAAGCGGTGCAGGCCCTCGCCGGTGTTCATGTACGCGGCGTCGGCGACGACCAGCAGCTCGTTGCTCGCCGCGAGGTCGTCCAGGCGGATCCGCGAGTCGTCGACGACGTCGGCGACGACCAGCGAGCGGCCGTTCAGGGTGACCTCGTGCACGGTCGGTGCGATGAGGTCGATGAAGGTGCTCGCCCCGGGCGTGGCGGTGAACCGCACGCGGGTCCGGGAGGCGAACGTCGTCGGGCCGGTCGTGAGGTCGAGCTCGACCTCGTACGACTCGGTGGCGACGACGGAGGCGCGCTCGCGCGCCTCGGCACGGGTGAGGTTCTCTCCAGGCACGCAGGTACTCCTCGGGAGTCGATCGGTGGGGCTCTTGGCCGGGTCGATCATCGCACGCAGAGGTGTGCGGCCTAGGGTCGTGGCGTGCACGCGACCTACGACGCCGTCATCGTCGGCGGGGGCCACAACGGCCTGACCGCCGCCGCCTACCTGGCTCGCGCGGGACGGACGGTCCTGCTGCTCGAGCGCGCGGACCACGTGGGTGGGGCGACGCTCTCCGCGCGGGCGTTCCCGGGGGTGGACGCGAACGTGTCTCGCTACTCCTACCTGGTCTCGCTCATGCCCCGACAGGTGCGTGACGAGCTCGGGCTCCGTGTCGAGCTCCGTCGGCGCCGGATCTCGTCCTACACCCCGCAGGGCGACCGGGGACTCCTCGTGGACACGGCCGACGACGACGCCACCGCCGCCTCGTTCGCCGACGTCGGCGCCGGCGGTGACGTCGCCGCGTGGCGCGCGTTCGGCGCACGCACCGGCGCGCTCGCCGCGCGGCTCTTCCCGACGATGACCGAGCCGCTGCTGTCGGCCGCGGACGCGCGCCGGCTGCTGGGCGACGACGACTGGCGCGACCTGGTCGACCGCCCGATCGGCGAGCTGGTGGACGCGACGTTCTCCTCCGACCTGGTCCGCGGGGTCGTGCTCACCGACGCGCTGATCGGCACGTTCGCGCGCGCCCACGAGACCGGCGGCAGGCCGAACCGGTGCTTCCTCTATCACGTGATCGGCGGCGGGACCGGCGACTGGGACGTGCCGGTCGGGGGCATGGGTGCAGTCGCGGGGGCGCTCGAGGCAGCCGCGCGACAGGCGGGTGCCGAGCTTCTGACCTCAGCCGATGTCACCGCGATCGAGCCCGGCGACGCCGAGGTCGCGTGGACGGACGCGGACGGCGGCGAGCACCGAGTGGGTGCGCGGCACGTGCTGGCCGCGTGCGCGCCGGCCGTCCTCGACCGACTGCTCGGGAGAGCCCCAGCCGAAGCGCCCGAGGGGGCGCAGCTGAAGCTGAACATGCTGCTCACGCGGCTGCCGCGGCTGCGCTCCGGCATCGACCCGCGCACCGCGTTCGCCGGCACGTTCCACGTCCGCGAGTCGGCGACCGAGCTGGAGACCGCGTACCGGCAGGCCGCTGCCGGCCACATCCCCGACGTGCCGCCGGTCGAGACCTACTGCCACTCGTTGACCGACGACTCGATCCTCGGGCCCGGGCTGCGCGCGACCGGCCACCAGACGCTCACCGCCTTCGGCCTGCACATGCCCGCCCGGCTGTTCGTCGGGGACCCCGACACGGCACGGACCGCGGCGCTCGCGGCCACCCTGCGCTCGATGGACAGCGTGCTCGCGGAGCCCCTCGAGGACTGCCTCGCGCGCGACGTGGACGGGCGGCCGTGCCTCGAGGTGCGCAGCCCCGTCGACCTCGAGGCCGACGTCGGGTTGCCCGGCGGGCACATCTTCCACCGCGACCTCGCCTGGCCCTGGGCGGAGCGCGACGACGAGGTGGGCACCTGGGGGGTCGAGACGGCCGACCGGCGCGTCCTGCTCGCCGGGGCGGGTGCGCGGCGTGGGGGTGGCGTCAGCGGAATCCCTGGTCGCGCGGCTGCCATGGCGGTCCTCGGCACCGTCTGAGGGAATAGCCGGGCGCGCCCCTATGGTTGCGCGAGGCATCGACCACCCCGGAGGACACCTGTGACGAGCACGCCCACCGCCCGACCCGTCGTCGACTTCTGGTTCGACCCCGCGTGCCCCTGGGCGTGGATGACGTCACGCTGGATGGACGAGGTGAGCGCGATCCGCGACGTCGACGTCCGCTGGCACGTGATGAGCCTGTCGGTGCTCAACGAGAAGCGTGAGCTCCCGGACACGTACCGCGAGCTCATGGACGACTCGTGGGGAGCGGTGCGCGTGATCATCGCCGCGGCGCGCGACCACGGGGACGCCGTCATCAAGCCGCTCTACGACGCGATGGGCACCCGCCGCCACCCGGGCGGACGGCGCGACACGGAGGCGATCATCACCGAGTCGCTCGCCGAGGTCGGCCTGCCCGCCGAGCTGGCCGACGTGGCCGGCACGGAGGACGTGGACGCCCTGCTGCGCGAGTCGCACGGCGAGGGGATCACCCTGGTCGGCGACGACGTCGGCACCCCTGTCGTGGCGATCGACGGGGTCGGGTTCTTCGGTCCGGTCATCACGCCCGCGCCCACCGGCGAGGCCGCCGGGCGGCTGTTCGACGGGCTCGCCCTGATGACCTCCGTGCCCGGCTTCTACGAGCTCAAGCGCTCGCGGACGGCAGGACCCGCGTTCTGACTGTGTGGCGGGCCGCGCGGCCCGCGCGATTGGCCCGTCCGGTTCGTCCCGTGTGATCCTGGTCGTCGGCCCGCCCCGCGACCGGGCACGGGCGAGACCACCTCGGGAGGAACGGAGCAGCATGGCCACGGCACGCAACGTCCGGCTCTTCGTCATCGTCGACGTCGTGCTCGTCGTCCTGGTGATCGTGCTGGCGATCGTGTTCTTCAGCGGCGGCCGAGGTGGCGGCGACACCTCCGACGACGGGTCCCCGGGCGCGACCGCGTCGAGCACGCCGTCCGACAGCTCGTCGGCGACGTCCGCCGAGCCGCTCGCGTTCGCGTCCCCGACCGGCAACATCGCGTGCACGATGTCCGTCGACGGCGTCACGTGCACCATCGCCAGCTACACCTACGCGCCCCCGGTCGTGGCCGGCTGCACGGAGGTGACCGGGCACGTGCTCGTGCTCAACGCGGACGGCGTCGCGTTCAGCTGCGTGGACGGCCCGCCCCCCGCGGTCGCGGGCGACGACGTCCCTGTGCTGGAGTACGGGTCGTCGACGAGCGTGGGTGACTACACCTGCCGCAGCGCCACCGACGGGGTCCAGTGCATCGACGCGTCCGGGGCCGGCTTCCAGCTGGCGCGTGCCAGCTGGTCCGAGCTGCCCGCCTGACGACGGGCAGCCCGGCCGAGCGTCACCAGATGCGGACGCGGTCCTCCGGGGCCAGGTACAGCGCGTCGCCCGGCTGCACGTCGTAGGCCGCGTAGAACTCGTCCACGTTGCGCACCACGCCGTTGCAGCGGAACTCGTTCGGCGAGTGCGGGTCCGTGGCGAGCCGGCGGATCATCTCCTCGTCGCGGCCCTTGGACTGCCACACCTGCGCCCACCCGAGCAGCACGCGCTGGACGCCGGTCAGCCCGTCGATCACGGGCGCGTCCTCCAGCGGGGTACCGAGCGCGATGCGGTACGCGGTGAACGCGATCGACAGGCCGCCCAGGTCGCCGATGTTCTCGCCGATGGTCAGCTCGCCGTTGACGTGGTGCGCACCGTCCAGCTGCACGGGGGAGAACTCGTTGTACTGGTCGATCAGGGCCTTCGTGCGCGTCTCGAACTCGGCGCGGTCGTCGGCCGTCCACCAGTCCTCGAGGCGTCCGTCTCCGTCGTACTTGGACCCCTGGTCGTCGAAGCCGTGGCCGATCTCGTGGCCGATCACGGCACCGATCCCGCCGTAGTTGACCGCGTCGTCGGCGTCGGCGTCGAAGAACGGCGGCTGCAGGATCGCGGCCGGGAAGACGATCTCGTTCATGCCGGGGTTGTAGTAGGCGTTGACCGTCTGCGGGGTCATGAACCACTCGTCGCGGTCGATCGGCTTGCCGATCTTGCCCAGCTCCCGGTCCTGCTCGAACGCGTACGCGCGGCGCACGTTGCCCAGCAGGTCGTCCGGGGCGACCTCGAGCGAGGAGTAGTCGCGCCACGTCGCGGGGTAGCCGATCTTCGGGGTGAACGCGTCGAGCTTGGCCAGGGCCTTCGCGCGCGTCTCCTCGCCCATCCACTCGAGCTGCGAGATCGACTCGCGGTACGCGGCGACCAGGTTGGCGACGAGCTCCTCCATCCGCTCCTTGTGCGCGGGCGGGAAGTGCCGGTCGACGTAGACCTTGCCGACGGCCTCGCCGAGGACGCCCTGGACCAGCGACACCCCGCGCTTCCACCGGTCGCGCAGCTCCTGCGCGCCGGTCAGTGTGCGGCCGTAGAAGTCGAAGTTGGCCTCGACCAGCTCGTCGGACAGGTAGGGCGCACGGTCGGAGATGACGTGGAACCTCAGCCACGCCTGCCAGTCCTCCAGCGGCTCGCTCTGCCACAGGGCGGCGAACGCCTCGGCGAACGACGGCTCGCGCACCACCAGCTGGTCGAACGCGCCGGCGGGGGCGCCGAGGGCGATCGCCCACGAGTGCCAGTCGAAGCTCGGTGCGCGCTCGGCCAGCTCGGTCAGGGACAGGGCGTTGTACGTGAGGTCGGCGTCCCGGTCCTTGACCACGTCCCAGTGGCCGGCGGCGAGCTTGGTCTCCAGGGCCACGATCCGTCCGGCCAGCTCGTCGGCCTGCGCGTCGTCGGCAGCCGCGCCACCGAGCGTGAGCATGCGCGCGACGTGCGGGCGGTAGGCCGCGAGCACGGCCGCGTACTGCTCGTCGCGGTAGTAGGCCTCGTCGGGCAGACCCAGACCGCTCTGCACCAGGTGCACGGCGTACTTCGTCGGCTCCTTGGCGTCGTTGTCCACGTAGAACTGCACCGCGCCACCGGCCCCGGTGCGCTGCAGGGCACCCAGCGCGCCGGTCAGCTCCGCCTGGGTCGTGGCGGCCTCCACCAGGGCGAGGTCCGTGCGCAGCGGGGCGGTGCCCGCGGCGGCGACGGCGTCGGTGTCCATGAACGACGCGTAGACCGCGCCGACCTTGGCCTCGACGGAGTCGGCCGCGCCACCGGCCGCAGCCGTGGCGCCCGCGTCCGCGATGATGTCGCGCACCTGCTCCTCGGCGCGGTCGTGCAGGGCGCGGAACGAGCCGTCCATGGCCCGGTCGGCGGGGATCTCGTGGCTGGCGAGCCAGCGGCCGTTCACGTGGGCGTAGAGGTCGTCCTGAGGACGGACGTCGGGGTCGAGGGCGGTGAGGTCGATGCCACTGCGCGTCATGGGCACAGCCTACGGACGGGTTGCCGACCGACGAGATCGGTTATGCCGAGGGCGGACCGGGACCTCCGTGCGGTGCGGCAGGATGGGCCTATGCGTATCCATGTCGCCTCCGACCACGCCGGTTACGAGCTCAAGGTCGCGCTCGTCGAGCACCTGCGCGCCGCCGGCCACGACGTCGTCGACCATGGCGCCGACACGTACGACGCCCTCGACGACTACCCGCCGTTCTGCTTCGCGGCGGGGGAGGCCGTCGTCGCCGAGCCGGGCAGCCTGGGCGTCGTCATCGGTGGTTCCGGCAACGGCGAGCAGATCGCCGCCAACAAGGTCACCGGCGTGCGAGCCGCCCTCGCGTGGAACCTGGCGACCGCGCAGCTGGGCCGCCAGCACAACGACGCGAACGTCGTGGCGATCGGCGCCCGGCAGCACTCCGTCGACGAGGCGCTCGCGCTGGTGGACGCGTTCGTGGCCGAGCCGTTCAGCCACGACCCGCGCCACCAGCGCCGGATCGACCTGCTCGCGGACTACGAAGCCGCCCGCTAGCTCACCAGACGTAGTTGCACATCGGCGCGACGGACCACAGGAACGCGGCTGCCGCGGGCTGCAGAGCGCCGGGCGTCACCTCGGCCACCAGTCCCGCGCGGGCCAGAGCCGCGAGCGACCGGCCCCCGAGGTAGGCGGCACCGAGCTCCCGCACGTCGAGCCGCAGGTCGGCCGGATCGTCGGTCCGCGTGACCTCCGCCGGGTACGCGCCGTCGTCCTGCCGGGTACCGGTCGTCAGGCGCCACCGGCCGGCGTTGGCGGGCAGGCGCGTGTCGGTCACGTCGAGCACCACGTCGACCGGTGCGGCGTACCGACGCCCCGCGAGCGCGACGGGGAGGTCGAGCAGGCGGACCCAGAGGTTGTCGTTGACCTTGGGCACCACGGCGCGCGGGTTCTCCAGCAGGAGGAGCAGCGAGTCGTCGACGGGGAGCATCGGTCCCTCGACGGTCGCGGTGAGGTCGAGGTCGAGCAGGAACGACCACAGGCGGTGCGTGGAGGCCGCGTCGAGCGCGATGGCCTCGCGGACCTTGACGATCCCGGCGGGGCCGCCCTCCGCCCAGTTCTCCTTGCGCCGGAACAGCGCGAAGGCCCGCGCGCTCCCGGAGGCGTCGCGGACGGTCGCGATGCGCAGCGGCTCGGCGCCCTCGCGCCACGCGGGCGGGTCGACGAGCACCCGCGTGCGCCACACCTCGGTGTCGCGGGTGATCCAGCCGGGCCGCCCCGCGCCGGCCGCGCGGTGGACCTCGTCGACGAGCGCGCTGTGCAGCGCGACGTCGGCTGTCGCGAGCGTGACCGTGAGCTCCTCGGAGCCGGGGACGTCCCGCAGTGCTGCGCCACGCCCGATCTTCACGCGGACGTCGTCGGCGGCCGAGCCGTACCCGTACCGCCCGTAGATCGTGTGCTCCGCGGCGAACAGCGCGGACACGGGCTCGCCGCGGTCCAGCGACCGAGCGAAGTGCGAGTCGATCATCGCGGTGAGCAGGCCGCGGCGACGCTGGTCCGGTCGGGCACCCACCCAGGTGAGACCCGAGCACGCGATCGACGTCCCGGGCACGGGCATGTCGTGCGCGTACGACGCGTGGACGGCGGCGAGACCCCCGTCGGGGTCCTCGACGGCCTGCGCGCGGTCCCACGCGAAGGTGATCGGCACGATCGCGTCGGTCTCCGCGTTCGAGTCGAAGGCGAAGGCCAGGCGGTCGACCTCGAGGAACTCGTCCTTGCGGTCCTCGGGCACGTCGACGAGGCGGTATCCGGCGGGCAGGGGGCTCATGCCACCCATCGTCCGGCACCGCACGCCTCCGGAGCACCCCCATTTCCCGGTGCGGCGCTCGGGCAATGACCTGCGGATACGCTCACCGGGTGCGGGGGACGCGGCAGGCGCCGGAACGGGGGCTCTACTCGCGCGCCTCGCTCGCAGCGCGCCGCTGGAGCGGACGCTCGCAGGTGGTCATCGTGGCGGTGCTCGTGCTCTGCGCCGCACTCCTGGTGGTCGGCATCCTGCGGCAGCCCGAGTGGTTTCCGCCCTCCGCCTTCCTGCTCCTGATTGTCGTGGCGGTGTTCCTGCTGCGGCTGCGCCAGCTCGCGGTGCTCGGCGCGGTGGTGATGGCGTGCACCTGGGGCCTGTGGGTGTGGGGCGCGCCGACGGTGATCCCGGGTGTCCTCGTGGTCGTCACGGTCGCGGTGATCGCCAGCATCGCGTTCGCGCGAGGGCGTGAGCGGCTCGGTCTGCAGGGTGCGCCCGGTGATCTCATGCTGGTCGACCTGCGCGACCGGCTGGCCGCCCACGGGCGCGTGCCGCCGCTGCCCGCCGGGTGGCACGTGGACAGCGAGTTCCGCTCGGCGCACGCCGACGGGTTCTCCGGCGACTTCATGGTGGCGGGCTCGCGATCGGGCAGCTCGGCGCTCGAGATCGTCCTGGTGGACGTGTCCGGCAAGGGTCTGGACGCGGGCGTCCGCTCGCTGCAGCTGTCAGGCGCGTTCGGCGGGCTGCTGGGTGCGATGCCCCGGGAGGAGTTCCTCGGAGCCGCCAACCAGTACCTGCTCGACCAGGCGTGGGACGAGGGGTTCGCCACAGCGATCCACGTCGCGATCGACATGACCACCGGCGACTTCTGGGTCTCCTCGGCGGGACACCCGCCTGCCGTCCAGCTGCACGCCGGGTCGGGTCGGCTCGCACTGCTCGACACGGTCGGCAGCCCTGCGCTCGGGGTCGTCCCCGACATCCGCAGCGAGGCGCGGGCCGGCCGGCTGGACCGCGGCGACGTCCTCATGCTCTACACCGACGGCGTGGTCGAGGTGCGGGGCGGGGACCTCGATCAGGGGATCGACCGGCTCATGGGGGTGGCCGACCGCGTGCTCAGCCCCGGTCGCGGCTCCGCGGCGGCGGTGCTGGCGGGGGTGCGGGCCGGTGACGACGACGACCGCGCCGTGGTCCTGGTCCGCCGCGACTGACCGGTCCTCAGGGCTGGATCGCCTGCGCCAGCCAGTCGGCGTAGCCCGCGCGCCCGCCGTCCGGGCGCAGGTGGATGTCGTCGCCGTACAGCCAGCCACGGTTGGCCGTCGCCAGGGTGTTCCAGTCGAGGACACGGACGTTCGGGTACTCCGGCCCGACCCGGGCGAAGAGCTCGTTGTCGAACGCGGCCCACGTGCGCGGGACGTGCACGTTCACCAGGAACACCCGCCGGTCCGCGGTGAGGTCCAGCAGCGCCCGCAGGGTCGCCTCGTCGATCGGTCCGTTGGTCCCGCCGTGCACGATCACCGTGTGGCCGAGGGTGCCCGCGGCCGCGGCGGCACGGACCAGGTCGACCATCACGGCGAACTGCCGGGAGACCTCGGCGTCCACCGCGATGCCCCGGGCGGCGAGCTCCTCCGCGGCGCCCAGCATCACGGAGTCGCCGAAGCCGGAGGCGCCCCCGACCGTCTCGACGGGCGGGGGCGGCACGGCGGGCGCGACGGGGGTGGTGGTGCTCGGCGTCGGGACCGGGGTGGCCGTCACGCGGGGCGTCGACGCCGGACGGGTCGAGGTGACCGCGGGGGCCGCGGCCGGCTCCCACCGAGCGGTCGAGGACGTCGCGGGCACCTGCGCCAGGGCAGCGGTGGCGACCCCGCCGACGACCACCGTCCCGACGACGGCCGCGACCACCCGGAGCACGGCACGCGGTCGGTCCGGGCCGGCCGCGCGCACGCGGGCGACCACCCGACCGATCGCGCCCCGGCGCACCGGCAGCTCGACGCACCGGTAGGACAGCTCGGCGATCATGAGCACTGCCGCGAGGCGCAACGGGGTCGCCGCCCACGGCTCCAGCGCTATGTCGACGCCCGGGCGCGTGAGCATGAAGACCGGCCAGTGCCACAGGTAGATCCCGTAGGACCGCTCACCGAGCCAGCGCCACGGCTGCCGGGACAGCGCGCGTCCGAGCAGCCCGGCCGGGTCGGCGACCGCGCCGACCAGGACGGCCGCCAGCAGCGAGAACGCGAGGAACCCTCCGCGGTAGAGGGCGTTGCTGAACTCGTCCACCCAGACGAACGCCGCGAGCACGCCGAGCAGCGCGGCGGCGCCGAGCACGTCGGTGACGCCCGCCTCGAACCGCCGTACCGAGCTGCCGCGCTCGCGCACCCACGAGCCGGCGTGCCGCCACGTCCGCCACGGGGTCCAGACCGCCGCCATGGCCGCGCCCACCAGCAGGCCCATCGAGTGGGTGTCGGTGCCGAAGTACGCGCGGCTCGGGTCGTTGGGCACGGGGGAGGACGTGCGGACGGCGATCACGACCATCGCCGCGGTGGACAGCAGCGCCAGGACGGCGGCGAGCTGCCCCACCCGGGCGCGGCCCGCCCGCAGCGCCAGCAGCGCGACCAGCGGGAACACCAGGTAGAACTGCTCCTCGATGGCCAGCGACCACAGGTGCTGGAGCAGCGGCGGACGACTGGTCAGCTCGAAGTACGACCGGTCCGCGACCACCTGCCACCAGTTCGACACGTACCCCGCGGCTGCGAGGATGTCCCCCCGCAGCTCGCGTGCCTCGCTGGGCATCGCGACGGCGACACCGGCCATCGCGACCAGCAGGAGCCCGAGCGCGGGCAGCAGCCGCCGCGCGCGCCGGGCGTAGAACCGCCGGAACGAGAACCGCCCGGTCAGCTCCACCTCGTCCAGGACCAGCGTGGTGATGAGGAAGCCGGACAGGACGAAGAACACGTCCACGCCGAGGAACCCGCCGCGCATCCAGGGTGCGCCGAGGTGGTAGACCACGACGCCGGCGACGGCGATCGCGCGGACACCGTCGAGGCCTCCCAGGTGCGGCAGCCGCGTGAACGGCACCACGGCTGTCACCCGGGGTGCCGTGCGCGTCCCGACGAGCGCCGAGCGCTGGACGGTGACGGTCATGGATCTCCCGGGTCGGTGCGGCGCGCGGTCGACGCGCGGCGCCTCCCGTGCGGCCAGGCTAGGTCGGCCGGGACGGCGGGCAGCCGTGGACACGCGGGAGGTAGGTCAGTCGTCGGGGAACCAGATCGCGCGGCGCAGGGCGACGCGGGTGCCGTCAGCGCTCAGCGGGGTGTCCTCGTCGCGCAGCAGGGCCAGCGCGCGCGTGGCGTGCCGGGCCGGCGGGCTGCCCGCGGCGTTGACCACCCGCCACCAGGGCACCCCGGACCCGGCGTGGCTCATGACCTGGCCCACCTGCCGCGGGCCACCGCGACGGACACCGTCCCGCGCCTCGAGCAGGTCACCGACGACCTCGGCGATCGTCCCGTACGTCATCGCGCGGCCCGCGGGGATGGTGGCCACGAGGTCGAGCACGGCCTCCGCGTAGTCGTCGTCCACCGGCGGTGCTCAGCCCAGTGCGCGCTTGGAGCTGATGACCCCGGTGTCGAAGCCCGCCAGGTGCAGCCCGCCGTGGAACCGCGCGTGCTCGATCTTCACGCACCGGTCCATGACGACCGTCAGCCCCGCGGCCTCCCCGCGCCGGGCGACGTCCTCGTGCCACGAGCCGAGCTGGAGCCAGAGCGCCTTGGCACCGACGGCGATCGTCTCGTCGAGGACGGTCGGCAGGTCGTCGTGGCGGCGGAACACGTCCACCAGGTCGGGGACCACCGGCAGCGACTCGAGCGACGGGTACACCGGCCGGCCGAGGATCTCGTCGGCGCGCGGGTTGACGAAGTACACGTCGTACGGGGAGCTGGACAGGAGGTAGGTGGCGACGAAGAAGCTCGCGCGAGCGGGGTTGTTCGACGCCCCGACGATCGCGATGGACTTCGTCGAGTGCAGGAGCGCGAGGCGCTCGGGCGCGCTCGGTCCCTGCCAGGTCCGCGTGCTCATGCGGCGACCCCCGTCCGGGTCCGTCCGGTGGCGCTGGTGAGCGCTTGGTCGAGGTCCCAGAGGATGTCCTCCGCGTCCTCGAGCCCGACGCTGATCCGCACCAGGTCGGCGGGCACACCGGCCGCCGCCAGCTGCTCCGCGTTCAGCTGCTGGTGGGTGGTGGATCCCGGGTGGATGACGAGTGTGCGGGCGTCGCCGACGTTGGCCAGGTGGCTGGCCAGCTGCAGGCCCTCGATGAACGCGCGGCCGATGGTGCGGCCGTCCTTGTCGTCCGTCGCTCGCAGGCCGAACGCGAACACGGCGCCGGGGCCGAGCGGCAGGTAGTGGTTCGCGCGCTCGTGGTGCGGGTGGCTGGGCAGGCCGGCCCAGCTGACGTACGAGACGCGGGGGTCGGCCTCGAGCCACTCGGCGACCACCCGGGTGTTCGCCAGGTGCGCGTCCAGCCGCTGGGGGAGCGTCTCGACGCCCTGGAGCAGCTGGAACGCGGACTGGGGGCTGAGCGCCGGGCCGATGTCGCGCAGCTGCTCCGAGCGGAGCTTGGTGAGGAACCCGTACTCGCCGAAGTTCTCCCACCAGCGCACCCCGCCATAGGACGCCACCGGCTCGGTCATCTGCGGGAAGCGGCCGGAGCCCCAGTCGAACCGGCCGGACTCGACCACGATGCCGCCGAGCGTGGTGCCGTGGCCGCCGAGGAACTTGGTCACCGAGTGGATGACGATGTCCGCGCCGTGCTCGATCGGGCGGACCAGGTAGGGCGTGGCCAGAGTGGCGTCGACGACGAACGGGATGCCGGCAGCGTGCGCGACCTCGGCCAGCCCGGCCAGGTCCGCGATCTCGCCGGACGGGTTCGCGATGACCTCGGCGTACAGCACCTTGGTCTCGGGCCGGATGGCCGCGGCGTAGTCGGCGGGGTCGGTGCCGGGCACGAACGTGGTGTCGACCCCGAACCGGCGCAGCGTCACGTCGAGCGCGGTGACCGTCCCGCCGTAGAGCTGCGAGGAGGCGACGATGTGGTCCCCGGCGCCGACCAGCGCGGCGAAGGTGATGAACTCCGCGGACATGCCGGACGCGGTCGCCACGGCGCCGATCCCGCCCTCGAGCGACGCGATGCGCTCCTCCAGCGCGGCGACCGTGGGGTTGCCGATGCGGGAGTAGATGTTCCCGTACTTCTGGAGCGCGAACAGGTTGGCGGCGTCGGCGGTGTCCTGGAACACGAACGACGTCGTCTGGTAGATCGGCACCGCGCGCGCACCGGTGGTCGCGTCGGGGATCCCGCCGGCGTGCAGCGCCCGCGTGCGGAAGCCGAAGCGGTGGTCGGGGCTGGTCATGCGGTCTCCTCGGAGGCGCTGGTGCGGGCGGCTGGCAGCACGGTACGCCGTGCGGTGAGTGCGGCGATCTCGTCGACCGCCCAGGGGTTCTGCAGCGAGGTGACGTCGCCCAGCACGCTGCCGTCGAGGATCTGCGCGAGCAGCCGGCGCATGATCTTGCCCGACCGCGTCTTGGGCAGGTCCGGCACCAGGAGCACGTGCTTGGGCTTGGCGACGGGCCCGATCTCGTGGGCCACCTGCGCGCGCAGCTCCTCGCGCAGCGCGTCCGTCGCGGCGAGCCACGCGTCGAGGTCGTCGACAGGTCCCGGTGCCGACGAGGGCACGACGAATGCCGCGACGGCCTGCCCGGTGACGTCGTCGTGCACGCCCGCGACCCCGGCCTCGCCCACCGCGGGATGAGCGACGAGCGCGGACTCGATCTCGATGGTCGAGAGGCGGTGCCCGGACACGTTGACGACGTCGTCCAGGCGGCCGAGCAGCCAGATGTACCTGTCGGCGTCGTACGACGCGCCGTCGCCGGCGAGGAAGTACCCGCCGTGCTCGCCGTGCCCGGCGAACCGCCGCCAGTACGCGTCGAGGTAGCGCTGCGGGTCGCCCCAGATCGTGCGGGCCATCCCGGGCCACGGCCGGTCGACGACGAGCAGCCCGCCCTCGCCGGGGCCGACCTCGACGCCGGAGTCGTCGACGACCTTCGCCGAGATGCCCGGCAGCGGACGCGTGGCGGACCCGGGCTTGAGGACCGTGCTCCCCGGCAGGGGCGCGATCATCGCGGCACCGGTCTCGGACTGCCACCAGGTGTCGACCACCGGTGCGCGGTCGGCGCCGAACGTGCGGCGGAACCACACCCACGCCTCGGGGTTGATCGCCTCGCCGACCGTGC
Source organism: Cellulomonas sp. Root930 (assembly GCA_001429255.1). Lineage (GTDB taxonomy): Bacteria > Actinomycetota > Actinomycetes > Actinomycetales > Cellulomonadaceae > Cellulomonas. Next base: position 476,955 of record LMJI01000002.1, read on the forward strand.
CCAGCAACCGGATGCTCGACAGGTCGTGCCCGCCGGGCAGCTCGTCGCCGAACCACGTCATGAACGTCCGGATGAGGGTCGGGGCCGTGTAGTAGGTGGTCACGCCGTAGCGCTCGATGATCTCGAGGTGGCGCTCGCGGTGCGGGCTGTCGGGGGTGCCCTCGTAGATGACCTGCGTGAGCCCGTTGGCCAGCGGTCCGTAGATCTCGTAGGTGTGCGCGGTGACCCACGCGAGGTCGGCGGTGCACCAGTGGACGTCGTCGGGCTTGGCGTCGAAGTGCGCCCAGTGCGCCCAGGCCGCGTGCGTGAGGTACCCGCCGGACGTGTGCACCAGACCCTTCGGGCGCCCGGTGGTGCCCGAGGTGTAGATGATGAACAGCGGGTGCTCGGCGTCGAACGCCTGCGCCTCGTGCACGTCGGGCGCGGTGTCGACGACGTCGTGCCACCAGACGTCGCGCCCGTCGGTCCACGGCACGTCCTGCCCGGTCCGCCGGACCACCAGCACGTGCTCGACGTGGTCCAGGCCGGCCACCGCCTCGTCCGCGGCGGACTTCACCTCGACGGCCTGCCCCCGGCGGTGCTGTCCGTCGCTGGTGACCAGCAGCTTGGCGCCCGTGTCCTGCACCCGGAACCGCACGGCCTCCGCGGAGAAGCCACCGAACACGAGGGAGTGCACGGCGCCGATGCGGGCGATCGCGAGCGTCACGACGACCGTCTCGGCGAGCACCGGCAGGTACACCACGACCCGGTCCCCGGGTCCGATGCCGAGGGCGGTCAGCGCGTTGGCCGCCCGGGACACCTCGCGCTGCAGGTCCGCGTACGTGAGCGTGCGGCGGTCGCCGGGCTCTCCCTCGACGTGCAGGGCCACCTTGTCGCCGCGCCCGGCGTCGACGTGCCGGTCCACACAGTTGACCGCCACGTTCAGCCGCCCGCCGACGAACCACTGCGCCTCCGGGACGGTCAGCCCGCCCTGTCCGTCGTCCACGGGCGGCGACCAGACCAGGGGTGTGTGCCACGGCGTCGCCCAGTCGAGCCGGCGTGCGGCGTCCTCCCAGAACGCGACCGGGTCGGCGTCGGCGCGGTCGAACGCCTCGGGTCCGACGTTGGCGTCGAACGCCGGCGGGGGGTCGTAGGTGCGTGCCTCGGTCTGCAGGGTGGAGATCGTGGAGGTCATGCCCATCTCTTCAGCAGGTACTTCTCGGCCAGCCCGATGAGGCTGTCGGTCAGCTTGCCCAGCAGGGCCAGCGCGATGATCGCGAGGATGATCCGGTCCACGCGCCCGTTGTTGCCGGAGTCCACCAGCAGGAACCCGAGGCCCATGGACGACGCGATGAGCTCGGCGGCGACGAGGAACAGCCAGGACTGCGCCATCGCGAGCCGCAGCCCGGACACCACCGACGGGAGCACCGCGGGCAGCTGCACGCCCGCGAACAGCCGCACGCCGCGCAGCCCGTAGGCCCGGCCGACCTCGACCAGGTGCGCATCGACGTGCCGCAGCGCGGCCGCGACGGTGGTGTAGACCGGGAAGAAGGCGCCGATCGCGATGAGCGTGATCTTGGAGTCCTCGCCGATCCCCATCCAGAGGATGAGCAGCGGTACCCACGCGAGCGAGGGGACGGACCGGATGCCGCCGAGCGTGGGGGCCAGCAGGGCGTCGCCCAGGCGCGAGAGGCCGACCACGGCCGAGAGCACGAGGCCGATCGCGGAGCCGATGGCGAAGCCGATGAGCACGCGCTGCGTGGAGATCGCGACGTACTGGCCGAGGAGGCCGCGCTCCGCGAGGTCGACGGCGGCGTCCCACACCGACGCGGGGCTGGGCAGCTGGTAGGGCGCGACGAAGCCGGCGCTGGTGACCCACTGCCAGAGCGCGAGCAGCGCGAGGGGGAGGAGCAGGCCGACGACCGTGCGGGTGCCACGTCGGTCGAGCGGACCCTTCGACGACGGCCGGGGGGAGCCGTTGTCGAACGGGTTGAACGCGCGGTGCGGGCGACCCTCCTGGTCGAGGATCGGCGTCGACGTGCCGGCGACGGGCGGTGCGGACATGTCAGCTCCTGGGCGGGATCCTGCCGCCCCCGAGAGTCCCGGGGGCGGCAGGTGGGGGTCAGGACGGGTCGGCGTTCTCGGCGAACGACGGCTCGAACAGCTCGTCGAGCGCCTTGTCGACGGCGTCCTGGGTGGGGACGTCGCCGTTCGCGACGAAGATCGGGCCGACGACCGCGAGCACCTTGCGCTGCGCGTCGCCGGGGACCGGGTCGAGGTCGAGCGTCGTGCGCTTGGTGATGACGGTCTCCGCGACGGCGGGGTCGATGGCGGCGACCTCGGCCAGGATCGAGACGACCTCGTCGGGGTTGGCGATCGCCCAGGCCCGGGCCTTCTCGTACGTGTCGACCACTAGCTGGGCCAGGTCGGGGCTCTTGCCGAGGAACGACTCGGTGGCGTTGAGGAAGCCGTAGGTGTTGAAGTCCACGTTGCGGTACAGCAGCGTCGAGCCCGCGGTCGCCTCGCTGGCGGCCATCAAGGGGTCCAGCCCGGCCCACGCCGCGACCGAGCCGTTCTCCAGGGCGGCCTTGCCGTCCGCGTGCTGCAGGTTCTGCACCTCGACCTGGTCCAGCGGCACACCGGCCTCCTCGAGCGACTGCAGGAGGAAGAAGTACGGGTCGGTGCCCTTGGTGGCGGCCACCGACTTCCCGGCCAGCTGGCTGACGTCGGTGATGTCGGAACCCTTCGGCACGACGATCGCCGCCCACTCCGGCTGCGAGTAGATGTCTATGGTCTTGATCGGGGAGCCGTTCGAGCGCGCGAGCAGCGCGGCCGACCCGGCCGTGGAGCCCACGTCGACGGCACCCGCACGGAGCGCCTCGTTCGCCTTGTTGGACCCGGCGGACTGGATCCAGTTGACCGTGACGTCGTCGCCCAGGGCCTCCTCGAGCCAGCCCTGGTCCTTGATGACCAGGCTCAGCGGGTTGTAGGTCGCGAAGTCGATGTTGAGCACGTCGGCGCTCCACTCGACGGGGGCGTCGGCCGACGCGGTGGAGTCGGGCTCGGGCGCCACGGCGGGGGTGTCCTCGCCGGCGACGCAGCCGGTGAGCGCCAGGGCGGTCGCGAGGGTGAGCACGGTCGCTGACACTCTGGCGGACACGGCGGTGCGGATGCTCATCGTCTCTCCTGTGTGGGTGACCCGGGGGTGGGTCGGTGGGTGGGGCAGGTCAGATGGAGTGGTGCTTGTCCTGTTCGGCGGGGCCGATGTGGTGGGTCGGGACGCCGAGGCCCTCGAGCAGCTCGGCGCGCAGGCCGGCGAACGTGGCGTCGGCGCGGTCCCGGGGGCGCGTCCCGGGCACGTCGATGACCCGCGCGATGCTGGTCTCGTCGCCCTCCGGGGTGCGCAGGAGCACGACGCGGTCGGCCAGGTAGAGCGCCTCCTCCACGTCGTGAGTCACCAGGAGCACCGTGGTCGGCTCGGCGGCGTGCACCTCGAGCAGGAGCTCCTGCATGCGCAGCCGGGTCAGCGCGTCGAGGGCGCCGAACGGCTCGTCCAGCAGCAGGACCCCGGGGTTGCGGGCGAGCGCCCGGGCGAGCGACGCGCGCTGCGCCATGCCGCCGGACACCTGCCGGGGACGCAGCCCGGCGGACGCGGTCAGGCCGACCAGCTCGAGGAGCTCGGCCACCCGACCGGCGCCGTCCGCCCGCGACGTCCCGGCCGGCAGGCCGAGCGTGACGTTCTGCGTGAGCGTGCGCCAGGGCAGGAGCCGCGGCTCCTGGAACGCGACGGCCGTCCGGGGGTCGGTCCCGCGCACGGGGGAGCCGTCGATGAGGATGTCGCCCGCGTCGGGGGTGTCCAGGCCGCTGACCTGGCGCAGGAGCGTGGACTTGCCGCAGCCGGACGGCCCGACGAGCGCGACGATCTCGCCCGCGGCGAGCTCGAGGTCCACGCCCGCGAGCACTGCGCGCGGGCCGGTGGGTGTGGCGAACGTGCGGCGGACGTCGCGCAGGGTCACCGGGTGGGCGACGTGCGCGGTCGCAGTCGAGGTCAGGGACATGGGGGTCCTGGGGATCGGGCGCGGCCGATCGGGACGGGCTGGGGGGCCGGTCTGCCGCGCGAGGGGCGGGCACCGGCAGTCCCTCGGTCAGGCCGAGGGGGAGACGCGGGGAGGCGTCAGGAGCCGGTGCGGTGCGGGGAACAGCACGCGGACCGACAACACATGAGGAGGGACGAACGAGCGGTCATGGCGGTCCGTTCCTTCCTCGTGACGATTCTGGAGTGGGGAGATCCGGATTTCTCAGATGCTGAGATCGCGTATCCACCACGTGAGCGCGAGAGTAGCGCTTCCCGACGACTGTCGGCAACGACCGTCCACGGACGCGCGACCGCCCGCGGCGCCGAGGGGCGTCGCGGGCGGTCTCCGGGTGGCTCAGGCGGTCGGGCGCAGGGCCTCCGCGATCGCCGGCAGGGTGCGCGGGTCGGCCTGCACGAGCATCGTCGTGATCGCCGTGCCCTCCCAGGCGGGCAGCTGGGCCCGGATGTCGTCGACGGTGCCCACCAGGGCGATGTCCTGCACGAGCTCGAGCGGCACGGCGGCGGTCGCGCGGGCGCGGTCGCCGGCCAGGTAGTGGGCCTGGATCTCGTCGCACGCCTCGGTGTAGCCGAGCCGGTCGAGGACCGCGCGGTGGAAGTTGGCTCCCTTGGCTCCCATGCCGCCGGCGTAGAGCGCGATGAACGGGCGGACGCTGTCCGCGGCGGACTCGACGTCGGTGCCGATCACCACCGGCACGGTCGCGACGACCTCGAACGCGTCCACCGGGGTCCGCTCGGGAGCGCGCCGCGCGAAGCCCTCGCTCAGCAGCGTGCGGTACTCGCCGTCCATCCGCGGCGAGTAGAAGAGCGGCAGCCAGCCGTCGGCGATCTCCGCCGACATCGCGATGTTCTTCGGCCCCTCGGCCGCCAGGTGGATCGGCAGGTCGGCGCGCAGCGGGTGCACCGTCGAGCGCAGGGCCTTGCCCAGGCCGGAGCCCTCCTCGGGACCCAGCGGGAGCCGGTAGAACTGCCCGTCGAACGTCACCGGCGCCTCGCGCGCCAGCACCTGGCGGACGATGGAGACGTACTCGCGCGTGCGGGCGAGGGGGCGCGGGTACGGCTGCCCGTACCAGCCCTCCACCACCTGCGGCCCGGAGGCGCCGAGCCCCAGCACGAACCGGCCCCCGGAGAGGTGGTCGAGCGTGATTGCGGCCATCGCGGCCGCCGTCGGGGTGCGGGCGGAGATCTGCGCGATCGCCGTGCCGAGCCGGATCCGCGACGTGCGCGAGCCCCACCACGCGAGCGGGGTGAGCGCGTCGGAGCCGTAGGCCTCGGCCGTCCAGACGGAGTCGAACCCGAGCTGCTCGGCGCCGAGGACCGCCTCCTGCGCACCCGGCGGAGGGCCCGCCGACCAGTAGCCCGTGTGGTAGCCCAGCCGCATCGTCAGTCCTCCGGTCCGGCGTCGCCGTCGACGCCCGCGCCAGGCTACCTGCTACCCCGGGTATCACCGAGGCGGGGACCTCAGATGTAGATCGCCGGGTCGTCGATCTCGACGTCGAACGGCGCGGCCACCGGGCGCAGCCGGATCGTCGCAGGCACACCGACCGCGATCGCCCCGGCGGGGACGTCGTGGATCACGACGGCGTTGGCGCCGACCTGCGCACCGTCGCCGATCCACACCGGTCCGAGGATCTTGGCGCCGGCCCCGACGACCACGTTGTCGCCGACCGTCGGGTGCCGCTTGCCGTGCCGCATCGACTTGCCGCCGAGCGTGGAGCCGTGGAAGAGGACCACGTCGTCGCCCACCTCGGCGGTCTCGCCGATGACGACGCCCATGCCGTGGTCGATGAACAGCCGCCGGCCGAGGCGTGCTCCGGGGTGGATCTCGATGCCGGTGGCCGCCCGCGCGAGCTGGGAGATCAGTCGCGCGGGCAGCCGCAGGCCGGGCTGGTGCCACATCCTGTGCGCCAGCCGGTACACCCACACCGCGTGCACCCCCGGGTACCCGAGGGCGACCTCGGCGAGCGACCGGGCCGCGGGGTCGCGGTGCCGGGCTGCCTCGAGGTCTTCCCTCAGGGTGGCCAGGAAGTGCAGGTGGTCGGACACGGTGCCTTCGTCCTGTCGGTGGGGTGGGTGTGCTCAGGACCTGTCAGTCGACCAGGTCCGCGTACAGCACGGTCGACAGGTAGCGCTCGCCGAAGGACGGGATGATCGCGACGATCAGCTTGCCGGCGTTCTCGGGGCGCTTCGCCAGGAGCGTCGCGGCGTGCAGCGCGGCACCTGACGAGATGCCGACGAGCAGGCCCTCCTCGGCGGCGGCGCGGCGGGCGACCTTGACGGCCGTCTCGGCGTCGACGTCGATGATCTCGTCGTAGACCGTGGTGTCGAGGATCTCCGGCACGAAGTTGGCGCCGATGCCCTGGATCTTGTGCGGGCCGGGGGCGCCACCGTTGAGGATGGGCGACTCGGCCGGCTCGACGCCGACGATCTTCACGCCCGGCTTGCGGGCCTTGAGCACCTGGCCGACGCCGGTGATGGTGCCGCCGGTGCCGATGCCGGCGACCAGGATGTCGATCTCGCCGTCCGTGTCCGCCCAGATCTCCTCGGCGGTCGTGGTGCGGTGGATCTCGGGGTTGGCCTCGTTGGCGAACTGGCGGGCCAGGATGGCGCCCTCGCGCTCCTTGACGATCTCGTCGGCCCGGTTCACCGCGCCCTTCATGCCCTCGGAGCCCGGCGTGAGGATGAGCTCCGCACCGAACGCCCGGAGCAGGAGCTTGCGCTCCTTGGACATGGTCTCCGGCATGGTCAGGACGACGTTGTAGCCGCGGGCCGCGCCCACGAACGCCAGCGCGATGCCGGTGTTGCCGCTGGTGGCCTCGACGATCGTGCCGCCGGGCTTGAGCTCGCCGGACGCCTCGGCCGCGTTGATGATCGCGACGCCGATGCGGTCCTTGACGGAGTTGGCGGGGTTGTAGAACTCGAGCTTGCCGACGACGGTGGCGGGGGCCCCGTCGGTGATCTTGTTGATGCGGACCAGCGGGGTGTTGCCGATGAGCGCCGTCGCGTCGTCGTAGATGCGTGCCATGGTTCCTCTTCGGTCGAGGCTGCCGGGGATGCCGACAGCGGGTGGGGGACTGACTAGCAGCAGAGCGTCTGGGGTCCGGCGGCGCGCGGGCGCCGGTCGGCCGATCCGGATCAGCAGGGGATGTCCGGAACGAGGCGGGGCGAGCGCTGGCGCGGGAGACGGTCCCCGGTCCAGGGGATCCTCGCGCGGAAGAGCAGCCAGCGCTCTACAGACAGCGACAACAGGGCAGCGCCACGCAGGCACGCCCGAGGACGGCGGGAGCGGCAGTGTGCACGCGCATCGCTTCGTCCTCCGAGACCGTTCGGTCGGTCGCGTCCCGCGGGTGCGGAACCGCAATCGGCCACGACGCTAGCGTCAACGTCGGCGCGGGCGCAAAGAGTCCCCACCAGTCGGACGGCTCAGGCGAGCCCCACCGCCGCGAGCCACGCCTCTGCGAGCAGCCCGTGCCCGGCGGGCGTCGGGTGCACGCCGTCGGACGCCCACGTCTCGGCGCCCGTCCGTGCCGCCGCCGCGGCGAACAGCCCGTCGGCCGGCACGAGCACCGCGCGACGCTCGGCAGCCACCCGGCGCACCACGGCGATGCGCGGGTCCAGGTCCTCGCGCCATGCGTGCTGCGCAGCGGTGACGGGCACGACGAAGGGCTCGATGAGGACGAGACGATCCACCGTTCCCACGACTGCGCGGAGGTTGTCCTCGTAGTCGTCGGTCGAGGTCGCCGTGCCTGCGTCGTACCGGCGCCAGGTGTCGTTGATGCCGATCAGGATCGACACCACGGTGGGCGCGAGCGCGACGGCGTCCTGGTCCCAGCGCGCCCGCAGCATCGCCGAGGTGTCGCCGCCGACGCCGCGGTTGAGGAACGTGAGGTCGAGGTCCGGCCGCCGAGCTCCCGCGAGCGCCGCCACGATGCCCGCGTAACCGTGCCCGAGGCTGGTGGGGTCGGTGCGGTCGCGGCCCCAGTCGGTCACGGAGTCTCCGGTGAGCAGGACGCGGTCGTGAGGCTGCAGGAAGGTCACGGGAGACACCCCATCACGTCGCGCGTGCGCGCAGGGGCCGTTCGTCAGCGTGCGGACAGGTGCGTCAGGACCGCGTCCGCGACCGCACCCGCGTCGGTCGGCATGCCCTCGAAGTTGGACGACCCACGTCGACGCATCCACCGCAGTCCCAGGAACCACAGGCCCGGCGGGTCCGCGGAGCCGTCGACGTGCCGGGGGACACCACGGTCGTCGAGGAGCTCGGCCGGGAGCCACCCGTGGCTGCCGCGCATGCCGGCGCACCAGACGATGCTGGTCACGTCCTCGTCCCGCAGGTCCAGCTCCGCGTCCTCGCGCACGGGGTAGGAGGTATCGGCGTCCTCGGCGTCCGCCGAGGGTGCGTCCAGGCCGAGGCGGTCGATCGCGCCGTCGACGAGGGTGCGTGCGCGCTCGGCGAAGGCCTCACCGGCGGCGATGTTCGCCCGGACGGAGTCGTCGACCTGCAGCCGGCCGCCGCCGGCACCGGTGACCCGGCCCAGCAGCGGCAACCCCTCGCGGGCCATCCGGCGCAGGTCCGGCCCCGGCCCACCCGGCACGACGAGCGGGTTCGGCAGGCGGCGCAGCTCCTCGGGCACGTCGGCGGGCCGCTGGTCGAAGAAGCCGGCCGCGGCGAGCCACGCGATCATCGGACGGCCGCGATAGGGCGACGGGAGCCGCCCGACCGGCGACGTCGCGAGCAGCACGCGTCGACCCGCCGCCATCAGGTCACGGACCACCTGCACGCCCGACTGGCCGCTGCCGACCACCAGCACGGTGCCCGCCGGCAGCCCGTCGGGGGAGCGGTACGTCGTGGTCGTCTGCTGGACCACCGGCAGGTCGGCGGCGAACGCCGGCACCCGGGGGACGTTCTCCGCGCCGGTCGCGACGACCACAGCCCTCGCGTGCACCGGTCCGGCCGAGGTCTCCAGCGTGAGCCCGTCGAGCCGCGGCACGAGCGCCGTGACCGCGACGCCCGTGCGGACGGGGCCTGAGGACGCCAGGGACTCGAGCCGCCGGACGACCTCGTCGCGCGGCGTGTACTCGTGTTCCGGCGCCGGGCCGAGCATCGGGTTGAGGAAGCCGGGCGTGTTCAGCCGGAACGAGTCCCAGCGGGACCGCCACGACTCGCCCACCCGTGACCGCTCGAGCACCTCGTGCTCGATCCCGCGCGCGGTCAGCGCGGCGCTCGCCGCGAGGCCGGCGGGACCGGCCCCGACGACGACGCAGTCGACGCTCACTGCGGTGCGGCCACGTTCACCATCCAGTCGACGCCGTACTTGTCGGTGCACATGCCGAACGTGTCACCCCAGGGCGCCTGCTCGAACGGCACGGTGACGGTCCCGCCGGCGCTGAGGCCGTCCCAGTAGCCCTGCAGCTCGGGCAGGTCCTCGCCGCTGAGCGAGCACGAGACGGCGCTCGAGCTCGCGAGCTCCATCACGTCGGGGGTGTCGGCGCCCATGAGCACCATCCCGCCGGGCGTCGTGAGGTTCGCGTGCATCACCTTGCCCGCCTCGGCCGGGTTCTCGCTCGCGCCGTACTCGCCGAACGTGCTCACGTTCAGCTCGCCACCGAACACGGACTGGTAGAACTCCATCGCCTCCCGGGCGGTGTCGCGGAAGCTGAGGTACGGGTTCAGGTGCGTCGCCATGGGGGTCTCCTTCGACTGTGTCCGGATTCGACCACCTTGCCACCGTCCGCCCACACGCAGAAGATCGTCAGCCATGGACCGCCTCGAGGTCGCACACCGACGGCTGCACAACCAGCACCTGTCCGGTCCGCCGCTCACCGATCCCTGCGCCGTCCTCCGGCACCTCGGCGCCTCGCAGGCGCAGGAGTACGCGATGGCGAGGTGGTCGCTGGGCCAACGGACCACCGGCGCCGACGACGCCGCGGTGCAGGCGCTGCTCGATTCCGGCGCGATCCTGCGCACGCACGCCCTGCGCGCGACGTGGCACTTCGTCGCGCCCGAGGACGTCCGCTGGATCCAGGCGCTGACGGGACCCCGGGTGCGGCAGCTCAGCCGCTACTACGAGCGGCAGTCGGGGATCGACGAGGAGCTCGTGGACCGCGCGACGGCTGCCATCGCCGAGGCCTTGCAGGGCGGGAACCACCTCACGCGCACGGAGGTGCAGGACGCCCTGGCGCGGGCCGGGATCGAGGCGAGCGGCATCCGCCTGGCGTACCTGCTGATGGCCGCGGAGCTCGCCGCCGTCGTGGTCAGCGGCGTCCTGCGCGGCAAGCAGCGCACCTACGCGCTCCTCGACGAGCGCGTGCCGCCGACCCCGGCACTCGACCCGGACGAGGCGCTCGCCGAGCTGACCCGCCGGTATTTCGTCAGCCACGGGCCGGCCACGGTCAAGGACTTCTCGTGGTGGTCGAGCCTGACGCTCACGCAGGTCCGGCGCGGGCTGGCGCTGGTGGGGGAGTCGCTCACGTCGGTCGAGGTCGACGGCATCACGTACTGGTTCGCACCCGCGCAGGCACCGCGCCGCGACCCCTCGCCCACCGTCCACGTGCTGCAGGGGTACGACGAGTACGGGGTCGCGTACACCGAGGGCCGGTCCGCGCTGAACATCGCCGACCTGCTCATCGCCCCCGCGAACACGAACCAGGTGATCCAGCCGCTGGTGCTCGACAGCCAGGTCGTCGGCTGGTGGCGGCGCGTCGTGGAGCGCGCCGAGATGGTGGCGGAGCCGCACCTGGCCGTCGCGCTCGACGACGCGCAGATGCGCGCGCTGCGGGCGTCGTTCGACCGGCTGGCGGCGTTCGTCGGCGTCCCCGTCAGGGTCGTACTAGACAGCTGACCAGAGAGTGTGTATAGTTCAACTTTGGATCTCCCGGTCTGCGTGATGGTGTCAGCATCCCATCACGAAGGATCGGCCCGGATGTGGAACGCGTCGCTACGAGAGCGATGGACGGCCACAGTCCGGGTGGCTGATCTTCGACAGCCCCCAATGGCGCTGGGGGCGGTTCAAGCCGCGCGCAACAAGGACAAGCGGGCGCGGTGGGCGAAGGCCAACAGGTGCTGACGGACATGCGGCCCCGGTGCAGCCCGCGACGAGAGTCGCGGAGCAGCACCGGGGCCGTTGTCGTCCGCACCCGGGACACCTTCTCCTCGGTGCAGCAGCAGGTGCACGATGGGCGGGCGGGTGTCGCTGAGCTCCCGTTCCAGCCGACGAGGCGAGTGGTTCCCGATGGTCATCCCGGTCGACGGCGGCGGCCCGCCGGTTCCTCCGCCCAACCCGTGCAACGCACCCACCTGCCTCGACGCGAAGGCCGAGCTGGCGAGCGCGCGGACGGCGTTCGCATCGACGTGCAACGGCCTCAAGACGGTGGCCGCCATCCTGCGGGTCCTCAAGCCGATCGTCAGCATCTCGCTCTGGTACCTGCTGGTGATCATCGTCGTCGCGATCGTCCTGCTCTGGCTGGGCCTCGGGTGGATCTCGGTCATCCTCTGGGCGCTCGTCCTGGCCTACGTCCTCGCCTGGATCCTCTACCTCGTCTTCGCGCGCGTGGCGGGGTCCATGGCGCAGGACCTCGCTGCCCGCATGAAGGACGTCCAGGACGCGATCGCGAAGGTGGTCGCCCAGTGCCCCGAGAACTGTCGCGGCGACCTGTCGATCCCGACCTGCGACGTCCAGATCCCCTGACGCGGCCAGCTCCGGGTCGCCGTGACCACATCGTGATCTGGTGACACTGGACGGGAGAACATTTCGTTCTTAATCTAAGTCGTGAAGTAAGGAGGCTTCATGACGGTGGCAACGACACGCGACCTGCGCCAGCAGAACCGGACCAAGGTTCTGCGCACGCTGGTCCTGTCCGGCGAGACGACGCGGGCGACGCTCGCCGCCGACTGCGAGCTCTCGCCGGCCACCGTCACGAACGTGGTGAACGAGCTGATTGACGACGGGGTCGTCGAGGAGGTCGGTTCGGTCCCCTCGGAGGGAGGCCGTCCGATCGCGCGGCTGGCGCTGCGGGCCGCCGGCGCGCACATGCTGGGTGCCGACGTCGGCGAGCGTGGCGTCGCGGTCGAGCTGTTCGACCTCTCGATGACCCGGCTGGACCGGGAGTTCCGGGAGGTCCCGGCATCCACGGCGGACCCGGCGCAGATCTCCGCCGCCCTCGCCGATGCCGTGGCGGCCGTCCGGGAGCGCAACCCGCAGCTCGAGGCCACGCTGGTCGGTCTCGGCGTGGGCTTGCCGGGTGTCGTGGGCCCCGCGCGCGGCGCGGCCGCGGACCCGACCCTGTACGCGCAGAGCCTGGGCTGGACGCCCACCAGGGTCGCGGACCTCGTCTCCGCACCGGGACTGGAGGTGTTCGCGGACAACGGCGCGAACGCGCTGGCAGTGGCCGAGCTGTGGTTCGGGGCCGCGCGCGGAGCGGACGACGCAGTCGTCGGGCTGCTCGGACGAGGCATCGGCCTGGGCGTCGTCTGCGACGGTCGCCTGGTGCGTGGTGCGCTCGGGTCGGCAGGGGAGTGGGGCCACACCAAGCTGGGCCTGGGCGACGGACCCGAGTGCCGCTGCGGTGCACGGGGGTGCCTCGAGGCGTACGTCGGGGCGCATGCGATCCTCGAGCGCTGGCGGGCGACCGGTGCGAGCGAGACAGGCGAGGGGTGGCGGGCGTTGAGCGCGCTCGTCGCGGCCGCCGATGCTGGTGACGCCGATGCAGCCGTGGTCGTCGACGAGACGCTCGACGTGCTGGCCACGGCCCTGGCGAACCTCGTGAACCTGCTGAACCCGGAACGGATCGTGCTCGGGGGCTGGGTCGGCCTGCGGCTGCTGCCCGCCCGTCGCGACGAGCTGACCGCACGGGTCCGGCGCCTCAGCCTCGAGCGGCCGGGCGGTCAGTTCACCATCGAGCTGTGCCGGTTCGAGGGTGACTCGGTCGCTCTCGGCGCCGCACTCATGCCGTTGCAGGCATTCATCGACCGGCCGCGCGTGCGGGAGCGTGCCGCGGTCCGGTGAGTCGGAACCGGGGCGATCGGCTAGGACAGCCCCGGTTCCTTGGAGAGAACCACCCCTACCAAGAGGAGATAGCTCGATGAGGAGACTACTCGGGACCACCACGGCTGCGCTGTCCAGCGCCGCGCTGGTGCTCACCATGGCCGCCTGCACCGGCGGCGACACGGCGGAGGCCGTCGAGGACGGCGGCTCGGCCACCCTGAAGGTCTGGGTCATGGGCGACGCCGGACCCGCCTTCACGGACCTGACCGCGGCGTTCACGGAGGACACCGGCATCAAGCTGCAGGTGGACGCCATCCCGTGGGAGAACGTGAACGACAAGCTCACCACCGCGGTCGCGTCCGGCGACGGGCCGGACGTCGTGCAGATCGGGCTGTCCCTGCTGCCCACCTTCGCCGACGCGGGCGTGCTCGCCGACCTCACCGACGTCCTGGCCGAGCACCCCGCCCTGGCTCCCTCGAACTTTCCGGACGCCGTCGCCCCGGAGAACCTGAGCACCGACGGCGTCGCGCTCTCGGTGCCGTGGGTGTCGGACACCCGGGTGCTCTTCTACCGCTCGGACATCCTGGCCGAGGCGGGCCATGACGCCGCACCGACGACGTGGGACGACATGCGGTCGGTGGCGAAGGAGCTCGCCCAGCGCGGCGAGGGCCAGTTCGGCTACTACATCCCGCTCTGGGACAACACGTTGCCGGTCCAGTACACGTGGCAGGCCGGCGGTGACGTGGTCGACGCCGACGGCGCGGTGGACTTCCGGTCGCCCGAGTTCGCGGCAGCTGCCGACCACTGGCTCGGCTTCTTCGAGGACGGCTCCGCGCCGACCGCCACCGACTGGGACCAGACCCAGGGCTTCGTCTCGGGCGCCACGCCGATGGTCGTCTCCGGCCCGTACCTGGCCAAGGCGATCCGCGACGCCGCTCCGGAGCTCGACGGGTCGTGGTCGGTGACGACCCTTCCGGCCGACCAGACCGGCACCTCGCTGTTCGCCGGCTCGAACCTGGGCATCTGGAAGACCAGCAAGCACCCCGACGAGGCCGCCCAGCTGCTCGACTTCCTCGCCCAGCCCGACAACCAGATCGCCTGGTACGACGCGGTCGGCGAGCTCCCGACCAGCAGCGCAGCGCTCACCGAGCTCGCGGGCCGAGGTGACGAGCAGCTGTCGGTGTACGTCGATCAGCTCGACGACGCTCGGACAGTCCCGATGGTCCCGGGCTGGGACCTGGTCGCCAACGAGATGGCCAGCGCGCTCACCGCGATCGCGACCACGGGCGCCGACAAGCAGTCCACCCTCGACGCCTTCTACGCGAAGGCCGACGAGATCCAGTCGAACTACTAGCAGACGCGGTGGGGCCGGTACGGCCGGCCCCACCGCCGAGGTGAGCCCACCATGACTGTCCTCGCTCCACCGCGCCTGCAAGCGCCACCCGTCACACGCCCGTCGCGCCGCCACCGCGGCGGCTGGGTCCCCTACGCGTTCGTCGCACCCGCGATGGTCGTGCTGGTCGCGTTCGCCGTCCTGCCCATCCTGGTGGCCGGGGTGGTCAGCACCACCGACATGGACATCAGCGGCCTGGCCGACCCGTCCAGCGTCTCGTTCGTCGGCCTGGAGAACTACCGCAGGCTGGTCGCCGACCCGCAGTTCTGGAACGCGCTGCGCACCACCGGCGCGTTCACCGTCGTGGGGGTGCCGGTCATCGTCGTCGCGTCGCTCGCGGTCGCCCTGCTGCTGCACCGCAGCGGCGGACGGCTGGCCAGCACGTTGCGCGCCTTCTACTTCCTCCCCGCGATCACCGCGATCGTGGCGGTCGCGCTGGTCTGGGGCTACCTCTACAACAGCCAGTTCGGGTTGCTGAACTACCTGCTCTCGCTGGTCGGGCTGGGCCCCGTCCCATGGCTGTCCGACCCCACCTGGGCGCGGTTCTCCGTCGGCCTCGTCGCCGTCTGGCGGGCCACCGGCCTGAACATCATCATCTTCCTGGCGGCCCTGCAGGGGATCCCGCACGAGTACGACGAGGCCGCTCAGCTCGACGGCGCCACCGAGCTGCAGCGCACCCGCCGCATCACGGTGCCGCTGCTGAGGTTCGCGATCTTCTTCGTGACCGTCACCACCGTGATCAGCTGGCTGCAGTTCTTCGACGAGCCCTACGTGCTGACCCAGGGCGGACCGAACGACGCCACGACCTCGATCTCCCTGTACATCTACGAGCAGGGCTTCCGGTACAACCAGTTCGGGTTCGCCTCGGCCGGATCGCTCGTCCTGTTCGTGATCATCGCGGTCGTCACGGTGGTCCAGCTGCGCCTGCGGGGCTCCGATGACCACTGACACGCGACCCGTACGACCCCGGCGGACGACCCGGCAGCCGTCCCGGCTCGTCACCAACCTCGTCCTGATCGTCGGTGCCGCGGCGACCGCGCTGCCGTTCTTCTGGATGATCTTCAGCGCGCTCAAGCCCCGCTCCGAGGCCGTCGCCTACCCGCCACGCCTGCTTCCCGCCGAGCCGACGCTCGAGTTCGTCCGCTACCTGTTCACGACCCTCGACTTCGGTCGCTACCTGGTGAACACCCTGGTCGTGGTCGCCATCGGCTTCGTCGGGCTGCTGCTCATGGCGATGGCCGGGTACGCGTTCGCCAAGTTCCAGTTCCGCGGCCGCGGCCTGCTGTTCGCGCTGGTGCTCAGCACGATGATGATCCCCGTCCAGGTCACCATGATCCCGACCTACCTGATCCTCGCCCGGATCGGACTGACCAACACCCTCGTCGGCATCGCACTGCCCACGCTGGTCAGCGCGTTCAGCATCTTCCTGTTCCGTCAGTTCATGACCACCATCCCCGACGAGGTGCTCGAGGCAGCCCGGATCGACGGCGCCGGCGAGATCCGCATCTTCCTGTCCTTGGTGCTGCCGATGTCCGGCCCGATCCTGGCCGTGCAGACGGTCCTGACCTTCATCGCCGGCTGGAACAGCTTCCTGTGGCCGCTGGTCATCGCCGGCGACCAGTCCCGCTACACCCTGTCCGTGGGGCTGGCGCTGCTCAACCAGCAGGTCGCCACCAACCCGTCTCTGCAGATGGCGGGCGCCGCCGTGATGGTCGTGCCGATCCTCGTCGTCTTCGTCATCTTCCAGCGCTACATCGTGCAGGGCTTCACCTTGTCGGGGCTCAAGTGAGCGCCCCACCGATCCCGTCCGGGAGGACCGCCATGACCACGCCCACCCGACGCGGGCCGGCCACCTACGACGGGTACGTGCATGCTCACGAGGGCGCGCTGGTCGACGGCACCGGCCGACCACTCCTCCTGCGGGGGATCGGGCTGGGCACGTGGCTCCTGCCCGAGGGGTACATGTGGGGCTTCGACGGCGGCCCGCAGTCGCCGCGCGAGATCGAGGCGCTGGTGCGCGACCTCGTCGGCCCCGACAGGGCGGGAGAGTTCTGGGTGCGCTTCCGCGACGCGTTCGTCACGGATGCCGACATCGCGAGGATCGCCGGCGAGGGCTTCGACCACGTGCGTCTGCCCATCAACTCTCGGCTCATGCTCGACGACGAGGGCGCCCTGCGCGACGACGCCTTCGAGCTCATCGACCGCACCATCGCCTGGTGCCGGGCGCACGGCCTGTGGGTGATCCTCGACCTGCACGGCGCGCCCGGCGGTCAGACCGGGACGAACATCGACGACTCCCCGAACAACCGCCCCGAGCTCTTCGAGGACGACCGCTACCGCGCGTGGACCGTCCACCTGTGGCGGGCCATCGCCACCCGGTACGCCGACGAGACGGTCGTGGCTGGCTACGACCTGCTCAACGAGCCGCTGCCGAACCAGTGGCAGGACCTCTACGCCGACCGTCTGGTCGACCTCTACCTCGAGCTGACCTCCGCGATCCGGCAGGTCGACACGGCCCATCTCCTCATCTACGAGGGCACCCACTGGTCGACGAACTGGAGCCTCTTCACGGAGGTGTGGGACCCCAACTCGATGCTGCAGTTCCACAAGTACTGGTCCGCCCCCGACTTCCCGAGCATCGAACGGTTCGTCCGCACCGGCCGCGACCTCGGCCTGCCCGTGTACATGGGGGAGGGTGGCGAGAACAACCCCGCCTGGCTCGCCACGGCGTTCCAGCTCTACGAGGACCACCGGATCTCGTGGAACTTCTGGACCTGGAAGAAGCTCGACACGGTGACGTCCCCGTTCTCGGTCATCCCTCCCGCGGGCTGGGCCGACGTGGTCGCCTACGCCGCCGGTCATGGCGCCAGGCCGTCGCCCGACGACGCGTGGTCGACGTTGAACCGGCTGGTCGACGCGGTGCGGGTGGAGTCCTGCGCGTACCGGCCGACCATCGTCAACGCGCTGCTGCGGCGCGTGCCGCTCGAGCTGCCCGCCATGGGCTTCTCGTTCCGCGGCCCGGGCACGTCGCACCACGTGCGGGCGCGCACGACCCTGCCGGGGCTTCGTGAGGACGATGGCGTCGCGCTGCGGTACGACTCCGACACCGACCTGCACTTCGACCTGATCGACGGGCGGCCGGGCGCGGTCGAGCACGACGTGGTCGTGGACCTCGACGCGGGCGAGTGGGTGGCCTACGACATCCACGTCGACGAGGGCCGCAGGGCCACCGTGGTGGTGACCGCCGACGGTCCGGTGCCCGATGTCGATCTGGACGGAGTCGGCCTGGGGTCCTCCGCTGCTCCGGGCCGCTGGGAGGACCTGCTCCTCACGGCGGGGCGGCACGTGCTGCGGGTCGTAGCCACCCGTGACGCCAGCTCGCTGCGCCGGATCTCCATCCACTGACGGGGGAGGAGGACCCCACGAGCGCGGTCGACACCCTGGCTGGTCGGGGTGTCGAGCGAGTCGTACTGCCAGTGCCTCGGCAGTACGAGCAGGGGGGTGGGAGTCTGCGGACACTCCCACCCCCTTCGTCGGTCGCGCCCCTGTGCGGGACGTTGTGCTCTCGTCCCGGCGGGGCGGCAGCTGTTCGATGGGGCTGCGAGCACCACGACGATGACGACGAAGGAGCCACCGGTGCGCTCAGCTACTCCCGAACCCGAGGAGCGGGAGGCAGGTCCGCAGTTGCCCGACGCCCCTGTCGCGCCCATCACGCTCCGCATCGACCGGCTCGCAGCACTGCTCAACGCGGAGCTCGCCGACGACCCGGTGTACGACGGCGTCGAGCTGCAGTGGTTCGACGACGACGTGCACGGCACCGGCATGCTGGCGTTCCTGTCACGGCGCGAGGACCGCACGGTCGACTACTACCTCCAGCCTGGTCTGCGGCTCGACCGTCGCGGCTACGAGATCGGCGGCGGCACGCGGTCGTGGAACGTGACCCCGTTCGATGTCGCGCGTCTGGCCGTCGCCGACGACGGCGTGGACGCGGAGGTCCGCTTCACCGACGTCGACGGCCGCCTCATCGAGCTCCGGGTCGACGACCGTGACGGAGTCCCGCGTCGCCGCGCGCGCCTCCTGGCGCCGGTGAGCGCCGGGATCCGGCGGCCGACCTCGCTCCTGCTGGTCTGGATGAACGCGTTCGACCTCGTGCGCGTGACCGCGACACAGCCCTCCGTCCACGTCGACGGACGGGCCGCCGCGCTCGGGCAGCTTCCGGGCGCGCGGATGCACCGCCGGCACCTGATCAAGTACGCGGCGTCCGTCGCGGTCGTCGAGCTCAACCCCGACTCCGCCGACCAGCCGATCGGCGATGGAGTCACCATCGGCACCAGCGGGACGGTCACGGCTGTGTGCGACAACCACACCGCGCAGGTCCGGCTGGCACCGTCGCCGGACCTTCGCACGATGGCTGACGGCGAGCTGACGGAGGGCCGCTGGCACGTGACGATCGACGGTGCCCGCATCACGGGCGGCAGGTGGTCCGCAGTCCGAGACCACGACCAGGTCCACGTCGACCTGGACGGCCTGGAGCGCTGGCGGCCCGGCCCACTGCCGTGGCTGATGCGCCTGGTGACGACTGTCGTGCCGGTGTTCCGCCGGTGGCCGACGACCTACACCTGGCGCGGGACCGCCCGGATCGGAGGTACGCCGTCGGTCACGGGCCGCTGGCACCGCACCGGCGGCCACGACGGAGACTCCTACCGACGCGCCACCGGGTCCTGAGTGTCACGGTCGGGCATTCGGTGAGGGTGCCGCGGCCCGACGGCAGGATCACGCCTCGGCGGGTGTCACCGCGGCCCGCAGGTGGGCGAGCCGATCCCGCAGCGCGGCCGGCACGCGGTCGCCGAACGTCGCGAAGAACTCCTCGGTGAGGTCTGCCTCGCGGGCCCACGAGTCGGGGTCCACCTCGAACAGCTGCGCCAGCGCGTCGTCGTCGAGGTCGAGGCCGCGGGTGTCCAGCGCGCCCGGCGCGGGCAGCAGGCCTACGGGGCTGGTCACCGCGCCGACGTCCGTGCGCCGGCCGCGCGCGCGGTCGACCTGGTCCACCATCCACGCGAGCACCCGGGAGTTCTCGCCGAAGCCCGGCCACAGGAACCGGCCCTGGTCGTCCTTGCGGAACCAGTTCACCTGGAACACCAGAGGGCGGTGCTCGCGGTCCAGCCGGGCGCCGACGCGCAGCCAGTGCGCCCAGTGGTCGGCCATGTCGTAGCCGCAGAACGGCATCATCGCGAACGGGTCCCGGCGCAGCTCCCCGACCGTGCCCTCGGCGGCGGCGGTGCGTTCCGACGAGATCGTCGCGCCCATGAACACGCCGTGCTCCCAGTTCTCCGCCTGGGCGACCAGGGGCACGTTGGTGGCGCGCCGACCGCCGAACACGAGCGCGTCCAGAACGACGCCCTCGGGGTCGGACCAGTCGGGGGCGATCGTCGGGCACTGCGCCGCGGCGACGGTGAACCGGGAGTTCGGGTGCGCCGCGGGCCGGCCCGACGCGGGCGTCCAGTCCTGACCGGTCCAGTCGACCAGGTGGGCGGGCGGCTCCGGGGTCAGCCCCTCCCACCAGACGTCGCCCTCGTCGGTGAGGGCGACGTTGGTGAAGATCGTGTCGTGGCTGATCGTCTCGATCGCCGACGGGTTGGTCGCCTCGCCGGTACCGGGGGCGACGCCGAAGAAGCCGGCCTCGGGGTTGATCGCGCGCAGCGACCCGTCAGGCCCGGGACGCAGCCATGCGATGTCGTCGCCGATGGTCTCCACCTGCCAGCCCGGCAGCGTGGGGACGAGCATGGCCAGGTTCGTCTTCCCGCACGCCGAGGGGAACGCCGCGGCGACGTGGTACCGCCGCCCCTGGGGCGAGGTCAGCCGGATCAGGAGCATGTGCTCGGCCAGCCAGCCCTCGTCGCGTCCCATGACGGACGCGATCCGCAGGGCGAAGCACTTCTTGCCCAGAAGAGCATTCCCGCCGTAGCCGGACCCGAACGACCAGATCTCGCGCGTCTCGGGGAAGTGCGCGATGTACTTCGTCGGGCTGCACGGCCAGGGCACGTCGGTGTCGCCGGTTCGCAGGGGTGCCCCGACCGAGTGCACCGCGGGCACGAACGGCGCGCCGGCCTCGATCAGGTCGAGCACCTGGCTGCCCACGCGCGTCATCACGTGCATGCTCACCACGACGTAGGGCGAGTCCGTGAGCTGCACGCCCGCCTGGGACAACGGTCCGCCGACCGGGCCCATGGAGAACGGGACGACGTAGAGGGTCCGTCCGCGCATGGCGCCGGCGAACACGCCGTCGAGCTCCGCGCGCATCGCGTCGGGCTCGCGCCAGTTGTTGGTCGGGCCGGCGTCGGCCTCGTCGACCGGGCAGATGAACGTGCGCGACTCGACGCGGGCGACGTCGTCGGGGTCGGACCGTGCCAGGTAGCTGCCGGGTCGCAGCGTCGGGTCGAGGGGGAGGAGCGTGCCCGTGCGCACCATCTGCGCGACGAGCGTCCGCCGTTCGCCGTCGGACCCGTCGCACCAGACGACGGTCTCCGGCTCCAGCAGTCGTGCCGCGGCGTCGACCCACGTCCGGACGTCGCCCAGCAGGGCGGCCGACGTCACGTCGGCGAGCGTGGTGGTGCGGGTGAGGGCGGCGGGCGACTCGGCCAACGACGTCATGTTCTGTCGATCTCCTTCGGTGCTGCGAGCAACGGCGCTCGTGCACACCCATCGTCACGTCAAGGCACGCCGATCTGCCGCCAAGGCAGCCTGTCAAGTTTGGCCGATGTTGACATAGAGTCACGTTGTGGTCGCATCAGAGATCGATCCCGACAGCGGTGGCTCGCACGCGGCGCCGGACGCCCTCACGCTCGGACGGCGGTTGCGTCACCTGCGCACGGCGAGGGGTCTCACGCTCGACGCCCTCGGGCGGCAGGTCGGCGTGACGCCGAGCCTGCTGTCCCTGTTCGAGAACGGACACCGCGAACCGCGCCTCGCCCTGCTGCGCACCCTGGCGGACGCGCTGGGGGTGACGGTCGCCGACCTCCTCGACGCCGAGCCGCCGTCGCGCCGGGCGGCCCTCGAGATCGCGCTCGACCGCGCGCAGCGCTCCCCGGGGTTCGAGCGGCTCTCGCTGCCGCCCGTGCGGCCGGGGCGGTCGTTGCCCCTGCCGGTGCTCGAGCACCTCGTCGGCCTGCACGCCGAGCTCGCCCGCCGCGACCTGGAGGCCGTCGCGACCCCCGAGGAGGCCCGCCGCGCGAACACGCAGATCCGCCTCGAGCGCCAGCAGCGCGACAACTACCTGCCGGACATCGAGCGGCTCGCCGAGTCCATGGCCCGCAAGGCCGGGTACACCGCAGGCGCGCTGACGCACCGCGCGGTGTCGCGGATGGCCGAGCAGCTCGGGCTGGCGATCATCCACGTCGACGACCTGCCGAGCTCCACCCGGACCGTCACCGACCTCGAGCACGGCCGCGTCTACCTGCCGCCGGCGTCGACCCCCGGCGGCCACGGGCTGCGCTCGCTCGCGCTGCAGGCCATCGCGCACCGGGTGCTCGGGCACGAGCGGCCCACGTCGTACGACGACTTCCTGCGGCAGCGCATGGAGACCACCTACTTCGCGTCCTGCTGCCTCATGCCCGAGACGGCCGCCGTGGAGCACCTCCAGCAGCACAAGAAGGAGAAGGACCTCGCGATCGAGGACCTGCGCGACGCGTTCGGCGTCACGCACGAGGCCGCCGCGCAACGGTTCACCAGCCTGGTCACCCATCACCTCGGCATCCCCGTGCACTTCCTGCGGATCGGCGGTGACGGTGCCATCTACCGCGCGTACGCCAACGACGGGCTGCCTCTGCCGACGGACGTGACGGGCGCGATCGAGGGCCAGCTGGTGTGCCGCAGCTGGGGGGTGCGGCGCGCGCTGACCCGGCGCGACCGCACGTCCGAGTCGTACCAGTACACCGACACCCCGGCCGGGACGTTCTGGTGCTCGACGCAGACGGGGTCCGGCACCACCGGGCAGATGGCGCTCACGGTCGGCGTCCCCTTCGCGTCCGCGACGTGGTTCCGCGGCCGGGACACACAGGAGCGCCACCAGTCGACCTGCCCGGACGAGGCCTGCTGCCGTCGTCCACCGGCATCCGCGGCGGCGCGCTGGCAAGACGCGTCGTGGCCCAGCGCGCGGATCCACCAGCAGGTGTTCACCGCGCTGCCCACGGGGGCGTTCCCGGGCGTGGACGCCCGCGAGGTGTACGCGTTCCTGGACCGGCACGTCCCGCAGCGAGCGACCGAGGACCGGGCCTGATCGCTCAGGCTTGACCGCTCAGGAGGCGCAGCGTGTCGTCGCGCGGCAGGTCGAACCACACCGTCTTCCCGTCCGCACCCCTCAGGTCACAGCCCCACCGGGTCGCGTAGGTATCGACGAGCCTCATGCCGTGGCCACCCACGGCGGCGGGGTCGACGGCGCGGAGCCGGGGCGGGCTGGAGCTCTCGTCGTCGACCTCGACGCGCACCTGACCGTCGACGTCGCGCACACGGATCGTGACGTCGCCGGACGCAGGCCCGTGCTGGACCGCGTTGGTGATCAGCTCGCTGCTCAGCAGCTGGAGGAGGGGCGCGTCGATGGCCACCAGGCCGCCGAGCAGCGCCTCGGCGTCGATCCAGTCCCGTGCTGCCGCGATGGACGCACGCCCTGCGACGAAGTGGAGAGCCATGGTGCTCCGGGTTCGCGTGTCATTGATGAGCTCGAGGCGATGATCGCGCCGTGCTTCCCCACGCCTGGCCATCATCTCCCAGGTCGGGCCGGACCGCAGGGGCGGAGGCCCCCGCGGCCGAGACGACGGCGCGACCTAGGCCGACAGAGGACCGACCAGGTCGGCGCTGAGCTGCCAGAGCCGGGTCGCGGCATCCTCGTCGTAGCTCTGCGCGGACGATCTCTTGGGCTTGCTGTTGGCGAAGAAGAGGCCGGTGACGTGTGCGAGCTCCGGGGCCGACGCCAGGTGGATCGACGTGACTGCGCCCTGCGCGGGAGTCCGCATGAACGGCCGGACCAGGGGAACGAGTGCGCGCTGGACGCGACCGGGGTCGTCCGCGCCGAAGGAGGTGCTGACCACGCCGGGGTGGAGGGCGTTGGCGGTGACCTCGGTGCCCCGGAGCTTCCGGGCCAATGCGTAGGTGAACATGACGTTCGCGAGCTTGGACTGGTTGTAGGCGCGCGAGCCCGAGTAGGACCGCTCGCCCTGGAGGTCGTCGAAGGCGATCCGGCCCTGGGCCTGCGCGTTCGAGGAGACGGTGACGATGCGGGCCGGGGCTGTCTGCGCGAGCCGGTCCAGGAGGAGGTTCGTCAGCAGGAAGGGCGCCAGGTGATTGAGCGCGAAGGTGCGCTCGAGTCCGTCGGCCGTGACGTGCCTGGTGTTCCAGTAGCCCCCGACGTTGTTGACCAGCACGTCGAGCCGAGGGCAGGCGCGCAGCACGTCGTCGGCGAGCTGCCGCACCTGCTCCTGCGACGACAGGTCCGCGACGAACACGTCTGCCAGACCACCGGAGGCGCGGATCCCTCGCGCCACCTCCTCGGCGCGCTCGCGACTGCGGCCGGTCACCGCGACGCGGGCACCGAGCGCGGCGAGGCCGACTGCCGTCGCCCTGCCGATGCCCGAGGTCGCGCCGGTCACGAGCACGGTCGTACCGGCCATCGGGCCGCGGATCGCATCCATCGTGGTTCTCCTGGGTCAGGGGTGGTAGCTGGTGAGGGTGGCAGCGAGGGCGTCGTCGAGCGGGGTCGCGCGAGCGCCGAGCGTGGTGACGATCTGGGTGCTGTCGACGATGAACGGCTCGTCGAACTGGTACTGCATCTCGAGCAGCTCGCGCACCGTGGGGTTGGTCAGGGCCAGGCCGCGGAGCACGAGCGGGGGTACCCGGCGCAGCCTCGTGCGGTGCCCGGCCAGCCGGTAGACGGTCTCGACGAGCTGCCGTGTGGTGCGGGTGTGCGGGTCGTTGGGCAGGTGCCAGACCCGGCCGGGCGCGTCGGGGTGCTCCCCGAGGAGGGCGAGGCCCTCGCCGATGTCGGGGATGTAGGTGTAGGTGTGCGGCTGGTCCGGGTCGCCCAGCACGGTGGCGGTCCTCCCGCGCGATGCCGCCGGGAAGACGCGGTCGCCGAGGTTGGACTGCGCACCGCCGCCGGGGCCGAAGTAGTCCGACGCTCGGCCGATCGCCACCTGCACGCGTCCGTCGCGGTGGGCCGCGAGGAGGTCTCGTGCCATCGCGCCGCGCAGCCGGCCCTTGGTGGTGTGCGCGGCGTACGGGCGGTCCTCGGTCAGGGGGTGACCGTCGGGACGTCCGTACATGTAGACGTTCTCCATGCTGACCAGGCGCGCTCCCGCGGCTTGCGCACCGGCCAGCACGCCGGCCTGCAACGCGGGGAACTGCGCGGTCCACTCGGCGTACGGCGGGTTGAGGGCCTGGTACACGACGGCGGCGCCGGCGGTGACGGCGGTGCAGAACGCGGGGTCGCGGGCGTCGCCGGCGACGACCTCGACGTCGTCGGGGACGCGCGCGTGGCCGGAGCGGTTGACGAGTCGGACCGTCTCGCCGCGGCGGCGCAGGGCGTGGAGTGTGGCCATGCCGATGGCGCCGGTGCCGAAGACGACGTGCCGCGCCGCGGTCATGACGCCACGTCCAGGGGGACGGGGGTGGGCGCGGGGGCGAGGACGGCGTGCGTGGGCACGAGGCGCGCGAGCAGCAGCCCGGAGAGGGCCGAGACGGTCACGGCCCCGTAGGCGCCGAACACGGTGAACTGCTCGTGGACGCCGATCCCGCCCAGCGTGGTGACGGACCACCCCAACGCCCAGAGAGCAGGCATCGCCGCAGCCCACAGCGAGCGAGCAGGCGTCCGGGCGGGCAGTGCCAGGGCCTGCAACGGGCCCAGGACCGCGCCCGTCAGAGCGCCCATGAGCGCGAGGTCGGGCAGGGACGTGCGGTAGCCGACGATCGTCGCGCCCAGGAGGAGGCCCAGGCCCGTGCCGAGCGCGGTCGCCGGGATCCAGCGCCGCGGATCCAGACGGCGACGGCTCACGAGCGCTTGGGCGGCGCCGATGACGACGCCGGCGACGGTCCCGCCCACCAGGGCGGCGACCGGGCTGTCGACGCGGCCGGCTGCTGCGGTCCCCGCGACACCCGCGACCGGGAAGGCGAGGAACCCTGCGAACCAGGTCCACCAGGTGCGGGTGACGGTCGACCGGGACGGCTGGGACACGGACATGGTGCGTCTCCTGGAGGCTGGTGGTGCCGAGGGATGTGCGGTGGTGGAGGTCATGCGCGGGCGGTCGCGTGGGCCAGGACGCGTGGCGGCGTCGTCGTCGAGCGTGCGCGGGAGACGAGCAGGGTGACCCCGAGCGCGGCGACCCACAGCCCCCAGCCGGTGCTGCCGAGCAGGCCGGCGAGGTCCACGACCGGGAAGCCGGGGAGCGCGGTCGCGAGGATGTCGCCCTGGTTGAGCAGGTAGGCCGCACTGACGACCAGCCCCGAGACCCCCAGCCAGCGGGGCAGTGCCTGGGTGCGCAGGATGATCACGCACACGATCACCGACCAGGCGATGACGAGCAGCTGGCCCAGGTGCTCGCCGAGCAGCGCCCCGCCGAACTGGTGCTGGGCGGTCCACGCGGCGTCGACCGCGGCCTTGGTGATGGCGTCGCCTCCGACGTAGGCGTCGGCGAGGGGCGGCACGACGAACACCCAGCGCAGGAACCCGATCAGGGACAGCAGGACGGAGGCCGCGCCGAGGTAGGTGCCCACGCGCAGGGCGGGGTCGTCACGTCGCCCCAGCGCCGCGGGGAGCAGCAGGACCGGGACGAGCAGGATCGCGTACGTCCACGCCGTGGCGAACCACGTCCACACCAGGCTCGGACCGCCTGCGACGAACGCCGGCAGGACGACCGCGGCCGGCTCGCGCAGGATGTCCGGCCACTCGAAGGACGAGGACAGCACGCTGGCTGCCGTCCCGAACGCGAGTGCTCCGAGCACGAACAACCCGCCGGTGATCCGGCGGAGCCCGACGGTTGTGCTGGTCATCATGTTCCCCTTTCTGCACGCCGTACAGTATTTGTACGGTGTGCAAACAGTGTACGGTGTGCAACAGGAAGTCAAGAGGCGAGAGGAACCCCGATGTCCGCAGCACCCACGCCAGGTCGGACGGGGCCGCGACGCGCCCTCACCCAGGACCAGATCGTGTCCGCCGCGCTGACCCTGCTCGACGCGAGCGGCCCGTCCGCGGCGTCGATCCGGGGTATCGCGGCCAAGGTCGGCGTGGCACCGAACGCGGTCTACACGTACTTCCCGGACAAGGCCGCCGTCGTCAAGGGTGTCGTCGAGCGCCTCCTCGGCGAGGTCGACCACACCGCGTCCGGTGACGACGCCGGCTCGTGGCGCGACCGCGTGGCCGCCCTGGCCGTGGAGCTGCGCCGCGCGCTCCTGGCGCACCCCGGCGCGGTCCCCTTGATGATCGGTGGTCCGATGGACGGACCCCACGCGCTCGCCCTGAACGAGCGCCTGCTCGAGCTGCTCGCCGACGCCGGCCTGGACCCCGCCGACGCCGCACGTGCTGCCTACCTGCTGATCGTCTACGCCTTCGGATCGATCGCGATGGAGGTGGCCGACCAGCACGGGGTCGCACCGATGCCGCCCGAGCAGGACCGCATCGCCGCCCGCCTGGACGCCTTCGCAGCGATCCCGGCGACGCACCTGCCCCGCACGGCGGCCGCCGCCTCCGTGATGGCCGGCTACGTCTCCGAGGCCCAGTACGTCTGGGGGCTCCACCGGGTCCTCGACGGGATCAGTCCGGGGTAGCTGCTGAGCCGCCGCCACCCGGCCCCCGCACGGGATCGACGATCCCGACGGAGACCAGGGTGACGCCCAGGTCGCGGATCCTGGCCAGCAGCCCGTGGAGCTCGGCCTGGTCGGCGACGACGCCGGTGAGGCTCGTCGCCCCGTCGTCGTCGTGGGTCAGGGTCAGGCCGCCCAGCGAGGGCGCCCAGTGGGGGTCCAGGTGTCCCGTGACCCGCAGCGTGTAGACGACGGCCGCACCCGCCCGGTCGGTCGTGCCGACCGGGCGGGCGGGCTGGGGGTGGACCGTCACCTGGCGCCGGCCGCGTCGAGCTGCGCGCCCACCGGGGCGAGCGTCGCCGGCCCTGTCGACGTGCGCTGGTCGCGCCACAGCGAGTAGCCGAGGGCCACGAGCGCGATGCCGTCGGGGATGGCGAACAGCCGCTGGTTGACCTGGGGGAGCAGGGGGATGGCGAGGGTGGCCACCGTGCTGACGGCGAGGAGCACCGAGGCCCAGCGGGCGAGGACGTTCGCGCGGTAGAGCGCGATGCCGAAGAGGAGGCCGCCGACGACGTAGCCGAAGGCGCCGAGCAGGTTGAGGGTCATGAACGAGCCGACGTCACCGGTCGGGGAGCCCCCGGTGGCGATGGCGAGGATGTCGTTGACGTAGCCCGGCGTGCTGTGCGCGATGGCCGGCAGGACGACCAGGCCGATGACCTCCGAGCACATGATGACCAGGTAGCCGCCGGCCGCGACGAGGTAGCCGACCAGGCCGAGGACGCCGATCTGCCTCACCTGGCGCAGGTACATGCCGGTGATCCCGGCGAGCGCCAGGACGGCCATGAGCACCTTCATGCTCTGGCGGACGTGCCACTCGGTCGTCGTGACGAAGTCGGCGTCGAGCTGCGGGTGGTCGATCTGGACGGTGATGAACAGCAGTCCCGCGGCGACGGCCGCGAGGCCGGCCGCCCGGGTGAGCGTCGAGGTGGTGATGGACATGTCCGGCTCCCTGGTTCGGGTCCGTGGCGGGGCGCCGCGGCACGACCTGAACGTAGGAACCGGGCTGGTGGTCAGGCATCACCACCTGAGGTGAGAGGCGATGTGATGCCGCCGGTCCGGCTACAGCACGCCACGCTCGTGTGCGCGCAGGACCGCCGCCCGCCGGCTGGTGACTCCGAGCTTGGTGAAGATCCGCTTGGTGTGGCTGCGCAGGGTGTTGAGCGTGACGAACAGCTCGCGGGCGATCTGCGGGCCGGTCAGCTCGCTGTCCAGCAGCCTGAGCACCTGGAGCTCGCGCGCGCTGAGCTGCTCCACCGACGGGTTCTGGACCTCGGTGCCGGTGCGGTCGTCGCTCGAGGCCGCGACGTCAACCAGGCGACGCGCGTGCTCGCCGGCAGGATCACGGCGGTCGACGGCTCGGAGCAGCTCCCGCAGGGGGGCTCCCTCGTCCAGGAAGAGACGCACGTACGCCTGCGGTTCCGGTGCCCGGCTCCAGGCCTGGCCGAGCGTGCGCAGGGCGTCCCGGCGGGCTCCCTGCGAGTCCTGCGCCAGCGCCGTGAGCAGGTGGATCTCGAGGAGGCTTCCGTCGCGTCCGGTGCGCTCGGCCGCCTCCTGGAGCCGCGCCAGGAGGCGGATCGCGCGGTCCGGGGCGTCGGGGTCCCGGTGCGCCCGGTGCTGGGCGACGAGCAGCCGCACGAGCGTCAGGTGGTCGAACTCCCTCAGGTACGCGACCTCGTCCGTGGCGGACACACCCCGCTGACGCGCCCAGTCCGCCGCTGGGGCGAGGTTGCCCTGCGCGATCCAGACGCGCGCCCTCATGGCGGCGATCGGACGGAGGTCGGGGAAGAAGCCCGGTCGATAGAGCTGCTCGGCCTGGTGCAGCAGGTCGACGGCCCGCTCCGGATCACCCTCGACCGCGGCGACGCGGCTCATCGACGCGAACCATCGGAATCGGCTCTCGGCCATGGCCGCGCCCTCGCCGAGTGCCGCGGCCTCCTCGAGGTGTCGCGTGGCACCCGCGACGTCCCCGGCCTCCAGGTCCAGCTCGCTGAGCCCCACATGGAGGGCGGGAGTCGCACGCAGGACAGGCCCGTCGTGCGCCGCGCTCACCTCGAGCGCCCGCACGTAGAGGGCGCGCGCCGCGCTGGGCCGACCGGCCACGAGCCACATGTCCGCCAGCACGGGGGTGCTGCTCAGCTCGTCCACGAGGTTGCCCGCCGCGTGCAGGCTGCCGACGGCCTCCGTGAACGTCTCGAGCGCCGAGGACACGTCGCCCCGGGCCCACGCCGCCAGGCCGAGGAATCCCGATGCGCCCCCGCGTGCGAGATGGTCGTCGGGGCCGGCCAGCTCGAGCGCGCGCCGGGCGTGCTCTGCGGTCCCCGCCACGTCGCCGCGGGCCTGTGCGAGCGAGGCGCGGTGCACCGCGATCGTCGCCGGGAGGGTCCGGAGCTCCTCGGCCTCGGCCGGCGAAGGTGCAGGTCCGCCTGGTGCTCTCGCCAGCGCGCGGTCGGCGTCGTCGAGGCGCTCGCCGACGGCATCGAGATCCCCCGAGACCATGAGCATGTAGGCGAAGAAGACGCTGAGCAGCGGGCTGCGTCGGACCGCCTCGTCGGGAAGCACCCTCAACCAGCCGAGCAGCAGCGCCTCGCGCCGGTGCCGGCGGATGTCAGGGACCGCCACCTCCATGAGGTGGACCGCGCGGTCGATGTCCCGCGCCGCCAGCGCATGCCTGACGGCCTCGTCGGCCGAGCCGTTCGCCTCGTACCAGAGGCTGGCCCGGCGGTGCAGCTCCGGGACCAGGTCCGGCTGCTCGGCCAGCATCCGCACCCGGAGCACGTCGGCGAACAGGTGGTGGTACCGGAACCACTCGCGCCGGTCGTCCAGGGCGACCAGGAAGAGGTTCTCCCGCTCCAGGGTCATGAGCAGGCGGGTGCCGTCGTCGCCGCCGACGACCGCGTCGCACAGTGCGCCCGTGAGCCGGTCGAGGACGGCGGTGCGCAGGAGGAAGTCGCGCACGGCCGCCGGTTGGTGCGCCAGCACCTCCTCCACGAGGTAGTCGACCAGGTAGCGGTCGGTGCCGGTGAACTGGTCGATGAAGCCGCGGACGTCGTCCCGTCCTCGGAGGGAGAGCGCGGCCAGCTGCAGCGCGGCGATCCAGCCCTCGGTGCGTTGCTCCAGGGCCACCACGTCGTCAGCCGGGAGTCGCAGCCCGGTGGCCTCGCCGAGATACGCCGTCGCCTCGTCGAGCGTGAACCGCAGGTCGGCGGCACGGATCTCGACCAGGTCGCCGTGCACCCGCCAGCGCGCCAGCGGCAGGTCGGGGTCGACCCGGGTGCAGAGCACGACGTGCGCCTGCGGCGGGAGGTGCGTGAGGAGCAGGGCCATGCCCCGGGCGATCTCGGGGTCGTCCACCAGGTGGTAGTCGTCGAGGACCAGCCAGACCTGACCCGGCGTCGCGGCCAGCTCGTTGAGGAGCGTGGTGAGGACGAGGTCGATCGCCGTCGGGGAGGAGGTGACCAGGTTGAGCGCACGGGAGCCCGCGCCGTCCGTCGCGCCCGCGAGCGCGGTGAGGACGTACCTCCAGAACGTCGCGGGGTCGTTGTCCGACGAGTCGAGCGAGAGCCACGCCACGGCGCGAGCATCGGCGGGAGCGCCCGCCACCCACTCCGCCACGAGCGTGGACTTGCCGAACCCCGCCGGAGCGCACACCAGCGTCAGCCTCGCGTCGACCCCGGGGCCGACACGCTCGAGGAGGCGTGGGCGGGCGACCAGACCCCGGCGCAGCGTCGGGACGTGCAGCTTCGTAGCAATCAGCGGACCCGCCACGCCATCCCCGTTCCAGGAGCACGACCGCGTGCGTGCCGCCGCCCACGCTAGTGGCGATGAGGCCTCACGCCCGAGATCGACCGCGGCGCCCCGATCGCGCGCACGACCGAGCGGGGCATCGCCCGGGCTGCGCCTGACCCCAGCCGGTACCGCAGGCTCGGCGTGGAGATGACGGCGCCGCGCCTCACGTCGGCGAGGGCGGTGGCGACGACGTCGTCGGCGTGCAGCCACGCGATCTCCGGCAGCCACGACATGTCGATGCCGGCGCGGTCGTGGAACTCGGTGTGGACGAACCCGGGGCACACGACGGTCGCGGTGACCCCGGTGCCCCGCAGCTCGACCGCCAGGCCCTCGGTGAACGTCCGGACCCACGCCTTGTGCGCGGAGTACGTGCCGAGGGTGATGAGCGCGGCGACCGACGCGACGTTGAGGATGGCGCCGCGCCCGCGCGCGGTCATCTGGCCCGCCGCAGCGTGCGACAGCACCATGACGCAGCGGACCATGACGTCGAGCACGGCCTGCTCGCGCTCGAGGTCGCCGTCCACGAACCGCTGTCCGGCGGCGCCGCCGGCGTTGTTGACGAGCAGCCCGACCGGGCGCTCCGTCGACCGGAGCCGCTCGGCGACGCGCTCGACGTCGCTGCGGACCGACAGGTCCGCGACGAGGATCTCGACGTGGACGCCCGCAGCCCCGCGCAGCCGACCGGCCAGCCGATCGAGCCGCTCGGAGTCCCTGTCGACGAGGACCAGGTCGTGGCGGGCGGTGGCGAGCTGCCACGCGAACTCCTGCCCCAGCCCGGCGGCCGCCCCGGTGATCAGCGCGGTACCCACCGGACCACCGTAGAGGTCCGGTCAGCCGCGGAGCGCGTACGCGACGCCGTCGGTGACCGAGAGCCCGGCCCCGCGAGCGAGCGCCGCGTCGAGCACGTCCG
Organism: Cellulomonas sp. Root930; assembly: GCA_001429255.1. Lineage (GTDB taxonomy): Bacteria > Actinomycetota > Actinomycetes > Actinomycetales > Cellulomonadaceae > Cellulomonas. The sequence goes on from LMJI01000002.1 coordinate 508,943, forward strand.
GGGGGAGGGCAGCCGCCACCGCGGCCAGCGACTCCTCGTGCTGCTCGCGCTCGTCGGGAGGCCACTCGCCCCCGGCACGCCCGAGCATCGCGGCCGCCGCCCCGAGCAGGGTGGCCGCGCGCTCGTGGTCGCCCGCGGCCGCGGTCACTGCGGCGAGGCTGTTGAGGGTCCAGGCGATCGGCATCCCGGCGCCGCGTGCGGCGCTGATCCGGAGCGACTGGAGGGCGAGCTCCTCCGCGCGCTCCAGGTTGCCGAGCCGGCGCTCGACCATGCTGAGGTTGGCCGACTCCGACCAGACGACGAACTCGTCGCCCGTCGACCGACCCATCGACAGCCGGGCCGACATCACCTCGCGCGCCGCCTCGAGGTCGCCCGACATCTGCAGTGCCACGCCCAGCACGTGCAGGCTGCTGGACCGCCCGGGATCGCTGTCAGGACGTCCGTCGGTGACCGCGAGGGCCTGACGCAGCAGGCGTACTGCGTGGTCCACGTCGGTGGTCAACGCCACGCGTGCCGACCCGGCGAGGACGAGGGCCTGGAGCGAGCGGTCACCGACCGCCTCTGCCAACGCGAGGGCCGTGGTGAACCGCTGGTTCGCCAGCTCGTACCGACCGGCCCAGAAGACGACGTAGCCGTGGTCGTAGAGCGCCCTCGCACGCGCTGCCTCGTCGCCTGCACCCGTTCCCAGGGCCCGCTCGAACCACGCGTCGCCGTCGTCGATCCGCGAGGTCGAGATCCAGAACGGCACGAGCGCCGACGCCAGGCGGAACGCCGCCTCCGGCTGCCCGACGGCGAGGTGCCAGTCGAGCGCCTCGAGCATCGCGGGATAGCGATCCTCCACCGGACCGTTCGCGGCCGGGTCCTGCTGCCGGGCGCGTGCGCGGGCGTCCTCGGCGACCTCGAGCAGTGCGGCGGCGGTGGCGGCATCCACTTTCGGAGCGTACGAGCCGCGACGACCCGGGCGCCATCACCTCGGGCCAGAGTCCGGAACCACAGGGGAGCGGACGACGGGAATCGAACCCGCGTAGCCAGTTTGGAAGACTGGGGCTCTACCATTGAGCTACGTCCGCACAGGTCCTGGCTCCGGGAGCCAGGACCGCGGCACCCAGGGTACCGGGTGCGCAAGGACGTCTCGTGCACTCACCTCGCCCGCCAGGGCCGCGGTCGGGTGCGCACGGGGTGTGGCGCAGGTTGGTAGCGCGTCCGCTTTGGGAGCGGAAGGTCGTGGGTTCGAATCCCGCCACCCCGACGGTGTGATCATGGGGCGGTCCGCCGCGCAGAGCGGAGCGGCTCCCACGATCGCCCGCCGGACGACGACACACTGACCCCGTGCTGCACCTGCGGATCGCGGTCCCGGCGGACCTCACCAGCGGCGTCGTCGCCGTCCTCGAGCGAGCGCCCGCGGTGAGCAGCCTGGCGGTCCTCGACGGTGCGTCGCGGCGACCCGAGGGCGACGTCGTGCTCGCGGACGTGGCGCGCGAGGCCGCCAACGACCTCTGCGACGAGCTCCTGGAGCTCGGCGTCCAGCGCGAGGGCACGCTGACGATCGAGCCGGTCGACACCTGGGTGTCGCAGCCCGGGTACGACGCCGAACGGCTCGCCCCGGGCAGCAGCGCGGACGCCGTCGTGTGGATCGACGTCACGCGGCGTGCCTATGCAGAGTCCGAGCTCAACTGGACGTACCTGAGCTTCATGAGCCTGGCAACGCTCATCGCCGCCATCGCCATCGTGCTCGACTCGCAGATCCTGGTCATCGGCGCGATGGTGCTCGGGCCGGAGTTCGTGCCGATCGCCGCGCTCGGCATCGCGCTGGTCCGCCGCCGCTTCCACCTGCTCCGGATGGCGCTCTGGACGCTGGTGGTCGGGTTCGTCCTCGCCATCCTCCTGACCTGCGTGGCGGCGCTCGTGGCCAAGCAGCTCGGCTGGGTAACCCTCGAGCAGGTCACCGCTCCCCGCCCAGGCACGGAGTTCATCTACACGCCCGACAAGTGGTCGTTCATCGTGGCGGTCATCGCCGGGGCGGCGGGGGTGCTGTCGCTCACGTCGGCGCGGGTCGGTGGGCTCGCGGGAGCGTTCATCTCGGTGACCACCGTGCCCGCCGCCGGCAACGTCGCGCTGGGCCTGGCGTTCGGGCAGCTGGTCGAGGTCCGCGGCAGCGCGCTCCAGCTCGGCATCAACATCGTGGGCATGGCCCTCGCCGGCTGGCTGACGCTGGTCTTCCAGAAGACCGTGTGGAACCGCTTCGCCGACCGGCGCGAGCGCCTGCGCGCGAGGATCCTGCGCCGCGACTGAGCCCGCGATGTATCAGGGCGAATCGCCCAGGGTCTTGTTCAGGGACTGTTTCCCCGACACCCCTGGGAGATCCCCCCATGAGCAGGATCCTGTTCACCCTCACCCCCGTCACCGGCCATGTGCGCCCGGCGCTGCCGCTCGCCCGTGCGCTCGTCGCCGAAGGCCACGAGGTCGTGGTCTACACGGGCACCAAGTTCGCCGAGGCGGTCCTGGCGACCGGTGCCAAGCACGCACCGATCGTGCAGGGCCGCGACCTCGACGACGCGGAGTTCGACGCGTGGTCGGTCGCGCAGGGCGCACCGCCCCCGGGCATCAAGCGGCTGCAGTGGGACGTGCGGCACCACTTCGTCGGCACGGTCCCGGGCTTCCTGGCCGACCTGGACGGCATCGTCGCCGCCGAGCGGCCCGACGTCCTCGTCATGGACAACGGGTTCATCGCGGGAGCGATCGCCGCGCGCCGCAACGACCTGCCGTCCGTGCTCTTCTCCGTCTCGCCGCTGGCGATCTCGAGCAAGGACACCGCCCCGTTCGGCCTGGGTCTGCAGCCGCCGCGGACCGGGTTCGACGGTCTGCGCTACGCGGCGCTGGGCTGGTTCATCGAGAAGGTGCTGTTCCGGGACTCGCAGAAGGCGGCGGAGCGTGTGGTTGCCGACGCCGGCCTGCCGGTGCCCGACGGGTTCTTCCTCGACTGGGTGCAGACGGCCGCCACGCGGGTGCTGCACACGTCGGTGCCGTCGTTCGAGTACCCCCGCAGCGACCTGCCGGAGAACGTCGAGATGGTCGGACCGTTCCTGCCGGCGGGCGTCGACCGCTTCGCACCGCCCGCCTGGTGGGACGACGTGCGCGAGGCGCGCGCCACGGGTCGTCCCGTCGTGCTCGTCACGCAGGGGACGGTCGCCACCGACCCGGAGCGGCTGCTCTGGCCGGCGATCGACGGCCTCGCCGACGAGGACGTCCTGGTGATCGCGACCGCCGAGCCCGCCGACTACCCGGCGAACGTGCGGGCCACCCCGTTCGTACCGTTCGACCGCCTCCTGCCGCTGGTCGACGTGATGATCACCAACGGCGGTTTCGGCGGTGTCCAGCAGGCGCTCGCCTCCGGGGTCCCCGTGCTCGTCGCGGGCCGGTCGGAGGACAAGGCCGAGGTGGGTGCGCGCGTGGCGTGGTCCGGCGTCGGCCTCGCGCTCCCGACCGACAAGGTCACGGACGCGACGACGTCGGAGGCGGTCCGGCACGGTGTGCGGCGGTTGCTGGACAACCCGTCGTTCGCACGGCGGGCCGGCGAGCTCGCGGCCGAGTACGCGGAGCACGACGGCGTGGGCCGCGCGGTGTCGGTCATCACGGAGGTCGCGGGTCTCGCTCGATGACGGGACGACCGGCGTGGGCGGTCCCACAGCCTCTCGGCTTGGGACCGCCGCCCGCCGTGGCGTAAGGTCGAGGGTCGCCAGCGTGCGGTCGTCGGCCCGTTCTCGGGCGTGCGACGGCGCGCGGCCCGAAGCACCGGAGATCGCCGGAGTCGCCGGCGCCCGCCCCGATCAGTTGGAGACCATCGAAGTGAAGAGCGCCGTCGAGACCCTGGAGCCCACCAAGGTCAAGCTGACCGTCGAGGTGACCTACGACGAGCTCAAGCCCAGCATCGAGCACGCGTACGAGCACATCGCTCAGGACGTCGTCGTCCCGGGCTTCCGCAAGGGCAAGGTGCCGCCGCGCATCATCGACCAGCGCGTCGGTCGTCCCGCCGTCCTCGAGCACGCGATCAACGAGGGTCTGTCCGGCTTCTACGCCGAGGCCGTCCGCGAGAACAAGCTGCGCCCGCTGGGCCAGCCCGAGGTCGAGGTCACCAAGATCCCCGGCCTGACCGCCGCGCCCGCCGGCGAGGAGGGCGAGCTGCACTTCACCGCCGAGGTCGAGGTCCGCCCCGAGATCACCGTCCCGGCGCTCGACGGCATCGCCGTCACGGTCGACGACGTCGAGGTCTCCGACGAGGACGTCGCCGCCCGCCTGGACGCCCTGCGCGAGCGCTTCGGCACCCTGGTCGGCGTGGACCGCCCCGCGGCCGAGGGCGACTTCGTCGTCATCGACCTCACCGCCACCATCGGCGACGAGCCGGTCGACACCGTGTCCGGCGTCAGCTACCAGATCGGCTCGGGCAACATGCTCGAGGGCCTGGACGAGGCGCTCACGGGCCTGTCGGGCGGCGAGACCACCACGTTCGAGACGGCCCTCGCGGGCGGCGAGCACGCCGGCGAGACCGCCCAGGTGAGCGTCACCGCCACCACGGTCAAGGAGCGTCAGCTGCCCGACGCCGACGACGACTTCGCCCAGCTGGCCAGCGAGTTCGACACGCTCGAGGAGCTGACGGCGGACCTGCGCACGCAGGCGTCCAGCATCAAGGCGTCCAACCAGGCCGTGCAGGCCCGCGACCTGTTGCTCGAGCAGCTGCTCGCCGCCACCGAGATCCCCGTCCCGTCGGGCGTCGTCGAGGCCGAGGTGCACCGCCACCTCGAGGGTGAGGGCCGGCTCGAGGACGACGAGCACCGCGCCGAGGTCGGCGAGCAGGCCACCACCGCGCTGCGCAACCAGATCCTCCTGGACACCCTCGCCGAGCAGCTGGAGATCAAGGTCAGCCAGAACGAGCTGCTCGACTACCTGGTGAACGCGTCGCGCCAGTACGGCATGGACCCGAACACCTTCATCCAGACCATCGACCAGCAGGGCCAGATCCCGACGATGGTCGCCGAGGTCGCCCGCTCGAAGGCGCTCGCCGTCGCGCTGCGCCGCGTCGCCGTCACCGACGGCTCCGGCCAGGCCGTGGACCTGTCCGAGTTCATCGGGTCCGACGCCGAGGACGCCGCCGAGGCCGCAGAGGTGACCTCGGCCCCGACCGACGCCGCGGCCGACATCTCGGCGTTCGACGTGTTCGACGACGCCGAGCCCACCGAGGACGCCAAGGCCTGACGCCGCGCTCCGGAAGGCCCCGCACCGATGCCCGGTGCGGGGCCTTCGGCGTTCTCCCGGGTCGACGGCGCCGGGCTCTGCCGTCAGCGAAAACGCTCGGTGCGGGGCCATGGACGGGTGCCGCTGCGCGTTAGGGTCACTGCATCGCACGGGTCCCCGACAGGGAGACCGAGCGGTGCAGGACAGACGTCACCGTCAGATGAGGGAGCCTTCGTGAACGAGCTAGTGCCGATGATGGCCAGGGCGGACGGCCCGGCCTTCGGCCTCAATGACTCCATCTACAACCGACTGCTCCGCGAGCGCATCATCTGGCTCGGTTCCGAGGTGCGCGACGAGAACGCCAACGCCATCTGCGCGCAGATGATGCTGCTGGCCGCGGAGGACCCCGACAAGGACATCTGGCTGTACATCAACTCGCCCGGTGGCTCGATCACCGCGGGCATGGCGATCTACGACACCATGCAGTACATCCAGCCGGACGTCGCCACGATCGCGATGGGCATGGCCGCGTCGATGGGGCAGTTCCTGCTCTCGTCGGGCGCCCAGGGCAAGCGCTACGCCCTGCCGCACGCCCGCGTGATGATGCACCAGCCCTCGGGCGGCATCGGCGGCACCGCGACCGACGTGCGGATCAACGCCCAGCTGATCCTCCACATGAAGAACGTGCTCGCCGAGCTCACCGCCGCCCAGACCGGCAAGACCGTCGACCAGATCAACGCCGACGCCGACCGTGACCGCTGGTTCACCGCCCCCGAGGCGCTCGAGTACGGCTTCGTGGACAAGGTCGTCACGAAGGCCGACTCGGTCGCCGGTGGCGGCGGCACGGCCTGACGGCGTCCGACTTTCAGATCGTTGAGGAGAAGCTCATGAGCATGGAGTCCCAGTTCATGGCGCGCGCCGGGATGCTGGCGGGGCCGGGCGGCCTCGCGCCGTCCTCGCCCGCCGCCCGGTACGTGCTGCCGCAGTTCGAGGAGCGCACGGCCTACGGGTTCAAGCGCCAGGACCCGTACACCAAGCTGTTCGAGGACCGCATCATCTTCCTCGGCGTGCAGGTGGACGACGCCTCGGCCGACGACGTCATGGCCCAGCTGCTGGTGCTGGAGAGCACCGACCCGGACCGCGACATCATCCTGTACATCAACTCGCCCGGCGGATCGTTCACGGCCCTGACGGCGATCTACGACACGATGCAGTACATCAAGCCGCACATCCAGACGGTCTGCCTCGGGCAGGCTGCCTCGGCGGCGGCCGTGCTGCTCGCGGCGGGCTCGCCCGGCAAGCGCCTGGCCCTGCCCAACGCGCGCGTGCTCATCCACCAGCCGGCGATGGAGGGTGGCGGCTACGCGCAGGCGTCCGACATCGAGATCCACGCCAACGAGCTGATCCGGATGCGCGAGTGGCTCGAGCTCACCATCGCGCACCACACGGGCCGCGACATCGAGCTGGTCCGCAAGGACATCGAGCGCGACAAGATCCTCACCGCGCAGGCGGCGCTGGAGTACGGGATCGTCGACCAGGTGCTGGCCAGCCGCAAGGGCGTCATCCCGACGACGGTCCAGCCCAAGTAGTCCTCCGGGGAGCCGGGTCCGCGGCCTGCGGACCCGGCTCTTCTGCTGGGCGACGGGTGACGCCAGTGACAACCGGTGCTGACGCGTGCCGTGTGTTCGGCTGACATCCCGGCCCCGGTGGTGTGCAATGGGGGAGGACGCGCGCCCCGCGGGGCGACGCACGTACGACGCACCGCCCGACGGGCGGAGGGCGACACGAGGAAGGGGATCGACGTGGCTCGTATCGGGGACGGGGCCGATCTCCTCAAGTGTTCCTTCTGCGGCAAGTCGCAGAAGCAGGTCAAGAAGCTGATCGCGGGCCCGGGCGTCTACATCTGCGACGAGTGCATCGAGCTCTGCAACGAGATCATCGAGGAAGAGCTGGCGGAGGCCACCGAGGTCGGCCTGGTCGAGCTGCCCAAGCCGAAGGAGATCTTCGACTTCCTCGAGCAGTACATCATCGGCCAGGAGTCGGCCAAGCGGGCCCTCGCGGTCGCGGTGTACAACCACTACAAGCGTGTCCAGGCCGGTGAGGCGCGGACGTCGACGACCGACGACCACATCGAGATCGCGAAGTCGAACATCCTGCTGGTCGGCCCCACGGGCACCGGCAAGACGTACCTCGCGCAGACCCTGGCCCGCATGCTGAACGTCCCGTTCGCCATCGCGGACGCCACGGCCCTCACCGAGGCGGGCTACGTCGGCGAGGACGTCGAGAACATCCTGCTCAAGCTCATCCAGGCCGCCGACTACGACGTCAAGAAGGCCGAGTCGGGGATCATCTACATCGACGAGATCGACAAGATCGCCCGCAAGAGCGAGAACCCGTCGATCACGCGTGACGTCTCCGGCGAGGGTGTCCAGCAGGCGCTGCTGAAGATCATCGAGGGCACCACGGCCTCGGTCCCGCCGCAGGGCGGCCGCAAGCACCCGCACCAGGAGTTCATCCAGATCGACACCACGAACGTGCTGTTCATCGTGGCCGGCGCGTTCTCGGGGCTCGACGACATCATCGCGGCCCGTGCGCGCAAGCGCGTCGTCGGCTTCGGCGCCCCGCTGCTGGACTCGGTGGACGAGGGCGACCTGTTCGCGGAGGTCCGCCCCGAGGACCTGCAGAAGTACGGCCTGATCCCCGAGTTCATCGGCCGGCTCCCCGTGGTCGCCGCGGTCTCCCGTCTCGACCAGGACGCGCTCGTGCGGATCCTCACGGAGCCCAAGAACGCGCTGGTCAAGCAGTACCAGCGGATGTTCCAGATCGACGGCGTGGAGCTCGAGTTCGACGAGGAGGCCGTGGCCTCGATCGCCGACCAGGCCCTCCTGCGCGGCACCGGGGCACGTGGGCTGCGGGCCATCATGGAGGAGGTCCTCCAGCAGGTGATGTTCGAGGTGCCCAGCCGCGACGACGTGGGCCGCGTGGTCATCACGCGCGAGGTGGTGCTCGAGAACGTCAACCCGACGCTCATCCCGCGGGACACCGAGCAGGAGAAGCGCACACCCCGCGAGAAGAGCGCCTGACCGTCCGGGGTTCCCGCCTAGGATCGCGTCCGTGAGCGACCTGCCGACCCCGATCCCCGCCGACCTGGCCCGCCTGCGCGGGAGCATCGACAACATCGACGCCGCGCTCGTCTACCTGCTCGCGGAGCGGTTCAAGGCGACGCAGCAGGTCGGCGTGCTGAAGGCGACCAGCGGCCTGCCGCCGTCGGACCCGGCGCGTGAGGAGCAGCAGGTCGCGCGCCTGCGTGAGCTCGCGCGCACCGCGGACCTCGACCCCGTGTTCGCGGAGAAGTTCCTCGCGTTCATCGTCGAGGAGGTCATCCGGCACCACGAGGCCATCGCCGAGGACCACGCCCGAGGCGCCTGACTATTCGGGGTGGCGCCGGGCCCTCCGGGGGCGGAGGGTAGGAGGGGTCAGCTCCGGCAAGCCGCGCGGGGGCGGATCACGCGTGCGCGGTCGCCGGGGACGATCGACACCGGAGGTACTTGCCCATGGATCTGCACTGGCTCAAGCCGCTGCTCGGACGCCCGGCACCGTTCACGACCGTCTACCTCGACGCGACGCGCAACGGTGCGACCGGTGACGCCGAGGCGGCTGACCGCTGGAGGGCCGTCCGACGCTCTCTCGAGCGCGACGGCGCACCGGCCTGGGTGCTGGACCAGATCGCCGACGTGGTCTCGGTCCCCACCGGTGTGCGCGCCCCCCACGGGCGGGTGATCGTGGCCGACGCCCAGGGAGTGGTGGTCGACCGAGTGCTCTCCGAGCCTCCGGCCCAGTCCCACGCGGTGTTCGGCCCCGCGCCGGCCCTGCTCCCGGCCGTGCGCGCCGCCGACGAGACGGTGTCGTACCTGCTGGTCGAGGTGGACCGCAACGGAGCGGACCTCACCTGGGCCGCCGGTGGCACCGTGCGCACCGAGGGCGGCCCGGAGACCGAGACCGTCGACGGTGGGCACGACGACGTGCACAAGACGCGCGAGGGCGGTCTCGACCGGCGCAGCCAGACGCGTGCGGAGGACTCCTGGGGTCGCAACGCCGAGGCGGTCGCGGCCGTGCTGGACAAGCGGGTGGCGGAGCGCAAGCCCGACCTCGTGGTGATCACGGGCGACGTGCGGGCCACCAAGCTCGTGTGCGAGGCCGTCGGTCAGCAGGCGCGTGAGCTGGTGGTCGAGGTGCAGGGCGGGTCGCGCGGTGAGGGCGTCAACCAGGGCGCGTTCGCGGCGCGGGTCACCGAGACGCTCGAGGCGTTCCGGACCCGGCGTCGGCAGGCGGTGCTCGACCGGTTCCGGGAGGCGCAGGGCCGCGGCGACGGTGCCGTCACCGCGCTGGGCGACGTGATCGAGGTGCTGCGGCGCGGCCAGGTGGCGGAGCTGGTGCTCCAGATCAGCGTGCTCACCACCGGACTGGCGGAGCGGACCCTGTGGGTGGGGCCCGAACCCCTGCAGCTGGCGACGAGCGCGGGGGACCTCCAGTCGATCGGCGTCACGGAGAACGCGCGCGAGATGGACGCGAACGTGGCCCTGGTGCGTGCTGCCCTGGCGCAGGACGCGGGCGTCACGTTCGCCGAGGACGGCGCGGTCGACCTGGTGGACGGCATCGGCGCGGTGCTGCGCTGGTCCGACGACTCCACGCCCAGCGAGGCGGTCCCCACCCAGTCCGCCGACCAGGCCCGCCTCCGCACGGTCGTCTAGACACCGCGACGTCCGCACTCGAGCGGGTCTGAGCCCCCTCGAGTGCGGACGTCGCGTGTGGTCAGTCGGTGCTGCGGGTGTCGGTGTAGAGGGTGTCGATGTCCGCGGCGAAGTCCTTGAGCACCAGGGCGCGCTTCACCTTCATCGACGGGGTGAGGTAGCCGTTCGTCTCGGTGAAGTCCGTGGTGAGCACCCGGAGCTTGCGGATGGACTCGGCGCGCGAGACGGCCTCGTTGGCGCGCTCGGAGGCACGGTCCAGCGCCTCGAGGACCGCGGGGTTCGTCGCGGCCTCGTCGACCGACATGGCCGGGAGACCGTGGTTGGACAGCCAGCCGGGGAGCATGTCCGCGTCGAGCGTGACGAGCGCGCCGATGAACGGCCGCTGGTCGCCGACGACGACGACCTGGCTGACCAGCGGGTGCCCGCGCAGTCGGTCCTCCAGCACGGCGGGGGCCACGTTCTTGCCGCCCGCGGTGACGATGATCTCCTTGGTGCGGCCGGTGATCCGCAGGCACCCGGCCTCGTCGATCGTCCCGAGGTCGCCGGTACGGAACCACCCGTCCACCAGCGCCTCGGCGGTGGCCTCAGGATCGTGCCGGTAGCCCCGGAACACGTGCGGGCCGGAGACGAAGACCTGGCCCTCGTCGTCGACCCGCACGGCCGTGCCGGGGTACGCCGGCCCGACGGTGCCGATCGTCGTGACGCCGGGGCGGCTGACGGTCGTGGCGGCGGTCGTCTCGGTGAGGCCGTAGCCCTCGAGCACCTCGACGCCGATGCCCCGGTAGAAGTGCCCGAGCCGCTCGCCCAGGGGTGCGCCGCCGGAGATCGCGAACTCGGCACGCCCGCCCAGCGCCGCCCGGAGCTTCGAGTGCACCAGCCGTCCCGCGAGAGCGTGCCGGGCTCGCAGGCGAGGGCCCGGGCCGCCGGTCTCCAGCGAGCGGGAGTAGTCCTCGGCGGCCTTGGCGGCCCAGCGGAAGAGCTTCAGCTTGGTCCCCGAGCCGGCCTTCTGCTCCGCCGAGTTGTAGACCTTCTCGAAGACGCGGGGCACGGCCAGGATGAAGGTCGGCTGGAACGTCCCGAGGTCCGCGAGCAGGTTCTTGGCGTCCGGCGTGTGACCCAGGACGGCGCCGGAGGGCACGCAGAGCACCTGGATGAACCGCGCGAACACGTGCGCGAGCGGCATGAACAGCAGGGTGCGCGAGTGCGGCATCGCGACGACGTCGCCCAGCCCGGCGACCCCGTTGCGGGTGATCGCGACGAAGTTCCCGTGCGTGAGCTCGACGCCCTTGGGCCGGCCGGTCGTGCCCGACGTGTAGATGACGGTCGCGAGGTCGTCCGCGCGGGCCAGCGCGCTGCGCCGCCGGATCTCCTCGTCGGGGACCTCGGTCCCGGCCTCGACCAGCGTCGCGACCGCGCCCTCGTCGATGACCAGGACCTCGCGGAGGCCCGGGAGGTCGTCACGGACCTGGGCGACGACGGCGGCGTGCTTCGCGGTCTCCACGAGCGCGAGCCGGACCCCGGCGTCGGCCATGATCCAGCGGACCTGCTCGGCCGACGACGTCTCGTAGACCGGCACGCCGAGCGCGCCCGCCGCCCAGCAGGCGAAGTCGAGCAGCGTCCACTCGTAGCGCGTGCGGGACATGATCGCGACGCGGTCGCCGGGCTGGACGTCGCGCGCGACCAGTCCCTTGGCCACCGCGGTGACCTCCGCGTCGAACTCGGCGACCGTCACCGCGGTCCAGGCGTCGCCCACCAGTCGCTCCGCGAACACCCCGGAGGGGTCGCGCAGCAGCCGCGCGGCGAGCATGCCGGGGATGCTGTCGGCGGGGTCCAGCTCCACCAGGGACTCGGACCGTGACTCGCGCATGTCAGGCCTTCGGAGCCGGCGGGACCAGCACGGCGTCGCGTGCCACGCACGTCTCGCCGTCACCGTCCACCAGGGTCAGGGTTCCGGTGACGCGGCCGGCCGCCCGGATGTCGTCGAGCGACGCCTCGATGCCGGGTCGCAGCCCGGCGGGCACGACGAGCTCGACCGAGGTGATCTCGGTGCGCATCGACAGCTTGGCCTCGGACTTCACCTTGCGCAGCGCGGTGAGCGCCGAGCCGGCGGCACCGACGACGGCGGGGTCGGCCGGGGTGCGCAGCGGCTCCGCGGACGGCCATGTGGCCCGGTGCACCGATCCCTCGCGCCACCACGACCAGACCTCCTCCGTGGCGAACGGGAGCACCGGCGCGAACAGGCGCAGCAGCACGTCCAGGGCGATCGCGAGGGCCGCACGCGCGGACTCGGTCTCCGGCGACGGGTCGCCGTACGCGCGGTCCTTGACCAGCTCGAGGTAGTCGTCGCAGAACGTCCAGAAGAACGTCTCGGTCAGCTCCAGCGCACGCGTGTGGTCGTACGCGACGAGGGCCGCGGTGGACTTGTCGACGACGTCCGCGAGGCCGGCCAGCATCGCGCGGTCGATCTCCACGGTGACCAGCGACGGGTCCAGGGCGAGCGGCTCGTCGGCGGCACCGAACGAGAGCGCGAACTTGGAGGCGTTGAGCACCTTGATGGCCAGGCGGCGGCCGATCTTCATCTGGCCGATCTCGAACGCCGCGTCGGTGCCGAGCCGAGCCGAGGCCGCCCAGTACCGGACCGCGTCGGACCCGTGCTCCTCCAGCAGGCCCATGGGGGTGACCACGTTGCCCTTGGACTTCGACATCTTCTTGCGGTCCGGGTCCAGGATCCAGCCGCTGATCGCCGCGTCCGACCAGGGCAGCGAGCCGTGCTCCAGGTGCGAGCGGACCACCGTGGAGAACAGCCAGGTGCGGATGATGTCCTGGCCCTGGGGGCGCAGGTCCATGGGGAACACGCGGCTGAACAGGTCCGGGTCGGTGCGCCAGCCGCCGACGATCTGCGGCGTCAGGGAGCTGGTGGCCCAGGTGTCCATGATGTCGGGATCGGCCGCGAACCCGCCGGGCACGCCGCGCTGCTCGGCCGTGTAGCCGGCGGGCACGTCGGAGGACGGGTCGATGGGCAGCTGGTCCTCGGACGGCAGCAGTGGCTTGTCGTGCTGGGGCTCGCCGTGCTCGTCGAGCGGGTACCAGACCGGGAAGGGCACGCCGAAGAACCGCTGGCGGGACACGAGCCAGTCGCCGTTGAGGCCGCTGACCCAGTTCTCGTAGCGGACCTTCATGAAGTCGGGGCTGAACCCGAGCTCGGCGCCACGGGCGAGCAGCTCGTCGCGCAGGGCATCGTCGCGGCCGCCGTTGCGGATGTACCACTGGCGGCTGGTGACGATCTCGAGGGGCTTGTCGCCCTTCTCGTAGAAGTTCGCCTTGCGCTGGGTGGTGACGGGCTCGCCGTCCAGGTCCCCGGTCTCGCGGAGCCCGGCGACGACGGCCTCGCGGGCGGAGAACGTGGTCTTGCCGGCCAGCTCCTCGTAGCGGGCGCGCGGGCCGTCGCCCACGAGCCAGTCCGGGGTGTCGCGCAGGATGCGGCCGTCGCGGCCCACCACCGAGCGCGTCGGCAGCTGGAGCTCGCGCCACCACTGCACGTCCGTGAGGTCACCGAACGTGCAGCACATCGCGATGCCCGCGCCCTTGTCGGGCTCCGCCAGCGTGTGCGCCAGGACGGGGATCTCCACGTCGAACAGGGGGGAGCGGACCGTGGTGCCGAACAGGTGCTGATAGCGCTCGTCGCCGGGGTGCGCGATGAGGGCCACGCAGGCCGGGAGCAGCTCCGGACGGGTCGTCTCGATGTAGACCGGACCGTCGGCACCGTGGAACGCGACCCGGTGGAACGCACCCGGGTAGTCGCGGGCCTCGAGCTCGGCCTGCGCGACCGCCGTCTGGAACGTCACGTCCCAGAGCCCGGGGGCCTCGGCCTGGTACGCCTCGTCGCGCGCGAGGTTGCGCAGGAACGCCTGCTGCGCGACGGCCCGGGACTCGGCGGACACCGTCTGGTACGTGCGCGACCAGTCGACCGAGAGGCCGAGCCGGCGCCAGAGGGCCTCGAACAGCCGCTCGTCCTCGACGGTCAGGCGCTCGCACAGCTCGACGAAGTTCTTGCGGCTGACCGGCAGCTGGGGACCGGACTTGCCCTCGCCGCCCTCGAACGGGGGAGTGAACTCGGGGTCGTACGGCAGCGACGGGTCGCACCGCACGCCGTAGTAGTTCTGCACGCGACGCTCGGTGGGCAGGCCGTTGTCGTCCCAGCCCATCGGGTAGAACACCTCGCGGCCGCGCATCCGCTGGAACCGGGCGACGACGTCGGTGTGCGTGTACGAGAAGACGTGGCCGACGTGCAGCGAGCCCGACACCGTGGGCGGGGGCGTGTCGATCGAGTAGATCTGCTCGCGCGTGGCCGTGCGGTCGAACGCGTACAGGTCCTGGGCGGTCCATGCCTCGTCCCAGCGGTCCTCGACACCGTCGAGGGAGACCCGGTCCGGTACCTGCCGCGTGCCCGTGAGAGTCGTGGGTGCGTCGGGCAGGGTGAAGGCGTCGGAGCTCATGGTCCGACATCTTCCCAGATCGGCGGGCCTCCACGCTCCGGCGACGATCAGGCGAACAGTCGGTGAACGAGGGCGGTCCGGGTGCGGTGCGCCGCCGCGCCGGTGCGAGGATCGCCACTCGCCGGGTCGTGAGCGCATGATCGGGAGGACACGAGCGGGCGGGGAGGCTGGGCGATGTCTGCCGAGGGGTTCCTCCGGTCCGGCCGGGCACCTGCACCGCGCACGCTGCTGGACGTCCTGGAGGGCACCGTCGCCGTGCACGGGGACGCGCAGGCCGTCGACGACGGCAGCACGGTCCTGACCTATCGGGAGCTGGCCGAGGCTGTCCGGGCGTCCGCGGCCGGTCTCGCGGGCGTGGGCATCGGGCCCGGCGACCGCGTCGGTGTGCGCATCCCGTCGGGCACGGCGGAGCTCTACACGGCGATCCTCGCGGTGCTGGCGGCGGGGGCGGCCTACGTGCCGGTCGACGTCGACGACCCCGACGAGCGCGCCCGGACCGTGTTCCGGGAGGCCGGGGTCGCCCGCGTGCTCACGGAGGGGGACCTGGCGACCCTGCGGACGCGCGCGGAGCCACGCCGTCCGGGGCTCGACGACGACGCGTGGATCATCTTCACCTCGGGCTCGACCGGCGCACCGAAGGGGGTCGCGGTCACGCACCGGTCGGCCGCCGCGTTCGTGGACGCCGAGGCGCGGCTGTTCCTCCAGGAGGCGCCGCTCGGCCCGGGCGACCGCGTGCTGGCGGGGCTGTCGGTGGCGTTCGACGCGAGCTGCGAGGAGATGTGGCTCGCGTGGGCGCACGGCGCCTGCCTCGTCCCGGCGCCGCGGGCGCTGGTGCGCACGGGCATGGACCTCGGCCCGTGGCTGGTGGCGCAGGGCATCACCGTCATCTCGACCGTGCCGACGCTCGCGGGGCTCTGGCGGTCCGAGGAGCTGGCCGGCGTGCGGCTGCTCATCTTCGGCGGCGAGGCCTGCCCGCCCGAGCTCGTGGCGCGGCTGGTGGGGGAGGGCCGCGAGGTCTGGAACACCTACGGGCCGACGGAGGCGACCGTCGTCGCGTGCGCGGCGCTGCTGACCGGCGACGGCCCCGTGCGCATCGGGCACGCGCTCGACGGGTGGGACCTCGCCGTCGTCGCGCCCGACGGGACCCAGGTCGAGGAGGGCGGGCTGGGCGAGCTGATCATCGGCGGCGTCGGGCTCGCGCGGTACCTCGACCCGGTCAAGGACGCGGAGAAGTACGCGCCGGCCGAGCCGCTGGGTTGGGGGCGGGCGTACCGCAGCGGGGACCTGGTGCGGTACGAGGCCGAAGGGCTGCTGTTCGTCGGGCGCGCGGACGACCAGGTGAAGGTGGGTGGCCGCCGGATCGAGCTGGGCGAGGTCGACTCCGCGCTGCTCGGGCTGCCCGGCGTGGCGGGTGCGGCCGCGGCCGTCCGGCGGACCCCCGCAGGCACCTCGGTGCTCGTCGGGTACCTGGTGCCCGAGCCCGGCGTCACGCTGGACCTGGCCGACGCCCGGCACCGGCTCGTGGGGTCGCTGCCGGCCGCCCTGGTGCCGCTGCTCGCACCGGTGGAGTCCATCCCGACGCGCGGCTCGGGGAAGGTCGACCGCGACGCGCTGCCGTGGCCGCTGGAACGGGCTGCCACCGGCTCGTCGGCGTCGGCGCCGCCCGTCGGCCTCACCGCGACCGGGGAGTGGGTGGCGGAGCGCTGGACGGCGGCGCTCGGCGTCACGGTCGCCGGCCCGCGCGACGACTTCTTCGCCGCCGGCGGCGGCAGCCTCGTGGCCGCGCAGCTGGTCAGCGCCCTGCGCGAGCGCTTCCCGACGGTCACCGTCGCCGACGTGTACGAGTACCCCCGGATCGGGGACCTGGCGCGGCGGCTCGACGAGTTCGAGCCGACCGCCGCCGCGGAGACGCGCGTGGTCGCGCCGACCCCGCTGCGGGCGCAGGTGCTGCAGACGGTGCTCGGCCTGCCGCTCGCCGCGCTCGTCGGGCTGCGCTGGCTCACCTGGCTGCTGGTCGCGGACGCGGTGCTCGTCGCGACGACGGGCGCCGCGTGGGTGCCGGTCGTCCCCGGGGTGTGGTGGTGGGTGGCGCTCGGCTGGCTGGTGCTCCTGAGCCCGCTCGGCCGGATGGGGACGACGGTGCTCGTCGCGCGCACGCTGCTGCGCGGCCTGCGCCCGGGCCGATACCCCCGGGGCGGGTCGGTGCACCTGCGCCTGTGGTTCACCGAGTCCTGGGCGGCCGCGGCCGGCGCCGAGAACCTCTCGTGCGCCCCCTGGACCGCGACGTACGCGCGGGCGCTCGGGGCGACCGTCGGCAAGAACGTCGACCTGCACGCGCCGCCGCCGGTCACCGGGCTGCTCACGCTCGGCAACGGGTGCTCGGTCGAGCCCGAGGTGGACCTGCGCGGGCACTGGCTCGACGGCGACGTGCTCCGGGTCGGACGCGTGCGGATCGACAAGCGCGCGACGGTCGGCACCCGCAGCACGCTCGCGCCCGGCACCCGCGTCGGCGCCTGGTCCGAGGTCGCCCCCGGCTCCGCCGTCCTGGACTCCGTGCCGCCCGGCGAGCTGTGGGTGGGGTCGCCGGCGGTGTTCGACGGGCCGGCCCGGCGGCACTGGCCGCGCGACCGCGCGCCACGGGCGCGCCGCTGGGTGGCGATCTACGGGGCGACCGCCGCGGCGCTCGCGGCCCTGCCGGTCGTCGCCGTGCTGTGCGGGCTCCTGGTCGTCGGCGTGGCGCTGCGCGGGGCCACCACCCAGACCGAGGCGGCGGTCGACGCGCTGCGCGCGGTTCCGCTGGCCGCGGTCACGGTGGTCGTGGTGCTCGCGCTCGTCACGCTCGCCGCCGTGCGGCTGCTCGGGCTGGGGTTCCGTGAGGGGTACCACGCGGTGCACAGCCGCGCGGGCTGGCAGGTCTGGGCGACGCTGCGGTTGATGGACGACGCCCGCACCACGCTGTTCCCGCTCTACTCCAGCCTCGCGACGCCGGTCTGGTTGCGGCTGCTCGGGGCGGACATCGGCAAGGACGTGGAGGCGTCGACCGCCCTCATGCTCCCCACGCTCACGACGGTCGGCGAGGGCGCGTTCCTCGCCGACGACACCCTGATCGGCTCCTACGAGCTGGGGCACGGCTGGCTGCGGGTCGAGCGGAGCAAGGTGGGCAAGCGCGCGTTCCTGGGCAACTCGGGGATGATCGCCCCCGGCCGCACGGTGCCCAAGCGCGGTCTGGTCGCGGTGCTCTCGGCGACGCCGGAGGACGCGCGGGCGGGCACCAGCTGGCTCGGCTCGCCGCCGGTGCGGCTGCGACGGACCGCCGGCGAGGCCGACGACGCACGGACGTTCGCTCCGCCGACGCGCCTGCGGGTGGCCCGTGCGCTGGTCGAGCTCTGCCGGATCGTGCCCGTGATCTGCACCGTCGGGCTGGGCGTGCTCGTCCTGCTGGTGCTCCAGGCGGTGCTCGACGCCCGCGGGCTCGGGGCGGCCGCCGCGCTCTCCCCGCTGGTCGTGCTGGCCGCCGCCCTCGTCGCGTGCGCGCTGGCGACGGTGACGAAGTGGCTGCTCGTCGGCCGGCTGCGACCGGGCGACCACCCGCTGTGGAGCTCGTTCGTGTGGCGCAACGAGCTGGCCGACACGTTCCTCGAGGTGGTCGCGGTGCCGTGGCTCGGACCGGCCACGATCGGCTCACCGGCGCTCACGGTCTGGCTGCGGACGCTCGGCGCCCGGATCGGCCGCGGGGTCTGGTGCGAGACGTACTGGCTGCCCGAGGCGGACCTGGTCAGGCTCGGCGACGCCGCCACGGTCAACCGCGGCTGCGTGCTGCAGACACATCTGTTCCATGATCGGGTGATGAGCATGGACACGGTGGAGCTGGGACGCGGCGCGAGCCTCGGCCCGCACGGGGTGGTGCTGCCCGCGGCGAGCCTCGACGACGGCGCGCGGGTGGGGCCGGCGTCCCTCGTGCTGCGCGGCGACACCATCCCCGCGGGCTCGCGCTGGACCGGGAACCCGGTGGCCCCGGCGTGACGCAGCCGCCTGAGGACCCCTACCTGCCTGGCAGGCCCGACGGGGGGTTGAACGTGGACCGGTACGAGCTCGACCTCGACTACCGCGTGGCCACCAACCGGCTGGACGCCCGCGCGGTGCTGCACGCCCGCGCCACCCGTCCGCTGGACCGCGTCTCGGTGTCCCTGCACGGGTTACGCGTCACCGGGGTCCTGGTGGGCGGGAAGCGGCCGGAGCGGTGGACCCACCGCGACGGGCGGATCGCGATCCGGCTGGGTCGGGCGGTCGACGCGGGTACGAGCCTGCCGATCGAGGTGCGCTACAGCGGGCAGCCCGGTCCCGTGCGCGGGCCCTGGGGCGAGGTCGGTTGGGAGGAGCTCGAGGACGGTCTCATCGTGGCCGGCCAGCCCGACGGCGCGCCCACGTGGTTCCCGTGCCACGACAGCCCGGCGGACAAGGCGAGCTTCACGGTCACGGTCACGGCGGAGGCCGGCTACGAGGTGCTCGCCAACGGCTCCCTGGTCTCCCGCACCCCGCGCGCCGGGCGCACCCGGTGGGTGTACGACCAGCCGGAGCCCATGGCGCCCTACCTCGCCACGCTCCAGGTCGGACGCTACGAGCGGGTGCCGACGAGCCTGTCCACGCAGGTGCTGGTCCCGGCCCGGCTGCGCGCCGCCGCGCTGCACGACCTCGACCGGCAGCCCCAGATGATGGCGCTCTTCGAGCACCGGTTCGGCCCGTACCCGTTCGCGGGGTACACGGTCGTGGTCACCGACGACGACCTCGAGATCCCGCTCGAGGCGCAGGGGCTCGCCGTGTTCGGGGCGAACCACATGGACGGCCGGCGAGGCTCGGAACGGCTGGTGGCGCACGAGCTCGCGCACCAGTGGTTCGGGAACAGTCTGACCGTCGGGCGGTGGCGGGAGATCTGGTTGCACGAGGGCTTCGCGTGCTACGCCGAGTGGCTCTGGTCGGAGCAGTCGGGCGGGTGGAGCGCCGACCGTCACGCCCGGTCCGCGCGCGCCCGTCTGGCGGCGCTCCCGCAGGACCTGGTCATCGGCGACCCCGGACCCGACGGCATGTTCGACGACCGGCTCTACAAGCGCGGCGCGCTCACCCTGCACGCCCTGCGGCTCGCGGTCGGGGACGACGCGTTCTTCGCCGTCCTGAGGACGTGGACCGCGCGCCACCGGCACGGGACGGTGAGCACCGAGCTGTTCGTTGCGTGCGCGTCGGAGGTGTCCGGGACCTCGGTGGCCCTGCTCGTGGAGGCCTGGGTCTACCGGCCGGCCCTGCCCGAGCTCAGTGCCGCCCGGCCAGGTGCACCTGCGTCACCCGCACGCTGACCGGGCCGGCTGCCCGCACGGCCAGAGCGCCGATCGCCCCGTCGGTCGGGTCGAGGTCCTGCAGGTGCCACGGTCCGGCCGGTCCTCGCGCGATGCGCGCGGGCTCGTCACCGGGCCCGAGCACGAGGCTGCGCGGGTCGACGTCGAGCCCGCGGCCGACGGCCTTGAGCACGGCCTCCTTGCGCACCCAGGTGCGCAGTCGTGCCTCGTCGTCGACCCCGCGGGCCTCGTCGGCGGCGAGCACGACCTCGTCGAACCCGTCGAACACGTGGTCGGTCCGGCGTTCGACGTCGATGCCGACCTCGTCCGTGCGAGTCGTCACGACGACGACGGTCCCCGCGGTCCGGGCGAGGCTCAGGTGGGGGACCGCGGTCCAGTGCGCGTCGTCGGGCACGCTGCGCCACGACGCGCTCGGCCGACCGTGCGCGCGGCTCCCGCAGCGGGGGCAGCGCCGGTGCAGCTCGACCGAGCCGGCGGTCACCCCGGCCCACGAGCCGACCGCGGTCCGCGCCAGCACCAGGGACGACGCGATCCCGTCCCGCGCCTCCGCGGTGCGGAGGGTCCCGACGCGGTCGCGCTCGCCGGGGGTCAGTGCGCCGACGAGCTCGTCGACGGGGACGGTGTGCGCCCAGTGCACCTCGATCGGCAGGGCGTCCTCGCTCACGGGCATCATCCTGCCTGGTCCCGCGGTTAGGGTGATCGACGACGAGGGCCCACGAAGGAGCAATGGATGGCAACGGTCACGGCGGACGGCCTCACGGTCGGGTACGCGGCGATGCTCGAGCAGTTCCACCCGACCGAGGCGGTCGCGCTGTCCGCCCACGCGGAGGCCCACGGGTTCTCCGGGGTCATGGCGGCCGACCATTACCAGCCATGGGTGCCGGCGCAGGGTCAGGCGGCGTTCGTCTGGAACGTGCTGACCGCCCTGGGCGAGCGCACGACGGGCGACATCGGCCCCGGCGTCACCGCACCGACGTTCCGGTGGCACCCCGCGATGGTCGCGCAGGCGTCGGCCACCCTCGCCGCCATGTACCCGGGCCGGCACTGGCTCGGCCTGGGCTCCGGTGAGGCGCTCAACGAGCACATCATCGCCAGCTACTGGCCCGAGGCCCCCGAGCGGATCAACCGCATGTTCGAGGCCATCGACATCATCAAGAAGCTGTTCGCGGCGTCGATCGCGGGCAAGGACGTCAAGCACGCCGGGCAGTTCTACAAGCTGGAGTCCACGCGCCTGTGGACCATGCCCGAGGTCGCCCCCGAGATCCTGGTCGCGACGGCCGGTCCCGTGACCGCCAAGCGCGCGGGCCGGCTGGCCGACGGTCTGATCACGGTCGGTGCCCCGCTGGAGAAGATCTCCGGCCTGTTCGGCAAGTTCGACGAGGGCGCGCGCGAGGCGGGCAAGGACCCCGAGTCGATGCCGAAGGTGCTGCAGCTGCACCTGTCGTGGGCCGAGACCGACGAGCTGGCCCTGGCGCACGCGATGCACGAGTGGCCCAACGGCGGCATGAAGTTCCCGAAGGCCGACATCCGCTCGCCGTTCGACTTCGAGCAGATGGCCAAGCTGGTGCGCCCCGAGGACTTCGAGGGCCGGATGGTCATCTCGGCAGACCCCGACAAGCACCGCGCGGAGATCCAGAAGTACGTGGACCTCGGCTTCGACCGCATCTACCTGCACAACGTCGGGCGCAACCAGCGCGAGTGGATCGAGACGTTCGGGGCGGACGTGCTGCCCAACCTGGTGCGATGAGCTCGCGCCTCGAGGTCTGGGCGCCCGACGGCCTGCGGGAGATCGCTCCCGGTGACGACCTGGTCGCGCTGCTGGCGGAGCTGCTCCGCGACGACCCGCCCGTCGACGGCGACGTCCTCGTGCTCACGTCGAAGGTCGTCTCCAAGGCCGAGGGCCGGGTGGTGTCGGCCGACGACCGCGAGCAGGCGATCACCGACGAGACCGTCCGCGTCGTCGCCACCCGCGAGCACGCCTCGGGCGTGACGCGGATCGTCGAGAACCGGCTCGGCCTCGTCATGGCCGCAGCCGGCGTGGACGCGTCGAACACCCCCGAGGGCACCGTGCTGCTGCTCCCGCTCGACCCGGACGCGTCCGCGCGGCGGCTTCGCGCAGGCCTGGCGGCGACGTTCGGCGTCCGGGTGGGCATCGTGATCACCGACACCGCCGGGCGGCCGTGGCGGCAGGGCGTCACCGACATCGCGATCGGCGCGGCGGGGCTCGTCGTGCTCGACGACCTGCGCGGTCAGGTGGACTCGTTCGGCCGGCCGCTGATCATGACGCAGGCCGCGGTGGCCGACGAGATCGCGTCGGCCGGTGAGCTGGTCAAGGGCAAGGCCGAGGGGCGGCCGCTGGCCGTCATCCGAGGACTCGGGCACCTGGTGACCGACGACGACGGTCCGGGTGCGCGCGTGCTGGTGCGGCTCGGCGACGAGGACATGTTCCAGCAGGGCAGCGCCGAGGCGTACTCGCAGGGCTGGAAGGACGCCCTCAGGGGCCAGCCGTAGCCTTCGCGGCCGCCTTCGCCGCCTGCTTGGTGGCCCTGACCTCGCTCAGCGAGACCGGGTCGGTGACGTCCGCGATGGACCGCCGCGCCCCGGGCTCCCCGTAGGCGCCGGCGGCCTCGGCCCAGCCGGTGGGCTGGACGCCACGCTGCTTGCCGAGCAGCGCCAGGAAGATCCGCGCCTTCTGGTCCCCGAACCCCGGCAGCGCCTTGAGGCGCTTGAGCACGGTCGGACCGTCCGGGTCGCCGTCGGTCCACAGCCGCGTGACGTCGCCGTCGTAGTCGCGCGCGACCGCGGCGGCCACCGCCTGGATCCGGCCGGCCATCGAGCCCGGGTAGCGGTGCACCGCGGGCGGCGTCGCGCAGAGGGCGGCGAACGTCTCGGGGTCGGCCTCCGCGATGCGGTGCACGTCCAGGCCGTCCATGCGGGCCGCGATCTTGGCGGGTCCCGCGAAGGCGGACTCCATGGTGACCTGCTGGTCCAGGAGCATGCCGATGAGCAGGGCGAACGGGTCGTCGGTCAGGAGCTGGTCGGCGGTCGGGTCGCCGGTGAGCCAGAGAGTCATGACGGCATCCTCTCGCGAGTAGGGGAGGATGCGCCGGTGCGATGGGTGGTGGTGGTGCCGGTGAAGCCGGCGGCGGACGGGAAGACGCGGCTGGCGGGCGTGCTGTCCGCGTCCGCCCGGGAGCGGCTGGTGCGGGCGATGGCGCTCGACACGATCGCGGCGGCCGTCGCGACCCCCGGCGTGGTCCGCGTGGTCGTGGTGACGGGCGACGTGCCGCTGCGGACGCTGCTGGCCGGGACGGTCGACCTCGTCGACGAGCCCGGCAGTGGGCTGAACGGTGCCGTCCGCGCAGGGATCGAGCGCGCGGCAGGCGCCGACTCCGGCATCGCCGTGCTCCTCGGCGACCTGCCTGCCCTGCGGCCCGACGAGCTCGCGGACGCCCTGAGCATGGCGAGCGCCCACGAGCGCGCGTTCGTGGCCGACGCCGACGGGACCGGGACGACGGTGCTCGCCGCGCTGCCCGGCGTGGTGCTCGACCCGCAGTTCGGGTCGGGGTCGGCGGCGGCGCACGAGCTGGCCGGGCACGTCCGCCTGGCGGTCGTCGCGACGTCCTCCGTCCGTCGCGACGTCGACGTCCCGGACGACCTGACCGAGGTGCAGCGGCTCGGCGTGGGTCCCGCCACCCGTGCCGTGCTCTAGCGTCGACGCGTGCGCCTCTTCCGTTGCCCCCGCTGCGGGAACGTGGCATTCATCGAGTCCCTGGCCTGCGACGGCTGCGGGCTCGAGCTGGGCCTGCACCCGCCGACGCTGACGATGCGCGCGGCGCCCGCACAGGGCACCGACGTCGACGGCTCGTGGTGGTTCCCGTGCGCCAACAGGCTCTGGGAGTGCAACTGGCTCGCGGCGGCCGACTCCGGCTCGGGGCAGTGCATCTCCTGCCGGCTCACCCGCACCCGGCCGAGCAACGACGACACCCTCGCGCTCGAGAAGCTCGCGACCGCGTCCGGCGACAAGCGCCGGCTGCTCGTCCAGCTCGCCGACCTCGGGCTGCCGATCACGCCGTGGTACGACCGGACGGGCGGGCTCGGGTTCGACCTGCTCTCGTCGCGGTCGAACGGCGCCCGGGTCACCATCGGGCACGCCAACGGGATCGTCACCATCGACCTGGCGGAGTCCCTCGACGCGCATCGCGAGGCCCTCCGGATCAGCCTCGGCGAGCCGTACCGCACGATGCTCGGGCACTTCCGGCACGAGGTGGGCCACTACTACGAGTGGATCCTCGTCGAGCAGACGGGCTGGATCGACGAGTGCCGGACGATCTTCGGCGACGAGCGCACGTCGTACCGCGACGCGATCGCCCGCCACTACGCCACCGGAGCGCCGCGCGACTGGGCGGAGAGCTTCATCTCCGAGTACGCCACGATGCACCCCTGGGAGGACTTCGCGGAGTGCTTCGCCCACTACCTCCACCTGACCGGCACGCTGCAGACCGCGGCCGGCGGCCGGCTGACCGTGCAGATGGAGGGGGTGCCGCAGATCGCCGACGGTGAGGTGAGCCCGCGCCCGAGCTACGCGGACGCGACGATGGCGGAGATCCTCGCCGACTGGCTCCCCGTCTCGACGTTCCTCAACCGCGTCAACCGTGCGATGGGCAAGAGCGACCTGTACCCGTTCACGATCGCCGAGCCCGTCGCCCGCAAGCTGGACTTCGTGCACCGTGTCGTCACCGCGTCGCGCGTCCAGCAGCCGCTCGGCTAGGGCAGGGCGCCGACCAGGGCGAGCGCGTCCGCGGCGATGCGGGCGGTCGTCGGCACGTCGGTCATGAGGGTGTTCGCCGAGCCCGCCGCCCAGCCCTCGGACTCCAGCGCGTGGGCCGCGTCGGCGTCCCTGTCGTCGACGAGCCACGCGTCCAGCACGCCGTCCGGCCGCCGACCGTAGTGCCGCGCGACGGCGAGCGCGCTGGTCTCGACACCGATCGCGGTCAGGCAGGCATCGGCCATCCCGCGCACCGGCGCGCCGCCGATCATCGGGCTGATGCCGACCACCGGCGCGGCCGTCGTGCGCAGGGCGTCGCGGATGCCGGGGATCGCGAGGATCGTGCCGACGGAGACCACGGGGTTGGACGGCGGCACGACGACCACGTCGGCGTCGGCGATCGCGGCGAGGACACCGGGGGCGGGGGTGGCCGTCGCGAGATTCGTCTGGACGAAGCGTGCAGCGGGCAGCGCCGCACGGTGGCGGACCCACCACTCCTCGAAGTGCAGGTCGCGGCCGTCCGCGGTGAGGACGTGCGTCTCGACCTCGTCGTCGGTCATCGGCAGGAGCGTCACGCCCGGTGCCCAGCGCTCGGCGAGGCGGGCCGTGACCTGCGACAGCGGCAGCCCGCCGCGGAGCAGCTCGGTCCGGGCCAGGTGGGTGGCCAGGTCGAGGTCCCCGAGCGTGAACCACTCCCAGCCGAGGCCGTACGCGGCCAGGTCGTCGCTGGTCCGGCGGCTCTCGTCGCGCCGACCCCAGCCCTGCTCCTCGTGCACCGCGTCGCCGAGCGTGTACATGAGCGTGTCCAGGTCGGGGCAGACGCGGACCCCGTGCAGCCACATGTCGTCGCCGGTGTTGGCGATCACGGTGATGCCGGCGGTCGGGACGAGGGCGCGCAGGCCGCGGGCGAAGCGTGCGCCGCCGACCCCGCCGGACAGGACGGTGATCTTCATGGGGACCTCGTCGGCTCGTGGAACGCGATCACCGGTCTACCGGTGCGCGGGTGCTCGAGGATGTCGGCCTCGACGCCGTAGACCGCCCGCAGCAGGGCCGGGGTCAGCACCTCGCGCGGGTGCCCGGCCGCGGCGAGGTGCCCGTCGGCGAGCACGAGGACGTGCTCGCAGAACGCGGCGGCGAGGTTGAGGTCGTGCAGCGCGGCGACCGTCGTCGTGCCGAGATCCCGGACGAACGCCAGCAGGCTCAGCTGCGCGCTCACGTCGAGGTGGTTGGTGGGCTCGTCGAGCAGCAGGAGCTCGGGCTCCTGGGCCAGCGCACGGGCGATCTGCACCCGCTGGCGCTCACCGCCGGACAGCGAGGACCAGGGACGCTCGGCCAGGTGGTCCGCCTGCGCGCTGACCAGAGCGCGGTCGATGGCGGCGTCGTCCGGGTCGGTGCCCCACAGGCTGCGGTACGGGATCCGGCCGAGCGAGACGACCTCGCGGACCGTGAGCGGGACGGTGCTGGTCGACTCCTGCTCGAGCAGGGCGATCCGGCGCGCGCGCGCCTTGCGCGGCAGCTCGTGCACGGCGGCGTCCTCGACGAGCACCGCGCCCTTCTCCGGCGGCAGGAGGCCCGCGATGAGGCGCAGCAGGGTCGTCTTGCCGGCGCCGTTGGGGCCGAGCAGGCCGGTCAGGTGACCGGCGGGCGGGGTGGCGTCGATGCCGTCCACCACCCAGCGACCGCCGAGCCGGGTGCCGACGCCGTCGAGGGTCAGGTCCATGCCGACCCCTTCCCGCGCCGCAGCAGGTAGGCGAAGACCGGGACGCCGATCAGCGCGGTGACGATGCCGACGGGCAGCTCGCGCGGGTCGAACACCGTGCGAGCGAGGGTGTCCGCCCAGATCAGGAAGACCGCGCCGCTCAGCGCCGCGACCGGGAGGAGCCGGCGGTGCGCGGGACCGGTCAGCGAGGACACGGCGTGCGGGAGGATCAGGCCGACGAAGCCGATGGCGCCGCTGACGGCCACCATCGCGCCGGTGAGCAGGGCGACGACCGTCATCAGGGTCCAGCGCGTGCGGTCGACGTCGATGCCGAGGGCCGCCGCGGAGGTGTCCCCGAAGGCGAACGCGTCGAGCCGCGTGGCACTGACCACGAGCACGCTGCCCACCGCCAGCACCGCGACGCCGGCGATGGCCACGGAGCTCCAGGTCGCGCCGGCCAGCGAGCCCAGCAGCCAGTTGAGGATCTCCCGGTAGGAGTCCCCGGTGGCGGTCCAGAAGATGACGAAGCTGGTGCCGGCGGCGGCCATCTGGGATACCGCCAGGCCCGCCAGGACGGTCCGACCCGGGGACAGGGTGCTCCCGGAGCGGGCGAGCGCCAGGGTCGCGACGAGGGCCAGGAGGGCACCCGCGAAGGCCGCGACGGGCAGGAGCAGGCCCACGCCGACGACGAGCACGGCCACCGCACCCAGCGACGCGCCCGACGACAGACCGAGCAGGTACGGATCAGCCAGCGGGTTGCGCGTCAGGCTCTGCATCACCGCGCCGGCGAGGGCGAGCCCCGCACCCACGGCCGCGGCCGTGAGCACCCGGGGGAGGCGCAGGTCCCAGACGATCGCGTCGTGCAACCGGGGAACGGCCTCGACCGGCAGGCCGAGGTGGCCGGCGACGCTCCGGGCGACCTCCGCGACCCCCAGGTCTGCGGGCCCGATGGTGACCGTGACCAGCACGGTCACGACGAGGGCGGCCAGCCCCGCGAGGACGAGCAGGGCCAGGGGCGTCCGGGCCTTCACCCCAGCTCGGCGAGCTGCTCGTCGAGCGACGCCACGGCCTCCGCGTTGCGCACCCCCGCCTCGCCCGCCGCGAACGGGACGGTGAGGTACCGCTTCTCGCGGACGGCGGTGAGCTGGCTCGTGGCGGGGTTCGCCTCGAGCAGCCCGATCTTCTTCTCGGCGGTGTTCCAGGCGGCGTCGACGAGCACGATGACGTCCGGGTCCGCCGCGACGACCTGCTCCCAGCCGGCGGACGTCCACGTGTCGTGCACGTCCGCGAAGATGTTGGTGAGGCCGGCGGCGTCCATGATCATCTGCGGTGCACCGATGCCGGCGCCGACGTACGGGGTGTCCGAGCCGGAGCTGTACCAGAGGGCGGTCGTCTCCTCGGCGGGCTGCTGCGCACCGTCGAGGGTGGCCTCCTGCTGGGCGATCAGCTCCTCCGCGCGCTCCGGCACCCCAAAGACCGCCGCGACCTCGCGGATCTCGTCGGCGACCTCGTCGAACGTGAGGGGGTCAGGCATGTAGCCCTCCTCCTTGCACGCCGCCGGGGACACGTACGTGCCGATGTCGAGGTCGTGCAGGGCGGTGCGCTCGCCGGCGCCGTCGGCCGAGAAGTTTGACTCCCAGCCGGCGTAGACGAAGTCCGGCTCGAGCGCGAGCAGCGCCTCCTGGCCGGGCACCTTGTCCGAGACCACCGGGATCGCCTCGTACGCGGCCGAGAAGTCCGCCGGGACCGGGCCGTCGGCGAACGCCGTCCCGATGATCAGGTCCTCCAGCCCCAGCGCCAGGAGCATCTCGGTGGCGGTCGACTTGATCGTGACGACCTTCGTCGGCGGGGTGTCGATCGTGACCTCGGTGCCGCAGTTGTCGAGCGTGACCGGCGAGAACGTGGCGCTCGCGCTCGCGGTCTCGGTCGGCACCGACTCCGGGGTGCTCTGGGTCGAGCACGCCGAGAGCGTCAGGGCGACGACGGCGAGGGCGAGGGCAGGACGGGTGCTGCGCATCGAGAAGGCTCCGGGGGTCTGCGACGGGCGCGCGGCAGCGGGTTGCACGCGAGCGGGGGTGGGGTGCACGTCGCACCTCCGGAGGGCCGCCCACAGCCGGGCGGCGCGACCCGACCACAACCGGTCGGGTTCCGCGCACAGAGTAGGCCTGCGAGGTGGCGTCGGGGCAAGTGTCGTCGATCACGGTCCCGCGGCGAGCGCGAGGGCGCGCCCGACGTCGTCGACCTCGGAGCCGAGGAGGCCGACCGTGACGCGGACGTGGTCGCCGGCCGGGCTGTCGGCGGAGAACGGGGTGCCCGGCGCGACGCGGATGCCCGCGGCTTCGAGGCGCACCAGGGCGGTGCGCTCGTCGTGCACCGGGAGCCACAGGTTGATCCCGTCGCCGGGGTCGAGCGCGATGTCGTGCGTGGCCAGGACCTCGCGCAGGGCCCGGCGGCGGGCGAAGTAGACGCGGCGGGCGTGGGCGACGGCCTCGATGGCGGCGCTGTCGGTGAGCAGGTCGACCAGCACGTGCTGCAGCAGCCGGCTGGTCCAGCCGGGGCCGAGCATGCGGCGGGCGACCAGCCCGTCGAGCACGGCGGCCGGGCCTCCGACGGCGGCGATGCGCAGGTCGGGACCATGCGACTTGGAGTAGGAGCGCACGTGGACCACGCGATCGGGCAGGAGCGCACCCAGGCTGACATCGCGGGCGGACGCGATCTCCCCGGAGTGGTCGTCCTCCACGACGAGGGCGTCGTGCCGGCGCAGGACCGCGGCCAGCTCGCGGGCGCGGGTCGACGTCATGCTCACGCCGGTCGGGTTGTGCGCGCGGGGCTGCAGGACGACGACGCGGGCACCGCCGTCGAGGGCCTTCCCGAGCTCGTCGGGGCGCATGCCCTGCCGGTCGAGCGTGACCGGGACGCGCTCCAGGCCGAGCTGGTCGAGCAGGTCGAACAGCGGGGGGAACCCGGGGTCCTCCACGGCCACCCGCGAGCCGTAGCCCGCGACCTGCTCGAGGGTGCGGCTGATGGCGTCGAGCGCCCCGTCGACGACGGTCACGCGCTGCGGCGCGAACGGCCAGGAGTCGCGGAGCAGGATCTCGAGGGACGGGACCACCGGCGACGCCACGTAGGCACCGGTGTCCGCCGCGGGTCGCTGGACGGCGACCCGGGAGAGGGCCGGACCGATCTGGGGGAGCAGCTCGGGGTCCGGGGTCCCGGTCGAGAGGTCGAGGCGGGCCGGTGCGCCCCCCGCCAGGTCGCGGTAGCGCGGCGGCAGCCAGCTGGCCGGTGGCGGCAGGACGACGGTTCCCGCTCGTCCCCGCGACGTCACGATGCCGACGGCCGACAGCGCCTGCCACGCGCCGCTCACGGTCGCCGGGCTGACGCCGAGCTCGGCCGCGAGGCCCCGCACCGTCGGCAGGCGGTCGCCGGGGCGCAGGTCACCGCCGCGGACCAGGCGCGCCACGGTGGCGGCGATGCCACGCGGGCTGCGGTCGTCGACGTGGGCGGCCAGGTCCATGCGCGCCAGGATGCCCGCACTCCGGTCCACAGCCGCGCGTCCCCGGACATCGGTCCAGATGTTTACGTGCGCGTCATCGATCTTCGCGCCACGGTAACGCGGGGTAACACCGCAGAAATGTTCAACCCGGACAGTCACATTCCAGGCTACGGTGCCAAGAACGGGCACTCCGGCGCCGGTGAAGGCTCCGAGGCCGTTCTGATACGAAGCGGAGGAGCCCCTATGACGGTCGTACGCGTCGCGTTCACCCAGGCCACCTGGACGGGCGACAAGGAGTCGATGACTGCGCTGCACGAGGCGTGGACCCGGGAGGCGGCCTCGCAGGGTGCGCAGATCATCGCGTTCCAGGAGCTGTTCTACGGCCCGTACTTCGGGATCACGCAGGACACCGCGTACTACGACTACGCCGAGTCCGTGCCGGGCCCGACGACCGAGCGGTTCGCGGCGCTGGCCAAGGAGCTGGGCATCGTCATCGTGCTCCCCGTGTACGAGGAGGAGCAGCCCGGCGTCCTCTACAACACCGCCGCGGTCATCGACGCCGACGGCAGCTACCTCGGCAAGTACCGCAAGCACCACATCCCGAACCTGCCCAAGTTCTGGGAGAAGTTCTACTTCCGCCCCGGCAACCTCGGGTACCCGGTGTTCGAGACCGCGGTGGGCAAGATCGGCGTGAACATCTGCTACGACCGGCACTTCCCCGAGGGCTGGCGGGTGCTGGCGCTCAACGGCGCCGAGATCGTGTTCAACCCCAACGCGACCGCGCCCGGCATCTCCAACAAGCTGTGGGAGATCGAGCAGCCGGCCGCGGCGGTGGCCAACGGCTACTTCGTCGTCGCCAACAACCGCGTGGGCCTCGAGGACAACGAGTACGGCGACGAGGCGGTCAACTTCTACGGCTCGTCGTACGCGGTCGGTCCGGACGGCAACTACGTCGGCGAGGTCGGCTCGTCCAGCGAGAACCAGCTGATCATCCGGGACCTCGACCTCGACCAGATCCGGATCGTGCGGGAGCGGTGGCAGTTCTTCCGCGACCGCCGGCCGGACGCCTACGGCCCGATCGTGGCGCCCTGAGCGAGGAGGGACGGTCATGAAGACGCTCATCAGCGGCGGCACCCTGGTCAGTGCGACGGGGCGGACGGCCGCGGACGTGCTCGTCGACGGCGAGACCGTCGCGGCGGTGCTCACCCCGGGCTCGACCCTGCTCGGCTTCGACCTGGCGGCGAACGTCGACCAGGTCGTCGACGCGACCGGCAAGTACGTGATCCCCGGCGGCATCGACGCGCACACCCACATGGAGCTGCCGTTCGGCGGCACCAACGCCTCGGACACGTTCGAGACCGGCACCCGCGCGGCGGCGTGGGGAGGCACCACGACGATCATCGACTTCGCCGTGCAGCGGACGGGGGAGCGGGTCATGGACGGGCTCGGCGCCTGGCACGACAAGGCCGCCGGCAACTGCGCGATCGACTACGGCTTCCACCAGATCGTCGGCGGGGTCGACGAGGACTCGCTCAAGGCGATGGAGGGCCTGGTCGCCGAGGGCGTGTCCAGCTACAAGCTGTTCATGGCCTACCCGGGCGTCTTCTACTCCGACGACGCGCAGATCCTCAGGGCGATGCAGAAGGCGGCCGACCTCGGGCTGCTCACCATGATGCACGCGGAGAACGGGCCCGCCATCGACGTGCTCGCCGCCCAGCTGGTCGCGCAGGGCAAGACCGACCCCTACTACCACGGCATCGCGCGCGCCTGGCAGCTCGAGGAGGAGGCCACGCACCGCGCGATCATGCTGGCCGACGTCACGAACGCACCGCTCTACGTGGTGCACGTGAGCGCCAAGCAGGCCGTGGCGCAGCTGGCGTGGGCGCGGGACAACGGCAAGAACGTGTTCGGCGAGACGTGTCCGCAGTACCTCTACCTCAGCCTCGAGGAGCAGCTGGGAGCACCAGGCTTCGAGGGCGCCAAGTGGGTGTGCTCCACACCCCTGCGCTCGCGGGCCGAGGGTCACCAGGAGCACATGTGGCAGGCGCTGCGGACCAACGACCTGCAGATGGTCTCCACGGACCACTGCCCGTTCTGCATGAAGGGCCAGAAGGACCTGGGGGTCGGTGACTTCCGGGCCATCCCCAACGGGATCGGCTCGATCGAGCACCGGATGGACCTCATGTACCAGGGGGTCGTCACCGGCCAGATCACCCTCGAGCGCTGGGTGGAGCTCACGTCGACCACGCCCGCGCGGATGTTCGGGCTGTACGGGAAGAAGGGCGTGATCGCCCCGGGGGCCGACGCCGACGTGGTGGTCTACGACCCCGCCGGGCACACGTCGATCGGGGTGGGCAAGACGCACCACATGAACATGGACCACTCCGCGTGGGAGGGCTACGAGATCGACGGGCACGTCGACGTCGTCCTCTCGCGGGGGTCCGTCGTGGTGGACGAGACCGGCTACCACGGGCGCGCCGGGCACGGGAAGTACGTGCCGCGCGGCCTGTCCCAGTACCTCCTGTAGAAGGGCTCACCACATGGACTTCGGCGTCGTGCTCCAGACGAACCCGCCCGCCTCGCGCACGGTCGAGCTGGCCCGCCTGGCCGAGACCCACGGGTTCAGCCACGTCTGGACCTTCGACTCGCACCTGCTCTGGGAGGAGCCGTTCGTCATCTACTCGGCGATCCTGGCGGCCACCCGCAAGGTGATGGTCGGGCCCATGGTCACCAACCCCGCCACGCGCGACTGGTCCGTGATCGCGTCGCTGTTCGCCACGCTGAACGAGATGTACGGCAACCGGACCATCTGCGGGATCGGGCGGGGCGACTCCGCGGTGCGGACGCTGCACGGCAAGCCGTCCAACCTGGCGACCCTGCGGCAGTCGATCGAGGTGATCCGGGAGCTGGCCAACGACCGGCCCGCGTACCTGCACGGCGCCAAGGTGCAGTTCCCGTGGTCGCGCGGGTCGGCTCTGGACATCTGGGTCGCCGCGTACGGCCCGCTGGCGCTCAAGCTCACCGGCGAGGTGGGCGACGGGTTCATCCTGCAGCTCGCCGATCCCGACATCGCCGCGTGGACCATCAAGGTGGTGCGCGACGCCGCCGAGCAGGCGGGCCGGGACCCCGACGCGATCCAGTTCTGCATCGCCGCCCCCATGTACATCGGCGACGAGGGCTCCCGTGAGCACATGCGCGAGCAGTGCCGCTGGTTCGGCGGGATGGTCGGCAACCACGTGGCCGACATCGTGTCCCGGTACGGCGCGGACTCGTCGGTGCCGAAGGCCCTCACCGACTACATCGAGGGCCGGCAGGGCTACGACTACAACCAGCACGGTCGCGCCGGGAACACGCACGCCGCGTTCGTGCCCGACGAGATCGTCGAGCGGTTCTGCATCCTCGGCGACGCGCAGGAGCACATCGAGAAGCTCGAGGCCCTGCGCGCCCTCGGCGTCACGCAGTTCGCCGGCTACCTCCAGCACGACAACAAGGAGGAGACGATGCGCGTGTACGGCGAGCACGTCATCCCCGCGCTCGCGACGCCGGTCGTGGCGACCGTATGACGGATCTCGCGACGACGCTCGCGCCGGAGCGCACCGCCCCGGTGCCCGTGCGTCCGCGCGAGCGGTCCGCCGTCGGGCGCCGGATCCTCGTCGGCGTGCTCGCGATCCTCCTGCTCGCCGCTCTCTGGGAGCTGATCAAGGTCGTGGTCCCCGACGCGGGCGGGCACCTCGGCGAGGCGAGCGTGCTGCCGCGGACCGACGACCTGGCGATGCCGCACGTGTGGACGATCGTCGACCGGGTGCTCGAGCCCGAGACGTCCGCGACCGGCTCGCCCACCGTCCTGAGCGCGATGCTCTCCGCCTGCTGGTTCACCCTGCGGGTCGCGCTCGCGGGCTGGCTCGTGGGGTCGGTCGGTGGGCTGGTGCTCGCCGCGTTCATGCAGCGGTGGCAGCTGGCCGAGTCCGCGCTGGTGCCCTGGGTGGTGCTCAGCCAGACGGTCCCGTTGATCGCGCTGGCGCCCCTGGTGGTCGGCTGGGGCGGTCGCATCCACCTCGGCGAGCTCGAGTGGCAGCGGTGGATGTCGGTGGCGCTCATCGCGAGCTACCTGGCGTTCTTCCCGGTCACCATCGGCGCGCTGCGCGGGTTCCAGTCGCCCCCGGCCGCCCAGGTGGAGCTGTTCCGGGCGCAGGCCGCCAGCTGGACTCGCACGATGCGCTCGCTGCGCCTGCCCGCCAGCGTCCCGTACCTCCTGCCGGCACTGCGCCTCGGTGCCGCGACCGCGGTGGTCGGCGCGATCGTCGCCGAGGTGTCCACGGGCACCAAGGGCGGGATCGGGCGGCTGATCATCGGCTACGCCCAGTCCGCCAGCGGTGACCCCGCCAAACCGTGGGCGGCGATCATCGCGGCCGCCCTGCTCGGGTTGGTCGCCGCCATGCTCGTCTCCCTACTCGGGCTCGGCCTGGGTCGCTACCGCTATGCGGAGGTCACGTGAGTGCCGTCGAAGCCCGAGGTATCGGGAAGGTGTTCGCGTCACGGTCCGGGGACGTCAGCGCCCTGGAGGGCATCGACCTCACGGTCGCAGCCGGTGAGTTCGTCTCGCTCATCGGTCCCTCCGGCTGCGGCAAGTCGACGCTCCTGCGCCTGATCGCCGACCTCGACGTCCCCACCTCCGGGGAGCTCACCGTGTTCGGCAAGACCCCGCAGCAGGCCCGCGAGGCCCAGGACTACGGCATCGCGTTCCAGCAGGCCGGGCTCCTGCCGTGGCGGACCGTGACGGCCAACGTCGAGCTGCCCCTGGAGCTGCACGGCATCGGCAAGGCCGAGCGGGCGACCCGCGCGGCCGAGCTGCTGTCGCTCGTGGGCCTCGACGAGTTCGCCGGGCACTTCCCGCACCAGCTGTCCGGCGGCATGCAGCAGCGGGTGGCCATCGCGCGGTCGCTGGCGGAGCGGCCGAGCCTGCTCCTCATGGACGAGCCGTTCGGCGCACTCGACGAGATGACGCGCGAGCGCATGCAGACCGAGCTGGTGCGGATCTGCGCGGAGAGCGGCGCGGCCGTCGTGTTCGTCACGCACTCGATCCCCGAGGCAGTGTTCCTGTCGCAGCGGGTGGTCGTCATGTCGCCCCGGCCCGGCCGCATCAGCGCGGTGATCCCGGTGAACCTCGGCGACGAGCGCGGGGAGGGCCTGCGGGAGGACGCCTCGTTCTTCGCGGCCGTCACCGCGGTGCGCGAGGCGCTGCACGGCACCCCGGTGACCGCGCGAGGGGTGGACCTGCGATGACCGCCGCCTCCGTCCGCCGATGGGCCGCGCCGGTCGTGGTCGGCGTCGTCGCGCTGGCGATCTGGCAGGCGTTCGTCGTCGGCGCCGGGATCAAGCCGTACCTGCTGCCGAGCCCGACCGCGATCGTCGAGCAGCTGCTGCTGGTGGTCCCGCTGGTGTGGTCCGCCGCGCTGGCCACGGGCATGAACGTGCTGGTCGGGCTGGTGGTCGGTGCGGTGGTGGCCATCGGTGCCGCGATCGTCGCCGCGCGCAGCCGGATGGCGGACACGCTGCTGTCGCCGACCGCGGCGGCGCTGTCGGTCATGCCGATCGTGGCGCTGGCTCCCGCGCTGAACACGATGTTCGGGACCACGTCGACCACCCCGCGCCGGGTCGTGGTGTCGGTCGTGGTGTTCGCGCCGGTGTTCGTCAACACGCTCCGCGGCCTGCGCCAGGTCCAGCCGGTGCACCGCGACCTGCTCAAGGCGTATGCCGCGACCCCGCGCCAGATCACGCGCACGGTGACCATCCCCGGGGCGCTGCCGTACCTGTTCACCGGGCTGCGCATCGCGTCGTCGACCGCCGTCATCGCGGCGATCGTCGCGGAGTACTTCGGCGGTCTGCAGAACGGCCTCGGCTCCCGGATCACGTCGGCGGCGTCGAACAGTGCCTACGCCCGGGCCTGGGCGTTCGTGCTCGGCGCCATCCTGCTCGGACTCGTGTTCTACCTCGCGACCCTCGCGCTCGAGCGCGCCGTCGCGAGGCGTCAAGGGGGCTAGAACGTCCGCCTGCCACCGCAGCCAGGCCGGCCGATATCCGCACAGCCAACGAGAGGGAGAACGATGAGACTCACCAGGCGTACTGCGTGGGGCGCGGCCGCGGTCGGCGTGACTGCCGCGCTCGTCCTGTCCGGATGCAGCTCGGACAGCGGCGAGGAGCCCGAGGAGGAGACCTCGATGAGCTCCGAGGTGCTCATCCCCGTCAAGCTCCAGCTCCAGTGGTTCACGCAGGCCCAGTTCGCCGGCTACTACGCGGCGGTCGACCAGGGGTACTACGTGGACGAGGGGCTCGACGTCCAGATCATCGAGGGCGGCACCGACATCGTGCCGCAGTCGGTGCTGGCCGACGGGTCGGTGGACTACGCGATCGCGTGGGTGCCCAAGGCGCTGGCGTCCCGTGAGCAGGGCGCCGGGATCACCGACGTGGCCCAGATCTTCCAGAAGTCCGGCACCCTGCAGGTCTCGTTCGCGGACAAGGGCATCTCCACCGCGGCCGACCTCGAGGGCAAGACGGTGGGCAACTGGGGCTACGGCAACGAGTTCGAGCTGTTCGCCGGCATGACCAAGGCGGGCCTCGACCCGGCCACCGACGTCACGCTGGTCCAGCAGCAGTTCGACATGAACGCGTTCCTGGCCGGCGACATCGACGCGGCCCAGGCCATGACCTACAACGAGTACGCGCAGCTGCTCGAGGCCGAGAACCCCGACACCGGCGAGCTGTACACGGCCGACGACTTCACGGCGATCAACTGGAACGACGAGGGCACGGCGATGCTCCAGGACGCCATCTGGGCGAACTCGGAGAAGCTCGCGTCCGACGAGGAGTACCAGGAGACGACCGTCAAGTTCATCAAGGCGAGCATCAAGGGCTGGATCTACGCCCGGGACAACCCTGAGGAGGCCCGGGACATCGTCGTGGCCCAGGGCTCGCAGCTGGGCAACAGCCACCAGCTGTGGCAGACCAACGAGATCAACAAGCTGATCTGGCCGTCCCCGGACGGCATCGGCATGATCGACGAGGACGCGTGGACGCAGACCGTCGACGTGGCCCTCACCACGAAGAACGACCAGGGGGCCACGGTCATCACGACCGAGCCCGATGCCGAGGCGTACACCAACGAGTACGTCGAGAAGGCCCTGGCCGAGCTGGAGGAGGAGGGCGTCGACGTGTCCGGCGAGGGCTTCGAGCCCATCGACGTCACACTCGAGGCCGGCGGCAACTGACCCGTCGCGCGCGGGCGCCTTCGCACGGCGCCCGCGCGCGGTCCGCACCACGGAGGAGAAGCACCATGAGCACCGACGACGACGCCACCGCGCTGCGTCTCGACCGCGACCACGTCTTCCACTCGTGGTCGGCGCAGGCGCACCTGAACCCGCTGGTCATCGCGGGCGGGCTCGGGTCGACCGTGTGGGACCACGCGGGGCGGCGGTACCTGGACTTCTCCAGCCAGCTGGTGAACACCAACATCGGGCACCAGCACCCCAGGGTGGTCGCGGCCATCCAGGAGCAGGCGGCGACGCTCACCACCGTGGCGCCGGCGACCGCCAACCTCACGCGCGGGCGGGCCGCCGAGAAGATCCTGAGCCACGCGCCGGCGGGCTTCTCGTCGGTGTTCTTCACCAACGGCGGCGCCGACGCCAACGAGAACGCGATCCGCATGGCGCGTCTGCACACCGGCCGCGACAAGGTCGTGTCGGCCTACCGGTCGTACCACGGCAACACCGGCGCGGCCGTCGTCGCGACAGGGGACTGGCGTCGCGTGCCCAACGAGTACGCCCGCGCGCACGTGCACCACTTCGGTCCGTACCTGTACCGCTCGGAGTTCTGGGCGACCACGCCCGAGCAGGAGAGCGAGCGCGCCCTGCACCACCTGGAGCGCGTGATCCAGGCAGAGGGCCCGACGTCCGTCGCCGCGATCCTGCTGGAGACGATCCCCGGCACCGCCGGTGTGCTCGTGCCGCCGCCGGGGTACCTGGCCGGCGTCCGCGCGATCGCCGACCGGTACGGCATCCTGCTCATCCTCGACGAGGTCATGGCGGGGTTCGGCCGCACCGGGCAGTGGTTCGCGTTCGACTCCTTCGACGTGGTCCCCGACCTCATCACCTTCGCCAAGGGCGTGAACTCCGGCTACGTGCCCGCGGGTGGTGTGATCCTCAGCGAGCCGATCGCGACGACGTTCGACGACCGCGTGTTCCCCGGCGGGCTCACCTACTCGGGGCACCCGCTCGCGATGGGCTCGATCGTGGCCGCGCTCGACGCCATGGCTGAGGAGGGGATCGTCGAGAACGCCGACGCG
The DNA here is from genome assembly GCA_001429255.1 of Cellulomonas sp. Root930. Taxonomy (GTDB): domain Bacteria; phylum Actinomycetota; class Actinomycetes; order Actinomycetales; family Cellulomonadaceae; genus Cellulomonas. The sequence goes on from LMJI01000002.1 coordinate 547,068, forward strand.
ATCGGCCGCGACGTGCTCGGACCGGGGCTCGCCGAGCTGGCCGAGAAGAACCCGCTGGTGGGAGAGGTGCGCGGGCTCGGGGTGTTCTGGGCCGTCGAGCTGGTCAAGGACCAGGAGACCCGCGAGCCCGTCGACGCCGCCCTCATGGGTCGCATCAAGGCCGGGGCGCTGGCCCGCGGGCTGCTCCCGTTCCTCGCGGACAACCGCGTGCACGTCGTCCCGCCCTGCGTCGTCACCCCCGACGAGGCCGCGTCCGGGCTCGCCCTCCTGACCGAGGTGCTCGCCGAGGTCGCCTAGCCTTCTGCCCAGTCCGCCACCACCACTGGAGTTCCTGCATGAGCACAGCCACGCCCCGACCCCGTCGCGCCCTCGTCACGGGGGCGTCCTCCGGGATCGGCGCCGCGACCGTCCGCCGCCTGCGTGCGGAGGGCTGGGACGTCGTCGCGACCGCCCGCCGGGCCGACCGCCTGGCCGCCCTCGCCCAGGAGACCGGGGCGGACACGATCGTCGCGGACGTCACCGACGACGCGGACGTCGCGCGCCTCGCTGCCCAGGTGGCCGAGGGCGGTCCGCTCGACGTGCTCGTGAACAACGCGGGCGGCGCGTTCGGCCTCGACCCGGTGGAGTCCGCCGACCTCGCGCACTGGCGGCAGATGTACGAGCTGAACGTCCTGGGCACGCTGCGCGTCACGCAGGCCCTGCTCCCGCAGCTGCGCGAGGGCGACGGCGGGGACATCGTGGTGGTGACCTCGACCGCCGCGCACGGCACCTACGAGGGCGGTGCCGGGTACGTGGGGGCCAAGCACGCCGAGCGCATGCTCGCGACGACGCTGCGCTGGGAGATCCTCGGCGAGCCGATCCGGATCATCGAGATCGCGCCGGGCGCCGTGGCCACCGAGGAGTTCTCGATGGTCCGCTTCGACGGGGACAGCGAGCGGGCCGCGGCCGTCTACGCCGGGTACGAGCCGCTGGTCGCGGACGACATCGCCGACGCCATCGCGTGGTCGCTCAGCCGTCCTGCGCACGTCAACGTGGACCTCCTGGTGGTCCGTCCGCGCGCGCAGGCGAGCAACAACAAGGTGGCCCGCACCGGCGTGTGAGATGGGCCGGGCAACTGTCGGAGGTCGTCCGTAGGGTGGGGAGGTGCCCTCCCCAGAATCCACCACCCGGGTACTCCTGCGCCTTCGCCGCTGGGCGCGGCCGGCGCTGCCGCGCATCGCGCTCGGTGGGCTGACGGCCCTCGGTGCGAGCCTCCTCGCGCTCGCCGTGCCGCAGGTGCTGCGCGTGATCGTCAACGGTCCGCTGCTCTCCGAGGGGTCGCGGCGCGGCGTGGTCCTCGGCGCCCTGGCGATCCTCGGGCTCGGGGTGCTGGAGGCGTTCCTGGTCTGGTGCCGCCGCGCCCTGATCCTCGCGCCGGGCACGTCGGTGGAGCGCGACATGCGCACCGACCTGTTCCAGCACCTGCTCGACCTGCCGGTGGAGTTCCACGACCGCTGGTCGGGCGGCCAGCTGCTGTCGCGGATCATGTCGGACCTGGGCACCATCCGGCGCTGGACGGTGTTCGGCCTGGTGATGCTGCTGGTCAGCGCCACGACCGTCGTCGTCGGGATCGGGCTGATGCTGGCCACCAGCTGGGTGCTCGGGCTCGTGTACCTGGTGGGCGCGGTGCCCATGATCTGGCTCGGCTTCCGGTTCCGCGAGGACTACAAGGTGGTCGCGCGGCAGGCCCGGGACCAGGCGGGCGACCTGGCGACGACCGTCGAGGAGTCGGTGCACGGCATCCGCGTGCTCAAGGCCTTCGGGCGTGGCGACGACGCGCTGGACGACTTCGCGCGGCAGGCCGACGAGCTGCGCACCACCGAGGTGCACAAGGCCAGGACGCTCTCGCGCGTCTCGTTCGCGCTCGGTGCCATCCCGGAGGCGATCCTCGCGGTCTCGCTCGGCATCGGCGTGGTGCTCACGTCCCGCGGCGAGCTCAGCGTCGGCGCGCTCGTCGCGTTCTTCGCCACCGCGGCAGTGGTGAACAGCCCCGTGGAGCGGCTCGGCATGCTGCTCGCGATGACCCTCGACGCCAAGGCCGCGACCGACCGGTACCTCCAGGTGATGGACACGGGGTCGACCGTCCAGGACCCGGAGACTCCCGTCGAGCTGCCCGCCCCCGACCCCGCCGGCTCGCGCGTCGAGCTCTCGGGCGTGCACTTCGTCCACCCGCGCGGCGGCGCGGACATCCTCGCGGGCATCGACCTGGTGCTCGAGCCGGGGGAGACCATGGCGCTCGTCGGGCTCACCGGCAGCGGCAAGACGACCCTGCTCCAGCTCGTCCCACGCCTGTACGACGTCACCGCGGGCAGCGTGCGGATCGACGGCGTGGACGTCCGCGACCTCGCGCGCGCCGACCTGCGCTCGGCCGTGTCGATCGCGTTCGAGGACCCGATCCTGTTCTCGGCGTCCGTGCGGGAGAACGTCCTGCTCGGCTCGGACCTCACCGGCCCGGCGGCCGACGAGCTGGTGCGCGAGGCCCTCGACGTCGCCCGCGCGCGGTTCGCCTACGACCTGCCCGACGGCCTCGACACCGTGATCGGGGAGGAAGGGCTGAGCCTGTCGGGCGGCCAGCGCCAGCGGGTCGCGCTGGCGCGCGCGATCGCCGTCCGACCGCGGGTGCTCCTGCTCGACGACCCGCTCTCGGCTCTCGACGTCACCACGGAGACGGCGGTCACGGTCCGGCTGCGCGAGATGCTCACCGGCACCACGACGCTCGTCGTCGCGCACCGCCCCTCGACCGTCGCGCTGGCGGACCGCGTCGCCGTGCTCGAGGACGGCCGGATCACGGGGGTCGGCCGGCACGCGGACCTGCTGTCGACCCACCCGCACTACCGGTACGTGCTCACGGCCCTGTCGGCGCTGGACGACGCGCAGTCGGACGAGCTCGCGGAGGTGCGACCGTGAGCGTCCTGACCTCGGAGGCCTTCGGTGTCGAGACCACCCGAGAGGAGTCGCGGCGGATCCGGCAGCGGTCGCTCGGCCTGCTCCGGTCGCTGCTGCGGCCCGTCGCGGGTGCCGCGTGGGCGACCGCGGCACTGGTCGTCGGCTCGCAGCTGGCCGCCGTGGCCGGTCCGGCGCTCGTCGCCTACGGGATCGACCAGGCACTGCCCGCGCTGACGGCCGGCGACGCGCGGCCGATCTCTGTGGCCACCGCTGCCTATGTCGCGGCCGCGCTGCTCGGCGGGCTGCTCACGGCTGCGACCGTCCGCGCGTCGGCACGGGTGAGCCAGACCATGCTGCTGGACCTGCGGCGCCGGGTGTTCCGGCACACCCAGCGGCTCAGCCTGGAGTTCCACGAGAAGTACACGTCGGGGCGGATCATCTCCCGGCAGACCTCGGACGTGGACGCGCTGCGCGAGCTCCTCGACGGAGGCGTCACCACGCTCGCGTCCGGCGTGCTGGCCATGCTGTTCACGGCCGTCTCGCTGGTGCTCCTCGACTGGCGCAGCGGGCTGGTCCTGCTCATCGCGGTCGTGCCCGGCGTCATCCTCACGCGGTGGTTCCAGGTGCGTTCGCAGGTCCAGTACCGCAAGCAGCGGACCGCGGCCGCCCGGCTCATCGTGCGCTTCGTGGAGACCATGACGGGCATCCGCGCGGTCCAGGCGTTCCGCCGGGAGCCCCAGGTCGGCGGCGTCTACGGCGAGCTGGCCGAGGACTACCGGGAGACGAACGCCCGGTCCATCCGGCTCAACGGCGTCTTCGACACGGGCCTGACCCTGATCGGGAACGTCACGGTCGCGGCCGTGCTGCTGGTCGGCGGTCTGCGTGCTCTCGACGGCGGGCTCGAGGTGGGTGTCCTGGTGGCGGCCGTCCTGTACGCGCGGCGCTTCTTCAACCCGCTGCAGCAGATCGGGATGTTCTACAACTCCTTCCAGTCGGCGACGGCGGCGCTCGAGAAGGTCGCGTCGCTGCTCGCCGAGGAGCCGACGGTGCCCGAGCCGGTGCACCCGACGCGGCTCGCCCAGGCGCGCGGCGACGTGCGGTTCGAGGACGTCGAGTTCGGGTACGGCACCGGCCCGACCGTCCTGCCGCACGTCGACCTGCACGTGCCGGCGGGCCAGTCGATCGCCCTGGTGGGGGAGACGGGCGCGGGCAAGTCCACGATCGCCAAGCTGCTCGCGCGGTTCTACGACGTGCGCACGGGAGCGGTCCGGCTCGACGGGCTGGACCTGCGCGAGATCGACCCGGGCGACCTGCGCCGGGCGGTCGTCATGGTGACGCAGGAGGCGTACCTGTTCTCCGGCTCGGTCGGCGCGAACATCGCGCTCGGCAAGCCGGAGGCGACCGCGGCCCAGATCGAGGCGGCCGCCCGCGCGGTGGGCGTGCACGACCTCATCGCGTCCATGCCCGACGGGTACGCCACCGAGGTGGACAAGCGCGGCGTGCGGCTCTCCGCCGGGCAGCGCCAGCTGGTGTCGTTCGCCCGCGCGTTCCTGGCCGACCCCGCGCTGCTGATCCTGGACGAGGCGACCAGCTCGCTGGACGTGCCGGGGGAGGCACTGGTGCAGCGCGGTCTGCAGACCCTGCTCGACGACCGCACGTCGGTCGTCATCGCGCACCGGCTCTCCACCGTCATGGGGTCGGACCGCGTGCTGGTGATCGAGGGCGGCCAGATCGTCGAGGACGGCTCACCGGACGCGCTGGTCGCGGCCGGCGGCCGGTTCGCGGACCTGCACGCCGACTGGCAGCGCTCGCTGCGCCGGTCGACGTAGCGAGCGCTGCCGGGTCCCTACAGGTGGCGCGCCGCGTACTCGTGCAGCGCGTCGCGGACGAACGTCGCCCCCTGCTCACCGCCGTAGTTCTCGGCGAACCTGGGGTCGGCGACGTACATCTCCGCGAGCCCGACCACGTAGTCCTTCACCGGGGTCGACCCGTGCCCCGGGGTCCCCGGGATGCTGCCGAGCCAGGCGACGTGCCGCGCGGCGAGCTCCTGCGCCACGTCGGACGCCGGGTCCGCACCCGTGGCGGCCGCGGCGCCCCACTCGGTGGCGAGCCGTGCGGTCGTCGCCTTCCACTCCGCCCGCTCGGCGTCGGTCATCCCGCGCCACCAGGCGTCGGACGTCGCGTACGCGTCGGCGCCCCAGCGGCGCTCGACCTCCTCCTTGTGCTGGGTGTGGTCGAACCCGTCGAACATGTCCTCGGCCATGAGTGGCCCTCCGTTCTCTCGTGCGGTGATGGTCCGTTCGACCGAGGCGGCCTGCCGCTCCAGCCGGCGCTGCTCGCTGCGCAGCCAGTCGAGGTGGTGACGCAGGGCGACCGTCTCGTCCTGCTCCCGCTCGAGCACGCGCCGGATGTCCGGCAGCCCGAGCCCGAGCCGGCGCAGCAGGAGGATCCGCTGCAGCCGGACCAGTGACTGGTCGTCGTACCAGCGGTACCCGTTGTCGCCGACGCGGCTGGGCTCGAGCAGCCCGATCGCGTCGTAGTGCCGCAGGGTGCGGCTGGTGGTGCCCGTCAGCCGGGCCACCTCCTGGATCGATGCCTCCATGCCGTCCACGGTAGGAGTTGACGCAGCGTCAAGGTCAAGCGGTCGCGGCGACCAGTCTGCGGAGCACCGCGGCGGTCAGCTCGGACGGTGTGTCGACGACCTCCGCGACGCCGGCCGCGACCAGCTCACCCGCGGCGGCGTAGCCCCAGGACACCCCGATCGTCTCGATGCCGTGCACCTGCGCGCCGTGCACGTCGTGCTCCCGGTCGCCCACCATCACGAGCGGGCGAGCGTCGGGGTGCGCGGCCAGCGCCGCCGCGATGACGTCGGCCTTGGTGGAGGTCGACTCGTCGACCGGCGCGCCGAACACTCCGTCCACCAGCGCGGTGAGACCGAACGCGTCGCAGATCGGGCGCGCGTAGATCTCCGGCTTCGAGGTCGCGACGACCAGCCGCAGACCGGCCGCCTTCAGCTGCGTGAGCACCTCGGGGATGCCGTCGTACACGCGGTTGTCGCGGATCATCCCGTCGACGAACACCTCCCGGTACGCCCGGACGGCCTCGCCCACCCGGTCCTGCGGGACCCCGTGCGCGGGGAAGCTCTGCGTGATCGGCGGTCCGACGAACGAGCGGAGCTCCTCCGGCGTCGGCACGGGCAGGCCGAGCGTCCGGTAGGTCGAGGCGATCGACGCGGTGATGCCGGGGGCGGAGTCGGTGAGCGTGCCGTCGAGGTCGAGGAGCACGAGGGGAGTGGTCACGCGTCCGATGATCCCTCGTGAACGCCGGGAGCCCGACCGGTGTCCGCCACCTACGCTGGCGCCCATGGCGACCACCGACACCCGACCGGCCGGCTGACCGCGGTGGGGTGGGTTGAGATCCTCGGGTTCGTCACCGGCGCGGCGTGCGTCTGGCTGGCGGCCCGCGAGAACGTCTGGAACTTCCCCGTGGGGATCGTCAACACCGGGTTGTTCCTGGTCCTGTTCACGTCCGCCGGGCTGTACGCCAACGCCGGGCTCCAGGTGGTCTACCTCGTGCTCAACGGGCTGGGCTGGTACTGGTGGCTGCGCGGCGGGCGGGACCGGGGGGTGCTCGAGGTGCGGCGGACCCCCCGGATCGTCTGGCCGGTGGGTGCGGTCGCGGTCGGTGTCCTCACCGCCGGGCTCACCGTGCTGCTGCGGGACGCGTCCGCCGCCCCCTTCTGGGACTCGCTGACCACCTCGCTCAGCCTCGTCGCGCAGCTCATGCTCGGCCGCAAGTGGGTGGGCAGCTGGGCGGTGTGGATCGTCACGGACGTCCTGCTCGTCGGGCTGTACGCGAGCCAGGGGCTCTACCTCACCGCGGTGCTCTACGCGCTGTTCATCGGGTTGTGCGTGCAGGGGGCGCGGCGCTGGCGACGCGCGCTGACGGTCCCGACCGAGTCGCGGGACGTCGTGGCCGTCCCATGACTCACGGCCTCGTGATCGGCAAGTTCTACCCACCCCACGCCGGCCACCTCGCCCTCGTGCGAGCGGCCCTCGCCCGGTGCGACCGGGTGACCGTGCAGGTGCTGGGCTCCTCGCAGGAGAGCCTGACGCCCGAGCTGCGCGCGTCGTGGCTGCGCGCGGAGCTGCCCGGTGCCCACGTCGTGGCCGCGCTCGACGACGCGCCCGTCGACTACGCCAGCCCGCACGCCTGGGACGCGCACGTGGCGGTGATCCGTGGCCTCCTCGACGCTCCGGTCGACGTGGTCCTCACGTCCGACTCCTACGGTGCCGAGCTGGCGCAACGCTTGGGTGCGACCTGGGTGCAGGTCGACCCGGGTCGACGCTCGACGCCGGTCTCGGGCAGTGCCGTGCGAGCGGATCCCGCGCGCTACTGGTGGGCCCTGCCGGCCGCGGTCCGGGCCTGGTTCGTGCGCCGGGTCGTGGTGCTCGGCGCGGAGTCGACGGGCACCACGACGCTGGCCGAGGACCTGACCGCGCACTTCGGCCTGCCCACGGTCGCCGAGTTCGGCCGCGAGTGGTCCGAGGTCCGACCCGGGGGTCTGGCCGCGCCGTGGCACACCGCCGAGTTCGACCTGGTGGCCCGCGAGCAGGCGCGGCGCGAGGACGACGCGGCGGCAGCCTCCCCGGTCCCGCTTCTCGTGTGCGACACCGACGTGCTCGCCACGACCGTGTGGCACGAGCGCTACGTCGGCCGCCCGAGCCCGAGCGTCACCGCGCTGGCGGCGCAGCGCGTGCCCGACCTGTACCTGCTCACGGGCGACGAGATCCCCTTCGTGCAGGACGGGATGCGCGACGGCGAGCACCTGCGGCACACGATGCAGGACCGCTTCCGGGACGCGCTCGCCGCGCAGCCGGCACCGTGGGTGGAGCTGCGGGGGTCGCGCGCGGAGCGTCTCGAGCGCGCGATCGCCCTCGTCGACCCGCTCCTGGCCACGCCACGTCCCCTGGCGGAGCCCCTCGAGCAGCGGCACGGCGACCCGGAGCGCATCAGCCGTCTGCGAGACTCCGTCGCGTGACCGACACGCGCCCCGAGCCGCTCCTGGACCAGGTGTCGCAGGCCCCGACCCGCGCCGGCGCACGCCGTTCCTCGGCGGACCGCCTCGACCTCGACGTCGACCAGCTGTTCGCGGACGCGGACGGCTCGGTCGCGGTCTCCGGTCCGGCCCCGCTCGACGAGAAGCTGCGGCAGGCCTACTTCTGGATGGTCAACCACGCGATCATCAGCCCGCACTACGACGTCGAGTTCCAGGACGTGACGCGGCCGCGCACGCACTTCCGGCTGGGCGACTCCAAGGCCGAGGTCGACCTGCCGACCGACCAGTCGTACTCCTCGTTCGTCCTGCTGCCGCTGCTCACGTTCGCGGTCCGCGGCCGGTGCCTGCTCGTCGGTGGTCCGGGGCGGGGCAAGACGGCCAGCGCGATCCTCATGGGCGTGCTCGCGGGCTACCCGGTGCGGGAGGTCCGCCGGGCCATGCAGCACGGCCACCCGCAGCTGACCGTGCAGGACATGTTCGGCACGCCGCTGCCCCGGGACCTGGTCGCCGCGGAGAGCCTGGCCGACATCGAGGTCGCCTGGCGGTCGTGGCTCGGGCTGCGGGTCAAGATCGTCGACGAGTACAACCGGATCCCCACGCGCACGCAGTCCGCGCTGCTCACCGTGCTCGCGGACGGCTACGTCGAGGTGTTCGACCAGGTCTACGAGACCGGCGCGGCGGCCTGGTACCTCACCGCCAACGACGACGCGGGCGGCGGCACGTTCCAGGTGGTGGATGCCCTGCGCGACCGCATCGACGTGGTCGTCAAGGCGCTGTCGTTCAACTCCCGCTTCGTCGGTGACCTGGTGGAGCGCGCGGAGCGCGGGCTGCGCCCGGAGGAGCACGTGCCGCCGGCGATCGTCTTCGACGCCGACGAGCACGAGCGCCTGCACCGCGAGGTCGTCGCCGTGCCCATCCCGGTGCCCGTGCGCCGCCGGCTCGAGTACTTCGCCGCGCAGCTGGAGCTCCTGGAGCGCGCCGCGCGCCAGCTGGAGTACCGCACCAAGGACACCGCGCGACTGGCCGGTCAGGACCCGCACCTGCTCGCGGCGCTGGACACCGGGCGCGACCATCGCGCGGACATCGGCTCGCAGACGCTCAACGGGCTCTCGGTGCGCGCGCTGCAGTCGCTCGTCGCCTACGCCAAGGCCATGGCCTACTTCCGGGGGAACGCCGAGGTCACGCTCGACGACCTGCGCGCGGTCGTGCCGTTCGTCCTGCACGACAAGCTGCAGCCCGACCTGCAGTCGCCCGCGTTCGACGACCCGGAGCGGGAGGCGCTGCGCACCGACCGCGTGTCCTGGATCCGGGACCTGTTCGACACCGCGTGCCGGCAGTTCGACGCCGAGGGCCTGGACACCGACGACCCGGTCGGGAGCATCCTGGCCGAGCTCGCGGTCGGCCTCGACGGGCTGGCGGAGACCGAGGTGCGTCGCCGCCTGGCGCAGATCGAGGGCGTGCTGTCCGGGTGGGAGGACGCCACCAAGCTGCACGGCAGCCTGTTCGAGGACGCGCTCGCGCTGAAGTACGCGCACCAGCGGTACTCGGCGTACCTGTCGTGGCTGCGGTGGAGCGGCGCGTGACCGACGGCGTCGACCGGGGTTCCGCCTTCGGGCGGTGGCTGGTCGCGGACCGGTCCGCGGTGGACGCGGTCCTGCAGGGTGCGGTCGCGAGCGGCGGTGACCGGGACGTCGTCCGTGCCGCGGTGGTCGACCTGGCCGCGTCGGCCGAGGCGTTCGCCACCGGGGGAGAGCTCGACCCGGTGCTCGCCCGGGCGCTCCTGGGCAGGGTCGTGGATCTCGCCGCGCGCGGTCGGTGGGCCGTCGGCGGAGCTGACCGCACGGCGGTGACCGACGTCCTGCCCCGCCTCACGGGCCTGCTGTGCAGCCAGCCGGTGGCGACCGTCGACGCCGTGTGCGCCGCGTCCCGCGCGGTGGCGCGCGCCGGTGACCTCCGACTCTTCGGTTCCCTGCTCGCGGCGGTGCCCGAGGTCGCCGAACCGGCCACGGTCCGCTCGGTGGTGCTCGTGGCGGCGTGGCGCTCGGGCGCAGCCCGGTTCCGCGCGGCCGCGCTGCGCGAGGCGAGGTCGCTGCCGGCATCCGTCGCGGTCCCTGTCCTCGGGATGCCCGCGGGGACGGACCCCTCCGTGGCGCTCGCGCGGCACGCGCTCGACCCGTGGTGGTGGCCGGGCTACCGGTCGGAGCCGGGGGTCCTGCGGCGCGTCGGTGGCTTCCGCGGGTTCGGCGGACCCTGGGTGACGGCTCCGCGGGTGGTGCCGGGTGGTCCGACGGGATGTGCGGTCACGGCCGACGGGGCCACCTGGGCGGTCGTCGCGGACGTGCACGGGGCCGCCGTGGTGCGGCTCGGGGACGAGCAGACGGGAACCGCGCCGGCGGCAGCACCGGCCCGGCTGCCCGTGCCGTGGGCGGACCGGATCACGGGGACCGCCCCCGCGAGCGCCGACGGTGCGGTCCTCCTGGTCAGCCGCCTGCACTCGTACTGGGTGGACGCCGTCCGGGTGGCCGCATGACGGCGGACCTCGACGCGCTGCGCGACCGGTGGCTGGCGGCGTGGCCGCAGGCGCTCGCGGCGTGGGGTCGCACGTCGCGGATGCACGCCCCGGTGCTGCACACCGAGCCGTGCCACATGGGGTCCTGGGCCTGGTACGCCACGGACGACCCGGAGGTGCACGTCGACCTGACCGTCGTCGCCGAGCGGGGCATCGAGGACCACGCGCTCGCCGTGCTCGCCCACGAGGTCGGTCACCACCTGCTCGCCCCCGTCGACCGGCTGACGAGCCTGAGGATCGCGGCGCGCATCAAGGTCGGCCTCGTCGACATGGACCATCTCGTCGGGCTCGTCGACAACCTGTGGTGCGACCTGCTGATCAACGACCGCCTGCAGCGCCAGGCGGGGATCGACCGTGCCGCGCTCGCGCAGACCGTGGGTGCGGCGCAGGCCGACAACCCCCTGGGCGTGCTGGTGGGCCGCACGTACGAGATCCTCTGGGGGCTGCCGCGCGGGCAGCTCGCCGCGGAGGGATCGGCGGCCGAGGACCACGCCATGCTCTGCTCCCGGCTGGTGCGGGCGTACGCGCGCGACCCGGTCGGCGGTGCCGCGGGCTTCGCGCGGCTGGTCCGGACGCACATCGACCCGGCCTGGCTCCGGGATCCCGACAACGGCGCCGACGTCGGTGGTCTCGCGTGCGGCGGCGACCACGGCGGGGACGACAGCATCCCGTTCGGGCTGGCCTCCGACCCCACGCTCGGCGCGCCCGCGACGCACCCCGCCCTGGACCCGCGCGTGGTGGGGACCACCGACGTGCCCGAGGCGACGCCGGTCGAGCTGACCCCCGGGGGTGCGGGCGGCGCCGGGAACGCGCTCCAGCCGGCGGCCCTGCACGCGCTGCTCACCGCGATGGGCAGCCCCACGACCGCACAGCAGGTGGCCGCCGCCTGGTACCGCGAGCGCGCTGCCCCGCACCTCGTGCCGTTCCCGGTGCGTGAGGGCCCGACGACGTCCGAGCAGCTGTTGGGCGGGCTCGACCCGTGGGAGGTCGGTGACGACCTGTCCACCATCGACTGGTCGGGCACGATGACCGCGTCGCCCGTGGTGGTGCCGGGCATGACCACGGTGCAGCGCGCGTACCTCGAGGACGAGTCGGTGCAGGAGCGGCCGCGACCGGTCGACCTCGACCTCTACCTGGACTCGTCGGGCTCGATGCCCGACCCCTCCGCGTCCTACGCACCGATCGCGCTCGCCGGGGCGGTGCTCGCGCTGTCCGCGCTGCGGGCCGGCGCCCGGGTGCAGGCGACGACGTGGAGCGGCCCCGGCCTGACCATCGGCACCGACGGGTTCACCCGCGACGTCGATGCCGTCCTGCAGGCGGTCGTCGCGCACATCGGCGGCGGCACCTCGTTCCCGCTGGCCCTGCTCGAGCGCACCCACCTGGGCACCCCGCCCACCGCGACCGGGCCGACGCACGTCGCCGTGATCTCGGACTCGGGCGTCACGACGATGTTCCGGCCCTGGTCGGCCGAGGGCGAGACGTCGAGCGACGTGGCGGCGCGCGCGCTGGAGTCGGCGGGTGGCGGGGGCAGTCTCGTCCTGCAGATCCCGGAGTCGTACCGGCACGGGATCGAGGCGCTCGCCGGCGACTACGACGTGTACCCGGTGACCACCGACGACGACCTGGTCACCTTCGCGCGGGACTTCTCGCGTGCGACCTGGGGGAGGCAGTCCCGTGCCCGCACCTGAGACCCCGGCCGGGCCCGCGCTCGCGACGGTCCGCCACCGGCTCGGTGTCGCACCCCCCGACCTGTTCGAGCCGGGCGTGGTCGTGCCGGCGCTCGTCGCCGACCTCGCGATCGAGCTGGACGGCACCCTCCTCGACGCCGACTCGCTGGTCCGGCTCGACGACGACCTCTCGCACGGTCCGGCGACCCCCCACGACGTGATCGTGACGCGGCGCGTGCTGGTCGGGCTCGTCTGCTGGCTGGTGCTCGACCCGGACGTGCGCACCGACCCCGGGGTGCGCGAGGCGGTCGCTCAGGTCGGCGGACCGACGCGGTGGATGCTCCGCATCGTCACCGACGTCCAGCGCGAGCTGGTCGGGCTGCGTGCGGACAAGGACTGGGTGCTGCGGGACGAGGGCCGCGAGGAGCTGGCCCGGGCGTTCCTGCGGTTCGCCGGGGTGCTGCCGGCAGGAGAGGCTGCTGCGGCGGCCCAGGACCGGTGGCTGGCGGTGAGCACGGCGTACCAGCGGGACCTCGTGCGGGCGATGGCCGTCGAGCAGGCGCGGGCCGAGGAGCTCGAGCGCGCCCTCGCGGCGCAGAAGGCGAAGGAGGCGGCGGCGCAGTATGCGAACTACTGAGCAGCCCGCGGTCCCCGACCCCGTCCTGGGCGAGTACGCGCCGATGGGCGCGGCGACGCTCACCGACGCCGAGCGCTGGCCCACCCTCGACGACGACGGGCACGCACGGCTCGCGGCCCTGCGCGGGCACGCCGACGCGCCCCCGTGGGTGCACGCGACGGGCGACCGGCTCACCGCGGCCGACGAACCCGTGCTGGCGGCGGCCGAGCGCGGCCCGACCGACACCGACTGGGTCGAGGCGCTGATCGCCCGGGCGCACGCCGACGTGCCTGCGTACCGGCGAGCGCAGCGGGAGGGCCGCAGCGGTCCGGGTTCGGCGCTGTCCGAGCTCCCGCCCGTCACGCGGCGGCACCTGGTGGACGACCTGGCGTCGTACGTCCCCGTCGACGTGCCCCTCGACCGCGTGCTCGAGGGGTCGAGCTCGGGCAGCACCGGGGCAGCGCTGCGGGTGCCGCTGCATCCGGCGAGCGTGGCCGCGGACCTGGTGCTCCTGCAGCGGCTGGTCGCGTCGACGGGTGCCGTGTGGGAGCCGGACCCCCGGCGCCTCGGGCTGGCCAACGTGGTGGACCAGCGCGTCGCGTTCACGTACGCGTCGGCGATGACGGCCTTCCGTCGCGCGGCCGGACTGCCTGCGCCCCTGATGGCCCGGCTCAACCTCAGCGGCTGGCCCGACCCGGCCGGCCGCGACCGGTTCCTCACCGGGCTGGACCCCCAGGTGCTCAGCACCTCGACCTTGCCGCTGGTGCGCCTCCTCGGGCTCGACCTCGACCTGCACCCGGTGGCGGTCGTCAGCGGCGCGACCGACCTGCCGGCGTCCGTGCGGGCGGCCGCCGCGGCTCGGTGGGGCTGCCCGGTGATCGACCTCTACGGGCTGCGCGAGACCGGGCCGGTGGCCGCGTCCCTCGACGGTGGTGGCCACGTCCTCGTCCCGCGGCGCGTGCACGTCGAGATCCTCGACGCGTCGGGACAGACCGTGCCCGACGGGAGCCGCGGCGAGGTCGTCGTGACGGTCGACGAGAACCCGTACCTGCCGCTGCTGCGCTACCGCACGGGCGACCACGCCGCGCTCGTCCGCGACGCCCGGGGCGCGGTGCTCGTCGGGCTGGAGGGACGCGCACCCGTGCTGTTCCGCGCGGCTGACGGGACGCTCCGACCCTCGATCGACGCGACCCAGCTGCTCCAGGCCTACGGGCTCGCGGCGTACCACCTGCACCAGGGCGCCGACGGGTCCGTGCACCTGCGGGCGCTCCCGCTGCGCGGCCTCGGCCTCGACCCGCGTGCGGCCGCGGACGCCGTCGCCCGCTGGCTCGGCCGGCCCGTCGGGCTGACGGTCCTGGACGACGTCGGGGGGCTCGGCCCGGGCAAGCCGCGCCGGTTCTCGGTCGACGGCTGAGCAGGGCCGTGCGTTACCCTGGGCCGCACAGGCGTCGACCCGGCCATCACCGGTGAGCCTCCGGAAGAACGGGTGCGCGAGCATCTCAGTAGAACCGGACGGGTAGGCCCGTCACAGCCCTCATCAAGTGGTCGACGCCCCGGTGACGGGGAGCCGGCAAGCGAGGTGGTACCGCGGTAGAGCCCGGCCGGTCCGGGTCCGATCGTCCTCGCAGCCGAGAGCGACGCACCCCACCGGGTGCCGACCACAGGAGAGCCGCACGGTGGCCTACCCGCTGCACCGCCAGAACGATGTCCCCGCGTCCCCGGACCTGCCGTCCCTCGAGAAGGACGTCCTGGCCTACTGGGACGCAGACGGCACCTTCCAGGCGTCCATCGACGCCCGCGAGGCCGGCGAGAACGGCAGCAACGAGTACGTCTTCTACGACGGCCCCCCGTTCGCCAACGGCCTGCCGCACTACGGCCACCTGCTCACCGGGTACGCCAAGGACGTCGTGCCGCGCTACCAGACCATGCGCGGCCACCGCGTCGAGCGCCGGTTCGGCTGGGACACCCACGGGCTGCCCGCCGAGCTCGAGGCGCAGCGACTGCTCGGCATCACGGACACCGCCCAGATCGAGGAGATGGGCCTGGCCGCGTTCAACCAGGCGTGCCGCGAGTCCGTGCTGCGGTACACCGGCGAGTGGCGCGAGTACGTGACGCGCCAGGCGCGCTGGGTGGACTTCGACCACGACTACAAGACGCTCGACGTGACGTTCATGGAGTCGGTCATCTGGGCGTTCAAGCGCCTCTACGACCAGGACATGGCGTACGAGGGCTACCGCGTGCTGCCGTACTGCTGGCGCGACGAGACGCCGCTGTCCAACCACGAGCTGCGGATGGACGACGACGTCTACCAGTCGCGCCAGGACCCTGCGCTGACCGTCGGGCTGCGGCTCGAGACCGGCGAGCTGGCCCTCATCTGGACCACGACGCCGTGGACCCTGCCGAGCAACCTGGCGCTCGCGGTCGGTCCGGACGTCGACTACGTGACCGTCGAGCCGGGACCCGGCTCGGCGCTCGCGGGCGAGCTCGTCGTGCTCGCGGCCGCGCGCTTGGGCGCCTACGCCAAGGAGCTCGGGGAGGCCACGGTCGTGGCCACCGTCAAGGGACGGGAGCTCGCGGGCCGCCGCTACACGCCGGCGTTCGACTACTTCGTCGGCCGCGAGAACGCCCACCAGGTGCTGCTCGGCGACTTCGTCACCACCGAGGACGGCTCGGGCATCGTGCACATGGCGCCCGCGTTCGGTGAGGACGACATGGTCGCGTGCGAGGCCGTCGGCATCGCACCCGTCGTGCCCGTCGACTCCAAGGGCCTGTTCACCACCGAGGTGCCGGACTACGTCGGGCAGCTGGTGTTCGACGCCAACAAGCCGATCATCGCGGACCTCAAGGCCGGCACCGGCCCGCTCGCGCGCGTCCCCGCGGACCAGCGCTCCGTCCTGGTGCGCCACGAGACCTACGAGCACTCCTACCCGCACTGCTGGCGCTGCCGGAACCCGCTGATCTACAAGGCCGTGACCAGCTGGTTCGTGCGTGTCAGCGACTTCCGCGACCGCATGGTGGAGCTCAACCAGGACATCTCCTGGACCCCGGAGCACATCAAGGACGGCCAGTTCGGCAAGTGGCTGTCCAACGCGCGCGACTGGTCGATCAGCCGCAACCGCTACTGGGGCACGCCGATCCCCGTGTGGGTGTCGGACGACCCGTCGTACCCGCGCGTGGACGTGTACGGCTCGCTGGCCGAGCTGGAGGCGGACTTCGGCCGCGTGCCGACGAACGAGGCGGGCGAGCCGGACCTGCACCGGCCGTTCATCGACGAGCTGACGCGCCCGAACCCGGACGACCCGACGGGCGCCTCGACCATGCGCCGGATCCCGGACGTCCTCGACGTCTGGTTCGACTCGGGCTCGATGCCGTTCGCCCAGGTGCACTACCCGTTCGAGAACGCCGACTGGTTCGAGCACCACTACCCGGGCGACTTCATCGTCGAGTACATCGGCCAGACCCGCGGCTGGTTCTACACGCTGCACGTGCTGGCCACCGCGCTGTTCGACCGGCCCGCAT
Source organism: Cellulomonas sp. Root930 (assembly GCA_001429255.1). Lineage (GTDB taxonomy): Bacteria > Actinomycetota > Actinomycetes > Actinomycetales > Cellulomonadaceae > Cellulomonas. Next base: position 563,423 of record LMJI01000002.1, read on the forward strand.
TCCGCAACTGCATGTGCCACGGGATCGTGCTCGGCGACGACGGCCGCAAGGCCAGCAAGTCGCTGCGCAACTTCCCCGACCCGGTCGAGATGTGGGACGTGTACGGCTCGGACGCCGTGCGCTGGTTCCTCATGTCCAGCTCGATCCTGCGCGGCGGCAACCTCATCGTCGGCGAGGAGGGCATCCGCGACGGCGTGCGCCAGGTGCTGCTGCCGCTGTGGAGCACGTACTACTTCTTCGCCCTGTACGCCGGCGCGGCGGACAACGGCGCCGGGTACACGGCCACGCCGGTCGACGCCGCGCGGGCGGCCACGCTCGCGCCCATGGACCGGTACGTCCTGGCGCGCACGCGGGACCTGGTGGAGCGCACCACGGAGCAGATGGATGCCTACGACATCGCGGCCGCGTGCGAGACCGTGCGCGAGCACCTCGACGTGCTGACCAACTGGTACGTCCGCACACAGCGGGACCGGTTCTGGGCCGAGGACGACGACGCGTTCGACACCCTCTGGACCTCGCTCGAGGCGCTCACCCGCGTCATGGCGCCCCTCGCGCCGCTGGTGTCGGAGGAGGTCTGGCGGGGGCTCACCGGCGGGCGCAGCGTGCACCTGACGGACTGGCCGACGGTGGACGACGACGCCGCGGACGACTCGCTCGTCGCCGCGATGGACCAGGTGCGCGCCGTCACGTCGACCGCGCTGGGCCTGCGCAAGGCCGCCGGCGTGCGCGTCCGGCAGCCGCTGCACACGCTCACCGTGGCGGTCGACGACGCGGACGCCCTCGCGCCGTACGCCGACCTGCTGGCGGCCGAGCTCAACGTCAAGCGCGTCGACCTGGTCACGGCCGACGCCGGCACCGCCGAGCGCTTCGGCATCACACAGCGCCTCGCGGTGAACGCCCGCGCGGCCGGCCCCCGGCTCGGTCGGGGCGTGCAGGCCGTCATCCAGGCCGCGCGCTCCGGGGCGTGGCGCGTGGACGGCGACACGGTCGTGGTCACCACCGGCGACGGTGACGTGGCGCTCGAGGCCGCGGAGTACGAGCTGACGACCGTGGTGGGCGCCGAGGGTGGAGCCGCGGCGGTGCTGCCGGGCGGCGGGTTCGTCGTGCTCGACCTCACCCTGGACGACGACCTGCGCGCCGAGGGCTACGCCCGCGACGTGGTGCGCGCCGTCCAGGACGCGCGCAAGGCCGCCGGCCTGCAGGTGGGGGACCGGATCCTGCTCACGCTCGGCGTCCCGGCCGAGCACCTGGCCGCGGTCGAGCGGCACCAGGACACCATCGGGCGCGAGACCCTGGCCGTCTCGGTCACGGTCCAGGACGCCGTCGAGCAGCTCGAGGTCACGGTGGAAGCCGTCGACGCCGGAGGGTATGAGGCATGAGCCCACGCGAGCACGGCACCGGAGGCGCGGACCACCTGCGCAAGCAGGCCGAGAAGGAGGCGCGGGACGCCGCGGACGAGGTGTACCGCGGCATCCTGGCGCGTGCCCCCGAGCACGAGATCGACCCGTCGTTCGACCGCACGCTCGCCGTCATGGAGCTGCTGGGGGATCCCCAGAAGGCCTACCGCGTCGTGCACATCACGGGCACCAACGGGAAGACCTCGACCGCGCGCATGGTCGAGCGGCTGGTCCGCGAGCACGGCCTGCGCACCGGCCGGTTCACCAGCCCGCACCTGTCGCGCGTCACCGAGCGGATCGTCATCGACGGTGAGCCCATCAGCGACGAGCGGTTCGTCGAGGTGTGGCAGGACGTCGCGCCGTACGTGCACCTGGTCGACCAGCGGTCGGCGCAGGAGGGCAAGCCGCAGCTCTCGTTCTTCGAGGTGTTCACGGTGATGGCGTTCGCGGCGTTCGCGGACGCCCCGGTGGACGTCGCCGTGATCGAGGTCGGCATGGGCGGGCTGTGGGACTCCACCAACGTCGCCGACGGCGAGGTCGCGATCATCACGCCGATCTCGATGGACCACGAGCGGTACCTCGGCGACACGCTGCTCGACATCGCGTCCGTCAAGGCGGGGATCGTCAAGGACGGCGCGACCCTCGTCCTGGCGAGCCAGCAGGAGGACGTCGAGGGCGTCGTGCTGGCGGCCGCGGCCGAGAAGGGCGCGCGCGTCGTGCGCGAGGGCGTGGACATCGAGGTCGGCGAGCGCCAGGTGGCCGTGGGCGGTCAGCTCATCACCCTGCAGACGCTCGGCGGCACCTACACGGAGATCTTCCTGCCGCTGCACGGGGAGTTCCAGGCGCACAACGCCCTGCTGGCGCTGACCGCCGCGGAGGCCCTCCTGACCGGTGGGCGCGCCCTCGACCCGGGCGTCGTCGAGGTCGCGTTCGCGGACGTGGACTCGCCCGGCAGGCTCGAGGTGGTGCGGTCCAGCCCCACGATCATCGTCGACGGCGCGCACAACCCGGCGGGCGTCGAGGCGCTGGTCACCGCGATCGAGGAGGCGTTCGAGTTCCACCGCCTCGTCGGCATCGTCGGGGTGATGGCGGACAAGGACCCCGAGGGGATGCTCTCGCTGCTCGAGCCCGTGCTCGCCGAGGTGGTGATCACGCGTGCATCGAACACCCGCGCGCTGGACGTCGAGGACCTCGCCGAGGTGGCGATCGACATCTTCGGGGAGGACCGGGTGCACGTGGCCGAGCGGCTCAACGACGCCCTCGACCTCGCCGTGTCGCGCGCGGAGAGCGAGGTCGAGCGAGGATCGGGAGTGCTCGTCACCGGCTCGATCCTGCTCGTCGCGGAGGCCCGCCGGCTGCTGGGTCGCCCCTGACTCCTGGTCGCCCGTCCGGGTGGGACGGGCATGGTCGGACGCCGCTCTGCACGAACGTGCACCGACGGCGCACGTCCTCCCCTTGACGCCCGCATTGCCCGACAACAAGGTGAGGTTTGTCGGGACGCCGGAGTCCACGACGGACGTGCGGGCCCCGCCGTGGGTGCCCGGTGGAAGGGATGGCTGCAGTGAAGAAGCTCATCAACGACCCGCAGACCGTCGTGGCCGAGTCCCTGGAGGGCTTCGGCGCCGCGCACCCGGACGTCGTGACGATCCACTCCGACCCGTGGTTCGTCGCGCGAGCGGGCGGGGCGAGCGCCGGCAAGGTCGGGCTCGTGAGCGGGGGCGGCTCGGGCCACGAGCCGCTGCACGGCGGCTTCGTCGGCGTCGGCATGCTCGACGCGGCCGTGCCCGGAGCGATGTTCACGTCGCCGACCCCGGACCAGATCGCCCCGGCCATCCAGGCGGCCGACTCCGGCGCCGGTGTCCTGGCGATCGTGAAGAACTACACGGGCGACGTGCTCAACTTCGAGACCGCCGCGGAGCTCGCGGACGCCGAGGGCGTGACCGTCCGCACCGTCGTGGTCAACGACGACGTCGCTGTCGAGGACTCGCTCTACACGGCCGGGCGTCGCGGCGTGGCCGGCACGGTCGCCGTCGAGAAGATCGCGGGCGCCGCCGCCGAGCGCGGCTACGACCTGGACGCGGTCGCCGCCGTGGCCGAGAAGGTCATCGCGAACGTCCGGTCCATGGGGGTCGCGCTCACCGCCTGCACGGTCCCGCACGCGGGGAAGCCGAGCTTCGACCTGCCCGACGACGAGATCGAGATCGGCATCGGCATCCACGGCGAGCCGGGCCGGCGTCGCATCCCGCTGGCGGGCGCGGACGAGATCACCGAGATGCTGCTGACGCCGGTCGCGGACGACCTGAACCTGGCCGGCGGCGAGAAGGTGCTCCTCTTCGTCAACGGCATGGGCGGCACCCCCGCGTCGGAGCTCTACGTCGTCTATCGTCGGGCTCGCGCGTTGCTGGAGGAGCGGGGGGTCGAGGTGACCCGCTCGCTCGTCGGCAACTACGTGACATCGCTGGAGATGCAGGGTGCGTCGGTGACCGTGCTCCGTCTGGACGACGAGCTGACCGCCCTGTGGGACGCCCCCGTGCACACCACCGCCCTGCGCTGGTGACCGGACGAGGACCGTCGGCATCAGCGTGGGACTCATCTGACTTGCTCGAGGGAGCGTGGGCATGACGCTGGACGTGGCATGGGCGGTCGACTGGGTGCGCCGCTCGGCGCAGACCGTCATCGAGCACCGGGACGAGCTGATCGAGCTCGACCGTCAGATCGGCGACGGTGACCACGGCGAGAACATGACCCGCGGCTTCACGGCGGTCGTGGCCAAGCTCGACGCGCTCGACGCGGCACCCGCGGACATCGGCGAGGTGCTCAAGCTCGTGGCCACCACGCTCATGTCGACGGTCGGTGGTGCGGCCGGTCCGCTCTACGGCACCGCGTACCTGCGCGCGGCGAAGGCGACCGGGGTCCCCGAGCTCGACAGCCAGGGCGTCGTCGCGCTCCTGGAGGCGGCGCTCGAGGGGATCGTGGCGCGCGGCAAGGCGACGACGGGCGAGAAGACGATGGTCGACGCGTGGACGCCGGCCACCGAGGCTGCCGTCGCCGCCGCCGACTCCGGCGCCTCGCCCGCCGACGTGCTCAGTGCGGCGGCGGACGCCGCCCACGAGGGCGCGGAGGCGACCATCCCGCTCGTCGCCACCAAGGGCCGGGCCAGCTACCTGGGCGAACGGTCGGCGGGTCACCTCGATCCCGGGGCGCGTTCCACCGAGCTCATCCTGCGCGCCGCCGCCCAGGCCGCCGAGTGAGCGGCGGGACCGTCGAGCGCGAGCCGGCACCGGTCGCGCTCGTCCTGGTCTCGCACTCGCGCGCGCTCGCCGAGGGCGCCGTGGAGCTGGCGGAGCAGATGGCCCCGGGCGTGCTGCTCATCGCGGCGGGCGGCATGCAGGACGGCGGCCTCGGCACCAGCTACGACACCGTGGAGGCGGCGCTCACGCAGGCGACGCAGGACGGCCGGTCGGCGGTCGTGCTCACCGACCTCGGCTCGGCCGTGCTCACCGCGGAGTCGGTCCTGGACCTGCTGGACGAGGACCTCGCCGCGCGTGTGCGGCTCGCGGACGCGCCGTTCGTCGAGGGGGCGGTGGCCGCGGCCGTCACGGCGCACGGGGGAGCGGACCTCGCGGGCGTGCTCGCGTCCGCCGAGCACGCCGGGTCGACGTTCGCGTCCGCCGCGGCACCGACGGAGGCCGCAGCGGCGTCGGACGACGGGGTGCTGCGGGCTACCACGGTGCTGCGCAACCCGCTCGGTCTGCACGCCCGGCCCGCGGCCGTCGTCGCGCGCATGCTCGCCGCGTACGACGCCAAGGTCCGCGTGAACGGCGCCAACGCCGCCAGCGTTCTCGAGCTGATGAAGCTGGGCGCCAAGCAGGGCGTGGAGCTCCGGATCGAGGCGGAGGGCGCCCAGGCGGCCGAGGCCCGGGACGCGCTCGTCGCGGCCGTCGAGGGCGGGTTCGGCGAGGTCTGACGCGCGTCCCGTGTGAGGGACGGCACAGAAAGGTGCGTTCACTGCAAAGTTGCAGTGCGTGTAAAGTTGCACCTCGTGCAGAACACTCCGGTCGACCAGCCCGAGGTCCTCGGCCTGCGTGAGCGCAAGAAGCGCGCGCGGCGCGAGGCGCTGATCGACGCGACCCACCGCCTGGTCGGCGAGCACGGCCTCGACGCGGTCACGGTCGACGCGATCTGCGAGGAGGCCGGGGTCTCCGTCCGCACCTTCTTCAACTACTTCGAGACCAAGGACGACGCGGCGCTCGGCCACGCCCCATGGCAGCTCGAGACGCCCGCCGGCGAGGTCTTCGCGGCCGGCGGGCCCACGGGGCACCTGATGCTCGATCTCCAGGCGCTCGCGGTCTCGTTCCTCACCGACCCGCCGATCGGCCGCGAGCGGCTCGCCCGCGCCATGGAGCTCGCCGCGAAGGAGCCGAGGCTCGTCGCCCGGCACCTGGCGTGGTTCGAGCAGCACAAGGGCCAGCTGTTCGCGCTGGTGGAGCGCCGGCTCGGGCAGGACGGACCCCACACGCCCGAGATGGTCGGCTCGGTGCTGCTCTTCCTCACGCACGCGACGTTCCTGCGCTGGGACGCCGCCGGTGGCCACGGTGCCGCGGACGACCACCTGTCGGCCGTCGTCACCGAGCTCCGCTCGATCCTGTCCGACTGACTTCCGCCTCCCGACCACCCTTTTCAGAACGAGGTTCCCCCGCATGGCCATCGCAGCCACCGAGGCACCAGCGGCCGACAAGCCGCTGATCCACCTGACCCCCAAGACCGTCTGGCTCATCTTCGGTGCGCTCATGGCGGGCATGTTCATGTCCTCGCTCGACCAGTCGATCGTCGGCACCGCGATGCCCACCATCGTCGGCGAGCTCAACGGGGTCGAGCACCAGGGCTGGGTGGTCACCGCCTACATCCTGGCGATCGCGATCGTCATGCCGCTGTACGGCAAGTTCGGTGACCTGTGGGGCCGGCGCTGGCCGTTCCTGATCGCCATCGGCCTGTTCACCGTGGCCTCGGCCGGCGCCGGCTTCGCCCAGTCGTTCGGCGAGCTCGTGTTCTGGCGCGGTGTGCAAGGCCTCGGCGGCGGCGGGCTGATGATCCTGTCGCAGGCGATCATCGCGGACATCGTGCCCGCCAAGGACCGCGGCAAGTACATGGGCCCGATGGGTGCCCTGTTCGGCATCTCGGCCGTCATCGGCCCGCTCCTGGGTGGCCTGTTCACGCAGCACGCCGACTGGCGCTGGTGCTTCTGGATCAACATCCCGATCGGCCTCGCGGCGTTCGCCGTGGCCTGGTTCACCCTCAAGCTCCCGACGCACCGCTCCGGCAAGAAGATCGACGTCGCGGGCATCTTCTTCATGGTCGTCGCCACGTCCGGCCTCGTCCTGGCCACCAGCTGGGACAGCTGGACGGGCAACCGCGGCTACGACTGGTCCGACCCGGGCCTGCTCGCCCTCGTGATCGGCACGCTCGTCTCGATCGCCGCGTTCATCATGGTCGAGCTGCGCGCCGAGGAGCCCCTGCTGCCGCTGCGCCTCTTCAAGAACCCGACCTTCACCATCGCCACCGCGATCGGCCTCATCCTCGGCATGGGCATGTTCTCCGCCCTGGCGTTCCTGCCGACGTTCCTGCAGATGTCGACCGGCGCGGGCGTCACCGAGTCGGGCTTCCTGCTGCTGCCGATGATGGTCGGTGTCATGATCACCGCCATCGGCTCGGGTATCGCGATCACCAGGACCGGCCGGTACAAGATCTTCCCCGTGGTCGGCCTCGCCATCACCACGGGCGGCGTCGCGTGGCTCACGCAGATCACCGGGGACATGTCGATGTGGCTCTTCGGCGCCATGATCTTCGTGCTCGGTGCGGGCATGGGCCTGGTCATGCAGACGATCGTGCTGGCCGTGCAGAACTCGGTCGACCCGCACGAGATCGGTACCGCGACCAGCACGAACAACTTCTTCCGCGAGATCGGTGCGGCGGTCGGGACGGCGCTCTTCAGCACCATGTTCACCACGAAGCTGGCGGACAACCTGGCCGGGGTCTTCGCCGGGGCGCCCGCGGGTTCGGGCGGCGAGGCCTCCAGCCTCACGCCCGCCGCGGTCCAGGCCCTGCCCGAGCCGCTGAAGACCGGGGTCATCGACGCGTTCACCAACGCGCTCGCGCCCTCGTTCTGGTACCTCGTCCCCGTGATCGCCGTCGGCTTCGTCCTCGCCCTGTTCCTGCGTGAGGTCAAGCTGTCCGACGTGGCCGGCATGGTCGCCCGTGGCGAGGCCCTCGCGGCCGACGGCTCGGGCGTGGCCTCCGCCTCGGGCATCATCGACGAGCTCTCGGCCTCCCCGCGCGACGAGCTCCCGACCCAGCGGGACACCGCCTCGGACGACGTCGAGACCTCCGCCCGCCGGTAGCCTCGTCGCATGAGCTCCACCGTCCCGGACGGCCAGGCCGTGCGCCGCAAGCGTCCCGCGAAGCCCCAGTTCACCCAGACGATCCTCATCCTCGAGGCCGTCCTGGTGTTCTTCGCGACGCTCGTGGCGTACGGCCTGCGGCTCGCTCCCGCCTCCACCATCTGGTGGGTGGGCGGGAGCCTGTCCGTGGTGCTGATCCTGCTGTCGGGCCTGGTCTCCCGGCCCGGCGGCTACCTCGCCGGCTCGATCGTCCAGGTGTTCGTCCTGGCGGGCGGGTTCGTGATCCCGATGATGTTCGCGGTGGGCGCGATCTTCGTCGTCCTGTGGGTCGTCGCGCTGCGCCTCGGGGGCAAGATCGACCGGGAGCGGGCGGAGTACGACGCGGCGAACCCGGGAGCGGTCGGTCCGTAGAGTCCGGTTAGGGTTCAGGCCATGACTGACGCACCCACCACGCAGCGCACCCTCGTCCTGGTCAAGCCGGACGGCGTCCGCCGCGGCCTGTCCGGGGAGATCGTCCGCCGCATCGAGGCCAAGGGCTACACCCTCGTCGCCGTCGAGCTCCGTGAGGCCTCCGAGGAGCTGCTGGCCGAGCACTACGCCGAGCACGCGGGCAAGCCCTTCCTCACGCCGCTGATCGAGTTCATGCGCTCCGGCCCGGTCCTCGCGGTCGTCGCCGAGGGCCACCGCGCGATCGAGGGCTTCCGTTCGCTCGCCGGCGCCACCGACCCGACGGTCGCCGCGCCCGGCACCATCCGGGGCGACCTGGGGCGCGACTGGGGCCTCAAGGTCATTCAGAACCTCGTGCACGGGTCGGACTCCGAGGAGTCGGCCGCGCGCGAGATCGCCCTCTGGTTCCCCGCGCTCTGACCTCAGCCTCCCCGGAGCTGAGGTGCGCGCACCTTAGGCTCTGTGCGTGCACCTCAAGACCCTCACCCTGCGGGGGTTCAAGTCGTTCGCCTCGGCGACGACCCTGAACTTCGAGCCGGGCGTCACCTGCGTGGTCGGGCCCAACGGCTCGGGCAAGTCCAACGTCGTCGACGCCTTGGCCTGGGTGATGGGGGAGCAGGGCGCCAAGTCGCTGCGCGGCGGCAAGATGGAGGACGTCATCTTCGCCGGCACCGCCGGGCGTCCGCCGCTGGGCCGCGCCGAGGTGGCGCTCACCATCGACAACGCCGACGGCGCCCTGCCCATCGAGTACTCCGAGGTCACCATCTCGCGGACCTTGTTCCGCAACGGTGGGTCCGAGTACGCGATCAACGGCCAGGGCTGCCGGCTGCTGGACATCCAGGACCTGCTGTCGGACTCCGGCCTGGGCCGGGAGATGCACGTCATCGTCGGCCAGGGCCAGCTCGACGCGGTCCTGCGCGCCACCCCCGAGGAGCGTCGGGGGTTCATCGAGGAGGCCGCGGGGGTCCTCAAGCACCGCAAGCGCAAGGAGAAGGCGCTCCGCAAGCTGGAGTCGATGCAGGCCAACCTCACGCGGCTCGGTGACCTGACCGGGGAGATCCGCCGCCAGCTCGGCCCGCTCGGCCGGCAGGCGGAGGTCGCCCGCAAGGCCGCGGTGGTCCAGGCGGACCTGCGCGACGCCCGCGCCCGGCTGCTCGCCGACGACCTCGCGCAGCTGACCTCCACGCTCGAGCAGGAGATCGCCGACGAGAGCGCCCTGCGCGCCCGCCGCGAGGAGGTCGAGGGTGCGCTCGCCACGACGCGAGCCCGCCTGGCCACGCTCGAGCGCGAGGCCGCCGAGGCCGCGCCCGCCCTGAGCGAGGCGAGCGAGGTCTGGTACCGGCTGTCGTCGCTGCGCGAGCGGCTGCGGGGTACGGCCTCGCTGGCTGCCGACCGCGTGCGCCTGCTCGGCAGCGCGGGGCCCGAGCGCGCCGGAGGGTCAGACCCGGACGACCTCGCCGCCCAGGCCGAGCGCGTCCGCGCGGCCGAGGCCGAGCTCGCGGCCGAGGTCGAGCTCGCCCGGGCCGCCCTCGAGGCTGCCGTCACGGCCCGCCAGGAGGCCGAGGCGGAGGCCACGGGGGCCGAGAAGGAGGTCGCCACCGCGCTGCGGGGCGCTGCCGACCGCCGCGAGGGCGTGGCGCGCCTGGCCGGCCAGGTCGCCGCACGCCGCAGCCGCGTCGAGGCGACGCAGGCCGAGCTCGGGCGCCTGCGCGAGTCCCTGGCGGCCGCCGAGCAGCGGGGGCAGGAGGCGACGACCGAGTTCGCCGTGCTCGAGTCCCAGGTGGCCGGGGTCGAGGAGGGCGAGGAGGGGCTCGACGCCGAGCACGAGGCGGCCGTCGAGGCCCTCGAGCAGGCGACCGAGCGGCTGAGCACGCTCCAGGACCGGCTGGGCGCCGCCGAGCGCGAGCGTGCCGCGCTGGAGTCCCGGGCCGAGACCCTCGAGCTCAGCCTGACGCGCAAGGACGGCGTCGGGGCGTTGCTCGCCGCGGACGGCCAGCCCGGTCTGGTCGGGTCCGTCGCGGCGCTGCTGGCGGTCGACCCGGAGAACGAGGAGGCGATCGTCGCCGCGCTCGGTGCGGTGGCCGACGCCGTCGCGGTCGACTCGGTCGACGCGGCCGTGGACGCCATCCGCTACCTGCGCACCGAGGACGCGGGCCGCGCGACGCTCCTGGTCAGCGGCGCCACGGCGGCCGCGACACCCGTGACCGACGTGCCGGCCGGCGCGTCGCGTGCGGTCGACCTCGTGCGCGCCCCGGAGCACGTGCGGGCCGCGGTCGAGACGCTGCTCGCCGACGTGGTGGTCGTCGACGACCTCGCGGCCGCGCGGGCGATCGTCGCCGTCCGGCCCGACCTCGTCGTCGCCACCCGCACCGGCGACGTCCTGTCCCAGCACCGCGCGTCCGGCGGCTCGGCGACGGCCCCGAGCGCGCTGCACCTGCAGGCGGCACTCGACCAGGCACGCTCCGGCGCGTCCCGAGCCACCGCGGACGCCGAGCGCCTCCGGTTCGAGCTCTCCGGCGCCACCGAGGCCCTCTCGGCGGCCCGTGAGGCGCACGAGCGCACCCTCGACCGGCTCAACGAGTCCGACGCCGCGCTGGCCGCCGTCGCCGAGCAGCTGGGCCACCTCGGCTCGACGGCCCGTGCCGCGAATGCCGAGGCGGCGCGGCTGCAGCAGTCGCTCGAGGCGGCGTCGCAGACGCTCCAGGCCGACAGCGCTGAGCTGGCCGAGCTCACCGAGCGCCTCGCGGCCGCCGAGGTCGAGCCGGCCGAGAGCGAGGCGGCGATCGTCGAGGGCAGCGCCCGTCGCGACCGGCTGGCCGAGCTGGCGTCGGGTGCGCGCGCCCGGGAGACCGAGGCGCGGCTGACCCTGCGGACCGGCGAGGAGCGGGCACGGGCGCTCTCCGGCCGGGCCGAGTCCCTCGAGCGGGCCGCCCAGTCCGAGCGGGTGGCCCGCGAGCGCGCCGCCGAGCGCGAGCGCGCCCGGTCGCGCCAGGCGACCGTGGCCCAGTCGGTGCGCGACGGGGCAACGCAGGCGCTGGTGGTGCTGGACGAGTCCCTGCGGCGGGCGTCGGCGGAACGCGACGCGGCCGAGACTGCTCGTGGCGAGCGGGACCGCGAGGTCACCGCCGCGCGCGCCGAGGTCGACGTCCGCGCCGCCGAGCTGGCCCAGCTCACCGACGTCGCCCACCGCGACGAGGTGGCCCGCACCCAGCAGCGGCTGCGGATCGAGGCGCTGCAGGCGCGCGCGATCGACGACCTGGGCCTGGACCCGGCCGTCCTGCTCGACGAGTACGGGCCGCACCAGCCCGTCCCCGTGATCACCGTGCCGGGTGCGGAGGTGGACCCCGACGCACCGACCGAGGTCCCGTACGTGCGCGAGCAGCAGGAGAAGCGGCTGCGTGCCGCCGAGCGCGCGCTCTCGCTGCTCGGCCGCGTCAACCCGCTGGCGCTCGAGGAGTTCGCCGCGCTGGAGGAGCGCCACCAGTTCCTGGTGGAGCAGCTGGCGGACCTGAAGAAGTCCCGCACCGACCTGCTCGAGATCGTCCGCGAGATCGACGAGCGCGTCGAGCAGGTGTTCGCCGAGGCCTACCGCGACACCGCCGCGGCGTTCGACGTCGTCTTCCCGCGGCTGTTCCCGGGGGGCGAGGGCCGGCTCGTGCTCACCGACCCGGACAACATGCTGACCACCGGCATCGAGGTCGAGGCGCGCCCGGCCGGCAAGAAGGTCAAGCGGCTGTCGCTGCTCTCGGGCGGCGAGCGGTCGCTCACCGCGGTCGCCCTGCTCGTGGCCATCTTCAAGGCGCGGCCCAGCCCGTTCTACGTGATGGACGAGGTCGAGGCCGCCCTGGACGACGCCAACCTCGGCCGGTTGCTCGAGCTCTTCCGTGAGCTCCAGGAGGACTCGCAGCTCATCGTGGTCACGCACCAGAAGCGCACGATGGAGATCGCCGACGCCCTGTACGGCGTCACGATGCGCGGCGACGGCGTCACCACCGTCATCAGCCAGCGGATGCGCGAGGACGTCGCCGTCTGACCGGTGCGGGCTCACCCTGCAGCGTGTGGAGATTGTGTGCCGTTTGACGCTCCCTGAGCGTGGGGCGCAGACGGACCGACGATCGGCGCGGACACTGGGGGCATGGCCATCTTCGTCGCGATCTTCCTGGCCCTCCTCGTCGCCGCCGGGGTGCTGCTCGCTGCGAGCGTCGCCAGCTCGGCCAAGGACAAGGGTGAGTCCCCGTTCCGCACCTTCCGCACCGCGTGGTCGGGGCGGAAGAACCCCGACACCGACCAGCGTGCGGCGGCCGACGCCGCCGCGGTGGAGCCGGTCGACCTCTCGCTCGCCCAGTTCCTGCGAGAGACGGTCGACGAGGGTGAGGCGTACCTGCAGGTGGACGACCTCGCGGCAACCCTCCAGCGGGCCCGCGACAAGGCCGCGGGCGTGCTGCCCGGCAACCGCAACCGCTGAGGTCTGCCGTCTGACGCGCCGGTTCGCGTCCTGAGCCTGCCGCCCGACAGACTGTCCCGGTGACCAACGAGACGCTCGAGATCCTCCTGGCCGCCGGCATCCCGACGGTCATCGCCGTCGCGCTGGCGACCGTCTTCGTCCGCCGCCGTCGCGGCTCGACGACCGACGAGGCGCCCCCGACCGTCGACGTGCCGGCCCCGGCGCCGGCTCCGGAGGTCGACGCCCCCGCGGCCACGGCCCCTGCGCCACCCACCGAGGTGCTGCCCGAGGAGGCCGAGGCGCCCCCGGCCCTCGAGGTCCCGGCGCCGGTCGCCGGTCGGCTCTCCCGGCTGCGGGACCGGCTCGCCCGCTCCGGGTCGCCGCTGGGCACCCGCCTGCTCGCCGTCCTGTCCAAGGACCACCTCACCGAGGACGACTGGGACGAGCTCGAGGAGACCCTGCTCCTGGCCGACGTCGGTGCAGGCCCCTCCGCTGAGCTCATCGACGCCCTGCGCACGCGCGTCCGCGTCGAGGGCCTCAAAGACCCGGCGCACGTCCGCGCGCTCCTGCGTGAGCAGCTCCTCGCGCTCGTCGACCCGTCCCTCGACCGCAGCCTGAACACGGCGCACGGGGCGGCCGCCGACGGCTCGCAGGTCCCCGCGGTCGTCCTGGTCGTGGGCGTCAACGGCACCGGCAAGACCACGACGGTCGGCAAGCTCGCGCGCGTGCTCGTCGCCGAGGGGAAGACGGTCGTGCTCGGTGCGGCGGACACGTTCCGCGCGGCCGCCGCCGACCAGCTGCAGACGTGGGGCTCGCGCGTCGGCGTGCACACGGTCCGGTCGGACCGCGACGGCGCCGACCCCGCGGCCGTGGCGTTCGACGCCGTCCGCACGGGCCGCGCCGAGGGGATCGACGTGGTGCTCGTGGACACCGCCGGACGCCTGCAGAACAAGGCCGGGCTGATGGACGAGCTCGGCAAGATCACCCGCGTGATCACGCGCGAGGCGCCCCTGTCCGAGGTGCTCCTGGTGCTCGACGCGACCACCGGGCAGAACGGTCTGAACCAGGCGCGCGTGTTCAGCGAGGTCGCCGGCGTGACGGGCATCGTGCTCACCAAGCTCGACGGCACGGCCAAGGGCGGGATCGTCGTCGCCGTGCAGCGCGAGCTGGGCGTCCCGGTCAAGCTGGTCGGCCTCGGCGAGGGCCCGGACGACCTGGCGCCGTTCGACCCGGAGGCCTTCGTCGACGCCCTGCTCCAGGGCTGAGACGGGGGATCGAGGTCGGCGGCGACCCCGGCGTCTCGAGGGCCGATCAGCGCCGAGGCACAGCGATCGCCACGACGCCCCCTGCGACGACGGCGGCAGAGGCCAGGCCGCCGAGGACAGGTGCCGGGACGACCGTCATCGCGACGGCCACCCCCGTCCCGGTGAGGACCGCCAGCCACCCGACCCGAGGGCCCTGGGTTCCGGCCGACGCGACCGCGAGCGCTGCTGAGACGGCCGTCAGGCTCGCTACGACGGCGATCGGGAGGAGCGCGCCGACGACGAACACGTCCGCCCCGATCTCCTGGCCGGAGACGACGGCCCAGCCCTGGTTCGCGAGGACCGCGAGGGCGGAGACGGGCACCGCGCCGAGGGCGAGCCCGAGGCCGGTCGCGGAACGCGCCGAGCTGGAGCGCGAGACGACCCGCCGGCTGCTCAGGGCGAGCGTCAGCAGGATCGCAGGGCTGAACAGGACGATGCCCATGGGCACGGGGTGGTCCAGGGTGGTCGGCTCGCCGGGGAGGGGCACGACGAGCTCGGTCCCCGGTCGGTAGGTGAACCCGATGCGCGTCCAGGTGCCGTCCTCGGCGCGGACCGCGACACCGTCGTCGCCGTTGGCGGCGTAGACACGGAACCCGTCCGCGGTCGGGAGGATCGTGACGCCCACGGTCCGCAGGAACAGGCCTGAAGCCTCGTAGCGCCGCTCCAGCTCGTCCAGGGCGCCGTCCGGAACCGCCCAGTCCTCCTGCCACGACCTCCCCCCGTCATCGCTGCGGTCGACGCCGAGCCCGTGGTCCGCGGCCCGGAAGCACGGGGTGTCGTCGGGCGCGACGCACGCGGACGCGACCGTGCCGCCCGTGCGTTGCACGGTGGTCGCGACCAGCGTGGCCTCGTCCGTGTAGGCGTACACGGCCCGCCAGTCGCGCCCGTCCACCCCGAGGTACCAGGAGGCGCTCGCAGGGTCGCTGGAGTCGGAGTCGCCGACGACCACGACGTCCCCGACGACGACGACCTGCTGCGCTCCTACCCGGTGCGTCGCGCTCGTGGCGGCGGTCGCGAGCACCGTCACGGGGAGAAGGACCATCACGAGGGCTGCGCGTGGGGCGACGCCCCGGCTCGTCCAGCTGACGCGGGCGCGCGCGTACGCGAACGTCAGGGCCACCGGCAGAACGACCAGGTCCCACCGGTCGGCCAGCACGACGCTCGGGCCGGCGAGCGAGCTGAGCACGGACGACGCCGCCTCGGCGGCCGCCGCGTTCGTCTTCACGACGACGAACGCAGCGCCGGTCACGGCGAGCGCGACACCGGAGCCGACACGCGCGGTGAGCCCGCGGTAGCCGGCCACGTGCGCGGCCCCGGCCAGGGCCGTCGCCACCAGCGGGGGCGCCACCACCAACCACGCGAGGTCCGAGAGCTTGCCGGTCCACCAGGTGCCGAACGCTGCTTTGGCCACGTGGTCGTTGACGACCAGCACGACGAGCGCCGCGCACGTGCTCCAGTGCGTCAGCCACGCCAGGGCGGCCGCAGTCGGGCGGGCTGCGGGTACGTCGGGGAGGGCCACCTCGCGAGCATCGACAGGCGCGGTGCGCGACTTGACCGGGGGGTCCCACGAGCGCTCGGCTCCTGGACGGCCGATCACCACGAAACCGAACGTTTACGTGCGGAAGCGGCTTGTCACACCGACGTAACGTCCCTCGCCTCTCACCGAAACTCGCTTCGTCGACTGTGATCCCCGGACCAGCCACCCCCGGCTGGCGAGTGGAGAGGCGATCTCGATGGAATTCGAGCTGGACAGCGGGAACACGGCGTTTATGCTCACCGCCGCGTCGCTCGTGCTGCTGATGACGCCGGGGCTGGCGTTCTTCTACGGCGGCATGGTGCGCGGCAAGAGCGTGCTGAACATGATGATGATGAGCTTCAGCGCCATCGGCGTGGCGGGTCTCATCTGGGTGCTCTACGGCTACTCCGGTGCGTTCGGCCCGGACCTCGGCGGCGGGTGGCTCGGCAACCCGTTCGAGTTCTTCGGCCTGCAGGGCGCCACGGACGACCAGAGCCTGATGGCCGCCTCGGGTGTGCCGTTCCTGGTGGCCGCGGGCTACCAGGCGACCTTCGCGATCATCACGGTCGCGCTCATCTCGGGTGCCGTGGCGGACCGCATCAAGTTCGGTGCGTGGCTCGTCTTCACGGCCGTCTGGGTGACCGTCGTCTACATGCCGCTCGCCCACTGGGTGTGGGGCGGTGGCCTCCTGAGCGCCACGGGCCTCACGGAGGGTCTCTCGACCCCGATCGACTTCGCCGGTGGAACGGTCGTCCACATCAACGCCGGTACCGCCGGCCTGGTGCTGGCGCTCGTGCTCGGCAAGCGCAAGGGCTTCGGCAAGGAGGCCATGCGGCCGCACAACCTGCCGTTCGTCATGCTCGGTGCCGCGCTCCTGTGGTTCGGCTGGTTCGGCTTCAACGCCGGCTCGGAGTTCGCCGCCGACGGCACGGCCGGCCGCGCCTGGCTCAACACCCTCCTGGCCACCGGCGTCGCGATGCTCGCCTGGCTCGCCACGGAGAAGCTGCGTGACGGTCACGCCACGTCGCTCGGTGCCGCGTCCGGCATCGTCGCGGGCCTGGTCGCCATCACGCCGGCCGCCGCGGCGGTCGACACGTGGGGTGCCATCGCCATCGGCATCGTCGCGGGTGTCCTCTGCGCCCTCGCTGTCGGCCTGAAGTTCCGGTTCGGCTACGACGACTCGCTCGACGTCGTCGGTGTCCACCTCGTCGGTGGTCTGGTGGGGACGATCCTCATCGGCCTCTTCGCCACGGACTCGAACAGCACCTGGTACCCGGACGGTGCACTGAACGGTCTGTTCTACGGTGGCGGCGTCACTCAGCTCGCCACCCAGACGATCGTCGCGCTCGCCGCGGTGCTGTTCAGCTTCACGGCGACGTACGTCATCGCACTCATCCTCAAGGCGACCATCGGTCTGCGGGTCTCCGACGAGGCCGAGGCCGGCGGGGTCGACCTGGCGCTGCACGCTGAGACCGCATACGAGACGCTGGGCGTCGGCGCCCGCGTCGTGACGGAGGTGAAGTGATGACGAAGCTCGTGACGGCGGTCATCCAGCCGCACCGGCTGGACGATGTGAAGTCGGCCCTCGAGGCCGCAGGCGTCCGTGGTCTCACCGTGAGCGAGGCCAGCGGCTACGGCCGCCAGCGCGGTCACACCGAGGTCTACCGCGGTGCGGAGTACACGGTCGACCTGGTTCCCAAGGTCAAGATCGACGTGCTCGTCAGCGACGCGGACGTGGTCAGCGTGACCGACGTCATCGTCCGTGCGGCGCAGACCGGCAAGATCGGCGACGGCAAGGTCTGGGTCGTGCCGGTCGAGGACGTGGCTCGCGTCCGCACCGGTGAGCACGGCGACGACGCCCTCTGATCAGGACGGCTGACTGCCACACATGACACAGGAACGGCCGCCCGCGGGGGGCGCGGCCGCGAACGGGTCGCCCGAGGTCCCGCACCCCGCGATCGGGGTGCGGGACCTCCGCACTGAGCGGCTCGAGCTCGCAGCCGGTCTGACCGGACCCGGTGCCGACGGCATCGCCCGTCGTGCCGCCATCGTCGAGCTCGTCGTCGGCCGGCTGCGCGAGCAGTGGGACATCGCCACCGAGGGTGTCGACGTGTCCGGCATCGCGCTGGGGGCGGTCGGCAGCGTCGGGCGCGGCGACGCCAGCCCGGTCTCCGACCTCGACCTGCTCCTCGTGCACGAGGGCCGCGGTCACTCGACCGAGGAGCTCTCGGCCCTCGCGCAGAAGCTCTGGTACCCCATCTGGGACGCCGGCCTCGACCTCGACCACTCCGTCCGCTCCCTCGCGCAGTGCCGCCAGGTCGCGTCGAAGGACCTGCCCGCCGCCGTCGGGCTGCTCGACCTCCAGCCGGTGTCCGGCGACGCGGTCGTCATCGCCCGCGCCAAGTCCGCGCTCCTGGAGGACTGGCGCTCGGCCGCCCGACGACGACTGCCCGAGCTCCTCGCCTCCACGCGCCAGCGCGCCGAGCGCCACGGCGAGCTCGCCTACCTCATCGAGCCGGAGCTCAAGGAGTCCCGCGGCGGAATCCGGGACGCCGTCGTGCTCAGCGCGCTCGCCGCCACGTGGCTCACCGACCGCCCGCACGGCGCGGTGGACATGGCCTACGCCCACCTGCTCGACGTCCGCGACACCGTCCAGGTGGTGACGCGTCGGCACACCAACCGGCTCCTGCTCGCGGACCAGGACGAGGTCGCGGCGCTCGTCGGCTTCGACGACCGCGACGACCTCCTGGCCAGCATCGCGGAGGCGGCGCGCGTGATCTCCTACGCGCTGGACACGACCGTGCGCAACGCCCGGCAGGCCCTCCAGCGGCCGGCGCGGACACCGATGCTGGTGCGCGGTCGGCGCACGGCCCCACGACTGCGCACCATCGCCGAGGACCTGGTCGAGCACGACGGAGAGATCGTGCTGGCCGTCGAGGCCCGGCCCGCGGACGACCCGCTGCTCTCGCTGCGCGCGGCCGCGACCGCCGCCCGGACGGGCCTGAGCCTGTCGCCCGTGACGGTCGCGAGCCTGACGGCCACCCCGCCGCTGCCCGTCCCGTGGCCGAAGGCGGCGCGCACCCACCTCCTGCAGCTGCTGGGCTCCGGCCCGGCGCAGGTGCCGATCTGGGAGGCGCTCGACCTGGCCGGCGTCGTCACGACGTGGATCCCCGAGTGGGCCGGCGTGCGCAACCGCCCCCAGCGGTCGGCGATCCACCGGCACACCGTCGACCGGCACCTGGTGGAGACCGTCGCGCGGGCGGGCCGCGACAAGCGCGTCGTCGAGCACGGGGAGACGCTGCTCCTCGCGGCGCTGCTGCACGACATCGGCAAGCGGGCCGGCGCAGGGGACCACTCCACGGAGGGCGCGCGGCTGGCGGGTCCGATCGTCACGCGCATGGGGTTCGACGAGCAGGTGGCCGCCGACGTCACGCGCCTCGTCCGCGAGCACCTGACCCTCGCCGAGCTGGCCACCACGGCGGACCCGGACGACCCGGCGACCCTGGCTCGGCTGCTCGACGCCGTCGACCACCGGCCGGACATGCTCGAGCTGCTGCGTGCGCTGACCGAGGCCGACGCCGGCGCCGCCGGTCCGCCGGCGTGGAGCACATGGCGCGCGACCCTCGTCGACGACCTGACGGCACGGGCCACCCGGGAGCTGGCAGGTACGCTAGGTCGTCCCTGAACCCCCGAGCGTGAGGACCGCCAGGTGTTCGCCACCCTGTCCGACCGACTGACGTCGACCTTCAAGAACCTGCGCACCAAGGGCCGTCTGTCCGAGGCGGACATCGACGCCACCGTGCGCGAGATCCGCCGGGCGCTGCTCGACGCCGACGTCGCGGTCCCGGTCGTCCGTTCGTTCACCGGTGCCGTGCGCGAGCGCGCGCTGTCGGCCGAGGTGTCCGGCGCGCTCAACCCGGCCCAGCAGGTCGTCAAGATCGTCAACGAGGAGCTCGTCGCCATCCTCGGTGGCCAGACGCGCACGCTGAACCTCGCCAAGAACCCGCCGACCGTGATCCTCCTCGCCGGTCTGCAGGGTGCGGGCAAGACGACGCTCGCCGGCAAGCTGGCGCTGCACCTCAAGGCTCAGGGGCACACCCCGCTGCTCGTCGCGGCGGACCTCCAGCGACCCAACGCCGTCACCCAGCTCCAGGTGGTGGGGGAGCGCGCCGGGGTGCCGGTGTTCGCCCCGCACCCGGGCAACCAGGGCAGCGACGACGTCATGCCGTTCGGCGCCGACCCGGTCGCGGTCGCGCGCGAGGGTCTGGCCACGGCGAAGGTCAAGCTGCACGACGTGCTCATCGTCGACACGGCCGGCCGCCTCGGTGTCGACGCCGAGCTCATGCAGCAGGCGTCCGACATCCGCGACGAGCTGGACCCGGACGAGATCCTCTTCGTCATCGACGCGATGATCGGCCAGGACGCGGTCACCACGGCCCAGGCGTTCCAGGACGGAGTCGGGTTCACCGGCGTCGTGCTGACCAAGCTCGACGGCGACGCGCGCGGTGGTGCCGCGCTCTCGGTGGCGAGCGTGACCGGCAAGCCGATCATGTACGCGTCCACCGGTGAGAAGCTCACCGAGTTCGAGGTGTTCCACCCGGACCGGATGGCGTCCCGCATCCTCGACATGGGCGACATCCTCACGCTCATCGAGCAGGCCGAGAAGGCGTTCGACGCGGGCCAGGCCGAGGAGATGGCCGACAAGCTGGCGTCCGGCCAGGACCTCACGCTCGAGGACTTCCTCACCCAGATGCAGCAGCTGCGCAACGCCGGCCCGCTGAAGAAGATGATGGGCATGCTGCCCGGCATGGGGCAGATGCGGGAGGCGCTGGACAACTTCGACGAGCGCGAGGTGGACCGGATCGAGGCGATCATCCGGTCGATGACCCCCGCCGAGCGCCGCACCCCGAAGATCATCAACGGCTCCCGCCGCTCGCGCATCGCCGCGGGATCGGGCACCAAGCCGAGCGACGTCAATCAGCTGCTGGAGCGCTTCGACGGCGCGCAGAAGATGATGAAGCAGATGGCCAAGGGCGGCGGCATGCCCGGCATGCCCCCGGGCATGGGGAACCTGCCCGGCATGGGGGGCAAGAAGTCGCGCGGACGCACGGCGCCGCCGGTGCGCAAGGTCAAGGGCAAGTCGGGCAACCCCGCCAAGCGCGCCGAGCAGGAGCGCGGCATCACTCGCAAGCCGGCCGCGCCGGCCGGGTCCGCGTTCGGGATCGCCCCGAAGGCGGAGCCGACGGCACCCGCCGAGATCGAGCTCCCCGCCGGTCTGGACCGCTTCCTCGGCGGACGCTGAGCCCTCGTGGTCCTGCACCTGCGCGGCACGGTCGTCCTCGACGACGAGCGCGAGGTCGGCGAGGCGTGGGTCGTCGGTGGGCGGATCACGTTCGAGCGCCCGGCGTCGGCACCGGACGCCGTGCTCGAGGGCTGGATCCTGCCCGGCCTCGTCGACGTGCACTGCCACATCGGGCTCGCGTCGGACGGCCCGGTCGACGACGGCACCGCCGAGAAGCAGGCGCTGGAGGACCGTGACTCGGGCGTGCTGCTGGTCCGGGACGCCGGCTCGCCCGCGGACACCGGCTGGGTGCACGAGCGCGACGACCTCCCGCGGCTGATCCGGGCGGGTCGGCACCTGGCCCGGCCGAAGCGCTACCTGCGGCACTACGGACGCGAGCTCGAGTCGGTCGAGGACCTGCCCGACGCGGTGCGCGAGGAGGCCGCCCGCGGGGACGGCTGGGTCAAGCTCGTGGCCGACTGGATCGACCGCGACCTCGGTGCCGACGGCGACCTGCGCCCCCTGTGGCCGGCCGACGTGCTCGCCGACGCGGTCGCCGCGGCCCACGCAGCGGGGGCGCGGGTCACCGCGCACACGTTCGCCACCGAGTCGCTCGACGCGCTGCTCGACGCGGGCGTCGACTGCCTCGAGCACGCCACGGGTGCCACCCCCGACCAGATCGACCGCATCGCCGCGGCGGGGATCCCGGTCACCGCGACGCTGCTCCAGATCGCGCAGTTCGAGGCGATCGCCGCCCAGGGGTCCCGCTACCCCCTGTTCGCCGCACGGATGCGAGGCCTGCACGCCCACCGGTACGAGCTCGTGCGGGACCTGCACGACGCGGGCGTCCCCGTGCTCGTGGGCACCGACGCCGGCGGCACGATCGCGCACGGCCGGATCGCCGACGAGGCCGCGGAGCTGGTGCGCGCCGGGCTCCCCGCGCGCGACGTGGTGGGCGCGGCGAGCTGGCGGACGCGCGCGTGGCTGGGCGTCCCGGGGATCGCAGAGGGGGAGAGCGCGGACGTCGTCGTCTTCGGCGCCGATCCTCGCGCCGAGATCGGCGTGCTCGCGGCGCCGACGGCCGTGGTGCTCCGGGGAGCGGTCGTCGCCGGGCGGTGAGTGTCCGGACGTGTTGGGAGCGGTCGCCCGCGTCTGGCACAATGGTCGGCTGTACCCGGCGTCTGCAGCCCCTCTACCTGCGTTCGTCGTGTCCCCGACCTTCCCGGCGCGCCCACCCCACGGGCAATGCGCGGGCAGGTCACCCCAGCAGACATCAGGAGAAGACCACACCGTGGCCACCAAGATCCGCCTCAAGCGTCTCGGCAAGATCCGCGCTCCGTACTACCGCATCGTCGTCGCCGACTCGCGCACCAAGCGCGACGGCCGCGTGATCGAGGAGATCGGCAAGTACCACCCCACCGAGGAGCCCTCGTTCATCGAGGTCGACTCCGAGCGTGCGCAGTACTGGCTCGGCGTCGGCGCGCAGCCGACCGAGCAGGTCGCCGTGCTCCTCAAGATCACGGGTGACTGGCAGAAGTTCAAGAACCTCCCCGGCCAGGAGGGCACCCTGCGCACCAAGGCCGACAAGGTCGACCCGAAGGCCGCCATCGACGCCGTCGCTCTCGACGCCGAGAAGGCCAAGGCCAAGGCGTCCGAGAAGGCTGCCTCGCAGAAGGCCGCCGCTGCCGAGGCTCCGGCCGAGGACGAGCAGGCCTGATGCTCGCCGACGCTCTCGAGCACCTGGTGCGTGGCATCGTCGACCACCCGGACGACGTCCGCGTGAACGCGTCGACGCTGCGTCGTGGGGACCTGCTCGAGGTGCGCGTGCACCCCGACGACCTCGGCCGGGTCATCGGCCGCGGCGGTCGGACGGCGCGCGCTCTGCGTACGGTCGTCGGCGCGCTCTCGACGGACGGCTCGGTCCGTGTCGACGTCGTGGACGTCGACCGGCGCTGATCCATCGCGCAAGGCCCGGTCCCCTAACCTGGGGACCGGGCCTTCGCCATGACTGCCCACTTCGATCGTGAGGACCACCATGCAGCTGACCGTCGCGCGGATCGGCCGTGCCCACGGCCTGCGCGGAGAGGTCGCCCTCGACCTGCGGACCGACAACCCCGAGGACCGTTTCGGCGTCGGCGCGGTCCTGCTCACCGAGCCCGCCGCGCGCGGCCCGCTCACCGTCGTGAGCACACGCGCGCAGCAGGACCGGTGGTTCGTGACCTTCGCGGAGATCAGCGACCGGACCATGGCCGAGGCGATGCGGGGGACCGAGCTGGTGGTCGACGAGGACGCGTCCGACGAGGACGACGCCTGGTACCCGCACGAGCTCGCGGGCCTGCGCGCGGAGCACGTCGACGGTCGGGTGCTGGGCGAGATCATCGGCCTCGAGCACCTGCCGGCGCACGACATGCTCGTCCTGCGCGAGCCCGACGGCGCCCGGACGCTGATCCCGTTCGTCAAGGTCATCGTGCCGGTGGTCGACGTCCCCGGCGGCCGCGTGGTGATCGACCCGCCGGGCGGCCTGCTGGCGTCCGACGCCGCCAACCTGGTCGTGTCCGAGGAGACCGTGGGAGACGACGACTGACGTGCGCATCGACGTCGTCTCGATCTTCCCCGAGTACCTGGCCCCGCTCGACCTGTCGCTCGTCGGCAAGGCGCGCACGAGCGGTCTGCTGGACCTGCGCGTGCACGACCTGCGCGACTGGACCACGGACCGGCACCGGACGGTCGACGACACCCCGTTCGGCGGTGGCGCCGGCATGGTGATGCGCCCGGACGTGTGGGGGACGGCGCTGGACGAGCTGCTCGACGAGGACGCGCACCTGCTGGTGCCGACGCCGTCGGGAGAGCCGTTCACGCAGCGCACGGCCGAGGCGCTGGCCGGCGAGAGCCACCTGGTGCTGGCGTGCGGGCGGTACGAGGGGATCGACGCCCGGGTGGCCGAGCACTACCGGTCGCGCGGACGCGTCACCGAGTTCTCGCTGGGCGACTACGTGCTCAACGGGGGAGAGGTCGCCGCGCTGGTCGTCGTGGAGGCGGTCGCGCGGCTTCTGCCCGGCGTCGTCGGGAACCCCGAGTCGCTGGTCGAGGAGTCGCACGGGGCGGCCGGGCTGCTCGAGTACCCCGTGTACACCAAGCCACCCGCGTGGGCCGGGCTGGAGGTCCCCGAGGTGCTCCTGTCCGGGCACCACGCGCGGATCGCCCGGTGGCGCCGGGACACCGCGCTCGAGCGGACGGCGGCCCGTCGACCGGACCTGATCCAGACGCTGCCCGTCGACGGGCTGGACAAGCACGACCTCGCGCTCCTGGCGACGCTCGGCTGGCGACCGGTGGACGGACGTCTGGATTACGTCACCGACTAGTCGTTGTGGCACACTTGTCCGTTGGTGCGCGTAGGTTGCGTCTCTGCCACAGGGGAGACGACTCACGACCACCCGGGCTCTTCGACCCGGACGCACCGGACCATCAGACCAAGGACGCCGGTCCTGCCCTGCACAGGGCAGCCGTGACGCCCTCGACGACGTTCCTGACCTGTGGCAGGGCGGGGAAGTGACATCACATGCACACGCTCGACAGTGTCGATGCAGCATCGCTGCGCTCCGACATCCCGGAGTTCCGCGCCGGTGACACGCTGAAGGTCAACGTCAAGGTCGTCGAGGGCAACCGCTCTCGCATCCAGGCGTTCCAGGGTGTCGTCATCGGTCGCCAGGGTGACGGCGTCCGCGAGACGTTCACGGTCCGCAAGGTCAGCTTCCAGGTCGGCGTCGAGCGCACGTTCCCCGTGCACTCCCCGAGCCTGGAGTCGATCGAGGTCCTGACCCGCGGCGACGTGCGCCGCGCGAAGCTGTACTACCTGCGCAAGCTCCGCGGCAAGAAGGCCAAGATCAAGGAGAAGCGCGAGTTCGCTCCCGCCGCGAAGAAGGCCTGAGCCCCTTCGCACACGACGTCCTGACGGGCGGCCACCGATCGGTGGCCGCCCGTCGGCGTCCCCGGCACTCACCGCAGATCACGGCCCCGGCGGCCGGTCACGGCACCGGTGACTTGCGGCACAGGACGAGTCTCGCGGGGTGGTCGTGTGCGCGTCGGGGGCTCTCGCGTGCGAGAGTGTGCGGGTGATCGACGGACCTGCGCGCGACCTCGACGAGGACTCGTCGCCCACGTCGTGGCCGGGCATGGAGGCGCCGCGCGGTGCCCACGCCGGGGGTCAGCCGGAGCGGCCTCGGCTCCCGGACGTGACGTCGCCCGAGCCGTCGGGCCACGCTGCGCCCAGCCGCCGCCACGCCGCCGCCAAGCGGGCCAGCGGTGCCGGATCGCTGCTGCGGGAGACGGTGATCATCCTCGTCAGCGCGATCGTCCTGTCGCTGCTGGTCAAGACGTTCCTGGTGCAGGCGTTCTTCATCCCGAGCCAGTCGATGCACGACACTCTCATCGAGCACGACCGCATCCTGGTCAGCAAGCTCACCCCGGGGCCGTTCGACCTGCGACGCGGCGACATCATCGTGTTCAAGGATCCCGGCGGCTGGCTTCCCGCCGACGTCGCCCCGGAACCGGGCGCGCTGCAGGGGGCGGTGAACTCCGCCCTCACGTTCATCGGGCTCTACCCGGCCGACGCCAACGAGCACCTGGTCAAGCGCCTCATCGGTCTGCCGGGTGATCACGTCGCGGCCGAGCAGGGTGGACCGGTCACGGTCAACGGGGTGGCGCTCGACGAGCCGTACCTCGCGGCCGGCGTGGCGCCCAGCGACATCGCCTTCGACGTCACCGTCCCCGCGAACAGCGTGTGGGTGATGGGGGACAACCGGTCGCACTCGTCCGACTCGCGGTACAACCAGGGCAAGCCCGGCGGTGGGTCGGTCCCCATCGACAACGTGGTCGGCATGGCCTTCGTGACCGTGTGGCCGATCGAGCGCTTCGGGCTGCTGCGGAACCCGACCAGCACGTTCGCGGACGTGCCCGACCAGCCGTGACCCTGGTCACCGGGCGCCCCGCCCAGCCGCGCACCGCCCCGCACCTTCGCCACGAGCGGGTGCTGCTGCGCGACGGTGCACGGCTGCTCGCCGGGATGGACGAGGTCGGTCGCGGGTCCCTCGCGGGACCGGTGAGCGTCGGCGTGGTCGTCGTCGACGCGGGCACGCGGTCCGCGCCGAAGGGCGTCGCCGACTCCAAGCTCCTCGCGCCCGCGGCACGCACCCGTCTGCTGCCCGCGCTCAGCCGGTGGGGGCTGGCCCGCGCGGTCGGGCACGCGAGCGCCGCGGAGATCGACGAGATCGGCATCATCGCCGCGCTGCGGCTGGCAGGGACCAGGGCGCTCGCGACGATCACCCTGACGGTCGGGCCGGTGGACGTCGTCCTCCTCGACGGGTCGCACGACTGGTTGAGCCGTCCTGCGCAGCCCGATCTGTTCTCGCTCGACGACGAGCCGGAGGTGGCCGGTCCGCGCGTGCACATGCGGGTCAAGGCCGACCGCACGTGCGCGTCGGTCGCCGCGGCGAGCGTGCTGGCCAAGTGCGAGCGGGACGCGATGATGGTCGACCTGTCGGCGCAGCACCCCGCGTACCGCTGGCACGAGAACAAGGGCTACGCGTCGCCCGAGCACATGGCGGCGCTGCGCGAGCTGGGCCCGAGCGAGCTGCACCGCAGGTCGTGGCGGCTGCCGGTCGCCGGGGAGCCGCTCGTGGACGTGGAGTACGCCGACGAGTACGCCGACGAGGTCGTCTGAGCGCTCGCTGTCGTGGCGTCGCGCGGCTCCGGGCTCGGGCATGGGGGATGATGTCCCGGTGAGCGCGGAGGACCTGGAGAACTACGAGACCGACATGGAGCTCGCGCTGTACCGCGAGTACCGCGACGTCGTGGGGCTCTTCTCCTACGTCGTGGAGACCGAGAGACGGTTCTACCTGGCCAACCAGGTCGACCTGCAGGTGCGGTCGGCCGCGGGGGAGGTCTACTTCGAGCTGACCCTCGCCGACGCCTGGGTGTGGGACGTGTACCGCTCCGCCCGGTTCGTGAAGTCGGTGCGCGTGGTCACGTTCAAGGACGTCAACGTCGAGGAGCTGGCCAAGGCCGAGCTCGACCTCGGGGGCAGCGCGGGCTTCGCCCGCTGACGCCCGCCAGGGTGTGCCGACGGCCGCTGAGGCGCGTGCGCGCCGGGGCCGACGACACAGGGCGCTGATCCGCCCACAGCCCCCGCAGGGACGACCCCGGTCCACGGCATCGCCGACGAGGCGGTCTCGGCCGATCGCGCGCTGGCACTGTCCAGCCCGGAGGTGGTCCGGTGCGCGCGAAGGACGCAGTGGGGCGGTACGGGGAGGACGTCGCGGCAGCGCACGTCGTCGGCCGCGGGTGGGACGTGCTCGACCGGAACTGGCGGACGCGGGACGGTGAGCTCGACCTGGTCGCCCTCGACGGTGACGAGCTGGTGGTCATCGAGGTCAAGACGCGGCGGTCGATCGCCTTCGGGCACCCCGCGGAGGCGGTGACACCGCGCAAGCTGGCCCGGGTGCGCCGTCTGGGGGCGCAGTGGCTCGCGGCGCACGACGTGCACCCGAGGTCGGTGCGGGTCGACGTCATCGCCGTGCTGCTGCCCGCCCGTGGCGCGGCCGAGATCGACCACCTCGTCGGGGTGGTCTAGGTGGTGCTGGGCCGGACGCTGGGTGTGGCGCTCGTCGGGCTGACCGGACACGTGGTCGAGGTGGAGGCGCACCTGGCGCCCTCGCTGCCTGCGTTCACGCTGGTCGGGCTGCCGGACGCGTCGCTGGCGGAGTCCCGCGACCGCGTGCGCGCCGCGGTCACCTCGTCGGGCCTGCCGTGGCCCAACCGGCGCATCACTGTGAACCTCTCGCCGGCCACCCTGCCCAAGTCCGGGTCCGGTTTCGACCTCGCGATCGCCGTGGCGACGCTGGCAGGAGCGGAGGCGATCGACCCGGCCGCGCCGCACGGCGTGGTCCACATCGGGGAGCTGGGCCTCGACGGCCGGCTCCGCCCGGTCCGCGGGGTGCTGCCGGCGGTCGCCGCCGCGGTCGCTGCCGGCTGTCGTCGGGTCGTGGTGGCCGAGGCGAACGCCGCGGAGGCCCGGCTGGTGCCGGGCGCGCAGGTCGTCGGCGTCACGAGCCTCGCGCAGGTCGCCGCACGCTACGGCGCCGACGTCGAGGTGACCGAGGTCGCGCCCGTGGCCACGGAGCCCGTCGCGCGACCCTCGGGCACGTCGGCGCTGGACCTCGCCGACGTGGTCGGTCAGGACGAGGCGCGCAGCTGTCTCGAGGTCGCCGCCGCGGGCGGGCACCACCTGCTCATGGTGGGGCCGCCGGGTACGGGCAAGACGATGCTGGCGGCGCGCCTGCCCGGTCTGCTGCCCGACCTGTCGGAGGCGGACGCGGTGGAGGTGACCGCGGTGCACTCGGTCGCGGGCGCGTTCGACCCCGGCGACGGTCTGCTGCGCCGCCCGCCGTTCGAGGACCCGCACCACACCGCCACGCCCGCGAGCGTGGTGGGTGGGGGGTCCGGGATCCCTCGGCCCGGAGCGGCGTCTCGGGCACACCGGGGCGTCCTGTTCCTGGACGAGGCACCGGAGTTCTCGACCGCGGTCCTGCAGACGCTGCGGCAGCCGCTCGAGCACGGGGAGCTCGTGCTCCACCGAGCCGCAGGCACCGCCCGGTACCCGGCCCGGTTCCAGCTGGTCCTGGCCGCCAACCCGTGCCCGTGCGGGCAGGCGGTGGGCAAGGGCCTCGCGTGCACCTGCCGCAGCGAGCAGCGCCGCCGCTACTTCGGCAAGCTCTCCGGGCCGTTGCTGGACCGCGTGGACCTGCAGGTCGAGCTCAGCCCGGCGCGTGCCGGGTCGGGACCGGGGGAGTCGTCGACGGTGGTCGCCGCGCGTGTGGCCGCCGCGCGGGCTGCGCAGGCCGAACGGCTCGGCGGGACGCCCTGGCGCACCAACGGAGACGTCCCCGGCAGCTGGCTCCGGGACCGGCTCGGAGCGGACCGGGCGCTCGTGGCGGACCTGGACCGTGCCCTGGACCGCGGCACGTTGAGCCTGCGGGGCGTCGACCGGGTCCTGCGGGTCGCGTGGACGCTAGCCGACCTTGCCGGTCGGTCGGCGCCCGACCGGGCGGACGTGGGCCATGCCCTGCTGCTGCGCACGCGGGGGAACGGCGCATGAGCGACCTCCTCGCACGAGCGACGTGGAGTGCGCTGGTGGAGCCGGGCGACGCCGTGGCGGGGACGCTCGTCGGGCTCCTCGGTGCTCAGGGCGCCCTGGTCTGGGTCCGGCACGCGCTGCGGGGCGTACCCCAGCTCTCCCGCCTCGAGGCACTGCACGGCCCGCTCGCCGAGGCCGACCGGAGGCGCATCGAGCGTGCGCTGGCCCGGTGGGCCGTCCGGCTGCCCGACTGCGACCCGGTGCGCGATCTGGACCGCCTCGACCGGCTGGGCGGCGCCCTCCTGGTGCCGGCGGATCCCCGTTGGCCTGCCGCGATGGACGATCTCGGCGCCGAGGCGCCCTTCTGCCTGTGGGTCCGCGGCACCGCCGACCTGGGCGGGTCCTTGGTGCGGTCGGCCGCGGTCGTCGGATCGCGGGCCGCCACCTCCTACGGCGAACGGGTCGCGTTCGACCTGGCGGACGGGCTGGCGGGGGCCGGGGTCTGGGTGGTCTCCGGGGGCGCGTACGGCATCGACGCGGCCGCGCACCGCGGTGCCGTCGCGCGGGACGGCCGCACGCTCGTCCTGCTCGCCGGCGGGGTCGACCGGGCCTACCCGGCCGGCAACGCCCGCCTGCTCGAGGCCGTCGTGGGTGCCGGGGGCGCGCTGGCGTCCGAGGTGCCGCCCACCAGCCTGCCCACCAAGAGCCGGTTCCTGCAGCGCAACCGGTTGATCGCCGCGGCGGGCAGGGCGACGGTCGTGGTCGAGGCCGCGTGGCGTTCGGGGGCCATGAGCACCGCGCACCACGCCGCGCGGCTGCTGCGCCCCGTGGGTGCGGTGCCGGGGCCGGTGACGTCGATGGCCTCGGCGGGCTGCCACCGGCTCCTACGGGACGGCGTGGCCGTGTGCGTGACCGACGCGGCCGAGGTGCGCGAGCTGGCGGGCCTCATCGGCACGGAGCTGGCGTCCGGGTCCGATGCGGCAGCGGATGCGCGCGCCGCTCGGCCGCACGACGCGCTCGACCCGGTGACCCGCCGGGTGCTCGACGCGCTCCCGCGCCGGACGCCGGCCCCGCTCGACCGCGTGGCGAGCGTCGCGGGGGTGACCGTGGCGGAGGCGCGGGGCGCCGTCGGCCTGCTGGAGCTCGAGGGCTGGGCGGCGCGACGGGGAGACGGATGGATCACCGTGGTCCGGTCGACATCATGACGGCGGCGTCCTGTCCAGAAGGCGCGCCGAAAGCGCTGCCATGTGGATGAGGGTGAGCAGATCTGCGGGTGAAAAAAAGGCGCATCTGGACCATTGTTCATCAGGGAATCGGACATTCGGTCGGGATTCGCCCAGCATTAGGCCGTGCAGGTGAAAGTCGTCCTTGTTCGCGGCCGTGTTTCAGGTCACGGTACTCACATGGACATGGCCGAGATCACAGCAGGGGCGCCGGATCGCGCGCGCCTCCTGTCTGATTTCTCGGCCCACCTGGGTGCTCAGCGCGGATTGTCGGAGCACACGAACCGCGCTTACGTCGGTGATGTCGACCTCCTGCTGGGCTATGCGTCGCGGCACGGACGGACCACCCTCGACTCGATCGACCTCGGCACCCTCCGCGGCTGGCTGGCCTCCATGGCGACCACCCGCCACAGCCGCGCCACGCTGGCCCGGCGGGGTGCCGCCGTCCGCACGTTCTTCGCCTGGGCCACGCGCACCCACCGCGTCCCGGCGGACCCGGCGCTGCGCCTCGCGACCGCGCGGACCGGGTCGGCGCTGCCCACGGTGCTCCAGGTGGAGCCGGTGAACCAGCTGCTCGACCAGGCTCGCGAGCGTGCCCAGGACGGTGACGCGGTCGCGCTGCGTGACTGGGCGCTCCTGGAGCTGCTGTACGCGACCGGGGTGCGCGTCGGGGAGCTGTGCGGCGCCGACCTCGCCGCCGCGGACGTCCACGAGCGCACCCTGCGCGTGGTGGGCAAGGGCGACAAGGAGCGGGTCGTCCCGTTCGGTATTCCCGCGCAGAAGGCGCTCGCCGCGTGGCTCGAGCGCGGGCGCCCGCAGCTCGTCGTCCCCACCTCGCCGTCGGCACTCTTCCTCGGCCTCCGTGGCGGACGCCTCGACCAGCGTCAGGCACGCTCGGTCGTCCACCAGGCCGCCTCGCTCGCCGGCATCGACGACGTCGCGCCGCACGCGTTGCGGCACACCGCAGCCACCCACCTCCTCGAGGGCGGGTCGGATCTGCGCAGCGTCCAGGAGCTGCTCGGTCACGCGAGCCTCGCCACGACGCAGCGCTACACCCACGTTTCCGCCGAACGACTCCGCTCGGCGTTCCAGCAAGCCCACCCCCGCGCATGACGTACACGATGGAGTCGACGATGACGACGCAGCTGGACGCCGCCTTCCCGGTGCACACCCGCCTGACGAGCACGGCACCCGAGGGCGTCATCCCGCAGCCCCGGACGTCGGACACCGACCTGCTCGAGGCGACGACCGTCCCGATCACGCGCGGAGTGCCCAGCCCGCGGACCCCGGTCGCGCCCAGCCGTTCCGCCGAGGAGGTCGACGCGCTCTGGGAGAGCTACAAGTCGACCCAGTCCCGCACCGCACGCGAGGGACTGATCCTGCACTTCGCGCCCCTGGTGTCGGCTGTCGCCGGCCGCGTCGGGATGCGCCTGCCCAGCACGGTCGAGCAGGCCGACCTCGTCTCGTACGGCATGTTCGGACTCATCGACGCCATCGAGAAGTACCAGACCGACCGCTCGGTGAAGTTCGAGTCGTACGCGTCGTCCCGCATCCGGGGCGCGATCATCGACGAGCTGCGCGCCATGGACTGGGTGCCGCGCTCGGTCCGGACCAAGGCCCGCTCCGTCGACCGCGCCTACGCCGAGCTCGAGGCGAAGCTGCACCGGACGCCGACCGAGGACGAGGTCGCTCAGCACCTCGAGATGCCGGTCGAGGACCTGCGCGCGATCTACTCCCAGCTCTCCACGGTCAACGTCGCCGCGCTCGACGAGCTGCTCGGTGGCGGCGACGACCGCCCGGGCGGCGTCTCCCTCGGCGACACCCTCGGCGACGAGCGCACGCTCGACCCCGCCAGCTCGATCGAGGCCGCCGAGACGAAGTTCCTGCTCGCCCGCGCCATCGAGTGTCTGGGCGAGCGCGAGCGCATCGTCGTCGTCCTCTACTACTACGAGGGCATGACCCTCGCCGAGATCGGCCGCGTGCTCGGCGTCACCGAGTCCCGCATCTCGCAGATGCACACCGCCGCGATGGTCCGGCTCCGCACCCGCCTCCTCGAGGCCGAGCGGGTCTGACCAGGCCGACCGCACGGTTCATCGCCCGCTCAGGGGGAGCAGGACCACCGGTCCGGCTCCGGGCAGCAGGCTGAGCGGGTCGACGTAGTCGGTCCCGACCCGCACGCCCCAGTGCAGGCAGACGCCGGGCGCACAGTGCGACCCCTCGGTCTCGAGCGAGCCGAGCCGGTCGCCGGGGGCGACGAGGTCGCCGACGCGGACGGACGGAGCCAGCGGTTCGACGCTCGAGCGACGACCGGCTGCGTCGGTCACGGTCACCACACGCCGGCCGCCGACCAGACCGGTGTACGTGACGACCCCGGCGACGGGGGACAGCACGTCGGCGCCGAACGGTGCGCGCAGGTCGACCCCGCGATGCCCGGCCGCCCACGGCTGCGGTGGCGGCTCGAACCCCCGGGCGACGTCCACGGCGGACCCCAGCGGCAGTCGGTAGGTCCCGGCCGACGGTGCAGGACCGGCGGACCCGGCCGAGGCGACGGTGGCGACCCCGAGGGCGGTGAGCAGCGCCATCGTGCCGAGGGCGACGGCCAGGCGTGCGGGCAGTGATGTCATGGCCGCGATGCTCCGGGAGGTCCGAGGCCGTCGGGCGAACCGCAGCCGGACCTGTGGCGTCCGACGTCCGAGGGCGGGCTGTGGGCGGTTCGGGGTGTCACCGCGGCAGGCGTCGTCCCGACCTGGTCTGCGCATCCGCTAAACTTCTGGTGCGACCGGTCCGTACCGGTCGACTTCGCGCGTCATCCACCCGATCCGGGACACCGTCAGCCACACGGCCGACGAGGTCCGCACGACGGGGTCGATCACCGCAGCGGTCCGTGCACGTGCCTCGCGCAGCGCCCGGAGCGGCTGACGACATGACGCCAGGGGCGCCGACCAGCTGGTCGGAGCCGACAACCGAGATGCGGGCCCCGGAACGGGTCCGCCTTGACGCGTGCGCACCCTGCGGTGCGCGCCGGAAGGACGTGCCATGGCCGTCGTGACCATGCGCCAGCTGCTCGAGAGCGGTGTCCACTTCGGACACCAGACCCGCCGCTGGAACCCCAAGATGAAGCGCTTCATCTTCACCGAGCGCAACGGCATCTACATCGTCGACCTGCAGCAGTCGCTGTCGTACATCGACAACGCCTACGACTTCGTCAGCCAGACCGTCGCGCACGGCGGGACGATCCTGTTCGTCGGCACGAAGAAGCAGGCGCAGGAGCCGGTCGCCGACCAGGCCGCCCGCGTCGGCATGCCGTACGTCAACCAGCGCTGGCTCGGTGGGATGCTCACCAACTTCAGCACGGTGCACAAGCGTCTCCAGCGCCTCAAGGAGCTGGAGCAGATCGACTTCGACGACGTGGCGGGCTCGAACCTCACGAAGAAGGAGCTGCTCGTCCTGCGCCGCGAGAAGGACAAGCTCGCGAAGACGCTGGGCGGCATCCGCGACATGGCCAAGGTCCCCTCGGCCGTGTGGATCGTCGACACGAACAAGGAGCACCTCGCGGTCAACGAGGCGCGCAAGCTCGGCATCCCGGTCGTCGCGATCCTCGACACCAACTGCGACCCCGACGTCGTCGACTACCCGATCCCGGGCAACGACGACGCCATCCGCGCGGTCCAGCTGCTGACGCGTGTCATCGCCGACGCCGCGGCCGACGGTCTGCTCAAGCGTCACTCGGGTCGCACCGCGGCCGCCGAGGGCGCCGAGGCCGACGCCGAGCCGCTGGCCGAGTGGGAGCGCGAGCTGCTCGCCGGCGCCGAGGCCGACCTGGCCGGTGCTGCGGTTGCCACCGACGCGACCGAGGCCGTCGCCGAGGCGAAGACCGAGATCGCCGAGGAGGTCGTCTCCGAGGACGCCGTGGCCGAGCCCGTCGTCGAGGAGGCTGCGGCCGAGCCCGTCGCCGAGGAGGTCGTGGCCGAGGCCGTGGCCGACGAGGTCGTCGCCGAGGCTGCCGCCGAGGAGACCCCCGCCGCCGAGACCGCCGACGCCGAGGGCGACGCCGAGTCCAAGTGACCCTGCCGGTGCCGGCGGCCCTCGACGGGTCGCCGGCACCGCAGCACGTCACCGGCCTGCCCAGGCCCCGCACGAACATCACGACACACACGTAGAACGGACACGACTGATGGCGAACTACTCGCTCGCAGACATCAAGGCGCTGCGCGAGAAGACCGGTGCCGGAATGATGGACGTCAAGAAGGCGCTCGAGGAGGCCGACGGCGACTCCGACAAGGCGCTCGAGATCATCCGGGTGAAGGGCCTCAAGGGCGTCGGCAAGCGTGAGGGCCGCGCGGCCTCCGACGGCCTGGTCGTCGCACACGTGGGCCCGACGGCCGACGGTGAGGGCCAGACCGGCGTGCTCGTCGAGATCAACTCGGAGACCGACTTCGTCGCGAAGAGCCCGAACTTCGTGGCGCTCGCCGCCCGGGTGCTCGCGGCAGCCGTGGACTCCCCGGCCCGCGACGCCGACGCGCTGCTGGCCGCCGAGGTCGACGGCTCCAGCGTGCAGTCCATCGTCGACGAGACCGCTGCCACCCTCGGTGAGCGCGTCGTCGTGCGCCGCCTGGCCCGCGTGGCCGGCGAGCACGTCGAGGTCTACCTGCACAAGGTCAGCAAGGACCTGCCCCCGCAGGTCGGCGTGCTCGTCGCCACCGACGTGGCCGGCGCCGGCGTGGCCCGGGACATCGCGACGCACATCGCGGCGTTCTCGCCCACGTACCTCACGCGCGAGGAGGTCTCGGCCGACGTCGTCGCGAACGAGCGCCACATCGCCGAGGAGACCGCCCGCAACGAGGGCAAGCCCGAGGCTGCGCTGCCGAAGATCATCGAGGGCCGCCTGAACGGCTTCTTCAAGGAGAACGTCCTGCTCGAGCAGGCGTTCGCCAAGGACAACAAGAAGACGGTCGCGCAGGTCCTCGCCGAGGCCGGCGGCACGCTGACGGGCTTCGTCCGTTACCGCGTGGGAGCCTGACCCTCAGGAATCGACGGTGGCCCCGGCCCTGCGGGGTCGGGGCCACCGTCGCAACCAGCCCGACCCAACTCTCGTGGAGGCACCGTGACCCAGGACCCCGAGTCGACTCGCGGGGCCGTGCCTGACCGGCGCGTGCTGCTCAAGCTCTCCGGCGAGACGTTCGGTGGAGGTGACGTGGGCCTCGCGGCCGACGTCGTCCAGCGCGTCGCCGCCGAGATCGCCGTCGCGGTCCGGGAAGGTGTGCAGGTCGCCATCGTCGTCGGTGGGGGCAACTTCTTCCGCGGCGCCGAGCTCTCGCAGCGCGGCCTGGACCGTGCGCGGGCCGACTACATGGGCATGCTCGGCACGGTGATGAACTGCCTGGCCCTGCAGGACTTCCTCGAGCAGGCCGGCGTGAGCACGCGCGTGCAGACCGCGATCACGATGGGCCAGGTGGCCGAGCCGTACATCCCGCTGCGCGCCATCCGGCACCTGGAGAAGGGCCGCGTCGTCATCTTCGGCGCCGGCGCCGGGCTGCCGTACTTCTCGACGGACACGGTGAGCGTCCAGCGCGCGCTCGAGACGCACTGCCACGAGGTCCTCATGGGCAAGAACGGCGTCGACGGCGTGTACTCGGCGGACCCGCGGACCAACCCGGACGCGGTGAAGCTGGACCACCTGACCTACACCGACGCGCTGGTCAACGACCTGGGCGTGATGGACGGCTCGGCGCTCAGCCTGTGCCGCGACAACAACGTGCGCATGCGCGTGTTCGGCCTGGAAGAGGCCGGCAACGTCACGCGCGCGCTGCAGGGTGAGAAGATCGGCACGCTGATCACCGCCAGTTGATCGGCCCCGCACCACACGACATCACGAAGGAGCTCCGGTGATCGACGAGACCCTCTTCGAGGCTGAAGAGAAGATGGACAAGGCCGTCGAGGTCGCCAAGGAGGACTTCTCGACGATCCGTACCGGTCGGGCGAACGCGGCGATGTTCTCCAAGGTGTTCGTCGACTACTACGGCAGCCCGACGCCCCTCCAGCAGCTGGCGTCCTTCAACGTGACCGAGGCGCGCACCATCCTCGTGTCGCCGTTCGACAAGTCGTCGACCGCCGCGATCGAGAAGGCGCTGCGCGACTCGGACCTGGGCGTGAACCCGACGAACGACGGCAACGTCATCCGCATCGTGCTGCCCGCTCTCACGCAGGAGCGCCGCAAGGACTTCGTGAAGCTCGCCAAGTCCAAGGCGGAGGACGCCCGCGTCTCGGTGCGCAACGTGCGGCGCCGGGCCAAGGAGGAGCTGGACCGCATCGTCAAGGACGGCGAGGCCGGCGAGGACGAGGTCGGCCGTGCGGAGAAGGAGCTCGAGTCCCTGACGAAGAAGCACGTGGATCTCATCGACCACCTGCTCGCGTCCAAGGAGAACGAGCTCCTCGAGGTCTGATGAGCCAGACTGCCATCGCCGCCACCCGGACCCCGCGCCCCGGTCGTGACCTCCCGGTCGCGATCGTCGTCGGCGTCGCCATGCTCGTGGTGGTGGTCGCGTCGCTGTTCATCCGCAAGGAAGCCTTCGCGGTCCTCGCCGTGGTGTGCGTGTGTGCCGGCCTCTGGGAGCTCGCGCAGGCGTTCACCCGCCGGAACATCCACCTCCCGCTGCTCCCGCTGCTGGTCGGCGCCATCGGCATCCTCGTCTCGGCGTTCACGGCCGGACCGGAGGCGCTGTTCGTCGCGTTCATGCTGACGGTCGGTGGCGTCGTCGTCTGGCGCGTGCTCGACGGGAGTGGTCAGCCCGCCCTGCGCGACGCCACGGCCGGCGCGTTCGCCGCCGCGTACCTGCCGTTCCTCGGCGGCTTCGTCATGCTGCTGCTGGCCGAGCCTGACGGCGCGAAGCGCGTGATGCTCTTCATCCTGCTCTGCGTGGCCAGCGACACGGGCGGCTACACCGTCGGCGTGCTGCTCGGCCGGCACCCGCTGGCCCCGTCGGTGAGCCCGAAGAAGACGTGGGAGGGCCTGGCCGGCTCCATCGTTCTCGCGTGCGTCGTGGGCGTGGTCGGCGTCCAGGTCGCGTTCGGCGGCGAGCCGCTGGTCGGGGTGTTCCTCGGCCTGGCCACCGTCGTGACCGCGACGCTCGGCGACCTCGCCGAGTCGATGCTCAAGCGCGACCTCGAGCTCAAGGACATGGGCCGGCTGGTGCCGGGCCACGGCGGTCTCCTGGACCGGCTCGACTCGCTCGTGCTCACCGCCCCCGCCGTGTACGTGGTCCTCACGGTCCTCCAGCCCGCCTGATCTCACTGAAGGGGGGTACCTGCAATGACCGGTACACCCGTGCGCCTCGACCTGTCCTCGCCCAGCCGCGGACCGCGGGGCAAGCCGCCCAAGCACTTCGTCGACCTCACGCCCGAGCAGCGGATCGACGCCGTCACCGAGCTCGGCGAGAAGCCGTTCCGCGCCAAGCAGCTGGCGACGCACTACTTCACCCACCTGACCAACGACCCCGCGCAGATGACCGACCTGCCGAAGGCCACGCGCGACAAGTTGGTCGAGGGGCTGTTCCCGCAGCTGCTCACGGCCCACCGCACGCAGACCGCGGACAAGGGCACCACCGTCAAGACGCTGTGGCACCTGTTCGACGGCGCCAAGGTGGAGTCGGTCCTCATGCGGTACGCCAACCGCACCACCCTGTGCGTGTCGAGCCAGGCGGGCTGCGGGCTCGCGTGCTCGTTCTGCGCGACCGGCCAGCTGGGTCTGACGCGGAACCTGTCGACGGCGGAGATCGTCGAGCAGGTGCGCGCCGCGGCACGGTCGCTCGCCGACGGCGAGGTGCCGGGCGGTCCGACGCGGCTGTCCAACGTGGTGTTCATGGGCATGGGTGAGCCGCTGGCCAACTACAAGTCGGTCATGGAGACGGTCCGCCGCCTCGTCGCTCCGGCGCCGGACGGGCTGGGCATGTCCGCGCGCAACGTCACCGTGTCGACCGTGGGCATGGTGCCGGCGATGGACCGGCTGGCCAAGGAGGGCATCCCCGTGACGCTCGCCCTCTCCCTGCACGCGCCCGACGACGAGCTCCGCAGCGAGCTCGTGCCGGTGAACACGCGGTGGAGCGTCGACGAGGCGATCGACTCCGCGCACCGGTACTTCGAGGTCACCGGCCGCCGTGTGTCCATCGAGTACGCGCTGATCCGGGACATCAACGACCACGCCTGGCGGGCGGACCTGCTCGGCGAGAAGCTCAACGCCCGCGGTCGCGGCTGGGTGCACTGCAACCCCATCCCGCTGAACCCGACGCCGGGCTCGAAGTGGACGGCGAGCGATCCCCGGGTGGAGCAGGAGTTCGTGGCACGCTTGCGTGCGCACGGGATCCCGACCACCATCCGGGACACCCGCGGCAGTGAGATCGACGGCGCCTGCGGGCAGCTCGCAGCGGAGGAGGACGAGTGAGCGACGGGATGTTCCGGACCGTCTCGGGCATGAAGCAGGGATACGACCCGGACGAGGTCGACGACTTCTTCGCGCACGCCCGGGCGGTCTACGAGACCGGTCCGGCTGCCGCGCTGGCCAGCAAGGACGTGCGCGGCGTGGCGTTCGACATGGTGCGCGGCGGGTACGTCACGGCCGCGGTCGACGCGGCGCTCGACCGGCTCGAGGCCGCGTTCGTCGCCCGGTCCCGCGCGGAGTACATCACCACCCAGGGCCAGCAGGCGTGGATGAACCGACTGAGCGAGCAGGCGCGCACCCTCTACGGCCGACTGGGGCGCCCCGACGGCGACCGGTTCGCCGCGCCGGACGGCCGGCAGCAGGGCTACGAGCCCGCCGACGTCGACGAGCTGTGCCAGCGCCTGGTCGCGTACTTCGACAGGGGCACGCCGCTGTCGGCCGCCGAGGTGCGGTCCGCGACCTTCCGTCGCCGCAAGGGTCGCAACGCGTACGCCGAGGGGCCGGTCGACGCCTTCCTGGCGCGCGCGGTCGAGGTGCTGCTCGGCGTCGAGTGAGGACGACCGGCGCGGTCCATGCACGAGGATGGACCGCGTGACACAGCGCAGCGTCGTCCTCCTCGGGTCCACGGGCTCGATCGGTACCCAGGCCGTCGACGTCATCACCCGGAACCCCGAGCGGTTCTCCGTCGTCGGTCTGTCCGCCGGCGGTGGTGACGTCGCGCTGCTGGCCCGCCAGGCCCGCGAGCTGGGCGTGTCGGCGGTGGCGGTCGCCGATCCCCGGGCCGAGGGGCCGCTGCGCGAGGCGCTCGACGACGGCGTCGAGGTGCTCGTCGGCCCGCAGGCGTCCACGGAGCTGGCCGGCCGCGGGGCCGACGTCGTGCTCAACGGAGTCACGGGCTCGGTCGGGCTCGGGCCGACGCTCGCAGCGCTGCGGGCGGGCAGCACGCTGGCGCTGGCCAACAAGGAGTCGCTGGTGGTGGGCGGGCGGCTGGTGCACGCTGCCCGGAAGCGCCCGGACCAGATCGTGCCGGTGGACTCCGAGCACTCGGCGATCGCGCAGGCGCTGCGCGGCGGCACCCACCCCGAGGTCCGGCGGCTGATCCTCACGGCCTCGGGCGGCCCGTTCCGCGGGTGGTCGCACGACGACGTCAAGGCGGTGACGCCGCAGCAGGCGCTCGCGCACCCCACCTGGTCGATGGGTCCGGTGGTGACCATCAACTCCTCGACCCTGATGAACAAGGGCCTGGAGCTCATCGAGGCGCACCTGCTGTTCGACGTGCCCGTCGCGGACATCACCGTCGTGGTGCACCCGCAGTCGGTGGTGCACTCCATGGTCGAGTTCGTGGACGGCTCGACGCTGGCGCAGGCGTCGCCGCCGGACATGCGGCTCCCGATCGCGCTCGGGCTGTCCTGGCCGGACCGGGTGCCCGAGGTGGCGCCGCCGTGCGACTGGACGCAAGCCACCGCCTGGACGTTCGAGCCGCTCGACGAGGGCGTCTTCGGCGCGGTGCGCCTGGCGCGCGAGGCCGTCGCGGCGTCGGCCACCCACCCCGCGGTCTACAACGCGGCGAACGAGGAGTGCGTCGAGGCGTTCCTGACCGGCCGGATCGGGTTCCTGGACATCGTGACCACGGTCGAGCACGTCCTGGGCGAGCACGACGGCACCGCCCCCGACGCGCTCACGCTGGACGCGGTGCTGGCGGCCGAGGTCTGGGCACGCGCCCGTGCTCAGGAGCTCCTGGCGCGCGCGTGAGTCAGTGCCCGAGCACGTGCTCGAGCAGGCCGCTCCACCGGCTCGCGTGCCCCGTGCGCGTCTCGGTCCGGTCCGCCCAGGTGGTCGCCTTGCGAGTGGCGGTGATGCCCGCCCACCGCAGGGGCTCCGGCTCCCACGCGGGGGAGCGGTGGCCCACCCACGGCAGCCGGGTCAGGTCGCTGTCCGACCCGGTGATGAGGTCCGCGAGCGTGCGGCCCGCCAGGTTGGTCATCGCGACGCCGTCGCCGACGTAGCCGCCGGCCCAGCCGATCCCGTCGTCGTCCAGGCCGACCGACGGGTGCCAGTCGCGGTGCACGCCCAGCGGGCCGCCCCAGTGGTGGGTGATCTCGGCCCGCTCGAGCACGGGAAACAGGTCCACGAGCTCGTGCGCGAGGTGGGCAGCGGTGGCGCGTGCCTGGTCGTACTCCGGGCGGATGCTGGAGCCGACGTGGTACGGCGCACCCCGGCCGCCGAACGCGATCCGGTCGTCCGTGGTGCGCTGGCCGTACACGACGAGGTTCCGCGCGTCGGTGAACGTCTGCGCACGGTCGAGCCCGATCTGCGCCCAGACCTCGGGCGGCAGCGGCTCGGTGGCGATCATGTGCGAGTACACGGGGGCCACCTCGCGGCCGGAGCCGGGCAGGTGCGCGCTCCAGGCCTCGGTCGCGCGGACCACGTAGCGCGCCCGCACGATGCCGTGGTCGGTGACGACCGCGCGCGGGGACAGCCGCAGCGCGCGCGTCCCCTCGGCCACCCGGGCGCCGCGGGAGAGGACCACGTCGAGCAGCCCACGGGCGAGTCGCAGCGGCTGGATGCGGGCTGCGTCCGGGGTGTACGAGCCGCCCACCACGCTCGAGGCGCGGACGTGCTCCTCGACCCCGTCGGCGCCGAGCAGGTGGGACTCGTCCCCCCAGCGCGCGTCGGTGGACACGGCCTCGGCGACGCGCTCCAGCTGCGGGCGG
This sequence comes from Cellulomonas sp. Root930, assembly GCA_001429255.1. GTDB lineage: Bacteria > Actinomycetota > Actinomycetes > Actinomycetales > Cellulomonadaceae > Cellulomonas. The sequence continues at coordinate 604,712 of LMJI01000002.1, forward strand.
TTGCGGGCGAGCGTGACGGTGCCGCCGAACGCGAACCCGCACTCGATCTGCTCGGCCGCGGCCACGCCCCCGACCTCGACGACGGTGTCCCGCATGGCGGCGCGCATCGCCGCGGCGGCGTCGCGCCCGTGCAGGCGCGCCAGCTCGTCGCCGGAGACGGGCAGGAGGGCCGAGCACCAGCCGCCGTTGCGCCCGCTCGCGCCGAACCCCACCACCTCGGCCTCGATCACGAGCACGTCGAGCGACGGGTCGGCCTCGAGCAGGTAGTACGCGGTCCACAACCCGGTCAGACCGCCACCGACCACGACGACGTCCGCCTGGGTGTCCCCGTCGAGCGGGTCGAGCGGGGCGAGGTCGGGCAGCTGGTCGAACCAGAGCGACACGCTCACAGGCGCGCCCAGGCCTCGGTCAGCACGCCGCGCAGGATGCCGGTGATCTCGTCGAACTCGGCCTGCCCGCAGGTCAGCGGCGGGGCGAGCTGGATGACCGGGTCCCCACGGTCGTCGGCGCGGCAGTACAGCCCGGCGTCGTACAGGGCGCCCGACAGGAACCCGCGCAGCAGGCGCTCGCTCTCGTCGTCGTCGAACGTCTCCCGCGTCGTCTTGTCCTTGACCAGCTCGATCCCGTAGAAGAAGCCCTCGCCGCGCACGTCGCCGACGATCGGCAGGTCCAGCAGCCCTTCGAGCGTGCGCCGGAACGCCGGCGCGGACTCCTTGACGTGCGCCGTGATGCCCTCGCGCTCGAACAGGTCGAGGTTCGCGTTGGCCACCGCGGCCGACACCGGGTGGCCGCCGAAGGTGTAGCCGTGCGCGAACGAGGCGTTGCCCTTGGCGAACGGTTCGTACAGCTTGTCCGAGGCGATGAGGGCGCCGATGGGGGAGTAGCCCGAGGTCATGCCCTTGGCGCAGGTGATCATGTCCGGCACGTAGCCGAAGTCGTCGCAGGCGAAGATCGACCCGATGCGCCCGAACGCGCAGATGACCTCGTCGGACACCAGCAGCACGTCGTACTGGTCGCAGATCTCGCGCACCCGCTCGAAGTACCCGGGAGGCGGCGGGAAGCACCCGCCCGCGTTCTGCACGGGCTCCAGGAACACCGCGGCCACGGAGTCCGGGCCCTCCATCTCGATGGCGTCGCCGATGCGGTCCGCGGCCCACCGGCCGAAGGCCTTCGGGTCGTCGCGCAGGTGCTCGGGCGCGCGGTACTCGTTGGTGTTCGGCACCTTGTGGGCGCCCGGCACGAGCGGCTCGAACTGCTGCTTGAGCGTCGGCAGACCCGTGATGGACAGGGCCCCGTGGGTGGTGCCGTGGTACGCGATGGACCGCGAGATCACCTTGTACTTGTTCGGTTTGCCGGTGAGCTTGAAGTAGTTCTTGGCCAGCTTCCACGCGGTCTCCACGGCCTCGCCGCCGCCCGTGGTGAAGAAGACGTGGTTGAGGTCGCCCGGCGCGTAGGCCGCCAGCCGCTCCGCGAGGTCGATCGCCTGCGGGTGCGCGTACGACCAGAGCGGGAAGAACGCCAGCTGCTCGGCCTGGACGCGCGCCGCCTCGGCCAGCTCGGTGCGACCGTGCCCGGCCTGCACGACGAAGAGTCCCGAGAGCCCGTCGATGTACTTGCGGCCCTGGTCGTCCCAGATGTGGTGCCCCTGGCCCCGGACGATCGTCGGGACGCCGCCGTCCCAGGCGCTCTGCCGCGTGAAGTGGCCCCAGAGGTGGGCCCTGGCCGCCTCGGAACGGTCGGTGCCACGAGGTGTCGTGCTCATCGGGTCCCCCAGTTGTAGAGCTGCTTGCGCAGCTTCAGGTACACGAACGTCTCGGTGGTCCGCACCCCGGGCAGCGAGCGGATCTTCTGGTTGAGCACCTCGAGGAGGTGGTCGTCGTCCTCGCACACCACCTCGCACAGCAGGTCGAAGCCGCCCGCGGTGATGACCACGTAGTCGACCTCGGGCAGCTCGGCGAGCGCGTCCGCGACGACGGACAGGTCGCCCTCGCACTTCAGCCCGATCATCGCCTGGCGCGTGAACCCGACCTGCAACGGGTCGGTCACCGCGACGATCTGCATGACCCCGGAGTCCGTGAGGCGCTGGACGCGCTGGCGCACGGCCGCCTCGGACAGCCCGATCGCCTTGCCGATCGCCGCGTAGGGTCGCCGGCCGTCCTCCTGGAGCTGCTCGACGATCGCCTTGGAGACGTCGTCGAGCGCGGGGTGCCCGGGTGCTGGTCTGCGTGTGCCCACCCGCCGATGGTGGTCGGCGGAGGGCCTCAATGCAAGGAATCCGTCGTGACATGCCGTGTGAACTTCTGATTTCGGCGTTCGGGGCCCCCTGATCGGCCGGATGCCCCGTCCTGGCCTCCCGAAAGCGCCCCGAGCGGCGTAGCGTGCGGCGCACCGACCGTGAGGAGAACCGCCGTGAGCCAGGCCACCGACCAGACCCTCGAGCTGCACAACGTGATCGGCGGCGCCCAGCGCCCCGCCGCGGACGGCCGCACGACGGCCGTGATCGACCCGTCGACCGGCGTCGAGTACGCCCGCGCGCCGCTGTCGGGTGCCGAGGACGTCGACGCGGCCTACCGCGCAGCCTCCGACGCGTTCACCACCTGGGGCCGCACCACGCCGGCCGAGCGCCAGCTCGCGCTCCTGCGCCTGGCCGACGCGATCGAGCAGCGGGCCGACGAGTTCGTCGCGGTCGAGTCGCGGAACACCGGCAAGCCCCTGCACCTGACCGCCACCGACGAGGTGCCGCCGTGCGTGGACCAGCTGCGGTTCTTCGCCGGTGCCGCCCGCGTGCTCGACGGGCTGAGCGCGGGGGAGTACATGGCGGGGCACACGTCCTGGGTCCGCCGGGAGCCGGTCGGGGTGGTCGGCCAGGTCACGCCCTGGAACTACCCGCTGATGATGGCCATCTGGAAGATCGCGCCCGCGCTCGCGGCCGGGAACACGATCGTCCTCAAGCCCTCGGACACCACGCCGGCCTCCACGCTCCTGCTCGGGCAGGTGGCCAACGAGGTGCTGCCCCCGGGGGTGCTCAACGTCGTGTGCGGGGACCGCGACACCGGCCGCGCCCTGGTCTCCCACCAGCGCCCCGACATGGTCGCCATCACCGGCTCCGTGCGCGCCGGTTCGCAGGTGGCGGAGGCGGCCGCCGCCAACGTCAAGCGCGTGCACCTCGAGCTCGGCGGCAAGGCGCCGGTCATCGTGTTCGCCGACGCGGACCTCGCGGCGGCCGCCGAGGGCATCGCCGGCGCCGGGTACTACAACGCCGGGCAGGACTGCACGGCCGCCACCCGCGTGCTCGTGCACGCGTCCGTGCACGACGACTTCGTCGCCGCGCTCGCGGAGGCGGCCAAGGGCCAGCGCACGGGCGTGCCGAGCGACCCCGACGTGGCGTTCGGACCGGTCAACAACGCGCTGCAGCTGGACCGCGTCACCGGGTTCCTCGAGCGGCTGCCCGACCACGCGTCGATCGTGACCGGTGGGCACCGCGTCGGCGACGTCGGCTACTTCGTCGAGGCCACCGTGGTCTCCGGCCTGAAGCAGGACGACGAGGCCGTGCAGGACGAGATCTTCGGCCCGGTCATCACGGTTCAGACGTTCACCGACGAGGACGAGGCCATCACGCTGGCCAACGGCGTGCGCTACGGCCTGTCCAGCTCGGTGTGGACGCAGAACCACGGCCGGGCGCTGCGCGTGTCCCGTGCGCTGGACTTCGGGGTGGTGTGGATCAACACCCACATCCCGTTCGTCGCCGAGATGCCGCACGGCGGGTTCAAGCACTCCGGGTACGGCAAGGACCTGTCGATGTACGGGTTCGAGGACTACACGCGCATCAAGCACGTGATGTCCGCTTTCGACGCTTGAGCCGACGGATCCAGGGGCCGAATGTTCCGTCCGTGCAACATTTTCGTTGCGAGCGGGTGCTTGCGCGACGGATTCCTTGCTGGACGGCCGTCTGTTTGCGAAGATCCGACGACCCGTCGTGCTCGGCGACACCCTCCGGCACCCTAGGAGCCTCATGAGCCCCCACCGCCGCCCTGCCCCCGCCGACCCGCGCGTCCGCGCGCTCGTCGCGCAGGCCTCGAACCGCGGCCGCTCGGCGAACCTGTCGCGCCGCTCGTTCCTGGTCGCGGCACTCGGCACAGCCGGAGCGGCGGCCGTGCTGGCCGCGTGCGGGACGGGCTCGCCGTCGGCGACCGCCTCGAGCGCCGAGGACCTGTCCGACAGCGACAAGCTGGTCCGCTGGGCCAACTGGACGCAGTACCTCGACCAGGACGACGACGGGACCAGCTACCCGTCGCTGCTCGCGTTCGAGGAGCTGTCGGGCCTCACCGTCGAGTACGCCGAGGACATCGACGACAACGACGCCTTCTACGGCAAGGTCTCCGGCCAGCTGAAGAACGGCCAGGACATCGGCTACGACATCGTCACGCTGACCGACTGGATGGCCGCACGGCTGATCCGGCTCGGCTACACCCAGACGCTGGACAAGGAGCGGATGCCCAACGCGTCCAACATCCTGTCCAGCCTCGCGAACGTCGACTTCGACCCGGGCCGCTCGCAGTCGCTGACGTGGCAGTCGGGGTTCGCCGGGCTGGCGTGGGACAAGGAGAAGGTTCCCGGCGGGCTGCACACCCTCTCGGACCTGTGGGCCCCCGAGCTGGCCGGCCGGGTCGAGGTGCTGAGCGAGATGCGCGACACGGTGGGCCTGATCATGCTCGACCAGGGGGTCGACCCGGCGGGGGACTGGAGCGACAACGACTTCTACTCGGCGCTCGAGGTGCTCAAGGAGAAGATCGACTCGGGCCACATCCGGCAGGTCCGCGGCAACGCGTACACGCAGGACCTGGCCTCCGGCGACGCGATCGCGGTCATCGGGTGGTCGGGCGACATCACGTCGCTGAACTACGAGGCGGACGGCCGGTTCGAGTTCGCCATCCCCGAGTCCGGCGGCACGCTCTGGAGCGACAACATGCTGGTGCCCATCGGCTCCCCGCACCTGGGCAACGCCGAGGACCTCATGAACTACTACTACGACCCCGAGGTCGCGGCGCAGGTGGCGGCCTGGGTCAACTACATCACCCCGGTGCAGGGCGCCCAGGAGGCCATGGTCGCCATCGACCCGGAGCTGGCCGAGGACCCGATGATCTTCCCGACCGACGAGATCCTGGCGAAGGTCAGCGTGTTCCGGACGCTCAGCCCCGACGAGGAGGAGCGCTACAACGGCGAGTTCCTCACCGTGATCGGCGCATGACGACGACCGCCTCCGCCCTCGAGGCGGACGCGACCGGCTCGGGGGGCGCGGCGCTCGAGATCGAGCGCGTGACCAAGGCGTTCGGCGCGTTCGTCGCGGTCGACGACCTCACGCTCACCATCCCGTCCGGGTCGTTCTTCGCCCTCCTCGGACCGTCGGGGTGCGGCAAGACCACGACCCTGCGGATGGTCGCCGGCCTGGAGCAGCCGAGCGCCGGGACGATCTCGATCGGCGGCCGGGACGTGACCGGCACGCGGGCGCACCAGCGGCCGGTGAACACCGTGTTCCAGAGCTACGCCCTGTTCCCGCACCTGACCGTGCGGGAGAACGTGGCGTTCGGGCTCAAGCGCTCGCGGGCGAGCAACATCCCCGGGCGCGTGGCCGACGGGCTCGACCTGGTGGAGCTCGGGCACCTGGCCGACCGCAAGCCCGCCCAGCTCTCCGGCGGTCAGCAGCAGCGGGTCGCGCTCGCCCGCGCGCTGGTGAACCGCCCGGCGCTCCTGCTCCTCGACGAGCCGCTGGGTGCGCTCGACCTCAAGCTCCGGCGCCAGATGCAGCTCGAGCTCAAGCGCATCCAGACCGAGGTCGGCCTCACCTTCGTGCACGTCACCCACGACCAGGAGGAGGCCATGACCATGGCCGACACCGTGGCCGTGATGAACCACGGGCGGATCGAGCAGCTGGGCGCACCCGCGGACCTGTACGAGCTGCCGCGGACCGTGTTCGTCGCCAACTTCCTCGGCCAGTCCAACCTCGTCGCCGGCACGGTGACCGAGCGGCTGACCAAGCGCGGGCTGCTCGGGGTGGACGTCCGGGGCACACGGGTGCTGGTCCCGCTGGCGCGTGCCGTGCGGACCGACGGCGCCGTGCTCGTCGGGGCCCGGCCTGAGAAGATGCGGCTGCTCGTCGGCGACCAGGCTCCCACTCGCGGCGAGAACGTCCTCGGACCGGGGGTCGTCACCGACGTCTCGTTCATGGGCGTGAGCACGCAGTACCAGGTGGAGGTACCCGGCCTCGGCACGTTCGGCGTCTTCGCGCAGAACCTGCTCGGCGGCGCCACCGTCACGGTGGGTTCCGCGGTCCGGCTGGCCTGGGCGGTCGACTTCACGTTCGGGCTCGACGGTGCGCAGGCTCGCGACGAGGGCACGGTCGACCTGGACGACGAGCCGTGAGGGTCCTGTGAGCATCACAGCTGCTCTCGGGGAGAGCGTCTCCGGCGACTCGGCCCCGCCGCCGCGACGGACCGCCCAGCGTGCCCACCTCGTCCTGCTCGGGCCGGGCCTGATCTACCTGGTGCTCTTCTTCGTGGTGCCCGTCGCGGCGCTGCTGGCCACGTCGCTGTACGTCCCGGTGCCGGGCGGCGACGTGGGGGAGTACCAGCCCGCGCTGCACTGGCAGAACTACACGGACGCGATCGCCCAGTTCTGGCCGGCCATCCTGCGCTCGTTCTGGTTCGCGTTCCTGGCCACCGTCGCCGCGCTGGTGATCGGCTACCCGATGGCCTACGCCATCGCGGTGCGCGCCCGGGGTCGCAAGCTCCTGCAGGGGCTGCTGCTCGTGCTCGTCGTCGCGCCGTTCTTCACCAGCTTCATCCTGCGCACGATCGCGTGGAAGCAGATCCTCGCCGACGACGCCCTGGTGGTGACCCTCCTGCACTGGCTGCACCTGCTGCCCGCTGACGAGCGCCTGACCGCCACCCCGTTCGCCGTGGTCAGCGGCCTGACCTACAACTTCCTGCCGTTCATGGTGCTGCCGATCTTCGCCGCGCTGGAGCGCCTGGACTCGCGGCTGCTCGAGGCCGGTGCCGACCTGTACGCCTCGCCCACCACGACGTTCCGCACGGTCACGTGGCCGCTGTCGATGCCCGGCGTGGTGGCGGGCACCCTGCTCGTGTTCATCCCCGCCGCGGGCGACTACGTCAACGCGTCGCTGCTGGGCAACAACACGAACACCGCGATGATCGGACAGGTCATCGACGCGCGGTTCTTCAAGGTGCTCGACTACCCGACGGCCGCGTCCCTGTCCGTGGTGCTCATGGTCGCGATCCTGCTGCTCGTCGGGGCGTACATCCGCAGGTCCGGGACCGAGGACCTGCTGTGACCGCCGTGCTCGATCGCGTCGAGGCGACCAGCACGACGACACCCGCCCGCCGGCCACGCCGCCGCCTGGGCGACCTGATCGTCCCGGTGTTCGCCGCCCTGGCGTTCGTGTACCTCATGGTGCCGGTCGCCTACACGGTCATGTTCTCGTTCAACGACGCCGGCAAGACGAACCTCGTGTGGCAGGGCTTCACGCTGGAGAACTGGCAGAACCCGTGCGCCGCGCCGCAGGTGTGCGAGGCGTTCGCCAACTCGTTGCAGGTCGGGGTCATCTCGACCCTGATCGCGACCGCCCTCGGCACGCTCGTGGCCATCGCCCTGGTCCGGTTCCGGTTCCGCGGTCGCGCGCTGACCAACCTGCTGATCTTCCTGCCGATGTCCACGCCCGAGGTCGTGCTCGGTGCCGCGCTGCTCGCGCAGTTCCTCACGCTGCGCGTCCCGCTCGGGTTCGGCACGGTCGTCGCGGCGCACGTGCTCTTCTGCATCAGCTTCGTCGTCGTGACGGTCAAGGCCCGCGTGTCGAGCCTGGACCCCGCGCTCGAGGAGGCTGCGGCCGATCTGTACGCGTCGCCGTGGCAGGCGTTCTGGCGCGTGACGTTCCCGCTCCTGATCCCCGGGATCGCCGCCGCGGCGCTGCTGGCGTTCAGCCTGAGCTTCGACGACTTCATCGTCACCAACTTCACGTCGGGCTCGTACACGACGTTCCCCAAGTTCGTGTACGTGTCGGCCACCCGCGGGATCCCCCCGCAGGCCAACGTCATCAGCTCGTTCATGTTCGTCCTGGCCCTGGCTATCGTCGTGCTGGTCCAGGTGCTCGGCTACGCCCGGAGCAAGCGGCTGCGGGCACGGTGAAGTCGGAGGCGACACTCGTGCGGATCCTGGTGGTCGGCAGCGGCGGGGTGGGCGACGCGGTCGCCCGGATCGCGGCTCGCCGGCGGTTCTTCGAGCGGCTGGTGGTGGCCGACGTCGACCTCGGACGTGCGCAGCGGACCGTCGAGGCGGCGAGCGCGCACGACGTGGTGGGTGGCCGGTTCGCGTCGGCGGTGGTCGACGCCTCCAGCGCGGCGGCGGTCGAGGCGCTGGTCCGCGAGCACGGCGCGACCCACGTGCTCAACGCGGTGGACCCGCGGTTCGTGCTGCCGATCTTCGAGGGCGTGCACGCGGCCGGCGCGCACTACCTGGACATGGCGATGTCCCTGTCGCACGCGCACCCGGACCGGCCCTACGAGCTCCCCGGCGTGAAGCTGGGCGACGAGCAGTTCGCGCAGGCGGCGCAGTGGGAGGCCGACGGGCAGCTGGCGCTGGTCGGCATCGGCGTCGAGCCCGGACTCTCGGACGTCTTCGCCCGCTACGCCGCCGACCACCTGTTCTCCGCGATCGACGAGCTCGGCGTGCGCGACGGCGCCAACCTCGAGGTGCTCGGCGACGACGGCGAACCGATCTTCGCGCCCTCGTTCTCCATCTGGACCACCATCGAGGAGTGCCTGAACCCGCCGGTCATCTGGTCGGCGGACCGCGCCGAGGCCGGGTCGGGTCTCGAGGACGGCTGGTTCACCGTGGCGCCGTTCCACGAGCCGGAGGTGTTCCGGTTCCCGGACCCGATCGGTGACGTCGAGTGCGTGCACGTCGAGCACGAGGAGGTGCTCCTCATGCCCCGCTGGGTGGACGCCCGGAAGGTCACGTTCAAGTACGGGCTGGGCGAGGAGTTCATCGGGGTGCTGCAGACCCTGCACCGGCTGGGCCTGGACAGGACCGAGCCGGTCACGGTCCGCGGCGTGCAGGTCAGCCCCCGTGACGTCGTCGCGGCCAGCCTCCCCGACCCCGCGACGATCGGTCCGCGGATGACCGGGTCGACCTGCGCGGGTCTGCTGGTCACGGGCACCGGCACGGACGGCAACCCGAGAAAGGTGTACCTGTACCACCTGGTCGACAACGCCTGGTCGATGGCGGAGTACGGCGCGCAGTGCGTCGTGTGGCAGACCGCCGTGAACCCCGTGGTCGCGCTGGAGCTGCTGGCGGCGGGCACGTGGACCGGGACGGGTGTGCTCGGCCCGGAGGCGTTCGACGCGGTGCCGTTCCTCGAGCTGCTCGCCGCGCCGACGCCGGAGGGCTACGGCTCGCCGTGGGGCCTCGAGGAGCGCACTCCCGCGGTCTAGAGGGCCCGGATCGCGTCCTCGAGCACCGTCAGCGCCTCGTCCAGCAGGTCGTGGCCGATGACCAGCGGCGGGAGCAGACGCAGGACGTTCCCCCAGGTGCCGCACGTGAGCACCAGCACGCCCTGGGCCGCGCACGACGCAGCGACCCGCTGGGCGGCGGCCTTGTCGGGCTCGAGCGTGCCCGGCCGGACCAGCTCGAGGGCGAGCATGGCGCCGCGGCCGCGCACGTCGGCCACCGAGGGGACGTCGTCGCGCAGCGCGGTGAGCCGGGGGAGGACGGCCGCCTCGATCGCGCGCGCGGCGCCGGGCAGGTCGTCGCGCTCGTAGATCTCCAGCGACGCCAGCGCGGCCGCGCACGCCAGCGGGTTGCCGCCGAACGTGCCGCCAAGCCCGCCCGCGTGCACGGCGTCGAGTAGCTCCGCGCGGCCGGTGACGGCACCCAGCGGCAGACCGCCGGCGATCCCCTTGGCCAGGGCGACGAGGTCGGGCACGACCCCCTCGTGCTCCATCGCGAACATGGCGCCGGTCCGCGCGAACCCGGTCTGCACCTCGTCGGCCACCAGCACGATCCCGCGGTCGGCCGCCCACGCGGCGAGCGTCGGGAGGAACCCGGGCGCGGGCACGACGAACCCGCCCTCACCGAGGATCGGCTCGACCACCAGCGCGGCCACCTGGTCGGCACCCACCTGCCGCTCGGCGACGTCGATCGCGCGCAGCGCCGCCTGCTCGCCGGTCATGCCTGCGGGGTCCCGCAGCGGGTAGGACGCGGGGATCCGGTACACCTCGCCCGCGAACGGCCCGAACCCCGTCTTGTAGGGCATGGCACGCGCGGTCATCGCCATCGTCAGGTTGGTGCGCCCGTGGTACGCGTGGTCGAGCACGAGGACCGCGGGGCGGCCGGTGGCGCGGCGCGCGATCTTCACCGCGTTCTCGACGGCCTCGGCGCCGGAGTTCACCAGCACGGACCGCTTGTCGTGGCTTCCCGGCGTCACGCGCGCGAGCCCCTCGCACACGGCCACGTACTCCTCGTACGGGCTGATCATGAAGCAGGTGTGCGTGAAGTCGGCCGCCTGCGCAGCCACTGCCGCGGTCACCTCCGGCGCGCTGGCCCCGACCGACGTCACCGCGATACCGGACCCCAGGTCGATCAGCACGTTGCCGTCGACGTCCTCGATGACCGCCCCCGAGGCACGCGCCACGTAGACGGGCAAGGTCGACGAGACGCCGGCCGCGACGGTGGCCGCACGGCGAGCACCGAGGGCGACCGAACGCGGTCCGGGGATCGGCGTGCGCAGGACGCGGCGCTGCTCGAGCGAGGGCACAGGGGTGGAAACGGTGGCCATGAGGGGACGCTAGTGCCGATCTCGTGCTCGGGAAAGCATGGCGCGACGAAATCCGCCGATGCTCGGCGCGCTGTCAGCGGCTTCCCAGGGACGCGGGGGAAGATGGGCCTGCGGGTGCCGACTGCGACCCCGCCCTGCCGCGTGCGCGCAGGTTCGTGACGGAGGGGTCGATGGAGTACTTGGTCGCTGTACTCATCGTGGTCGTCGTGCTGCTGGCGTCCATCGGGCTGCACGAGGTCGGGCACATGGTGCCCGCCAAGCGCTTCGGCGTGCGCGTGAGCCACTACATGGTCGGCTTCGGCCCCACGCTCTGGTCGCGCACCAAGGGCGAGACCGAGTACGGGCTCAAGGCGATCCCGCTGGGTGGCTACGTGCGCCTGGTGGGCATGTACCCGCCCGACGCCGCGGTGGGCAACCCGCCGGCGCGCACCTGGCTCGGCCGGCTCGCGCGCGACGCGCGGCAGGCCAGCGCGGAGGAGATCCTCCCCGGCCAGGACGGCCGCGCGTTCTACCACCTGTCGACGCCCAAGAAGCTGGTCGTCATGCTCGGCGGCCCGGTGATGAACCTCGTCATCGCGTTCGTCCTCATGGCCATCGTGCTCGTCGGGTTCGGCATGCCGCAGACCACGACGACCCTCACCAGCGTGTCCCAGTGCGTCATCCCCGCCGACGCCGACCAGGCGCGCGACTGCCTCCCGTCGGACGTCGCCGCGCCGGCCGCCGCGGCGGGCATCGAGCCGGGCGACACCGTCGTGTCCTACGACGGGACGCAGATCACGTCCTGGGACCAGCTCTCCGGTCTCATCCGCAGCACCGGCGAGGAGGCCGTCCCGCTCGTCGTCGAGCGCGACGGGGCGCTCGTCGACCTCACCATCACCCCGATCGTCGCCGAGCGGCCGGTGTACGACGAGAACGACGAGCTGGTCCTCGACGCCGCCGGAGACCCGGTCACCGAGCCGGTCGGGTTCCTCGGCATCACCCCCTCGCGCGAGATGGTCCGGCAGTCCCTGCTGTCCGTGCCCGGCGTGGTGGCGGACACCACCTGGCAGACCGTCACGGTCGTCGCCACGCTGCCCGCCCGCGTCGTCGACCTGGTCGAGTCGCAGGTGAACGACACGCCTCGCGACGTGAACAGCATCGTCGGCGTGGTGGGCATCGGCCGGTTCGCCGGGGAGATCGCCTCGACCGACGGCATCGACTGGCAGATCAAGGCGGCCTCCCTGCTGCAGATGCTCGCGGCCCTGAACATCGCGCTGTTCGTCTTCAACCTCATCCCGCTCCCGCCGCTCGACGGCGGGCACGTCGTGGCCGCCCTGTGGGAGGGCGCGCGCCGGCAGGTGGCGCGCGTGCGCGGACTGCCGAGGCCGGGGCCGTTCGACTCCGCCAAGCTGGTGCCGCTCGCGTACTCGGTCTTCATCGTGCTCGGCGCCGTCGGCCTGCTGCTGATCTACGCGGACATCGTCAACCCGGTGCAGATCTGACCTGTGGGCGCGCTGGGGTGATCTCGTGCACACCGGCCCCTGCGGGCGGGCGCGCCACCCACCGGGTGCGATGATGGCGTGGTGAGCATCCCGATCAGCCTCGGCATGCCGGAGGCGCCCCCCCTGGTCCTGGCACCCCGGCGCAAGACCCGCAAGATCAAGGTCGGCAAGATCGAGGTCGGCGGCGACGCCCCGGTCAGCGTCCAGTCCATGTGCACCACGCAGACCACCGACATCAACTCGACGCTCCAGCAGATCGCCGAGCTGACCGCGGCCGGCTGCGACATCGTGCGCGTGGCCGTGCCGACGCAGGACGACGCGGACGCGCTCCCCGCCATCGCGCACAAGTCGCAGATCCCCGTGATCGCAGACATCCACTTCCAGCCGAAGTACGTGTTCGCCGCGATCGACGCCGGCTGCGCCGCTGTCCGCGTGAACCCCGGCAACATCCGCAAGTTCGACGACCAGGTCAAGGAGATCGCCCGCGCGGCGACCGACGCCGGCACGTCGATCCGGATCGGCGTCAACGCCGGCTCACTGGACCCGCGACTGCTCGCCAAGTACGGCAAGGCCACCCCGGAGGCGCTCGTCGAGTCCGCCGTCTGGGAGGCGTCGCTGTTCGAGGAGCACGGCTTCCGCGACTTCAAGATCTCCGTCAAGCACAACGACCCCGTGATCATGGTCCGGGCGTACGAGCTGCTCTCCGAGCGCGGCGACTGGCCCCTGCACCTCGGTGTGACCGAGGCCGGCCCGGCGTTCCAGGGCACGATCAAGTCCGCGACCGCGTTCGGCGCGCTGCTGAGCAAGGGCATCGGCGACACCATCCGCGTGTCCCTGTCCGCGCCGCCGGTCGAGGAGGTCAAGGTCGGCATCCAGATCCTGCAGTCGCTCAACCTGCGCCCGCGCAAGCTGGAGATCGTGTCCTGCCCCTCGTGCGGCCGCGCGCAGGTCGACGTGTACTCGCTGGCCGAGCGCGTCACCGCGGGCCTCGAGGGCATGGAGGTGCCGCTGCGCGTCGCCGTCATGGGCTGCGTCGTCAACGGACCCGGCGAGGCGCGCGAGGCGGACCTCGGGGTGGCGTCCGGCAACGGCAAGGGCCAGATCTTCGTCAAGGGTCAGGTCATCAAGACCGTGCCCGAGGCGCTCATCGTGGAGACCCTCATCGAGGAGGCCATGCGCCTCGCCGAGAGCATGGACCCGGTCGAGTCCGGCGACGGCGCCCCGGTCGTCACCGTCGGCTGAGGTTGCAGCACCCCGGTTCACTCGATCGGCGTGTCGGACATCGGGTGAACCGGACGCCCGTGGTGCAGGATCTACCCATGGTGCAACGCCGCGCGGCTCTGCTCGACGGTCGGGCCGGAGGTCGTGTCCTCGGAGACGTCGACCTCACCGCTGCCCTGGCCGTGTGCGCGCGTGACGCGGTCGGTTCCGTGCTCGCGACGGCGCGGCTCGAGCAGGCTGTCGGACGGACGCTGCGCGCCGCCGGCGGCACGTTGTGGGGCTACGAGGAGGACGGCGAGCTCCTCGCGGTCTGCTTCGCGGGCGCGAACATGGTCCCCGTCGTCCCGGGGGACGACCCGCAGGTGCTGAGCCGGGCGCTGGACGCCTTCGCGTGCCTCGCGCGCGGGCAGGGCAGACGGTGCTCGTCGATCGTCGGCCCGGCCGACGCCGTGCTCGGCCTGTGGGGACGGCTGCGCTACTCCTGGCCCGCGGCCCGCGAGGTCCGCGACGACCAGCCGTCGATGGTGATCGAGCACGCGCCGCTGGTCACGGCGGACCCGCGGGTGCGCCGCTCGAGGCCGGAGGAGTTCGACGTCGTGCTCCCCGCCTGCGTCCGCATGTTCACCGAGGAGGTCGGCTACTCGCCGGTCAGCGGCCCCGGCGGACCCTACGAGACACGGGTGCACGGCCTGATCGCGCAGGGACGGTCGTTCGTGCGCATCGACCCGGCGCAGGGGAGCCACGGCCACCGGCCCTCCGGGGACGTCGTGTTCAAGGCCGAGCTCGGGGCCGTCGCCGGGGGAGTGGCGCAGGTGCAGGGCGTGTGGGTGGCACCCGACCGGCGCGGAGAGCGGCTCTCGGAGTCCGGGATGGCCGCGGTGGTGCAGATCGCCCGCGGGGAGGTGGCACCGCTGGTGTCCCTCTACGTGAACAGCTACAACGAGCGGGCCCTCGCGGCCTACCGCGCGGTGGGCTTCCGGCAGGTCGGAACGTACGCGACGGTCCTCTTCTAGCGCAGCAGCCGCGACATCCGCCGGTCGGCCAGCGGCTTGCCGCCCGTCTGGCACGTGGGGCAGTACTGCAGGGACGAGTCCGCGAAAGAGACCTCGTGCACCGTGTCGCCGCACGGCACGTCGTTCCAGCCCGGGCACGGCTGGCCCGTGCGACCGTGCACCTTCATCCCTCGGCGCTTGGCGTCCTTGAGCTCGGCGGCGGGCTTCCCCGAGGCCGACCGGACGGCACCGGTGAGCACCTCCCGGATCGCCTCCCAGAGCGTGCGGGTGCGGTCGGCGTCGAACGACCTCGTCATCGCGAACGGGCTCATCCGGGCGGCGAGCAGGATCTCGTCGGAGTAGGCGTTGCCGATCCCCGCGATCGTGCCCTGGTCGCGCAGCAGGCCCTTGACCTGCTGGTTGCGCGCCGCGAGCAGCTCCGCCAGCCGGTCCTCGGTGAACTCGTCGGACAGCGGCTCGACACCGAGGGTGGCGATCTGCGGGACGTCTCCGGGGGACTCGACCACGTGCACCGCCAAGCGCTTGCGGGTGCCGGCCTCGGTCAGATCGAAGCCGGAGCCGTCGTCGATGCGCACCCGCAGCGCCAGCGGCGACTTGCCGGGCCGCACCGGGTTCGTGGACAGCTGCTCCGACCAGCGCACCCAGCCGGCGCGGGAGAGGTGCCAGATCAGGTGCAGGGGTTCACCGGTGGGCGTCGCCACCATCACGTCCAGCCACTTGCCGTGCCGCTGCACGTCGACCACGACGCCGCCGACGAGGGCGTCGGGCGCCGGGCGGAACGTCTTGAGCGCGCTGATGGCGCCGATCGAGACCTCGGTCACGGTGTGGTCGACCATCCGCCCGCGCAGGAACTGCGCGAGCGCCTCGACCTCGGGCAGCTCCGGCACGTGCACCATCGTGGCGCACGGCCGAATGTCGTGCGAGCCACTCGGCGCGGGCAACTAGGCTCCGTCCATGCTCATCCGCCTGTCCCAGCTCTTCTTCCGCACCCTGCGTGAGGACCCGGTCGACGCCGAGGTCGCCAGCCACCGGCTGCTCGTGCGCGCGGGCTACATCCGCCGCGCCGCCCCCGGCATCTACTCGTGGCTGCCGCTCGGGCTGCGGGTGCTGGCCAAGGTGGAGCAGGTGGTCCGCGAGGAGATGGCCGCCGCCGGCGCGCAGGAGGTGCACTTCCCGGCGCTGCTGCCGAGGGAGCCCTACGAGGCGACCGGCCGCTGGACCGAGTACGGACCGAACATCTTCCGGCTGAAGGACCGCAAGGGCGGCGACTACCTGCTCGCGCCCACGCACGAGGAGATGTTCACGCTGCTGGTCAAGGACCTGTACTCGTCGTACAAGGACCTGCCGCTGGCGCTGTACCAGATCCAGACGAAGTACCGCGACGAGGCGCGTCCGCGCGCCGGGCTCATCCGCGGCCGCGAGTTCATCATGAAGGACGCCTACTCGTTCGACGTCGACGACGCCGGGCTGGCGGTGTCCTACCAGTCGCAGCGGGACGCCTACGAGCGGATCTTCAGCCGGCTCGGCCTCGAGTACGTCATCGTCGCCGCCACCTCGGGTGCCATGGGTGGCTCGCGGTCCGAGGAGTTCCTCACGCCCACGGCGATCGGCGAGGACACGTTCGTCCGCTCGCCGGGCGGCTACGCGGCGAACGTCGAGGCGGTGACCACCGTCGTGCCCGACGCCGTCCCGTTCGACGACGCCCCCGCGGCGCACGTCGAGGACACCCCGGACACACCGACCATCGACACGCTGGTCGCGGTCGCCAACGAGCGGTTCGCGCGGCCCGACCGCCCCTGGGCGGCCGCCGACACCCTCAAGAACGTCGTCCTCGCGCTGGTCCACCCGACCGGCGAGCGCGAGCTGCTCGTCGTCGGCCTGCCCGGCGACCGCGAGGTGGACCTCAAGCGCCTGGAGGCGTCCGTCGCCCCCGCCGAGGTCGAGGCCGCCGGCGACGCCGACTTCGCCGCGCACCCGGAGCTGGTCCGCGGTTACCTCGGCCCGGGCGTCCTGGGTCCGAACGTGCCGGTCGCCGAGGGCGCAGGGGACACGGCGCGGACCTCCGTGCGTTACCTGCTCGACCCGCGCGTCGTGGTCGGCACCCGCTGGATCACCGGCGCCAACGAGCACGGCAAGCACGTGTTCGACCTGGTGGCCGGTCGCGACTTCACGGCTGACGGCACCGTCGAGGCCGCCGAGGTGCGCGCCGGCGACCCTGCACCGGACGGCTCCGGCCCGCTCGAGCTGGCGCGCGGCATCGAGATCGGCCACATCTTCGCCCTCGGCCGCAAGTACGCCCAGGCGCTCGGCCTCACCGTGCTGGACCAGAACGGGAAGGCGCAGGTGGTGACCATGGGCTCCTACGGCGTCGGTGTCACCCGCGT
The DNA here is from genome assembly GCA_001429255.1 of Cellulomonas sp. Root930. Lineage (GTDB taxonomy): Bacteria > Actinomycetota > Actinomycetes > Actinomycetales > Cellulomonadaceae > Cellulomonas. Next base: position 621,657 of record LMJI01000002.1, read on the forward strand.
GCTCGCCGCGCTCGCGGAGGCCAACAACGACGAGCGTGGGTTGGCCTGGCCGGCGCACGTCGCGCCCGCGCACGTGCACGTGGTCGCCACCGGCAAGGACCCGGCGGTGTTCGAGGCCGCCGACGCGCTCGCCACCGAGCTCTCGTCCCGCGGGGTCGAGGTGCTCTACGACGACCGCCCGGGCAAGGTCTCGCCCGGAGTGAAGTTCGCCGACGCGGAGCTGCTGGGTGTGCCGCTGGTGGTGGTCGTCGGTCGAGGGCTGGCCGAGGGGGTCGTCGAGGTGCGTCCGCGCGTGGGCGGCACCACCGAGCAGGTGCCGGTCGCCGAGGCGGCCGACCGCGTCAGCGCCCTGGTCGACGCCCTGCTGGCCGTCTGACGGGTCAGCCGGTGGGCTGCTGCGCCCGTTCCGGCAGGCCCGGGAACGGGACGTGCGTCGCGCCCCAGGCGGCCGCGTCGGCCGTCGCGCGGCGCAGGCCCGCGATCAGTGCCGACCGGCTGCCCGGTTCGGCCTGGGCCACGGCGTCGGCGTACGCGTCGGCGACGGCGGTCTCGAGCGAGCGCGCGAGGGCGGAGGAGACGGCCGGGTCGTCGAGACCGGCGGGCAGCGCGTAGGACGCGCGGCGGGGGTCCTGCGCGGAGCCGTCGATCCCGGCCGCGCCGGCCCAGTCCTCGCTCGTGGCGCGGTGTGCGGCGGCGGTGGCGCGGGCGGCGGAGCGCTGGTCGCCCGAGAGCTTGGCGGCGATCACCTCGAACCCGTAGCCGGCCTCGTCGTGCACGAGCGCCAGCACGCCGACCTCGCCGGTGGTGAGACCGTCGACACCGGACGTCGTCGCGGTGTCGGACGGGCTCGGCGTCGGGTCGGTCGGGGCGGGCGCGTCGTCGGGCTCGAGCGACGGCGTCTCCGCCCCGGTGGCGGCGGCCAGACGCTGGGTGAGCTCCCCGCGGGAGGTCGCGATCGACGCGATCAGCCGTGCGAGCGGTCCGTCGTCCACCGCGTCCGCGTCGGCGAGGGCCGTCCGGGTCGCGGCGGCCAGCTCCTCGAGCACCTCGGCGACGGACTGCGTGGTCGGGGGGCTCGTCGTGGGGGAGTCCGTGGGAGCGGGCAGGCCGGAGACGTACACCCCGCCGAGCTGGTCCGCGTGCTGGTCGGAGTACCCCGCGACGTCGGCGAGGACGGGGGAGACAGGCTCGACCGCACCGTCGGGCAGCGCAGCGGCGGCTGTCGCGGCGGCCGAGAGGGCGAGCGAGTCGGCGACGGTCCGGGCGCGGACCTGCTCGACCGCGTCCGGGCTGGGCTCGACCGGAGGCGGGGTCTCGGCCCGCAGACCGCATGCCGCGAGCGTGAGAACCATCACGGCCGCAGCGACCAGCCGGGTCAGTGGGCGCACGAGATCGTGCCGCGCCGCGAGGTCCTGGTCCGTGCTCATCGCCGGTGATCCTGCCACGCCGCGCGGGCGCGGCCGTCGGGCACGCCCGGACTCGTTACTGTGGACCCACAACATCACAGGGTCGCAACGTCGCTCGCCGACGACCCGCTGGACCGACAGGAGGCTGACATGGTCGCGCCAGCACACGCAGAACGGGTCCGGCACGTCGTGGAGCCCGCCGTCGTCGCCGGGGGTCTCGTGCTCGAGGACGTCACGGTGCGCAAGGCCGGGGCGCGATCGGTGGTCGAGGTCGTCGTGGACGTGACGGAGGACGACGAGGGTGGCCTCGACCTGGAGCGCGTGGCCGAGGCGACCCGTGCGGTCTCCGACGCCCTCGACGCCGCTGACGTCATCGTCGGTGAGTACACGCTCGACGTGATGAGCCCCGGGGTGTACCGCCCGCTCACCGAGCGACGCCACTTCACGCGCGCCGTCGGGCGCATGCTCACCGTGACCCTGACCGACGGCACCAAGCTGGCGGGCCGACTGACCGAGGTCGACCGGTCGCAGGCCGGCGACGCCGTCGTCGTGGTGCCCGTGACGCCCGGCCGCAAGGGCCGCAAGCCGGTGGTGGGCGAGCCGGTCCGTGTACTTCTGACCGACGTGCGCGAGGCGCACGTCGAGGTGGACCTGTCGGGGCTGGGCCCTGTGGACGACGACGAGGCCGCGCGCGACGACGCCGGCGAGGAGAGCTGAGATGGACATCGACATGCAGGCGTTGCGGCTGCTCGAGCGCGAACGGGAGATCAGCCTCGACGTGCTGGTCTCCGCGATCGAGCAGGCGCTGCTGTCCGCCTACCACCGCACACCGGGCGCGCAGGCGAAGGCGCGGGTCGAGGTGGACCGCAAGACCGGTCACGTGACCGTCTGGGCCCGCGAGGCCGCGCCGCTGGGTGAGCCCGACGACGAGGGCATCATGCCGCCGCCGGGCCCCGACGGCCCCGAGTACGACGACACCCCCGACGGCTTCGGCCGCATCGCCACGGCGACCGCACGCCAGGTCATCGTGCAGCGCCTGCGGGACGCCGAGGACGACCAGGTGCTCGGGGCGTTCCGCGGCAAGGAGGGCGAGGTCCTCGGCGGCGTCATCCAGCAGGGCCGCGACCCCCGCACGGTGCTCATCGACGTCGGCGGAACCGAGGCCGTCCTGCCCGCGCACGAGCAGGTCCCCGGCGAGGAGTACGTGCACGGCGACCGCATCCGCGGCTACGTGCTCGAGGTCGCCCGGGGCCAGCGCGGACCCCAGGTGACCCTGTCCCGCACCCACCCGAACCTGGTGCGCAAGCTGTTCGAGCTCGAGGTGCCCGAGGTCGCCGACGGCACCGTCGAGATCACCGCGATGGCGCGCGAGGCGGGCCACCGCACCAAGATGTCCGTCCGCGCGACGGTGGCGGGCGTCAACGCCAAGGGCGCGTGCATCGGACCGATGGGCGGCCGCGTGCGCGCCGTCATGGCGGAGCTGCACGGCGAGAAGATCGACATCGTCGACCACGCGGACGACCCCGCCGAGATGATCGCCCACGCGCTCTCGCCGGCCCGGGTGCTGTCCGTCACGGTGGTGGACCCCGTGGCACGCGCGGCTCGCGTCGTCGTGCCGGACTACCAGCTGTCGCTCGCCATCGGCAAGGAGGGCCAGAACGCCCGGCTCGCCGCCAAGCTGACCGGCTGGCGCATCGACATCCGGTCCGACGCCGAGGTCCCGGGGGAGAGCGTGTCGCAAGGCGCACACGGTGCCCACGATGGTGCGGACGGCAGTGAGTGACCTCACGAGTGACGCCGCCGGAGCCGCGGCGCGGTAGACTTGCTGCGGCTGGGCCGGATGTCCGGCTCCTCCCGTCGAGCCGGCGGACCCCACTGACACCGAAAGATGTCTCTGGCATGGGTCCGGTGCGCACGTGCGTGGGGTGCCGAGCCACCGGCCCGAGGTCAGCCCTGCTGAGGGTGGTCGTCAGTTCTGAGAGTGCAGGCCAGGATTCTGCTGTGCTTCTTCTGGACGTGGGCCGCCGGATGCCGGGCAGGGGGGCATGGCTGCACCCCGATCCTGGATGTCTCGAGAAGGCCGAACGCCGGCGTGCGTTCGGGCGCGCCCTGCGAGTTGCGGGGCAGCCCGACGTGAGCGCGGTCCACCGCCACCTCGAGGAGCACCAGGAGCAGGACGTCGTCGGGTAGTTCCCGGCGGCGAGGCCGATCGTCGATACGGAAAGCGGGTTGGAAGCCGATGGCTGCCCGATGAGCACGCACCGATGAGTACCCAGCGATGAGTACCCAGCACTAACGACGGTCCGACCCTGTCCGGGCGGACCGAGACAGGAGAGATGTGGCCAAGGTCCGCGTCTACGAGCTCGCCAAAGAGCTCGGGGTCGACAGCAAGACCATCATGACCAAGCTGAACGAGTTCGGTGAATTCGTCCGCTCGGCATCCTCGACCATCGAACCGCCGGTCGTCCGCAAGCTGCGGGACACCTACCCGGTCGGTGGCGGAGGTTCCGCCCCCGCAGCAGCACCCGCCCCGAAGGCCCCGGCACGCCCGGCGCCCGCCCCGGCCGCCGCTGCGCCCACAGCACCCGCACCCGCTGCACCGGTCGAGGCCCCGCGCCCCGCCGCAGCGGCCCCCGCCGCCCCCCCGGCGGCACCCGCTCCGGCTCCGGCGACCCCGGCACCGGCTGCCCCTGCTCCCGCGCGTCCGGCTCCGGCCGCTGCGCAGGCTCCCGCCGCGTCGGCTCCGGCCAGCCCGGCAGGGCGTCCCGGACCGCGGCAGGCCCCGCCTGCCGCACGCCCGGGCAACAACCCCTTCGCGCCGTCCCAGGGCATGCCCCGTCAGGGCGAGCGCCCCGGTGGTGGCGGCCCGCGTCCGCCGCGTCCGGGCAACAACCCGTTCGCGCCCTCGCAGGGCATGCCGCGTCCGGGCGACCGTGACCGGCGTCCCGCCGCCGAGGGTGCTCCGGCCGCCTCGGCCGGCGAGCGTCCGGGCGGTCCCCGTCCCGGCGGTCCCCGTCCGGGCGGTCCGCGCCCCAACCCCGGCATGATGCCGGGCCGCACGTCGAGCGGCGTCGGTCGTCCCGGCGAGCGTCCGGCCGGCCCCGGTGGCCGTGGCGGACCCGGCGGTGCCGGTGGCGGTGCCCGCGGTGGTTACGCGGGTCGTCCCGGCGGCGGTGGCGGTGCGCCCGGTGGCGCTCCCGGTGGCGGCGGCGGTTTCGCCGGTCGTCCCGGTGGCGGCGGCGGTCGTCCCGGCGGTGCCGGTCGCGGCAGCACGCAGGGTGCCTTCGGTCGTGCGGGCGGTCGTCCCGTCCGTGGCCGCAAGTCGAAGCGTGCGAAGCGTCAAGAGTTCGAGCAGATGCAGGCCCCCTCGCTGGGTGGCGTGCAGGTTCCTCGCGGCAACGGCAAGACCGTCGTCCGCCTGCGCCACGGCTCGTCGCTGAACGACTTCGCCGACAAGATCGACGCCAACCCGGCCGCGCTGGTCACCGTGCTGTTCCACCTCGGTGAGATGGCCACGGCGACGCAGTCGCTGGACGAGGACACGTTCGGCACGCTGGCCGAGGAGCTCGGCTACATCATCGAGATGGTGTCGGCCGAGGAGGAGGACCGCGAGCTGCTCGGGGCCTTCGACATCGACCTGGACGCCGAGCTCGAGGCCGAGGGCGACGACGACCTGACGGCGCGTCCGCCGGTCGTCACCGTCATGGGTCACGTCGACCACGGAAAGACCAAGCTCCTCGACGCCATCCGTCAGACGGACGTCGTCGCGGGCGAGGCCGGCGGGATCACCCAGCACATCGGTGCCTACCAGGTGCACACCACCCACGAGGGCATCGACCGTGCGGTCACGTTCATCGACACCCCGGGCCACGAGGCGTTCACCGCCATGCGTGCCCGTGGTGCGCAGGTGACCGACATCGCGATCCTCGTGGTCGCAGCCGACGACGGCGTGATGCCGCAGACCATCGAGGCGCTCAACCACGCCCAGGCGGCCGGCGTCCCGATCGTGGTCGCGGTCAACAAGGTGGACAAGGAGGGGGCCAACCCCGACAAGATCCGCCAGCAGCTCACCGAGTACAACCTGGTGGCCGAGGAGTACGGCGGCGACACGATGTTCGTCGACGTCTCCGCGAAGCAGAACGTCGGCATCGACCAGCTGCTCGAGGCGGTCCTCCTCACGGCGGACGCGGCCCTCGACCTGCGGGCCAACGCCGACAAGGACGCTCGTGGCGTCGCCATCGAGGCGAACCTCGACAAGGGCCGCGGTGCCGTCGCGACGGTGCTCGTGCAGTCCGGAACGCTGAACGTCGGCGACTCGATCGTCGCCGGTACGGCGTACGGCCGTGTCCGCGCGATGTTCGACGAGCACGGTGAGCCGGTCCTCGTGGCCGGTCCGTCGCGCCCCGTCCAGGTGCTCGGCCTGACCTCGGTGCCCCGCGCCGGCGACACGTTCATCGTGGCTCCGGACGACCGCACCGCACGTCAGATCGGCGAGAAGCGCGAGGCGGCCGAGCGTGCCGCCCTCCTGGCCAAGCGTCGCAAGCGCATCAGCCTCGAGGACTTCACGCAGGCGCTCCAGCAGGGCAAGGTCGAGACCCTCAACCTGGTCCTCAAGGGCGATGTCTCCGGTGCCGTCGAGGCGCTCGAGGACGCCCTGCTCAAGATCGACGTGGGCGAGGAGGTCGAGCTGCGCGTCATCCACCGTGGGGTGGGTGCCATCACGCAGAACGACGTCAACCTGGCCACCGTCGACTCGGCGATCATCATCGGCTTCAACGTCAAGTACGCGGAGCGCGTCGAGGAGCTGGCGGACCGCGAGGGCGTCGACGTGCGCTTCTACTCGGTCATCTACCAGGCGATCGACGACGTCGAGGCGGCCCTCAAGGGCATGCTCAAGCCGGAGTACGAGGAGGTGCAGCTCGGTTCCGCCGAGGTGCGCGAGGTCTTCCGGTCGTCGAAGTTCGGCAACATCGCCGGCTCCATCGTCCGGTCGGGCCTCATCCGACGGAACACGAAGGCGCGCGTCACACGTGGCGGCAAGGTCGTCGGCGACAACCTGACGATCGAGTCGCTCAAGCGGTTCAAGGACGACGCCACGGAGGTCCGCGAGGGCTTCGAGTGCGGTATCGGCCTCGGTTCGTTCAACGACGTCGAGATCGGCGACACCATCGAGACCTGGGAGATGCGCGAGAAGCCTCGCGCCTGACCCAGTGATCAACGCCCGCAGGGCGGGCGAGGAATCCTCCTCGCCCGCCCTGCGGTCTCTCACCCCGAAAGGAACGGCCCGATGGCGGACACCGCCCGCGCCCGCAAGCTCTCCGAGCGCATCCAGCAGGTCGTCGCGCAGATGCTCGACACCCGGATCAAGGACCCTCGGCTGGGCTTCGTCACGGTCACCGACGTGCGCGTCACCGGTGACCTGCAGCACGCCGACGTCTTCTACACGGTGCTGGGCGACGACGCCGCGCGCACCGACACCGCCGCCGCGCTGGAGAGCGCGAAGGGCATCATCCGGTCCGAGGTGGGCAAGCAGACCGGCATCCGGCTGACGCCGTCGCTCGACTTCCACCTCGACGCGCTGCCGGACACGTCCGCGCAGCTCGACGCGGCGCTGCTCGAGGCCGCTCGACGCGACCGCGAGGTCGCCGCGCTGGCCGCGCAGGCGAGCTTCGCCGGGGACGCGGACCCGTACAAGAAGGCGGACGACGACGAGTCGGACGACTGACGCACGCATGACGGCGCCCCCGAGGAGATCTCCTCGGGGGCGCCGTCGTGTCGTCAGGCGGTGACCCGCCCGGTCTCCCGCGGCATCCACAGGAGCACCATGAGCGCGCCCAGGGCCGTGACCGCGGCCGCGACCAGGGCCGCCGGCTGCAGTCCCGCCACGTAGCCGTCCGGAGTGAGGGTCCCGTCGGCCGCGGTGAACACCGCCACCAGTGCCGCGACGCCCAGCGCCCCGCCGATCTCCCGGATCGTGGCGTTCACCGAGCTCGCGGTGCCGTGGTCGTCCGGCGCCATGTCGAAGAGGACGGCCGTGGCGCTCGGCGCGAAGGTCAGTCCCATGCCGATCCCGGCCAGGGCGAGCCCGGGCACCAGGTCGGCGTAGACGAGCCCGTCGGTGCCGACGATCAGACCCTGCCAGGCCAGTCCGGCTGCCTGGAGGGCGAGGCCCGCGGTGAGCAGCGGACGCACCCCGATCCGGGGAGCCAGCATGCCGGCGATCGGCGCGAAGATCATGGGCGCTGCCGTCCACGGCAGCGTCCGGATGCCCGCCTCCAGCGGCGTGAAGCCCATCCCGATCTGCAGGTACTGCGCGAGGAGGAAGACCAGCCCGAACACCCCGAACGAGAAGGCCAGAGCGCTGCCGTTGGCCACGGCGAAGGACCGGACGCGGAACAGGCGCAGCGGCACGAGCGGGTGATCCGTGCGGGACTCGCGCACCAGGAACGCGCCGAGGAGCAGGACGCCGAGGGCCAGCCCGCCGACCACGCGGGTGGATCCCCAGCCGTCGTCGTTGCCGCGCACGATCGACCAGACCAGCGCGAGGATGCCGGAACCGGCGAGGGCGAGGCCGACCAGGTCGAGCGGCTGGCGCCGGCCGCGCGACTCGGGCAGGGCCCAGAGCACGAGCGGGATGGCCACCACGGCGACCGGGACGTTGATCCAGAAGATCGCCTCCCACGAGATGCCGTCCACGACCGCGCCGCCGATCACCGGGCCGAGCGCGACACCGAGGCCGGACGTGGCGCCCCAGATCCCGATCGCCATGGCGCGGCGGGAGGCGGGCACGGCGGCGGCGAGCAGGGTGAGGGACAGCGGCATGATCGCCGCCGCGCCGGCGCCCTGCACCGCCCGGGCGGCGATGAGCATCTCGGCGCTCGTGGACAGGGCGGACGCGATCGAGGCGAGGGCGAACACCACGATCCCGGCGACGAACACGCGGCGACGGCCCCACCGGTCGCCGAGCGTGGACGCCGCGATCATCAGGGTCGCGAAGCTGAGCGTGTAGGCGTTCACCATCCACTGCAGCTGCTCGAGCGAGGCCGAGAGCTCGGTGCGCAGGACGGGGAGCGCGGTCGTCATGACCAGGTTGTCGAGCGTGGCCATGAACATCGGGACGGAGGCCGCGATCAGGGCGATCGCGGTGCCCCGGCGGCGCCCGGAGGAGGGCGGCGCGACGGGTACCTGTGGGGGTGCCGGCATCGTGACGGTCACGGGAGCTCCTTGTTGGCATTGATTGATTACTAACAAGAGGAGACCGTAGGCATCGGCTGATAACATGTCAACCATGTCTCTCGACCAGATCGCGGAGCTGGCAGCGAAGAAGCCGACCCAGCGCATGTCCGGTGCCCAGCGACGCGAGGAGATCCTCGTCGCCGCGCGCACGGTGTTCGCCGAGCGCGGCTACGCCGCGAGCACCGACGAGGTGGCGCGCGCGGCAGGCGTGTCGCAGCCCTACGTCGTGCGGCTGTTCGGCACCAAGCGCGAGCTGTTCCTCGAGGCCTACAAGGTCGCCAGCGCGCAGATCGTCGAGGCCCTGACAGCCGTCCCCGCGGGGCCCGACGCCGCCATGCGGATGGGCGACGCCTACATCGGCCTGCTCGCGGACCGCGACCTGCTGCGGATGGTCATGCACGGCTTCATCGCCGGTGCGGACGAGGAGGTCGGGCGCGTGGCGCGCCACACGCTCGGGGAGGCGTTCCGGCTGTTCCAGGAGCGTTCGGGCGAGGACGAGCAGGCTGCCCGCCTCTTCGTCGCGCAGGGCATGCTCATCAACGTGCTGCTCGCCGTCGACGCACCGGCCCACGCCGGCGAGGACGCCGGGCTGGACGCCCTGGTGCGGTGCGTGCAGGACGACATCGCCGACCGGCGCACCGCGTGACGCGCGGCACGGCCGACCGGCAGCCACGCGAGAGACGGCCCACCGCCGCGGACGGCGTCGTCGTCGTCGACAAGCCCGCCGACTGGACCAGCCACGACGTCGTCGCCCGCATGCGCCGCCTGGCGAGCACCCGCAAGGTCGGCCACGCCGGGACCCTGGACCCCATGGCGACGGGCGTGCTGGTCATCGGCATCGGTCGGGCGACCCGGCTGCTCACGTACATCGTGGGCGCGGACAAGGAGTACACGGCGACCGTCCGGCTCGGGGTGTCGACCACGACGGACGACGCCGAGGGGGAGACGCTCGCGGTCGTCGACGCCTCCCACCTCACCGCCGCAGACGTCGAGACGGCCGTCGCCGGGCTGACGGGGACGATCCAGCAGGTGCCCAGCGCGGTCTCCGCGATCAAGGTCGACGGCCAGCGGGCCTACGCCCGGGTCCGCGCGGGCGAGGACGTCGAGCTCGCCGCGCGCCCGGTGACCGTGAGCCGGTTCGACGTGCACGAGGTGCGGCCGGCACGGACGGACGACGGCTCCCCGGTGCTCGACGTCGACGTCACGGTGGTGGTCTCGTCCGGCACCTACGTCCGCGCGCTCGCCCGCGACCTCGGCGCGACGCTCGGGGTCGGCGGGCACCTCACGGCACTGCGCCGGACCCGTGTCGGCGGCTACGGCCTCGACGTGGCCCGGTCGCTGGACGACCTCGGCGCACTGCCGATGGATGTGCCGATCGACGTCGTCTCCCTGGCGGACTCCGCGCGGGCCACGTTCCCGGTCCGCGAGCTGACGGCCGACGAGGCGAGAGCCCTGTCCTACGGCCAGTCGATCGACCTCGCCGAGCCTCAGCCCGCGGAGACGGTGGCGGGCATCGCGCCGGGCGGGGAGCTGGTCGCCCTGCTCGAGGAGCGCGGCGGCAAGGTGCGTCCGGCGCTGGTGTTCGCACCCGCCTGACCGCACGGTGGCGGGCACGGGGTGGCGGGGATGGCAGGCTTGTCCGTCGGGCCCCGGTCTCGGGACGGGGGACGGACGACGAGGAGCAGGTGTGCAGGTCTGGAGGGAGCTGTCCGAGGTGCCCGCGGACTTCGGTCCGTCGGTGGTCACGATCGGCAACTTCGACGGTGTCCACCGGGGGCACGTGAGCGTGCTGCGCCGGATGTGCGCCGACGCGCGCACCGCGGGGGCCCAGGCCGTCGCGGTGACGTTCAGTCCGCACCCGCAGCAGGTGCACCGGCCCGACACCGCGCCGCCGCTGCTCACCGGTGACGCGGACCGCCTCGAGCTGCTGGAGCAGACCGGGCTCGACGCGGTCCTCCTGCTCGAGTACACGCTCGAGTTCGCCCGGCAGACGCCCGAGGAGTTCGTGCGGCGCTACCTCGTGGAGATCCTGCACGCGCAGACGGTGGTCGTCGGGCGGGACGTGCGCTTCGGCCGGGACAACTCCGGCGACCTGTCGACGATGGTCGAGCTCGGGCGCCAGCACGGGTTCGACGTCGAGGTGATCGAGGACGTGACGCCCGCCGAGTCGGCGGACCCGGGCAGCCCCGAGGACCGGGCGGCGGACCCGCTGCGGCGTCGCTGGTCGTCGACCTGGGTGCGTGAGCTGCTCGACGCGGGCGACGTGGTCCAGGCCGCTCGCGTGCTGGGCCGGCCGCACCGCGTGCGCGGGGTCGTCGTGCACGGCGACGCGCGCGGCCGAGACCTGGGCTTCCCGACCGCGAACCTGAGCCAGGACGCCGAGGGCATGGTGCCCGCCGACGGCGTCTACGCGGGCTGGCTGCGCCGCGTGCTCGGCGCGGACGGCGCTGTCGTGGACGCCGCGGACCCGGATCGCGTGCTCCCGGCAGCCGTGTCCATCGGCACCAACCCCACGTTCGACGGCGTCCAGCGCCGCGTCGAGGCGTACGTGCTCGACCGCACCGACCTCGACCTCTACGACGAGGTCGTCGTGCTCGAGCTGGTCGAGCGGCTCCGGCCGACGCTGCGGTTCGACTCGATCGACGAGCTGCTCGTGCAGATGGCGGACGACGTCACCCGGGTGCGCGCGATCCTCGACGGGGCCGGCGTCACGCCGCCCGATGCGGGGAGCGCGCCCGCAGCCTGATAGTCTGTGTGCGCCGTACGAACGGCCGCGGAACGAGAGAGCCCGGGTGGACATGCCCCGGCGCACCGCGCAACGAGACAACCTGGAGAACCGTGCCGCTCGAAAGTGCCGTCAAGCAGTCCATCATGACCGAACACGCCACCCACGAGGGTGACACCGGTTCCCCCGAGGTCCAGATCGCGATGCTCACGCAGCGCATCAAGGACCTCACGGAGCACCTCAAGACCCACAAGCACGACCACCACAGCCGCCGCGGCCTGCTGCTGCTCGTCGGCAAGCGTCGTCGCCTGCTGGGTTACCTCCAGAAGGTCGACATCAACCGCTACCGCAGCCTCATCGAGAAGCTCGGCCTGCGCCGATAACGCCTCGCACCAGCCCGGACCCGCTGATGGGTCCGGGCTGGTGTGTCGTCACGGCACGCTGCCCCACGGCACGACCAGTACGACCAGCACCACACACCGCGTCGGTCCGCTCGGTCCGGTCCTCGGTAGTGGCTTCCGGAAGCTCTTCACGGCGCGTCCGGTGGCCTCGATCGAAGATCGCTCGCGGACGGCCGGCGCCTTCTAGAAAGAGGAGGGCACCCATGGAGGGTCCCGAGATCCAGTTCGCTGAGGCACTGATCGACAACGGTCGCTTCGGCACCCGCACCGTCCGCTTCGAGACCGGCCGCATCGCCAAGCAGGCCGCCGGTGCCGCTGTCGCCTACCTCGACGGCGAGACCACGCTGCTCGCCGCCACCACGGCCGGCAAGCACCCGAAGGAGCAGTTCGACTTCTTCCCCCTGACGATCGACGTCGAGGAGCGGTCGTACGCGGCCGGCAAGATCCCCGGCTCGTTCTTCCGCCGCGAGGGCCGCCCCAGCACCGAGGCCATCCTCGCGTGCCGCCTGATCGACCGCCCGCTGCGCCCCCTGTTCGTCAAGGGCCTGCGCAACGAGGTCCAGGTCGTCATCACCGTCCTGTCGATCCACCCGGACGACTCGTACGACACGCTCGCCATCAACGCCGCGTCCATCTCGACGCAGCTGTCGGGCCTGCCGTTCTCCGGCCCCGTCGCCGGTGTGCGCGTCGCCCTCGTCGAGGGCCAGTGGGTCGCGTTCCCGCGGTACTCCGAGCGCGAGCGCGCGACGTTCGACATGGTCGTCGCCGGCCGCGTCGTGGGTGACGACGTCGCGATCGCCATGATCGAGGCCGAGGCGCCCGAGAAGTCCTGGAACATCATCAAGTTCGAGGGTGGCACCGCCCCCACGGAGGAGATCGTGTCGCAGGGCATCGAGGCGGCCAAGCCGTTCATCAAGGTGCTCGTCCAGGCCCAGCAGGAGCTGGCGTCGAAGGCCGCCAAGGAGACCCAGGCGTTCCCGACGTTCCCGGACTACCAGGACGACGCCTACGCGGCCGTCGAGTCTGCCTCGACGCAGTCGTTGAGCGACGCGCTGGGCATCGCGGACAAGCAGTCCCGCGAGAACCGCCTCGACGAGATCAAGGCCGAGGTCGTCGCGCAGCTCTCCGAGCAGTTCGAGGGTCGCGAGAAGGAGCTCTCCGCCGCGTACCGCTCGGTGCAGAAGAAGCTCATCCGCCAGCGCATCCTCACGGACGGCTTCCGCATCGACGGCCGTGGCCTGCGGGACATCCGCACGCTCTCGGCCGAGGTCGAGGTGCTGCCCCGCGTGCACGGCTCGGCGATCTTCGAGCGCGGCGAGACCCAGATCCTGGGCGTCACCACGCTGAACATGCTCCGGATGGAGCAGCAGCTCGACACGCTCTCCCCGGAGACGCGCAAGCGCTACATGCACAACTACAACTTCCCGCCCTACTCCACGGGCGAGACGGGTCGCGTCGGTTCGCCGAAGCGTCGCGAGATCGGTCACGGGGCGCTCGCCGAGCGCGCGCTCATGCCGGTCCTGCCCAGCCGCGAGGAGTTCCCGTACGCCATCCGCCAGGTCTCCGAGGCGCTGAGCTCCAACGGCTCCACGTCCATGGGCTCGGTCTGCGCGTCCACCCTGTCGCTGCTCAACGCCGGTGTGCCGCTGCGCGCGCCGGTCGCCGGCATCGCGATGGGCCTCGTCTCCGACACGGTGAACGGTGAGACGCGCTACGCGGCGCTCACGGACATCCTCGGTGCCGAGGACGCGTTCGGTGACATGGACTTCAAGGTCGCCGGTACCCGCGAGTTCGTCACGGCCATCCAGCTCGACACCAAGCTCGAGGGCATCCCCGCCTCGGTGCTGGCCGGCGCGCTGACGCAGGCCAAGGAGGCTCGCCTGGCGATCCTCGACGTCATCGCCGAGGCGATCGACGTGCCCGACGAGATGAGCCCGTTCGCTCCTCGCGTCATCACGGTGAAGGTCCCGGTCGACAAGATCGGCGAGGTCATCGGGCCGAAGGGCAAGATGATCAACCAGATCCAGGAGGAGACCGGCGCCGACATCTCCATCGAGGACGACGGCACGGTCTACATCGGCGCCACCGACGGTCCGTCGGCGGAGGCCGCGCGTGCGGCGATCAACGCGATCGCCAACCCGCACATGCCCGAGATCGGTGAGCGCTTCGTCGGCACGGTCGTCAAGACCACGACGTTCGGCGCGTTCATCTCGCTCTCGCCGGGCAAGGACGGTCTGCTGCACATCTCGCAGATCCGCAAGCTCGTCGGTGGTCGTCGCGTCGAGAACGTCGAGGACGTCCTGGCCGTGGGCCAGAAGGTCCAGGTCGAGATCGGCGAGATCGACCCGCGCGGCAAGCTGTCGCTGCACGCTGTCATCGAGGGTGAGGAGTCCGAGGCTCCGGCCGAGGGCGCGTCCGAGCCGGTCGACGCCTGACGATGCCGCTGGACCTCCCGCTCGTCCGCCCGGGTCAGCCCGGGGCCGAGCAGTCCGTCGGGCAGGACGGCGACGCCATCGTGCGTCGTTCCGTCCTGCCCGGCGGGGTCCGGGTGCTCACCGAGCACATGCCGGGCCTGCGTTCGGCGACCGTGGGCGCGTGGGTGGGGGTCGGCTCGCGCGACGAGTCCGACGGTCACCACGGCTCGACGCACTTCCTCGAGCACCTGCTGTTCAAGGGCACCGCGCGCCGCACCGCGATGGACATCGCGGAGGCGTTCGACGCCGTCGGTGGTGAGGCCAACGCCGCCACCGGCAAGGAGCACACCTGCTACTACGCGCGGGTGCTCGACACGGACCTCCCGATGGCGGTCGACGTCATCGCGGACATGGTCACCTCCGCGCGCCTCGACACCGACGAGCTCGAGACCGAGCGCGGCGTGATCCTCGAAGAGCTCGCGATGAACGACGACGACCCCAGCGACGTCGTCCACGAGCAGTTCGCCGCCGCGGTGCTGGGCGCCCACGCGCTCGGTCGGCCCATCGGCGGCACCCCCGACACCATCCGCGCCGTCCCGCGCGCCGCGGTGTGGGAGCACTACCGCGAGCACTACCGCCCCTCGACGCTGGTCGTCACGGCCGCCGGGGGAGTCGACCACGACGTGCTGTGCGCGCAGGTCAGCGAGGCGCTCACCACCGGCGGCTGGGCGCTCGACGCCGGTGCCGAGCCGCGCAGCCGGCGCATCCCCACCGACGTCGCGGTGCAGGCCGGCCAGGAGGGCATCCCCGCGGAGGGCGTCGAGCTGACGATCCGGCGGCAGACCGAGCAGGCGAACGTCATCATCGGCGGCACCTCGCTCACGGCGACGGACCCGAAGCGGTTCACCCTGTCGGTGCTCAACGCGGTCCTGGGCGGCGGCATGTCGTCGCGGCTGTTCCAGGAGATCCGCGAGCGCCGCGGACTGGCCTACTCCACGTACTCCTTCGCCTCCGGCCACGCCGACACCGGTGTCTTCGGCCTCTACGCCGGCTGCACGCCGGGCAAGGTCGACGAGGTCGTCGCCCTCATGGTCGCGGAGTGGGAGCGGATGGCGGACGCGCCGATCACGCAGGCCGAGCTGGAGCGGTCCATGGGGCAGCTCTCCGGCGGGCTGGTGCTCGGCATGGAGGACTCGGGCTCGCGCATGAGCAGGCTCGGCAAGTCCGAGCTGGTGCACGGGTCGCTGCTGAGCATCGACGAGTCGCTCGACCTGATCCGCTCGGTGACCGTCCAGGACGTGCAGGAGCTGGCCGCCGAGCTGGCGTCACGACCGCGCTCGGTCGTCCGCGTCGGCCCCTTCGGCGACTGACCCCGGCGCGCTCGCCGGGACCGGCCTGCGCGGAGCGGTGAGCCACTCGATCGCGCGCGCCGTCGGCACGAGGGCGAGCGCGCACCCGACGGCGAAGAACGGCAGGTAGGCCGCCGGTCGCCACAGCAGCGACAGCCCCGTCAGGAGCAGCAGCCCGAGCAGCACCGCGACCGTGCTCGTGCGCCCGCCGCCCGACGCTGCCAGCGCGGCGAGGGCGACGAGCACGAAGGGCAGCCCCGACACGACGAGGGCGTCACCCACCCCGAAAGCCGAGGCCGTGAGCGCGACCGCCGCGAAGGCGAGGCTGACGAGGGGGATGGCGACGAGCGCGCCGGCCTCCAGCAGCGGGGCCGTGGCAGGTGCCGACGAGGGCCGGGCGCTGCGCCGTGCGAGCCAGCAGGTCACCAGCAGCGCCGCGCTGACGACGACGGGACCGGACACGCCCCACCACCACGACCGCGCGAACGTCAGGAGGCCACCGTCCAGCAGACCGACGGGACCTGCCCAGACGAGACCGGGACCGCCGAGGAACGACGAGGTGAACGACGCGGCGACGAGGACGAGGCCGACACCGAGCGGGACGTGCACGGCCCGTGATCCCGTGGACGCGAGCCGGCGCGTCGCCGCCCACACGAGCACCAGCCACCCGACGATCTCCAGCGGCCAGCGGGACGCGTACCACCAGAGCTCGCCGGTCCTCGTGGGACGCTGCCCCCAGGCGGCGGCGAGATCGGCCTCCCAGTCGCGCACGGCGAGCAGCCCGAACGCGCAGACGGTGAGCACGACCAGCGCAGCCCAGCAGGCCTGAGCCAGGGCGTGGGGAGGTGGGCGGGTCACGAGTGTCTCATCGGCGCCTGCGGGTACCGGGATGAGACGAGGGCGACGGAGGTCCTCCCGGAGGCGTGCCACGCGCGCGATGATGGGGCATGGCCCCCGACCAGGTCGTCTACCACCGGTACCCGCCTCCGCCGAGCGCGCACGGGATCGTCGAGCACCTCTGGGTGGTGCGCCTGGCCGAGGGCGCCGTGGAGCGCGAGGTGCTGCTGCCGGACGGGCACGGGCTCGTCACGGTGGCGGTCGGCACGCCGGGCGAGCACATCGACCCGCACACGCTCGCCCGGACGCCCGACGGGAGCGGCGTCCGCGGGCTCGCCGACCGGGCGTTCGTCCGCGAGCAGGTCGGCCCCGCCGTCCGGCTCGGTGCCCAGCTGGACCCGGTCGCGCTCGCGCGGATGGGGGTGCGCGCACCGGCCCACGATCCCGTGTCGGTGTCCTCCGTGCTCGGTGCGCGGGTGGAGGAGGAGTGCGTCGCCGCGCTCGAGCAAGGGGGGGACGCCGACGCCGCTGCTCTGCTGGGCGCGGCGGTGGCGGCCCACGCCGTCGTCCCCCTCGTCGGCTCGCCGCTCGACGCGATCGCGCCGGTGCTGCGCAGCGTGATCGCCCAGCGTGGCCTCGTCCGGGCGTCGGACCTCGCGCGGGAGGCCGATCTCGCGGTCGGGGTCCTCTACCGGGAGGTGGAGCAGACGCTCGGCATCACCCCGGAGGCGTTCCTCGCCGCGGTCCGGTTCTCGGCCTTCGTACGGGACGCGGTCGGCCCCGGCCCGGTGCGACCGGGCGACGTGCTCGCGGTCCTGCGGTGGTACCTGCGCGCCGGCTACCCGCCGCGGGAGGTGGAGCGGTTCACGGGGCTGACGCACGTGGAGCTGCGACGCCTGGAGGAAGGGATCGCCGCGGCGCTCGGCGTCGCCGCCTGACGTTAGGGTTTCTCCTCGTGAGCGAGCGCATCAGGGTGGCCGTGCTGGGTGCGGCGGGACGCATGGGAGCGACCGTCGTCCGGGCCGTCGAGGACGCCCCCGACCTCGACCTCGTCGCCACCGTCGACGCCGACGGGGACCTGTCCGCCGTGGTCGACGCGGGCGCGCAGGTCGCCGTCGACTTCACGGTCCCTGCCGTCACGGAGGGCAACGTGCACGCGCTCGTCGACGCCGGGGTGCACCTGGTCGTCGGCACCACCGGGTGGGACGACGAGTCGCTCTCGCGCGTGCGGGACCACCTGGCCGACCGCCCGGGCGTCGGCGTGCTGGTGGCCCCGAACTTCGCGCTCGGCGCCGTCCTGGCCATGGCGTTCGCGGCGAAGGCCGCGCGCTGGTTCGAGTCCGCCGAGGTGATCGAGCTGCACCACCCGGACAAGGTCGACGCGCCCTCGGGCACCGCGCGGCACACCGCCTCGGCGATCGCGGCGGCACGCGCGGCCGCCGGTCTCGGACCCGTGCCGGACGCCACCACCCAGGCGCTCGAGGGGGCGCGTGGCGCGGACGTCGACGGCGTCCGGGTGCACGCCGTGCGGCTCCGGGGGCTGGTCGCGCACGAGGAGATCCTGCTGGGCAACGCCGGCGAGCAGCTGACCATCCGGCACGACTCGTTCGACCGGGTGAGCTTCATGCCCGGTGTCCTGCTGGCAGTCCGCCAGGTGGGCTCGCGGCCGGGGCTCACCGTCGGGCTCGACCACCTGCTCGACCTGGCCTGATCGTGGCAGCGCGCTCGAGTCGACTCCGCTGGGCGTCCCTCGCCGGTGCCCTGGCCCTCACCGGCCTGCTGGGCCTGTACGTGTGGCTGGTCGCCACCCGGGCGACGGCCCTGATCAAGACCGGGGAGCCGGTCGGGATCGGCCTGGGGATCGCGTTCTGGATCCTGCCGCCGCTGGTGATCTGGCTGGTGGCCCGGGAGTGGCGGCTGGCCATCGACGTCCAGCGGATGGCCGACGAGCTCGCCGCGGCCGACGAGCTGCCGATCGACGACCTGCCGCGCTCACCCGGCGGACGCATCGACCGCGCGGCCGCGCGCGAGGCGTTCGAGCCGGCGCGCGAGCTCGCCGAGGCCGAGCCGGACGACTGGCGCTCCTGGTACCACCTGGCGTTCGCGTACGACGCGGCGGGGGACCGGCGCCGCGCGCGCGAGTCGCTGCGCACGGCCAGCCGGCTGCACCGGGGCTAGATCGAGGCCGACCAGCGGTGCTCGGTCACCGTGCGGGTGGAGCCGTCGGGCATCCGCCCGGAGACGAGCTCGCGCGCGACGTCATCAGGTCCGAGGCCGGCCGACGACAGGAACCGGGCGCGAGCCTCGTCACCGTCGAGCACCCAGGTGTGCACCTGGTCAGCGCCGTCCTCGCGGAGCGTGTCGACCGCCGCGGCGAGCAGTCGCGAGCCGTGCCCCACGCGCTGGTGCGCGGGCTCGACCTCGAGCGCGAGGATGGCGCCGCCCGGGGCGTCGAGCGGGCTGCCCTCGGGAGCAGGGACCGGTGCCACCGACACGACGCCGACCACGGTCGGTCCGTCGCACGCGACCAGCACGCGGTAGCCCGCGCCGGGCGGGGCGGTGACCGCGGACGCCCACTGCGCCTCGATCGCCGACGTGTCGAGCTGGTCGAGCGCGCCCTGGCCCAGGACCTCGGCGTGCGACAGCTGCCACGCCTCGACCTGGAGGTGCGCGATCGCGTGCTCGTCCCCCCGGACAGCGGGGCGGACCGAGACGTCGGCGTTCTCGCTGAACAGGGGCATCAGAGCACGCTCACCGGGTCGTGTCGGTCGTCGCTGACCTTGGGCGGGTTCGGGACGGGCCCTCGAACGCTGCTGTCGACCACGGGCACCGCCTTGGGCGGGTGCTTGGCCGAGACCTTGTCGATCCAGGCGAGCGCCACGGCGGACACGATGAACGCGAGGTGGATGGCGGTCTGCCACAGGAGCACGGAGCTGCCGTGCGGCTCCGTCAGGATGCTCTCCGCACGGATGAAGCTGGCCAGCAGGTGGATCGACGAGATGCCGATGATCGACATCGCCAGCTTGGTCTTGAGCACGTTCGCGTTCACGTGCGAGAGCCACTCCGGCTGGTCCGGGTGGTCGTCCAGCTTGATCCGGGACACGAACGTCTCGTAGCCGCCGATGATCACCATGATCAGCAGGTTGGCGATCATCACGACGTCGACCAGGCCCAGGACGGCGAGCATGATCGCCGCCTCGTCCATCCCGCCGTGGAAGAACACCTCCGAGAAGATGTGCCCGAGCTCGACCATGAACTGCCACACGTAGATGGCCTGCGCGACGATCAGCCCGAGGTAGAGGGGCACCTGCAGCCAGCGCGACAGGAAGATGAGCGAGCCGAGCGAGCTGCGCTGGGCGGGAGTGGCCACGGGGTCCTCCGAGACGGGTGCGTGCCGGGCGCGCGAACCGCTGCGCCGGCGGGGTGTTCGGACACCCAACGGTCAAGTGTCGCCGATCGTGCCCGCGAGTCTCACGGCATGCCCAGGGCTCGGAGCACGGCTGCGGTGATCGCGGCGAGCAGGACGACGACGATGAACGGCGCCCGCAGGGCCAGCGCGATCGCCGCGACGACGAGCGCGGGGAGGCGGGCGTCCAGCACGAGCTCGTTGCCCCGGGTGGCGGTCTGCACGGCGACGAGCGCGGACAGCAGAGCCACGGTGACCAGGGCGGCGGTGCGCGCGACGCGGGGCTCGGCGAGCCAGTGCTTGGGTGCCAGGTGCCCGGCCAGCTTGAGCGCGAACACGACGGCGCTGGCCGCCAGGAGCGCGATCCACGTCCCGACGGAGCTCATGCGACCGGCTCCGGCTCGCGCGCGACGAGGCCGGCGACGATGGCGACCACCGCGGCGAGCAGCACCGGGATGCCCGCCGGCACCAGGGGGGTGAGCCCCAGGGCGACGACGACCGCGCCCACCGCCACGGTCTGCGCCAGCCCGGATCCGGGGCCGGTGACGCGCGGCCACACCAGGCCGAGGAACGCCGCGGCGGCGGCCGCGTCGAGGCCGTACCGCGCCGGGTCGCCCATCCGGTCGCCCGCGACGGCACCGACGAGCGTGAACACGTTCCAGAGCACGAACACCCCGACACCGGTCCACCAGAAGCCGAGCTGGGCGGCGTGGGGCGCATTGTGCGCGGTCGCCACGGCGGTCGACTCGTCGATGGTCAGCTGCGCGGCGAGCGGGCGGCGCCAGCCCCGGGCGTCGATGAGCGGCGCCACCTGCGGCCCGTAGAGCCCGTTGCGCACCCCGAGCAGCCCGGCGGTCGCGATGGCCGCCCCGGCGAGCCCGCCCGCGCCGACGACGCCGATGAACGCGAACTGCGAGCCGCCCGAGAACATGAGCAGGCTGAGGGCCATGGCCTGCGGCACGGACAGCCCGGCGGCGACGGCCAGGGCGCCGAACGAGACCCCGTACAGGCCGGTGGCCAGCGCGACCGAGACGGCCTGCCGGACGGCTGCCCGTCCCTCGTCGTCCCGTGTCACGCGGGCCACTGTGACACAGGCGCCCCCGACTAGATCGCCACGTACACGCTGTCGAGATACTCCTCGAGCCCCGCCTCGCCGCCCTCGCGGCCCAGCCCGGAGGACTTCACGCCGCCGAAGGGTGCGCTCGCGTCCGACACGAGCCCGCGGTTCACGCCCAGCATCCCGGTCTCGACGGTCTCCGCCAGCCGCATGACCCGCGCGATGTCCCGTGTGTAGGCGTAGGCCACCAGCCCGAACGGCGTGGAGTTGGCCAGCGCGACCCCCTCCTCCTCCGAGCCGAACGTGACCACGGGGGCGACCGGGCCGAAGGTCTCCTCGGTGATCACGCGCAGGTCGGCGGACACGCGGTCGAGGACGGTCGGCGCGTAGAAGTAGCCGCGCCGGTGCGGCCGGTCACCGCCGATGCGGATGCGCGCCCCGGCGTCGACCGCCTCGGCGACGACCTCCTCGACCCGGTCGACGGCGGAGGCCTCGATCAGCGGACCGACCGTGGTGCCCTCGTCGGCACCGTGCCCGACGACGAGCTTGTCGAACGCCTCGGTGAGCCCCGCGGTGAACTCCTCGGCGACGGACGCGTGCACGAGGAACCGGTTGGCGGCGACGCAGGTCTGCCCGGCGTTGCGCATCTTGGCCTGCACGGCACCCTGCACGGCGGCCGGGATGTCGGCGTCCTCGAACACCAGGAACGGGGCGTTGCCGCCGAGCTCCATCGACGTGCGCAGGATGTTGTCCGCCGACGCCTTGAGCAGCGCGGCGCCGACCTCCGTCGACCCGGTGAACGACAGCTTGCGCAGCCGCGGGTCCGCCAGCAGGGGGCCGGAGATGGTCCGGGCCGACGCCGACGGCACGACGTTGATCACGCCCGTCGGCAGTCCGCGGCCCTCCAGCTCCTCGCGGATGATCTCGGCGACGTACGCGGTGGTGAGCGGGGTCAGCTGGGCCGGCTTGATGACGACCGTGCAGCCGGCCGCCAGCGCGGGGGCCACCTTGCGCGCGATCATCGCGATCGGGAAGTTCCACGGCGTGATCAGCAGGGCGGGGCCGACCGGGCGCCGCAGGACGAGCTGGTGGTTCGCGCCGGACGGGGCGCGCCGGGCGAGACCGTCGAAGCGGACGGCCTGCTCGGAGTACCACCGGACGTAGTCGGCGCCGTACGCGACCTCCGCGCGGGACTCGGCCAGCGGCTTGCCGCCCTCGGCCGTCACCAGCGCGGCGATGTCCTCGGTGCGCGCGGTGAGCGTCTCGTAGACCGCCCGCAGCAGCTCCGCCCGCACCCGGGGAGCGGTCGCGCGCCACTCGGGGAACGCGCCGTCGGCCGCGGTCAGGGCGTCGAGCGCGTCCTGCTCGCCACCGTCGGCCACGTCGAACAGCGTCTCGGTGGTGGCGGGGTCGGCGACCTCGAACGTCCGGCCGGTGCTCGCGGGGCGCCACGCCCCGTCGATCAGGATCCCGGTGGGGACGTGGGCGGCGACGGTGGGGGGCAGCGACGGCGGCGTCATACCGAGGAGTATCGCGTCCACGCCGCGCTCGCGCACGGATCTCGGTCCGCCCGCGACCTACGATGACGCCATGACGGACGCGCCTGTGCCTTCCCCGTACGAGGACCTCCTGCGGCTCGTGCTCGAGACCGGCACCCCCAAGGCGGACCGCACGGGCACCGGGACCCGCAGCGTGTTCGGTCACCAGATGCGGTTCGACCTGTCGGCCGGGTTCCCCCTGGTCACGACGAAGCGCGTGCACCTGCGCTCGATCGTCCACGAGCTGCTCTGGTTCCTGCGCGGCGAGTCCAACGTGGCCTACCTGCGCGAGAACAACGTGACCATCTGGGACGAGTGGGCGGGCCCGGACGGCGAGCTGGGACCCGTGTACGGCGTGCAGTGGCGGAGCTGGCCGACGCCCGACGGCGGCCACGTCGACCAGATCACCCAGCTGTTGGAGAACCTGCGCCGGGACCCCGACTCGCGCCGGCACATCGTCTCCGCCTGGAACGTCGCGGACATCCCCTCGATGGCGCTCGCGCCGTGCCACGCGTTCTTCCAGTTCTACGTCGCCGACGGCCGGCTCTCCTGCCAGCTGTACCAACGGTCCGCCGACCTGTTCCTCGGGGTCCCGTTCAACATCGCGTCGTACGCGCTGCTCACGCACATGGTCGCCCAGCAGGTCGGGCTCCAGGTCGGCGACTTCGTGTGGACGGGCGGCGACTGCCACATCTACGACAACCACGTGGACCAGGTCCGCGAGCAGCTGAGCCGGACCCCGTACCCCGCGCCGCGGCTCGAGCTGCGCCAGGCCGACTCCCTGTTCGACTACACGTTCGAGGACGTGCAGGTGGTCGACTACCAGTACCACCCGGCCATCAAGGCCCCGGTGGCCGTGTGAGCCTGTCGCTCATCTGGGCGCAGACGCCGACCGGCATCATCGGCCGCGACGGCACCCTGCCCTGGCACGTGCCGGAGGACATGGCGCACTTCCGCGAGCTCACCCGCGGGCATCCCGTGCTCATGGGTCGCGCCACGTGGGCCTCGCTGCCGCCGCGCTTCCGCCCGCTGCCCGGTCGCGACAACATCGTCCTGTCGCGCACCCCGGGGTTCGAGCCGGCCGGGGCGATGGTCGTGCACGGGATCGACGAGGCGCTGCGGCTGGTGGGCAACCGCGACGCGTGGGTCATCGGCGGGGGAGAGATCTACGCAGCGCTCCTGCCGCGAGCCCAGCGCGTCGAGGTCACGGTCGTGTCCCTCGACGTCGGCGGGGACACCCGTGCGCCGGCGCTCGACCCGTCCACGTGGCGGCGCGCCGGCGTGGACCCCGACCGCGGCTGGCACGTGTCGACCGCCGGCGGCACGCGGTACCGCTTCGAGACGTACCTGCGCGCCTGAGGCGCGGACCCGCACGACGGCGGGCAGGCGTGGGGCGGTACCGTGGCCCCATGCCGCGCACCTCCACGCCCACGCGCCCGTTCGGGTCCGTGCTCACCGCGATGGTCACGCCGATGACGGCGGACGGCGCGGTCGACCTCGCCCGGGCAGTGCAGCTGGCGACGCACCTGGTGGAGCACGGCAACGACGGGCTCGTGCTCAACGGCACCACGGGCGAGGCGTCCACGACGCACGCACCCGAGAAGGCGGAGCTGGTCCAGGCCGTCGTCGAGGCCGTCGGCCGGGACGCGTGGATCATCGCCGGCGCGGGGTCCAACGACACCGCGCACGCCGTGCGGATGGCCGAGCAGGCGGCGGAGGCGGGCGCCCACGGGCTGCTCGTCGTGAGTCCCTACTACTCGCGCCCCTCGCAGGAGGGTGTGCGCCGGCACGTCGAGTCCGTCGCGGACGCGACCGACCTGCCCGTGATGCTCTACGACGTCCCCGGCCGCACGGGTGTGCGGTTCGCACCCGCCACCATCGAGGCGCTCGCCGGCCACGACCGCGTCGTGGCCATGAAGGACGCCGGGGGCGACTCCTACGCCGCCGCCAAGGCCATCGCCGCCACGGGGCTGGGCTGGTACTCGGGTGACGACAGCGCGCTGCTGTCCCTGCTGGCGCACGGCGCCGCGGGCATCGTCAGCGTCTCCGGGCACGTCGTCGGTCCGCAGCTGGCCGGCATCGTCGCCGCCTTCGACGCCGGCGACCACGCCGAGGCCCTCCGCATCTTCCGATCGATCATCCCCGCGATCGACGCACTCAACGGCGCCGGCTTCCAGGCCGTCGCCGCGAAGGCCGCGCTCCAGGTGCTGGGCGTCCTGCCCGAGCGCTCGGTGCGCCTTCCGCTCGTCCCCGCGTCCGACGACGAGCTCGCGCTGATCCGCGACGGCCTGCGGGCCGCCGGGCTGCTCGGTTTGACGTCGGCTGACCGCATCTGATCCCACCAGGAGCCCCATGAGTCACCCGCATCCCGAGCTCACCCTGCCCCCGGCTCTCGCCGCCGGCGCCCTGCGCGTCGTCGCACTAGGCGGGCTCGGAGAGGTCGGCCGCAACATGGCCGTCCTCGAGCACGACGGCCGCCTGCTCGTCATCGACTGCGGCGTCCTGTTCCCCGAGGACCACCAGCCCGGCGTCGACCTGATCCTGCCCGACTTCGAGTACATCAAGGACCGCCTGGACGACATCGAGGCGATCATCCTCACGCACGGCCACGAGGACCACATCGGCGCGGTCCCGTACCTGCTGCGGCTCCGCAAGAACATCCCGCTCGTCGGTTCCAAGCTCACGCTGGCGTTCATCGACGCCAAGCTCAAGGAGCACCGCATCCAGCCGGTCCTGCGCGAGGTCCGCGAGGGGCAGACGGCGACGTTCGGCGGCTTCGAGTGCGAGTTCATCGCCGTGAACCACTCGATCCCCGACGCGCTCGCGGTCGCGGTGCACACCGGCGCCGGCACGGTCCTGCACACCGGTGACTTCAAGATGGACCAGCTGCCGCTCGACGGCCGGATCACCGACCTGCGGGCATTCGCGCGCCTCGGCGAGAAGGGGGTCGACCTGTTCATGGTCGACTCCACCAACGCCGAGGTGCCCGGGTTCGTCGCGCAGGAGCGCGGGATCGGGCCCGTGCTCGACCAGGTGTTCGCCGACTCGACCAAGCGGATCATCGTCGCCTCGTTCGCGTCCCACGTGCACCGCGTCCAGCAGGTGCTCGACGCGGCCTACACGCACAACCGCCGGGTCGCGCTCGTCGGTCGCTCGATGGTGCGCAACATGGGCATCGCCGCCGACCTGGGCTACCTCAAGGTGCCCGACGGCGTACTGATCGACCAGAAGCAGGTCGACACGCTGCGGGACGACGAGATCGTGCTCATGTGCACCGGGTCGCAGGGCGAGCCCATGGCTGCGCTGTCCCGGATCGCCAACAACGACCACAAGGTCTCGGTCGGCCCCGGCGACACCGTGATCATGGCGTCCTCGCTCATCCCGGGGAACGAGAACGCGGTCTTCCGCGTGATCAACGGCCTGACCCGCCTCGGCGCGCGCGTCGTGCACTCCGGCAACGCCAAGGTGCACGTCTCCGGGCACGCCAGCGCCGGCGAGCTCCTGTACTGCTACAACATCCTCAAGCCGCGCAACGTCATGCCAGTGCACGGCGAGATCCGGCACCTCGTGGCCAACGCGGCGCTCGCGGTGCAGACCGGCATCCCCGCCGACCGCGTGGTGCTCGCCGAGGACGGCGTGGTGGTCGACCTGGTCGACGGGCGTGCCCGGATCGTCGGTGCCGTGCCCTGCGGGTACGTGTACGTCGACGGGTCGAGCGTCGGGGAGATCACGGAGGTCGAGCTCAAGGACCGCCGGATCCTCGGGGACGAGGGGTTCATCTCGATCTTCGCGGTGGTGAGCTCCGCCGACGGCAAGGTGCTGGCCGGCCCGCAGATCCACGCGCGCGGGTTCGCCGAGCAGGACGCCGTGTTCGACGACATCCTCCCGGAGCTGACCGCGGCCCTCGAGGAGTCGGCGCGCAACGGGAACTCCGACGCGCACGTGCTGCAGCAGGTCATGCGTCGGGTGGTCGGCCGCTGGGTGTCCAACCGCCTGCGCCGCCGCCCGATGATCATCCCGGTGGTCGTCGAGGCCTGACCGGCCCGATCCGCGCGGCCCCGTCCTGCTCGCCAGGGCGGGGCCGTCGTCGTCGGCGCTCGGCTCAGGTCGGCGTGACGCGGGTGACCTCGTCGGCGGTGACGTTCTCGTCGGGGGGCGGCAGGACGTCCGGCTCGCGGGGCCGCCGCGAGGCTGCGGCGGAGCCGAGGAGGATCAGCGCGGTCGCGCCGAGCACGCCGGCGGTGATCGCCTCGTCGAGCACGAGGGCGCCGAGCGCGACGGCGACGACGGGGTTCAGGTACGCGACGAGGGTGGACCGGGCCGCGCCCACCTCGACGATGAGCCGGAAGAACAGGACGAACGCGAGGGCGGTGCACAGGGCGCCGAGTCCGACGAGTGCGAGCACCGCGTCGACGGGCGGCCAGGGGTGCGGTCCGGTCAGGAGCACCACCGGGGCGTACGCCAGCGCGGTGAGCCCGAGGCAGGTGGCCGTCAGGGGGATCGCGGGGACGTCGCGCAGCGCACGGTCGGCGATGATCGGCGCGGTGGCGTAGCCGAGCGCCGCCAGGAGCACCTGGGTGACCGCCCACGGATCACCCCCGGCAGCTCCCGGTCCGAGCAGCAGGGCCACACCGCCGAGGCCGACGAGCAGGCCGATCCAGCGGATCAGCGCCACGGGACGCCGGTCGCCGACCAGTCGTCCCAGCACCACCGCGGCGATCGGCACGGTCGCGACGAGCAGCCCCGTGGTCGAGCTCGACAGGGTGCGTTCGGCGTTGGACAGCAGGATCCACGGCAGGACGATCTCCAGCACCGCGAAGCCGAGGACGGCACGCCAGCGCCCGCGCAGCACCCGCAGCCCGCCACCGCGCACCGCGAAGGGCAGGAGCAGCAGGGCACCCAGCGCCGTGCGCACGAACACCACCATGACCGGCGTGACGTCCGTGACGGCGATCTTGATGAGCAGGTACGGGATGCCCCAGATGACGCCGACGGCGACCAGGAGGAGCCAGCCGCGGCGGCTCACGTGGGCACCGCGCAGGACCGGGAACGCATGGTGCCACCGTAGGACGGACCCCTGACACGCGGGCGTGAGGTCACCCGGCCAGCGGGACCTGGCGCGTGCTCGGGGGAGGAGACGATCATCCCGGGGTGGCGCCACGGAACGCCGCGAGACGCTCGTGCTCGACCTCCACGGCCTTCCTCGTGCGCGACGACCACGGCACCCACTCGTCCAGCTCGAGCGCGAGCGTCGCGCCCTTCGTGCGCGGCCGCCAGGTGCCGACCATCTCACCGTCCGCCAGGACCGCCCCGGGCCGGCCGATGCTGGGCCAGAGTGCCTTGTGGTGGGTCCTGTCCGGGACCAGGAGCTCGCGGTCGCGACCCTGCAGGAAGAGGTCGTACGGGCCGAGCAGCCGCACGAACGGGTCGCCGGGCGGGTCCTGGAGGGCCGGGAGGTCGTCGTCGAGGATCTCGGCCGGAGTCCCGTCGACGTCCACCTCGACCGCGTCGTCGGGCCATCGGGCGGACACGTCACGGAGCGTCGAGTCGAGGTAGACCGCAGCCTGCTTGCGGGTCAGTGGACCCAGCAGGTGCAGGAGGCCGCGCAGCACGTCGAGCGGGCCGTCGTCGCCGGCGGCGGGCCTGTCGAGCACCCCCACCTGACCGGCCGGCCACCGGGGGATGCGCCTCACGACCGGGGGAGACGTCCCGGGCTCGAGCTCGAGACCGGCGTGCAGGGCGGCGAGCCGGAACGTCATCTCGTACATGTGCGTCGCGCCGCAGCCCTCGCACCAGCGCAGGTAGGGCTCGGGCAGCTCGGCCGTCATCCGGGTGGACAGCGCGCCCTTGGCCATCGGCTCGTCCACGACCTCGTGCATGGTCCGCGAGACGGTGGCGAGCGCGTCGAGCACCGGGATGTCCGCGGCCGCGAGGGAGGCCGAGGCGTTGATCACGCGCTTCGCCGCGTCGGTCTCGGAGTACGGGCGCAGCGCCTTCTCGACGGCCGTCAGGTCCGACCGACGGTAGGCGTGCGGGGCGCCACGCAGCGTCCACGCCAGCGCGAGCTCGTGCGGCCAGTCGCGTGCCACGATGGGGACACCACGCACGGCCAGCGCCCACAGCGCGCCGTCCGGACCGGTGTCCTGCACGCCGTGGTCGAGGATCGCGGCGTCGTCGGGGCGTCGTCGGCTGCTGAGCGGGCGGTCCAGCTGCTGCGCGTGCACGCGGTACCGGAGGACCTTCTCTCGGGTCACGGCCATGGCTCCACCGTGGCACGAGGCGCCGACACGAGCAGGTCAGCCGCCGAGGATCCCCGGCCCGGCGGCACGGAGCACGCGGGTGTACCGGTCCGCCGCGCCGTCGGGGAGCATGCCGTCCAGCTCGAGCTCGACGAGCCCGTGCACCAGCGCCCACAGCCCGAGCGCGGGCTCCTGCGCAGCGGGAGGCTCCACCCCCAGCACGCGGGCGACGGCGTCGCGCAGGACGGAGAACGTCGCGCTCGCCGTGGCCGGACCCCGCGTCCCGTCCTGCAGCCCCGCACCGGCGGCGCCGAACATCACGCGGTAGAAGTGCGGACCGTCGAGCGCGTTCGCGCGGTACGCGAGCCCGAGCCCGAGCAGGTCGGCGGCCGCGTCGTCGGTGCGGGGGACCGCGGCGAGCCGCTCGGCGAAGCGCGCGAACGCCTCGTCGCCGACGGCACGCACCAGGTCCTCCCGGCTGCCGAACAGCGAGTAGACCGCGGACGCCGACGTGCCGGCGCGAGCGGCGAGGTCGCGGACGGTGAGCGCACCCGCTCCTGCGGTCGCGACGATCGCACCCGCCTCCTCGAGGAGGCGGGTGCGCAGGGCGTCGTCGTGCACGCGGGGCCGGGCCACCGGGCGAGTCTAGGAGGTTGACGTGGGTTTGTGAACGCTGTTCTATAACATTGTTCACAAACGAGGGGACTCCGATGATCGAGCTGACCGACGCCGCCAGGATCACCGCCGGGGCCGTGGCGCTCTCGGTGGTCGCGATCGAGTCCGGGGGCGCCTTCCTGCTGCGCGTCGCCACCGGGAAGGAGCAGGCGACCGCGTTCCAGAAGAGCTTCTACCGGGCCGGCCACGCGCACGCCGGGGTGCTGGTCACGCTCGGGCTCGTCTGCCTGCTGCTGGGAGAGGCCACGTCGCTGGACGGGTTCTGGCGCTGGCTGGCGCAGACGGGGGTGCTGCTCGCGGCGATCGTGATGTCCGCCGGGTTCTTCCTCTCCGCCCTGGGCCGCGGCCGGGAGACGCCGAACAGGGCCGTGGTTCTCCTCGGGGTGGGGGGCGTCCTGCTCGCTGCGGGGGTCGTGACCCTGGGCGTCGGGCTGCTGCTCGGGTGATCGCGCGGCCGACACGCGCCCCGGCGCGCCCGTCTGGTCGGTCGCCCGGCTAGTTTGAGGACCATGGCGACTCGTACGTCCACCCCTCGCGCCCGCTCCGGTGCGCCGGCGACGTCGCGCGCCTCCGGCAAGCCCACCGGCAAGGCGACCGGATCGTCCCGCCCGCAGGGGCGCAGACCCGCTCCGCCGCCGTCCCGGCCGGCCCTGCCGGTGCGCATCGTCAAGGGCGTCTTCATGGGCACCGCGCACCTCGTCGGGGGCACCGCGCGCCGCGTCGGCAAGGGTGCTCGAGACCTGGACCCCTCGCACCGGCGCGACGGCCTGGCGTTCACGCTCCTCGGCCTGGCCATCGTCATCGCCGCGCGTGAGTGGTGGGACCTGTCCGGCACCGCCGGCACGGTCGTGCACAACGTCGTGGCCGGGACCTTCGGCAAGGTCGGCGTCGTCGTCCCGCTCGTCCTGCTCGGGCTCGCCATCCGGCTGATGCGCCACCCGGAGCGGGTCGAGGCCAACGGGCGCATCGTGATCGGGCTCGGCGCGATCACGCTCGCGGTGTGCGGGCTCGTGCAGATCGCCGCCGGCCTGCCCAACACGGACGACTTCCCCGCCCTGCGGCTGGCGGGCGGCATGGTCGGATTCCTGGTCGGCACGCCGCTGGCCAGCCTGATCACCCCCGGTGTGGCGGTCGCTCTGCTGATCCTCCTGGCGTTCTTCGGGGTCCTCGTCGTCACCGCGACGCCCGTGCACCAGGTGATCCCGCGGCTGCGCGGCGTCTACGACAAGCTCACCGGCAACCACCGCGACCCTGCCGCGGACGCGGAGGTCGAGGACGACGCGCCCCTCGTCATCAACGCCCTGCACACCGCCGTCCCCGAGATCGAGGCACCGCCGAAGAAGCGCGGGCTGCTCGGGCGCAAGCGTGCGCGGGCGGACCAGGTGGACGAGCCCGAGGACACCCGGCTCGACGGGTACGACGGCGACGAGGCGTTCGCCCGCGCGGCCATCGTCGCGGCCGCGGAGGCCGAGGCGGAGGCGCAGCTCGCGCGCGACGCCGCGCCGGACACGGTGCCCACCACGGTCGTCGCCAAGACCCCGCTCGTCGCACCCGAGACCACGCCCGTGCCGCGCGGTGAGCAGCCGATGCTGGGCGGCGACGTGCTCTACACGCTGCCCGCGGAGGACGCCCTGGCCAAGGGTGCGCCGCACAAGGTGCGCTCGGCCGCCAACGACCGCGTCGTCGAGTCGCTCACCTCCGTGCTCGAGGCGTTCGAGATCGACGCCCAGGTCACAGGCTTCACGCGCGGTCCGACCGTCACGCGGTACGAGGTCGAGCTGGGTCGGTCGGTCAAGGTCGAGCGGGTCACCGCGCTGAGCAAGAACATCGCCTACGCGGTGGCCAGTGCGGACGTGCGCATCCTGTCGCCGATCCCCGGCAAGTCGGCCATCGGCATCGAGATCCCCAACACCGACCGCGAGACCGTGTCTCTGGGTGACGTGCTGCGCTCCAGCGCGGCCAAGCGCACCGAGCACCCGATGGTGATCGGCGTCGGCAAGGACGTCGAGGGCGGGTACGTCACCGCCAACCTGGCCAAGATGCCCCACCTGCTGGTGGCCGGCGCCACCGGCGCGGGCAAGTCCAGCTTCGTCAACTCGATGATCGTCTCGATCCTCATGCGCGCCACGCCCGACGAGGTGCGCATGGTGCTCGTCGACCCCAAGCGCGTCGAGCTGACCGTCTACGAGGGCATCCCGCACCTGATCACCCCGATCATCACGAACCCGAAGAAGGCCGCCGAGGCGCTCGAGTGGGTGGTGCGCGAGATGGAGGCGCGCTACGACGACCTCGCGAACTTCGGCTTCAAGCACATCGACGACTTCAACACCGCCGTCCGCGCGGGCAAGGTCAAGCCGCTGCCGGGGTCCGAGCGCAAGATCGCCACGTACCCGTACCTGCTGGTGGTCGTCGACGAGCTCGCCGACCTGATGATGGTGGCCCCGCGCGACGTCGAGGCGTCGATCCAGCGCATCACGCAGCTGGCCCGTGCGGCCGGCATCCACCTGGTGCTCGCCACGCAGCGCCCGAGCGTGGACGTGGTCACCGGCCTGATCAAGGCGAACGTGCCGTCCCGGCTGGCGTTCGCGACCAGCTCCCTCACCGACTCCCGCGTGGTGCTCGACCAGCCCGGCGCCGAGAAGCTCATCGGGCAGGGTGACGCGCTGTTCCTGCCGATGGGTGCGGCCAAGCCGATGCGTACGCAGGGCGCCTGGGTGTCCGAGTCGGAGATCCACGCGGTCGTCGAGCACGTGAAGAAGCAGCTCAAGCCCTCGTACCGCAAGGACGTCGTCGTCGCGGCGGTGAAGAAGACGGTCGACGAGGACATCGGCGACGACCTCGACCTGCTGCTCCAGGCCGCCGAGCTGGTGGTCACGACGCAGTTCGGGTCGACGTCCATGCTCCAGCGCAAGCTGCGGGTCGGCTTCGCCAAGGCGGGCCGCCTGATGGACCTGCTCGAGTCGCGCGAGATCGTCGGGCCGTCCGAGGGCTCCAAGGCCCGCGAGGTGCTGGTCCAGGCCGACGACCTGCCGGGGACGCTCGCCATGCTGCGGGGCGCGCCCGGCGAGGAGGAGGACGACCGGTACGCCATGGGCGCTGACGGCGCCCTGCCGGGCGAGCCGCCGGTGGCGACCGACTACTTCGACGGTGCGGAGGAGGACGACGCCGGGCAGTGGTCCGGCGGGGGTCGGTGAACGGCCCGTTCTCCGGCCCCTGGGGGGTCGTCAGCACGGTGATCGCGATCGTCGCGATCGCGGCGCTCATCGCCGTCCTCATCCTGCTCGGCAAGCAGCGCGCGCAGGTCCGTCGGGCGAACGAGCTGCTGGAGCTGTCCCGGGAGCTGCGGCACCGCTACGACGCCCTGCAGGCCGTGACCAAGGAGGGCGTCCTCGTCCAGTCGTTGTCCGGCCGGGTGCTGGACATCTCGGAGCGCGCGGCGGCGATCCTCGGCATCGACGCCGCCTCGGCCGTGGGTCGCTCGGTGGCCGACCTGCCGGTCGTCCTCGTCAACGAGATGGGTCTGGCCATGAACCCGGCGGCGGTCCTCGGGCACCGCTCGGGCGTCGCGCGCGCCGGGTGGACCGTGGACTCGGAGCTCGTCGGCGTCGCGCTCCCCGGGACCGACACCACGCAGGCGCGCATGGTGCAGGTGGCCAGCCAGCTGGTGCCGGCCGGCGACGGCGACGCCGCGGCGGTGCTGACCACGCTCGTCGACGTCACCGGCAGGCGCGAGGTCGAGGCGGCCCTGTCGCGCAGCGAGATGCAGTTCCGGGTCGCGATGGAGAACGCGCCGATCGGCATGGCGCTCGTCGACGTCGAGTGGCGGATCGTCGAGGCGAACGCCGCGTTTGCCGAGCTGCTGGGCACGAGCGTCGGAGCCCTGCGCGGGTACCGGATGGAGGACCTCAGCACGCCCGAGGGCCGCCCCGCCGAGCGCCTCGAGGTCGACCGGCTGCTCGGCGGCGGGCAGCACCGGTTCTCGCTCGAGAAGCGCTACCAGCGGGCCGACGGGCACGAGGTCTGGGTCGCGCTCGACGCCGCACTGGTGCGGACACCGACCGGGGCCCCCGACCACTTCGTCGTCCAGGTGCGGGACTCCACCGAGTCGCGGCTGCAGGCCGAGATGCTCACCCACCGCGCCATGCACGACCCCCTGACCGGGCTGGCCAACCGCACGCTGCTCCAGGAGGTGCTGCAGGCGGTGCTGGAGCAGCCTGGGGTGGTCGACCGCGTGGCGGTGCTGGCCTGCGACCTGGACGGGTTCAAGGAGATCAACGACCGGTACGGGCACGCGGCGGGCGACGAGGTGCTGGTGCACGTCGCCGGCGTGCTGCGCGCCGCGACCGCCCGACGGGGCACGGTCGCGCGGCTCGGTGGCGACGAGTTCGTGGTCGTCGTGCAGGACCTCGACGGTCCACGGGCGGTGTTCGAGGTGGCTTCCGCCATCCATGCCGGGCTGCAGGAGGCGGTCCGGGTGGGCCGGCGCCGACTGAACGTGGCCGCGAGCATCGGCATCGCGATCGCGGACCCCGACTCGATCGAGGGTGGCGCGCCGGGCCTGCTGGCCGCCGCGGACGCCGCCCTCTACCGCGCCAAGGGCTCGGGCCGCGGTCGCACGGAGGTCTACGAGTCCTCGATGACGATGGGGTCGGCCTCCGACCTGCACCGCGAGCTCGCGGCGGCGATCGCCGAGGACCAGCTGGTGGTCCACTACCAGCCGATCGTCGACCTCTCCGACGCGCGCGTCGTCGGCTACGAGGCCTTGGTGCGGTGGGAGCACCCGCAGCGGGGTCTCCTGCTGCCGGCCTCGTTCCTCTCGCTCATCCAGGAGGCGGGGATGTCGGTCGCGCTCGGGCAGCTGGTGGCCACGCGCGTCGTCGAGTTCGTCGCCTCCATCCACGACCGCACGCGCTGGGTGTCCGTGAACGTCTCGGCGGACCAGCTGGGCGACGGGGAGTTCGCGACGACCCTGCTGGCGGAGATCTCCCGGCACCGGCTCACCGCGGGCCGGATCGTCGTGGAGCTCACCGAGTCCTCGCTCGTCGCGTCCGGCACGCGCATCCGCCACGAGCTCACGCAGCTGTCCGCGGCGGGCGTGCCCATTCTGCTCGACGACTTCGGCACCGGCGTCTCACCGCTCTCGTACCTGCGGGACCTTCCGGTGGCGGGCGTGAAGCTCGACATGTCGTTCACGTCCGGGATCCCCGAGGACCCCACCGCAGGCAAGGTCGCGCGGGCGCTCGGTGCGCTGGCGCGCGAGCTGGCGATGGTGACCATCGCCGAGGGCATCGAGCACGAGGAGCAGGCCGAGTACCTGCACCGCAACGGCTGGCGCTACGGGCAGGGCTGGCTGTACGGCAGCGCCCAGCCGGGCGACATCAGCCGCTGACGCGAGGGACCACGTACGGCACGACGCCGGTGGGCGTGAGCGGGGTGACGCGCTGCGGTGCTTCAGTGCCCGCCGCCTCGACCACCGCCGCGGTCCGGTCCGCTACCTGCGCGGCGCTCAGCGTGCTGGTCCCACCGGCGATGTCGACGAGCGCGTGCACCTGGTGGCCACCCAGTCGGTCGACGGTGATGGGGGTCCACTCCACCCCGGTGACCCGCGCCGGGGCGGCGGGCCGCCCTTCGGCCGGGAACGCGCCGGTGGCCTCGACGTGCGCCGTGAGCAGCAGGCCCGAGGACGTCTTCGGCGAGCAGCACTCGCCGTCCTGGTTCGAGACGTAGTTGCCGAGGCCGTACGCCACCCACATGCCCTCGCCGCGGGGTCCGCCGGTCAGGTGCGCCACCGGCTGCGGGACGTGCGCGTGGTGGCCGATGACCAGGTCGAACACCCCGGAGTCGGCCAGCTGCTGGTCGATCGCCACCTGCTCGGGCGTCGGCTCCGTCTGGTACTCGACGCAGCAGTGGACGCTGGCGATCACCAGGTCGGCACCTGCCGCACGCGCCGCGGTCGCCTGCGCCACCATCGCCGGCACGTCGACGAGGTTCACCGACCACGGCTTGTCGGCGTCGACCGGCATGCCGTTGGTCCCGTAGGTCGCGGCGATCTGGGCGACCGTGATCGTGCGACCGCCGCGGTCGAGCCGGTAGAGCTGCGGCTGGGACTGCTCGACCGCGTTCCGCGCGGTGCCGACGTGCCCCAGACCCGCCGCGTCGAGCGCGTCCAGCGTGGCCGTCACCCCGGCGAACCCGCGGTCGACCGAGTGGTTCGACGCCGTCGAGCACCCGTCCCACCCCTGGGCCTTCAGCGAGCTCGCGATCTGCGGGGGCGTGCCGAACAGCGGGTATCCGCTCGGCGTGGTGCCGGGGGGCGTGACGGCGACCTCGAGATGGCACAGCGCGAGATCGGCGCCCTGGATCCACGGGTTCATCGGGCCGAGCACGGGGCCGAAGTCGTAGCCCGAGGCGGTGCGGGCGCTCGAGAGCACCGGCAGGTGGGGGAGCACGTCTCCGGCGGCGACGATCGAGAACGCGGCGTCGGGGTCGGGGGTGGGCGTCGGCGTGGGCGTCGGCGAGCCGTCGGGGCTCTGCGACGGCGGGGCGGTGGTCGCTGCGGTGACCGGCGGTCGCGAGGGGTGCAGTGCGGCCGCCACCGCTCCGAGGCTCACGAGGAGCAGCAGGAGGAGCGCGAGGCCTGCGACGAGGGGACGCCGACGTCCGGCGCGGGCGTGGCGAGTCACACGCGGACTCTATGCGGTGAACGGGGCATGACCTGCGCCCCTCTAGGCTGTCCGGGTGGTCGACGCCGTACCCTCCGCCTGGAACCTGGCGAACGTAGTCACGGTGCTGCGCATCGCGCTGGTGCCGTTCTTCGCCTGGGCTCTCCTGGTCGACGGCGGGCACACCACCACCGGCCGGCTGATCGCGACCGCGCTGTTCGTGGTGGCGGCCGCGACCGACCGCGTCGACGGCTGGCTCGCTCGCCGCTCTGGCCAGGTCACCGACCTCGGCAAGATGCTCGACCCCATCGCGGACAAGGTGCTCATCGGCACCGCCCTCGTCCTGCTGTCGTGGCTCGGCGACCTGCCGTGGTGGGTGACCGTGGTCATCCTCGTGCGCGAGCTCGGCATCACGGCGATGCGGTTCTTCCTCCTGCGGTTCGTGGTGCTCCCGGCCTCCCGCGGCGGCAAGCTGAAGACGGTGCTGCAGTCGGTGGCGATCGGGCTCTACCTCCTGCCGCTGGACGTGCTGCCCGGGTTCGTCGAGGTCGTCGCCGCGATCGTCATGGGTGCGGCGCTGGTGGTGACCGTGGTGACCGGCCTGGACTACGCGCGGACGGGCCTGCAGATCCGCCGGACCGCCAGCCACCCACCCGCCGCAGGGCTGTGACGTGTCGCTCGCGGCCGACCTCCTCGCGGCCCTCGGTGCCCGCGGCTGGTCGCTGGGCGTCGCCGAGTCGCTGACCGGCGGGCTCGTGTCCGCCGCCCTCGTCGACGTGCCCGGGGCCTCGACGGTCCTGCGTGGGGCTGTCGTGGCCTACGCGACCGATCTCAAAGGCGCTCTGCTCGACGTGGACCGCGCGCTGCTGGCGGCCAGGGGCGCCGTCGACCCGGACGTCGCCCGCGCCATGGCGGCGGGGGCACGCCGGCGGCTCGCGGCGGACGTCGGACTGGCGACCACCGGCGTCGCCGGGCCTGATCCGCAGGACGGGCACCCGCCCGGAACGGTCCACGTCGCGGTCGCGACACCGGAGGGAACCCGCGTGGAGTCGCTCCAGCTCGTCGGGTCCCGAGCAGCCGTCAGGGCGCAGACGGTGGACGCCGTCCTGGCGCTGGGGGTGGAGTTCGTGCGGCGTTCGGGGTGAATCTGGGCGCGGCGACGGGCCGTGGGTCTCCGGAGCGGGAACACTCCGAGGTGTCGCATCGTTGGAACGTCCGTGATGAGCACTCGACCCCCGGCACGACGCATGCCGTCGCGTGTCGGCGGTGCAAGGTACGGTGGAATCCTCCCGGCGAAGGTTTCTGGGGTTCCAGTGGTCCCGGGTCCCCAGCGGATCCCGGTTCCCGGCAAGGATGTGGCACGTGACGCGAGAGGGGGAGCCCGGATGGTTGTACTCCGTCGAGAGATCGGCGATGTGCTGCGGGATGCGCGACAGCGCCAGGGGCGCACCCTGCGCGAGGTGTCGTCGGCAGCCCGCGTCTCGCTCGGGTACCTGAGCGAGGTGGAGCGGGGCCAGAAGGAGGCGTCCTCGGAGCTGCTCAACAGCATCTGTGAGGCGCTCGACGTCCCGATGTCGCTCGTCCTGCGCGAGGTCAGTGACCGCGTGGCCGTCGCCGAGGGTCTGCTGATCCCCGACACGGTGCCCGCGGACCTCGCGGCGTCGGTGGCCAGCGCCACCGACTTCGGGTGGGCGCGGTCGCGGTCGGAGCTCGCCGCCATCAGCTGAGGTAGTTCGTGGATGATCGGGCGGGTTCCCCGTCCGGTCGACGGGTCGTCTTCGGGCGCCCGCGACGACGGCCAGCGATGTCCGTTCGTCCACCTGCACGGTCCGTGGGCCCCCGCCCGCGGGCCGCTGCGCGTTCCGGGGTCAGCCAGGGTTCGCCTGGCACCGCGGGCAGTAGAAGATCGGGCGCTCCATCGGCGGCTTGCGCGCCTGCCCGACGGCGATCGGCCTCCCGCAGCGGTGGCACGGCTGTCGCGCCCTGCCGTGCACGTGCCCGGGTGGCCTGCCGTCGGCGACCGCCCGTTGCAGCTGCCGGCGAGCGACCGACAGCAGCCGACCCGGCTCCTCGACCTCGTCGGCAGGCGTCCACGGCCAGAGCCGCTCCGCGAACAGGGACTCGGCCGCGAAGATCGTGCCGATGCCCGCGGCGACGGTCTGGTCCAGCAGCACCTCCGCCGCGGGGGTCGACCCGCGGGCCGCCCACCGCCGCAGCGCCTCGTCCAGGTCGAACGCCTCCGCCAGCATGTCCGGCCCCAGGTGCCCGATCAGGGTGTGCTCGTCGCGGGTGCGCACCACGTCGAGCATGCCCAGGTGGTACCCGACCGTGGTCCAGTCCGCGGTGGCCAGCACCGCGCGGACCTGGGGGGACCGGGCGGCCGCCTCGGGTGAGCCGGTGCGGGCGATGCGCCAGTACCCCTCCATGCGCAGGTGCGTGTGCAGGGTGCGGCCGTCGTCGAACCGGGTGAGCAGGTGCTTGCCGTACGACCGGGTCTCGAGAACGGTGCGGCCGACGAGGTCCACGGTCGCGGCGGTCGGCCAGCGCAGGTCGGACCGCACCAGCTGCTGTCCGCCGAGCGCGAGCTGGAACCGGTCGGCGGTCCGGCGCAGGATGTCGCCCTCAGGCACGGCGCCTCACGACTGGCGCAGCCGCAGGCCGCGCGGGGTGGTGGCGAACCCGGCGGCGCCGAGCGCCTTCCCGAGCGGGCTGTGCAGCGCGCCCTCGAGGACGTCGACGCCGTCGACCCGCACGATCGTGAGCCGCCCGGTGTGCCGGGTCCGGACCGTCGTCGCGAGCCCCTCGGCGGCGGCCTCCAGGACGCCGGCGTCGGACGTGAACGACAGCGCGGTCCGTCCGCCGCGCTCCAGGTAGAGCACGAGCGCGCCGTCGACGAGCACCACGAGCGCGCCTGCCTTGCGACCGGGTCGGTGCCGACCTGCGCCGTTGTCGGTGGTGTCGGGACCGGCGACCGGCCACGGCAGCGACGCGCCGTACGGGTTCGCGGGGTCCGTCGCTGCGAGCACGACGACCTGGAGATCGGTGGGGCCGTCCTCGTCGGCGGAGCGCTCGACCACCTGGGCGTCGACCCGCAGGCGGTCGACCGCCCCCGGTAGCGCGAACTGGGAGCCGCCGAGCCGTTCGACGAAGTAGCCGCGGCGCACCTGTCCGCCCTGCTCCAGCGCCGACAGCACGCGATAGACGTCGGCGAACCGGGCGCCGATCCCCTCGGCCGGGGCGACCGCACGGGTGAGGATGCCGTGCCGGTCGAGCAGCTGTGCGGCCAGGGCGTGCGCGCGGAGGGTCGGGTCGGTCTCGCGCGCGGGCAGGAGCGACCAGCGTCCGCCGCTCGCGGCTCCGTTGAGCCCGAGCGCGCTGGACCGTGTGCCGGGGTCGCCGGCGAGCTGGACGGCCGCGCGTAGGCCGAGCCGGGGGCGCAGCGGCCGCCCGCGCGGAGTGGCGGACTTGGTGCGGTGGGCCGTGCTCCCGGTGCCCAGCCAGGCGCGCAGCGGTGCGAGGCCGTCGTTGGTCACGTGGCCGGTCCAGACGAGGTCCCACACCGCGTTCGCCACGTCGGCCTGCGACGGCGACGCCTCGTCGGGGCGCAGCTGGCGGACGCGCTCGGCCAGCGCACCGAGGAACCAGGCGCCACCGCCACCGAGCGCCTCGAGGATCGCGGCGTGCAGGGGCGAGTCGGGCGCGGCCTCCGCGGCGGGGAGCGTGAGGTCGGCGACCGCGGCGGGATGCACCGAGACCAGCCCGTCGTGTCCGGCGAGCGACCCGTGACCGGCCCAGATGACCTCTCCCGCGGCGGTGAGCTCGTCGAGCATCGCCGGGCTGTAGTCGATCACGCGCGCCGGCAGGACGTGGGTCTCGAGCGCCGACGCCGGCAGGACCGCGCCGGCGAGCTGTTCGACCACGCGCGCGACGCCGTCCACGCCCCGCAGCGTGCCGGTGGCCGAGCCGCGGCCGGACCGACCGACGGGCTGGACGCCCTGCCAGCGCGGGAGGAACACCCCGAGGGCCTGCGGATCGACCGGCTCGACCTCGGCCCGCAGCGCGGCGAGCGACCGGCGCCGCAGCGTCCGCAGCACGTCGGCGTCGCAGAACTCGTCGCCGGTACCCCCGAGCACGTCCGGCCGCAGCCTGCCCTGGACCAGGACGCCGAGGCCTTCGAGCCGGCGCAGCGTCTCGGCGACGACCGCGACGCCCCACCCGAACCGCGTGGCCGCCTGGGCCGCCGTGAACGGCCCGTGCGTCCGGGCGTGGCGGCGCAGGAGGTCGCCCACGGGGTCCGGCACCACCTCGGTGAACACCTCGGGCACCCCGACCGGCAGGGCGACCCCGAGCGCGTCGCGCAGCCGACCGGCGTCCTCGACGGCCGCCCACTGCTCCGCCCGCTCGGGTGCCACGCCACCGAGCCGCACGCGGATGAGGCGTCGCGCACCCTCGAGGTCGGTCAACCACGCCGGCACCTGCTCGCGGACCTCCGGCTTCGTGCGCTCGGCCAGCTCGCCGGCGGTGAGCGGTCCGTGCCGCCGGACGGCGTCGGCCAGCTGCTCGAGCGTGCCCGCCTGCCGGTCCGGCGCGCGGCCGCTGAGCTCGGCCTCGGTCCGCAGGACGGCGTCCGGGTCGAGGAGATCGGCCAGCTGGGACTCGCCGCCCTGGCCCAGCAGCTCGGCGAGCAGCGTGGGGTCGAGCGTGAGGGCGGCGGCGCGACGCTCGGCCAGGGGCGCGTCGCCGTCGTACAGGAACTGGGCGGTGTACCCGAACAGCAGGGACTGCGCGAAGGGCGACGGCTGGGTGGTGGTCACCTCGACCACCCGGATCTTGCGGGACGCGACGTCCCGCATGAGCGTGGTGAGCGCCTCCGTGTCGAAGTCGTCCTGGAGGCACTCCCGGACCGCCTCGAGCAGGATCGGGAAGTCGGGGTAGGCGGAGGCGACGGAGAGCAGCTGCGCCGAGCGCTGCCGCTGCTGCCAGAGCGGCTGGCGGCGGTCGGGGCGGCGCCGGGGGAGCAGCAGGGCGCGGCTCGCGGCCTCGCGGAAGCGCGCGCCGAACATGGCCGACGAGCCGAGCTCGGCCTGCACCGAGTCGAGCACCTCGTCGGGGTCGAGGAAGAGCGATGCCAGGTCGATCGCCGGACCGGTCTGCTCGGCCCAGGGGTCGTCGACGCCGAACCCCGCGTCCAGCCCCCCGTCCAGCATGTCGGGCAGGCGCAGGACGATCCCGTCGTCCGAGTGCATCGCGGCCGCGTCGACGCCGTACCGCTCGCGCAACCGCGCACCGATGACGATCGCCCACGGGGCGTGCACCCGCGCGCCGTACGGCGAGTGCAGGACCACCCGCCAGTCGCCCAGCTCGTCGCGGAACCGCTCGACCACGAGCACGACGTCGGTGGGGACCTCGCCGGTCGCCTCGCGCTGCTCGCGCAGGTAGGTGAGCAGGTTGTCGGCCGCCCACGGGTCCAGCCCGGCCGCCTCGACGCGCGTGCGGGCGTCGTCGTCGGAGAGCGCGCCGAGCTCGCGGACCCAGCCCCCCATCGCCTGCCCCAGCTCGGCGGGCCGGCCCTGCGAGTCGCCCTTCCAGAACGGCAGCCGGCCCGGGACGCCGGGCGCCGGCGTGACCAGCACGCGGTCCGGGGTGATGTCGTCGATCCGCCAGGTGCTGGAGCCGAGGGTGAACATGTCGCCGACCCGCGACTCGTAGACCATCTCCTCGTCGAGCTCGCCGACGCGCTTGCCGCCGCGCACCGTGCCGCCCGAGCGCTCGGCATCGACCGGGACGTCGCTGGTGGTCGCACCGCTGGCCAGGAACACGCCGAACAGGCCGCGGTCGGGGATGGTGCCGCCGCTGGTGACCGCGAGCCGCAGCGCGCCCGGGCGGCCGCTGAGCACGTCGCGTACCCGGTCCCACACCAGCCGGGGGCGGAGCTCCGCGAACTCCTCGCTCGGGTACCGCCCGGCCAGCATGTCGAGCACCGCGCGCAGGGTCGCGTCGCCGAGCCCGGAGAACGGGGACGCCCGCCGCACGACGACCGCGAGCTCCTCGAGCGACCAGTCCTCGACCGCCACCATCGCCACGATCTGCTGCGCGAGCACGTCGAGCGGGTTGCGCGGGATCCGCATCGCCTCGAGCGCCCCGTCCCGCATCCGCTGCGCCGTGACCGCCGCCGGGACCAGCTCGCCCCGGAACGTCGGGAACACGATCCCGCGGGAGACGGCACCCACCTGGTGCCCGGCCCGGCCGACGCGCTGCAGCCCGCTGGCCACCGACGGCGGCGAGCCCACCTGCACCACCAGGTCGATGGCGCCCATGTCGATCCCGAGCTCCAGCGAGCTCGTCGCGACGACGGCGGGCAGGAGCCCGGCCTTGAGCTCGGACTCGGTCCGGGTCCGCTCCGCGCGGCTCATCGAGCCGTGGTGCGCCCGCGCGAGGATCGTCGTGGCGTCCCGGGTGTCGACGCCGACCGCCGTCCCCGACTGCGCCGGCACCGCGGC
Source organism: Cellulomonas sp. Root930 (assembly GCA_001429255.1). Lineage (GTDB taxonomy): Bacteria > Actinomycetota > Actinomycetes > Actinomycetales > Cellulomonadaceae > Cellulomonas. The sequence continues at coordinate 664,102 of LMJI01000002.1, forward strand.
CGCGCGCAGCGTCGCGGGGTCCGGTACGTCCTCGCCCGAGCGCTCGGCCCAGACCTCGTTCATCCGTGCCGTCAGCCGCTCGGCGCCGCGTCGCGAGTTGGTGAACACGAGGGTGGACCGGTGCTGGGCCACGAGGTCGACGACGCGCTCCTCGACGTGCGGCCAGATCGACGGGCGGGGCAGCGGTCCGGCCGCCGCGCCGGACAGGTCGAGGTCCGGCGTCACCTCGGTGCCGCGCAGGTCCGACAGGTCCGGCACGGGCACGACGACGTCGACCACGATCTTCTTGGTCGACGGCGGCTGCACCACGACGACCGGCCGGCCCCGGTCGGCGGTCGAGCGCGCGCCGCCGAGGAACTCCGCGACCGCGTCGACGGGGCGGACGGTGGCCGACAGGCCGATGCGCTGCACCGGCCCGGGACCCCCGGGGTGGTCGAGCAGGGCATCGAGCCGTTCCAGCGAGAGGGCGAGGTGCGCGCCGCGCTTGGTGCCGGCGACCGCGTGGATCTCGTCGACGATCACCGTCCGCACCCCGGCGAGCCCCGCCCTAGCGCCCGACGTGAGCACCAGGTAGAGCGACTCGGGGGTGGTGATGAGGATGTCCGGCGGCTTCGTCGCGAAGGCCCGGCGCTCGTTCGGTGGTGTGTCGCCGGTGCGGATGCCGACGGTGACGTCCGGGAGCTCGAGGCCCAGCCGGGTCGCTGCCTGCCGGATGCCGACCAGGGGGGAGCGCAGGTTGCGCTCGACGTCCGTGGCGAGCGCCTTGAGCGGGGAGACGTACAGCACGCGGCACCGCTCGACGGGATCGTCGGACCGCTCGCCCGTCAGGAGCCCGTCCAGCGCCCACAGGAACGCGGCGAGCGTCTTGCCGGACCCCGTGGGGGCGACGACCAGGGCGTGGTCGCCGCCGGCCACCGCCGTCCACGCCCCGAGCTGCGCGGTCGTGGGCTCGGCGAACGCACCCGTGAACCAGGTCCTGGTCGGGTCGGAGAAGCGGTCGAGCACCACCCGGCCATTGTGTCGGCCCCCACCGACACCCGCGCGCCTCGCGGGGTGGCAGGCTGTCACCCGTGAGGCTTCGAGAGTTCTGGCTGCTGGTGGACGAGGTCCTCGGCAGCGCGCACGGCCGCGAGCTGACGCGTGAGCTCGTGCTCCGCGGGCTCGACCAACGCACGGCGATGCAGGCGCTCGACGACAACGTCGAGCCGCGCACCGTCTGGCACGCGCTCTGCGACGAGCTCGAGATCTCGGAGAACGACCGCTGGGGAGCGGACGCCCGCCGCCCGGCGCCCCCTCGGGCCTAGGAGAGAGCCTCATGACGTCCCGGACCGGCACGGCCCCCACCAGCTGGGCGCCCAGCGTGCGCGACGTCGGCGAGGCGGTCCTGACCCTCGTCGCCACCGGCGTCGGCCTCGCCGTCGCCGTCGCGCTCAGCCGCGGTGTCCGGGCCGACGACGTCGCGGCCATCGCCCTCGCCGCCCTCGTGGTGGCGGTCGGCGACCTCCTGCTCCGGGCCCCGCTGCGGTTCCTCGCCCGCCGGGGCAGCGCCGTGCTCGCCCTCGGCCTCGGGCTGCTCGCGCAGGTCGCCGTGCTGTGGTTGGCGCTCACCGTGGTGCCGGGCTTCACGGTGGACAACGTCTGGTCCGTGCTCGTGGTGCTCGTGCTCACCGCGATCGTCATGGCGGTCGGGCGGTGGCTGATCGGCGCGAGCAACAGCGACTACGTCGTGTCGGACCTCGTGCGCCGCGCGCGCAGGCAGGCCCGTCGCGAGGGGATCCGGCCGCGGGTGGCCGGCGAGGCGCGCGAGGCCGGGCTGCTCGTCGTGCAGCTCGACGGTGTCGCGGCCCCCGTCCTGCGCGAGGCGATCGAGGCGGGACTGGCGCCGACCGTGCAGCGGTGGATGACCACGGGGAGCCACAGCCTGGAGTCCTGGTGGGCCCGGATCCCGTCGACGACGCCGGCGAGCCAGGCGGGCCTGCTGCACGGCGACTCCTCCCAGATCCCCGCGTTCCGGTGGTGGGACCGGGACCTCGGTCGGCTGGTCGTCACCAACCACCCCGAGGACGCCGCGCTGGTGGAGCAGCGGCTCACCACGGGCAAGGGGCTGCTCGCGGGCGGGGGCACGGCGATCTCGACGATGTTCTCCGGCGACGCCGCCACCAGCTTCGTGGTGATGAGCAAGTCCCGCACCAAGGGTCCGGACGGGGGGCTCGGACCGGGTCCCGCGTACGTGCGCTTCTTCGCCAGCCCGTTCGTCCTGGCCCGCGCCGTGAGCGTGTCGGCGGGGGAGATGATCAAGGAGCTCTACCAGGCGCACCGCCAGCGGGTGCGCGACGTGGAGCCGCGGATCTCCCGCGGAGGCTGGTACGTGGTCCTGCGCGGGATCACCAACGTGCTCCTGCGCGACCTGAACACGTCCCTGGTCGCCGAGGCACTGCTCCGCGGCGACCCCTCGATCTACGTCGACCTCGTGGACTACGACGAGATCGCGCACCACGCCGGTCCCACCCGGCCCGAGTCGCTGCGCTCGCTGGAGGGTCTCGACCGCGTGCTCGGCACGCTCGAGCGCGTGGCGGCGGTCGCGCCGCGCGACTACGAGATCGTGGTCCTCTCCGACCACGGTCAGGCGCTCGGGGCCACGTACGAGCAGCTCGGCGGGGAGACGCTGCTGGACTCGGTGCGCGCGCACATGGCGGAGCCGGCCGCCGACGGCGTCGAGAGCAGCACGGGCGAGGACTGGGGCCAGCTGAACGCCCTGGTCAACAGCGCGCTGAACCTGTCGCGAGGCTCGGCCGTCCTGGGTCCCGACCAGGGGCGTCCCAAGCACCCGGCGACCGGTGCCGACGTGCCCGACGTGGTGACCGTCGGCTCCGGCAACCTCGGGCTCGTCTGGTTCCCGCAGGTGCCGCACCGGCTGTCGCTCGAGGAGCTGCAGGAGCGCTGGCCAGGCATGGTGACGGGGCTCGCGGCCCGGCCCGGTGTCGGGGTCGTCGTCGTGGACACGCAGGCGCGCGGCCTCGTCGCGATCGGACCGCGCGGCCTCGTCCTGCTCGAGCAGGACGACGCGGAGCCGGAGGGGGAGGACCCGCTCGTCCCGTACGGACCGCGCGGGCGTGCCGACCTGCTGCGCGCGGCCCGGCTCCCGCACACCGGCGACCTGCTGCTGGTCTCCACGGTCACGGACCGCGGGCACATCCACGCCTTCGAGGGGCAGGTGGGCTCGCACGGCGGGATCGGTGGCGCGCAGAACCACGCCTTCCTGCTGCACCCGACGCGCTGGCAGGTCGCCGACGAGCTCCGGGAGTCCGTCGGGGACGACGAGATCCTGGTGGGCGCCGAGGCGGTGCACGAGCAGCTGGTCCGCTGGGCCGACGCCGCGGGGCTGCGACCATGACCGTGCACGTCCGGTGGCTGGGCCATGCGAGCGCCGTGCTCGACGTCGACGGCGTCCGGCTGCTCACGGACCCGCTGCTGCTCCGGCACGCCGGGCTGCTGCGCCGCCGGGGGGCCGCGCCACGCCTCGAGGACTGGCAGGGCGCCGACGCGGTCCTGCTCTCGCACCTGCACCACGACCATGCCGAGCTGGGCTCGTTGCGCCTGGTCGGCGACATCCCGGTGCTCAGCGCACCGGCGAACGCCCGCTGGCTGCGCGGTCACGGGGTGCCGTCGGCGCGCGGGCTCACCGACCTCGAGTGGTGGACGGTGCCGGGCTCGGACGTCCGTGTGCGGCTCGTCCCGGCCGTCCACGAGCACCGTCAGATGCCGCACCGCCCGAACTCGACGCACGGGTTCGTCGTGGCGACCGACGACTTCCGCATCTGGTTCGCGGGCGACACGGCGCCGTACGCGAGCATGTCGATCCTCCCGGTGCTCGCGGGCGGCCCCGTCGACCTGGCGCTCGTGCCCGTCGGCGGGTGGGGGCCGCGCCTGTCGGGCGGGCACATGGACCCGTCCCAGGCCGCGCGGGCGTGCCGGGCCGTCGGTGCTCGCGAGGCCGTGCCGATCCACTGGGGCACGTTGCACGCCCCCGTCTCGCGGCGCCTGCCCCCGGGCTGGATGGACCGCGCCGGGCCGGCGTTCGCGCGCGCCGCGGCCCGCCTGGCGCCCGGGGTCCGCGTGCACGTCCTGGCGCCGGGGGAGCAGCTCGCGGTGACCCCGACACGCTGACGGCGTGTCCGCACACATCGAACACCTGTTCGGCTAGGGTGGTTCTGCGGGTGAGCGACCGAGCCTCCCACAGCCCCCTCCGGCCGATGCCGGGTCCCGGGGGCAGGGGTGGCCCGGTCGGTATGTCGGTGGTCGGACATAGCGTCGCTCGCAACAAGACCAGCCCCCGTACCGCAGCAGCAGCTGCTCGAGACAGACGAGGTCGACATGCCCGCACCGAAGGATCGCGAGAAGGCCCTCGAGGCCGCACTCAGCCAGATCGACCGCCAGTTCGGCAAGGGGTCGATCATGCGACTCGGCGACGACGGCCGCGCCCCCGTCGAGGTCATCCCCACGGGCTCGATCGCCCTGGACGTCGCGCTCGGCATCGGCGGGCTGCCGCGCGGCCGCGTCGTGGAGATCTACGGCCCGGAGTCCTCGGGCAAGACCACGCTCGCGCTGCACGCGGTCGCCAACGCGCAGAAGGCCGGCGGCATCGCCGCCTTCATCGACGCCGAGCACGCGCTGGACCCCGAGTACGCCAAGAAGCTCGGCGTGGACACCGACGCGCTCCTCGTCTCCCAGCCGGACACCGGCGAGCAGGCGCTGGAGATCATGGACATGCTGATCCGCTCCGGCGCCATCGACGTCGTCGTCGTCGACTCGGTCGCCGCGCTCGTGCCCAAGGCCGAGATCGAGGGCGAGATGGGTGACAGCCACGTCGGCCTGCAGGCCCGGCTCATGTCCCAGGCGCTGCGCAAGATCACCGGCGCGCTCAACTCGTCCGGCACCACGGCCATCTTCATCAACCAGCTCCGCGAGAAGATCGGCGTGATGTTCGGGTCGCCCGAGACGACCACGGGTGGCAAGGCGCTGAAGTTCTACGCGTCGGTGCGCCTGGACATCCGCCGCATCGAGACCCTCAAGGAGGGCACCGAGGCGGTCGGCAACCGGACCCGCGTGAAGGTCGTCAAGAACAAGATGGCTCCGCCCTTCAAGCAGGCGGAGTTCGACATCCTCTACGGGGTCGGCATCTCCCGCGAGGGCAGCCTGATCGACATGGGCGTGGAGCACGGCTTCGTGCGCAAGTCCGGCGCCTGGTACACGTACGAGGGCGACCAGCTGGGACAGGGCAAGGAGAACGCCCGCGCCTTCCTGCGGGACAACCCGGACCTGGCCGTCGAGCTCGACAAGAAGATCAAGGAGAAGCTCGGCATCGGCGCCCGGGTCGACGCACCGGCCGACGCCGTGCCGGTCGTCGACTTCTGAGCAGTCGCATGACCAGTAGCAACCGACGTCGAGGGCGGTTCGGGACCGAGCCGCCCTCGACGGGCACGGCTGCGCAGGACGTCGAGCCGGACCAGGAGTCCGTGGCGCGCGCGATCGCGCTGCGGCTCCTGACCTCCTCGGCGCGCAGCCGGGGACAGCTCGCCGAGGCGCTGGCCCGCAAGGGCGTCCCCGACGACGTCGCGGACCGGGTGCTCGACAGGTTCACCGAGGTCGGGCTGATCGACGATGCCGAGTACGCGCGGATGCTCGTCCGGACGCGGCACGCGGAGCGTGGGCTCTCGCGGCGTGCGATCGCCGTGGAGCTGCGCCGCCGCGGGATCGACGACGAGACCGCCGGCGACGCGCTCGAGCAGGTCGACTCGGCCGACGAGGACGAGGCTGCGCGCCGGCTCGTGCGGCGCAAGCTGGCCTCGACGTCCGGCCTGGACGCGCCGACGCGGTCTCGGCGCACGCTCGCGGCCCTGGGGCGCAAGGGGTACCCGCCCGGCCTGGTGGCTCGGCTGATGCGCGAGGAGCTCGCCCAGCAGGGCACCGAGGGCGCGGACGAGCTCGACGGGTTCGACCCGGGTCCGTGACGTTCGGCACAGCTGTGCACACTCGGGCGCGCGCCGGGGTGGCGAAGGGCCCGGACGCGGCCGGGTGTGAGCGACAATGGCCCAGACCCGCGCACCGGTACCGGTGCGCGTCGCGCGTGGCCCGACCAGGAGGATGACGTGGACGCAGGCGCCATCGCCACGATCGTGGGGCTGCTCGGCGCCTGTCTCGTCGCCCTCGTGCTCGTCCTGGTCGCCCGCCGCGAGGCCGGGGTCCAGCGGGCCAGGGCCGCGGAGGACGTCGCCTCGATCAAGGACGACGCGCGGGCGATGCTCGCCGACGTCGAGCGCCGAGAGCGCCGGCTGACCGAGCGGGAGCACAGCCTCGCGGCCGACCGCACCGAGGTCGACGAGCTCGAACGTCGCGCCCGTGCCGACGCCGAGAACGCGGCCGAGGCCAAGCGTTCCGGTGCGCGCACCCTCGAGGACGCCGAGCGCGCCGCCGCACAGCGCGCGACGGACGCCGAGCGCGCGGCCCTCGCCGAGCTCGAGGCAGTCACCGGGCTGACGGCCGAGGACGCACGCGCCGAGCTGACCCGGCGGCTCGTCGAGCAGGCCCAGAACGACGCCGCGGCGCAGGTCCGCCGCGCGGAGGCCCAGGCCCGGCGGACCGCGGAGGCTCGCGCGCGACGGATCGTCACCACGGCCGTGCAGCGACTCGCCGTCCCGACCAGCACGCAGTCGCCGCTCACGGTGCTGCCCCTCCCGTCGGATGAGATGAAGGGCCGGATCATCGGCAAGGAGGGCCGGAACATCCGGTCCTTCGAGGCGCTGACCGGGGTCAACGTGCTGGTCGACGACCAGCCGGACGCCGTCGTCCTCTCGTGCTTCGACACCGAGCGCCGGGAGGTCGCCCAGGTGGCCCTCGAGGCACTGATGGCGGACGGCCGCATCCACCCGCAGCGCATCGAGCAGGCGTACGCGGAGGCGCTGGCCGGTGCGGACGAGCGGACCGACGCCGCGGGCCACGACGCTGCCGAGCGTGCGGGTGTGGGCGCGCTGCACCCGACCCTCGTCCGCACTCTCGGACGGCTGCGCCTGCGGACGTCCTACGGGCAGAACGTGCTCGAGCACCTCGTCGAGACCGCCCAGCTCGCCGCCGCCCTCGCCGCCGAGATCGGCGCCGACGTGGAGGTGAGCCGCCGGGGCGCGTTCCTGCACGACCTCGGCAAGGCGCTCACCGCGGAGGTGCCCGGCACGCACGCCGCCGTCGGAGCGGACCTGGCCCGTCGCCACGGCGAGTCGGCGACCGTGGTCAACGCCATCGCTGCGCACCACGACGAGGTCCCCGCCGAGACGGTCGAGGCCGTGCTCGTCCAGGTGTCGGACGCGATCTCCGCCGCCCGACCGGGCGCCCGCCGCGAAGAGCTGGACCAGTACGTGGAGCGGATCGACAAGCTGGAGCAGCTCGTCGCCGCGCACGCAGGGGTGCGTCGTGCGCTGGCCATGTCCGCGGGCCGTGAGGTGCGGGTGGTGGTCGAGCCGTCCGAGGTCGACGACTACGCGCTGCCGCAGCTGGCCGTGGCCATCGCGCGCCACATCGAGGCCGACCTGGCCTACCCCGGCGAGATCACCGTGACGGTCGTCCGCGAGATCCGGGCGAGCGCGACCGCCGGCTAGTCCTTCCCGATCGCGGTCACCAGCGTCGGCGCCTCGGCCTGCGGCTTGCCGGCGGTCCGACGCCCGACCCGTCCGGCGAGCATCTCCGCCAGCTTGGTGAGCCCGTAGTTGATGACGATGAAGATGAGCGCCGCCACGACCAGCGACTGCAGGATGTTGCCGTTGCCGGAGCCGTACCGGCGCGCGGCGTCGAGCAGCTCCGGGTACGTGATGATCACGCCGAGCGCGGTGTCCTTGAGGATGACGACCAGCTGGCTGGCGATCGCGGGCAGCATCGCGATGACCGCCTGGGGGACCTCGATGAGCCGCAGCGACTGGACGTCCCGGAGCCCGACGGCGAGCGCGGCCTCCCGCTGACCCTTCGGCAGGCCGTGCACGCCGGACCGGATCAGCTCCGCGAAGACCGAGCCGTTGTAGAACGTGAGGCCCAGGACGACGGCGACCAGGGGGACGTCGGACGGCTCGATGATCCGCAGCTGCCCGAGACCGAGGTAGAAGAAGATCATCATGAGCAGCACGGGCACGGCACGGAAGAACTCGACGACGCCGCCGCTCAGGGTCCGCACGATCTTCGACGACGACAGCCGCCCGAGGCCGAACACGAACCCGTAGACCGCACTGGTGACGATCGAGATCCCGGCAGCCTTGAGGGTCTCCACGAGGCCGGGGATCAGGTAGTTGGTCCAGGGGTTGGCGGTCAGGAACGGCTTCCAGAGGGCGGCGTCGAGCTGGCCCTTGGCGCCCAGGCGCGCCAGCACCCAGACGCCGATGCCTGCGACGACGACGGTCGCGGCGATGTTTACCCAGACCATGCGTCGGCGAGCGACGGGACCGGGGACGTCGAACAGGGTGCTCATCGGGACACCGCCAGTCGTCGGGAGAGCGAGGTCGTGGCCAGGCCGATCGGCACGACGATGAGGACGAAGCCGAGCGCGAAGGTCAGGAAGATCGCGAGGATCACGTCGGGGCGGAACTCGATCATGGTCTTCATCAGGCCGGACGCCTCCGCCACGGACGCGGCGGCCGCGACGGTGGAGTTCTTGGTCAGGGCGATGAGCACGTTGCCCAGCGGAGCGACGGACCCGCGGAACGCCTGCGGGAGGATGATCAGCCGCGCGGCGGGCCAGAACGACAGGCCGATGGCCCGGGCGGCCTCCGCCTGACCGACGGGCACGGTGTTCACACCGGAGCGCAGCGCCTCGCACACGAAGGCGGCGTGGTAGACGCTCAGGCCCAGCACGGCGAGGCGGAAGAAGTTCGTCTGGAAGTCGGGCGAGAGCGTGAGGCCCAGCTGCCCCCAGAGCCCGAGCACGCAGAAGACCATGATGATCGTCAGGGGCGTGTTGCGCAGCAGCGTCACGTACGTCGAGCCGGCCCAGCGCAGGCTCGGCACGGGCGAGATCCGCATGATCGCCAGGACCGTGCCCAGGACCAGCGCGAGGATCGCGGCGTAGAAGGTCAGCTGGATGTTGACCCAGAACGCCGCGAGCACGTCGAACTCGTCGAACAGTGACAGGAACTGCTGGAGGAAACCGTCGTCCACCGACGCTCCTAGCTCTTGGAGGGACCGGGGGCCCGCGCGGTCACCGCGCGAGCCCCCGGAACGTCAGCGGGTCAGGCGCAGGCGGCGGGCGTCGGGGGGTTGAGGTCCTCGTTCGCCTTGTAGCCGGAGGCGCCGACGTTCTTGTCGAGCAGCTCCTGCCACGTGCCGTCGTCGATCATCTTGGTGATGGCCTCGTTGATGGCCTCGCACTTGTCGGACTCCTTGGGGATGCCGACGCCGTAGTTCTCCTCGGAGAACGGGTTGCCGACGACCTTGACCTTGCCCTCGTTCGCGGGCACGGCCGCGAGACCGGCCAGGATGATGTCGTCCGTCGTGACGGCGTCGACCGTGCCGGCGGTCAGGGCGGTGACGCACTCGGCGTACCCGGGCTGCTCGAGCAGGTTGGTCCCCGCCGCGTACTCGTCCTTGATGCGCTGCGCCGACGTGGAGCCGGTGACGGAGCAGAGGTTCTTGCCCTCGAGGTCCTGCGGGCCGGTGATCGAGTCGTCGTCCGCGGCGACCAGCAGGTCCTGGCCGGCGACGAAGTACGGACCGGCGAAGGAGACGACCTCCTTGCGCTTGTCGGTGATGGAGTAGGTGGCGAAGATCATGTCCACCTGGCCGTTCTGCAGCAGCGTCTCGCGCTGGGCCGAGGGGGACTGGACCCACTCGATCTGGTCCTCGCCGTAGCCGAGCTCACCCGCGACGAACTTCGCCACGTCGACGTCGAAGCCGGTGTACTCGCTGCCGTCCTGGAAGCCCAGGCCGGGCTGGTCGAACTTGATGCCGATCTTGATGGTGCCCTCGGCGCCACCGGAGGCCTCGGTCTCCTCGCTCGTCGCGCCCGCGTCGGTGTCCGTGTCGTCGCCGCCGTCGCTCGAACAGCCTGCGAGCGTGAGCGTGGCCGCTGCGGCGAGTGCCAGTACCAGTCGTCCTCTGCGCATGGTGTGTCCCCTTCGTGTGGTGTGCGGTGTCGGTTCGGTTGTGGTGGGGGTGAGTCAGTGGGTGAGGATCTTCGACAGGAAGTCGCGGGCCCGGTCGCTCGTCGGAGCGGTGAAGAACGTCTCCGGGTCGGCCTCCTCGACGATCTGGCCGCCGTCCATGAACACCACGCGGTTGGCCGCCTTGCGGGCGAAGCCCATCTCGTGGGTGACGACGATCATCGTCATGCCGTCGCGGGCGAGGCCGACCATGACGTCGAGGACCTCGTTGATCATCTCGGGGTCGAGCGCGGAGGTCGGCTCGTCGAAGAGCATGACCTTGGGCTGCATGGCGAGCGCCCGGGCGATCGCCACACGCTGCTGCTGCCCGCCCGAGAGCTGCGCGGGGAGCTTGTCGGCCTGGTTGCGCACCCCCACGCGGTCGAGGAGGTCGAGCGCGATCTCGCGGGCCTTGGCGGGCTTGACGCCCTTGGCCTTGATCTGGCCGAGGGTGACGTTCTCGAGGACTGTCTTGTGGGCGAACAGGTTGAACGACTGGAACACCATGCCGACGTCGGCCCGCAGCCGTGCCAGGGCGCGACCCTCGGCGGGCAGCGGCTGGCCGTCCAGCGCGATGGTGCCGGAGTCGATGGTCTCCAGCCGGTTGATCGTCCGGCACAGGGTCGACTTCCCGCTCCCGGACGGGCCGATGATGACGACGACCTCGCCGCGGTGCACGGTGAGGTTGATGTCCTGCAGGACGTGCAGGGGGCCGAAGTGCTTGTCGACGCCCCGGAGCTCCACGAGGGCGTCGGACGTCTGGTCGGTCGGGGCGGGCGGTGCGGCTGAGGTGTCCACCATTGGATGAACCTACGGGGGGTTTGCCCGATCTGGCGAGCCACGAGGGTCACGGTTCGGCAACGCACCCGTCAAGCACAACCCCAGGTGAGGGGCTCAGGGCGAGCGGCCGTACCCTTGTCGGTGATGTCCACGACCCTGCCTGCCGTCCTGTCGGACCTGTCGACGGCGACCCCCACGGCGCCCCCGCGCACCTATCTGGTCAAGACCCTCGGCTGCCAGATGAACGTGCACGACTCCGAGCACATGGCGGGCATGCTCGAGCAGGCCGGCTACGTGGCCGCGAGCCCGGTGGAGGCTGCCGCGGAGGACGCCGACGTCATCGTGATCAACACGTGTGCGGTCCGCGAGAACGCCGCCGACAAGCTGTACGGGAACCTGGGCCGGCTCGCCGGCACCAAGCGCGCGCGTCCGGGGATGCAGATCGCTGTCGGCGGCTGTCTCGCGCAGAAGGACCGCGCGGGGATCGTCGAGCGCGCGCCCTGGGTGGACGTCGTGTTCGGGACGCACAACCTCGACGTCCTGCCGGTCCTGCTGGAGCGCGCCCGCCACAACGCGGAGGCGCAGGTCGAGATCGAGGAGTCGCTGCAGGTCTTCCCCAGCACGCTGCCGACCCGTCGCGAGTCGGTGTTCGCCGGGTGGGTGTCCATCAGCGTGGGCTGCAACAACACGTGCACCTTCTGCATCGTCCCGCACCTGCGCGGCAAGGAGCGCGACCGCCGGCCGGGGGAGATCCTGGCGGAGGTCCAGGCGCTGGTCTCGCAGGGCGCGATCGAGGTGACGATGCTGGGCCAGAACGTGAACTCGTACGGCGTGGAGTTCGGCGACCGGGGCGCGTTCGCCTCGCTGCTGCGCGCGGCAGGCGCGATCGAGGGCCTCGAGCGGCTGCGGTTCACGTCCCCGCACCCGGCGGCGTTCACCGACGACGTCATCGCGGCGATGGCCGAGACGCCGACCGTCATGCCGCAGCTGCACATGCCGCTGCAGTCGGGCTCCGACCGCATCCTGCGGGCCATGCGCCGCTCGTACCGGTCGGACAAGTTCCTGGGCATCCTCGACCGGGTCCGGTCCGCGATGCCCGACGCGGCGATCACCACCGACATCATCGTCGGCTTCCCCGGGGAGACCGAGGAGGACTTCGCGGAGACCCTCCGCGTCGTCGAGGCGTCGCGGTTCGCGTCCGCGTTCACGTTCCAGTACTCGCCGCGCCCCGGCACCGCCGCGTTCGACCTGCCGGACCAGCTGCCGAAGAGCGTCGTGCAGGAGCGCTACCTGCGCCTCACGGCCCTGCAGGACCGGATCTCCCAGGAGGAGAACCAGGCGCAGGTCGGCCGCACGGTGCAGGTGCTCGTCGCCGAGGCCGAGGGCCGCAAGGACGAGGCGACGCACCGGGTCACCGGTCGCGCCGCCGACAACCGGCTCGTCCACCTCGCTGTGCCCGCGGAGGCCGCGGCCGCACCCCGGCCGGGTGACCTCGTGACCGTCACGGTGACGCACGCGGCTCCGTACCACCTGGTCGCCGACTCCGCGGCGACGGGCGGGACGTTCGAGGTCCGCCGTACGGCCGCGGGCGACGCGTGGGAGCGGCGGCAGGCCGGTGGCGACGAGCACAGCCACGGCGGCGCCGCCGACGCGTGCGGCACGCCGGGTCCCACGGGCCCGGTCTCGCTCGGGCTGCCGACCCTGGTGCGGCGCTGACCGCCTAGTTGTCGGGCACGTCCGGCGGGGGAGCGTCGTCGCGCGGGAGCACGGCCTCCATGGCCGAGAACATCTGCACCCCCGTGCCCAGCCCGCAGGCGAGCAGCTGCGCGAGCTGCGGGTCGGTGACCCCGGGCTCGAAGTCGGCGGACACCTCGCTGTAGAGCGCGAGGACGCCCTCCTCCTCGCGCAGGTACGCCTTGGGCCAGATCCGCTCGCGGTTCCAGTCGTTGATCGCCATGGCTGCGGCCTCACGCTGGTCGAGCTGCAGCCCGCGGTGCCACCGGCCGCGCACCTGGAGGATCTCCTGCTGCTCGCCGAGCAGGAGGAACCAGAAGCGGCTGCCGTCCCACGTGCCGGTCAGGTCGCCGTCGTCGTCGACCACGAACCGGTAGCCGCGGCCGACCAGGTAGTCCGCGATCCGCTCACGGGTCAGCGGAGCCGGCGGCTCGTCGTCGGGCGTCGGCCGCTTGGTGGGCTTGGGCAGGCCACCGAGCACCCGCAGGAGCCAGCCGGGCCCGCTCACGGCGCGACTCCCGCCGGGTCCGGGTACCGCTCGTCCAGGGCGTCGAAGAACATGCTCCCCGTCGACAGGCCGCAGAACAGCATCTGGCTCAGCTGCGCGTCGGTCGCGCCGTGCTCCAGGTCCGTGGCCACCTCCGAGACGACGTGCACGCGGCCGTTGTCGCGGACGCGGATGTACGCCTTGGGCCAGATGCGGTCGGCGTTCCACTCGTTGCAGACGTCGAGCACCTCCTCCAGACGCTCGATCGCGACCTCGCGGTGCCACTGGCCACGCACCTGGAGGATCTCCGACTTCTCGCCGAACAGGAAGAAGTAGAAGAGCCGGCCGCGCCACAGGCCGCCGAGGTCACCGTCGTTGTCCACGAAGTAGCTGAACTGGTTGTTGGTCATCCAGGCGGCGATGCGGGCGGGCGTCACGTCCGTCGGCAGGTCAGCGGCCGGCTCGGCGACACCGAGCTCGCGCGCGAGCAGCTGGGCGACGCGGTCGTGCAGCTCGTCGTCGTCGGCCTCGAGGGCGGGCGTGGCATCCGAGGCGGTCGAGGGCAGGGAGCGCCCCCGCCACCAGCGCCGTGCACGATCCCCGAGCGACCCCATAGGCAGGACAGTACCGGCGGTGACCCACACCGGGGTGCCGTCGTTCGGGTGCCGTGCAGGCTCCCGTAGGTTCGGGTCATGCTCGTCGTCGCCGCGCTCGTCCCTGACACCGTGCTCCTGGTCCCGGGGGCCGGCGGCACGGCGGACCCCTCCGCCGGGCTGCGCGAGGCGGCGTTGCGTGCGGTCGGCGAGGTCACCGCCTCGGGGGTCCGGTCGATCGTCGTCGTGGCCCCCGGCCGGGTCGATGGCGTGATCGCCGGGACAGTCCGGACCACGCTCGGTGCCGCGGGGATCCCGGACGGTCTGCTCGGCTGGCCGGTGGTCGAGGTCCAGGTCGACGGCGTCGGGTCCGACGCCCCGGGTGCGCCCGTCGTCCTCGCGCTCCACCTGCTCGCCCGGACGGGGTGGCGTGGTGCCCTGCGCGCCGTCGAGGTCACGTCGGCGACCGCCGCCGACCGGCTCGCCGCGCTCGGCAGCGAGCTCGTCGGGGGAGAGCCCACGGGCCTGGTCGTCGTCGGGTCGGGGAGCGGACGCCACGGACCGGACGCCCCGCTGGCCGACGACGCCCGAGCCCCCGCCCACGACGCGCGGGTGCTGGCCGACCTCGCGGACGCCGGCCCCGCCGCACGAGCCCGGCTCGCCGCCGACGACCCGGTGCTGGCCGACGCGCTGGCCATCCGCGGCTGGGCGCCGTGGCAGGTCCTGGTCGGCGCGGCCGGCGACGCGACCGTCCGGGCGCGCACCCTCGCCGCGTCGACGGACCTGGGCGCGCAGCACGCGGTCCTGCTCTGGGACGCCCGGTAAGGTCTCGCTGTCCGTCCCCGACACGCCGAGGTCCCGATGTCATCCCCCGAGCACGAGCACACCCTCCCGCCGCTGACCATCGAGCGCGTCGCGCAGCGGCTCGACGCGCGGGGCTCGGTCTACGGCCGGGACACGGACGGCGACCTCGTGGGCCGCTGGGACAGCCACCCGTTCTGGTTCATCACGATGGGCCGCACCAAGGAGTACCTCCAGGTCCGTGGCCGCTGGGCGCGGCAGGTGCCCGGCACGGAGCTCGGCACCATCCTGCTGGGCGCCAACAAGTGGTCCGAGACCATGGTCTGGCCCAAGATCTACGTGCGGATCGAGGACGAGCAGGTGGCCGTGTACACGGAGCACACCGTCGACTACCAGAGCGGCGTCAGCGACGAGCAGCTGGACCTGCACCTGACCGGCGGGATCGCCAGCGCCCTGCGCTTCTTCGCGGAGCTCGACGAGCGCTACCCCGACGCGGCCCCGACCGCGCCCGTGGCCCGTCAGCCGGAGACCCCGGTCGCCTACCACGACCCCGCGCGACCGACCGTGGAGTGAGGGCGTGACCCTCGTGGTCGCGCTCGTCGGCCCGACGGCGACGGGCAAGTCCGACCTCGGGCTCGCGCTCGCCCACGCGCTCGGCGGCGAGATCGTCAACGCGGACGCGATGCAGCTGTACCGCGGCATGGACATCGGCACGGCCAAGCTGACCGTCGACGAGCGCCAGGGAGTGCCGCACCACCTCCTCGACGTGCTCGACGTCCACGAGGACGCGTCGGTCGCCGACTACCAGGCGCGCGCGCGGTCGGCGCTCGACGCGATCGAGCGTGCCGGTCGTCGGGCCGTCGCCGTCGGCGGTTCGGGCCTCTACGTCCGCGCCCTGCTCGACCACATGGAGTTCCCCGGTACTGACGTGGCGCTGCGCGCGCGGCTCGAGGCCCGCGTGGAGGCCGAGGGGGCTCGCGCGCTGCATGCCGAGCTCGCCGCCGCGGACCCCCTCGCCGCCGACGGCATCGGCCCGCGCAACGCGCGCCGGATCGTGCGGGCGCTGGAGGTCATCGCGCT
Source organism: Cellulomonas sp. Root930 (assembly GCA_001429255.1). Lineage (GTDB taxonomy): Bacteria > Actinomycetota > Actinomycetes > Actinomycetales > Cellulomonadaceae > Cellulomonas. The sequence goes on from LMJI01000002.1 coordinate 679,749, forward strand.
CACCGGTCGGCCGTACTCTGCGAGCCTCCCGCAGCACGTCTACGAGGTGCCGGCCGTGCAGATCGGGCTGGACTGCGACCGTGCGGTCCTCGACGAGCGGATCACCGAGCGGGTCGCGCGGATGTGGGCGCGTGGTCTCGTGGCGGAGGTGGAGCACCTGCTCGAGCACGGGCTGGGCCGGACGGCGTCGCGCGCCGTGGGGTATGCCGAGGTGCTCGCGATGCTGCGCGGCGACCTCACCCCGGACGAGGCACAGGCCGCGATCGCCGCCGGGACGCGCCGGCTGGCCCGCAAGCAGATGGGCTGGTTCGGTCGCGACCCGCGGGTGCACTGGCTCGACGCGCGCGACCCCGACCTCGTCGCGAAGGCGCTCGCGCTCGTCGCTGCGGCCGACGCGGGAGAGCTGGGGCTCGCCACGGACGACCCCGCACCACGACGTAGCCTGGGCTCATGACCGTGGTGGCCGCCCCGACCCTGCACGTGACCAAGGGTCACGGCACGCAGAACGACTTCGTGCTGCTCGACGACCGCGAGGCCCGGATCGACCTGTCCGCGACGCTCGTCCGTGAGCTCGCGGACCGGCGCGCCGGCGTGGGCGGTGACGGCGTGATCCGGGTGGTCGCCAGCGAGCTCGTGCCCGAGGGCGTGGCCGCCCTGGCCGAGGACCCGTCGGCGCGCTGGTTCATGGACTACCGCAACGGCGACGGGTCGGTCGCGGAGATGTGCGGCAACGGCGTGCGCGTGTTCGCGGCCTACCTCGAACGGCTCGGCCTGTGGGACGCGGCCGACGGCGAGCTGGCCCTGGGCACGCGGGCCGGCGTGCGGCGTGTGCGGCGGGTCCCGGTCCCCGCGGGGATCGGCGACGACGTCTGGTACGCCGTCGACATGGGTCGCTGGCACCTGCCCGGCGGCGCCGACGCGGTGCGTGCCGGTGCGGACGCGGAGGTGGCGGTCGCCGGGCTGGACGTGGCGCGGGCCGGGCTGAGCGTGGACGTCGGCAACCCGCACGTCGTCCTCGCGCTGGGTGACGAGGACGAGCTGACGGCCGCCGACCTCACGCGTGCGCCGGAGGTCACCCCGGTGCCGCCGCACGGCACCAACGTCGAGCTCGTCGTGCCCCTCGGCGAGGACGAGGCGGTGGACGGTTCGCTCGTCGGACGGCTCCGCATGCGGGTGCACGAGCGGGGGGTCGGCGAGACCCGGTCCTGCGGCACCGGTGCGTGCGCGGCGGCGCTGGCGGTCCGCACCTGGGCCGGCGTGGGTGCCCCCGACGTCTGGCTGGTCGACGTCCCGGGCGGCACGGTCCGCGTGAGCGTCCTGCCGGACGGGCACGTCGAGCTCGCCGGACCGGCGGTGCTCGTCGCCGCAGCCGACGTGGACCTCGCGGCGCTGACCGCCGGACGTTGACCGCCGTGCGTCTGACGCCCGACGACCTGGGTGCGCCGCTGGGCGAGCGCGCCACCGTGGTCCAGTTCTCGAGCACGTTCTGCGCGCCCTGCCGCTCCACGCGGTACGTCGCCGAGCGTGCCGTCGCGACCACCGACGGCGTGGCCTACGCCGATCTCGACATCGCGGACCACCTGGCGCTCGGCGAGCGGCTCGCCATCGACGTCACGCCGACCGTCCTCGTGCTCGACGCCCGCGGCGACGTCGTGCGCCGCGCCTCCGGGGTGCCGACGCTCGCTCAGCTGCGCAGCGCCCTCGCAGCCGCGTCGTCGGTCGAGTCCTCCGCCTGAGGTCGCCCGGCTCCGACGCGGGGGCCGACCAGCGCAGCGCCGACGGCGAAGAGCGCGGCGACCGCCAGGGCGGCGGTGAAGGGGGCGTCGGGGCTGCGGTCCGCGGCGGCGAACGCCAGCGCCGTGAGCGAGAGGGCGAGGGCCGCGCCGATCGAGTCCGCGATCGAGAGCGCCGAGCTGTTGACCCCCTGGCTGCCCGGGGCGGAGTACGCGAGCACCAGGACGGTCAGCCGGGAGTACACCAGGCCCATCCCGGCGCCGGCGACCGTCCAGAAGGAGATCGCGACCACGGCCGGGAGGTGCAGGGCCGCCGTCCCGAGGACACCGACGACGGCTACGACGACCAGCGCGGAGCCGACGACGACCGCCGTGCGGTGCGGGAGCCGGTCGCCGAGCCGTCCCTGCAGCCACGACGTCGCCGCCCACGCCACGCCGGCGAACGTCAGCGCGATCCCCGCCGTCGTGGGGGAGAAGGCGTACCGCTCGGTGAGCAGGTACGGGAGGTAGACCTCCGCCCCGAGGAACGCCCCCGACACGAGCCCGCGGGTCGCGATGACGCTGGGCAGCCCGCGGGCCGCGCGCATCGTGCCCGCCGGCACCACCGCGCGGAGCGCGACGAGGGCGAGCACCCCCGTGCCCACCGCGACCACCACGGACCACGGGCGGGGCACCTGGGCCGCCAGGTTGAGCCCGAGCACGGCCGCCGCGGCGAGCGCCGCCCACGCGAACCGGCCGCGAGCCGCCACCTCGGCGACCGTCTCGGGCGGCCCGATCTTGAGCAGCGCCGGGACGAGCGCCAGCGTGGTCGGCACCACGAGGAGCGCGACACCGAGGAACACCCACCGCCACCCGAGGTGCTGCGCCACCGCCCCGGCACCCGCCGGGCCGACGAGCGACGGGATGATCCAGGCCGCCGCGAACCAGGCGAAGACGCGCGGGTGCAGCATCGCGGGGTACAGCCGAGCCACCACCACGTAGACGGCGACCGTCATCGCGCCGCCGCCCAGCCCCTGCAGCAGCCGGCCGGCGACGAGGACCTCCATGGACGGAGCCGCGCCCGCGACGAGGATGCCCGCGGTGAACATCCCCACCGCGACCAGCAGCGGCGTCCGGGGTCCGCTGCGGTCGCTCCACGGACCGGCCACCACCATGCCGACGACGCCGGTGGCCAGCGGCCCGGCGAACGCGAACGCGTACAGGGCCGCACCGTCCAGCGCGTCCGAGACGGTCGGCATCACGGTGGTCACGGCCAGCGACTCGAACGCCACCATGAAGATCAGCGCGACCATGCTCCAGGTGGTGGTGCGCAGCGACCGCCAGTCGTTCATCGGTCGCGCACGGCGAGCACGCGGAAGCCCTTGGCGCTCGCGGTCCGCTCGACATCCACGCCGAGCTCGGCGGCGATCCACCGCTGGAGCGAGTCGGCACCCAGGTTCTTGCTGACGACGAGGTGCGCCTCACCGCCGGGCGCCCGCCGCGCGAGCCACTGCCGCAGCATCGCGTGCAGCGCCTCCTTGCCCACACGGATCGGCGGGTTCGACCAGACGGCGGCGAACACCACGTCCTCGGGCACCTGCTCCGGCCGCACGGCCCGCACGTTGGTCGCACCGAGCCGCTCGGCGTTGCGCCGGGTGAGGTCGAGCGCCCGCTCGTTGACGTCCACCGCCCAGACCGTCGCGGCGGGGGACTCCAGCGCCAGCGTGAGCGCGACCGGTCCCCACCCGCAGCCGAGGTCCAGCAGGTCACCCGCGTCCGGCGGCGCGGGGACGTGGTCCAGGAGAACGCGCGTCCCGAGGTCGACGTGGTCGGGCGAGAAGATGCCGCCCGCGGTCTCCACCTCGGCGTCCTTGCCCGCCAGGTGGACGCGCAGCAGCCGACGCTCGTCGGGGGAGGCCGGCTGCGCGGTGAAGTAGTGGTCCTGCTCGCTCACGCGCCGACGATACAGAGGGTGCAGGGCTCGGCCCGCAGCGAAATACCTCGGCCGCCGTCGGTGCCTCGTGCGACCCTGGGAAGACGGCACGAGAAGAGGAGCACCTTGACCGACGCGCAGCACACCACCAGCCAGACCGAGGACACCCCGACGGCGCGCTCTGCGCAGGAGGTGGCCGACGACGTCGTGGCCCGCGTGCTCGCCCGGGCAGGGTCCACGTTGCACGCCGGTGCCACGGTGCACTCCTCGTACGACGGCGACCAGCTCGACCTCGAGGAGCGCACGTCGCTGCGCCGCGTGGCCGGGCTGTCCACCGAGCTCGAGGACGTCACCGAGGTCGAGTACCGCCAGCTGCGGCTGGAGAAGGTCGTCCTCGTCGGCGTCTGGGGCTCCGGCACCGTGACCGACGCCGAGATCTCCCTGCGCGAGCTGGCCCAGCTGGCCGAGACCGCCGGCTCCCAGGTGCTCGACGGGCTGCTCCAGCGTCGCCAGAAGCCGGACCCGGGCACGTACCTCGGCTCGGGCAAGGCCGCGGAGCTGGCCACTCTCGTCGCGGCCGTCGGCGCCGACACCGTCGTCGTGGACGGCGAGCTGGCCCCCTCGCAGCGCCGCGCGCTGGAGGACATCGTCCGCGTCAAGGTCGTCGACCGGACCGCGCTGATCCTCGACATCTTCGCCCAGCACGCCAAGTCCCGGGAGGGCAAGGCGCAGGTCGAGCTGGCGCAGCTGGAGTACCTGCTCCCGCGCCTGCGCGGCTGGGGCGACTCGATGTCCCGGCAGGCCGGTGGGCAGGTCGGCGGCGCCGCAGCCGGCATGGGATCGCGCGGTCCCGGTGAGACGAAGATCGAGCTGGACCGTCGGCGCATCCGCAACCGCATGGCCAAGCTGCGCCGCGAGATCGCCGCGATGGAGCCCGGCCGGGTGACCAAGCGGGCGTCGCGCAAGAAGCACGCGATCCCGTCGGTCGCGATCGCCGGCTACACCAACGCCGGCAAGTCCTCCCTGCTCAACCGCATCACGCACGCGGGCGTGCTGGTGGAGAACGCCCTGTTCGCGACGCTGGACCCGACCGTGCGTCGGGCGGAGACCGTCGACGGCCGCATCTACACGCTCGCGGACACCGTCGGGTTCGTCCGCGCGCTCCCGCACCAGCTGGTCGAGGCCTTCCGCTCCACGCTGGAGGAGGTCGCCGACGCCGACCTGATCCTGCACGTCGTGGACGCCTCGCACCCGGACCCCGAGGGCCAGATCGCCGCCGTGCGCCACGTCTTCGCGGACATCCCGGGCGCCATGGACGTGCCCGAGATCATCGTGCTGAACAAGGCGGACGTGGCCACCCCGGAGGCGATCGCCCGCCTGCGCTCGCGTGAGGTGCACTCGATCGTCGTCTCCGCGCACAGCGGCGAGGGCATCGAGGAGCTCCAGGCGCTGATCGCCGACCAGCTGCCGCGCCCCGGCGTCTCGGTCGACCTGGTCGTCCCGTACCACCGTGGTGACCTGATCAGCCGGGTGCACGAGCACGGCGACATCCAGACGGAGGACCACACGGCCGACGGCACGGCGATCCGCGCGCGCGTCGACGCCGGCCTCGCCGCCGAGCTGGAGGCGGCCGCACAGCCGCGTCCGTGAGCGTCGGCGGCCGCCACTAGGCTGACGCGGTGCCAGACGCCGACACCTCCGTCGAGAAGCTCCTCGACCTCGCGGTCGACGCGCTCGGCGGGGTCCGTCGCGACGGCCAGCACCAGATGGCGGTCGCCGTGGCGGAGACCATCGAGAAGGGCGAGCACCTGCTGGTGCAGGCCGGCACCGGCACGGGCAAGTCCCTCGGGTACCTGGTCCCGGCGCTGCGGCACGCGGTCCTGGAGAACGAGCACGTGGTCGTCTCGACCGCCACGCTGGCCCTCCAGCGGCAGATCATCACGCGCGACCTGCCGCTCGTCGCCAAGGCCCTCGAGCCCCACCTGCCGCGGCCCGCGTCGATCGCGCTGCTCAAGGGCTGGCACAATTACCTCTGCGTCCACAAGGTCGCCGGCGGGTACCCCGACGACGACACCGGCACGCTGTTCGACCTCGGTGAGCACGCGGGGGCGGCCGAGCACCCTGCCCCCGCCCGCACGGGCGTGACCGGGCCGACCGAGAGCCTGGGCGAGCAGGTGCTCCGGCTGCGGGAGTGGGCCGACGAGACCGGCACGGGCGACCGCGACGACCTCGTGCCGGGTGTGACGGCGCAGGCGTGGCGGCAGGTCTCGGTGACCTCGCTGGAGTGCCTCGGCGGCAAGTGCCCGATGCTCGCCGAGTGCTTCCCCGAGAAGGCGAAGGCGGCCTCCCGGGAGGCGGACGTCGTCGTCACCAACCACGCGATGCTGGGGATCGCGGCCTCCGGGTCGCCCGGTGTCCTGCCCGAGCACCAGGTACTGATCGTCGACGAGGCCCACGAGCTCACCGACCGGGTGACCGCCCAGTCGACCTCGGAGCTTTCCGTCGCCACCATCGAGCACGCGGCCCGCCTGGCCCGTCGGCACGGCGGCGTCCCGACGACCGACCTCGACTCCGCGAGCCAGGCGCTGGCCACGGTGCTGGTCGGCCTGCCCGAGGCCCGGTTCCGCGACGGCCTGCCGCCCGCGGCCCGTGACGCGGTGGCCAGCGTCCGCGACGCCACGCGCGCGCTGCTCAGCGTGCTCAAGCCCGAGACCGGGCCGAACGCGCCGCCGGAGGGCGGCCGCAAGATGGCCCAGGCGACCATGCTCGCCCTGCACGAGGTGGCCGACCGCATGGCCGCCGACCCCGAGGACAACCGCCACACGGTCCTGTGGTGCGCACGCACGGAGGACCGCCGCGGCGGCATGCTCACCCGGCTCTACGCGGCGCCGCTCGCCGTCAACGGGCTCATCCGCACCCACCTCCTCGCGGGCCGCTCGGGCGTGCTGACGTCGGCGACCCTGGAGCTGGGCGGCTCCTTCGACCCCATCGCCCGTGCGGTCGGCCTCGAGGTCCGGCCCGACGCCGAGCCCGTCGGCCCGACCTCCCTCGCTGGGGAGTCCACGCCCGCCCCGGCAGGTGCGCCCTGGCACGGGCTCGACGTCGGCAGCCCCTTCGACTACCCGCGGCAGGGCATCCTCTACCTCGCGCGGCACCTGCCGAAGCCCGGTCGCGAGCCTGCCACCGACGCGCAGCTCGACGAGATCGCCGACCTGGTGACCGCCGCCGGGGGCCGCACGCTCGGGCTCTTCTCGTCGCGCCGCGCGGCGAACGCGGCGGCGGCCGCGATGCGCGAGCGTCTGGACGTCCCGATCCTCGTCCAGGGCGACGACCAGCTGCCCACGCTGGTGTCCCAGTTCATCGCCGACGAGGCCACCTGCCTGTTCGGCACCCTGTCTCTCTGGCAGGGCGTCGACGTCCCCGGGGCCACCTGCCGGCTGGTCATCATCGACCGCATCCCGTTCCCGCGCCCGGACGACCCCGTGAGCTCCGCCCGGTCCGACGCGATCGAGAAGGCCGGAGGCAACGGCTTCCTGGCCGTGTCGGCCACCCACGCGGCGCTGCTCCTGGCCCAGGGCGCCGGCCGCCTGATCCGCACCAGCGAGGACCGAGGGGTGGTCGCCGTGCTCGACCCCCGGCTGGCCACCGCGGGCTACGGGAACTTCCTCACGCGCTCGCTGCCCGACTTCTGGCGGACGACGGACCGTTCGGTGGCCATCGCGGCGCTGCAGCGGCTCGCCACGTCCGGCTAGCCTCGACCCGTCCCCGACCCAGAGGTGTGTGAGATGACCGAGAGCCTGGACATGGAAGACGTCGGCATGGCCCCGTCCCGAAGTGGCCGCCGTACGTCGAAGCTCGCGATCGTGGGAGCCGGTGCCGTCGGGTCGACGATGGCCTACGCCGCGCTCATGCGGGGGGCCGCTCGCTCCGTGGCGCTGTACGACATCAACGCGGCCAAGGCGGAGGCGGAGGCCCTCGACCTCGGCCACGGCATCCAGTTCATGCCCATGGCGCAGGTGGTCGGGTCCGACGACCTCGCGGTGTGCGCCGACGCGGACGTGGTGATGTTCACGGCGGGCGCCAAGCAGAAGCCCGGTCAGTCCCGGCTGGACCTCGCGGAGGCGACCATCGGCCTCGTCCGCAAGGTGCTGCCGGCGGTCGTCGAGGTCGCGCCCGACGCGGTCTACGTGATGGTCACCAACCCCGTCGACGTGGTCACGTACGCCGCGCTGCAGATCTCCGGACTGCCGCCGTCGCAGCTGTTCGGGTCCGGCACCGTCCTCGACTCCTCCCGGCTGCGCTACCTCATCGCGCAGCACACCGGTGTCGCCGTGCAGAACGTGCACGCGTACATCGCCGGCGAGCACGGCGACACCGAGCTGCCGCTGTGGGGGTCCGCGAGCATCGGGTCGGTCCCGCTGCTCGAGTGGACCGGCACGGGGGGCAGCGGGCCGCTCACCGCCGAGGTCCGCGACGGGATCGCCCGGGAGGTCGTCGAGTCCGCGTACCGGATCATCGAGGGCAAGGGCGCGACGAACTACGCCGTCGCGCTGGCGGGCTCGCGGATCATCGAGGCGATCGTGAAGGACGAGGGCCGGGTGCTGCCCGTCTCGTCGCTGCTCGACGACTACTACGGGATCAGTGACGTGTGCCTGTCCGTGCCGGCGATCGTCGGTGCCAACGGTGTCGGCGAGCGGCTCCCGGTCCCGCTCTCCGACGAGGAGCTCGCGGGGCTGCGCAGCTCGGCGGACGCGGTGCGTTCGGTCGCCCGCCAGTTCGGGTTCTGAGCCCGCACCTCCGTTCCCCGGACGCGCGATCGGGCCGCACCTCCCACGAGGTGCGGCCCGATCTGCTGTGTCAGAGGCTGCGGAGCACGCTCACCACGCGGCCGAGGATCGTCGACTCGTCACCCGGGATGGGGGAGTAGGCGGGGTTGTGCGGCATGAGCCAGACGTGGCCGTCGATGCGCTTGAGCGTCTTGACCGTGGCCTCGCCGTCGATCATCGCGGCCACGATCTCGCCGTTCTCCGCCACGGGCTGACGGCGGACCACGACCCAGTCGCCGTCGCAGATGGCCGCGTCGATCATCGAGTCGCCGACGACCTTCAGCAGGAACAGGTCGCCGTCGCCGACGAGCTGGCGGGGGAGCGGGAACACGTCCTCGACCACCTGCTCGGCGAGGATCGGCCCGCCGGCCGCGATCCGACCGACCACCGGCACGTAGGAGGGCGCAGGGAGGCGCTCGCCGTCGCCCTGGTCCGGGAAGCTCGAGCGGCTGCCGTCGGGGGCCGTCCAGGTGCCGACGCCCCGCGAGTCGTCGGCGTGCACGACCTCGATGGCCCGGGGGCGGTTGGGGTCCCGTCGCAGGTAGCCCTTGCGCTCGAGGGCCATGAGCTGGTGCTTCACGCTCGACGGGCTGGTGAGGCCGACGGCCTCGCCGATCTCGCGCATGCTCGGCGGGTAGCCGCGGGACTCGACCGACGACCGGATGGTGTCCAGCACGAGCCGCTGGCGCGCGGTGAGGCCGTCCGGTCCGGGCGCCCCGTCCGGGAGCGTGTGCACCGTCGCCAGGTCCTTCTCGGGCTGGGACGTGTCCCGTGAGTCCGTCACTGCGCTCCTCCTCCGTCCGGCGGCCGCCTCGCAGCACGCTCAGCCTTCTCCGCCTCGTCCAGCTCACGGTCGCGGTGTCCTGACCTGCGACGACGGGGGATCCCGGCGTGCGTGTCAGTGCCTCGTGGTCCGCTTGTGCTGCACCGCCAGCCTAGGGATGTCGGGACCGAAGATCAAACATCTGTTCGATCGTGTCTCGACAGTGTCGCCGGATGCTGGTAGACATCGTACAAGCGTTCGACGAACAGGCGTTCGACGGGCGGGATCGACCGAGGCTCTCCCCCGGGACACCGGGCCGAGCAGGAACGAGAGACGTGATGAGCGCGATGGTGATGGGACCGGCGATGCCGAACCTGGTGCCGGCTCGGGTGCCCGGACGTGTGACGAGCACCCGCGTGGCAACCGCCCGCGTGGCGACTGCCCGCGTCGAGCGTGCAGCAGCGGTGCCGTCCGCGTCCCACCTCCGGCTCACCGCGCGCGGGCGTTCCGTGCTCTGGGCGCTCGCCGCCGTCGTCATCGCCGCGATCACGCTGCTGGGCACGCAGGCGGCGGCCGACGGTCCCGCGGGCGCGCAGGAGGTCGTGCGGCACGTCGTGGCGCCCGGCGAGACGCTCTGGGAGATCGCCGAGTCCATCGCGGCACCCACCGAGGACGTGCGGGACGTGGTGTTCGACCTCGTCCGCCTCAACGAGCTCCCCGACGCCGGACTGATGGCCGGGCAGGTCATCGTCCTCCCCGCCGACTGAGGGAAGGCGGGCGCGCTCTGCGGCCGACGGCGGAGGGGAAGTTCGTCGCCGGCGCAAGACGCCCCGCTGGACGGACGCGGCGGTGCCGCGATCGGCTCCGTGCGTCCCACGAGGGCGGTCATCATCCGATGACCGCCCTCGCGCATCCCCGCCGTCGGCCGCGTCGGCACTACGCTCACGGCGTGCCCGGCACCGACCTTGCGACGCCGGGACGCGTGGCCTAGCGTCACGCACGCGTTCACGACGCGATCGTCGCCGGCAGTCGCCCGGGCGCCACGCGTCAGGCTCGAAGGGGATCACGGTGCACTGTCCGTTCTGCCGCCACCCGGACTCGCGGGTCGTCGACTCGCGGACGTCGGACGACGGGTCGACCATCCGGCGCCGCCGGCAGTGCCCCCACTGCAACCGCAGGTTCACCACGGTGGAGACCGCCAGCCTCTCGGTCGTCAAGCGCTCCGGGGCCACCGAGCCCTTCAGCCGCGAGAAGATCGCCGGTGGCGTCCGGAAGGCCTGCCAGGGCCGTCCGGTGAGCGAGGACGACCTCGCCCTGCTCGCGCAGAAGGTCGAGGAGACGCTGCGCAGCGCCGGCTCGGCGGAGATCGACGCGTACGAGATCGGGCTCGCCATCCTCGGACCGCTCCGTGAGCTGGACGAGGTCGCCTACCTGCGGTTCGCCAGCGTCTACCAGGCGTTCGACTCCCTGGAGGACTTCGAGGCGGCGATCACGGTCCTGCGTGCGGAGCACGAGTCCGAGGCGGACGACGACGCCGACGAGCCGGTCGAGCCGTCGGGCGAGGACGTCCGCACCAGCTGAGCGGCACGCCGGTCGGCCGCACCGGCGTCTGTCGGCGACACCACGTAGGTTCGTCGGGTGCGTCCTACGGATCTCGAGCTCCTCCATGTCCCCGGTGTCCCCGCTGTCCTCCCGGACGGCTCTCGCGCGATCGTGTCGGTCGTCCGACCGGACCTGACCGCCGACGAGTACGTCGGCCACCTGTGGTCCGTCGACCTCGACGGCGGCGCCCCGCCCCGCCCGCTCACCCGCGGGCACCGCGACACGTCGCCGGACGTGAGCCCGGACGGTCGGTGGGTCGCGTTCCTGCGCGCCGAGCCGGAGGGCAAGCCGCAGGTGCACGTCGTCGAGGCCGACGGGGGTGAGCCGTTCCGGCTGACCGACGCGCCCCTGGGCGCCTCCGAGCCGCGGTTCTCCCCGGACGGCACGCGGATCGCCTACCTGGCGCGGGTGCCCGAGGAGGGGCGGTATGCGGCCGAGGGCAAGCCCGGGAACGAGGACCCCCGGCACATCACCGAGCTGAAGTACCGCTCCGACGGCATCGGCTTCTTCCGGGACCGCCCCCAGCACGTGTTCGTCGTCGACCTGCCGGCTGACGGGGAGCGCCCGGGGGACGTGCCCGACCCGCTCGCGCTGACCTCGGGCGAGATCGGTGTGGCGGGCGCGCGATGGCTGCCGTCCGGGCAGGCGCTCGTCGGAGTCTCGGCGCGGCACGCGTCGCGCGAGACCGACCTGCGCGCCGACGTGGTGCGCATCGACGCATCACCCTCGGCCGCCCCGGCGACGCCGGTGCCGCTCACCGACGCCGATGCGGGGAGCACGCTGGGCGTCGACGAGGTGCTGCCGTCCGCGGACGGCACCGCGCTGTGGCTGCTGGCCAGCGACCTCGGGCCGACCGGTCGGGACTTCGTCGCCGCGCAGGTCGGGCTCTACCGGCTCCCGCTCGACGGCAGCGGCGCACCTGTCCGGCTCACCGACCCGGAGGAGGACCAGCTGTCGGGCGGCCTGTCCGAGGTCGACGACGATGCGCTCGTGCTCGTCGAGCGGCGCGGTGCCACCCACCTCGTGCGGATCTCCGCCGAGGGCGTGCGGACCGCGCTGGTCGAGGGCCAGGTCGTGGTCACGGGGGTCGCGGCGGCTGCGGGCGCCGGCGGGACCGGGAGGCTCGCCGTCGTCTCGGCGACGCCGTCCAGCCCCGGCGAGCTGCTCGTGGTCGACCCGCTCGACGGGACGCGCGAGGCGCGCACCGATCTGGGCGCGCCCCTGCGGGCGACCGGTCGAGTCCGGGAGCCGGTCGAGCTGCACGCGACGGCCCCCGACGGGTACCCGGTGCACGGCTGGGTGGTGACGCCCGACGAGGGCCGCTACGGCGCGGGTCCGCACCCCACGATCCTGATGATCCACGGCGGCCCGTTCGCGCAGTACACGCACGCGCTCTTCGACGAGGTCCAGGTGCTGGCGGAGGCCGGCTACGCGGTCGTGCTCGGGAACCCTCGAGGGTCGTCGGGGTACGGCCGCGCGCACGGGCTCGCCATCCGGCACGGGTTCGGGACGGTGGACACCGACGACGTGCTCGCCCTGCTGGGTGCCGCCCTGGAGGACCCCGCGCTGGACGGGGAGCGGGTGGGGGTCATGGGTGGTTCCTACGGCGGATACCTCACGGCCTGGCTCACCACGCGCACGGACCGGTTCGTGGCGGCGATCGTCGAGCGCGGGTTCCTCGACCCGGTCAGCTTCGTCGGGTCCAGCGACATCGGCTGGTTCTTCGGTCTGGAGTACCTCGGCGACGACGTCGAGGAGCACGGTGCGGCGGCGCTGGCGGCCCAGTCGCCGATGGCGCACGTGGGACGGGTCCGCACGCCGACCCTGGTCATCCACTCGGAGCAGGACTGGCGGTGCCCGGTCGAGCAGGGGCAGCGCTGGTTCGTCGAGCTGAAGCGGCGGGGGGTCGCGGCAGAGCTGCTGCTGTTCCCCGGCGAGGGGCACGAGCTCACGCGCTCGGGGAACCCCCGCCACCGGCAGGTGCGGTTCGAGCACGTGCTGCGCTGGTGGGCCACGCACCTGCCCGTGGGCGGCTGACTCAGCGGTCGCTGGACCGCACGCCCCAGAGGTTGATCCCGGCGTCGACGGCGTGCGGCTCGATCGCGGCGAGCTCGTCGGCGGTCAGGGGCGGCAGGGCGACGGCCGCGAGGTTCTCGTCCAGCTGCGCGGTGGTGCGGGCGCCCACGAGCACGGAGGTGACGCGCGGGTCCCGCAGCACCCACGCGAGCGCGAGCTGCGGCAGCGTCCGGCCGCCGGCCCCGGCGATCGCGTCGAGCGCCCGGACGTGGTCGAGCGCCTCGTCGGTCAGCCACTCGGTGCGCAGCGGCCCGCCGCGCGCGGCCCGCGAGTCGGCGGGGACGCCGTGCAGGTAGCGCGTGCTGAGCATCCCCTGCGCGAGCGGGGAGAACGCGACGACGGCCATGCCGGCGTCGCCGGCGACGTCGAGCAGGGACCGGCCGTCGTCGCCGGGCTGCTCGACCCACCGGTTGAGCAGGGAGTAGGCGGGCTGGTGCACGGCGAGGCGCAGGCCGAGCGAGCGCGCGACCTCGAGGGCCTCCACGGCCCGGTCCGCCGAGTAGGACGAGATCCCGGCGTGGCGCGCCTTGCCCGACCGGACGGCCCGGTCGAGGGCGCCGAGGGTCTCCTCGAGCGGCGTCGTGGGGTCGAACCGGTGGCTGTAGAACACGTCGACGCTGTCGAGCCCGAGCCGCCGCAGCGACTCGTCCAGGGACGCGCGCAGGTACTTCGCCGAGCCGTGCTCGCCGTACGGCCCTGGCCACGCCCGGTAGCCGGCCTTCGTGGTGATGAGCAGCTCGTCGCGGCGTCCGCGCAGGTCACGGGCCAGCAGCCGGCCCAGGGACTCCTCGGCGGCGAACGGGGGCGGGCCGTAGTTGTTCGCGAGATCCAGGTGCACGACACCCCGGTCGACGGCGTGCAGGACGAGCCGGCGCTGGTCCTCGAACGGCGTCGTCGCGCCGAAGTTCTGCCACAGGCCGAGCGACACCACCGGCCACGACAGCCCTCCGGCGTTCCGGTGGGGGAGTTCGGGAGCATCCAGCACGCCGCCGACGCTACCCGGCGTGAGAAGAGGTGGCGCCGCGGGCCCGAGTCGGCAAGGCTGTGCAGGTCGCGGGCGCAGACGTCCGTCGGCACACAGCATCGAAGGAGACGCCCATGGCCAAGGACGACGACAAGGGGACGACGGGGGCGGCGGTGAGCGACGACGCGAAGGCGAAGTTCCGCGAGGCGCTCGAGCGCAAGAAGTCGAACCAGCACCGCACCGCGGACGGCTCCACCAACACCGGCCAGGTGCACGGCTCGGAGACCGCCGGACCGTCGCAGCGACGCTTCCAGCGCAAGTCCGGATCGGCGTAGCACCACGCGACGAAGGGGCCCGACCACCAGGTGGTCGGGCCCCTTCGCTGCGAGATCAGGACAGCAGGCGCAGCCGCACGGACTCGGGCCGCGACTCCAGGGCCTCGAGCACGGCGGGGTCGACCCGCGCGCCGGCGTCGGTGACCACGTAGCCGAGCTCCCCGCGGGTGGCGAGGAGCTGGCCCTCGATGTTCACGCCGTGCTCGGCCAGCGTCGCGTTGACGGCGGCCAGCACGCCCGGGACGTTGCGGTGCAGGTAGGCGAGGCGGTGCACGCCCGGCTGCTGCTCGAGCGCGAGGTTGGGCAGGTTGACGCTCAGCGTGGTGGACCCGGTGGCCAGGTAGTCGCGCACCTTGTTGGACACGAACTGGCCGATGGCCTCCTGCGCCTCCTCCGTGGACCCGCCGGTGTGCGGCGTGAGGATGACGTTGGGCAGGCCGCGCAGCTCCGACTCGAACGGGTCGCCGTTGCGCTTGGGCTCCACGGGGAACACGTCGACGGCGGCACCGGCGACGTGGCCGGACACGATGGCGTCCCGCAGCGAGGAGTAGTCCACGACGAACCCGCGCGAGAGGTTGAGGAAGACCGCTCCGGGCCGCATCTGCGCGAACTGCTTGGCGCCGAACAGGCCGGCGTTGCCGCTGCGGCCGTCGACGTGCAGCGTCACGATGTCCGCGGCCTCGAGCAGCTCGTCCAGCGTGTGCATCCGCCGGGCGTTGCCCAGCGCGAGCTTCTCCGCGGTGTCGTAGAACACGACCGACATGCCGAGGTTCTCCGCCAGCACGGACAGCTGCGTCCCGATGTTGCCGTAGCCGACGATGCCGAGCGTGCGTCCGCGGATCTCGTGCGCCCCGGTGGCCGACTTGTTCCAGACGCCGTCGTGCATGGCGCGGTCGAGCTCGGTCTGCCGGCGCGTGAGGGAGATGATGTCCGAGATCGCGATCTCGACCACGGAGCGCGTGTTCGAGAACGGCGCGTTGAACGTCGCGACGCCCCGCGAGGCGGCCTCCGCCAGGTCGATCTGGTTGGTCCCGATGCAGTACGCCCCGATCGCGACCAGCGACGGAGACTGCGCGAGCACCTCCGCGGTGACGTGCGTCTTGGAGCGGATGCCCAGCAGGTGGACGCCGTCGAGCGCCTCGACGAGCTCGGCCTCGTCGAGCGCCCCGGTGCGGGTCGTCACGTCGAAGCCGGCCGTCTCGAGGATCGAGCGAGCCTGGGGGTGGAGGTTCTCGAGCAGCAGGGCCTTCAGCACGCCCCTATGGTGCGCCTCGCAGCCGCCGGGGCCCACAGCGGTCCGGCCCTCGGACACGCGTGAGACGGCTCGTCAGCCCTCGGAGTGCCAGCCCCGGGGGAGCGGGCGGTCGTGCAGCACGTGCAGCGCGCGGGTCGGCCGGGTCATCGCGACGTACAGGTCGCCCGCGCTGGCCTCGATCACCTCGGCCGGCTCGACGAGCACGACGACGTCGAACTCCAGGCCCTTCGCCTCGCGCGGGCTGAGCACGACGAGCGGCGCGTCGAGGTCCGCCGCGCTCGTGCCGGTCCCGAGGGCCGGCCGCAGCCCCGCCGCGCGCAGGGCGTCGCCGATCGCGGCGAGTCGTCCGTCCACCGCGATCACGGCGATCCGCCCGGCGCCCGTGGAGTCGGTGACCTCGGCGACGAGCTTCTCGGTCCGCTCGGCCACTGCGGCCACGACGTCCGCCGTCCGCTCGACCACCAGGGAGTCGTCCACCTCGCGGGCGGACGTCAGCGCGCTGACGGGCAGGTTCGCCGCGACGGCCACCCGCCGCGCGGTGTCGGCGACCTCCGCCGGGGTCCGGTAGTTCACGGTGAGCTCGTTCAGGCGCCACGACGAGCGCAGCACCGGGTCCAGCTGCGCCGCCCAGCTGCGTGCACCGGCGGTCGCGGTGGTCTGCGCGACGTCCCCGACGATGGTCAGCGACCTCGTCGGGACCCGGCGCAGCAGGGACCGCCACGCCATCGCGGAGAGCTCCTGCGCCTCGTCGACCACCACGTGCCCGTAGGTCCACGACCGGTCGGCCGCGGCGCGCTCGGCGGTGGTGAGCGTCGGGCCCGTCGTCGCGAACCGGTCGGCGAGCATCTCCGCGGAGACCATCCCCGAGCTTCCCGTGGACTCCAGCACCTGCCGGGCGTAGGCGAGCTCCGAGGTGCGCCGGTCGGCGGCGGCACGGGCCTCGGCACGGGCCGCCTGGTCGTCCTCGCCCAGCAGCTCCGCGGCCTCGTCGAGGATCGGGACGTCGGCCGGGGTCCAGGGCGCGTCGGCGTCGCGCACGAGCATCGCGCGCTCCCGCTCGCTGAGCTGGGGTGCGGCGGACGCGAGCCGGTGCGGCTTCGACCAGAGGTCCGCGACGAGCTTCTGCGGGGTGATCGGCATCCAGGCCAGGTTGAGCGCGACCCGGATCTCCCGGGTGGTGCGCAGCTCCTCGACGATCTCGCCGCGCTCGTCGGACGGCACCTCCTGGCCGAGCTGGAGCACGTACTGCTCCGCGAGCCGGCCCAGCATGTCGCGCACGAACGAGATGCGCGCCTGGTTGTGGGGCTTGTGGTTGCGCCGGGCGCGCGCCATGGCCGACGCGATCTCGTTCGGCCGGATGACCAGGTCGTGGCCGTCGACGCGGATGTGCACCGGCTGCGCGGGGATCCGCTCCCGGTCGCGCACCGCACGGGCGACGACCTGGGCCCACAGGGCACGGCCCTTCAGCTCGGCGACCGCCTCGTCCTCCGTCGCCGTCGCCTGGATGCCGGGGTACAGCTCCGCGATCGTCGTGGTGACGACCCCGGTCTCGCCGAGGGAGGGGAGCACCTGGTCGATGTACCGCAGGAACGTGCGGCTGGGCCCGACGAGCAGGACGCCCGAGCGCTCGAGCATGCGCCGGTGCGCGTACAGGAGGTAGGCCGCGCGGTGCAGGGCGACGGCGGTCTTGCCCGTGCCGGGACCGCCCTGCACGACGAGCGCGCCACCCAGCTCGGAGCGGATGATCGCGTCCTGCTCGCCCTGGATCGTGGCGACGATGTCACCCATCCGGCCGGTGCGACCCGCGGCGAGGCCGGCGAGGAGTGCACCCTCCCCGGAGAGCCCGCTCAGGCGCGACCCGGAGTCCTCCGTCAGCAGGTCCAGGTCGAGGACCTCGTCCTCCACGCTGGTCACGCTGCGCCCGCGGGTGACGACGTGCCGACGACGGACGACGCCGTCGGGGTGGGCGGCGGTCGCCCGGTAGAAGGCCTGGGCAGCCGGGGCGCGCCAGTCGGTGAGGAGCTGGGTCTGCTCCGTGTCCGTGAGACCGAGCCGTCCGATGTAGCGGCGGGTGTCGTCGTCGAGGTCGAGCCGACCGAAGACCAGGCGCTCCTCGACGGCCTCGAGCTGGGCGATGCGGTCCTCGTAGAGGGTGGCGAACGCGTCCCGCTCGCTGCGGTTCTGCGGGGAGCCCGAAGGGCCCTCCCGGCGCACGTCGGCCAGCCGGGCCCGCGTCTGCGCGCGGAGGTCGTCGAGCCGGCCGTACAGCTGGTCGACGACCCGCTGCTCGACCGCCAGCTCGTTGTCCATGCCTGCCACCTGGGCGATCTCCGTTCCGCCGGGAGCTCCCGGCCGTGCGTACGCGCCGCCCCAGCGAGCGTCGAGGCACGACGCAGGGCACGGAGCGGCCGTCCATTATCCGACGTCCGCAGCCCTGTCGCACACGCCCGACCGGGTGGGCCCCCGTCAGGAGCGGGTGAGATGGCGAGCAGCACCGGGACGCGCACCCTACGCTTCGGGTGACCTGTCGAGAACTGGCGGGTGAACAGTCGGGAGGAGAGGCCCGTTGAGCGACGCACGCACGGCCGCCGACGACACACGTCGCGCCACCGCGGTGGCCCCTGCGCCGATCCGCCTGCTGCTGGTCGAGGACGACGAAGGCGACGCGATCCTGGTCCGCGAGCACCTCGCGGACGCGGGACTGGACGTCGCCCTGTCGTGGGTCCGCACCCTGGACCAGGCCATCGACAACCTGCACGTGGACCTCGTGCTCCTGGACCTCGGCCTGCCGGACGCCATGGGCATCGGCGCGCTCGAGCGTCTGCTCGCCGCCGGCGCGCCGGCCGTCGTGGTGCTCACAGGGCTCGCCGGCTCGGACATCGGGCTCCAGGCGGTGGCCGCGGGTGCCCAGGACTACCTGGTCAAGGGTGAGGTCGACGGCGAGCTGCTCGGCCGGTCGGTGCGGTACGCGATCCAGCGGCGCCGGCTCGAGGACACCGACCGTGCCCTGTACCGGAGCCTCGTGCGCGCCGAGGAGGTCAACCGCCTCGAGCGCGCGCTGCTGCCTACCCCGTCCGTGGTCGACCAGCGGCTCGAGGTGCGGGTGGGCTACCGCGCGGGCCGCGACGGCGTGCTCGGCGGCGACTTCTACGACGTGGTCGAGCGCTCCGACGGCTCGGTCCTCGCGCTCGTCGGCGACGTCTGCGGGCACGGTCCCGACGAGGCCGCCCTGGGCGCCACGCTGCGGACCGCGTGGAGGACGCTGGTGCTCGCGGAGATCCCCACGGTCGAGATCTTCGGTCTGCTCGAACGCGTGCTGATCTCCGAGCGCGCGCGCCCCGAGATCTTCACGACGGTCTCGATGCTGGACGTCGCCGCGGACCGCTCGACGGTGGACCTCTACCTGGCCGGGCATCCCGTGCCCCTGCTGCTGGGCGCCCCCTCGACCCTGCTGCCCACGCACGGCCGCGGTCGCGCGCTCGGCATCCCGGTCTCGGGCGGCTGGGAGCCGGTCCGCCTGGAGCTGGGACCGTCGTGGCGGATCCTGCTGTACACCGACGGCGTGCTCGAGGCCACGATCGGGGACGGGTCCGACCGACTCGGTAAGACCGGCCTGCTGCGCGTGGTGGACGTCGCCGTCGCGGCGCAGGGCGACCTCGTCGAGCGCGTGCTGCACGACGTCCGCCAGCTGCACGGCGGCGACCTCGTCGACGATGCCGCGGTCGTCGTGCTCGGGTGGCGTGCGTGAGCGCTGCCCCGACGCCCGCGGGGCGTCCCTCGACGCTGCGCAAACGCCTGCGCACGGCGATCATCGCGACGGGCGTCGCCCTCGCCGTCGTCCTCGTCGGCACCGTGTTCGTCCTGCTGCGGTTGTTCGACCGGCAGGACGCCGTGACCCAGACGTACTTCACGGCGATCACCCAGGCGGACGGTGCGTTCATCCAGCTGGTCGACGCGGAGACGGCCGTGCGCGGGTTCGCGCTCACCGGTGACCCGATCACGCTCGAGCCGTACGAGCGGGCGACGGCCGACGACCTCTCGTTCCGCACGCTCGCCGAGCGCGAGACCCAGAGCGGGGACGAGCGGCTGGCCGCCGCGGCGCAGACCGCCGCCGACGCGGGCCGGCGCTGGAACGAGGAGTTCGCCATCCCGGTGATGGACGAGGTCCGCGCCAACGGCGTCGGAGCCGTCACCACGGACGAGATCGAGCAGGGCCGGGTGCTCTTCGACGACGCGCGCGCCGCCGCGGAGGACTACATCGACCTGCTGCGGGACCGCCGGTCCGACGCGGTCGACGAGCTCGCCTTCTGGACGCTGGTGGGGGCGGGGACCGTGGCGCTGCTCGTCCTGGCGGCGGTCGCGCTGGGCATCGCGCTGTGGGTCACGCTCCGGCGCTGGATCCTCGAACCGCTCGACTCGCTGGCCGCCGACGCGCGCGCGGTGTCCTCCGGCGACCTGACGCACCCCGTCGCCGGCGTGGGCCCGGGGGAGATCTCCGCGCTCGCAGGCGACATCGAGCGGATGCGCGTCGCGCTGGTGGACCAGGTCCAGGTGCTCGAGTCGTCGCGGTCGGAGATCGCGGTGGCCCACGAGCTGCTCACCGAGCAGGCCGAGGAGCTCCGCCGGTCTAACCGCGACCTCGAGCAGTTCGCCTACGTGGCCTCGCACGACCTGCAAGAGCCGCTGCGCAAGATCGCGAGCTTCACGCAGCTGCTCCAGAAGCGCTACGGCGGGCAGATGGACGAGCGCGCGGACCAGTACATCGGGTTCGCGGTCGACGGCGCCAAGCGCATGCAGCAGCTCATCCAGGACCTCCTGGGCTTCTCGCGCGTCGGGCGCGTCGGGGGCGAGGTCACCGACGTCGACCTGGCCTCGGCGCTCGCGGCCGGCGTCGACAACCTCAGCGAGGCCATCGCGGAGTCGGGCGCCGTGGTGACGCACGACGAGCTCCCGATCGTGCGCGGCGAGGAGCCGCTGCTGGTCCAGCTGTTCCAGAACCTGGTCGGCAACGCCATCAAGTTCCGCGACCCGGCCCGGACACCCTCGGTGCACGTCAGCGCACGGCGCGTGGCAGACTCCTGGGAGCTCGAGTGTCGGGACAACGGCATCGGCATCGACCAGCAGTACGCGGAACGGGTGTTCGTCATCTTCCAGCGACTGCATGCCAAGGACGTCTACGAGGGCACCGGGATCGGTCTCTCGTTGTGCAAGAAGATCGTCGAGTTCCACGGCGGTCGTATCTGGATCGAGCAGCCCGACGGCGAGGGGACCAGCATCCGCTGGACGCTGCCGGCCGCCGACGACGTGAGCAGCTGAAGGAGAGTTCCGCGTGCCGAACAGCACCAAGATCATCGACGTCCTCCTCGTGGAGGACGACCCGGGCGACGTGCTCATGACGCGTGAGGCGTTCGAGGACAACAAGCTCCGCAACCGCCTCTCGGTCGTCTCCGACGGCGTCAGCGCCCTGCAGTTCCTGCGCAAGGAGGGCGAGCACGCCGACGCCCCGACGCCTGACCTCGTCCTGCTCGACCTCAACCTGCCGAAGATGGACGGCCGCGAGGTCCTGCAGGCCCTGAAGGCCGACGACGCCCTGCGGTCGATCCCGGTCGTCGTGCTCACCACCTCGGAGGCGGAGGAGGACGTGGTCCGCAGCTACTCGCTGCACGCCAACGCCTACGTCACCAAGCCCGTGGACTTCGACCGGTTCATCGAGGTCGTCCGCCAGATCGACGAGTTCTTCGTCGAGGTCGTGCGCCTGCCTGGCCGCTGAGCCGGGAAGAACTCACGGCGGGTGCGTGTTGTCCCCGGTAACCCGGACGGAAGTGAGCGCACCCCCATGCTGAACCCGAGCGAGATCTACGACGTCGACCCCGAGGTCGCCGCCCAGGTCGAGGCGCGGTCGGTGAACGGCGCCGGCCCCGTGCTCGTGCACGCCGTGCGCGGGTTCGTCGACGCGGGCAACGCCGGCCAGCTGGCCGCGGAGCACCTGGTCGACGAGCTGCCCACCACGCGACTGGCGACCTTCGACGTCGACCAGCTGCTGGACTACCGGTCGCGCCGGCCGGTCATGACCTTCGACCAGACCACCTGGTCGTCCTACGCGGACCCCGAGCTGGTGGTCGACCTGGTGCAGGACGCCGCCGGCGTCCCGTTCCTGCTCCTGCACGGCGTCGAGCCCGACGTGCAGTGGGAGCGGTACGTCGCCGCGGTCCGCCAGATCGTCGAGCGATTCGACGTGCCGCTGACGGTCGGCCTGCACGGGATCCCGATGGGCATCCCGCACACGCGGCCGCTGTCCGTCACCGCCCACGCGACGCGTCCTGAGCTCGTGGCCGACCACACCTCGTGGTTCGGCACCGTGCAGGTGCCCGCCAGCGCGAGCGCGCTGCTGGAGCTGCGCCTCGGCCAGTCCGGTCACGACGCCGTCGGCTTCGCCGTGCACGTCCCGCACTACCTCGCACAGTCCGCGTTCCCGCAGGCCAGCCAGGCGGCGCTGACCAACGTCGAGCGGGCGACGGGCCTCGACCTGCAGGTCGCGTCGTTGACCCCGGCGGCCGAGGAGGCCATGCAGGAGATCCAGCGGCAGGTGACCGGGTCCGAGGACGTCGCCGCGGTGGTGCACGCGCTCGAGGAGCAGTACGACTCCTTCACCCGGAACATCGGGCGCACGAGCCTGCTCGCCGGGTCCACCGACCTGCCGACCGCGGACGAGCTGGGTGCCGAGTTCGAGCGGTTCCTGGCCCAGCAGGGCGACGAGAGCGGCCCCGCCTGAGGCGCGGCCTTTACCAGATCGTTGTCAAACCGGGTGAGCCGACGGGGCGAAAGCATGGCGCCGCCGCCGGGCCCGATGTAAGGATGCACACGTTGCAGTGACGTACTCGCTTGACCGGCTTGCTTGACCGGTGTCGTCATCCGGGCTTCGGCCCGGGGTCGGTTCCGACCAGCCGTCCGCGGCTGGGCCACCCGGTGCAGGACGTGAGGCATTGCGGCACGGCGCAGGCAGAAGGCCAGCGCCGTCACCGGTGGGACAGAAGGAAACGAACATGGCACAGGGTGCTGTCAAGTGGTTCAACGCTGAGAAGGGCTTCGGGTTCATCGCCCAGGACGGCGGCGGGGCCGACGTCTTCGTCCACTACTCCGCGATCGACTCCTCGGGCTACCGCAGCCTCGACGAGGGCCAGCGCGTCGAGTTCGAGATCACGCAGGGCGCCAAGGGCCCGCAGGCCGAGAGCGTCCGCCCGATCTGATCGGACGACCGCGCGAAGGGCCGCATCCCGCACGGGGTGCGGCCCTTCGTCATGCCGCGGGGTCTGCCAGGGGTGTGGCGGTCCCCACGAACGCGGTCACCTCGGCGCCGTGCAGGAGGCGCGCGGGCGCGGGGAGGCTGCGGACGGCTCGGGCCAGCGCCGGCGAGCCCAGGAGGTCCGGGTCGTCGGTGGCGGCGAGCACGACGTTGCCGTAGCCCCGGCCGCGCAGGAGGCCCGGCTCGGCGATCACGGCCACGTCGGCGAACGCCTCGCGCAGGGTCGCGACCTCGGCACGGGCGCCGGCCAGGGGTGGACGGTCCGCGCAGTTGGCGAGGTAGACCCCGCCGCGGCGGAGCACCCGCGTCACCAGCGCCACCATCTCCCTCGTGCGGACGTGGCCGGGGGTGGTGTCCCCGGCGAAGACGTCGCGGACGACGACGTCGGCGGACGCGTCGGCCAGCCGCGCGAGCTCGGCGCGCGCGTCGCCCGCGCGGATCCGCAGGGCGGGGGCGCGGGGGAGGTCGAACCAGCCGCGCACCAGCTCCGGCAGCACGGTGTCGAGCTCGATGGCCAGCTGCCGTGACCCCGGGCGGGCGGCGTCGACCGCCCGCGCGAGCGCGCACCCGGCGGCACCCAGGTGGACGACGTCGATCGGACCGCCGACGTCGCCGTACCGCTCGATGACCGCGGCCATCTGCTGCATGTACTCGAACACCAGCCGCGTCGGGTCCGCCAGGTCCAGGTAGGAGCTGGGCACGCCGTTGACCAGCACGGTCACGCCGTCGGGATCGTCGAGGTCGCGGGTCAGCTCGACCATCCCGGTGGGGATGGTGACCGGACCCGTCGGCCAGGGCGCCCGGGCGGCCGACCGTGTGGGTGGCCGGTGCGAGGCTGTGCTGCGTCGGGCGGAGCGGTCGCGGGCAGCCATGAGGGCAAACCTACGGGGCGCCGATGGGCTTGACGGCATCGAACATATGTTCGAGAATGGATCCGAGGGCACAGGAAGGGGATGGCGGGATGCAGCAGCAGCTCGAGCAGCGCGGTGGACCGAGCAGTGCGGCGCCGACCCCTGCCCGCGTGCTCGACCTCCTGGGCCGGGCCGACGCCGAGCTGCTGGCGGCGCAGTTCTCGTCCGAGCCGTGGGAGCAGCTGTCACACGCGCACCTCGCCGCCCTGCGTGCAGGGGCCGCCGTGGTCGCCCTCCGCGGGACGCCGTCGGGGCGTCGGGCGCCGCGCACGGTGTGGAGCATGCTCGGCGCGGTCGCCCCGGAGCTGGGTTCGTGGACGACGTACTTCGCGGAGGCGGCACCCTTGCGGTCGGCGGTCGACGCGGGACGGTTCGAGCTGGTGGGTCCGGAGCGGGCCGAGGAAGCCGTGTGCGCAGCGGAGGACTTCGTCGACGCCGCCCGTGAGCTCGTGCACGGCGGCGTGGATGCCGTGGCGGGCCGGACCCTGCGCATGCGCGCCCAGCGGGCGTCGTGACTGGCGCCGGTCGGCCGGTCGGCGGGCCCGACGACCCCGTGCAGCCATGAGTCGCGGACCCCGGTCGGCTGAGGCCAGGCGCGACTGGGGTCGCGAGGAGGTCGGCTGCTCGATCCTGCACGTCGACATGGACGCGTTCTTCGCGTCGGTGGAGCTGGCCCGTCGGCCGCAGCTCCGGGGCCTGCCGGTGATCGTCGGTGGCGCGACGCGCGGCGTGGTCCTGGCGGCGACCTACGAGGCTCGGGCGTTCGGTGTGCACTCGGCGATGCCCATGGCCACGGCGCTGCGCCAGTGCCCGCAGGCGATCGTCGTGCCCCCCGACCACCACGCGTACCACGAGGTCTCCACCGGCGTGATGCAGCTGCTCGGTGACATCACCGCGCTCGTCGAGCAGGTGAGCGTCGACGAGGCCTTCCTCGACGTGGCGGGCGCCCGCCGACGCCTGGGGCCGCCCACCGTCATCGCCCGGCTGATCCGCCGGCAGGTCCAGGAGCAGTTCGGGATCACGTGCTCCGTCGGCATCGGATCCACCAAGTTCGTCGCCAAGCTCGCGTCCGGCCAGGCCAAGCCGGACGGTGTTCTCCTCGTCCCTCGGTCGGCGACGGTCGAGTTCCTGCGCGTGCTGCCCGTCGGGGCGCTCTGGGGGGTGGGTGAAAAGACGGAGGCTGCCCTGGCGCGCTTCGGGATCCGGACGGTGGCGCAGCTCGCCGACAGCGACGTGTCCACGGTGCAGCACGCGGTCGGCAAGGTGGCGGGCTCGCACCTGTTCGACCTGTCGTGGGGTCGCGATCCGCGGCCGGTCAGCCCGGGCCGCGAAGAGCGCTCGCTCGGCGCGGAGGAGACGTTCGTGACCGACGTCGCCGACCTCACCGTGGTGCAGGAGAAGGCGAGGGACCTGGCCGACCGGTGCGCCGTCCGGCTGCGCAAGAACGGCCTGGTCACGCGCACGATCACCGTGAAGATCCGGACCTCCGACTTCCGGACGCTCACCCGGTCACGCACGCTGGTCACCCCCACGGACGTCGGGCGCGAGATGTTCCTGGCGGTGCGGGAGCTGCTCGCGGGTGTCGATCTCGGTGGGCTGCCGGTCCGGCTCGTCGGGGTGCGCGCCGAGGGTCTGTCCCGTGCCGCGTCGACCATCCGTCAGCCCACCCTCGAGGAGGCGTCGGACGAGCCCGTCCAGTCCCGCCGGGACGCGGAGCTGACCATGGACCGGGTCCGCGAGCGGTTCGGACGGGCGGCGATCAGGACCGGGGCTCCTCAGGCTGGGGGAGTATCCTCCGGCTCGACTACCACCTTCGTTCCGGCGGATCTATCCTGAACCGGACGACAGGTCCACATAGCTGACAACGGGGGTCAGGATGCCTCTCTCGGAGTACGAGCAGCGCGTGCTCGAGCAGATGGAACGCCAGTTGACCTCTGACGATCCGCGGCTCGCCAACACGCTGACTCAGCGCGGGCATCGCCCGTTCGGCCGATACGTCATCGCGGGAGTTGGTGCGTCTGTCGGTCTGCTGCTGCTCGTCCTCGGCGCGGCCAACGGCCTGCCGTGGCTCGGCGTCATCGGCTTCGTCGTGATGTTCGCCGCCGTCGCGTTCGCCTTCGCGGCGCCGCAGCGCTCCGGACACCGATCCGGTCCGCGCGGGGTGGTGCAGAGCGACGGTCAGGTCAAGCCGGCAACGCCGCCGGCTCGTCAGAAGAGCAGCTTCATGTCCCGTCTCGAGGAGCGCTGGGAGCGGCGCCGCGGCGAGAGCGGTCACTGAGCAGGCTCTCCACCCCGCTCATCAGCTCGTCCACCCACCCGGCCAGCACCTCCGGGTCGACGGAGGGCTGCTCCGGCGCGTAGAGGTCCCGCTCGACCGTCCGCGCCAGCGACTCCAGCGCGTCGACCGACGATCCGGTCAGCGGTGACCCTGCGGCCTGCCGCAGCTGCTCCTGCACCGAGACGACGACGGTCCGCGGCGTCTCCGCGTCCGTCCACGTGACCCCGCGCGCACCGAGGCGGCGCCGGGCGCGCAGCCAGGCGCGCTCGGGGGTCAGGTCTGCGCGGAAGCGGGTGCGGCGCCGGATGAGGGCGAGCCCGAACGACGCCACGGCCAGCACGATCGCGACGGTCACCGCCACGGGGAGCCAGGCCTGCTCGTCGTCGTCGGTGCCCGCCGACGACGTCGAGCCGCCGGGCGCGGAGGAGGAGGTCGCGCCGGGCAGGGGAACGGGCACCTGGTCGTCGGGGATCGTGTCCGGGGCGGAGATGCCGACGAACGGGTCGCTCCAGCGCGGGGGAGCACCGGTCTGCTCGCCGGGGGTCGGCTCGAACCGCACCCAGCCGGAGCCCTCGAAGAACAGCTCGGGCCAGGCGTGCGACTTCTGGCCGGACACGACGTAGCCGCCGTTGCGGTCCGACTCCCCGGGCAGGAAGCCCACGGCGACCCGGGCGGGGATGTCGAGCGAGCGGGCCATCATCGCCATCGAGGTGGCGAACTGCACGCAGTAGCCGCGGGTGGACTGCAGGAAGTCCCAGACGGCGTCGTCCGACTGGGACGGAGCGACGCGGGTGTCGTAGGTGAAGTTCGTCGTCGCGCGGAAGTACGTCTGGAGCGCCATCGCCTGCTCGTACGGCGTGGTCGAGCCCTCGGTGATCTCGCGGGCGAGCGCGGAGACGTCGTCGGAGTGCGTGGTCTGCGGCACCTCGAGGGAGGCGCCGTCGTCCCCGGGGTCCCCGACCTCCGCGCCGACCAGGTCCTCCTTGGTCAGCGAGGGGATCTCCACCTGCATGGCGTAGGTCATGCCGTCGAACGTGCCGCGTCGGCCGACGACCTCGTCGCGCCCCGGGTCGTACTCCCACCCGCCGCGCACGTCCACGGTGCGCGGGAAGGTGCTCACCGGGAGGCGCCGCTCGCGGAGGTTGTCCACCTCGAGCCGGACGTCGGCGAGGGTCCCGCGGTCCGCGTCGGGCGTCGTGCCGAGGATGGTGGGGTCCGAGGACAGGAGGGTCGTGGGGTCCCAGCCGGTGAGCTCGAGGGAGTCGGACCGGTCCCACTCGTGGCCGTCGAACGTGGTGAGCGTGAAGGCGCGCAGGGGTCCGACGTCGTTGGCGGTGACGTTGGTGGCGTCGGACGCGCTCGGTGAGGGGGCGGGGTCGGCGCCGGTGTCCGTGACCACGGGTGCGACCGTGTACCGCAGGACGACCTGGCCGGACCGGGAGCCCAGGCTCTCGCGCAGGTCGAGGTTGTCGCTGAGCGACATCGGGCCGACCGGACCGGTTCCGAAGCTGGGCATGCGCATGGTCGCCCACCCGGGGAAGGCCGCGACGGCGGGACCGGCCAGGAGCGTGGCGACGATCAGCGAGACCGAGCTCAGGACCGCGACGGAGGTCCGCCGGGCGCGGTCGCTGTGGGCCGTCGCCGGGGCTGCGCTCAGCGCGAGCAGCAGGAGGTAGAAGAAGGCGGTCCAGGCGATCGCCCAGCCGCTGGCCGGGAAGCCGAGGATGATCGCGGGCACCCACAGCCCCGCGAACGCGATGCCGGACAGCGCGGGCGCGCCCAGCCCGATCGCGACGAGGTCCGCCAGCAGGAAGACCGAGACCGCCCCGACGACGACGAGCAGCTCGGCGGGACGGACCCCTGCCATGGGCACGAGGGACGCGTTGATGACCGCGACACCCTCGCGCGCGGTCGCGAGCGTCCGGTCGAGGGAGCCGGAGTCCGGGAGGACCTGCAGCCGGCCGGGGGGAGCCCCGTACCGGACGAGCACGATGGCGGCGGCGACGATCGTCCCGGCGAGCGTGGGCGCCCACCACGAGCGCGTGACGGCGCGCACGCCGATGACGACCGCCGCGACGACGAGCACGATCAGCCACGTCGCGACGAGCCAGCTGCCGCGGACGACTAGGCCGGTGAGCGCGAAGAGGCTGGCGCAGGTCGCCGCCGCGCAGAGTGCCGACCCCAGCGCCGACCGAGGTCCGCGGGGAATCCGGAGCGTGCGCCCGGTCACTGGGCCGACCCCAGCAGACGCAACCAGCAGTCCACGATCGGCTCGCCCGGTGTCACTCGGCAGGCACGCCAGCCGGCCCGACGCAGGGCCTTGATGGTGTGCTCTGCCTCCGCCTCGTGCGCGGGGGTGTCGGCGCGGACGACCGCCCAGGCCTGAGCGGTGTCGGCGACGTGCGCGAGCGCGGCGCGGGCGGACGCACCGAGCGGGCCCAGGACGGCCAGGACGATCTCCCCGCCGGCGTCGCTGGTGTGCAGCAGGTGGGCGGCCGAGACGAGCTCGGCCTCGCCCTGGGCGGCGGTGCGCGGCGCCTCGAGGTCGATGGTGCGATCCAGCACCGCGCTGCGGGCGCCGGGTCCGGAGCGGTCGTGCACGAAGGCGAGCGGGTACGGGCTGGCGTTGTCCCGCAGGCCGCTGACGAGCCGGACCGGGTGGCCGCCGTCGAGCATGGCGAGCGACATGGACGCGGCCAGGGAGATCGACCACTCGAGGCTGGCGACCTTGGCAGGCAGGTCGAGCAGGACCGAGACGGGCCGCATGCCGGCGCGCTCGTCCGAGCGGACCATCAGGGCACCCTTGCGGGCGCTGCTGCTCCAGTGCACGCGGCGCAGGTCGTCGCCCTCGCGGTAGTCGCGCAGCGAGGCGTCGTCGGTCGACGGGCTCCGCGCGCCCAGGGCCACCCGGTCCGGCTCGCCCACGAGCACGTCGCTCGGGGTGGGGAGCGGCACCACGGCCGGCCACACGGACACCTCGGCCTGGTCGCCGAGGGTCGCCGACGTGCGCACGACGCCGAACGGGTCGCTGCGGGTGACCACGAGCGGACCCAGCGGCCAACGACCGCGTCGCGCGGCCTGCACGGCGTACGTCACGGTCACCCGGCGCGGGGCGCGCGTCACCCGGGCGCGCAGCGGGCGTCCGCCGGACAGCTCCGTGGCGGCCTGCTCGGCGAACTTCAGGCCCGCCAGCCGCACGCGCGCGGCGGGGTCGGTGGCGGCGATGACGACCTCGATCTGCGCCTCGTCGCCCGCGTGCACGGGGTTCGGCCGCGCCCGCCGCTGGACGTTCAGCCGGTGCTTGCCGCGACCGGGGTCCAGCACGCCGACCCCGACGGCCGCCGCGACGACGAGCAGGAGTGCGAGCGTGCCGATCCGGACCAGGTCGACCGCCCCGAGCACGACGCCGAGCTGCAGCGCGACGACGCCGGCGCCGGCGAGCGCCCAGCCTCGGGGTGTGGGCCGGAGTCGCATCAGCCGATCGCGCGTCGCGAACGCGCGGTGCCCGCCGTCGACGGGAGCGGGATGCGGTCGAGGATGTCGGCGACGATGTCCGACGTGCTGCGGCCGGACAGGCGCGACTCGGTGCTCGGCAGGAGGCGGTGCGCGAGCACGGGGACGCCGAGCTGCTGCACGTCGTCAGGCAGCACGTGGTCCCGGCCGTCCATGGCGGCGAGGGACTTGGCGGCCCGCAGCAGCTGGATGGCGGCGCGGGGCGAGGCGCCGAGCCGCAGGCCCGGGTCCTCGCGGGTGGCGGTGACGAGGTCCACGACGTACCGCTTGATGCCGGGCGCCGCGTACAGCCGGCGCGCGGTCTCGATGAGCGCCTTGACCTGCGCGGCGTCGGTGACGGGCCGGAGGGTGTCCAGCGGGTCGGACGTCTCCTGCAGGTCGAGCATGTCGAGCTCCGACTCGATGCTCGGGTAGCCCACGGTCAGCCGGGCCATGAACCGGTCGCGCTGCGCCTCGGGGAGGGGGTAGGTGCCCTCCATCTCGACGGGGTTCTGGGTGGCGACCACCAGGAACGGCCGCGGCAGCGGGTAGGTGCGGCCGTCGACGGTCGCCTGCGCCTCCTGCATGCACTCCAGCAGCGCGGACTGCGTCTTGGGCGAGGCGCGGTTGATCTCGTCGCCGATGACCACGTGCGCGAAGACGGGCCCGGGCCGGAACTCGAACTCGTGGGTCTGCGACCGGAAGATGTTCACGCCGGTGAGGTCCGACGGCAGCAGGTCGGGCGTGAACTGGATCCGGCCGACGGTGCAGTCGATGGTCTTGGCCAGCGCCTTGGCGAGCGTCGTCTTGCCGACCCCCGGGACGTCCTCGAGGAGCAGGTGCCCCTCGGCGAGCAGCACGGCGACGGTGACGCGCACGAGCTCCGGGCGGCCGGTGACGACCCCCTCCACAGCGGTACGCATCCTCGTGGTGATGTCGACGACGTCCTCGAGCTCACTCGTGGACGGGACGGCCTGCAGCATGACGCCTCCTTTGGCGGATCTGGGTCCGAGCCTAAAGGTCGGGCGCCCTCAGTTCATCGCCCATCGGACCCCCACTTCGCTCCACCACCCACCCGGTCCAGTGTCGGAGGAGCCCGCACCGGCGGCGATTCGTCCGATCCCTCCGGAATCGGGCAGGTGGGACGGGCGGCGACACGCCCCGGCGATGCCCGGGTGCCGCATCTCCCTCCACTTCACTCCACGCCGCTGACCTGCGGTTATGCACTCTCGATCGGGTGAATCATGCCTATCTTCGGTGGCAGGTGGAGTGAAGTGGAGTACCGTGGAGGCACGTGGTGAGGCGGGGAATGTCGCACCACGACACGCAGCGAGGGACCGGGAGGAGGCGGGGTGACGCATGAGTCGTCCGCCGGCGTCTTCGGCTCCTTCGCGCCCTTTCTCGGGACGTACACACCACGGCTCGACGAGAAGGGCCGGCTCATCCTCCCGGCCAAGTTCCGTGGTCAGCTCGCCCCTGGTCTGGTCATGACGCGCGGTCAGGAGCGGTGCCTCTTCCTGCTCCCGATGCAGGAGTTCCAGCGCATGCACGACCAGCTGCGGCAGGCGCCGGTGACCAGCCGGCAGGCCCGCGACTACCTGCGCGTGTTCCTGTCGGGCGCCTCGGACGAGCTGCCCGACAAGCAGGGCCGCATCTCCATCCCGCCGATGCTCCGCAAGTACGCGGGGCTCGAGCGCGACGTCGCCGTCATCGGCACCGGCACCCGGGTCGAGATCTGGGACCTCACCGCGTGGGAGACGTACCTGGCCGAGCAGGAGGCCGGCTACGCCGACACCGCGGAGGAGGTCTTCCCGAACGGTCCCTTCTAGACGTACTGGCCCACGGGCCGCCCGGTGAGACCTCCTCCCGAATCTCTGCCGCACTTCCCCGGTGGCAGAGGGTCGGTGGGGGATCTGGTCGGACGGCGGAGGGGCCGCCCGACCACACCATTCGTGCCACCTGGGGAGGGGAGCAGCGATGACCGAGCACACGCCCGACGACGCGGCCTCCCGGCACACCCCGGTGCTGCTGCAGCGCTGCCTCGACCTGCTCGCGCCGGCGTTCGAGGTCGAGAGCCCGGTCCTGGTCGACTCGACCCTGGGGATGGGCGGCCACACCGAAGGCGTCCTGCAGGCGTTCCCGCACGTGCGGGTGGTCGGCATCGACCGTGACACCCAGGCGCTGGAGCTCGCGGGTCGGCGGCTCGCGGCGTTCGGTGACCGGTTCACCGGTGTGCACGCGGTCTACGACGAGATCAACGACGTCCTGGACGGGCTCGGCATCCCCGCGGTGCAGGGCGTCCTCATGGACCTCGGCGTCTCGTCCCTGCAGCTGGACGAGCGGGAGCGCGGATTCTCCTACTCGGCCGACGCCCCGCTGGACATGCGCATGGACGCGACCACCGGGCAGACGGCGGCCGACGTGCTCAACACCTACGACGAGCGGGAGCTCGCACGCATCCTGCGCGTCTACGGCGAGGAGCGGTTCGCACCGCGGATCGCCCGGGCCATCGTCGCGCAGCGCGCCCGGCGTCCGCTCGAGCGCACGGGGGAGCTGGTGAGCATCGTGCGCGCCAACATCCCCGCGGCCACGCGCAAGACCGGCGGCAACCCGGCCAAGCGCACGTTCCAGGCGCTGCGCATCGAGGTGAACGGCGAGATCGAGGTGCTGGAGCGTGCGCTCCCGCAGTCGATCGAGGCGCTCGCCGTGGGCGGCCGGATCGTCGTCGAGTCGTACCACTCGCTCGAGGACCGGGCGGTGAAGCGCGCGCTGGCCGTCGGAGCGACGTCGAGCGCCCCGCCGGACCTGCCCGTCGAGCCGGAGACGCACGCACCGTTCCTGCGGCTCGTGACGCGCGGCGCCGAGGAGGCCGACGAGGCCGAGCTGGCGCACAACCCCCGGTCGCAGTCCGTCCGGCTCCGCGCTGCCGAGCGCACCCGTCCCACCCCTGACCACCTGACGCCACGTCCGACCGGAAGGAGGGCAGCATGAGCGCCCAGTCCGCTGCCCGAGTGAGCACCGCTCGCGCCTATCCCACCCCGGCCCGCCCGAAGGCGGCCCCGGCACCCCGCCTTCGTGTCGTCCGCGCGCCGGAGCACGCCAGGACGCGCGTGCCGTTCATCCTTGCCTGCATGGCCGTCCTCGCCGGTGCGCTCCTGTCCGCGCTGCTGCTCAACACCTCCATGGCGGCGAGCGCGTACGCCAAGTACGACCTGTCCAACGAGCTGGGCCGGCTCAACCAGGACGCGCTGGGCCTGACGGCGGAGCTGGACGCCAAGGCGTCGCCCACGCAGCTGGCTGCCGCGGCCGCCGCGCTCGGCATGGTGCCCACCAACGGCACCGGCTGGCTCCGGCTCGCCGACGGCAGCGTCCAGGGCGCCCCCGAGGCGGCCGGAGCCGGCGGATGACGGGTCCCGTCCCCGCCGGCTCGGTGCGCCCGCGCGCCCGCACCGAGCAGCCCCGCCGCCCCGCGCCGACCAACCGCGCGACGGGGACGACGGTTCCGCGGCAGCGGCCACCGGCCGGTCCGCGGACGGTCGTCGTCCCGCCCGGCACCCGCGGCGGCAGACCACCGGCCGGACCCGTGCGGCCGGGCTCTCGCCGTCGCATGGCCTTCCTCACCGTCCTCGTGGTCCTGGCGCTCGCCGTCTTCGGCGGGCGCCTGGTCTACGTCCAGGGGCTGCGCGGGTCGGCCATCGCCGAGGAGGCGCGCAACTCGCGGCTCATCTCCGTGTCGCTGCTCGGCGGGCGCGGCGAGATCACGGATGCCGACGGCAAACCGCTGGCCACCTCCGTCGAGCGCTACGACATCTCGGTGAACCAGAAGCTGGTCGCCGACTTCACGGGCACGCTGAACCCGCCGGTCCCCGACGGGCCGGCCGGCGTCGCCGCGATCCTGGCGCCCCTGCTCGACATGAACGCCGCCGAGCTCGGCGGCTCGCTGGTCGGCGACCGTCAGTTCGTCTACATCCGCAAGGGCGTGCTGCCGGAGGTCGCCCGCGAGGTGCGCAAGCTCGGGCTCAGCGGCGTCAACGTCGACCGGGTGGCCGAGCGCGTGTACCCGAACGGCACGCTCGCCGGGAACGTCATCGGGTTCGTCAACTCCAACGGGGTGGGGCTCGCCGGGCTCGAGGCGTCGCTCAACCCGCGCCTCACCGGCACGGCCGGCAGCGAGACGTACGAGAGCGGCCGCAAGGGCCAGGCGATCCCCGGCGGCTACTCGCAGGACACCCCGGCGACGCAGGGCGACTCGCTGCAGCTCACTCTCCTGTCCGACGTGCAGTGGAAGGCGCAGTCGGCCCTCGACGCCCAGGTCGCCGCCACGGGGTCGGACTCCGGGTCGCTCATCGTGATGGACACGAAGACGGGGGAGATCTACGCGCTCGCCGACTCCGGCTCCGTGGACCCCAACCACCCCGGTGAGGCGTCCGGGTCGCTGTCCAGCGCGGTCTCCGACGTGTTCGAGCCCGGCTCGACCGGCAAGGTCATCACGATGGCGGCCATCCTCGACAACAAGATCGCCGACCCGCTCTCGCAGTGGGAGGTGCCGTACACGTACTCCCCGGACGGTCACGAGACGTTCAAGGACTCGCACGAGCACGGTCTCCTGCGGCTGACCACGACCGGCGTGCTGGCGGAGTCGTCGAACACGGGCACCGTGATGATCGGCCAGAACCTGCCCGTCCAGACCCGGTTCGACTACCTGTCCAAGTTCGGCTTCGGGGCGAAGACGGGTATCGAGATGCCGGGGGAGTCCAACGGCATCCTGCACCCGGTCGACGCCTGGCAGCGCCGCGACAAGTTCGCCGTGCTGTTCGGGCAGGCGGTCTCGGTCACGGCGGTCCAGGCCACGCAGGTGTTCGCCACGATCGCGAACGGCGGCGTGCGCGTGCAGCCGCACATCATCAAGGGGTGGACGTCGCCGGACGGCACCTACACGCCCGCGGCGGCGCCCGCGTCGACGCAGGTGGTCTCGCCCGAGACCGCGAAGACGGTGCTCACCATGATGCAGAGCGTCGTCGACGACGGCACGGGCTCGAACGCCCAGATCCCCGGGTACCAGGTGGCCGGCAAGACC
Organism: Cellulomonas sp. Root930; assembly: GCA_001429255.1. Classification (GTDB taxonomy): domain Bacteria; phylum Actinomycetota; class Actinomycetes; order Actinomycetales; family Cellulomonadaceae; genus Cellulomonas. Next base: position 714,276 of record LMJI01000002.1, read on the forward strand.
GGGACGGCGCAGAACTGGGTGGGCGGTGTCCAGGGCATCACGTCGTCGTTCATCGGTGTCGCCCCCGCTGACAACCCGCGCATCGCGGTCGCCGTGATCCTGCACAACCCCCGGACCTCGGTCTACGGCGGGACGGTGGCGGCGCCGGTGTTCAGCGACGTCGCCGGCTACACGCTCAGCGAGCTCGGCGTCGCGCCCTCCGGGACGACAGGGACGCTCTTCCCGACGACGTGGTGACCACCCGCTCCCGGGCGTCCCGCGGTGGCGCGCGGGGTAGATTCTCCCCATGACGACCCCCGCTCGGATGCGCCCGCTGCATCCCGCGGCCCATCGGGTCGCCGACCTCGTCTCGACGTTCGGCCTGGTCACGCGTGGTGCCCCGGTCCCGGCAGGCGCCGTCCTGACCGGTGTGAGCCTCGCCAGCGGTGACGTGGTCGCGGGTGATGTCTTCGTCGCGGTGACGGGCTTCAAGGTGCACGGCGCCACCTACGCGGCGCAGGCGGTCGACGCCGGCGCGGTGGCGGTGCTCACCGACGAGGCCGGGCTGGCGGTCCTGGAGGACTCCGGGCTGGCCGACCACGTCCCCGTCCTCGTGACGCAGGACCCGCGCGCGGTGGCGGGACCGGTCGCGGCGTGGGCGCACGAGGCGCCGGGCGAGCACCTGGTCACCGTGGGCGTCACCGGCACCAACGGCAAGACCACGACGTCGTACTTCCTGGACGCCGCCCTGCGCGCGGCGCACGCCACGACAGCCGTGCTCGGCACGGTCGAGCTCCGGATCGGCGAGGACGCGGTGGAGAGCCCGCGCACCACGGTCGAGGCCCCGGCGCTGCAGGCGATCCTCGCGCTGGCCGTCGAGCGCGGGGCGACGGCGCTCGCCATGGAGGTCTCGTCGCACGCGCTCGCCCTGGGCCGGGTGGGCGGGCTGACGTTCGACGTCGTCGGGTTCACCAACCTGCAGCGCGACCACCTCGACTTCCACGGCGACATGGAGGGCTACTTCCGCGACAAGTCGCGACTCTTCGCCACCGGCCAGGCGCGCCGCGGCGTCGTCGTGATCGACGACGAGTGGGGCCGCCGGCTTGCCGCCGAGGCCCCCATCCCGGTCGAGACGGTGGCCACCCACGTCGGGGAGCCCGAGGGGGCCGACGCCGACTGGGCCGTCGTCAAGGCCGACATCGGGCTGGACGGCGTCGGCTCGTCGTTCACGCTCCGGGGGCCGGACGGCACCGAGCACACCGCCGCGAGCCCGCTGCCCGGCATGGTCAACGTCTCCAACGCCGCCCTGGCCATCGTGCTCGCGCACGCGGCCGGGGTGGAGCTGGGCGCCGCGATCGCCGCCGTGGCCGTCGCGCACGAGATCCCCGGCCGGATGGAGCGCGTCATCGAGCGTGGCGACGGCTTCCCCCTCGCCATCGTCGACTACGCCCACACGCCCGACGCGCTCGTCCTGGCCCTCGACGCCGTGCGCCCGATCACCCCCGGACGGCTGGTGATCGTGTTCGGCTCGGACGGCGACCGCGACCAGGGCAAGCGCCCGATCATGGGCGAGATCGCGGCGCGGCTGGCCGACGTGATCGTCGTCACCGACGAGAATCCCCGTTCCGAGGAGCCGGCGGCCATCCGATCCGCCATCCTCGACGGAGTCCGGTCGCAGCGGCCGGACCTGGTCGACGTGCACGAGGCCACCAGCCGCGCGCAGGCCATCCGCGACGCCCTCGCCCTCGCCTCCGAGCAGGACACCGTGATCATCACGGGCAAGGGCCACGAGCCGACCCAGGAGATCGCCGGCGTGTTCCACCGGTACAACGACCGCGACGTGCTGCTCGCAGCGCGCACCCGCCGGCAGGAGCAGCACGCGTGATCGCCCTGACGGCGGCCGAGATCGCGGCCGCGACCGGGGGAGTGCTGCGCGGCGCGGCGGCCACCGACCCGGCGCTCGTGGTCAGCGGCCCCGTGGTCGTCGACTCGCGCGACGACATCACCGGTGGGCTGTTCGTCGCCCTGCCGGGGGAGAACGTCGACGGCCACGACTACGCCTCCGTGGCGGTGGCCGGCGGTGCCGCGCTCGTCCTGGCCGCGCGTGACGTGATCGGGGCGGGTGGCACGGTGCTGCCGAGCGTCGTCGTCGCCGACGTCGAGCGTGCCCTGGGCGACCTGGCGCGCGTCGTGCTGGAGCGGCTCCGCGAGGCGGCGCTCGAGCCGGGGGGCAGCGACCTGCGCGTCGTCGGCATCACCGGCTCGGTCGGCAAGACGACCACCAAGGACCTGCTCGCGCAGCTGTGCGGCAGCGTGGGCCCGACGATCGCACCGGTCCGCTCCTTCAACAACGAGATCGGGCTGCCGCTCACGGTGCTGCGCGCCGACGAGTCCACCCGGTTCCTCGTGCTCGAGATGGGCGCCAGCGGCCCGGGCCACCTCACCTACCTCACGGACATCGCACCCCCCGACGTGGCCGTCGTCCTCATCGTCGGCCACGCGCACCTGGGTGGCTTCGGCGGGATCGACGCGGTCGCCGTCGCGAAGTCCGAGATCGTGCAGGGCCTGGTGTCCGACGGCGTCGCGGTGCTCAACGCCGACGACCCCCGCGTGTCCGCGATGGCCGACCTCGCGCCCGGCGAGGTCGTCACGTTCGGCGCGGCCCCGCAGGCCACGGTCGGCGTCCGCGACGTGCGCCTCGACCGCAGCGGCCGCGCGACGTTCACCCTCGTGCGACGCGGCGAGGTCGAGCGCACCGCGGAGGTCACGCTGCGGCTCGTCGGCGAGCACCACGTGCACAACGCCCTCGGCGCCGCGGCCGCCGCGCTCGCCGTCGGGCTCGAGCTGGACGAGGTGGCCGCGGGACTGAGCGCGGCTGACGCCCTGAGCCCCCACCGCATGCACGTGGTCGACCGTCCCGACGGCGTCACCATCGTCGACGACTCCTACAACGCGAACCCCGACTCCATGCGGGCGGCGCTCAAGGCGCTGGCCGTGCTGGCCGGCCGGGACCGCCGGTCGATCGCCGTGCTGGGGGAGATGCTCGAGCTCGGACCGGGTGCCCGCGAGGCGCACGACGCCATCGGTCGCCTGTGCGTCCGGCTCAACATCGGTCTGACGATCGTGGTCGGGGACGGCGCCCGCGCCATCCGCGACGGCGCCAACCACGAGGGGTCGTGGGGCGACGAGGTGGTGCTCGCCGACGACCTGGAGGTCGCGACCGCGTTCCTCGAGAGCGAGCTGCGTCCCGGGGACGTCGTGCTGGTGAAGTCGTCGTACGGCGCCGGGCTGTGGAAGCTCGGCGACGTGCTGGTCGAGGGGGCCGCCCGATGAGGGCCGTCCTCATCTCCGGTGGGCTCTCGATGCTCATCGCGCTCCTGGGCACGCCCCTGTTCATCCGGTACCTCGTGCACAAGCAGTACGGCCAGTTCATCCGGCAGGACGGTCCGACGGCGCACTTCACCAAGCGCGGGACACCGACCATGGGCGGCGTCGTCATCATCGGCGCGACGCTGCTCGGCTGGATCGGGGGTCTCATCGTGACGGGGACCGTGCCGAGCGCGTCCGCCGTGCTGGTCCTGTTCCTCATGACGGGTCTCGGCGTCGTCGGCTTCCTCGACGACTTCATCAAGATCTCGCGGCAGCGCAGCCTCGGTCTGAGCGCGCGGTGGAAGATCGCCGGCCAGGGCATCGTCGGCATCACGTTCGCCGTGGCGGCACTCCAGTTCCCCAGCGACAGCTTCCGGACGCCGGCCTCCACGCACATCTCGTTCATCCGCGACACCACCCTGGACCTCGCGTTCTGGGGCGTGACGGTCGGGGTCATCCTGTTCGTCGTCTGGGCCAACTTCCTCATCACGGCTTGGTCCAACGCGGTGAACCTCACCGACGGGCTCGACGGGCTGGCCACCGGCGTCTCGCTCATCGTGTTCGGCGCGTACGTCATCGTCTGCGTCTGGCAGTTCAACCAGAGCTGCCAGTTCCTGGCCAGCGTCGGACCGCGCTGCTACGAGACGCGCGACCCGCTGGACCTCGCGGTGGTCGCGGCCGCCATCACCGGCGCGTGCTTCGGGTTCCTGTGGTGGAACGCCAGCCCCGCCAAGATCTTCATGGGGGACACCGGGTCGCTCGCCCTCGGCGGTGCGCTCGCCGGCCTGTCGATCCTGTCCCGCACGGAGATCCTCGCCGCGATCATCGGCGGCCTCTTCGTGGTCATCGTCATGTCGGACGTGATCCAGATCGGCTTCTTCAAGCTGACCGGGAGACGGGTCTTCAAGATGGCGCCGCTGCACCACCACTTCGAGCTCTCGGGGTGGGGCGAGGTCACGATCGTCATCCGGTTCTGGATCATCGCCGGGTTGTTCGTCGCGCTCGGCGTCGGCATCTTCTACGCGGAGTGGGTGGCCGGGTAGGTGTCCGATCTCGTGCTGGAGGGCGCCCTGGTGGTCGTCGCCGGGCTCGGGGTCTCCGGACGGGCGGCGGCCGAGGTGCTGGCCTCCCGGGGAGCCCGCGTGGTGCCCGTCGACGACCATGCCGACGACGTCATCGGCTCGGCGGAGCTGCTCGAGGGCTCGGTGCTGGACCGCGCGGACCTCGTCGTCGCGTCGCCGGGTCTCGCACCCCACCACCCCCTGCTCGCGGCGGCCCTGGAGCACGGGATCCCCGTGTGGAGCGAGGTCGAGCTCGCGTGGCAGGTGCGCGTGGACCGCGCTGCCGGCGGCGGACCGGCGCCGTGGCTGGCGGTCACCGGCACCAACGGCAAGACGACGACCGTGGGCATGCTCGAGTCGATCCTGCGGGCCGCGGGGGAGAACGCCCTGGCGGTCGGGAACGTCGGGACGCCCGTGGTGCTCGCGGCGACCGACCCGACGCTCGACGTGCTCGCGGTCGAGCTGTCGAGCTTCCAGCTGCACTTCACGCACTCGATGTCCGCGCAGGCCGCCGCGGTGCTGAACATCGCGCCGGACCACCTCGACTGGCACGGCTCGCTCGACGCGTACGCCGCCGACAAGGGCCGCATCTTCGAGCGCGCGCAGGTGGCGTGCGTCTACAACCTCACGGACCCGGCGACCGAGGACCTCGTCCGCGAGGCCGACGTCGTCGACGGCTGCGTCGCCGTCGGGTTCACGGTGGGCACCCCCCTCGTCGGACAGGTGGGCATGGTCGAGGACGTCCTCGTCGACCGCGGGTTCGCCCGGCTCCGGCACACGCACGCGGCCGAGCTCGGGACGCTGGCGGACCTCCTGCAGCTGGCCGGCCCCGACGGCACGGTCCCGCCGCATGTCGTCGCGAACGCCCTCGCGGCCGCGGCGCTCGCGCTCGCGCACGACGTCGACCCGGCCGCGATCCGCGACGGGCTGCGCGCCTACGGTCCGGGCGCGCACCGGCTCGCCACGGTCGCGGTCGTCGACGGTGCGGCGTACGTGGACGACTCGAAGGCGACCAACGCGCACGCGGCCTCGGCCGCCCTCGGCGCGTTCCCCGCCGGCAGCGTCGTGTGGATCGCGGGCGGGCTGGCCAAGGGTGCCCAGTTCGACGAGCTCGTCCTCGCGCGGCGCGACCGGCTCCGCTCCGTCGTGCTCATCGGGGTCGACCGTGCACCCTTGCGCGAGGCGCTCGCCCGACACGCACCCGAGGTCCCCGTGGTCGAGGTCGACGCCGGTGAGACTGGCACGGTGATGACCCGCGCCGTGGACCAGGCCAGGCGGCTCGCGTCCTCGGGCGCCGAGCCGGTCACGGTGCTGCTCGCCCCCGCCTGCGCGTCGATGGACCAGTTCACGTCGTACGCCGCACGGGGTGATCAGTTCTCCGCAGCCGTGCGTGCGCTCGGCGGGGACGCATGACCGCCACGACCCCGCGCCCGAGCGTGCGCCGCACGGACGACCCCGGCGCCTCGACCAGCTCGCTGCTCGGCCAGTGGAACAGCGCGGTGACCAGCTACTACGTGCTGATCGGTGCGACCGCGCTGCTGCTCGTGATCGGGCTCGTCATGGTCCTGTCGAGCTCGAGCGTGGAGTCCCTCGACGACGGTCACTCGCCGTACGCGGTGTTCCTCGACCAGGCCAAGTACGCGCTCATCGGCCTGCCCGTCCTGTTCGGCCTGTCGCGGGCGCCCGTGCGGTTCTTCCAGGCGATCGCGTGGCCCGCGCTGGCGTTCGCCATCGTCTTCCAGCTGACGGTGTTCACGCCGCTGGGCTGCGGGGCGGGCGGCAACCAGAACTGGGTCTGCGTCGGGGGCATCTCCGCGCAGCCGTCCGAGACCATCAAGCTCGCGCTGGCGATCTGGCTGGGTGCGGTGCTCGCGCGCAAGCTGTCGCTCCTGCGGCAGTGGAAGCACGCCCTGATCCCCGCCGTGCCGGTCGCCGGCGTCGCGATCCTCGTCGTGCTGGCCGGGCACGACCTCGGCACCGCGCTGGTGCTCATCATGCTCGTCGCCGGGGCGATGTTCGTGGCCGGGGTCCCCATGCGGATCTTCGGGTTCGCCGCGCTGCTGGCCGGTGGGCTGACCGCGCTGCTGACCCTCACCAGCGGCAACCGCACGGCCCGCATCACCAGCTGGCTGTCCGACGAGTGCGACGCCGCGTCGTCCTGCTACCAGACGCTGCACGGCGGCTGGGGGCTGGCGAGCGGCGGCTGGGGCGGGCTCGGCCTGGGGGAGAGCCGCGAGAAGTGGTCCTACCTGCCGGCCGCGCACAACGACTTCATCTTCGCGATCCTCGGCGAGGAGCTCGGGCTCATCGGCACCCTGCTGGTGCTCGGCCTGTTCGGCCTGCTGGCGTTCGCGATGATCCGCGTCATCCGCCGGCACACCGACCCGTTCGTGCAGATCACCACCGGCGCGATCCTCTGCTGGATCATCGGGCAGGCGCTGGTCAACATCGCGGTCGTGATCGGGCTCGCACCGGTGATCGGCATCCCGCTGCCGCTGGTGTCCGCGGGCGGCTCGGCGCTGATCATGACGATGGCCGCCCTCGGCGTGCTCATCGCGTTCGCGCGCTCGGAGCCCGGTGCCGCCGAGGCGCTGGCTGCCCGGCCCGGCGTCGTCCGTCGCTCGCTCGCCGTCATCGGGCGGTCCCGTGGCTGAGCACCGACCGCCGCCGTCCGTCCTGCTCGCCGGCGGAGGGACCGCCGGCCACGTGAACCCGCTGCTCGCCGTCGCCGACGAGCTGCTCCGACGCCACCCGAACGCCCGCCTCACCGTGCTCGGTACCGCCGAGGGCCTCGAGTCCCGACTGGTCCCGGAGCACGGTCTGCCGCTCGCGGTCGTCCCGCGCGTCCCGTTGCCGCGCCGCCCGACCCTCGACTGGTTCCGGCTTCCGGTCCGGCTGCGCGACGCCGTCCGGGCCGCGGGCGCTGCGATCGACGAGTCGGGTGCCCAGGTGGTCGTCGGCTTCGGAGGGTACGTCGCCACCCCGGCCTACCTGGCCGCGCGCCGCCGCAAGCTCCCGGTCGTCATCCACGAGCAGAACGCGCGCGCGGGCCTGGCCAACCGGTTGGGCGCCCGCTGGGCACGTTCGGTGGCCGTGACGTTTCCGGGCACCTCGCTGCGCGGCGCGCAGGTCACCGGCCTGCCCCTGCGGGCGCCGATCGCGCGCCTGATCGAACAGCGGTCCGTGGACCGGGAGGGCACGCGTGCTGCGGCAGCCACCGAGCTCGGCCTCGACGCCGCGCTGCCCACGCTGCTCGTGTCCGGCGGGTCGCTCGGTGCCGTGAGCGTCAACACGGCCGTCGCGGGCGCCGCGGCGGACCTGCTCGCCTCGGGGATCCAGGTGCTGCACCTGACGGGGGCGGGCAAGGCCGACGCCGTGCGTACCGCGCTGGTCGACGTGCCCGGTGCCGAGCGGTACCACGTGCGCGAGTACCTCACCGAGATGCAGCTGGCGCTGGCCGTCGCCGACGTGGTGATCGGGCGCTCCGGCGCGGGCACGGTGTGCGAGCAGGCCGCGCTGGGCATCCCGGCGGTCTACGTGCCGCTCCCCATCGGCAACGGCGAGCAGCGGCTGAACGCCGCCGCCGTGGTCGCGGCCGGCGGCGGCCTGCTGGTGGAGGACACCGACCTGGACCCGGCGTGGGTCCGCACGCACCTCCCGGTCCTGCTGGTCGGCGACGCCGCGGCGGAGACGCGGGAGCGCATGGGTCGCGCCGCAGCCTCGGTCGGGGTGCGGGACGCGGCGGCGCGCGTGGCCCGCCTGGTGGAGGCGGAGCTGCCGTGACCGACGTCCTTCGGCCCGCCGACCTCGGCCGCGTGCACCTCGTCGGCGTGGGCGGCGCGGGCATGTCCGCGATAGCCGCCCTGCTCGCCGCCCGCGGCCTGGCCGTCAGCGGGTCCGACGCCGCCGACGGCCCCGCGCTGCCGGCCCTCCGGGACGCCGGAGTCCGGGTGCACGTGGGCCACGACGCCGCGCTCGTCGACGACGTCGACACCGTGGTGATCTCGTCCGCCGTCCGCGAGTCCAACCCCGAGCTCGCCCGCGCACGCGAGCGCGGCCTGCGCGTGCTGCACCGGTCGGAGGCCCTGGCCGCGCTGATGGTCGACCGGGACGCGGTGGCCGTGGCCGGCGCGCACGGCAAGACGACCACGTCCGCGATGATCGCCACGGCACTGCTGCACGCGGGCGCGGACCCGTCCTTCGCCATCGGTGGCACGGTCTTCTCGGTCGACGGCCCGCTCGGCGGCAGCCGCGACGGCGCGGGCCCCGCGTTCGTGGCCGAGGCCGACGAGTCCGACGGCTCGTTCCTCGCGTACGCGCCACTGGTCGCGGTGGTCACCAACGTCGAGCCGGACCACCTGGACCACTACGGCTCGGCGGAGGCGTTCGAGGACGCGTTCGTGGCGTTCGCCGGCCGGATCCGGGACCGTGGCGCACTCGTGGCCTGCGCGGACGACGCCGGTGCGGCCCGGCTGGTGGAGCGCGTGCGTGACTCGCTCGCGGACCGGGGCGTCGAGGTGGTGACGTACGGGACGTCGCCCGACGCGGACGTCCGGGTGGGTGACCTGGTGGCGGACAGCGACCGGTGGGCGTTCGGGCTGACGACCGCGGACGTGCGCACGACCGTCTTCCTGGCGGTGCCCGGCACGCACAACGCCCTGAACGCAGCGGCGGCGTGGGCGGCGGCGCGACGGCTCGGCGTGGCCGACGCTGCCGACGGCCTCGGCGCGTTCCGAGGCACGGGTCGCAGGTTCGAGGACCGGGGCACAGCGGACGGCGTGCGGGTGGTCGACGACTACGCGCACCACCCGACCGAGGTCGCCGCCCTGCTGCGCGCCGCGCGGTCGGTCGCCGGGGACGGTCGGGTCCTCGCCCTCTTCCAGCCGCACCTCTTCTCGCGCACCCGCACGTTCGCGTCCCAGTTCGGCGAGGCGCTCGACCTGGCCGACGTGGTCGTCGTGACCGACGTGTACGCCGCGCGCGAGGACCCGGACCCGTCGGTGACCGGCGCGCTGATCGTGGACCGCGTCCCGACGCCGGGCAGGGCGACGTTCGTGCCCGACAGGCACGACGCCGCCCGGGCGATCGCCGGTGCCGCGCGTCCGGGCGACCTGCTGCTCACCGTGGGCGCCGGGGACGTGACCCAGCTCGCGGCGGTCGTGCTCGAGGAACTCACCGCGCGGGCAGACGGATGAGCCCGTCGCGACCGACGGCCCCGCGCGACGCCGCCCCGGGCCGACCGACAGCCCCCCGCAGGACCACGTCACCCGCCCGGGCGACGACGCGAGCGACACCCGCGAAGCCGGCGACACCCGCGAAGCCGTCGACCGCGCCGACGCCGGCGCAGCAGGACGACCCGGCCTTCGGACGCGCGGTCACCACGTACAGCGCCGGTGGTGCCCGCAAGTACGCGGGTCCGGTCGCCCCACCCGTGGTGTCGACCAGCTCGGTCGCCCGGTTCGCCGAGCGGTCCCGTGCCCGCCGGAACCTCGCGCGCCGGCAGGTGCTGCTCGCGGTCGGGTCGGTGCTCGCTGTCGGCTCGCTCGGCTGGCTCCTGCTCATCTCCCCGGTGCTCGCGCTCGAGCCGGCGGAGGTCGTGGTCGAGGGTGCCGGGACCGTGGTCGCGGTCGACCAGGTGCTCGCGGTGGTCGACGCGCACGCGAGCACCCCGCTGCCGCGCCTGGACACGGTGCGGCTGCGCGACGAGGTGCTCGAGGTGCCCGGCGTCCGGGAGGCGCGCGTCACCAGGTCGTGGCCGCACGGCCTCGTCGTGGTGCTCGTCGCCCGCGAGCCCGTTGCCGCCGTCCCGGAGCAGTCCAGCGCCGCGACCCACGGCGCGCCCGGTTTCGCGCTGCTCGACATGGACGGTGTCCAGGTCGGCCGCGTCGACGCCGCGCCGGACGGTCTGCCGGTGGTGGACGTGCCGGTGGGGGACAAGCGCACGCTCACTGCGGTGCTCAGCGTGCTCCAGAGGCTGCCGGTCGAGCTGCTCGCCCAGGTGGGTGGCGTGTCGGCGCGGACCCAGGACACCGTGACCATGAGCCTGCGCGACGGTGTGCGCGTCGACTGGGGGAGCGCGAGCGAGACCCCGCTGAAGATCGCGGTCCTGTCCGCCCTGCGCGCATCGCCGGCCGCTGCCGGAGCGACCGTCATCGACGTGTCGGCGCCCCGCCTGCCCATCACGAAGTGACGGGCGCGGGCGAGTTTCTCAAGCAACTCCCGACACGCGCGGCGCGGTCGTTGCTCGACGTCCGGGCGGCACCTAGCGTCACGCACTGACAGCACACCTGACATAACTATAACCCTCAAGTAGAGGGTGAAGGTTTCACCCCGACCCTGTCCCGCCGTCGAGCGGGCCGCGGACGGACCACGTGGCCCCGGCCGCGACCGGCACAGAACGAGAGGCACCCACCGTGGCAGCTCCGCAGAACTACCTGGCGGTCATCAAGGTCGTCGGCATCGGCGGCGGCGGCGTGAACGCCGTGAACCGCATGATCGGGGTCGGCCTCAAGGGTGTCGAGTTCATCGCCGTCAACACCGACGCCCAGGCGCTGCTGATGTCGGACGCGGACGTCAAGCTCGACGTCGGCCGCGAGCTCACGCGCGGCCTCGGCGCCGGCGCGGACCCCGAGGTCGGCAAGAAGGCCGCCGAGGACCACAAGGACGAGATCGAGGACGTCCTGCGGGGCGCCGACATGGTCTTCGTCACCGCGGGCGAGGGCGGCGGCACCGGTACCGGTGGCGCGCCGGTCGTCGCGCGGATCGCGCGGTCGCTCGGCGCGCTGACCATCGGTGTCGTCACGCGGCCGTTCACCTTCGAGGGTCGCCGCCGTTCGGTGCAGGCGGACTCGGGCATCGAGGCGCTGCGCGCCGAGGTCGACACGCTCATCGTCATCCCCAACGACCGGCTGCTGCAGATCTCCGACCGGTCCGTGTCGGTGCTCGACGCGTTCCACTCGGCCGACCAGGTGCTGCTGTCGGGTGTCCAGGGCATCACGGACCTGATCACCACGCCGGGCCTCATCAACCTCGACTTCGCCGACGTGAAGTCCGTCATGCAGGGTGCCGGCTCGGCGCTCATGGGCATCGGCTTCGCCCGCGGCGACGACCGCGCGGTCCAGGCCGCCGAGATGGCGATCTCCTCGCCGCTGCTCGAGGCCAGCATCGACGGCGCGCACGGCGTGCTGCTGTCCATCCAGGGCGGGTCGGACCTCGGGCTCTTCGAGATCAACGAGGCCGCGCGACTGGTCCAGGAGGCCGCGCACCCGGAGGCCAACATCATCTTCGGCGCAGTCATCGACGACGCCCTGGGCGACGAGGTCCGCGTCACCGTCATCGCGGCCGGCTTCGACTCCGGCTCGCCCACGATCCGCCGGGACGCCCGCGCGCTCGGCCAGGTCAGCGGCAACTCGGCCCGTCAGGTGCCGGCCGTCGCGTCGCAGGTCCCCACGCCGCGCCCCGTGCTCGACCCCGAGGAGCAGCTGGTCCCCGTCGGGTCCTACACCCAGAACCGTGCGGCCGCGCCGGCCCAGCCCGACGTCCCGGCCTTCCTGTCCACCGAGGCGGAGCCGACGCCGATCACGGGAGCGCTGGAGGTGCCCCGGATCTTCAGCGAGGACGCCCCCCGGCGCGACCGCGACGAGCTGGACGTACCGGACTTCCTCAAGTAGCCGGGCCGTGAGCGGAACGCAGCCCGGGAGCGACCTCCCGCCCGTCGTGGAGGTCGATCTCGGGGCTGGCGTCCGGGCCGGGTTCAGCACGCGTGGCGGAGGAGTCAGCCGCCCGCCCTACGACGCCCTGAACCTCAGCTACCAGGTGGGCGACGAGCCGTCCGACGTCGCGCGCAACCGGGCGCGCCTCGAGCGGTGGGCCGGGGTCCCGGTCGCGTACGCCGCGCAGGTGCACGGGACGGGGATCGTCGTCCTGTCCGAGCCGCCCGCGGCGGGCGTCATCTCGGTCGGCGAGTACGACGCCCTGGTCTCGGTCGACCCGTCGGTCGCCGTCGCGGTGCTGGTGGCCGACTGCGTGCCCGTGCTGCTGGCCGACGCCTCCGCCGGCGTCGTGGCCGCGGTGCACGCCGGACGGCGCGGCCTGGTGGCCGGCGTCGTCGAGGCGGCGGTCTCCGCCATGGTGACCCAGGGTGCGGACGTCGGCCGGATCCGGGCGGCCCTCGGACCGTCGATCGCGGGGGAGTCGTACGAGGTGCCGGCCGCCCTGCGGGACGAGGTCGCGGACGCGGTCCCGGAGACGCGGGCGACGACGGACTGGGGAACCCCGGCGCTCGACCTGCCCGCAGGCGTCGTCGCGGTGCTGCGCCGGGCCGGCGTCGAGCGGGTCACCGTGCAGGCGCGCGACACGTGGAAGGACCCCGCCCTGTTCTCCTACCGGCGCTCGCCGCGCACCGGCCGGTTCGCCGGGGTCGTCGGCATGCAGGCGTGACAGCCGCCGAGGTTGTCGGGCGTGTCGTGCCGTGACCGGAACGCGCGCGTTGCTACCGTGACCGGCAGAGGGAGCCCACCGTCGCCGTCAGGACCGGCAGGGGCTCCGGGGTGGTCCGGAGAGATCCGGGGAGGGAGCCAAGGCGATGGCCGGAGCGCTGCGCAAGACGATGCTGTACCTCGGCCTGGCCGACGACCGGTCGGAGCACGAGGAGTACCTCGAGGAGTTCGACGACCAGGAGGTCGCGGTGCCGCAGGAGTACGAGGCCCAGGTCACGCCGTTGCACCGGCCGACGCGCACGTCGCTGACCACGCAGGCGGCGCAGCACGCTCCCGCACCTGCTGGTGAGCTCCGTCGCATCACGACGATCCACCCGCGCTCGTACAACGACGCGCGCAAGATCGGCGAGGCGTTCCGCGAGGGCACCCCGGTCATCATGAACCTCACGGACATGGACGACGCCGACGCCAAGCGGCTCGTCGACTTCTCCGCGGGTCTGATCTTCGGGCTGCACGGCGCGATCGAGCGGGTGACCAGCAAGGTGTTCCTGCTCTCGCCGGCGCACGTCGAGGTCGCCGGGGAGGCTGCCGGCCCGGTCGCCGAGCCGCCGACGCGTGCGGGCTTCTACAACCAGAGCTGACGCGTGCAACTCGTCGCCGCACTGCTGTTCTACGTCGTCCTCGCGTTCTTCCTCCTGCTCCTGATCCGGCTGGTGCTGGACTGGGTGCAGTTCTTCGCGCGGGACTGGCACCCCTCGGGGATCGCCCTGGTGATCGCGGAGGCGACGTACACGGTGACCGATCCTCCGCTGAAGGCGTTGCGGCGGATCCTGCCTCCCCTCGCCATCGGATCCGTCCGTCTGGACCTCGCCTTCCTGGTCCTCGTGCTGGGATGCTCGATCCTGATGTCCATCCTCAGCCGCATCTGACCTGACGATCCACCTGTCCATGGGCGTGTCGCGGGGACGTGCGCGCACCGCATTCTCCGATACCGTGGCCCGAGGCGGTCGGTGGACTGCCGCCGGCCCGACCGAGCACTACCGACTGAGGTGATGACGATGGCTCTGCTGACTGCAGACGAGGTCTTGAACAAGAAGTTCCAGGCCACGAAGTTCCGCGAGGGCTACGACCAGGACGAGGTCGACGACTTCCTGGACGAGGTCGTCAACACGCTGCGCGACCTGCAGGGTGAGAACGACGACCTGAAGACGAAGCTGGCGGCGGCCGAGCGCCGGATCGCCGAGTTGAGCCGTGCGGGTTCCCAGCAGGCTGCACCGGCCCCCAAGCCGGAGCCGACCCCCGAGCCGATCCCGGCTCCGGCCCCGGTGATCGCCGCCCCCGTCGCCCAGCCCGCGCCGATCGTCGCGCCGGTGCAGAGCGGACCGCGGACGAGCGAGCCGGAGTCCGCGACCGGGATGCTCGCCCTGGCCCAGAAGCTGCACGACGACTACGTGCGCAGCGGCCAGGAGGAGTCGGACCGCCTCGTGGGTGAGGCCAAGAGCCAGGCCAACCGCATCGTGCGCGAGGCCGAGGAGACGTCGCAGCGCACGCTCGGTCAGCTCGAGCAGGAGCGCTCGCTCCTGGAGCGCAAGATCGACGAGCTGCGCGTGTTCGAGCGCGACTACCGGACCCGCCTCAAGAGCTACCTCGAGAACCTGCTCGGCGACCTGGACAACCGTGGCAACGCCCTGCCGCCGCGGTCGGGTCAGCCGCAGCCGGTCGGAGACGGCCAGAACCTCTGACGTCCCGTCCGGCGACCACCCGCCGGACACCCCGCATCACCACAGGTCAGGTCCTCTGTACACGCGCGCCGCGCCGGGTTTCACCCGGCGTGGCGTGTTGTGTCCCTGCCTGTGCCCGCATACAGTCGCGTGACTTCGAGGACAGGGGGGCCCGCTCGTGGCCATCAACGACGCGCTCAGCGCGGTTGACGTCAGCACGGACACCAAGGAACTGGCCAAGCTGGTCAAGCACTTCCCGGTTCGTGACGGCGAGAAGCCGTGGACCGCGCGCGAGGTCAAGGACGTCGCGGAAGAGCTCACCAGCGACATCGACCGACTGACCAGCGAGCTGGCGGCGGCGGACGCCGAGCTGTCGGACCTGTTGCGGAACTCCGGCGACGGCGCCGGCGACGACCAGGCCGACTCGGGCTCCTCCGCGCTGGAGCGTGAGCAGGAGCTCACGCTCGTCAACAACACGCGGGACCTGCTCGCGCAGACCACCCGCTCCCTGGCGCGCATCGCAGCCGGCACGTTCGCGACCTGCGAGTCGTGCGGCAAGGCGGTCGGCAAGGCGCGCCTCCAGGCGTTCCCGCGGGCGACCCTGTGCGTCGAGTGCAAGCAGCGCGAGGAGCGTCGCTGACGCGCACGTAGACTCCTGCGGTGCCCACCACGACGGACGACCAGCCCGACGCGCCCTCGACCAGCCCTCGCCGGCGCGCGCTGCTGATCCTGCTGTTCTCGCTCGCGGCCGTCGTGCTGGTGCTCGACCAGGCGTCGAAGGCGTGGGCGATCGAGGCGCTGGCCGACGGCGAGCGGCGGCAGCTGGTCGGTGACCTGCTCGGGTTCCAGCTCGTGTTCAACCCCGGCGCCGCGCTCTCCATCGCGACGGGGATGACCTGGGTCCTCACGGTCGTCGCGACCGTCGTGATCGTCGTCGTCGTGCGGGCCAGCCGCCGGATCGGGTCGCGCGCGTGGGCCGTCGCGCTGGGCCTCCTGCTCGGGGGCGCCCTGGGGAACCTGGTCGACCGGTGGATCCGGGAACCCGGGCCGGCCGAGGGCCACGTGGTGGACTTCATCGCCTACGCCGACTGGTTCGTCGGCAACGTCGCCGACATCGCGATCGTCGTCGCCGCGGCTCTCGTCGTGGTCCTGGCGGCCCTCGGCATCCACCTCGACGGCACGCGTGACGTCCGGGAGCCACGAGAGCCCGCAGAGGCGCAGGACGTGATCGACGCCCCGGACTCCGACTCCACGACGACCACCACCACGACGACGTCGACCGAGCAGAATGCCTGACACGCGGGCGATGCCGGTGCCCGACGGGCTCGTCGGCGAGCGGGTGGACGCGGCCCTGGCGCGGCTGCTCGGGCTCTCCCGCACCCGCGCGGCGGAGATCGCGGAGGCCGGCGGCGTGCACCTGGACGGCAAGGAGCTGGGCAAGTCCGACCGGCTGTCGGCGGGCGGCTGGCTCGAGGTCGCGATCCCGGACGTGGTCCCGGCCTCCACCATCGAGGTCGTCGCCGAGCCCGTGCCCGGCATGCGGATCGTGTACGACGACGACGACCTGGTGGTCATCGACAAGCCCGTCGGCGTCGCCGCGCACCCGTCGCCGGGCTGGACCGGCCCGACCGTCGTCGGCGCCCTCATGGCTGTGGGCTACCGGATCTCGACGTCCGGCGCGGCCGAGCGGCAGGGGATCGTGCACCGCCTCGACGCGGGGACGTCCGGGCTGATGGTCGTCGCCAAGAGCGAGCACGCCTACACGGTGCTGAAGCGGGCGTTCAAGGACCGCACGGTCGAGAAGGTCTACCACGCGCTCGTGCAGGGGCACCCGGAGCCGACGACCGGCACCATCGACGCCCCCATCGGCCGGCACCCCAGCTCGGACTGGAAGTTCGCCGTGGTGGCGGACGGCAAGCCGTCGATCACCCACTACGAGGTGCTCGAGATGCTCCCCGCGGCGTCCCTGGTGGAGATCCACCTGGAGACCGGGCGCACGCACCAGATCCGTGTGCACTTCTCCGCCACCAGGCACCCCTGCGTCGGCGACCTCACGTACGGCGCGGACCCGTCGCTGGCGGCGCGCGTGGGCCTGACCCGGCAGTGGCTGCACGCCATGCGGCTCGGGTTCCACCACCCGAGCTCGGGCGAGTGGCTGGAGCTGACCAGCGAGTACCCCGAGGACCTGGCGCGTTCCCTGGCCGTGCTGCAGGACGGGTACGCGTGAGCGTGCGTGTCGTCCGGGTGGAGACGCCCGAGCAGCGCGCCGCGATGACGGCGATCCGGATGGCCGTGTTCGTCGAGGAGCAGAAGGTGGCCGCCGAGCGCGAGATGGACGCGCTCGACGACGACCCCGCCACGGTGCACGTGCTCGCGCTCGGCGACGACGGGACACCCCTGGGCACCGCCCGGCTGCTGCCGCCGCACCGCGCGGGTGAGCCTGCTCACGTCGGTCGGGTCGCGGTGGGCGCCGTGGCCCGCGGGGAGGGCGTCGGGGCGCAGCTCATGACCGCCCTGGAGGCCGAGGCGCTCGACCGGTTCGGGGTGGTCGCCGACGGGGTTCGGACGGTGTCCGTCGAGCTCAGCGCGCAGGAGCAGGCGCTCGGCTTCTACGCGCGGCTGGGCTACGTCGCCCGGCCCGAGCGGTACCTGGACGAGGCCATCTGGCACCGCGACGCGGTGAAGGTCGTGACGGCTCCGGCCTAGGCGCGCCGCGACACGCCGGGCGCCCGCCGACACGGCCCGACGGCGGCTCGGGACTGTGGGTGGCCCGACGTAGGATCGCCCGCATGGCATCAGCTGGGGGCTCCGACTTCGTCCACCTCCACGTGCACACCGAGTACTCGATGCTCGACGGCGCGGCGCGCCTGGACGACCTGTTCACCGAGGCCAACCGCCTCGGGCAGACGGCCGTCGCCATCACCGACCACGGGTACCTGTTCGGGGCGTTCGACTTCTGGCAGAAGGCCAAGAACCACGGGATCAAGCCGATCATCGGCGTCGAGGCGTACGTCACGCCGGGCACCAGCCGGTTCGACCAGAACCGCGTGCGCTGGGGCGAGGCGCACCAGGCGTCAGACGACGTCTCGGCCCGCGGCGCGTACACGCACATGACCCTGCTGGCCAAGTCCACCAAGGGGATGCACAACCTCTTCCGGATGTCCTCGCTGGCGTCGCTCGAGGGCCAGATGGGCAAGTGGCCGCGCATGGACCGCGAGCTGCTGACCACGTACAGCGACGGGCTCATCGGCACCACGGGCTGCCCGTCGGGCGAGGTGCAGACGCGCATCCGGCTCGGCCAGTTCGACGAGGCCGTGCGGGCCGCCGGGGAGCTGCAGGACATCTTCGGCAAGGAGAACTACTACGTCGAGCTGATGGACCACGGGCTCGAGATCGAGACCCGGGTCATCAAGGACCTGCGGCGCCTGGCCGAGGCGATCGGTGCGCCCGTCGTCGCCACCAACGACCTGCACTACACCAAGCACGAGGACAGCCACGCGCACGAGGTGCTGCTGTGCGTCCAGTCGGGCTCCACCCTCGCCGACCCCGACCGGTTCAAGTTCGACACCGACCAGTTCTACCTGAAGTCCGCGGAGGAGATGCGGCGCACCTGGTCCGAGATCCCGGAGGCGTGCGACAACACCGTCCTCATCGCGGAGCAGTGCGAGGTGGAGTTCAACACCGACGCCAACTTCATGCCGAACTTCCCGGTCCCGGCCGGGGAGAGCGAGGACTCCTGGTTCATCAAGGAGGTCGAGACCGGCCTGCAGAAGCGGTACCACGGGACGATCCCGTCGGATGTCCGCACGCAGGCCGAGTACGAGACGGGCGTCATCACCCAGCTCGGGTTCTCCGGGTACTTCCTGGTCGTCGCCGACTTCATCAACTGGGCCAAGGACCAGGGCATCCGCGTCGGTCCGGGCCGTGGGTCCGCGGCCGGCTCGATGGCGTCGTACGCGATGGGCATCACCGAGCTGGACCCGCTGGAGCACGGGCTGATCTTCGAGCGGTTCCTCAACCCCGAGCGCGTGTCGTGGCCCGACGTCGACGTCGACTTCGACGAGCGCCGTCGCGGCGAGGTCATCCGGTACGTCACCGACAAGTACGGCGAGGACCGGGTCGCCCAGATCGTCACGTACGGCACCATCAAGGCCAAGCAGGCGCTCAAGGACGCCTCACGCGTCCTCGGCTTCCCGTTCGCGATGGGGGAGAAGCTCACCAAGGCGATGCCGCCCGCGGTGATGGGCAAGGACATCACGCTCTCGGGCATCTACAACCCGCAGGACTCCCGCTACGCGGAGGCCGACGAGTTCCGTCAGGTGGTGCAGGCGGACCCCGAGGCGCAGCGCGTGCTGGAGACCGCGAAGGGGTTGGAGAACCTCAAGCGCCAGTGGGGCGTGCACGCGGCCGGCGTCATCATGTCCAGCGAGCCGCTGGTGGACATCGTCCCGATCATGCGGCGCCCGCAGGACGGCGCGATCATCACGCAGTTCGACCAGCCGGGGTCCGAGGCCCTGGGCCTGATCAAGATGGACTTCCTCGGTCTGCGCAACCTCACGATCCTCGACGACGCCCTCGAGAACATCGAGATGAACGGCAAGGCCGCCATCAAGATCGAGGAGGTGCCGCTCGACGACCCGGCGACGTACGAGCTGCTCGGTCGAGGCGACACCCTGGGCGTGTTCCAGCTCGACGGTGGCCCGATGCGCTCGCTGCTGCGTCAGATGCGGCCCGACAACTTCGAGGACATCTCGGCCGTCATCGCGCTGTACCGGCCCGGCCCGATGGGGATGAACTCCCACATCAACTACGCGCTGCGCAAGAACGGCCTGCAGAAGGTGGAGCCCATCCACCCGGAGCTGGAGGCGCCGCTCGAGGAGGTCGTGGGCATCACCCACGGGCTGATCGTCTACCAGGAGCAGGTGCAGCGCGCCGCGCAGAAGCTGGCCGGGTACACGCTCGGCCAGGCCGACCTGCTGCGCCGCGCGATGGGCAAGAAGAAGAAGGAGGTCCTGGACAAGGAGTTCGTCCCGTTCCAGGCCGGCATGCGCGAGCGCGGCTACTCGGACGCCTCCATCCAGGCCGTGTGGGACGTGCTGGTGCCCTTCGCCGGGTACGCCTTCAACAAGGCCCACTCGGCGGCGTACGGCGTCATCTCCTACTGGACCGCCTACCTCAAGGCCAACTACCCGACCGAGTACATGGCCGGGCTGCTCACCAGCGTGCGCGACGACAAGGACAAGTCGGCGCTGTACCTGGGCGAGTGCCGGCACATGGGCATCACGGTGCTCGCGCCGGACGTCAACTCCTCGTCGGCCAACTTCACGGCCGTCGGCAAGGACATCCGGTTCGGCCTGACGGCCATCCGCAACGTGGGCGCCAACGTGGTCGACGCGATCGTGCGCTCGCGCGAGGAGAAGGGCGCGTTCACGTCGTTCACCGACTTCCTGGACAAGGTGCCCGCAGTCGTCTGCAACAAGCGGACCATCGAGTCGCTCATCAAGGCCGGGGCGTTCGATTCGCTCGGGCACGCGCGGCGCGCCCTGCTGCTGGTGCACGAGCAGGCGGTCGACTCGGTGATCGGCGTGAAGCGCAAGGAGGCCGAGGGCCAGTTCGACCTCTTCGCCGACCTGCTGGGCGGCGACGACGCCGGCCAGGGCTTCGCGGTGGTCGTGCCGGACCTGCCGGACTGGGACAAGAAGCAGCGGCTCGCGTTCGAGCGGGAGATGCTCGGGCTGTACGTGTCCGACCACCCGCTGTCCGGGCTCGAGCACGTGCTCGCCGCCGCGGCGGACGTGTCGATCGCCACGCTGCTGCAGGACGAGCAGCGGCCCGACGGCTCCACGGTGGTCATCGCCGGGCTCATCACGTCGCTGCAGCGCAAGATGTCGAAGCAGGGCAACCCGTGGGCCGCGGTCACCATCGAGGACATGGAGGCCTCGGTCGAGATCATGTTCTTCGGCGAGACCTACCTGGCGTACTCGACGGCGCTGGCCGAGGACGCGGTCGTCGTGATCCGCGGACGCGTGCGGCGGCGCGACGAGACCATGCAGCTGCAGGCCATGGAGGTGTCGCTGCCGGACGTCTCGCAGGCCGCGGACGCGCCCGTGATCGTGTCGATGGCCGTGTCCCGCTGCACGCCTCCGGTGGTCGAGCGGCTGCGCGAGGTGCTCTCCACCCACCCGGGCGTCACGGAGGTCCACCTGCGGCTCACGAGTCCCGGACGGGCGACCGTCATGCGGCTCGACCACGGGCTGCGTGTCGAGCGGTCTCCGTCGCTGTTCGGGGACCTGAAGGCGCTGCTCGGGCCTAGCTGCCTGGCGTCCTGACCAGCCACGCGAGCACCTCGGCCGCGTGGCGGTCGGGCGGGAACACCGGGGAGAAGACTCGCTCGACGGCGCCGTCGCGCACGACCATCGTGAGCCGGCGTAGCAGTCTGCGGCCGTCGACCTCGAACGTGGGCAGCCGGAGCGCGTGCGTGAGAGCGAACGACTCGTCGCTGAGCATCGCGAACGGCAGGTGCAGCCGCTCGACGGCCTCGCGCTGGTAGTCCGTGGCCTGCGTCGAGAGGCCGAACACCGCCGAGGCTCCTGCCGCGAGCAGGTCGGCGTGGTGGTCGCGGAACGCGCACGCCTCGGCGGTGCAGCCGCGTGCGCCGGGGATCGTGTCCCAGTCGTCGGGCAGCCGCGCGCCCGGTCCGCCGGTCAGCGGGTACGCGTACAGGATCGTGCGACCCGGCCCGAGGCGGTCGAGGTGCACGGCGGACCCGTCGGTTGCCCTCAGGGTGACCGCGGGCATCGCGGTGCCCGCGAGGTGGTCCGCGGCACCGTCGTCCACCGGCACCGGGAGGTCGTCGGGAAGTCGGGTCAGGTCGAACACGCTGCCACGCTAGCCGGTCTCCATATAGCGCTTGCGTTATATAACGGAAAGCGGAAAGATCTGACGTGTGCAGGTCATGGACGCGTTGGGGGACCCGGTCCGCCGCCGACTGGTGGAGCTCCTCGCCGAGGGGGAGCGCAGCGCGGGCCAGCTGGCGACCGCCGTCGGTGCCGAGTTCGGCATCAGCCAGCCGGCCGCGTCGCGGCACCTGCGGGTGCTGCGCGAGGCGGGCGTCGTCGACTCGGAGCCGCGGGGTGCGGTCCGGCTGTACTCCGTGCGCCCGGAGGCGTTCGACGAGGTCGAGCGTTGGGCGCACGGCATCCGCCGGTTCTGGGACGGGCACCTGGACGCGCTGGAGACCGAGATCGCCCGCGGGCGGAGGAGACGAGATGACGACTGACGTGTGGGGAGTGCTCCGGCCGTCCGCGACCGGGGTGACGGTCCGCTTCGAGCGGCAGTACGCGACCACGTCCGACGACCTCTGGTCCAGCGTGACGGAGCCGGACCGGCTCGCCCGCTGGCTCGGTCCGGTCTACGGCGACCTCCGGGTGGGCGGCCGTTACGAGCTGCGGATGGGCGACGACGTGGACGGTTCGCCGGAGAACGCGGTCGGCGAGGTCCTCGAGTGCGACCCGCCGCACCGCCTGCTGGTCGGCTGGCGGTTCCCCGGGGAGGACGAGTCGCGCGTGGCGCTCGAGATCCGTGCCGACGGCGACGGCGCCGTCCTCGTGCTCGAGCACCTGGACCTGGCCGAGGCCGCGGCGCGCGGGTACGGCGGCGGCTGGCACGCGTCGCTCGACCAGCTGGACGACTACGCGGCGGGCCGCCCGGTCCGGCCCTGGCAGGAGCTGTTCGACGCCGCACTGCCGCGCTACCAGGAGGCGTGAGCCGCGGTCAGGCGACCGTGGCCTCCTTGTAGCCCGTCGGCAGGTCCACCTCGACCACGTCGCCGCGCACCAGCTGGCGGCCGCGCCGGGCCTCGTCCTCGCCGTTCACCGTCACGGCACCGTCCTCCAGCAGCGCACGGGCGTGCGCGCCGGAGTCGGCGAGGTCCGCGAGCTTGAGGAACTGGCCGAGCCGGATCGAGTCGTCGGAGATGGGCACCTGGGTCATGGCAGCAGTCTGCCGTGCTCCGCGGTCCGTGTGGCGCAGCGC
Source organism: Cellulomonas sp. Root930 (assembly GCA_001429255.1). Classification (GTDB taxonomy): domain Bacteria; phylum Actinomycetota; class Actinomycetes; order Actinomycetales; family Cellulomonadaceae; genus Cellulomonas. The sequence goes on from LMJI01000002.1 coordinate 736,878, forward strand.
ACGCCCGACCCGTGGTCCTGGCCAGGCCCGTGGCAGAGGTCCGTCCTATGCTCAGGAACGTGATCACCCGGATCGACCTGCGCGGTCGCACCCTGTCGCGCCGCGAGCTCCTGGAGGAGCTCCCCAGAGCCGAGGTCGACGTCGAGCACGCCGCCGAGGTCGTCGCACCGATCCTGGCGGACGTGCGCAAGCGGGGAGCCGTCGAGCTGCGCGACCTCGCCGAGCGGTTCGACGGTGTGCGCCCGGTGCACCTGCGCGTCCCGGTCGAGGTGATCACCGCTTCCGTCGGGGTGCTCGACCCCGACGTGCGGGCGGCGCTCGAGGAGACCATCCGTCGTGTCCGCCAGGTGCACGGCGCCCAGCGTCCCGCCGACTTCACGGTCGAGCTCTCGCCCGGCGCCCAGGTCCGGCAGCGCTGGCTCCCGGTCCGCAGGGTCGGGCTCTACGTCCCGGGCGGGCTCGCGGTGTACCCGTCGTCCGTCGTGATGAACGTCGTCGCGGCGCAGGCGGCCGGCGTCGCCTCGCTCGCCGTGGCCTCCCCGCCGCAGAAGGACCAGGGCGGCCTGCCGGACCCGGTGGTGCTGGCCACGTGCGCGCTGCTCGGCATCGACGAGGTGTACGCCGTCGGTGGTGCCCAGGCGGTCGCGATGTTCGCCTACGGCGCGGCCGGCACCGACGACGTGGACGGCGAGACGCTCTGCGAGCCCGTCGACGTGGTTACCGGCCCCGGCAACGTGTACGTCGCTGCGGCCAAGCGGCTGGTCCGGGGGATCGTCGGCATCGACGCCGAGGCCGGCCCCACCGAGATCGCGATCCTGGCCGACGGGACCGCGGACGCCACGCACGTCGCCGCCGACCTCGTCTCGCAGGCCGAGCACGACCCGCTCGCGGCGGCCGTGCTGGTCACCCCGTCGGTCGAGCTCGCCGGCGCGGTCGAGGCCAAGCTGATCGACCGGGTGGACGCCACGCGGCACCGTGAACGAGTGACCACCTCGCTGCGCGGGGAGCAGTCCGCGATCGTGCTCGTCGACAACCTGGAGCAGGGCCTGGAGGTGGTCAACGCGTACGGCGCGGAGCACCTCGAGATCCAGACGGTCGGCGCGGCGGCGCTCGCCGAGCGCGTGACCAGCGCGGGCGCCATCTTCGTCGGCGCGTACTCCCCGGTCTCCCTCGGGGACTACATGGCCGGGTCCAACCACGTGCTCCCCACCGGCGGCTGCGCCCATTTCGCCAGCGGCCTCGGGGTGCACTCGTTCCTGCGCGCCGTGCAGGTGATCGAGTACGACGCCGACGCGCTCGCGGAGGTCGCCGACAAGATCGTGGCGCTCGCGGACGCCGAAGGGCTCCCCGCGCACGGCGAGGCGGTGCGAGCCCGATTCTGACCGTCACCGTCGAACACGTGCGTGCCCGCCACCCCAGCCCCCGTCGAGAGGACCGCCTGTGACAGGCAACGCGACGTTCCGCCACCGCGATGTCGCGCTCCTTGCCGTCGTCGGCATCGAGGCGCCGGTCGTCGTGCCCTCGACGGTGTTCGACGAGCGTCTGGCGCCCACCCTGAAGCGGCTGCGCCTCCCGCAGGGGCTGCTGGCGCGCGTGGCGGGCGTGCACGAGCGGCGCTGGTGGGACGACGAGATGACCTTCGACGACGCCGCGACCGCTGCGGGCGCGAAGGCGCTGGCCGAGGCCGGGATCGACGCGGGCGACGTGGGCCTGCTCATCAACACCTCGGTGACCCGGACGTTCCTGGAGCCGTCGGTCGCGTCCCGCATCCACTCGGGGCTGGCGCTGCCGTCGAGCGCGCTCAACTTCGACCTGACCAACGCGTGCCTCGGCTTCGTCAACGGCATGACGCTCGCCGCCCAGCTCATCGACTCGGGGCAGGTGCGGTACGCGGTCATCGTCAACGGCGAGGACCCCCGGCCCACGCAGGAGGCGACCCTCGCGCGGATGACCTCGCCCGAGACCACCCGGGAGTCGTTCCTGGAGGAGTTCGCCACCCTCACGCTCGGCGCGGGCGCGGCCGCCGCGGTGCTCGGCCCCGCGCACCTGCACCCCGGAGCGCACCGGCTGGTCGGCGGGGTCGCGCGGTCGGCCACCCAGCACCACGAGCTCTGCGTCGGGGGCGTCGACGGCATGAAGACGGACCCAGGCGGCCTGCTCGCCGGTGGCCTCGAGCTGGTCGTCGACGCGTGGAACGAGGCGCAGCCCGAGTGGGACTGGGCGGGCGTCGACCGCATCGTCACGCACCAGGTCTCGTCGGTGCACACCCGGTCGATCGTCGAGGCGCTGGGCCTGGACGCGGACCGGGTGCCGACGACCTTCCCGCGCTGGGGCAACGTCGGGCCGGCTGCGCTGCCGATGACCCTGGCCGAGCAGGGCGACTCGCTGCGCACCGGGGACCGCGTGCTGTGCATGGGGGTCGGCTCCGGCCTGCACACCGCCATGGCCGAGATCGTCTGGTGACCGCCGCGTCGACCCCGCCCGCGGACGTCCTCGCGGCCGGGGGCATCGATCCGCGCTGGTCCCGGGTGGTCCAGGTGGGCTCGCGCTCCTGGCACCTGCTCGACAACGGGCCGTCCCTCGACGCCGGGCCCGTCGGCACGCTCCTGTGCGTGCACGGCAACCCGACGTGGTCGTTCCTGTGGCGCCGCCTGGTCGCGGCCGGCGCACGTTCCGAGCGCCCGTGGCGCGTGATCGCCGTCGACCAGCTGGAGATGGGCTTCTCCGAGCGCACGGGGGAGCAGCACCGGCTGGCCGACCGGGTCGCCGAGCTCGGGGCGCTGACCGACGAGCTGGGTCTGGCGGGGCCGGTGGTCACCGTGGGGCACGACTGGGGCGGTGTCGTCAGCCTCGGCTGGGCGCTGGACCACCCGGACCTGCTCGCCGGCGTCGTGCTCACCAACACGGCCGTGCACCAGGGTGCCGAGGACCCGTTGCCCGCCGCGCTGCGGGTGGCCACCGCGCCCGGCGTCCTGCCTGTCGGCACGGTCACCACGCCGGCATTCCTGGAGACGACGCTCGCGCTGGCGCACCCCCGACTCGAGGCGCCCGTCGCCGACGCCTTCCGCGCCCCCTACCGAACCGCTGAGCGGCGCGCGGGGATCGGCGGGTTCGTCGCCGACATCCCGGCCGGGCCCGACCACCCGAGCAGGCCCGAGCTGGACCGGATCGGCGAGGGTGTGCGCAGCCTGGACGTGCCGGCCCTCCTGCTCTGGGGACCTCGCGACCCCGTCTTCTCCGCGCGCTACCTGCGGGACCTGCGCGCGCGGCTGCCGCACGCGGACGTGCACCGCTTCGAGGGCGCCGGCCACCTGGTCGTCGAGGATGCGGACGTCGCGGGTGCCGTGCTGCGCTGGCTGGACGCACGTGACGACCCCGCCCCGACGACCGCGCCGCTCGAGCCGTTCCGCGCGCTCGGCGCCACGCTGGTCGAGCGGGCAGCAGACCAGGGGACCGCGCTGATCGAGCTGGCCGGTCCGCGCTCGCGCCGGGTCACCTGGGCCGCGCTCGCCGCCCGCACGGACCAGCTGGCCCGCGGACTCGCGGCCAGCGGCGTCCGACCCGGCGACCGGGTCGCGCTGCTGGTGCCGCCGGGCGCCGACCTCACCGCCGTGCTCTACGCGTGCCTGCGCCTGGGCGCGGTCGTCGTGGTCGCCGACGCGGGCCTCGGGGTCCAGGGCCTCACCCGCGCCGTGCGCGCCGCGGAACCGAGCGTCGTGATCGGGATCGAGCGCGCGCTCGTCGCCGCTCGGTGGCTGCGCTGGGCGCCGACGCTGGTGAGCGCGGGTCCGCTGCGGGCGGGCGTCGCGAAGGCCCTCGGGGTGAGCACGTCGCTGGACGCGCTCGCCGCGCTCGGCAGAGAGTCCACGGTCGACCTTCCGTGGCCCGACGCCGACGCGGACGCCGCGATCCTCTTCACGTCCGGCTCCACAGGGCCCGCCAAGGGCGTGGCCTACACCCACCGCCGGCTGGCCGCGATGCGCGACGTGGTGGCCCGCACCTACGGGATCGGGCCGGACAGCCCGCTCGTCGCGGCGTTCGCGCCGTTCGTCCTGCTGGGCCCCGCGCTGGGCGCGACGAGCGCGAGCCCGGACATGGACGTGACGGCGCCGGGGACGCTCACGGCGCGGGCGCTCGCCGAGGCGGTGCGCGCGATCGACGCCAGCGTGGTGTTCGCGTCGCCGGCCGCGCTGCGGTCGGTCGTGCGCAGCGCGGACGGGTCCGAGCTCGCCGACCTGGCCGGTGTGCGTCTGTTCCTGTCGGCCGGTGCTCCGGTGGGCGTCGACCTGCTCGAGGCGGCGGCCGCGCTCATGCCCGGTGCCGAGGCGCACACCCCCTACGGCATGACGGAGGCGCTGGTCGTCGCCGACATCTCCCTCGACGAGCTCCGCACGGTCGGTGCCGGCGACGGCGTCTGCGTCGGCCGACCCGTGCCGGGCGTCCGCGTCGCGGTCAGCGCGCTCGACGCCGACGGCGAGCCCACCGGTGCGCCCGCGCACGTCGCGGGGGTGACCGGCGAGGTGCTGGTCGGCGCGGCGCACGTCAAGGAGCGGTACGACGGGCTCTGGCTCACGCAGCAGGAGTCCGCGCGGGACGCGGGGTGGCACCGGACGGGCGACGTCGGGCACCTCGACGACGACGGCCGGCTGTGGATCGAGGGCAGGCTGGCGCACGTGCTGGTCACCGCGGACGGCGTCCGCACCCCGGTCGGGCTCGAGCAGCGGGCCCAGGGTGTCGCGGGGGTGGTGTCTGCGGCGGTCGTCGGGGTGGGGCCGCGTGGTGCGCAGCAGGTGGTCGTCGTGGTGCAGCCCGAGGTGTTCTCGCACGGCCCGGTCGTCGCGGAGCCGGAGCTGGCCGCGGCGGTGCGCGGAGCGCTCGTCGGCACGGACGTCGCCGCGGTGCTCGTGGTGGAGCAGCTGCCGACCGACGTCCGGCACAACTCGAAGATCGACCGGTCGCGGGTGGCGGCCTGGGCCGAACGCGTGCTGTCGGGGGACCGGGCGCGGCTGTGACACGCGTCCTGGTCACCGGCGCCAGCGGCATGCTCGGTCGGACGCTGGCGGAACGTCTGGTCGCGGACGGCCACGACGTCCGCACGTTGCAGCGCGGCCCGTCCCGCGTGACGGGTGCGCACGACGTCGCGGGGTCGGTCACCGACCCGGGCGCCGTCCGTGCCGCCGTGCACGACCGGGAGGCGATCGTGCACCTGGCGGCCAAGGTGGGCATCACCGGGCCGCTCGCCGAGTTCGAGGCCGTGAACGTCGGGGGCACGCGGCTCCTCCTCGACGAGGCCCGGGCGGCCGGTGTCCGGCGGTTCGTGCACGTCTCCTCGCCGTCCGTAGCCCACGTGGGCCGCTCGCTGGCCGGAGCCGGTGCCGGACCGGCCGACCCCGAGCACGCCCGGGGACCGTACGCGCGGACGAAGGCTGCGGCCGAGCTGCTCGCGCTCGCGGCCGACGACCCCGACGTCTTCCGGGTGATCGCCGTTCGTCCGCACGTGGTGTGGGGCCCAGGGGACACCCAGCTCGTCGGGCGCGTGGTCGACCGGGCGCGGGCGGGTCGGTTGCCGGTGCTCGGTCAGGGAGCGGCGCTCATCGACACCACCTACGTGGACAACGCGGTCGACGCGCTCGTCGCCGCGCTGCACGCCCGTGCGAGCGCGTTCGGCGAGGCATACGTCGTCACCAACGGCGAGCCGCGCCCGGTCGTCGAGCTGCTGGCGGGGATCTGTGCCGCGTCCGGTGTCCCGCTGCCGCGGCGGCACGTCCCCGCAGCGCTGGCACGCGGCGCGGGGTCGGTGCTCGACGTCGCGTGGCGCACCCTCCCGCTGCCAGGCGAGCCGCCGCTGACCCGGTTCGTGGCCGAGCAGCTGTCCACCGCGCACTGGTTCGACCAGCGCCGCACGCGCGAGGCGCTGGGGTGGGTGCCCCGGGTGAGCCTCGACGAGGGGCTGGCGCGCCTGGCGGGGTGGACGGCGAGGCAGGCCTCGGCGCCTGCTCCCTAGACTCGGCACGTGACTGCTGATCTCGCCCGCGGAGCGCTCCCGCTGCGCCCCGACCTCGTCGGCCTCGAGCCCTACGGCGCCCCCCAGCTGGACGTGCCGCACCTGCTCAACGTCAACGAGAACCCGTACGCGCCCGCCCCGGACGTCGTGGCGGACATCGCCGCGGCGGTCGGCGAGGCCGCGTCGGGGCTGAACCGCTATCCCGACCGTGACTTCGAGTCGCTGCGTGCCGACCTGGCCGCCTACCTGCGGGTGGAGTCCGGCGTGGAGCTCGCCACCGCGCAGGTGTGGGCGGCCAACGGGTCGAACGAGATCATGCTCCACGTCCTGCAGGCGTTCGGCGGCCCGGGCCGGACCGTGCTGTCGTTCGCGCCCACGTACTCGATGTACCCCGAGTACGCCCGGGACACGTTCACGGGCTGGGTCGCCGGGCGCCGCGCGGAGGACTTCGGCCTGGACGCCGACGTCGCGCGCGCCGCGATCGCCGAGCACGCCCCCTCGGTGGTCCTGCTGGCCAGCCCCAACAACCCCACGGGGACGGCGCTGCCGGCCGAGACCGTGCTCGCGGTGCTCGACGCCGCGGCCGCGGTCCCGGGCGGGTGCGTCGTGGTCGTCGACGAGGCCTACGGCGAGTTCCGCCGGGCGGGCACGCCGTCGGCGCTCGAGCTGCTGGCCGACCACCCGCACCTCGCGGTCAGCCGGACCATGTCCAAGGCGTTCGGGCTGGCGGGTGCGCGCGTCGGCTACCTCGCCGCCGCGCCTGCCCTCGTCGACGCCCTGCGCGTGGTGCGCCTGCCGTACCACCTGTCCGCGGTGACCCAGGCGGTGGCCCGGGCCGCGCTCCGCCACGCGCCCGCGCTGATGGCCCAGGTGGGGTCGCTGCGCGACGAGCGCGACGCCCTGGTGGTCTGGCTGCGCGCGCGCGGGCTGACCGTGGCCGAGTCCGACGCGAACTTCGTCCTGTTCGGCCTGTTCGACGACCGGCACGCGATCTGGCAGGGTCTGCTCGACCGTGGGGTCCTGATCCGCGAGGTCGGGCCCGACGGGTGGCTGCGGGTGTCGGTCGGCACACCGCAGGACATGGTGGCGTTCCAGGACGCCCTGGTGGAGGTGGCAGGACTGTGAGCCCCAAGAGTGGCGGCCGTACCGCGCGCATCGAGCGCGCCACGAGCGAGTCGAGCGTGCTGGTCGAGCTGGACCTGGACGGCACCGGCCGCACCGACATCTCGACGACCGTGCCGTTCTACGACCACATGCTCACCGCGCTGGGCAAGCACTCGCTCATCGACCTCACGGTGAAGGCCACGGGCGACACCCACATCGACGCGCACCACACGGTCGAGGACGTCGCGATCACGATCGGCGAGGCGCTGCGCGAGGCGCTGGGCGACAAGCGCGGGATCTCACGGTTCGGCGACGCCACGGTGCCGCTCGACGAGGCGCTCGCGCAGGCGGTCGTCGACGTCTCCGGCCGTCCGTACCTGGTGCACACCGGCGAGCCCCCCGGGCAGGAGTACCACCTCATCGGCGGTCACTTCACGGGGTCGCTCACCCGGCACGTCCTCGAGTCCATCGCGCACCACGCCGCGTTCAGCATCCACGTGCGCGTGCTCGCGGGCCGCGACCCGCACCACATCGTCGAGGCGCAGTTCAAGGCCCTCGCCCGTGCCCTGCGGTTCGCCGTGGCGCTCGATCCCCGCGTGGAGGGCATCCCGTCGACGAAGGGCGCGCTGTGACCGACCTCCCCGACGACTTCGAGGTTCCCGACGACCTCTCCGGGCTGCTCGACGGCGCGGACGAGGACCCGTCGGTCGTCCTGGTGATCACCCAGGTCGCCGCCCCGGCCCCGCTCGCGGCGGCGTGCGCGATCGCCAAGGTGGAGGTCGACGTCGTGCCGACGCCCATCGGGGCGATCGCGTCCCTGCGCGACCCGAAGGCCGCCTCGGACGGTGCCGCGGCGATCTCCAAGCTGCTGCGGACGATCCCGGTGATCCTGCTGGAGCGGCGCGAGGGGCAGATCACCGCCTCGCGCTGGACCGCGGGCGAGCGTGGCGACGACCTGCCCGCCGGGCTGGTGCTCTCGGACGCGCCGCCCGTGCTCGAGGACCTGCTGCTCGGGTCGGTGCAGGCGGGGGACGTCGAGGGCGTGGTCACCAGCGTCGGGATGTCGCGCTGGCAGGCGATGCGGACCATCGCGAGCTCGGCCAAGCGCCGCTAGGCGTCGTCGTCTCGCGGACCGGCGGCCGTCCGTCCCGGGTCGGCGCCGCGGGTACCGTGGTCCGGTGCCTGCCCAGCCCCTCGTCGTCGTGCTCGACCACGGCGCCGACGACCTCTCCGCCCTGGCCGAGGCGCTCACCGGGGCCGGTGCGCGGGTCGTCGTCACCGCGGAGAAACGGGTCGCGCTCGCGGCCGACGGGCTCGTGATCGCCGGTCGTGCGCGCGCCGCGGACGTGATGCCCGCCCTGCGCTCGATCGGTGCGGACCAGGTGGTCGACCGTCGGCTCGCCGGCGGCCGCGCGGTCCTCGCGGTCGGTGTCGGCATGCACGTGATGTTCTCCGAGGTCGTCCAGGACGACACGGCGACGGAGGGTCTGGGGGAGTGGGCGGGTGTCGTGGACGCCGTCGGTGCTCCCGCAGGGCCGGCCGAGGTCGAGGTGCCCGAGGGGTCGGCGCTGTTCGCCGGTCTCGAGGACGCCCGCTTCCACGTCGCCCTCGAGCACGCCGCCCGCACGTTCCCGCTGCTCGACGACTGGCCCGCGGACACCCGCCTGGTCGTCCCGCTCGTCACCTGGTCGCGCGGCGACGAGCGGTTCGTCGTCGCCGTCGAGAACGGCCCCCTCGTCGGCCTGCAGGTGCACCCTGAGTCCTCCGGCGAGCCCGGCGCGCAGGTGCTCGCCCGCTGGGTCTCGTCCTTGCCCGCCACCGCCCCCGACCTCCCGGAGTGACCGCATGACCGACCGCCTCGAGCTGCTGCCCGCCGTCGACGTCGCCGACGGGCAGGCCGTCCGGCTGACCCAGGGCGCCGCCGGCACCGAGACCGGCTACGGCGACCCGCTGTCGGCCGCGCTGGACTGGTACGCGGGCGGGGCGGAGTGGATCCACCTCGTGGACCTCGACGCGGCCTTCGGGCGGGGCTCGAACGCGGCCCTGCTCGCCGAGGTGACCGCGGAGCTCGTCGCCAAGGGCGTCAAGGTCGAGCTGTCGGGAGGCATCCGCGACGACGCCTCCGTCGAGCGCGCTCTCGGCACCGGCGCGACCCGCATCAACCTCGGCACGGCGGCGCTGGAGAACCCCGAGTGGACCGCCCGCGTGATCGGGTCGTTCGGCGAGCAGATCGCGGTCGGGCTCGACGTGCGCGGCACCACGCTCGCCGCCCGCGGCTGGACGCAGGAGGGCGGTGACCTCTGGGAGGTCCTGGCCCGCCTGGAGGACGCCGGCTGCGCCCGGTACGTGGTGACGGACGTGAACAAGGACGGCATGCTCAGCGGTCCGAACGTCGAGCTGCTGCAGCAGATGTGCGCCCGTACGGACGCGCCCGTGATCGCGTCGGGCGGGGTCTCCAGCCTGGAGGACCTGCGCGTGCTGCGGACGCTCGTCCCGGTGGGCGTCGAGGGTGCGATCGTCGGCAAGGCCCTCTACGCGGGCGCGTTCACGCTGCCCGAGGCGCTGGACGTCGCCGGGCGCCCGTGACGGGACGCGAGCTGCCCCCGTCGTCGCCCTTCGCGGGGGACGACGGCACGGCTGATCCAGCTGTCGCGGCGGCGCTCGCCGCGCTGGGCACCGGTGCCGGCACGATCGCGGACCTGGTCGACGCGCTCGCGGGCACCCGCGTGCTCGTGCCGGTGCTCGCCGAGCTGGAGGTCGAGGACACGGTCGTGCACGACGGCCACGCGCACACGGTCGACAAGGAGGCGTCGGCGGGCATCGTCGCGCTCCGTGCGCCCGACGGGCGGACGGCGCTGCCGGTGTTCACCTCGGTCGCGACGATGGCCGCCTGGCGCCCGGACGCCCGCCCGGTCCCGTCGGACGTCGCGCGTGCGGCGCTGTCCGCGGTGACGGAGGGGTGGGAGGTTCTCGTCGTCGATCCCGGTGGTCCGACGACGGTGCTCGTCCCGCGGCCGGCCGTGTGGGCGCTGGCGCAGCAGGAACCGTGGCGTCCGGCGGTGACCGCGGGCGTCGTCGACCCCGAGGTCCGTGCCGCGATCGCGGCCGCGGTCACGCCCGTGTCCGGCGTGGTGACCGTCGACGCCGTCCCGGGGACCCGCGCCGAGGTGGCCGTGGTCGTCGAGCTCGTCGCGGGGCTCGACCGAGCGGGGCTCGACGCGGTGCTGGTGCAGGTCAACGCCGCGCTGGCGGGCGTGGAGCTGGTGGCGACGCGTGTCGACTCGCTCGAGCTGCGTCCGCGCGCAGCCGGCTAGCGACGCTTGACCGCCCAGGCGAGCGCGAGCGCGGTGACCACGACGGCGCCCACCAGCTGACCGCCGAGGATCACGCGGTTGAGGTCCAGCGTCGGCTGCCAGTGGGCGCCCGACGCGTCCACGACGAAGACGCCCACGGCCTTGACGTGGACGCCGTACCCGCCGCCCCCGCCGTGGCCCTCCTGGTGACCCGACGGCACATCCTCGCCCTCGGCCCTGGACGGCGCGCCTGCCTCGCCGGAGCCGGCCCCGGAGCCTGTGGCTCCCCAGACGCGTGCGACGGGGATGACGAGGGTGCCCTCGCGTTCGTACGCCTCACCGAACACGCGGCGCACGGTCAGGGTGTCGTTCACGGCCCGCGTGACGTCGGCGGGGTCGAAGTGCGGAAGCGCCATGGGGTTCCTCCCGGGGAACTGGTCAGCCGGTGCAGGGGGCGGTCGGTGTGAACGACGCCTCGTCCTCGAGCATGGACCGGAGCGTGCTCACGGGTACGACAAAACTGTGCCCCTTCGAGTCCTTCGCGTACACCACCCCGACCACTCGGCCGTCGCTGTCGAGCACCGCCGACCCGGAGCTGCCGGGTTCCACCGGCGCGTCGGTGACCAGCACCTCACCCAGGTTCGCGTTGAGCGGGTCGGTCTGGCTGCCGACCACCTGCCCGGCGGTGACGGTCAGGGCGCGCCCGAGCGGATAGCCGACGACGGTGATGGTGTCCCCGATCGCCGGGTCGGCGGCGGCGAGCTCGGGCGCCGCGGGCAGGGCGTCCTCGGTGCGGACGATCGCCAGGTCCGCCAGCGCGGCGGTGCTGGCTGCGGCGGCGGTCAGGTCCCGGCCATCGTACGTGCTCAGCTGCAGGGTGGAGGAGTCCGTGACCACGTGCCGGTTGGTCACGAGCGTGTGGTCGTCGAGCGCGAACCCGGAGCCGGTGGAGAGGGTGCCGCAGCCGATGTTGCGGATCCGCACGGCCATCCGCTGCGCCGAGTCGAACCCGTCGGGGGACAGGTTGCCGCTCGACGACGGGGTCTGCTGCGGCAGGTCGGTCGGGACCACGCTCGTCGGTACGGGATCGGGCATCGCCGGCAGCATGCTGCAGCCGCCGGTCAGGGCGAGGAGCGCGACGACGCTGCCGACGAGCGCGGCGCGCCGGCTCATCGCTCGAGCTCGCGCTGCAGCGCCGCGTTGGCGTCCGTGGCGCGGGCGCACACGGTCTGCACGTCCGTGGTGAACCGCGCGAGGTCGTCCGGGTCGTACTGGGACGAGTTCTGCAGGTAGCCGATGAGACGCTGCTGGCCGTCCACGCAGCTCGCCAGCGCGGTGGCCACCTGGCCGGCCGCCTGCGACACCCGGGACTGGTAGTCGGCGAGCTGCTGCTGCGACGCGCTGGTGTCCCCGAGCTGCGCCTTCTCGTCCGCCAGCTGGGTGATCCGCTGCTGCGCCGTCGCCAGCTGCGCGCTGATCGCGTCCAGCTCGGCCTGGGTCGCCTCGAGGTCCGCCTGCGACGCCGCCAGCTGCTCGCCGGTCGAGCGCGCGAGCGTCTCCCACTCCTGCGTCGACGCCTGCCACGCCTCGTTCGTCGAGAACATGCGCGAGAGCACCAGCCCCGCGCCGACCAGGGTGGCGACGAGCAGCAGGGCGAGGATGACCGTGGCAGCACGCGGACCGCGACGGCGGACCGGTTGCGGGTCGGCCATGGGCGTGGGCGCGGCGAGGGACCAGGGCGCGGGATCAGGGGCGGGCGCCGGCGCGCTCACGCGGAGGACCTCCGTGACCGGTGGCTCCGCGCCGGGGTGCACGTCGTCGCGCGGGCGAGGGTCGTCGGGCTGCATCGGCCCAGGATAGGAGGCGTTCCGCGCAGTCAGCGGGCGTCAGACGACGGAGCCCGTGAACTTCTCGCCAGGGCCCTCACCGGGGGCGTCGGGGAAGGGCGAGGCCTCGCGGAACGCCAGCTGGAGCGAGCGCAGGCCGTCGCGCAGCGACCGGGCGTGCTGGTTGCCGATGTCGGGTGCGGAGGCCGTGACCAGCGCGGCGAGCGCGGTGATGAGCTTGCGCGCCTCGTCCAGGTCGAGGAAGTCGCGGCCCTGCGCCTCGTCCGTGTCCGGGCTGAGCCCGCACTTGACCGCCGCTGCACTCATCAGGTGCACCGCCGCGGTCGTGATCACCTCGACGGCAGCGACGTCCGCGATGTCGCGCACGGCCTCCGCCTCGGACGTGCGGGGGGCGTCGGGAGTCGTGCTCGCGGTGTGCTCGGCCATGCGCCGATCCTCTCATCGCGGCGTGGGGGGTCGTCGCCGCAGGCGGGGTCCGCACCGGTGGTGCGGGCCCCGCCTGCGGGGTGGGTCAGGCGATCGGGACGCTCGCCGTCGCCGGCTCGCCCGTCTCGACCGGCGCCGCACCGGCCAGCGCCGCGCGCAGGGCGGCACCCAGGCCGGCGTCGACGTTCGTCCAGTACTGGATCGCGCGCTCGCGGATCTCGTCGCTCTGCACGCCGCCGACGTGACCCGTGACCGTCTCGAGGAACCGCCCACGCGCCGCGTCGTCGAAGACCTCGCGGTAGAGCGTGCCGGCCTGCCCGAAGTCGTCGTCCTCGGGGTGCAGCGTCGCGGCCGAGCGCTGCAGCACCCCGTCCGACTCCCAGCCGGGCGACTCGGCGGCGCGGGCCGGGTCGGCTGCGGCGCCACCGACGGAGTTCGGTGCGTAGACCGGCGTGGTCGGCGCGTTGAACGCGTACCGCGCCGCGCCGTCCTTGGAGTACGAGTGCACGGGCGCCGCGTGCGGGGCGTTCACGGGCAGCTGCGCGTGGTTGGTGCCCACCCGGTACCGGTGCGCGTCGGCGTAGGAGAAGATCCGCGCCAGGAGCATCTTGTCCGGGCTGGCCGCGATGCCCGGCACGAAGTTGCTCGGTGCGAAGGTGGCCTGCTCGATCTGCGCGAAGTAGTTCTCCGGGTTGCGGTTGAGCTCGAGCTGCCCGACCTCGATGAGCGGGTAGTCGGCGTGCGGCCACACCTTCGTCAGGTCGAACGGGTTGAACCGGTACTCGGCCGCGTCGGCGTACGGCATGACCTGGACCGAGAGCGTCCAGGACGGGAAGTCGCCGCCCTCGATGGCCTCGAACAGGTCGCGGATGTGGTGGTCGGCGTCCGACCCCGCCAGCTGCGCGGCCTCGTCGCCCGTGAAGCTGCGGATGCCCTGGTTGGTCCTGAAGTGGTACTTGACCCAGAACCGCTCGCCGTCGGCGTTGATCCACTGGTAGGTGTGCGACCCGAACCCGTCCATGTGCCGCCACGACGCGGGGATGCCGCGGTCGCCCATGAGCCACGTGACCTGGTGCGCCGACTCGGGGGACAGCGACCAGAAGTCCCACTGCATGTCGTTGTCGCGCAGGTGGCTGCCCGGCAGGCGCTTCTGGGAGTGGATGAAGTCGGGGAACTTGATGCCGTCCCGGATGAAGAACACGGGGGTGTTGTTGCCGACCAGGTCGTAGTTGCCCTCGGTCGTGTAGAACTTCAGCGCGAACCCGCGGGGGTCGCGCCACGTGTCGGGGGAGCCCTGCTCGCCGGCGACGGTCGAGAACCGCAGCAGCGTCTCGGTGGTGACGCCCGGCTGGAACAGCGCCGCCCGCGTGTACGCGCTGACGTCGTGCGTCGTGGTGAACGTCCCGAACGCCCCGCCACCCTTGGCGTGCACGATGCGCTCGGGGACCTTCTCGCGGTTGAACTGGGCGAGCTTCTCGACGAGGTAGTGGTCGTGCAGCGCGATCGGGCCGTCGGCGCCGACGGACTGCGAGTGCGCGTCCGAGGCGACCGGCGCGCCGGCGTTGGTGGTGGTGTACGGGACCTGGGTCACAGTGTTCCTTTCACGAGGCCGGGCAGAGCCGACCGGGAGGTGCCGCGCGGCGGACGGAGCCGGCGGCGTGGGCGAGTCAGGGCGTCAGGTGGTTCCGGCGGCGCGGCAGGCGGGGCACAGGCCCCAGTAGGTGACCTCGGCGGTCTCGATGGTGAAGCCCGACGTGGAGCTGGGGACCAGGCACGGCGCGTGCCCGACGGCGCAGTCGACGTCGCCGAGGGCACCGCAGCCGCGGCAGGCGACGTGGTGGTGGTTGTCACCGACCCGGCGCTCGTACCGGGCGGGATGCCCGGCCGGCTCGATGCGGCGCAGCAGCCCCGCGTCGGTGAGGGCGTGCAGCACGTCGTAGACCGCCTGCACCGAGACGGTCGGCAGGGTCCGGCGGACCTCGGTCAGGACGGTGTCGGCGTCGGCGTGGGGATAGCGGCCGACGGCCTCGAACACCCGCAGCCGCGGCTCGGTGACGCGCAGGCCGCGTTCACGCAGTGCGGCGGAGGGGTCCATGTCGGCAGCCTTGCACCGTTCCTGGAATCATTCAAGTAAACGCGGAGGCCCGTTCCCGTCTGATCGCCCGCACGTGGTAGCCTCTTACCCGACCAGCCGCGTCCTGCTGCCCCGATCCGGGTGAACGGCCGCGGTGTACAAGTGGAGCTGATCCCACCCGAGCATCAACCGCTCGCCTCCTGCCTGCGCAGGGGACGACGACAGAGGCCGGGTCCGGTCCGAGGATGTGTCGCGATTTCTGCGGCGCGTGCCTGGTGTCGTGCCGTTCGTCGGCCCGCACTGTCGGACCTGTGAGGCCCCCACCTGTACCCAGGGCGGGGGCCTTCCTCGTTCCGGCGGTCACCCACGACGAACCTGAGGAGCACCACATCAGCGAGCCCCGCATCAACGATCGGATCCGCGTCGCCGAGGTCCGCCTGGTCGGCCCCAACGGCGAGCAGGTCGGCATCGTCCGCGTGGAGGACGCCTTGCGCCTGGCCCAGGACGCCGACCTCGACCTCGTCGAGGTGGCACCTGACGCTCGTCCGCCTGTCTGCAAGATCATGGACTACGGCAAGTTCAAGTACGAAGCAGACATGAAGGCCCGCGAGGCCCGGCGGAACCAGACGAACACGGTCCTCAAGGAGATCCGTTTCCGGCTGAAGATCGACCCGCACGACTACGGCACCAAGAAGGGCCACGTCGAGCGGTTCCTCACCGCCGGCGACAAGGTCAAGGTCATGATCATGTTCCGCGGCCGTGAGCAGTCGCGCCCCGAGATGGGCGTCCGTCTGCTCCAGCGGCTCGCGGACGACGTGTCCGAGCTCGGCTTCATCGAGAGCATGCCCAAGCAGGACGGGCGCAACATGATCATGGTGCTCGGCCCGATGAAGAAGAAGGCCGACCAGAAGCTGGAGCAGCGCCGTGCGGCGCAGGCTGCAGCCGCCCGTGAGCAGAACGCTGCGGCTGCTGCTGCTGCGGCCGCTGCGGCGGAGAACCCGGCTGCGGCCGAGCCCGCCGTCGAGGCACCGGCCCCCGTCGAGGCGCCGGCTCCTGTCGAGGCTCCGGCCGTCGTCGAGGCCCCCGCCGCTGCCGAGGCTCCCGTGGAGTCGCCGGCCGCTGTCGAGACGCCTGACGTTGTCGAGGCCCCCGCGGCGGTGGAGGCACCGGCGCCCGCGCCGGCCGCTCCTCGTCCGGCTGCTGCTCCTCGTCCGGCCGCATCGCGTCCGGCCGCACCGCGCTCGACGCCCGCCGCCGCACCCCGTGCGACGACGCCGCGTCCGGCCGCGGCCGCTCGACCCGCAGCCTCGGCCCCCCGGCCGGCCGCTGCGAGCAAGCCGGCGACGCCGACCGCTGCGGCTCCTGCCGCGGCACCGTCGACGCCCGCCGAGCCGAAGGCGGCCACGCCGAAGCCCGCCACGCCGAAGCCGGCCGCCACCCCGCGGCCCGCGCCGCGGCCCGGTCCGGCGAAGGCACAGACCAGCACGACGGCCTCGGAAGAGGCCAGCTGAACCAGCACGAACGGACGGCCCGGCCCACCGGTCGGACCGCACCAGACGAGTCGTACGAACCCGTGCGATGTGAAGGACAAGGAGACACGGCAGCCATGCCGAAGAACAAGACGCACTCCGGTGCCAAGAAGCGCTTCCGGGTCACCGGGACCGGCAAGGTCATGCGCGAGCAGGCCGGCGGCCGCCACCTGCTCGAGCACAAGTCGAGCCGTCGCACCCGCCGCCTCGCCGGCGACCTCGTCGTCTCCCCTGCCGACGCCCCCCGTATCAAGAAGCTGCTCGGTAAGTGACCTTGGGGGCGCTGCTGCGCCCCGGTCACTCGGCCCGAGCCTGAGACAAGCAAGGAGCATCACGTGGCACGCGTGAAGCGGGCGGTCAACGCCCAGAAGAAGCGCCGTACGACCCTGGAGCGCGCTGCGGGTTACCGCGGCCAGCGCTCGCGCCTGTACCGCAAGGCGAAGGAGCAGGTCACCCACTCCCTCGTCTACGCGTACCGCGACCGCAAGGTGCGCAAGCAGGACTTCCGCAAGCTGTGGATCCAGCGCATCAACGCGGCCTCCCGCGAGCAGGGTCTCACCTACAACCGCCTCATCCAGGGCCTCAAGCTGGCCGGCATCGAGGTGGACCGCCGCGTGCTGGCCGACCTCGCCGTGAACGACGCCGCGACGTTCGCGACGCTCGTCAACGCCGCGAAGGCCGCCCTGCCCGAGGACGTCAACGCGCCGAAGGCTGCGTGACCCTCGTCCGCCGCTGAGCCGACCGCCCGATCGCCCCGCCGCCGCGGGGCCGGGCGGCGGCTCGGAGCACCCGGAGCCCCCGGAACCGTCACGGTTCACGGGGGCTTCGTCGTGCCCGGGCATGATGTCCCCGTGACCGACGAGATCCTGACCAACCCCCGTGCCGAGCGCGTCAAGGCGGTGCGAGCGCTGGCGGGACGCTCCGTGCGCCAGCGCGCCGGGCGGTTCGTGGTGGAGGGTCCGCAGGCGGTGCGCGAGGCGGTGCTCGCCGCCGATGTGCACGACGTCTACGTGACCGAGGCGTCGGCGCAGCGGTACGAGGAGATCGTGGCCGGCGCGCAGAGCCGGGGGATCCGGGTGCACGTCGGGACGGCCGAGGTGCTCGACGCCATGAGCGCCGACGGGCAGCAGGTCGTCGCGGTCGCGTCGCTGCTCGAGCACACCCTCGAGTCGGTGCTGGCGGGTGCTCCGCGCCTGGTTGCGGTGCTCGCGCACGTCCGCGACCCGGGCAACGCCGGCACGGTGATCCGTGCGGCCGACGCCGCCGGCGCGGATGCCGCGGTGCTCACCGCGGAGAGCGTCGACGTGCACAACCCCAAGGTCGTCCGGTCGACGGCCGGCTCGCTGTTCCACCTGCCGGTGGTGACCGGCACGGACCTGGCCGTGACGGTCGCGGACCTGCGCGCCGCCGGGCTGCTGGTGCTCGCTGCGGACGGGGCGGGCACCTTCGACCTCGACGACCTGCTCGACGTCGCGGGCTCCGCGGAGGACGGCGTCCCGGACCTGTCGCGCCCGACGGCGTGGGTGTTCGGCAACGAGGCCTGGGGTCTGCGCGACGAGGACCGGGCGCTCGCCGACGCCGTCGTGCGGGTGCCGATCCGGGGCCGTGCCGAGTCGCTCAACCTCGCGACCGCGGCGACCGTCTGCCTGTACGCGAGCTCGCGGGCGCAGCGATGAGGATGTTCGCCGCGGTGTGGCCGCCCGAGGACGTGCTCGACCACCTGGACCTGGCCCTTGCCTCGGTGCGGGGTGCGCCGTCGGGCCTCTCGTCGGCGGTGCGCTGGTCCGCCCGCGAGACGTGGCACCTGACCGTCGCGTTCTACGGCGAGCTGCCGGACGGGGCACGGCCCGGGCTCGTGGCGGACCTCGCGCAGGTCGCCGCCGGCGTCGAGCCGTACGAGCTCGGGCTGCGAGGAGCCGGGGTCTTCTCGCACCGCACCCTCTGGGTGGGGGTGGCGGGCGACCTGGACTCGCAGCGGGCCGTGACCCGCGGGTGCGTCGAGGCGGGGGAGTCGGCCGGGGGTCTGCTGGACGTCCGGCCACGCGACCGCCCGCACCTGACGATCGGCCGTGTCCGCCCGGGGAGCCGGCCCACCCGCCGGCGCTCGTCGCGACCGGACCGGCCCGGCGCGCGGCCCGACGCTCAGGCGATGGACGACGAGGACGTCGCAGCGGCGCTCGTGCGCGCGCTCGCCGTGTACGAGGGGCCGCGCTGGCTCGTCGACGAGCTGCACCTCATGTCGTCGCGTCCGGGAGCCGGGCGCGGCGGGGGACCGCTGTACGAGCGCGTCGAGACGTTTCCGCTCGGACGATAGGCGGGGTCGTGGCAGAATGGCCGCCATGACAGCGCGTGCGCAGGCGGCTGGTGGTCGCCGATTTCCCGGGCCCGTACCCGGGCCGCGCCGCTGACGCGCATCTGAGCAGGTCGTCCGTCGCTGGACCGGCCGCACTCACCCGGATCGGGCGCCTCTAGACTTGTCCGCTGGCCGGGCCCCTGCGCCCAGAGCCACGGCCGTGCGCTCGCGCCGGCTGCCCAGAACCTGCACTGGAAGGTCAGGATGTCCGACGACACCGCCCTGTCCCCGCTCGACGCCCCGGGCATCGAGTCCGCCGTCGAGGACGCGCTCAAAGCCCTCGCGGCCGCGACCGACCTCGACGCCCTGAAGACCGCCCGCCTCGAGCACGTGGGCGAGCGCAGCCCGATCGCTCTCGCCAACCGTGCCATCGGCGGCCTCGCGCCCGCCGACAAGGCGACCGCCGGCAAGCTGCTCGGCCAGGCCAAGGGCCGTCTGGCGCGCGCGCTCGCCGAGCGTCAGACGCAGCTCGAGGCCGAGCGCGACGAGCGCGTCCTGGTCGAGGAGTCCGTCGACGTGACGCTGCCCACCGACCGGCACCCGCGCGGCGCCCGGCACCCGCTGGAGACGCTGTCGGAGCGCGTCGCGGACATCTTCGTCTCGATGGGCTGGGAGATCGCCGAAGGCCCCGAGCTCGAGGCGGAGTGGTTCAACTTCGACGCGCTGAACTTCGGCGTCGACCACCCGGCGCGGCAGATGCAGGACACGTTCTTCGTCGACAGCCCTGGGCTCGTGCTGCGCACGCACACGTCGCCGGTGCAGGCGCGCACGCTGCTCGAGCGCGACCTCCCGGTGTACATCGCGTGCCCGGGCAAGGTGTTCCGCACGGACGAGCTGGACGCCACGCACACGCCCGTGTTCCACCAGGTCGAGGGCCTCGCGGTGGACAAGGGTCTGACCATGGCGCACCTCAAGGGGACGCTGGACCACTTCGCGCAGGCGATCTTCGGGCCCGAGGCCCGCACGCGCCTGCGGCCGTCGTTCTTCCCCTTCACCGAGCCCAGCGCGGAGATGGACCTCTGGTTCCCGCAGAAGAAGGGCGGCGCCGGCTGGATCGAGTGGGGCGGCTGCGGCATGGTCAACCCGAACGTGCTCCGCGCCTGCGGGGTCGACCCCGACGTGTACTCGGGCTTCGCGTTCGGCATGGGCATCGAGCGCACCCTGATGCTGCGCCACGGCATCGCCGACATGCACGACATGGTGGAGGGCGACATCCGCTTCTCCGCGCAGTTCGGGACGGAGATCTGATGCCGCGCATCCCCCTGACGTGGCTCGCCGAGCACGTCGAGCTCCCCGCAGACCTGTCCGCCGAGCAGCTGGCGGCGGACCTCGTCCGCGTCGGGCTCGAGGAGGAGGCCATCCACCCCGCCGCCGTGACCGGTCCGCTGGTCGTCGGCCAGGTGGTGGAGCTGACGCCGGAGCCGCAGAAGAACGGCAAGACCATCAACTGGTGCCGGGTGGACGTCGGCCCGGACCACAACGAGCCCGGCGGCGCACCCCGCGGCATCGTCTGCGGCGCGCACAACTTCGCCGTCGGCGACCGGGTGGTCGTCGCGCTGCCGGGAGCCGTGCTGCCCGGGCCGTTCGCCATCGCGTCGCGCAAGACGTACGGGCACGTGTCCGACGGCATGATCTGCTCGGCACGCGAGCTCGGCCTCGGGGACGACCACGCCGGGATCATCGTGCTCTCCACCCTCGGGCTGGACGCGCCGGTGGGCACCGACGCGCGCGAGCTCCTGGGCCTGGGCGACGAGGTCCTCGAGATCAACGTGACGCCCGACCGTGGGTACTGCTTCTCGATGCGTGGCGTCGCCCGCGAGTACGGCCTGTCCACGGGGGCGGCATTCACCGACCGCGGGCTGCCGACGGGCGACGAGCGTCCCGCCGGTGGCGGCTTCGCCGTGGAGATCGACGACGCGGCGCCGATCGACGGCGTCCCGGGTGCGGACCGGTTCGTCGCGCAGATCGTCCGTGGCGTGCGCGCCGACGAGCCGTCGCCGTCGTGGATGCAGCGGCGGCTGCAGCAGGCGGGCATGCGGCCGATCAGCCTGGCCGTCGACGTGACCAACTACGTGATGCTCGACCTCGGCCAGCCGCTGCACGCCTACGACCTGGCGCAGCTGGCCGAGCCGATCGTCGTCCGGCGCGCAATGCCCGGCGAGAAGATCCGGACCCTCGACGACGTCGAGCGCACGCTCGACCCCGAGGACCTGCTCATCACGGACAGCCCGGACGGTGCGCGCGGCTCGCGCCCCATCGGCCTCGCGGCGGTCATGGGCGGCGGGGACTCCGAGGTGAGCGGCGCGACCACCGACCTGCTCATCGAGGCCGCGCACTTCGAGCCGATCACGGTCGCGCGCACCGCCCGCCGGCACAAGCTGCCCAGCGAGGCGGCCAAGCGGTTCGAGCGCGGCGTCGACCCCCAGCTGCCGCCGGTCGCGGTCGCGCGGGCGGTCGCGCTGCTGGTGGAGCACGGTGGGGGCGTCGCGGGTGAGCTGACGGACGTCGACCGGCGGGTGCCGGTGCCGCCGTTCGACCTCGCGCTGGACCTGCCCGCCCGGCTCGTGGGCGTGCCGTACACGGCCGACGAGGTGCGCGAGACGCTGGTCTCGATCGGGTGCGACGTCTCCGACGCCGCTCCGGGCACCGTGCGCGTGCAGGCACCGCCCTGGCGGCCCGACCTCCTCGTGGGTGTCGACCTGGTCGAGGAGGTCGCCCGCCTGCGTGGGTACGACGCGATCCCGTCGATCGTCCCCCCGGCGCCCCCGGGCGCGGGCCTGACGTCGGGTCAGCGGACCCGCCGGTCAGTCGCCCGGGCGCTGGCCGACTCCGGGCTGGTCGAGGTGCTCAGCTACCCGTTCGTGGGCACCGAGCAGCTCGATGTGCTCCGTCTGCCCGCCGACGACGACCGCCGCCGCGCGGTCCGGCTGGTCAACCCGCTGTCCGACGAGCAGCCGTTCCTGCGGACGAACCTCCTGGTCACCCTGCTCGACACCGCCCGGCGCAACGTCAGCCGTGGCGCGAGCGACGTGGCGATCTTCGAGCTCGGTCTGGTCACGCGCCCGGTCGCGGACGCGCCCGCTGCGCCGCAGCTGCCCGGGGGCGTGCGCCCGTCGGACGAGCAGCTGGCGGCGATCGACGCGGCCGTGCCGCCGCAGCCGCGCCGCGTCGCCGGGGTCCTCGCGGGCCAGCGCGAGCCTGCCGGCTGGTGGGGGCCAGGTCGCCGGGCCGACCACACCGACGCGATCGCGGCCGCCCGTGTGGTGGCGGAGGTGGTCGGGGTGGAGCTGCACGCGCAGGCCGACGCCGACCACGCGCCGTGGCACCCGGGCCGTTGCGCGCGGCTCACCACGGCCGACGGCACGCTCGTCGGGCACGCGGGCGAGCTGCACCCGACCGTCGTGTCGGGCCACGGGCTGCCGGCCCGCGCGGTCGCGTTCGAGCTGGACCTCGACGTGCTGCTCGCGGCGGCCTCGCCCGACCCGGTGACGGCGGTGCCCGTCTCGACGTTCCCCGTGGCCAAGGAGGACATCGCCCTCGTCGTCGACGCGTCCGTGCCCGCCGCCGACGTGCTGGACGCGGTGCGCGTCGGTGCCGCGTCGAGCGCGGCAGGGGACGTGGTCGAGGAGGTTCGGCTGTTCGACGTGTACACCGGGTCCCAGGTGGGCGAGGACCGCCGGTCGCTCGCGTTCTCGCTGCGGCTGCGGGCCGACGACCGGACGCTCACCGCCCAGGAGGCGGCGGATGTCCGCGACGCCGTCGTCGCCGAGGCGCACCGGAGGTTCGGCGCGACGCTGCGCGCCTGAGCACCGACGACGAGACCCCCGCCGACCCCACGGTCGACGGGGGTCCGGTCGTCCGGCAAGTCGTCGGATGAGTTCACCCAATAGTTACCGGGGAGTAGTTGCCACGATTCGGGCGAACAGCGAAGGTTGTCCAGGCCGTCACGAGCGGCCGCTTTTGCGTTCCCCCGACGAAAGTGAGCCCGACGTGCGCCGTGCGACGAAGTCGATCAGCGGGGGCATCGCCGCCCTCGCTCTGGCGGTGACGGGGGCGGTGGTCACAGCCGGTGCCGCCCACGCCGGTGTGGGCACCAGCCCACGCATCCTGATCAACGAGGTGTACGGCGGCGGTGGGAACAGCGGCGCCACCTACACGAACGACTTCATCGAGCTGGTCAACCCCACGAGCGCGCCGGTCGACCTGACCGGCTGGTCGGTCCAGTACACCTCGGCGACGGGTGCGTTCGGCGCGACCCTGACCACGCCCCTCACCGGCGTCATCCAGCCCGGCGCCGCGTTCGTGGTGGTCGAGGCGGCCGGCACCGGCGGCACGACCCCCGTCCCCGGCAACGTCACCGGCACGATCGCGATGAGCGGCACCGCCGGCAAGGTCGCCCTGGTCAACACGACCGCGGCGCTGACCTGCGCGGCGGCCGCGTGCCCCGCGAGCGACCCGGTGGTCGACTTCGTCGGGTACGGCGCGACCGCCAACGCGTTCGCCGGCAGCGGCCCCGCCCTCGGCGCCTCCAACAGCCAGTCGGTCACGCGCGACGGGCTGCTCACGAACACCGCGAACAACGCGGGCGACTTCGCCGCGGCGACCCCGACGCCGGGCGTCGCGGGCACCCCCGGCCCGGTCACCCCGGTCGCGGCCACCATCGCCGAGGTCCAGGGAACGGGCGCGACGTCGCCGCTCGCCGGCCGGACCGTCATCACGGACGGCGTCGTCACCGCGGCCTACCCCACGGGCGGACTGAACGGCTACGTCCTCCAGACCCCCGGCTCGGGCGGCACGACCGACGCGACGCCGGGTGCGTCCGACGCGGTCTTCGTCTTCTCGTCGGCCACCGCCGGCGCGGTCGCGATCGGTGACCACGTCCAGGTCACCGGCGTCGTCTCGGAGTTCAACGGTCTGACGGAGATCACGGTCTCCGCTGCCGCGGACCTCGTGCCGCTGCCGGCCGCCGCTGCGGCGACGCCCGTGTCGGGCACGTGGCCGACCACCGACGCCGCACGCGAGGCGCTCGAGTCGATGCTGTTCCAGCCGACCGGCGACCTGACCATCACCAACACGTTCTCCACCAACCAGTACGGCGAGGTCGGCCTCGCGGCCGGCACCCTGCCGCTCGTGCAGCCCACCGAGGTGGGCCGTCCCGGCTCGCCCGCGGCGCTGGCGGCCGTCGCGGACAACGCGGCCCGCGGGGTCGTGCTCGACGACGGGTCCTCCACCAACTTCCTCTCGGCCGCCAACTCCGGCCTCACCCCGCCGTACGTCTCGCTGACCAACCCGGTCCGCGTCGGCGCCGCGGCGACCCTCACCGCCCCGGTCGTCGTCGACTTCCGCAACAACGCGTGGAAGCTCAACCCCACGTCCCCCGGACCGGCCGCCGTGACGTTCGAGAACGACCGGACCACGGCTCCGACCGCGGTCGGCGGTGACCTCAAGGTCGCGTCGTTCAACGTGCTCAACTACTTCACCACACTCGGCTCCGCCACGGGCACGTGCACGCCGTACGTCGACCGCACCGGCGACCCGGTGACGGTCAACACCGGCTGCGACCAGCGGGGGGCGTGGGACCCCGCCGACCTGCAGCGCCAGCAGGACAAGATCGTCGCGGCGATCAACGCGCTCGACGCCGACGTGGTCGGGCTGCTCGAGATCGAGAACTCGGCCCGCGTCGACGGGGTGCCCGACGAGGCGCTCGGCACGCTGGTCACCGCGCTCAACGCGGCCGCCGGCTCCACGGTCTGGGCCTTCGTCCCCTCGTCGACCGAGCTGCCGCCGGCCGCCGGCCAGGACGTCATCACCAACGCCCTCATCTACAAGCCCGCCGCCGTCGAGCGGACCGGCGAGTCCCGCGCGCTGGGCGACCAGAGTGGGGACGACCAGGCGTTCGGCAACGCCCGCGAGCCCATCGGCCAGGTGTTCACGCCGGTCGGCGGGGGCGCACCGTTCTTCGTCGCCGTGAACCACTTCAAGTCCAAGGGTTCCGCGGGACCGTGGCAGGACGACACCGACACCGGTGACGGTCAGGGCGCCTCGAACGGGTCGCGGAAGCGGCAGGCCGCCGCGCTGCGCGACTGGGTCCCGACGGTCCAGGGCGACGCCCAGGCGGTCGCGCTGGTCGGTGACTTCAACGCGTACACCCTCGAGGACCCGCTGCAGACGTTGTACGACGCCGGGTACACCGACGCCGCCACGGCGCTCGCCGACGGCCAGTTCTCGTACTCGTTCAGCGGCCTGTCCGGCTCGCTCGACCACGTGCTGCTCAACGAGGCCGCCATGGCGCGCGCCACGGGCGCGGACATCTGGGAGATCAACGCCGAGGAGTCCATCGCGCTCGAGTACGACCGGTACAACTACCACGGCACGCTCTACTACGCCCCGGACGTCTACCGGTCCTCCGACCACGACCCGGTGGTCGTCGGGCTGGTCAACGGCGCGGCGAAGCCGGTGAACCTGACCCTCCTCGACATCAACGACTTCCACGGTCGCATCGATTCCAACACGGTGAAGTTCGCCGGGACGGTGGAGAAGGAGAAGGCCGCGGCGATCGCGGCCGGCGGCGCGGTCGCGTTCGTCTCGGCCGGCGACAACATCAGCGCATCGCTGTTCGCCTCGGCGGTCCAGCAGGACCAGCCGACGATCGACGTGCTGAACGCCCTCGAGCTGAACGCGTCGGCCGTGGGCAACCACGAGTTCGACAAGGGGTTCCAGGACCTCACGGACCGCGTGATCGCCGGCGGCACCAACGCGACGTGGGACTACCTCGGGGCGAACGTCTACCTCAAGGGGACGACGACGCCGGCGCTGCCGGAGTACGCGATCCTCGACATGGACGGCGTCTCGGTCGGTGTCATCGGCGCCGTCACCGAGGAGACCCCCTCGCTGGTCACGCCCGGCGGCATCACCGAGCTCGAGTTCGGCGACCCGGTCGACGCCGTGAACCGCGTCGCCGCGCAGCTCAGCGACGGGGACCCGTCCAACGGCGAGGCCGAGGTGCTGGTCGCCAGCTTCCACGAGGGCGCCCACGAGGGTGTGCCGAACGGCACCCTCGAGGAGGAGCTCGCGGAGGGCGGTGCGTTCAAGGAGATCGTCGAGGAGACGTCCGCGGCCGTCGACGCGATCTTCACGGGCCACACCCACCAGCAGTACGCGTGGGAGGCACCGGTCCCCGGCGAGGCCGGCAAGACGCGGCCGATCCTGCAGACGGGGAGCTACGGCGAGTTCATCGGCAAGGTCGTGCTCACGTTCGACCCCGCCGGCGGTGAGGTCGTCGCGCACACCCAGCAGAACGTCCCGCGTCTGGTCGCGCCGGTCATCCCCGGCAACACCCCGGCGCAGAACGAGGCCGCGTTCGCGGCGCAGCTCGTCGCGACGTACCCGCGCGTCGCGCAGGTCAACACCATCGTCCAGGCGGCGCTGGCCTACGCGAACGTCGTCGGCTCGGTCCCGGTCGGCTCGGTCACGGCCGACATCACGACCGCGTTCACCGGCGGCACGTACGGCCCGACCGGCTACACGGCCGCCTCCACGGCGCGTGACGACCGGGCGAGCGAGTCCACGCTGGGAGACCTCGTGGCCAACGCGCTGCGGGACACGCTCGCTCCGGAGAACCTGGGTGGCGCCGAGATCGGCGTCGTGAACCCCGGCGGCCTGCGGGCCGAGCTGTTCTACGCCCCGGACGGCGTCATCACGACGGCCGAGGCCAACGGTGTGCTGCCGTTCGTGAACAACCTCTGGACCACGTCGCTCACGGGCGCGCAGTTCACGACGATGCTCGAGCAGCAGTGGCAGACCCTTCCCGACGGAACGGTCCCGAGCCGGTCCTACCTGCAGCTGGGCCTGTCGGACAACGTGACCTACACGTTCGACGCCACGGCGGCGGCGGGGTCGCGCATCACGTCCATCACGGTGGACGGCCAGCCCATCGACCCGGCGGCGAGCTACCGGATCGGCACGTTCTCGTTCCTCACCACCGGTGGCGACAACTTCCGGGTGTTCACCGAGGGCACAGACGCGCGCGACTCGGGCCTCATCGACCGGGACGGCTGGATCAGCTACCTGCAGGAGCACCCGGGGCTCGCGCCCGACTTCGCTCGCCAGGCGGTCGGGGTCCCGACGGTGCCGTCCACGGTCACGGCCGGTGACACGTTCACCTTCCCGGTGACCAAGCTGGACCTGACGAGCCTCGGCTCGCCGCTGAACACCAGCCTGGACGTCCGGCTCGACGGCACGTCCATCGGGACAGCCCCGGTCAGCGGCGGCAACGCCACCGTGTCCGTGACCATCCCGGCGGGCACCGCGGCCGGCGCCCACACGCTCACCCTCGTCGCGAGCCCGAGCCTCACCACCGTGACGCTCCCGCTCACCGTCGAGGCGGGTATCCCGTCGTCGGCCACGACGCTCACGGCGGCGCCGTCGAGCCAGGTGTTCGGCTCGTCGTCGCGGGTGACGCTCACCGCGACGGTCACGGCGGACGTGCCGGTGACCGGGTCGGTCGAGTTCGTCTCCGGCACCACCGTGCTCGGCACGGCGCCGCTGACCAGCAGCGGCGTCGCCACCCTGCGGTTGCCGTCGACCACGCCCGCCGGCAGCTACGCCGTCGTCGCGCGGTTCGCCGGCGACGCCACGGTGACCGGCTCGGAGTCGGCACCCGTCACAGTGGTGGTCAACAAGGTGACCACCACGACGGGCCTGACGGTCACGCGGGGCTTCCTGTTCATCCCGTCGGTCGCGATCGCCACGGTCGCCACCGACAACGGGAAGGTGCCGTCGGGCACGATCGAGATCCGCGAGGGCACCACGGTGGTCAAGCGGCTCACCGTGGTCCTGGGCATCGCGATCGGGACCGTCCCGTCCGGTCGGCACACGTACACGGCGACGTTCGTCCCGAGCGACACCGCGAACGTGAGCCCGAGCACGAGCGCACCGGTCATCACCCGCTGACCGCGCACGACCGAGGCCCGCGTCCGTCACGGACGCGGGCCTCGGCCGTGCTCAGAGGTAGTCGTGGTACGCGTGCGCGATCGCCCCGGCGACGGAGTGCGTCGACGGTCAGCCCACGTCGCGGGACAGGAGCGCGACGACCACCGCGCCTCGCTTCGTCGCCTGCTCACCGACCCGGCGGAACCCGAGGCGAGCGTGGAACGCCAGCGACTCCGGGTTCGGCGGTGCGATGTTGACCTCGCAGGTCACCACGCCGAGCCCGAGCTCGCGGGCGCGCGCGTCGACGGCGGCGTACAGGGCGCGCCCGACGCCGCGGCCGTGCGCCGCAGGGAGCACGACGATCCGGTCGACGTAGAGCGAGCCGGGGACGTGGGTGGAGAACCATCGGTAGTTCTCGCTGGCGTAGGCGGAGCCGGGGGCCACCGCGAGCACGAAGCCGAGCACGTCCCCGTCCTCGTCCTGCGCGACGACCGCCAGGTCGCAGTCGGGCAGGTGCCCGGTCAGCCCGTCGACGCCGAGCGCGTTGACCGCCGGCACCGCGTCGTCGTTGAGCCGCGCCAGCCCGGGCACGTCGGCCGGGGTGATCGCCCGGAGGGTCAGATCGCGCACGAGTCGTCGACGCACGTTGCGGCGTCGGGGTCCGCGGTGGCCAGGGTCTGCAGCGGGTTGGCCTCGCGCCACCCGGCCTCGAGCAGCTGCGTGAACACGTCTGCGGGCTGCGCGCCGGAGACGGCGATGCGGCGGTCGACGACGAAGAACGGCACACCGGTCACGCCGAGCGCGCGCGCCTCGTCCTCGTCGGCACGCACCGCGTCGGCACCCTCGTCACCGGCGAGCGCCGCCCTGACGACCTCCTCGTCGATGCCGGTGCCGCTGACGATGCGGACGAGCGTCTCGTCGTCGCCCAGGTCGGCGCCGTTCTCGAAGTGCGCCGAGAACAGGGCCTCGAGCGTCCGCTCGGCGAGCTCGGCACCCCCGGTCGTCCGCGCAAGGTGCACCAGGCGGTGCGCGTCGAAGGTGTTCGCGGCCAACGACCGGTCGAAGTCGTACGCGAGTCCCTCGCCGGCCGCCACCGCGGTGACCTGCGCGAACATCCGCTTCACCTGGTCGTGCGGGATGCCCTTGAGCCTGGCCAGCATGTCGATCTCCGGCCTCCCCGGGCCCACCGGGGTGGTCGGGGACAGCTCGTACGACCGCCACCTGACGTCGACGTGGTCGCGGTGCGGGAAGTCGGCGAGGGCGGTCGCGAACCGGCGCTTGCCGATGTAGCACCACGGGCACGCGATGTCGGACCAGACCTCGACGTGGAGAGTGCGAACCGCATTCAGGGTGGGGATGCTCACGGAAGCAGCAGGACCTTTCCGGTGGTGGAGCGCGACTCGAGCGCGCGGTGGGCGTCGGCCGCGTCGGCCAGGGGGAACGTCGCACCGATCCGCACGTCGAGCGCGCCGGCACGGACCGCGTCGAACAGCTCGTCGGCGCGCCAGGTGAGCTCGTCACGCGTCGCGACGTGGTCGTCGAGCGTGGGGCGTGTGAGGAACACCGAGCCGGCCGCGTTGAGGCGCTGCGGGTCGACGGGCGGGACGGGACCCGACGAGGCGCCGAACAGGACGAGGGTCCCGCGGCGGCGCAGGGAGGCCAGGGACGCGTCGAAGGTGTCCTTGCCGACGGAGTCGAACACCGCGTGCACGCCGGCGCCCCCCGTGAGCGCCCGCACCTCCGCGGGCAGGTCGCGGGTCAGGTCGTCGAGCTCGCGGTAGCGGATGACGGCCGCGGCGCCGGCCTCGCGCGCCAGGCGCTCCTTGTCCGCACTGCCGACGGTCGCGATCACCCGGGCGCCGTGCTGCGACGCCAGCTGCGTGAGCAGCAGTCCCACCCCACCGGCGGCGGCGTGCACCAGCACGTCGTGGCCGGTCTGCACGGGGAACGTCGAGGTCACCAGGTAGTGAGCCGTGAGGCCCTGCAGGGGGAGGGCGGCGGCGACCTGGTCGGGCACCCCCTCCGGGACGAGCAGCGCCTTGGACGCCCGCACGGTCACCAGCTCGGCGTACGAGCCGGGTGCCGACGACCAGGCGACCCGGTCGCCGACCGCGATCTCGCTGACGTCGTCGCCGGTCGCGACCACCTCGCCCGCACCCTCCGAGCCCACGACGTGCGGGTACGTCATCCGGTACACGCCCGCGCGGCGGTACGTGTCGATGAAGTTGACGCCCGCGGCCGCGACCCGGACGAGGACCTCGTCGGCGGCCGGTTCCGGGTCGGGGAGGTCGACGAGGGCGAGGACGTCGGGACCGCCCGCAGCGGTCGCGTGGATGGCGCGCACGGTTGCGGCAACGCGGGGACGCGCGACGATCTTCCCGGGAGGGGCGTTCGTATCTTCGTACATCCTTGTGTATGTTCATACATATGACGTTCACGGTCGCGGTCGCAGGTGCCAGCGGGTACGCCGGCGGCGAGATGCTCCGCGTGCTCCTGGCGCACCCCGAGGCGCGGATCGGCACGCTCACCGCGCACTCCAACGCCGGCACGCCCCTCGGCGCCCACCAGCCGCACCTGCGCTCGCTGGCGGACCGGGTGCTCGAGCCCACCGGGGTCGACACGCTCGCGGGACACGACGTCGTCGTCCTCGCGCTGCCGCACGGGGCGAGCGGCGCGATCGCCGCGGAGCTCGAGGCGCGCGGGGACGGCGCGCTCGTCGTGGACCTCGGCGCCGACCACCGCCTCGTCGACGCCGCCGACTGGGAGCAGTTTTACGGCAGCGCCCACGCAGGGACGTGGCCGTACGGGCTGCCCGAGCTGCTGCACCCGGGGGAGCGGACCGCCGCCGGGCAGCGGTCCGTGCTCGCTGCCGCCCGCCGGATCGCCGTCCCCGGCTGCAACGTCACCGCCGTCTCGCTCGGCCTCCAGCCCGGTGTGGCCGCGGGCCTGATCGAGCCGACCGACCTCGTCGCGGTGCTCGCCAACGGCTACTCGGGCGCGGGCAAGTCCCTCAAGACCCACCTCCTCGCCAGTGAGGCGCTCGGCGCCGCCCAGCCGTACGCCGTGGGCGGCACCCACCGGCACATCCCGGAGATCGCCCAGAACCTGCGCTCCGCGGGAGCGGCGGACGTGACGATCTCGTTCACGCCGACGCTCGTGCCGATGGCCCGCGGCATCCTGGCGACCGCGACGGCCCGGCTGGTCGAGGGCGTCGACCCCGCCACCGTGCGGGCGGCGTGGGAGGAGACCTACGCCGACGAGCCGTTCGTGCACCTGCTCCCCGAGGGGCAGTGGCCGACGACGGCTGCGACGCTGGGTGCCAACACCGCGCTCGTGCAGGTCGCGGTCGACGAGCGCGCGGGCCGCGTGGTCACCGTGACCGCCATCGACAACCTGGTCAAGGGCACCGCCGGCGGCGCCCTGCAGTCGCTCAACCTGGCGCTCGGACTCCCCGAGACGCTCGGCCTTCCCCTGGACGGAGTTGCCCCGTGAGCATCGAGACGCTCGCCCTGCCCTCGCCCGGCGTCACCGCGGCGGCCGGCTTCCGCGCCTCCGGTGTCACGGCTGGCCTCAAGGCCTCCGGCACGCCCGACCTCGCACTCGTCGTGAACGACGGCCCGTCGCAGGCCGCCGCCGCCGTGTTCACCACCAACCGGGTGGTCGGGGCGCCCGTGGTGTGGTCGCGCCAGGCGGTCTCCGACGGTGTCGTGAGCGCGGTCGTGCTCAACTCCGGCGGCGCCAACGTCTGCACGGGACCCGAGGGCTTCCAGGACACCCACGCGACCGCCGAGAAGGTCGGCGCCGCCCTGGAGATCTCCCCGGGCGACGTCGTCGTCTGCTCGACCGGCCTGATCGGCGAGCGGCTCCCCATCGACACCCTCCTCGCGGGTGTGGACGTCGCGGTGGAGGCGCTGTCCTCCGACGGGGGCCCGGACGCCGCCGTCGCGATCATGACGACCGACTCCGTCCCCAAGACCGCCCACCTGCACGTCGACGGTGACCGGGGAGCGTGGACCGTCGGGGGCATGGCCAAGGGCGCGGGCATGCTGGCACCCGGGCTGGCCACCATGCTCTGCGTGATCACGACCGACGCCGTCGTCGACGCCGAGACCGCCGCGGCCGCCCTGCGCACCGCCACGTCCGAGACGTTCGAGCGCGTCGACTCCGACGGCTGCATGTCCACCTCGGACACGGTCACCCTGCTCGTCTCCGGCGCCAGCCGCGCGGTCCCGGACCCGGCCGGCTTCACGGCCGCGCTGACCCAGGTCTGCGGCGAGCTCGCCCGCGCGCTGGTCGCCGACGCCGAGGGTGCCACGCACGACATCGCGGTGACCGTGATGGGCGCCGAGACGCAGGACGCGGCGCTCGCGGTCGCCCGGGCCGTGACCCGGTCCAACCTGTTCAAGGCCGCCATGTTCGGCAACGACCCCAACTGGGGCCGCGTGCTGGCGCAGGTCGGCACGGTGCCCGAGAGCGTGGCCGCGTTCGACCCCGCGCAGCTGGACGTCACGATCAACGGCGTCCAGGTGTGCAAGGCCGGCGGCGCCTTCCGGCCACGCTCCGAGGTGGACCTGGCCGCGCAGCGGGAGGTGCACGTGCTGATCGACCTGCACGCGGGCGGCGAGGTGGTCACCGTGTGGACCAACGACCTCACGCACGACTACGTCCACGAGAACAGCGCGTACTCCACATGAGCGACTTCACGTTCAACACCCGCACGGACCTGCGCGCCGACCAGAAGGCGGAGGTCCTCATCGAGGCGCTGCCCTGGCTGCAGAAGTTCGCGGGCGCGCTCGTCGTCGTGAAGTACGGCGGCAACGCGATGATCGACGAGGACCTCAAGCGCGCGTTCGCCGAGGACATGGTGTTCCTGCGCCAGGTCGGCCTCAAGCCGGTGGTCGTGCACGGCGGGGGACCGCAGATCAACGCGATGCTCGACCGGCTGGGCATCGAGTCGGAGTTCCGCGGCGGTCTTCGTGTGACCACCCCCGAGGCGATGGACGTCGTCCGCATGGTGCTCACGGGCCAGGTGTCGCGCGAGCTCGTGGGCCTCCTCAACGCGCACGGCCCGCACGCCGTGGGGCTGTCGGGCGAGGACGGCGGGCTGTTCCAGGCGCGCCGCCGGACCGCGATCGTCGACGGCGTGAGCGTGGACATCGGCCAGGTGGGCGACGTGGTCAAGGTCAACCCCAGCGCGGTCCTGGACCTCCTGGACGCCGGCCGGATCCCGGTCGTGTCGACCGTGGCCCCGGACCTCGACGACCCCACCCAGGTGCTCAACGTCAACGCCGACACCGCGGCCGCGGCGCTCGCGGTGGCTCTCGGCGCGCGCAAGCTCATCGTGCTCACCGACGTCGAGGGCCTCTACACCAGCTGGCCGGACAAGACCTCGCTCGTGCGGCGGATCAGCGCCAGCTCGCTCGCGGAGCTGCTGCCCGGGCTCGACGCCGGGATGCGTCCGAAGATGGAGGCCTGCTGGCGAGCCGTCGAGGGCGGCGTCGGCCGCGCCCACGTCATCGACGGCCGTTCGGCCCACTCGATCCTGGTGGAGGTCTTCACCTCCGACGGCATCGGCACCATGGTCCTGCCCGACGAGGAGCCCGCCGACGCCCCCTTCACCGCGCCCATCCCCGTGGTGCCCCACGACCCCGAGGTGACCGCATGACCGTCGAGAACACGAGCGCCCGGGCCCGGCACCGGTCGTCCGACAGCCCGGACGCGTCACTCCCCGTGGCCGCCACCGACGGCTCGGTCGCCCAGTGGACCGACCGCTACACGCACGCCCTGATGGACACGTTCGGTGCGCCCCAGCGCGTGCTGGTGCGCGGCGAGGGCGCGTACGTGTGGGACGCCGACGGCAACCGCTACCTGGACCTGCTCGGCGGGATCGCCGTGAACTCGCTCGGCCACGCGCACCCGACGCTGACGGCGGCGATCAGTGCGCAGCTGGGCACCCTCGGGCACGTCTCCAACTTCTTCGGCAGCCCCACGCAGATCGCGTTCGCCGAGCGGCTGCTCGGCCTGGCGGGCGCCCCCGTGGGCTCGCGGGTGTTCCTCACCAACTCCGGCACCGAGGCCAACGAGGCCGCCTTCAAGCTCGCGCGCCGTAACGGCGGGACGGACCGGCCGCGGGTCCTCGCGCTCGAGGGGTCGTTCCACGGCCGGTCGATGGGCGCGCTGGCGCTCACGCACAAGGCCGCCTATCGCGAGCCGTTCGAGCCCCTGCCCGGCGGTGTCGAGTTCGTGCCGTTCGCGGACACCGACGCGCTGGACGCCGCGTTCGCGGTCGACGGCGACAAGGTGGCCGCGCTCTTCCTGGAGCCGCTCCAGGGCGAGGCGGGCGTCCGGCCGCTACCGCCGGGCTACCTGGCGCACGCGCGCAGGCTCACCGCGGAGCACGGCGCACTGCTGATCCTCGACGAGGTGCAGACCGGCATGGGCCGGACCGGCACCTGGTTCGCCCACCAGCTCCCGCACATCGGCGGCGGCATCGTGCCCGACGCCGTCACGGTGGCCAAGGGACTGGGCGGCGGCTTCCCGGTCGGCGCGCTCATCGCGTACGGGGAACGGACCGCGACGCTGCTCGGCCGCGGGCAGCACGGCACGACGTTCGGCGGCAACCCGGTGGCCTCGGCCGCGGGGCTGGCGACGATCGCGGTCATCGAGCGCGACGGCCTGCTCGCGCACGTCGCCGAGCTCGGCGCCACGTTCCGGCAGCAGCTCTCCACGGCGAGCCTGGTCGGCGAGGTGCGCGGGGAGGGGTTCCTCATCGGCATCGAGCTCACCGCGCCCGTCGCGGCCGCCGTCGCCGCCCGTGCGCTGGACGCCGGGTTCATCGTCAACCCGTGCACGCCGACGACGATCCGGCTCGCGCCCCCGTTCCTGCTCACCGCGGAACAGGCCGGCACGTTCGTCGACTTCCTGGCCACGCTGCCGGAGGACCTGTCATGACCCGGCACTTCCTCCGCGACGACGACCTCAGCCCCCGCGAGCAGCGGGACGTCCTCGAGCTTGCGCTCGCCTTCCGGGACGACCGGTTCATCCGCACGCCGCTCACGGGCCCGCGCGCGGTCGCCGTCATCTTCGACAAGCCGACACTGCGCACCCAGGTGTCGTTCGCGGCCGGGATCGCGGAGCTCGGCGGCTTCCCGCTGAGCGTCGACGGCAAGCTGGCCCGGATCGGTGAGCGCGAGTCGATCACGGACACCGCGCGGGTTCTCGGCCGCCAGGTCGCGGCGATCGTGTGGCGCACGTTCTCCCAGGACCGGCTCGAGCAGATGGCGGAGTTCTCGGGCGTCCCCGTGGTGAACGCGCTGACCGACAGCTTCCACCCGTGCCAGATCCTGGCGGACCTGGCGACGATCGCGCAGCACCGCGGCGGCGTCGGGGGACTGGCCGGGCGGACGCTCGCCTACGTCGGTGACGGCGCGAACAACATGTCGCACTCGTACCTGCTCGGCGGCGCCACGGCGGGGCTGCACGTGCGGATCGGGACCCCGCAGGGTTACTTCCCGGACGCGTCGATCCTCGCGGACGCCACGGCCATCGCCGCCGACACGGGCGGGTCGGTGACCGTGGTGCACTCGCTCGCCGAGGCGGTGACCGGCGCGGACGTCGTCGCCACCGACACGTGGGTGTCGATGGGCCAGGAGTCCGAGGCCGCCGACCGTGAGACGCCGTTCGTCCCCTTCCGGGTGGACTCCGCGGCGATGGCGCTCGCCGCCCCTGACGCCCTCGTCCTGCACTGCCTGCCCGCCTACCGCGGCAAGGAGATCACCGCCGAGGTGCTCGACGGCCCGCAGTCGGTGGTCTGGGACGAGGCCGAGAACCGCCTGCACGCGCAGAAGGCCCTCCTGTCCTGGCTGGTGGAGGGCACATGAGCGTCACCGTCCCGCACACCAAGGCCGCGCGGCACGCGCTGGTCACCTCGCTGCTCACCCGCGGCACGGTGCACTCGCAGCAGCAGCTGGCCGAGCTGCTCACCGCCGAGGGCGTCACCGTCACGCAGGCGACGCTCTCGCGCGACCTCGTCGAGCTGCGCGCGGTGAAGATCCGCACGCCGTCCGGTGCGCTCGCCTACGCGGTGCCCGCCGAGGGCGGTCTGCGCGCGCCGGCGGCCGGCCCCGACGAGGAGATGCTCGCCGCACGGCTGGCACGGCTCTGCGCGGAGCTGCTCGTCACCGCGGAGGCGTCCGGGAACCTCGTCGTCCTGCGCACCCCGCCCGGCGCGGCCCAGTTCCTCGCGTCGGCCATCGACCACTCGATCCTGCCGGCGGCGCTCGGCACGATCGCGGGCGACGACACCGTCCTGGTGATCGCCCGCGAGGGGGAGACCGGCTCCGCGCTGGCCGCCCGCTTCCTCGCGCTGGCCACCGACACGCCCTCGCGCACCCGTCCGTCAGACTGACCCCAGAACACCCTCAGAACCTGCGAAGAGAGAAGAACCATGACTGAGCGCGTCGTCCTCGCCTACTCCGGCGGCCTGGACACCTCCGTGGGCATCGGCTGGATCGCCGAGGCCACCGGTGCCGACGTGATCGCGGTGGCGGTCGACGTCGGCCAGGGCGGCGAGGACCTCAACGTGATCCGCCAGCGCGCCCTCGACTGCGGCGCGGTGGAGGCCTACGTGGCCGACGCCCGCGACGAGTTCGCGAACGAGTACTGCATGCCGGCGCTCAAGGCGAACGCGCTCTACCTGGACCGCTACCCGCTGGTCTCGGCGCTGTCGCGCCCGGTCATCGTCAAGCACCTCGTGCGGGCCGCCCGGCAGTTCGGCGCGACGACCGTCGCCCACGGCTGCACCGGCAAGGGCAACGACCAGGTCCGCTTCGAGGTGGGCATCACGTCGCTCGCACCCGACCTCACGTGCCTGGCACCGGTCCGGGACCTCGCGCTGACCCGCGACAAGGCCATCGAGTTCGCCACCCGCAACGCGCTGCCGATCGAGACCACCAAGCACAACCCGTTCTCCATCGACCAGAACGTCTGGGGTCGCGCGGTCGAGACCGGGTTCCTCGAGGACATCTGGAACGGTCCCACCAAGGACGTCTACACCTACACGGACGACCCGACGTTCCCGCCGGTCGCCGACGAGGTCATCGTGACGTTCGAGGCGGGCGTGCCCGTCGCGCTCGACGGCGTGCCGGTCACGCCGCTGCAGGCGATCCAGGAGATGAACCGCCGCGCGGGCGCCCAGGGCATCGGCCGGATCGACATCGTCGAGGACCGGCTCGTGGGCATCAAGTCCCGCGAGGTCTACGAGGCGCCGGGCGCGATCGCGCTCATCGCCGCGCACCAGGAGCTCGAGAACGTCACCGTCGAGCGCGAGCAGGCCCGGTTCAAGCGGGGCGTCGAGCAGCGCTGGACCGAGCTGGTCTACGACGGTCAGTGGTTCTCGCCCCTGAAGAAGTCGCTCGACGTCTTCGTCGACGACACCCAGCGCTACGTCTCGGGCGACGTGCGGCTCGTCCTGCACGGCGGGCGCGCGACGGTCACGGGCCGCCGCTCGGACGCCAGCCTGTACGACTTCAACCTGGCGACGTACGACACGGGCGACTCGTTCGACCAGTCGGCCGCCAAGGGGTTCATCGAGATCTACGGCCTGTCCTCCAAGCTGGCCGCGGCGCGCGACGTCCGTTTCGGTAACGGTGTGGACCTGGGTTCGCAGGGCGGGATCAGTGGCTGACCAGCTGCCGGAGACCCCCCTGGCACTCTGGGGCGGCCGCTTCGCCTCCGGACCGGCAGCCGCCCTGGCGGAGCTGTCCCGCTCGACGCAGTTCGACTGGCGCCTGGCGGACGTGGACATCTCCGGTTCCGTCGCTCACGCGCACGTCCTGCACGCCGCGGGTCTGCTCACCGACGACGAGGTCGCCACGATGGTCGACGCCCTCGAGCGGCTGCGGGCCGACGTGGCCAGCGGGGCGTTCGGTCCGGCACCGGACGACGAGGACGTGCACACCGCGCTCGAGCGCGGGCTGATCGAGCGGGCGGGCGCCGACGTCGGGGGCAAGCTGCGCGCGGGGCGCTCGCGCAACGACCAGATCGCCACGCTCGTGCGGATGTACCTGCGCCGCGAGGCGCGCACGCTCGCCGGGCTCGTCCTGGACGTCGTCGACGCCCTGGTCGCGCAGGCGACCGCCGCCGGCGCGGCCCCGATGCCCGGGCGCACGCACCTGCAGCACGCACAGCCGGTCCTGCTCGCGCATCACCTGCTGGCGCACGCCTGGCCGCTCCTGCGCGACGTCGACCGCTGGATCGACTGGGACGCCCGCGCAGCCCTGTCGCCGTACGGGTCGGGGGCGCTCGCCGGCTCGTCGCTCGGCCTCGACCCGGCCGCGGTCGCTGCCGAGCTCGGCTTCTCCGGTCCGGTCGAGAACTCGATCGACGGCACCGCGTCACGCGACGCGGTCGCCGAGTTCGCCTTCGTGGCGGCGATGCTCGCCGTGGACGTCTCCCGGCTGGCCGAGGAGGTCGTCATCTGGGCGACCAAGGAGTTCGGCTTCGTCAAGCTGCATGACGCCTACTCCACGGGGTCGAGCATCATGCCGCAGAAGAAGAACCCGGACGTCGCGGAGCTGGCGCGCGGCAAGGCTGGACGCCTCATCGGCGACCTGACGGGCCTGCTGACCACGCTCAAGGGCCTCCCGCTCGCGTACAACCGCGACCTGCAGGAGGACAAGGAGCCGGTGTTCGACCAGGTCGACCAGCTCACCGTGCTGCTGCCCGCGTTCGCCGGCATGGTCGCGACGCTCGAGTTCGACACCGAGCGGCTGGCCTCGCTGGCACCGCAGGGGTTCTCGCTGGCCACGGACATCGCGGAGTGGCTCGTCCGCACCGGTGTGCCGTTCCGCGTCGCGCACGAGGTGGCGGGTGCCTGCGTCCGCGCGTGCGAGGAGCACGACCCGGCGATCGAGCTGTGGGACCTGACCGACGACGAGCTCGCCGCGATCTCGCCGCACCTGACCCCGGAGGTCCGCACGGTGCTCACCGTCGAGGGGTCGCTGGCCTCGCGGTCCGCGCACGGCGGCACCGCACCGGTCCGCGTCGCCGAGCAGCTCGACCGGGCCCGCGCCCGCGCGGCGGAGCTGCGCACCTGGACGTCGTGATCGCCGACGAGCTCGCGGAGCGGGCGCTCGCGTCGCGCCCACGGCTCGGTCGCGTGCGGCTCGTCGCGATCGACGGTCCGGCAGGCTCCGGGAAGACCACCCTGGCGGCTGCGCTGGCCGCCCGCGGCGCGACGGTGCTGCACCTCGACGACCTCTACGAGGGATGGACGGGCCTCGAGGGATCGCTCTGGCCGCGCCTGTCGGCGCAGGTGCTGGAGCCGCTGCGCCGGGGGGTGCCGGGCCGCTACCAGCGGTTCGACTGGCCGACCGGGGGGTTCGCCGACTGGGTGGACGTCCCCGTTCCCGGCCTGCTGGTCCTCGAGGGCTGCGGCTCGGCCCGGTGCGCCGTCGACCCGCTCGCGGTGCTCCGGATCTGGGTCGAGGCGCCTGCGGACCTGCGTCTCGAGCGCGGTCTGGCGCGCGACGGCGCCGACGCGCGGGAGCACTGGGTGACGTGGATGGCCGACGAGGCCGCGCACTTCGCCCGCGAACGCACGCGGGAGCGCGCGGACGTCCGGCTCGACGCGTTCGGTGCGCGGGTCCCCTGAGCGGCCTGGACCACGCCGCGGAACACCGGCGTCGTGCGGCAAGATGGGCCGCGTGAGCCCGTCGGAACCGCTCGAGACCCCGGACGCCGCTGACCCGCGCGCGCTCGTGGCCGTCCCGGCGCGCGTCTGGTTCAGCCGCGAGGTGCACGCGGTGGCGCGCGACCTCCTGGGTTCGTACCTCACCTCGCGCTCACCCGAGGGCGACGTCACGCTCCGGATCACCGAGGTCGAGGCCTACGGCGGTGCCGACGACCCGGGCTCCCATGCTTTCCGCGGCCGCACGTCTCGCAACGCGGTGATGTTCGCCGAGCCGGGCCGCCTGTACGTCTACCGGCACCTGGGGCTGCACCACTGCCTCAACATCGTCGCGGAGCCCACCGGACGTCCGGCGGCCGTGCTGCTGCGCGCGGGCGAGATCGTCGAGGGCACCGACCTGGCGTGGCGACGTCGCGAGTCCGTCGGCGTCGTCGACTCGGAGCGCCAGCTGGCCCGTGGCCCCGCCCGCCTGGCCGTCGCGCTCGGCCTCGACCTGCGTGCCAACGGCGCGGACGTGACGGAGGCGGGCGGCGACGTGGTGCTGCACCGCCACCAGGTCGTCGTGCAGCCCACGCACAAGTCCGGCCCCCGCGTCGGTGTCTCCGGGTCGGGCGGCGAGGGCTCGAGGTTCCCTTGGCGCTACTGGCTCACGGACGAGCGCACGGTCTCCGCGTATCGCCCGGCGTATCGCGCGCCGGCGTCGGTAGACGTCCCGTGAGGGACGACGACGCCGGCCACCCGCACACGCCCGCCCCGACCGCTCTGCCTGAACCGGCCTTTCCCCTGGAGACCTTGTGAACCACATCCTCGACGAGCTCGAGTGGCGCGGGCTGATCGCCCAGACCACCGACCTCGACGCCCTCCGCGACGCGCTGTCCGCCGGGCCCGTCTCGCTGTACTGCGGGTTCGACCCCACGGCGGCCAGCCTGCACATCGGCAACCTCGTGCAGATCCTCACCGTCCGCCGGCTGCAGGACGCGGGCCACCGCCCGTACGGCCTCGTGGGCGGCGCCACGGGCCTGATCGGCGACCCGAAGATGGCGGGGGAGCGCACGCTCAACGACCGCGACGTCGTCTC
Source organism: Cellulomonas sp. Root930 (assembly GCA_001429255.1). Classification (GTDB taxonomy): domain Bacteria; phylum Actinomycetota; class Actinomycetes; order Actinomycetales; family Cellulomonadaceae; genus Cellulomonas. The sequence continues at coordinate 777,206 of LMJI01000002.1, forward strand.
GGGCTGGGTGGAGCGCATCCGCAAGCAGATCGAGCCCCTGCTCCGCTTCGACGGCCCGAACGCGGCCACCATGGTGAACAACCTGGACTGGACCGCGCCCCTGTCGGCGATCGACTTCCTGCGTGACATCGGCAAGCACTACCGCCTCGGCACCATGCTGGCCAAGGACACGGTGGCGCGACGCCTGCACAGCGACGCGGGGATCAGCTTCACCGAGTTCAGCTACCAGATCCTGCAGGGGATGGACTACCTCGAGCTGCACCGCCGGCACGGGATCAATCTGCAGACCGGTGGCAGCGACCAGTGGGGCAACCTCCTCTCGGGAGTCGAGCTGATCCGCAAGGCCGAGGGCGTCGCCGTGCACGCGCTCACCACGCCGCTGATCACCAAGGCGGACGGCACCAAGTTCGGCAAGACCGAGTCCGGCACCGTCTGGCTCGACCCGGAGCTGACCACCCCCTACGCGTTCTTCCAGTTCTGGCTCAACACCGACGACGCCGACGTGGTGCGCTACCTCAAGGTGTTTAGCTTCCGGTCGCGCGCCGAGATCGAGGAGCTCGACGACGCGGTCGCGCAGCGCCCGGCGGCACGCGAGGCGCAGCGCGCCCTGGCGTACGAGGTGACCGCGCTCGTGCACGGGACGCCGGCGGCCGACCAGGTGGTCGCCGCGAGCCAGGCTCTGTTCGGGCGCGGGTCGCTCGCCGACCTCGACGCCTCGACGCTGGCCGCGGCGGTCGCCGAGCTGCCGTCCGCGAGCGGTGCGGCGGGGGACTCCATCGCGGACCTGCTCGCCGCGACGGGGGTCGTCGCCAGCAAGGGAGCCGCCCGGCGCGCGATCGCCGAGGGAGGGGCGTCCGTGAACAACGCCCGGGTGGCCTCCGAGGACGCCGTACTCACCGCGGACGACCTGCTGCACGGGCGCTGGGCGGTCCTCCGCCGGGGGAAGCGGACCTTGGCGGTCGTCGACGCTGACGCCTGACGTTCCGACGAGCCCTCGGGTTTCGGGGACTCGTCGGGGCTCTGACCTGGACTTATGCACCGTCAGCCGGCCCTGGTGACCGGGGTCACCGCAGCGGGATTGGACACCCGCCGCAACACGCGCGTAATGTTCTCGATGTCGCCCGAGAGGGAGGAACGGACACCGCGGATCGAACCACGGTGGCTGGTCCCTAGGGTGGCCACCCCCGCTCGTGTTGACAGGCGCTTCGTGCGCCCTGAAACCGGCGGGGACGGGCTCCAGGCCCGCAGATGCTGCCGGAAACGGTGGCGGGAAGCGGTCCGAAAGCCAGGTAGGATTCAGAACGACAAAGCCTCTCGGATGAGATCGAAAGATCTCGAGGAGATGCGCGTCTGTTCCTTGAGAACTCAACAGTGTGCCAAATAGTCGATGCCATATGGCTCGCTATCGGAGGATGTCTTGTCCCGTTCGGGGTGGGGTG